>CAKZLO010000001.1 GCA_937127125.1 uncultured Ardenticatenia bacterium
ATCCGCTACGCCACGCAGGCGGGATGGGAATATCTTTCCCCTGATGAAGCGTTGCGCCTGCGCGGGGGCGAGGACAGGCGGCCTGGGAAACATACAGGTCGTAGGGGAACGTGTTGGATCGATCTGACCATACGTAAAGTGCAAGGCACCGGCGAATGTTGCCTGTGGGGGAGAGCCAATGGACCAAGATGAGGTTGCGAGTGCATTCGACATGGTCCTCGAGGAAATCGACAGAGCTATCGAGGCGCTTAATCAGGAGGGCAAGCAGGCTTTTAAGGATTCCAAGTATGAGATTGTGGCTGAGCTGGCAAAAAAAGGCGAGCAGATGAAGGCGTTTCAAGCCAAGGTGAGAAGCTTGCGAAAAGATGGCTCAGTGTTTTTGCGCCCATTGTTCCTCCGGAGAGGGACAAGAGGACGGCTGAGCGGCTGGGAGCGGGGCTCCTAACACCTACGGAGGAATATTGTCTCCCTATATTGCAAAGTCTTGTCGAGTTAGGTGGGACTGCTGGTAGGGGAGATGTTCTGGACAGTGTGTATGAAAAGATGAAGGACCGGCTCAATCAGTATGACCTTTCGCTGTTACCATCCAACCCCGAGGAGCCCCGCTGGCGCCGCAGGGCCGAGTGGATGCGGTATCGCATGGTGAACGAAGGGTTGTTGTCTTCGGACTCACCGCGGGGCATATGGGAGATAACGGAAGAAGGCAGGAGGTACCTTGCGGCGGCTGCCGCTCAAGACAAATGAGATTATTGCTGCTGATAAGTCGCTTCACCTGACGCTTCATTTGGGTCGCGTGGTGGAACGCCAATGGCTGGAACTGAAGCGCCAATTCGCGACGATCGCAACCGGTGCGTTCATTTGGCTGGGCTGGCTGCTATTTCCCGGGCCGTGGCAATGCAACTAGTACAGGTGCCGATCTCAAGGGAGTGAACCATGACCGGGCCGAGTGCGTGGCCCGCCGGCGGATGGTTCTGGAGGCAGACTTGGCGTGCTACGTGGAGCTCTTGCGCGAGCGTTATGACCCGCAGCGCATCCTGTTGTTCGACTCCTTCAGGACCTGCGCATGGCCAAGCTGGCGATGGGGGAGGGACTGCACAACCAGGTCCTGTTTCCATTGCCAGCAATGCGCCGAGAAGGCGGTCAAAGAACTGCTGGCCCATTAAGGTCGGACACCGCCGCGCACGCATCGCCTGGCCGACCTGCTGGGCCTGCTCGGTTCTAATCCGCTGGGAGAACTTGCGTTCGATGTTCAGCTGTTGGACCGTTTTTACATCCCTACACATTTCGCCGTGCTTGATTTCCGAAGCTTTCTGTGCTATTTTTAGTAATGTGAATACTTTCGAACGAGATAACCACGCGGGATGAGGCGGGGGTGGTCTAGTTACGTTTTGACGTTAGATATTCGTTATGGTAACATAGAATTGAGGGTTCCTTTGGACTTCTTAATTGCATATTGCAGCCTCTTGTAGCGAATCCCTGAAAGGGCATAACCGTTTCTCTGATCGCTGAGGTAAACGTGCATGGATGCCAGCAGACTACCACAAGATTCTCTCTCTTCTGGACACTTTGGCTGGTTCAGTATTATCACGAGCGTCTTCGTCACTTGCTTGATAGTATCGAACATTATTGCTGTGAAGATGGTTTCCGTCGCCGGTCTAACCGTGCCGGCCGCGATCATTGTATTTCCTGTCAGCTACATCTGCGGCGATGTTTTGACTGAGGTCTATGGTTACCATCAGGCAAGACGGGTTATTTTGCTCGGCTTCTTCTGCAATCTAATCGCGGTGCTCGCTATTTTCGGTGGGCAGATACTTCCTGGTGCGTCATTTTGGGACGGACAGGCAGCGTACGAACGTATACTTGGCTACACACCCCGTTTGCTCGTTGCTTCTTTCCTAGCATATCTGGTCGGTGAGATAGCCAACTCCTATGTGCTTGCGAGAATGAAGATTGCCACCAAAGGGCGGTGGCTATGGACACGCACCATCGGTTCGACGCTTGTAGGGCAAGGACTCGACTCATTAGTATTCCTTAGCCTTGCCTTTGCAGGGACGATGCCGGTAGTTGAACTTACCAGTGCCATTGTGACTCAATGGTTGATGAAATGCCTTTACGAGGCAAGCGCGACGCCAATAACGTATCTGGCGGTGTCTTTACTGAAACGTCATGAGGGGCTAGATACCTACGACTATCAGACCCAGTTGAACCCGTTATCGGTCGGGGACTGAGGACCAAATTCTTCACGGTTGACTCTTCCGCACTATGCAGACCAACCGACCAGTATCTCTCGAGGTTGAGATAACGGACCGTATCACCAAGGCACGTACGGGCCGATTGCAACTCGAAGGCTTCGTGATTACGACGCCCATCCTTTGGCTGGGACATCCAGTGGGAGGCACTCCCCAGCCTTGGAGAGATTTTCGCGTGCCTGGTGTGCTGATGAACGCTTGTGATCTCCTCTCAGAAGGTTGGGCGTTGGCTAGAGCCCGATCCAATGGTATCCACAAGTGGTTGGCACTCGAGAAAACTTGCCCAATCCTGCTCGATTCGGGTGGCTATTTGTATCTCAAACGACCCGATCTGGAGACAGATCCGTACGCCATCCTGAAGCTGTATGAAGAGCTGAATCCTTGCATAGGGGCGATCTTGGATCATCCTCTCGATCCCTTTGCTGCTCCTGAGGTCAATCACCTACGTTGGCAGCAAACGCTGCTGAATACTCGCCTTATGGTGCAGGGTAACGGGCACTTGAACCTGATGCCAATTGTGCACGCGCA
>CAKZLO010000002.1 GCA_937127125.1 uncultured Ardenticatenia bacterium
GCGCGCGGCCGCAACGCCGAACCAGCGACATGGAGATAATAAAAAGAGGACCACTGCCCGCTGACACCCTGCGCGCTCTGGTCCTGGTAATAGGCATCCTGATCAGGCTGTGGTTCGGCGAAGAACCGATCCCAGTCGGGAGGCAATGTCTCGCTGGGCCCAGTGGCGCTCGGTCCGCCTGCCTCTGCGACGCCGAGGTAGGGTGGTCCCACGTAGCCGTTCTCATCCGGCCATTCGGCTGCATGCCTGACGGGCAAAGCTGCTGCTACCGTCTGGCCCTCCCCAGCGCCACTCGGCTCAGAAATGCCCACGTCAGGTCGATACGGGTCACCGGTGTACCCGTTCTCGTCTGGGGCGTTGCCTTCTGGCCTGTGCGAGGCCGGGGGGACGGAGGATGACTCAGCACCGGACGCAGACGAGACCGGCTCCTGCTCAGGTGGTCCGGCGACTACTACGGCGGTGAACCCGATTACAATCAGTCCGATTGCCAATATGCCAACCAGCGGAAAGAGATATATGCTTTTCATTTTCCCCTCCAAACATAACCTCGGGATTGCGAGGCCGAGTCACAGGACCCGGAAAGGCCCCTAAAACCAAGAGCAGTTCTTGCGCCCTTCTTCGGTGGGAGGAGCACATGCAGCGCATGACATACCCTGTGGGACACGACCTTCGAATAACACTATCCCGGGATGGCAAAACACGCCGAGCAGCGAAGGCAGTCTCCATTACGACCTGGCTCAAGCGCGCCTCGCTGGCGGGTAGAGGAGAGACGGATATAGGTCAGCGGGGTGATATCGCTTGATATAGTAACTTTAATGTAATTTTACCATATTTCGGCCCGTTTGTCAACGGCTCACAGCGAGTCCATCCTTCGAGCTCGCCATAACCGTCAGGTGGGGGTCTACAACGAGCGGCTGGAGCGCCGGGAAACCGGGGTGTTGGACGATTTGACTGCCAGCGTGCTCTTACCGCTCACCCTGTGCGTGGCTTTCACTCATGCTCGCCACGTGCGCAACATAGACATTCAGTTGGGGTGGCTCCAGATCATCTGCCCAGCACACACCAGACATTGTGGGTCCTGATCGCGCACGATCCAGCGTTGGACCACGGTCTGATCTTGACCGCCAATACTTCCACCCGTTCCACTCATCACGCTCAAATCGTGTACTACGGGTGGCGTTATCGTCCACGCATCGGACGCACGCATCGCATTGATCAGGGAGATGGTCTGGATGTCGGAGAGGTCCAGGTACACATTCTGGAACACATACGTCGTATTTTCGTCCCGCTCCTGGTTGCACCTCTCTTTGTCTACCATATTGCCCGCGTCCGGCTGTATCATGCGGTCTCCTGGCTCCGTCGCTTGGGCGGCAAACTGGGCCTCGCCTCAGATCGCAATGGCCCCTACATCCTTCCGGCAGGTATCCGTGTCGTCCTGATCACCGTCGCCACCTTAGCTTTCGTCACAACACCTCTTCCCCAGAGAGGGGCTTATGGATAATCCATCAGCTCCTGAGCATGGGATGTACCGTGATATGAAGCGTGTTCACGTTTGGAAGAGAATTGCATCATAATATACAGTAAATGGCTGGCGTGGCATAATACGCGAATGAGGCTCTTACAGAGAGACGAGGGAAAATCAAGTGCACATCGCAAGTCAAGCGCCCATTGTATGTTCTTGGTAGAGAGCAAGGGAAAAAGAAAATGAACAAAGCACGCGTATTGGTGGTCGAGGACGACCGTGTAATAGCAGAAAGCGTTGTCAAAGCGCTCGTGGTACTGGGCTACCTCCCTCTTGCTTTAGCATCTTCTGGCGAAGAAGCCATCCGCCAAACAGGTGACCTCCGCCCTGATCTGGTGCTGATGGACATTCACTTACAGGGGCCAATGTTGGGTACCACCGCCGCTGAGCACATCGTGCACCGCTTCGACATTCCGGTTGTTTATCTGACGGCGTACTCCGACGAAGAGACACTGCGTTTGGCCAAGCGCACGCGTCCATTTGGCTTTGTGAGCAAGCCATTCAACGTACAACAGCTGGACGTGGCAATCGAAATGGCCCTCTATCTTCACCGCACCGAGAAACAGCTGCGCATCAGTGAAGCCCGCTATCGCGCACTGGTAAGAAACATCCCGGACAGTGTTGTAGTGCTCTTTGACCGTCAACTACGGTGTGCTGTCGTGGATGGTGCTGGACTCTCGGCCGCCACCGCGTTTCACAAAATGGCCCAGGACAGACCCATGGAAGAGGCACTCGCACCAGAAGTGTATCAAATGATCGAGCCCTACCAACGCGCCGCACTGGCCGGTCGGTCGCACCTGTTTGAGCTGACTTGCGATGATCGTATTTATGAAGCACGCACACTACCTATCCGCGACGCAAGAGGAGATGTCGTAGCGGGTATGCTTATGCTTCAGGACATTACCGCACGCAAACAATCAGAATGGGAACGCGAACGGCTCATTGCCGAGCTGCGTCGCTCACTTGAGCATATTAAGGTGCTGCGAGGACTGCTACCTATCTGCATGCACTGCAAGAGGATCCGCGACGATCAGGGATATTGGCAGCAGCTGGAGGTATACATCCGCGATCACTCTGAAGCTGAGTTTACGCATGGGTTATGTCCAGAATGTGCACGCAAGTTCTACCCCCAGATCAAATTCCCCTCTGACGAGTGACGTGACGAACTACCTCCCGCGGACGAACAGGGCTACACTTTCAATATGGTAGGTCTGGGGGAAGAGGTCCAGCAGCCGCACTTCTTGCAGGCGGTAGCCGCATTCCACAAGTGTACGCGCGTCACGTGCCAGAGTGGCTGGATCGCAGGCGACGAACACCAGCCGCTCGACATCCCAAGCCCTTAATCCTTCTATTACTGCAGCACCACATCCTGCGCGCGGCGGATCGGCGATAGCCAGCTCAGCGTTGCCTTTCTGGGTACGAAGCACTTCAGCCACATCCCCTTGAATCACCTCCACGTTGCTCGCGCCAGCGCGTCGGAGGTTCTCTTGAGCATCCAACACAGCCGACAGATTCTCCTCCACCGCAATAACGTGAGCGACCCGCATGGAAAGTGGCACAGTAAACAACCCCACGCCTGCATAGAGATCCAACAAATGCTGGTGTGCCTGAGGTGCTAACATATCGCTCACGGTGTGCACAAGTGCTTCGGCGCCGTCCGTATTGACCTGAAAGAAGCTGCCCGCTGAGATCTTATAGCGATGATCAGCTACTACTTCCTCCAGATAGTCCCATCCTACCAACGTGATGGGCAGCCCATCACGACGCAACAGCACACATGACACCGGAACGTCCACTTCAACCTCGAATGGTTCCTCATCCTCTGTTTCGAAAATTACCATGCGTTGACCGGTGCGTACACCAGCGCGCAGTGCCAGCTGCACCAGACCTTCCATTTCGAGATCTAATTGCTCATACAGCTGCGCCAGCAGTGGATGCATAATTGGACAGGTTGTAATGGGTTCCACCCGCTGGTCATCGTCTGCGGATATGAAACCCAATCCCTCAGGGGCAACATGGAGCTGCACATGGTTGCGATAGGCCCATGGCTCTCCCACTGGCTGCATTGGTTGCACCAGAACCTCGTCCAAGCCGGCCAAACGTGCTAGCTGGTCACGCACAATAGCTGTCTTGTGGCGCAGCTGAGCTTCATAATTGAGATGCTGCCACTGGCAGCCGCCACACGCCCGCGGTCCGAAATGAGGGCAGAGCGGAGATACCCGGTCAGGTGATGGAGTTAGTACCTCAAGCAGGCGAGCCCGCGCCCAATCCCTTTTGCTCGTTTCGATTTCAACCAGCACAGTGTCGCCAGGAGCCCCATAAGGGACAAACACAACACGACCCTCATAGCGCCCCAGGGCCGGTCCACCGTGTGCCATAGCGGAGAGCTGCAACTTGATCCGCTCGCTCATGAGCTCCCGGAAGTGATATGATCAAAAGGGCGTTCCGACGTCTCGACGGTCGCGATAAGATCATAAGGCGTCGCACCCGTGATGTGGACATTGAGCCAGCTCCCAGCAGGGTGCTCTCCATGCAAGAGCACGAATCCGTCCACTTCCGGCGCGTCGCGATAGGAACGCGCGACAGAGATGCCGTCATTAGCACCTTCCACCAAAACGTCTAACCTCCTGCCCACCTGAGATTGATTGCACGCTAAGCTGATGGATTGTTGCAGCCCCATCACCTGTTGGTAACGATCTCGCTTGACGTGCTCAGGGACCTGTCCCGGCAGCTCATATGCGAGCGTGCCTGGTTCAGGCGAATAAAGAAAAACACCCACGCGGTCGAATCGCACCGCCTGGATGAAGTTCAGCAGCCCTTGAAACTCCTGTTCTGTTTCGCCGGGATAGCCCACGATCAGGCTCGTGCGCAAGGCGATATCGGGCATCGCTTTGCGCAAACGTTCCATGCAGCGCATCAGATCAGCCACATCGTGCGGTCGGCGCATACGCCGCAATACGTCGGGGTGGCCGTGTTGCACTGGCAGGTCTAGGTAGTGACATACCTGTGGATGAATTGCCATAACCTCAATCAGCCGCTCGCTGACTCGGCCAGGATATGCATACATCAGACGCAGCCAACGCAACTCCGGCACTATCTGCAATATTTCTTCGATAAGCACTGCCAGCCCTTCGCGTTCGCCGCGGTCGTAGCCATAGGCGGTGGTATCTTGAGCGATCAGGATAATCTCACGGACGCCTTGATCCACCAGCTTCCGTGCCTCGCACAAAATCACATCACGTGGACGGCTGCGCGCAGGTCCTTTGATAGTGGGTATGAGGCAGAAGGCACAACCAGCTGAGCACCCGTCCGCGATTTTGAGATAAGCACTGGCGCGAGGCCGTCGCCCATCTCGCTGCAACAGAGCTTGATCGGATGAGGCACTGCCCATTTCAGGCACGTGAACAACAGGTCTGATAGGTCTGACGCGACGTCCTGCTTGTCGTCCCAGCTGTTCCAGTAATGTAGGGATATCTGCCCAGCTACGTGTGCCTATTACACCATCTAGGCCGGGTACGACACGCGTCAGTGCATCACCCCAGAGCTGCGCCAGGCAACCTGCTGCAATCACTTGCTGGCCTCGACGTCGCCGTGCCACCAGTGCACGCAGAGTCTGGATTGCCTCTTGTCGCGCCACCTCCAGGAAGCCACAGGTATTCACAATGATAAAGTCGGCACCCTCAGGATGGCTGACAGCGCGATAGCCGCTTTGGGTAAGCTGGGCGCTGATGCCTTCCGAGTCAACTTGATTCTTGGGGCAGCCCAATGTCACAATGAGAAACCTATCCCGCTTTCTGTGCGCCATGCCCATTCTTCCCATCACCATTACATCGTTGGCGCTAATCCCTGTTCCTGTAGTAACCACTCCTTCCACATCAGTTGGCTGCTCGGATCTATCTGCCCGTCACTACAACATTTTTCCATATTTCACCCGGACTCTGCGCCATGATCACAGGAACTCCTAATGCATGCTCGATTTCCTCGATGCTCAGGTTGTCCAATGTGACATGTCCTGTGGAGTCGAACATCACGCGTGGGAGCAACACAGTCTGGCCACGCACTTTCCCACCACCCAGCTGCTCGAGCACGTCCCGGCTGGTCAACAGTCCAGAGACCGCAACGTTACCCCCATACCAGTTATTGACGATAGGATACACCGTGATGGGTCTGCCCGTGAGTGCTTCCATCTCGGCACACACCTTTTGCAGGATCGGGGCAGCCATCTGTCCACAGACGACTGCAATTCCCGCTCTTGCTTGACGCTCATCCAACATAGCCCCAGCGCGTTGTTCTTCTATGGGTGCTGCTCCTCTTTCATCCGGCTGGGCCGTTTGGTGTCGTTCGCGTCGAATGCGCCACTTCAACCTTTTCCACTCATCCAAGAATTGTCGCACAATTCCGACACCGTTTTCTAACTGGACAAATCCATCGTACTCAGCCGCGGGCGGAACAGGGCGCCTGGCCAGCAGGTACCACTCATCGGATGGATACACCAACGTCACCCCAAATTGCTGTCGGCAGCGTGCTCGCCAAGGCTGCACCTGTTCCAGCAGCTGCACTGCTTCTTCATGGCAATAGGGTCGCAGACCGGGTGCGTGGTAGCGGGTAACACCCACCGGCACCACAGCAATTGAGCGCACCGCGGGATACAACGCTACCAGATCGGTCAGGCTGCGCTCCAAATGGGCAGCATCGTTCAAACCTGGGATAAGCACGAGCTGGGTGTGGATCTCGATATGCCGTTCGGCCAGCCAACGCAACTGCGCCAACACATCTGGTGCATCTGCTTTGCCTAGTAGGCGACGGCGCAGGTCGACCTCAGTAGCGTGTACGCTCACATAGAGCGGGCTAAGATGCTGTTCCTCGATGCGTTGCCAGTCCTCTTCCGCCAAGTTGGTAAGGGTGACAAACTGCCCAAACAGGAAGCTGTAGCGATAGTCATCATCCCGAATGTACAGCGCGTGGCGCATTCCTCGTGGCGATTGGTCCACAAAACAGAATTCACAGCGGTTGACACAACGACGGATATCTGTATCGAACGTAGGGTGTGCAAAGGTAATCCCCAGCGGCTCTCCAAACACCCGTTCAGCGGTCAAGGTAAGAGTCACTGTGCCGCGTCGTACCACCATTTCAACGTGGGGTTCGCTGGCGTAATAATTGAAATCGATTACATCCCGCAGAGGATGACCATTCACCGAAACCACTATATCTCCCGCCTGGATATTCATTCGCGCTGCCAAGCTGTGCGGTTCCACGTGACGCACGTAACCGCCATCCCCATAACCTGGCATAGCCTCTCTTACACGCATATCTTTTCCCCTGTATGATTGGACAATGCAACAGAGGATGTTCTCACCGGATTGGTGAATCCGTACAAGAGGTGACCGACGAGTGCTCGCCCAGCTTCGAACGCACTATCTTCAGTGCTCGCGTGACCATTTCCTCGACACTGAGATGACCAGTATCAATCACAATGGCGTCGTCAGCGGCGCGCAATGGTGCTACTGCGCGATGACTGTCCTGGTAATCCCTCTGGCGCATGGAATTGAGGACTTCCTCGTAGGAGACCTCCTCGCCGCGCGCCTGCAGCTCAAGATAGCGGCGACGCGCTCGCTCCTCAACCGGAGCGCGCAGATATATCTTGAGATCGGCATCAGGCATCACTTCGGTGCCGATGTCCCTGCCCACCATCACCACGTTATGCGTTAAACCGATCTGGCGCTGATGTCCTTTGAGCACCTGACGCACTCCCGGATATGCCGCTACAATGGATACCACCTTATCCACAGCAGGCTCACGAATGGCCCACGAAACATCCACGCCGTCAACAAAAACAGAATAATGTCGTCCATCATCACAGCCCGGCGGAGTTATTTGAATATTTATCTGTGCTGCCAATTCGGTTACCGCTTGCTCGTCGTGAATATCTATCGCGCGTTGCAACGCAGCCCAGGCAACGGCGCGATACATCACGCCCGTGTCAAAGTAGAGATAGCCCAGCTTGCCAGCGAGCAAGCGGCCTAATGTGCTCTTGCCTGATGCCGCCTCGCCATCAATTGCGATGCAAACGGTGTTTCTTGCTGTCATACTGCACTCGAAGTTGTCTCTTTATTTCGAGCAGCTGGTTGATCTCCCCCTCGCGTAGGGAGCGCCATTCGCCCGGTTTCAGCTTACCCAGCTGGATCGGGCCAATGCGCACGCGGATCAATCGCTTCACCGGATGCCCTAGCATAGCTGCAATGCGTCGAATCTGACGCTTGCGTCCCTCGTGCAGTACCACACGCAACCAGGTATGATTCGGCTCCCGATGTATGACGGTTACCTCAGCCGGCGCTGTGCGTCGGCCGTCCAGGAAAACCCCTTTGCGCCATTTATCCAGAGTTTCCTCTTCGGGACGTCCCACAACGCACACCTGGTACTCCTTAGTATGCTCATATCGCGGATGGGTCAGGAGATTGGCTAGCTCCCCATCATCGGTGAGCAACACCAGCCCCTCACTGCGCAAATCAAGTCGCCCTACTGGATAGAGGTGGCCCGCGACAGGCACCAGCTCACGAACTGTGACGACGTTCTTGTCACCGTTGCTGCGCTCATTGGATAGCACACCTCGCGGCTTGTTCACAATAATGTATGTATACGCGCGTTCAACCTGCACCGGCTTACCATCCACGGTGATACGGTCGCGCTCGGGATCTACTTTCTGTCCCAACTGAGCTGTCTGGCCGTTGACTGCCACGCGCCCCTCTCTGATGAGATCCTCACATGCCCGTCGCGACCCGTAACCTGCGTGGGCCAAGATCTTCTGCAGGCGTTCTTCCATAAGTTGAGTTCCCACTGTACTTCAATCTTCCACTCGCTTGAAGAATTCAATTGTAAAGCATCATTCCATGGGTCGCAACCCAGCAAGACTTGCTCCACATACCGTTTGTGTTATGATTGTCCGCAAATCTGCATCAAGCGAGCACTCTACAGGACGTGTCAATGTTGTTAGCTTTGTTCAAGACACTACGTCCCAAGCAGTGGACGAAAAATGGGTTTCTGTTTGTACCTTTAGTATTCGACGTCAAAATCTTTCAGGCGCAGCCCCTGCTCCGCTCTCTCGGCGGATTTGTTCTGCTGTGCTTGATCTCCGGTGCCGTTTACCTGATCAACGACCTGGTAGACATCGAGAAAGATCGACATCACCCTACCAAGCGCAATCGGCCGCTGGCCTCTGGCCAGCTGTCCCGATCGGTGGCTGTAATAGCGGCCATTGCTATTCCAGCCGTGACATTGCCACTGGCGTATCTACTCGATCCGCTCTTTGGATTCATTGCCCTTGGCTATTTTGCGCTCCACGTGGTGTATTCTTTTTGGCTCAAGAACGTGGTAATCGTGGATGTGATGGCGGTGGCCGCCGGGTTTGTGTTGCGCGTGGCCGCCGGTGTCCCTTTAGTCTGGGCAGAGCGCTTCTCACCATGGCTCTACCTGTTCACAACCCTGTTGGCACTGTTCCTGGCACTTGGTAAGCGTCGTCAGGAAATCGCCTTATTGAAAGAGAACGCTTCTCACAGCCGCTCCACTCTGGATCACTATAACTTGGCGTTTCTGGACGAAATGATGGCCGTCGTGACAGCAGGCACGGTAATGACCTATGCCCTCTACACGTTCTCAGCACCCAACCTGCCCAAGGATCACACCATGATGCTCACCATCCCTTTCGTCATCTACGGCATCTTCCGATATCTGTATGTGATCCACGTGCGTGGTGATGGCGGCGCGCCTGACGAAGTGGTGCTCACAGATCGCCCGCTCCAAATCTCTGTCTTGCTTTTTGGTCTTTCGGTGGTATTGATCCTATATCACGGATAGCACTACCTTATGGCAAAAATTGTGCGGGCACCACTCTTCAGTGGTCTGATCTTCAACGAAGAAGGTGAGCCAGCCGAGGTGGCCTATGTCGGCGACGAACCCCATTACGTGATCTTGGACGCCGGCTTCCGACGCCATGTTCCGTCCGAATATGTCGATCGTCAGATTCTTAAATGGTTTCAGGATCAAATCGCTGCTCATCAAGAGCTGGTAACACAGGGGGTTCTTGCACTGTTGGGGCGTGATGACCTGTTCAGCAAAGCAATGGTGGATGCCTCAGTCAAGCACCTTGACGAACTATTGGAACATGGCCTGCCCGAAGAAGCACGCACTTGGCTTGGCATGTTTGGATTCCGCGTCATCGTGGATGTCCATGGGGACGTGGTAGCAATCCACAGCCCAATGCAGGAGGCGGAAGAGTAGGCCAGCGTTTTTATGTTATAACGATGCTGGGATCTCTCCCGTGGAAGAATGGCATCTCAGTCCTCCCAATACGTCATTTTAACGGCCTTGCTTGTGTTTTGCGCATGGATGCTGACCGCTTCCGTCGCGCAAAGTGATGCTCCTCTCGGCCCACCACATCGTGTCCTGACCCTCAACCCCAAGATCGGCATCCACACGCGCCTCACGGATGAGGTGGAGGCGGCCAAGATTCGGCGCACCATGGAAATGGTGCGCGAAATGGGAGCACAATGGATTGTAGAATACTTTCCTTGGGCCTATATTGAGCCTCTGCCCGGCCTGTACGACTGGAAGCATGCCGACTTGGTGGTGAATCATGCAGTGCACCAAGGTCTAACTCTTGTCGCACGGCTGGGCATGGTGCCCCAGTGGGCACGGCCACCAGAGAGCACCTCCGCATTTCTGAGCGAGGAACACTACGCCGACTTCGCACGCTTTGTGGGCAACTTTGCAGGCCATTTTCGCGAACAAGTCAGATATATTATCATTTGGAATGAGCCCAATCTGGCGCTGGAGTGGGGCTTTCGCCCGGTCAGTCCCGCAGAGTATACCCATCTGCTGAGGATCTCGTACCAGGAAGCTAAAGCGGCCAACCCTCAAGTCCAAGTATTAGCTGGCGCCCTCGCACCCACACTGGCCCCTTCGGGCAATGAGTGGGGTATGAACGATTTAGATTACCTGCGTGGCATGCTCGACGCCGGCGCTGCTCAATACTTTGACATGCTCGCTGTCCATGCCTACGGCTGGTCCTATCCACCCGACATGTCCCCTGACCCTCAAGTGATCAACTTCCGCCGAGTCGAGCTGCTGCGTCGTGTACTCGCCGAGCATAGCGCCGCCGACAAGCCCATCATTATCACCGAAGGTGGATGGAACGATCATCCCCGTTGGATACACGCGGTGAAGCCTGCCCAACGCATTGAATACACCATCCGAGCATATCAGCTGGCAGAACAATGGGACTGGTGCAAAGCAGCTATTCTATGGGTCTTTCGCTACCCATGGCCGACCAAGAGCTATCTGGACTATTATACCTTTGTGACCCCCAATTTTGACCCCAAGCCGATCTACTTGGAGGTTCGACGCTACGCTGTTCCCTGAACGACTCTCCCGCGTGAAGCTCTGGATAGGGCAACACCGACGACTAGCTTGCTTGCTGGTTGGGGCATGCATACTGGGAGCGGCTATCCTGGCATTAGTTCTCTCCTATGGACAGAACGATGGTTCGCTTGAGCGTGTGCGCGCGAGAGGGGTTCTACGCGTTGGAATGGACGCCAGCTTCCCTCCGTTTGCCTGGCTGGATGGAGAGAGTATGCCAATCGGTTATGAGGTGGAGCTAGCGCACGACATCGCGGCCCAACTAGGCGTCCGTGCCCAAATCGTCAACATCGCCTTTGACAGCCTCTACGACGCGTTACAGGCGGATCGGGTGGATGCGATTATATCAGGGCTGAGCTACGACGAGCGTCGCACAAAGGAGGTGATCTATTCACAACCTTACTTCGATGCAGGCCAACTGCTGGTCCTGAGTACCACTGCAAAGGACAACACAGATGAGAAAAGCGATGTCTTCCGTCTACTGGAAAATCGACGTGTAGCGGTGGAGTGGGGCAGTACAGGAGATATGAAAGCGCGCCAGCTGCAGAGCCTTGTCGTAAGATGTTCAATTCTTAGCTACCTCAGCGCGGAAGAAGCACTGGCCGCCCTTGTCCACGGTGAATCAGACGTTGCCATTGCCGATGCGGTCTCAGTATATCGTTTCGCAGCTGCTCACCCTGGCACGATCCGCGTCGCACAACAGCTCACCGAAGAGCCCTATGTGATTGCCACTTCTGCCCGCTCACCTAGCCTTGCAAAAGCTATCGAGGCAGCATTGGACACGCTCAAGCGTACCGGCACGCTTGACCACCTACGCGACCGCTGGCTGACCGCTACGGACTTGCCATAGCATCTCCTGCCCTCGACCATCTTCCGATTCCCAATAGCCACAGTCCCCTCTCTGTGAAACTGATTAAATCCATTAGTCATTTGGGGTGAACTGGTGTAGACTCTAACATAGATCTTCGGCCAGAACACCAACCTAGAGTAATGAACAGCAAAGCTGGGAACTTCAACCAAGGGAAAATGAATCGGCGCCCGTTCAGTGATCCCCGGCGACCATCTCAATTAGAGGAGGACCGCCACTGGTGGTTTGCCAGCCGTACCCGCGCACTATTTACATTGATGGATGCCTTGTCCCTTAACGATAGTGGCCTTCAGCTGCTGGACATTGGCTGTGGCGCAGGAAACATGATCCACCACCTGAGCCGCTATGGAAAAGTGTGGGGTGTGGAAATAGATGCACGTCCTATCGCTGTGGCACGCCAACGTGGCTATGATGTCCATCTGGGCGATGCCAGCCGCGGCTTAGCCTACCCAAATGCCAGCTTTGACGTTGTAGCTGTTCTGGATGTACTTGAGCACAACCAGGATGATCAAGGGATCTTGCGTGAGGCTTGTCGAGTATTGAGGCCATGTGGCTATCTCATTGTAACAACGCCCGCGTTTATGTGGTTGTGGAGTTACAATGATGTGCTCAACGCGCATGTGCGTCGGTACAACATTCCGGAGCTGCGATCAAAGTTGGAGAGGGCAGGCTTTGAGATTCAACGCATTAGCTACAACAATTTCTTCATCTTCCCTGTAGCAGCTGCGCTCATTTTCGTTAGGCGCGCTGGCGCTCGGCCACCACAATTGCGCTCTCACCACCTAAGTGCTGAAGCGTATCAAGTCGAGATGGAACCGGTTCCCCCACTGGTGAACTTTGTACTAACGGCATTGGGATGGGTCGAGGCCCAGTTGCTGCGTTGGACTGATCTGCCTATAGGAACGGGAATTGTTGCCATTGCTCGCAAAATGGAGCAACATGAATAGTGGCTTTTGGGTGAAACTGTCATTAGGTAAGCGTAATTGGCAGGAACCTTATCAGGAGGTGAGACGATGGGTGCAAAAGCAACGCAGTCGGCGCAGGTGGAGGAGAAAGAGTTCAATTTGGAAGAATGGCTGCGGGAAGGGATTCAGGGGTTGCGCAGCTCCCTGAAGTGTAGGCCACCCGCGCTGCCCGAGGAGTTCAAAATGCACACGCGCGCTGCACGCAAGGAGATGCTATTGGCCGTGCGTAGCCTGCTGGACAGCGCCATCCGTGAACTAGAAGAGACCCCCGAGCCTGCTAAAAAGGGTTGAGCATTGCCCCCTTCCTGCACGATGAGCATCTGGGCAGGAAGGGGGAATTCTCCGCCCGAAAATTCTCTGACGTCTCAGTAATTGAGCAAGGTTGCCAGATCCTCGACACTCGTTGTATTGCGCACACGCAGGCGTTCCAACTCGAGCAGCTTCTCCGTGCTCTGACGACGCCCCTGGATAGTGGTTACTGCCGCCCAAAAGTTGGCCGATTCCAACACATTGATGGTGTGTCGATCATAGCTGCCGGATGGGTAGCAAAAGAAACGGGTGATCTCCCCAGTGCGCGCTTCGATCGCCTCCTTGGCGCCCACGATTTCATACACCAAGAAATCAGTCGGCTTTCCTTTCAGGTCGAAATGCCGGTAGCCGTGCGGTTGCATCGACATCCCCGCCCGGTGCATCTCTTGGACCATCTCCCACGTTAGGTAGTTGGGATCACCATCATCAATAGGGCGCGTCACCAAGAAGAAAGTGCCCACGTAGCCATATTTCCTGAGGAGAGGGAAAGCATGAGTGTAGTGATCACGATAGCCATCGTCGAAGGTGAGCACAACGGATTTCTCAGGTAATGGCCAGCCAGCTGTCAAGTGGAAAACCAGCTCACGTAGGGTAATGCTCTGGTAACCCTGACTGCGCAGCCATGCGAGATGCGCCTCGAAATTCTCGGGTGTCACAGACAAATCGCGTCGATACTGATCGGCATCAGGAGGTGGCACAGAGATGTAATGGTACATCAGAATGGGGAGATCAACGGAACGTCTCACCCCATCTGGCGTCGGCACCGGTAACACATTGACCGTCAGGCGCGCTATTACCTCACCATCTTCGGTACGCGCAGACAGGGTAAAAGTTGTAGTATTAGTGAGAGTGAACACAGCGCCGCCCGGCGCAACCACACCTTCTTCTTTCCCCTCGTAGAGCAAATAGGCCTCACGCGCGTCGTGCAAATCCCAGCTGAGTGCTACTCTGTCGCCCGGATAGATCTCCCACCGATCCACAGTGAAGTAGTCGATGGTGGCGAGACGGGGTCGCCGGGTAGGCGTGGACGTAGGGGTGGGAGAGGGATATCTGGTCAGAGTGGCAGTTGGTGTTGGAGACTGGTGTGTCAAAACCGGTGTGACTGTCGGATAAACCGTATCCAAGACGCGCAACGGAGTTCCCACTGCGACAGTGAAAGTGGGTGGCGATGAAGTGGATATGAAAACAGGCACTGTTGCGCTTATAGCTAAAGTCTCTGTTGCCGTCCTTAGCACTGAGACACGAGGATCAGAAGTTCGTTCGTCAACAGGGGAGTTATACACCCACCCTGTTTGAAGCGCCACCGCGATCGCGACAAAAGTCATCCCCGCGATCAGGTAGAGATGTCGCCTTTGTATAGGGTTCCCAATCATCCAATTCCACCTTCAAGATCATAACCGTCATATTATCCTTCTATAGAGATCTACTATGCCCCACTGTTTCTTTACAACAGGTACTGCAACTTGTAAGCTCATAGTGGTGATCTTCGGCAAAGCGGCGCAGTGCACTCAGCTGGACGGGGGTAGGTTTGATGAATGGGCGCGCGCGCCGAATTGTCTCGATTGCCTGTTCGGGGCTCATCCCAGTGCTGATCAGGTAGGCGGCCGCAAGCGTGGGGGCCCTGCCCACCCCGCTTGCACAATGAACGTATACTGCGCCACCTTGCGAAATAACACGAGAGATGAATTCCACACCGATATGCAGGTGTTCCGATGTGGGAGCGTGATCGTCTTTGGTAGGCAGCCACAGATAGATATGCGGCGGCACACCGTGAACGCGGTCGTCATGCTCCTCACGCAGGTTGACATCAGCTGTAATCCCTCGGGCGACCAGCCAGCGCCAACCGTGCGCGCGCATCTGACCACCCACCCACAAGTGAGGCGTGATACGAGAATAACGTTCCACCTCACGTCCCACTATCCACATAAACAGGCGCGTCCATAGCCATGTCCAGGTGACATACCAGCCATAGTGGCGCACCCGATAGACGCCGATGGACACCGCCTTGACCAGGAGCCGCAGCACAGGCATCTACACCATCTCATCCAACGTGAAATAGTGGAGTGATTGCAATGGGAGCGATTCCAGGATTTGACCCTCCTGCAACAGTGCAGCTGCTACACCGATGCGATGACCAAAGGACACACCCAGCGCACTGCATGGCACACGCACTTCCCAAACTCGCTCCGCCGCTGCGCTTTCGACCGTCGCTTCCACTTCCAACCAGCTACCGCGTGGGCTGGCCATTTTCAGTACTGCTCCAAAGCCATGTCGCAAATCCACCCGCCAGTTCGCGCCGAACGGGGTCTCAGAGGATGTCTCATCCGCCGGCAGAACAAAAAGGGTCTCCCCGCTTGAGGGAGATTCTATGCGCAGAAAAAGGCTGACTTCGTAGGGACCCAATGCCGCCCACGACTCAAGTCTGAAATACACGAAGGTCGGATTGTAGCCAAAATAAAGTCGTCGCAACAGGCCTTTCTCACCTCGCTGCATTGTACCTGTTGAGGTGGCTGCCTCCAAAAAACCTGCGCCTGACCATTCCAGGCTAGCCTCAGCCCCAGCCTCCAAATGAGGTGAAATGTAAGCGCTTATGGCGCGATAGTCGCGTGGCTCGGCAACAGACCGGATCGGTTGTAATAACCATGGTGGCACTGGACGTCCAATGATCCTATAGACACCTGCTAGGTGTTCACGAAATGCCCGATCGAACAATGGCTCTTCAACACTCACGTTATGACTGTAATACCACCAAAACCAGTCGCTGCCTTCAGCAATGTAGATTTGTCGCCAGGCAGCTTCCAAAACATCCAAGCCTGCCCCAGGGATAGCATTCTGCCAAGCCACCAATTCATCGCGCACCTGCGCTAGTACTTCCCAAGCACGATTCTGGTCAGCCTCACCTATCCATGTCTCCAAATTGCCCCTGATCCACGAACCGGTGGCCAGCTCGACGAGCGTTTCGCGAGGCGCAAATTCATCCAAGTATTCGGATACGGTAACCGTGCGCAGGTCTTCAGCGATACTTAATTCTTGATAAAGATGATGTAGGAAGGGATCCCCCTGTTCCGGATAGCTCTCCCAGCAATTCTCTCCGTCCAAGATAATTGCCACCAGATAAGGGTGTTCGGTATCACCAAGGCGCTCGCGGATGGTGCGCAGGCGTCGGACCAGATCTTCGGCCGCATCTTTCCCCGGCATGCCCTGATAGACAAACCCAATGCGGTCCGAAAGGACATGATCACGAAAGATCACCGTCAGCGATGAAGAGTTGGAACTCGACCCATCCACTCGTACCATATATGGTTGATAGAGAAGCCGTGGATTAAGGACGTGACCATACCCATCACGTTCGATCGGCCTACCCAGTGAACGCGCCAGAATAGCCTCATCCGTGGCAAACCAGCGGATACCATACCGCTGGAGCAAAGGAAGCATCTCGGGACACATAGCACCTTCAGGAGGCCACAACCCGCGCGGCAACTGACCGAAGGCAGCTTGATGTGCTTCTACTGCCAGTCTGAGCTGCTCAAGCGCGTCCTCAACGTGGCGAAATGAACAATTTGGAAGTCTGAGTTCTGGGCTGGAACGCCGAGCCGTTTCTAGATCGATCAGTAGAGGCAAGATCGGGTGGTAGTAAGGCGAGGTGGTGAGCTCGATCTGGCCCCGAGCCTGGAGCTCGGCGTATAAAGGGAGAACACGTGCCACAAGTTCGCGTTGCTTATCTAGAATTAGCTCAATATCGGCACGCGTGAAATTCTCACCTTTCTCGATCAAATCTCGCAACGATGGATCGGTACGCAACGCGATGGGATCCATCCACACTAAATTGAACCATGCCACCAGATCAAAGTAGTACGCATCGCTGAGCAGACGGTGCCCCCCACGTACCTGATGTCGTAGTTCGAGCAGTTGTTGATAACGTCGATGCGGTCGAATGACGCGTTCCCAATTGGCACTGAAAAAGAAAGAGAGCAGATACGCTTTCTCTTCATCACCCCAATGATCTTGCCGACTGAGTGCCAGCGCGCGATCCACTGCACTTCCCCGAACATATTCTTGCAGTTGTTCCACCAAACAAGGCACAAAGTTGAAGGTGGCCTTGACAGCTGGATACTGGCTGAGCACCTCTGCCATGTGTACATACTCTTTGGCCCCGTGCAGACGCGCCCATGGCAATATGTACTCACCAGCGGTATTGTCCTTGTAGTACGGTTGATGCATATGCCAGACGAACGCTACATAAAGGGGATAGGGCACGATCAGTCAACCTCCAGAAAGAGAGTAAGAGCGCAGAAAAGTCCGTTTTCCGTCGTTCCCTGCGCTCTCGCACGCGTAAAATCAGGTCAGATAAAATCTAAGTCGTCATTGCCTGATCAAAAGTAGCGGCAATCTGTCGCGCTTCAGCTACCATCTCAGGCACTGCCTCGTAGATCGCCTGGCCACGTTGGTCCGCTTCCATCGCCTTGGGGTTAAAGGACAGGAACCCGATCACTGGCAAACCGGACAGGCTGTTTCGAATGAACGCGCGGTCAGCTTCGTCACGCACTTTGTTACCCACAACGAAACAACGCGTCACCCCTATGTCTGCTGCCAAGTGATGAATAGTTCGCGCTGTACTCAGACTCCGTTGTCCTGGTTCCACTACGATGATAAAGGCATCCACAGCACTTGCGGTTGCCCGCCCCAGATTTTCGATCCCAGCGTCCATATCGAGGATCATCACTTCATTGCGATAGAGTATGACATAGGTGACCAGTGCTTTCAGCAAAGCACTCTCTGGGCAAATACAACCACTGCCACCCTTCGAAATGGTGCCTAGCTGCAACAGGCGAATGCCCCGATAGACCACACTAAAACGATCGGGGATATCATCTACGCGCGGGTTAAGGGTGAAAAACCCACCGACATCGCCCGGTCTGGCGCCAGTACGCTCGTAGATTAGATTCTCCATCTCAGCGATCGGGTGTAACTGTGCCAGTAATTCACCCGGCACACCCAGCGCGTAGCCTAGACTGGCCGCTGGGTCGGCGTCGATCGCGATCACGGCATTGCCGGCTTGGGCATAAATGTAGGCGAGCAAGGCCGCCAATGTAGTCTTTCCTACCCCACCCTTGCCAGTTACAGCTAACTTGGGCATCGCGCAATCTCCCGGGCACCAGTGCAGAGCGGGCTAGGACGCCGGCACCGCCTCTTTTTCGGGCATCGCTTCGGGCTTGAGCATCTCACGCACCACTGGACGCGGCAACCCTGCTTCTTCGACCAGACGTGGCACAATCGACTCCCAGTGTACTGCCATAATGTGCAGGCCATGAATACCAGGCGTGTTCTTCAAACGTTCGATCATCTCCAGCGCGATAGCTACCCCGGTCTCCGCTTGAGCCTCTTTGTCACCCGCCTCGTCCATGCGCTTCAGATCAGACTGGGTCAGCGACACCCCTGGCACTTCCATCATAAAGTGCGCCGCCTTAGCGCTGCGCAATGGAACAATGCCGGCCAGGATATACACTCTGTCCAATAGATTGCGCTTGTCTAACGCCTCTAGCCACTCCGTGAAACGACCATAGTCGAACACAGGCTGGGTTTGGATAAACTGAGCGCCCGCATTGATTTTCTTCTCAGCTCGGATAGCCTCGAACTTGGGCGGAGCACCGAATGGCGAGGCGGCAGCGCCCAGGAAGAACTTGGGGCGAACTTTCATCTCACGTCCGTCGATGTACTTGCCCTCATCACGCATACGACGCAACATCCAGAGTATCTGTACGGCATCCATGTCGAACTGATCGGGCATAGACATCGGTGCAGGACCGAAGCGATGGTGATCGCCTGTGAGGCAGAGGATGTTGCGAATACCCAGACCAGAAGCGCCAACCGCATCCGATTGGATCACCACTCGGCTGCGGTCACGCGCCTGCAATTGCATCACTGGTTCCAGGCCCGCGTCCAGGCATATCTTGGCAGAAGCCAAGCTGCTCATACGACAGGTAGCGGAGGCGTTATCGGTAAAGTTAGCTGCCGTCACATAGGGTTTCAACATGTTGACCTTCTTGATGAGACCCTCTGGAGAGGCATCCAGCGGTGGTGCGATCTCCGCGGTCACAGTGAACGCCCCCGTGCGCAAATTCGCCTCTAGTAGGGAAATAGGCTCACTGTAAGCAGGCGGGTGATAACGCGAGTCTCCCTGCCACCAGTCAGGCTGTCGCAGCGCGTAGAAGAACTCTTCCCACTCGCGATTGAATTTGGCACGATTGAGCACGAAGTCCCAAGGATAGGGCCCCGCCTTGCGCTTGAACCAGAGCTTTATCATATCGAGCCACGTCTCATGACCGACACGAGAGCCATCCACAGGGGCATTGATCTCGAGCAGCTTATCCAGTCGCCCCATCCTCTCAGCCCGGTTATAAATGACGTACCAAGTGCATGGTCGCGAAGGGTCCACTTCGCAATGATCTTCGGTCGCCCCACCACAAAGACCATTGCGCAAGCCCTTGGGACAGGTCATAGGACACACGAAAGCTGTCTCCTGGAGGATGCAGTTACCGCACATCCGGCAACCGAACAATGCACCCTTAACGGCCCGCTCAAAAGCGGTAAACACCTCGACCGGAAATGAATCGCGTTGCACCGGCATAAACGGTGGCTGGTAACGACGTGGTGAAAATAGAGGCATCTTGTCTACTCCTGCTCCATGACGCTATAGAACTACCATATCTCACAACCCAGGCAACAGATAAGCATAGGCGCTCAAAGCCGCCTTGACGCCACCACCTGCTGCCACCAGAACCTGTTCCATATAAGTATTGGTAACATCACCCGCTGCACAAATGCCAGGTACATTTGTACGTCCACGCTCATCAATACGAATATGACCACCCGGGTCCACATCCACCAGACCCACGACTAGCTGCGAATTCGGGATCACAGCGATCTCGACGAAGAACACGCCAGCCGAGACCTCCATCTGAGATCCATCCGGTGCACTAACCACAATGCGTCGTGCGTACTCATCACCTTGCAGCTCTAGCACCTGGTAATTCTCCAGGATGGTGACATTATTCGCACCTTTCACCTTGATACCTAGCGGACTCTCCATCTCCCGCGCCTCTACACCCACCAAATAAACTTGCCGAGCTGTCAAGGCAATCTCCGCCGCTGCACGCACAGCGAGCTTTCCGCTGCCAATGATAGCCACCACGCGATCGCCCATATGCGGTGCATACCGTAGTGCAGAGTAACTAAGACCACGCATCAGATATTTGTCTTCACCGGGCACGTGCATGCGCTGATGTTTCACACCCGTAGCGATGATGACCGACTTGCCCAACAGCACCGCTTCCTCTTCCGTGTGCACTGCAAAGCCATCACGATGACGGCTTACCCGGGTGACATAGTCCTTGTAGTGGATGAAATCCAAACGTTCCAGCTCTGCCTTAAGTCCCTCGATAATCTCCTGACCTTCCAAGAGCAAAGGAGGTTCCTCCGGAGGCAATAGCATGCGATAGTTGGTCTTGCCTCCCAAGGTCTTGGAAACAAGCAACACGTTCAACCGTCGCCGCGCTGCGTAAATGGTTGCGGTGATGCCGGCCAGTCCGCCTCCTACCACAATCAGGTCATACATACCTCACCTTCCCGTTAATGTGATACGTTGTACTTTAGACACGCAAATAGGAGTCGGTATAGATGATTTGATTATACAATACTTGGGCGGTCTTGAATAGGGCGACCTGTTCAGGATCATCCATATCCACATCCTCAGCGGTCAGGCGTTCGCCGGCGGCCGTCTTATCATACAAAGTGAGGACAAGACGACCGAGCGCTGTGCCATCGTCACGCTGAGTGATGATCCGGATGAACTCGTTTTGTTCCCTGTCCAAGGGATTGGCGATCACGTAGTCCAGTCCCACCGCCATCAACATCACCAAGTAAGTGCGATTTAGCAACGGGCGCATTTCACTGGGTACCGCGTTTGAGACGTTGCTGAGCCCAGCGTTGGTCATAGGCGGCGGATCGCCTGCCAATTTGAGCAGCCGTACCGCCTCTATACACTCTGGGCAATACTCCTGACACCCACTGACTGTCAACACTAGCGGGTCAATCAACAAGTCCTCCATCGGAATGCCCAGTTCGACGGCACGCGGGATAAGGCGCTCCAACGCAATGTTGACTCTTTCTTCCGCGCTCACTGGGATGCCAGACTTCCCCATCGTGAGCGCAATAAGTTTGGCATTATACTTCTTGGCAAGTGGAGGTACTGTAGCGAGGCGTTCTTCCTCAGCCGAGGTCGAGTTGATAATGCATTGGTGTTTAGCTACTTTCAACCCTTCTTCAATGGCTGCCAGATTGGTGGTATCCAGAGCGAGGGGTACATCTACCACCTCCTGGATGCCCTTCACCAACCAAGGCATAATCTCGTGGCCCGCCTTTTTCTGGGGGCCGATGTTTAAATCGAGATAGTGGGCGCCTGCTTCCACTTGTTTCAACGCCAGCTCTTGGAAGAATCGTATGTCCTTCTCGGCAAGAGCTTCCTTCACGCGCGGCGAGATAATATGAATGTTCTCACCTATGATGTACATCAGGTCTCCCTCCTTGGATGAAATGTGACGACTGAGTAGTTCGGCGCGCAGCTAAAATTTCCGCCACGGATGGAAAGTGAGACAGGTCAGTGTGTGGCAGGAAAAGCGCCGAGGTGAAAGCTTCGTAGAAGGTGTTATCAGCCGAAAGCTCGAGGTAGGTCATCTTTTGTGCAATTGTCGTTAGATGACGACGAAACTCTCGGTTGAGCAATGCAAACAAGGCCCCTTTCAGAGATGTGTTGCCCAGAAAATGGAACTTCTCCCACGGCAGATCAGGCAACAACCCAATTTGAATCGCTTTTTCCACGTTGACATATTGACCGAACGAACCACCTACCAGTACCCTCTCCACCGTGGACAAATCGATTCCCACACTCCTAGCCATCACGGTGAAACCAGCATAGATGGCAGCCTTGGCTCGGATAAGATTATCGATGTCCACTTTAGTGATGACAATGTCACGCCCGTGTGCTGTCTCGTTGCCCCATGCCACCACATACTCTGGCCCATGTTCTCCATAACGGATGCGCGGAGAGCCAAGGTCAAAGTTGAGGTTGCCCGCCTTATCAACCACACCAGTGACGAACATCTCGGCCAGCAAGGAGATAAGCCCCGATCCACAGATACCCTTGGGGAGAGTGGGTTTGCCTTGTGCTTCCAGCTGCGGATCAGGGATCACCCGATAGGTTGGCTCATAAGTCTGGCCATTAATCCACACTTCTTCGATAGCACCTACCGTCGCGCGCATGCCGTCTCGGACACCAGCGCCTTCGAAAGCAGGCCCAGCAGAGCAGGCGCAGCTGACGAGCCAGTCGCAATCTCCCAACACCATTTCGCCGTTGGTGCCAATGTCCAAGAAGAGCGCCACCGATTTGCTATCACACATTTGGGATCCCAGGACGCCAGCTGGGATATCTGCCCCTACGTAGCTGGCCACACCAGGAAGACAATCCACATGCGCCTGAGGATGGATGGCAATGCCCAATTGAGCGGCTTGCACTGGGGGCGGCTGGTTGATAGTGGTGATGAACGGCTCAAGCCGGATGGAATTTGCAGGCAGTCCTAGCAGGAGATGAATCATGGTGCTATTGCCCGCCACGGTCATTTTGTAGATCTCCCACGGACGGATACCAGCCCGCCCGCAAGCACGTTCCAGCACCTCATTGATGGTATCCACCACCAGCGCCTGCATCTCTTGGAGATTGCCGTTGCGACTCGCGTAGATGATGCGTGAGATAACATCCTCGCCGCGCTTGATTTGGGCATTGTATTCCGCTGCCCGGGCAACAACCTCTCCTCTAAGGAGGTCAACCAAATACAGGCTCACCGTAGTCGTGCCCACATCGACAGCGGCCCCCCACAGATGGGCCACGTTTTGCCCGGCAATGAGGTCCACCAGACGTGCTGGGCCATTTGGTCGGTCCCATGTATCCAGCTCCACCACAGCGGTGACCGACCAATCCGCTTCTCGCAGGGTAGTACCGAGCTTGCGCAGTGTCGCCAAATCAATGGTCAGGTCTGAGATCCCATAGTTGAGCGCCATAGCTCGCTTCAAGCGTGACCAATCGTCCGTCTGATCGTCCATAGTAGGCGGATCGATCGTCAATGGCACCAGCTGCATAGGCTGATCACGCTTAGGATCATAGGAGAAAGGCAATGTAACGCGCGTCGCCGTGCGATCCGTGACCAGCCTGCGTTCGATTTTCTCTTGGGGTGGTATGGTGACCGTGACATCCCCTTCGAGCACTGTCTGACAGGCCAGGACGTAACCTGCCGCCAGGTCTTCCTGACTGAGACGCAGCTCTGAACGGCTGCGCACCGCACGACGATTGTCCACTATTACGGCGCAGCGCCCACAGCGCCCCTGACCACCACAAGGGATGTTCAGATCCAGACCTGCCTGGTGCACCGCCTCGACGATCAGTGTGCCAGTGGGCACTTCTACCACTTTTCCAGAAGGCTCAAAGCGTATCCTATGCTTCGCGATTGTTCCCCACTCCCTATAAACAGTCGAATCTCATCCACTCTATGGCCGAAAACAGTACTACCCTCCGAGAGACTTCCCAAGCTTAACCCCAGCGCGTCTTTAGATAGTTGGGTAGATCAACCGCTTCGCGCGGGCCTACGTTAATCTCCCAACCCGGAAGCTCCTCCTCGATTTCACCCAATAACACAGCGACGTGCCCGGGGATGATAAGACGTTTATGGTTGATCTTCTGCTCGATGCCGGTAGTCTTCACTGTTTTGGCGATTCGCTCCGCATCGAACTTCCCGGCCGCCCACGCGGTCAACACGCTCATCCCTTCTGCATCGGCCACCAACAACCATCCCGGCAAACCGCTGCTCTCCACCTCATTGGCCACAGAGAAGTAGGTGATCGAGAAATTGGTGGTGATCATCAAAGGATCTGATGGGCCAGGCTTGTTGATCTCGTAGACACCGGGCAGTACCTGAATCGGTTTCTGTGGATCGGTGAAAAGATTGGCACGCAACACAATAAGCGGGTAGACCATAGCGGGATCAAAGCGGTCGAGCACGATGAAACCAGCATACTTGGCAATGTGCTGCGCTGCCAGGGTCGCATCATCGCCAGCAAAAGCGATTAACGGATAACCAACCTTGCGTTCATTCTTCTTTAGGGCCAGACGCCGCAACTGTGTAAAGATCGCCAGACTGTCTGCATATCCACGTGTGCCAGGATCGAGCACAATGTCTTCAACACCAGCATTCTTCACCTGTTCCGCCAAGTCCGCCAGCGCATTCAGGTCACCATTGGCCAGCACAACCAGAGGCACCTTATATTGTGCAGCCAGCTTGGCCATGGCCTGCCAGTTCTGAGCATCCGCTGCCCACAAGAGTGGCATAGTGCCCTGCGCTGCCTTCAGACCAGCCTCGGCAGTGGCTGGATCCGATGTCATCAAGATGAGTGGGAAGGGACAAGCTGCTTTGACAGCAGCCACAGTGGATGCGAAGTCACCACCTGCAGCTTCCACCGCCACCCCATCCAAGGTTAGCGACATACCGACATAGTCCACGCTATAAGCGGCCACTGCTTCGGCTACCTGTGCCGCGTCAGGTTGAGTATCCTTCACGCGCACGAATAGTCCTGGTGGATGATAAAAGGTCTTCTCATGGCGATAAAGTACCAGCTCGTTGCCCACTTCCAGCTTTTTCGCACTACCTGCAATTGTGATTAACCGGATTGGTGGTGCTGCCGATTCCTCTAATTGCCTCTTGGATTCTTCTTCAACGTAGGGACACAACGACAACTCTGCCTGCTTGGCAGCTAACTTCATCGCAAACGCCAGACAGGTGGGATAACCGCACTCTTTGCAATTGGCGTGCGCCTTGACTTCCGGCTTAGTGCTGCTGGCGGGCAACAGTTTGTAGATTTGAAGGCCAGTGAGAGCCATAGTTGTATGTACCTCCGTTAGTGAAGTGTCTGGTCGCGCACTTCTTCAATGTCTGAAGCGTGCTCAACTCATAAGAGCGTTGATCATCGCCCGCACTCGCTGCAACGACTTAGGGTGACGCAGCACAACAATGTCGGCACCCGACTGGATCAAAGTACTGGCTGTGAGCACCTCCCAGTTGATAGCTCGTTCGACATAGTCACCCCAAGCTGCAGGCACACCCTCTGCCGCTCGTGCTTCTTTGGTGCGCCAAGCTTCTTCGCCAGGTGTGACCAGCATGGGCTGCTGCGTCATAGTGTCGCCCTGCAGCGCTGCAATGCGTAAACGTTCCATCACGCTATAGCCATATTCAATGCCATAGCCCAGCGCACCAGTGGTCGGATCCGTAATGATGCGCTCTAATGGCATGCCCATGTCGTGAATTAGAATGGTGAGCTGCTTGGACAAATTGACATCCATCGGCGTGCGTGCGTCCACCAGATGTCCGTGGGCAAGGGCAGCTGCCACAATGGTACGATAATTCTTTTCCTCACAAACTCCGAGCACCAGACGCTCGCCCTTGCCTTCCTCGGCTACTGCCACCAGAATTTCATTGTCCAAATCGGCCTGCCCCGCGCCGAATACAATAAGTGGTAAACCGGTGGCAGACAACACACGGCGCAATATCTTGCGTGCATAGGCAGCATTCAGCTGCTCGGAAGCGTTGAAGCGCAAAGCTACCAAGTCGGCGCCGGCAGCTTCAGCCGCTTTAGCCCACTCTGCGACATCCTGCGTGGCACCATTCCACGCTTCAAGCAGGATGCTCGGCCAGTCGTTCGGTTGCTGATCGCGCACTTCCAATGCAATGGCTGGTGGATGAGGGATCTCCCCTTCGAATTTCAAGAATGGCAGAGTTGTCTCACCGCCCACCGTCACTGTGCGCGATCGCGTGCCCCCCTCAGCTGCCGTAGCACCCAATGTCACTTCACGGACCTTCCCGCTCCATTTTTCTTTGGGGACCTCGATTCCTGGCATGGACGAAAACCTCCTCGTTAAAACGGACTGAAATTATGAAGCCGTTCATAAGATTGGGGATTCATTCTAACCCCCCATTTAAGTTGATGACACCAGAGGAGATGGCAAAATGGATAGATGCCCTCAACTTGCTTCAGCACACATTGTAGCGACAACATCGCTCAGAGAAAGAACACCAACAGGCCGGTTAGGAGTACGCCCTCCTTGTACAATTAGCAATCGGCGCAACCCTTTATCCAGCATAATCTGGATAGCTGCTTTCAACATAAGATCACCTGTCACGGTGACCACGTTGGGGGTCATGATCTCTTCCGCCCGGCGATGTTGCCAGTTGCCCTCGACATAGGCGCGTGCCAAGTCAACTTGGGAAATAACCCCTTCGGCACGCCCGCTATCATCCAGGACGAATATAGCATTGATAGAATATTCGTGCAATCGACGCGCCACATCGACCAAGGGCTCATCCGCCCAACAAGTGATCACCCCTCGGTGCATCACATCGCGCACCAGTTTCTCGCTCATAGCATCTCTCCCTCTTAAATACCCCCCATCCTCCGTTCTGAGGACCCATATGCAGTGAGTAGCGGCAAGAACTTTTGCCGCTACTCACCAGGAATACCTAGAACATCGGGGCCATTGTCAGGGCCGGGTGACCAACTTTTTCCAACCAGGCCAGCAAGCCCTCTACATCGGTACAAACCGTTTCGTCGGCGATCTTGTCGATCAACTCCGGATCACCTTCGCGTTCTGCTACAGCCTTCAGCTCCTCAGCCATAGTTTGCTTGAGGAAGCTGCTCATCCACACCACACGCTTGAAGCCACCGTCTGCCGAGAGGAACTTTGGACTAGTAAGGAAGTACTTGCCCACCCCCATGACACCGGGTGTCTGGAGACCACCGCCTGCAACGCCCGCCAACGTGCTGAAGGTCATACCGGCCGGAGTCATGCTTGGATCCTCGCGCGAGACCACCATAACCCCATTCGCCTCTGGGATAACCATTACGATGCACTCAAAGCAACCACACGCGGTCATGGGGTTCTCGGTGATCGAGTACATAGCCACCTCGTGCACTGTCCCATGTGAAGCCTGCTCCACGAAGGCGTTGGGGCCCTCCCAGTAGCCTTTCACTGGATCAATCACGCGCCCTTTCTTGATCGGCTGATTCGGCCCAGTGGGGTTAATCTCATAACTGGCCTTGCAGTCGAGCCAGTTGTAAGCTCCACATAAACCAAGCCGCTGCGGCGTCACCACGCATACATGGTTCGGTGCGAAGCTCTGACAGAGTGTGCAAGAGTAGAACTCATCCACCGCCTCATCGGTCAGGTCAGCCAACCGCTGGTTGCGGTACGAATAGGCCGCGCGTGCTTTCTCCAGCCACTCGGCATGCAATGCCGGGTCTGTGATGATCTTGACCTGGACCTTATCCACGATAGCTCCGAAATCGGCATGGAAGCGGGTGTGCAGGATATCTCCAAAGTGGCGCAAATTAAACCCTTTCTCAGCTGCTGCCTTGCTGATGCGGATCCACGTGATGTCGCGCTGACCAATGTGTTGCACCCCCGAGGCACCGTTGATGAAATAGTGCACCTGCCGCTCCAGCACAGGTTCGAAGTCCTTCTGCATTTTGCGGCCGGCCACTTCGATCAGAATGCCCATGTCCATCGCCCCTCCAACTGGTACATCGTCGAAAGAGGGGCCAATGACTTCAATCTTGCCATCCTCGACTTGATCGAGGTCAACCATGCGTAAGTACTCGAAGGCGCGGCTGTACTTGCCCCCGAACTCCACCCGCATGTCTGCTTTACGCACCACCTCGCCTTCAAACGCGGAACCATACGGCACCGGGATGGGCACCTCAGTTACTCGAACCTTGACACCACGCACCTCAATGCACTTCTGTACCAACCGCTCGGCCTTCTCCATATCGTCCTTGCCGGGAATCTCGTTCCACGGCATGGAGATCACATGCTCATAGGTGGTTATGCCGGTGGGCAATATCTCAGGGATGACAGTGTCGGCAATAACGGGGAAGCCAAAGTTGATAGCCCCTGCCGCCGCGGCGTACTTCAGATCGTCCACCTCACCCAATGCCAGCACAAAAGCGAAGACGCGATCCCTGTTGTAGAGGAGAATGTCGCGCGCCATACCACCCTTGAGACCACCGAAAGTGAGCGCCGAACGGGTAGCGAATCCCAGCGCATAGATAGCGCTGATGGTGTCCAAACCGAAAGGTACCGTGTAGGTATCGTAACCCAGCTCGACACCTTCCTCCATCAGCTGATGCAGGATGCTGCGCCCGTTCACGTTGCCACTCAAGAACACCAGGATGTTGCGCCGCTGCAGCTCGCGCACTATTTTGACTGCTACCTCGTTGCTCTTTGCACAACCGACCACGGCTGCGAAGCCCGGCATGCGACCATCCACCAGCTGGATGCCCCAGCTGCGCAGCTGGATGTCATCAATGGGACCGTTAAGATGTCCATCGCTTTTTCCGCCCAGCTGTTCCGGTGAATACTGCGTGCCGCCTGCCAAGCGAAAGCCTGGTAGCCTTTGTGGTTCCAGCTTATAGACGAAGCGAACCGCTTCGATGGCCTCGGCAGCCAACAGAGTGGCCATACCGCTGTCCAGCGTTTCACCCAAATAAGGCGTCCAATGCTTACTCGCAGGTAGCGGATGCAACAACGAACGAGCGTGTTCCAGCACTGGTTTTAAATGGGCAAGTTTCGTGACCTCGATCCCGGTCATACCGTAGATGACCGGAAGGTAATACGCAGTATTGGGAAAAGCAACCGGGGTATCAGGGCCTTTCTCCGCAAGTGCTTTCTGTAGCATCAGCTCTGCTTCAGTTACTAGCCCATGGGCACCGCGCATTGCGCGTGTCGCAATGTACCGTGACATAGCCTAAACCTCCATACCATATAGAGCAGCACGTCGCTGCGCCAACGGCAAAGCCTCTAGCTCAAGGATGCGACGATCGCCACTGCGCCCGAAGCGGCTTGGGTCATATGCCGGCAACTTAAGCGCAGCACGCTTCTTATCGATATGTTCCAATGTGCGACGGATCATCTCGTCTGGGTCGTTGACGAACTCCAGCTTGCCACCATATAGCTCCTCCCAGCCCTCGCTGAGATAGCGCAGCACCAGATCGCTGTCCGAGACTCGATCAGGCATTCCACTCACCGGCGAGGCACCACCGAAGATGACATAGGCACCTGACGCTACACAATAAGTAGCAATTGCCAAAGCCTTCTCACTCATCCACTCGGGTGCCAATCCCACCGCCGGGATCTGGTCAATGTCATCACCCAGCCCACCTTCGGCGACCATCTGAGTGAGCACTGTCAGGATGCGCGAGTTATCCACACAGGAACCAACGTGTAGCACGGGCGGGATGCCAACCGCTTCGCACACCTCACGCAGCCCAGGGCCAACATGGTCAAGACCTGCCTCACCCACCATCAATCCAGCCTTAGCGCTCGCTATGGCACCGCAACCCGTTTCCAGGATTAGGACATCCTGCTTAAGCAGCTCCTTCGTTACATAGGTATGTAGATAATCGTGTGGGCTGCGTGGATTGTTGCATCCGACAATCGCGGCAGCACCACGGATGCGCCCTGCGATAATCGCATCATTCAGCGGCCGGAAGGAGGCACGATAGGTACCGCCTAACATATAGTTGATGTACTCGTGCGAGAAACCCGGGATCAAATCCTCACGCACCTCTGGAATGCGCGGTTCGCCGCGATTCTTATAGTTGTCTATGGCACGCTTGAGGATCTGCTTCGCAATGGTCAGCGCCTTGCTCTCCTCGAACTCGATGTGCGTGGCGCCCTTGATCTGGACTTTGGGTGACGTGGTGATGATCTCAGTGTGGAATTTTTGGGCCAGTGACACCAATGCTTGCATAATGCATTGCACATCCACCACCATCGCCTCGACCGCGCCGGTGAGAATGGCCAGCTCCTGCTGCAAGAAGTTACCCGCGGCGGGGATGCCCTGGCGCATCAGAATTTCGTTCGCCGTGCAGCAGATGCCAGCGAGGTTGACACCCTTGGCACCGGCAGCCTGAGCATAAGCGACAATCTCTGGGTCCATAGAGGCCGCCACAATCATCTGACTGAGCGTCGGTTCGTGGCCGTGTACCACCACGTTGACCATATCCTGGCGCAGCACCCCCAGATTGGCTTGCCCCACGATAGGCGCCGGCGTACCGAACAGGATGTCGGAAATGTCAGTACCCATCATGCTGCCGCCCCACCCATCGGCCAGCGCTGTACGCACCGCCTGCTTGAGCAGATGGGCCACATCCTGATCGTCGCCGATGTGAGTACGATGCAAGCACTCGACAATCTCACGATCAATACCGCGTGGCACCACACCTAGCTCACGCCAAAGCTTCTGACGCTTCGCAGGTGCACGGCTGATCAACACTACCTCGCCCTCTTGCTGGCCGAACTGAGCCAAGTAGAGGTCTGCCAGATCGTTAGCGATCTCGCTCGGCGAACGTCCCTCAATGGGTATACCGTAGTGCGCAGCCAGTGTGCGCAGCTTGGCCACGTCTCGGATAACATATCCCTCTGCATGGCCATTGGCGGTCGCCTTGAGCGTCATCGCCATACCACGGCCGTGATCCGAGTGGGCCGCCGCACCAGCGGCGATCATACGCACCAAATTGCGCGCCTGAATCACATCGATTGTAGCACCACAAACACCTGTCGCACCGTCCTTGGTAAGACGACAGGGTCCCATGCCGCACATCTTGCAACACATGCCGGCGCCGCCGATATTGCAAGGCGCCATCGCTTCAGCGCGGCTGAAAGCAGTGCTGACACCCAGCTCCTCGGCACGTTGCAACATCTCCTGCGCCGCCGGATCAACACTTCGCTCGCTCAAATCACGTTCTTTAGCCATTTTTATTCCTCCCCATTCTGCCTACGCAACACACCAAACCCTGGGCATGGCCATAGCGGCCGACCGCTATAACTGACCCGCTGTTCAAAGCTAACTACCCGTTTGGATTGTTCGTACGCCACCGTGTGTCGGAAATATGGTTGTTGGCTACTGTTCTCGGTCACCGCGATCCCAGTCTCAACTGGCAGCGGCAAGTCCCCCGTGTAGCCAGCCTCCTCCAGCCGCTTGTAAATCTCTTCCCTGCTCACTTTTGCGGGGTCATAGGTCACCTCAACGACGCGGAAAGCGCTGCTGGCATAGATGTCTGCGACGCCGGGAATTGTTTCCAAAATGCGCCGCACTTCCAACACGTGGTGATCTCCGTACATCAATGGTAACTCGAATACTGCTGTCTCCATTCTTATCCCCCTTATTCTCAATTGTCTGGCCAGCTCCAGGACAGCTTTGGCCTCATAGCGGCGATGCCCACGTAATGTGCGCACGACAGGCAACAAACCTGCCTCGGCCCATCGCGTCACCGTGCTGGGCGACACACGAAAGAGCTCAGCCACTTCCGAGCGAGTGAGCAAACGATCACCCTTCTCTTCTAAGTTCCTCAGAAGCATCCGAGCCACCTCCGGTCCATCCCTTCATCATGCACCAAACGGTCACCCTGCTCTCGCGGCCGTAATTCGTCCCCATCGTACGAGTCGTTCTTCCGTTCTTATTTTAGTGGGGAGATCACAGAATCGCAAAGAATGAATTGCACGCTTCGCGCGTTTTGAGCGTTTTGCACAAGTCGAGATGCACACAAAAACTACTATACACTAAGTTCCATAAGGAGGGAAGATGCAAATGCACCATATTACCAGAGCTATTGCACTATTAGTGATAAATTTCACATATTGCCTATGATGCCATGTTCCGCCGCATAGGCAACTGCTTCCAGTCGGCTATGAACGTGGAACTTCGTGAGGATACCCTGAATGTGATTGCGCACAGTGGCAGGGCTGAGCGACAAAGTTGTAGCAATCGCACGAGTGCTTTGCCCGCGCGCCAACAATACAAGTATCTCGTATTCCCGGTGTGTTAACCCGCTGCCAGGGGAGGCACGGGAAATAACCGGAGGCAAGTCGAGTGCATCCCTCTCGCGGAGCCGCTCCACTGCTTCCAACACACGAGTGACGAATTGCTCGTTCCGCTTATTTTGGGTAGCGTCCCGAAAAAGAACTGCAGCCAGCCATGTCTCAGGATTTCGCGAGGTCATCAAAGTCAGCAGCGAGAGGTTGATCCAACGCGGTTTGCCCCATTGTGTACGTACACAGGTATCGTAGCTGCTCACTGGTGTGCCTGCTAATGCAGCAGCCACTGCCCGACGGTTGCGAGCGGCCTCCAAGGTACTGTCACTGCCGCAACACTCTAGCAGCTCCCAACAATTGCGGCCAACTGCCTCGGCACGCGAGTAGCCCAATAACTGCTGGGCAGCTGCATTCCAATGGACGATGCGTTGTTCACCATCTACAATGAGTACACCATCTGCTGCGTTGAGCAGCGATTGAATGAGATCATCAATGGTCATCGCGTCAGGCTTGCACTCTGTTGACCCGAAACACTATACCCAATGAAGGATAGATCACATTGATCGGCATATGACTGTCCCGATGTAATCTCCTACAGGGCCAGTCACATTGCCCCGACCGAAGGTCGTAATGCAGATTATTTTTATGCGCCTCCTACAAAAGTGCAACTTGTCCGAGTGTCACTTGGACAAAGGATGCCACGCGTGCTAGAATTAAGTATGTTACTCCCTTCAGCAGCAGATTCTTCTTCTCCCACATAGAGGACAACCGGTGCTCACCGAGGCCACAGATAGTCCACCCACCACAAAATCCTTTTCTCAAACTGGTCAGGTGATCACAATTGCAGCAGCCCATGCCGCTCATGACCTCTATATCTCATTTCTTCCGGCACTGATCCCTGTCCTTATCGCCAAACTTTCCATCCCCACCGCTCAGGCAGGGACACTGACCCTGTTTCTTCAATGGCCCTCCCTGCTCCAACCGCTTATCGGTTATCTGGCCGACCGAGTCAGTCTGCGCTATCTGGTTATTATGGCACCAGCCATTACTGCCGTGTTCATGAGTCTACTGGGATTGGCACCCAGCTATGCCGTGATGGCGTTGATGTTGATCGTCGTAGGTCTCAGCGCGGCCAGCTTACACGCCGTGGCACCAGTAATAGCTGGTCGTCTTTCCGGACGGCGACTGGGACGTGGAATGGGCTTTTGGAGTGTAGGCGGAGAGCTGGGATATACAGTGGGTCCTATTGCGGTGGTTACGGCTATCAGGTATCTTGGTCTTGGTGGCGTTGCATGGCTTATGCTGGTTGGTGTTATGGCGTCAGTGGTGTTGTTCGTTCGTTTGCACGATATGCCTGATCAACGGCGGGATACTATCGGCCCGCTACCATGGCGCGAAGCACTGCGCAGTATGAGTACCACAATGAGACCGATTCTCGGCATCGTTATTCTGCGTGCTTTTATCATGGCAGCGCTCGTGACCTATCTGCCTACATTCCTGACCCGCGAGGGCACAGACTTGTGGTTTGCAGGGACATCCCTCTCAATACTTCAGTTGGGCAGCATGGCTGGCGCATGGCTGAGTGGCCTTTGGAGCGATCGTTGGGGAAGGCGAACCGTGCTGTGGATATCCCTTATTCTCACGGCGGTGCTTATGGCAGTTTTCTTATTGAGCACTCTGCAGGCTGCCCGTCTGGTATGCCTCCTACTGCTGGGATTCAGTTCGTCGGGCACCTTCCCAGTGCTGCTCGCACTCGTACAGGAAAACTTCCCGAGCAATCAGGCGCTGGCAAACGGCATCTTCATGGCGATGAGCTTTGCTATGGAGTCACTTGCAGTCATCTCGATGGGATTGGCCGGCGATCTGGTGGGCCTCCGCACGGCCTATATTGGCAGTGTTGCGGCACCCCTGTTATGTTTGCCGCTGGTAGCTCAGCTGCCGGCTGAACGACGCCGTGGTTGATCCGCCGAAACAGGTTGCGAGAGGACGCTTAGGAAGATACCAGCCATGCAATAACGACAAGGGGAGTGTGAGCTGGATTGAGCAAGACAAGTTCTGCTGGAGGTTCTGAGAAAGTAATCCTCGTTGCAGCCTGCATAGCACTGGCGCTCATGTGTATGGGAGCCTTGGTGTGGGTCTTTGTAACGTTCCGAGCACAAGATCACAGCGCACCGGATGTCATCATCACGCCTCCACCCTCGCTCTCAGACCCGGGAATGTTAGGTTACCCACCCACATGGACGCCAGCACCATCACCAACACCACGACCCACCTTCACACGTGTCAACACAGGCGAGATTTATCCCAACTTGGCAGACTTCTGGGACGGGCGAGCAGAGTTCATCGTGGAGGTTGAGGATACAGGGTTGCCAATGGGCGAGTCGGACACACTTATGATGCCGAACGGTGAATTCTGGTCCTATCTGCACGCCAGCTATCGCTCTGCTGGCACGTTGGACCGATGTGGCAACCCAGTGGAATTTCCAGGCTGCGTGGTCATCTACCGCAGCACAGATGGCGGCTACACATTTGAGCATGAGCGGCCGCCAATTTGTTTGCTCAACTGCCAGAAATGCCCTTGTGATTCAGGGCATGACCACATCGATCAGCAACAATATCCTCGTGTCTCCCGCGAAGGCAATCTATTCATGATGGCCTATGAGTATCGGGCACGGGTTATGTTGCGACGCTCAAGCGATGGATTGACATGGGGTCCACCGGAAGAGCTACCGTTTTCGGGTATCTGGCCGGACACTCTGCGCCGCTGTAGCGTGCCGGAACGTATCGGAACACACCCCTTCGTGGCACATGAGTACGATTGTCTGCTGGGTGGACCGCCTGGTATCTATATGGAAAACGGCTGGTTGTACGTCTTTGTGGCTATGGGGCAGAACCCAGGTGGACTGGGCTGTTACTACGGTGCCGCAGATGGGCCGGCGTCGCGCCTGCGACGTTGCTTCTATAGCCCTCTGTTCACTGGTGCTGCAGAGTATGGTCCCCTGCTTACGCGTGGTGCAGAAGCAAACCGCTTCTTCGACTTTCGCACCATTAGTGCAGCGGAGGTGCAACGCGTTGGCCATCGTTACTACATGCTTTATGAAGGAATCCGCGGCCCAGGCCCAGGTGACCCAGGAGACACCCAGTTTGGATTAGGTCTCGCGCGCAGCGCAACCAATCGCATCGATGGCCCATGGGAGAAATATCCCGGTAATCCGATCCTGCAAGGATTGCCGGGTAACATCGGTTTAGGCCACGCCGACCTCTTGGTTGTTGACGGAAGGACAATCCTATACACCTCTCTAGACGGCATACGACGCAGCCGGCTGCAGTTAGTGTGGAAGTGAATGACCATTGCAGATCCTCACGAATTTCGCTTTCTCGTCTCCTCAATCTATGTTATACTATTTAAAGTGGTTTTGTGTGAGTTCGACTAGCCGAACACCTACCGACCGCAGTTATGGAGAGAAGCTGAACAACCATTCGCTTCGGCTCCCTCCTTCCTGGAATACGATAGTAAAGGTGAGGACACTCTTTCACAGGGGAGACTGCCAATATGACCGCTAATATTAGAATAGCACGCATCTGGGGCATCCCTGTCGGGCTGCATGTGAGTTGGTTTCTTATCTTTGTATTAGTGACATGGTCACTGGCGACAGGTTACTTTCCTGTCGAGTATCCCGATCTCTCGGTGCCAGCATATTGGTTACTGGGCTCTGTTACCAGCATTCTCTTTTTCGCTTCTGTGGTGGTCCACGAGCTGGCACATTCCATTGTAGCACTGCGCCACGGCATCCCGGTACGGGAGATATCACTGTTCATATTTGGCGGCGTAGCCCAGATCGGGGAAGAGCCCAAGTCAGCGCGTGATGAATTCCGCATTGCTATCGCGGGGCCCCTCGCGAGCATCTCACTGGCCATCCTTTTCGGAATTCTGTACCTGCTTGATCGCCCATTGACGTATTTAGCTGCTCCCAGCCTCTGGTTGATGCGCATCAACCTGATTCTTGCTTTCTTCAATCTGATCCCAGGGTTTCCTTTAGACGGGGGACGGGTGCTACGTGCTGCAGTATGGAGTTGGACAAAGAGCTACTATCGTGGTACTCAGGTCGCTTCCTTCGCCGGTCAATTGATCGCGTTTGGTTTTATCGGCATAGGACTACTTGTAGTGCTCACTGGCAGCTTCTTTAATGGTATTTGGTTGGTCTTCATCGGTTGGTTCCTGCAAAATGCTGCTGCCAGCAGCTACGCTCAGGCAAACCTACAGCATTCACTGCGCGGCGTCAAAGTAGGGCAGCTCATGAGCCGTGAGTGTATCCGTGTCCCGGCAAATATGTCCATCGCACAGCTGGTAGAGGATCGCGTGCTGGGCGCAGGCCAGCGCTGTTTCTTTGTGGCGGACAATGGCAAACTGCTTGGTATGCTGTCTCTGCGTGATTTCACTCAGGTACCGCGTGAGAAGTGGGATACCGTCAAGACAGAGGAGGCAATGATCCCCTTTGATCGTCTGCTTCGAGTCGATCCACAAACGGAGCTGATCACCGCACTAAAAATGATGGACGACGCGCAAGTGAATCAGATACCTGTCACCGTGGGCGACGAAATACTGGGATTGCTTTCGCGCGAGCAGATTCTGCGCTATGTGCGAACGCGCGCCGAATTGGGTATGTAATTAATCACTAAGGAACGATTCGATGTTCTCGTATCTGAGAAAGATCGAGCGTGTTCTCATAGTTGCCATCATTTTGATGATGACCATTGTGTTGATCCTGTCTACGCTCGATCTAGCATGGCTGATCATCAGGGATGTCATCACGCCACCCATTATCTTGCTGGATGTCAGCGAGCTACTGGAAATATTCGGGTTTTTCTTGTTAATTATCATCGGTATCGAGCTCCTAGAGACTATCAAGGCCTATCTCGAGGAGCACGTAATCCATGCCGAGGTGGTGCTCGAGGTAGCTATCATCGCCATCGTGCGCAAGGTGATCATCTTAGACGTCAAAGAGCTCCCCAGCTTGACCCTGATCGGCATTGCTATCATCGTCGCTGCACTGGCTGGCGCCTACCACCTGCTCAGGCGGTCGCTAGATCATGCGCGCGCCCATAAAGGTATGGAGGACCAGCGTAGCCAGAAAGGGCAACAGGTGTGAGTGTCACTGCATTTAAACCGCTCGATGAGTTTATCGAGTATCCTCCTGATGAAATGCGACAGCGTGCTGCTGCATTCTACGCCGAAATGAGGCGGAGGCGCAGTGTGCGCAGCTTTTCCGATCGGTGCTTTCCGCGTGAAATTATTGAGGATTGCCTGCGCGCAGCCGGGACAGCCCCTAGTGGTGCTAACTTACAGCCATGGCATTTTGTGGTTATCTCCGACCCGGAAGTTAAGCGTCGCATTCGCGAAGCTGCAGAAGCAGCGGAGCGCGAATTTTATGGCCGACGAGCGCCGCCGGAGTGGCGTGAGGTTCTGGAGCCACTCGGCACAGATGAACACAAGCCCTTCCTGGAAGTTGCACCTTATCTAATCGCTGTGTTCGTGAAAAGCTACGAACGGAGACCAGATGGTCAGATCGTAAAATACTACTATGCGCTCGAGTCCGTCGCCATTGCAACAGGTATTCTTATTACAGCTTTGCATCACGCTGGGCTGGCCACACTGACTCACACGCCAGGCCCAATGGGGTTTCTCAATCAAATCCTAGGACGCCCCGTCAACGAACGACCACTATTACTCCTAGTGGTCGGATATCCAGCCGAAGGTACTACTGTGCCCGTGCTGAAGCGTAAAACGTTGGATGAGATTGCCACTTTTCTCTGATCCTTGCTTGAGTCACTTTTCCACTCAGTGGGCACAAGGAGACGCTCAACCTTGTGAACGGCATAGTCGTACCAGTCTTCCTTTGCGTCTAATCGATCTCTACATACATACGATAAACACACAGATTAACATAGTCTTTTGTCACAGGTACGTCGCACAATGGAAGCAATCCTAAGCAAACACTGGCATCACCTCCCTATAGAAGAAGTTGTAGAGCTGTTGGAGGCCGATCCGAAGAACGGATTGGATATGTTCGAGGTCCAACATCGCTTGAAGCGTTTCGGGGCGAATGTGCTGACGACCCGACACGGTAAGACCCCCCTACAACGTTTTCTGGATCAGTTTAACAATCCCCTTATTATTGTCCTACTGATCTCTGGTGCCGTGACCATCGTGGTCAAAGATTTACTGGACGCCAGTGTCATCTTTGGCGTGGTATTTTTGAACGCGATTGTGGGGTTCATCCAAGAGTCGCGTGCGGAGCAAGCAATCCGTGCACTGTCGACGGCTATGACCACTGAAGCCACTGTGGTGCGCGGTGGGAAGTCTCAACGCATTCCGGCAGCCGAGGTCGTACCAGGTGACATTGTGCTGATCAAGGCAGGTGACAAGGTACCTGCTGACCTGCGGTTGATACAAACGCGAGACTTGCAAGTGGATGAGGCAGCGTTGACCGGCGAATCGCTACCTGTCCAGAAAAAGGCGGATGAACTCCTTCCGCCCGACACAGTGCTGGCCGAGCGTCGCAATATGGCGTATGCTTCCACACTTGTGACCTATGGGCAGGCCACTGGAATCGTCATTGCCACTGGAGATAACACCGAGGTAGGGCGCATCTCAGAGCTAATCGCATCAGCACAGCAGATTGAAACACCTCTAACACGCAAACTAGCCCGCTTTAGCAAAATAGTGCTGTACGCCATCCTGGCGCTAGCAGCAGTGACATCACTCATTGGTATCTTGCGTGGTCAGCCATTTGTGGATGTCTTCATTGCTGGCGTTGCTCTGGCCGTAGCAATGATTCCAGAGGGACTGCCGGTGGCTGTGACCGTCACCCTGGCAGTAGGTGTATCTCGTATGGCACGACGCAAGGCCATCTTGCGCAATCTCCCTGCGGTCGAGACTCTGGGCAGTGTCACCGTGATCTGTTCCGACAAGACTGGTACCCTGACCCAGAACCAGATGACAGTCCAGACTGTCTCGGCGAATGGAACGATCATCCAGGTGACCGGAGGGGGTTATGTTCCTACCGGTCAGTTCGTGCAGGATGGACAGGCAATCGATGTGAGCGCTCTGCCAGGCATTTTGGAGGTTCTTACTGCTGGCGTCCTATGCAACGATAGCGCTCTCGTCGAACATGAGAATCGTTACCAAGCTCAGGGGGATCCCACTGAAGTGGCGCTCATTGTCTCGGCGCTCAAAGCAGGAGTGCGGCGCGAGGATGCGGAGCGCAAGCTGCCACGCGTAGACACGATCCCGTTCGATTCGCAACACCAATATATGGCCACTTTGCACGATGCAGGGGCAGAGCGACCGCGTATCGTGTACTTGAAGGGTGCTGCGGAAGTGTTGCTGGAACGGTGCGTCGCGGCCCAAGATGCCATAGGGAGAAAGATTGAGCTGAATGTTGACGACATCTATACACAGGTCGCTCAGCTAGCCGCCACCGGCCTGCGTGTGCTTGCTTTCGCCAAGGCAGAACTGCCACCCGGCACTTCCAGAATTGATCACGCTGATGTGTCTGGCAATCTGATATTTCTCGGACTCCAAGGCATGATTGATCCCCCGCGGCAGGAAGCGATTGAGGCAGTGAAGTCATGCCAGGAAGCTGGGATTCGGGTCAAGATGATCACAGGGGATCACAGCATCACCGCCGCAGCAATAGCGCAACAGATCGGACTACTCGACCCCCAAGAGTTACACCCAGGTATCCCCGGTGTGGTTTCGGGAAAGATGCTGGCCGAGTACAGCGACGAGGATCTGATCGAAGTGGCCCACGACGCGGCAGTGTTTGCCCGGGTTTCGCCCGAACAGAAGTTGCGGTTAGTCGAGGCACTCCAAGCGCGTGGCGAAATCGTAGCTATGACAGGCGATGGAGTCAACGACGGTCCTGCCCTCAAACAGGCAGACATTGGCATCGCAATGGGGATGAGCGGCACAGACGTGGCAAAAGAAGCTTCCGACATGATTATCACGGATGACAACTTCGCCACGATAGAGGCCGCGGTCGAGGAAGGTCGTGGCGTTTATGACAACTTGACCAAGATTATCGGCTGGCTTCTACCGACGAACTTGGGTGAGGGGTTAATCATCATAGTGGCCATCCTTATTGGCATCGCATTGCCTATATTACCCGTTCAAATTCTTTGGATCAACATGACCACCAGCGTTGTGTTGGGCTCTGTCTTGGCCGTAGAAGTGAAAGAGAGAGGCATCATGAAGCGTCCGCCACGTGACCCGCAAGCTCCCATCCTCACACCAGAGATAATATGGCGCGTGATTTTGGTAGGTGTGCTGATTCTCGTGGGTAGCTTCGTACTCTATGAGATGAAACTACAGTTGGGTGCCTCAGTAGAACAAGCTCGCACGGTGGCCGTGAATGTCGTGGTATTCGTAGAAACGTTCTATTTGCTCGCTTGTCGCTCGTTCCGCGAAACAATGTTTCAGATTGGGGTGTCCTCCAATCGCTGGGTGATCCTCGGTGTGATTATTATGGTCCTGCTGCAACTGCTGTTCACCTATGCACCGTTTATGAACGTGGCACTTCGGAGCGCTCCTATCGACGGGACAGCCTGGGCACTTGTTCTGGGCTTCAGCCTGATGGTCTATGGTATCGTCGAATGCGAGAAGTGGCTGCGCCGACGGGTTGAGGAGAGAAAGCGATCCAATGCGGGGTTGAGAACATAGTAAGACTTCGGAGGTCTGTGTGATGACCTCGCTAAGCTTAGAGATCCTAATCATTTTGTTGTTACTAATGGCAAATGCCTTCTTTGCCATGTCAGAAATGGCGCTGGTCTCAGCACGCAAATCGCGCTTGCAACAATGGGTCAATGAGGGAGACGCCAGAGCACAACAGGCCTTGGAACTGGCACGCACACCAAACCGTTTCCTCTCAACTGTGCAGATTGGTATCACTCTGGTAGGTGTGCTTGCAGGTGCCTTCGGTGGTGCCACAATTGCCGAGCGTATTGCACTGCAGCTGGAGCATATTCCCTGGCTCGCGTCCTACAGCCGTGCACTGAGCGTAGGGATCACCGTGGTGTGCATCACTTATCTAACCTTGGTACTGGGAGAATTGGTACCCAAACGTCTGGCGCTGCACGCGCCAGAACGTATTGCGTGTGCCATCGCTGCTCTTATGCACAGCCTCTCGGTCGCCACCTCGCCAATAGTGCACCTGCTGAGCATCTCAACCGACGCTGTCTTGCGGTTGTTTGGGGCACGCAGTCTTATGGAAGCCCCTATTACCCCAGAAGAAATTGGCCTGTTATTAGAACAGGCAACTCAGGCAGGGGTTTTCGAGGAAGTCGAACAAGATATGGTAGAAGGGGTGTTGCGCCTTAACAATCGCCGTGTCAGTGTGTTAGCCATACCGCGCACTGAAATCATGTGGCTTGCCCACGACGCCACCGCTGAGGAGATTCGGGCACACATTGCAGCCTCTCCTTACGACCACTATCCAGTATGCGAGGGCTCCCTCGACAATGTCATCGGAGTCGTACGATCACGTGACCTCTTGTCACGCTGTTTGGCGGGCGAATCTCTTGATCTACGTGCTCTGGCACACCCACCGCTCTTCATTCCGGAGACGATGCTCGCTTCAAAGGCATTGGAGCTGCTGCGTAAATCACCAGTCCATATGGCCTTCGTGATGGACGAGTATGGTGGCCTGCAAGGATTGGTTACGATTCACAACGTGGTAGAAGAGATCGTCGGCGACATCGTTATGACGCGCCCTCAGGCAGTGCGACGCAAGGATGGTTCATGGCTGGTAGATGGTATGCTACCTATCCAGGACTTTAAGGAGATTTTCAATCTCAAGCGACTGCCCGGCGAAGAACGGCATACATACCAGACAGTGGGTGGATTAGTCATGAGCTACTTGGGGCGTATACCCGCGCCAACGGACCAGTTCTCTTGGGGCGGGTTGCGCTTCGAAGTAATGGATATGGACGGAAGGCGCGTGGACAAGATCTTGGTCACCCCAATCAAATCAGCCGGGCACAATGCGGTGTCGAGCTCCCCAAGAACATCGGATCCAGTCTGAGAGAGACAGAGCCCAACGCAAGGACCCATTTCCCCTCGAGGCTCTGCGCCGCCTGTGCCCCGGCTGCACGGCTCCAAGCCCTAACTGTAAAGTGAACAATCGAACAGGGAGATGCCTACCTCACTGCTGCTGTGCGGCAGCTGCCTCCTTAGAGCGCTTACGATATGCCTGAATCCAGCGCATTCCGTAGTCATCACGCCCCATGCAGAGATCTGCGGCTAGAATAGCAATAGCAACCTCTGGTACCAGAGGATTTGTGATTGGGCATGTCAGGCCTGCATGGATCGCCATAGCAATGAATGTAGAATTGATGTAACGTCGATCAGGCATCCCAAAAGAAATGTTGCTGGCACCCATGCTAATGTTGATGCCAAACTCTTGAACCACCAGCTCGGTAGTCTGCAACGCGATCCAGCCCGCCTTGCTATCTGCGCCCATGGTCAGTGCCAAGGGATCGATAATGACATCAGCCACATCAATCCCCAACTTGGTTGCTCGCTCGATGATCTTCGCTGCTACAGCCAACCTTTTCTCTGGCGTCTCCGGTATACCATTGTCATCCATGCAGAGACCGATCACTGCCGCGTTATATTCTTTGACCAGAGGCAGTACAGCATTGAGCGAGCGTTCCTCCCCGTTAACCGAGTTTATCAGGGCTTTGCCGTTGTAAGACTTCAAAGCGGCTTCCAACGCGGCCGGGTTCGCTGTGTCAATGCAGAGTGGTACATCGGTCACCTCCATCACGGTGCGCATGACTTGCTGCAGCAAAGCAGGCTCATCGGCGCCCGGCACCCCTGCATTGACGTCCAGAATAGCAGCACCTGCCGCCACCTGATCAATGGCGTCCTTGCGCACAATATCAAAATTGCCCTCTTTCAGAGCTTGTAGCACCACTTTGCGACCAGTGGGGTTGATGCGCTCACCAATGATGACGGTAGGACCGTCACGGCTGATCTCCACCGTACGCGTAGCGGACGAAACAACAGTTTTCAAGTTGGGAGCCATGATTAAGTTCCACCTTTCCAGCGAGTGTTATCTGAGATGTCAGCAGCAACAAAAAGTGCGAGAGCAAACTCTGATATGCCAGCACATCAGCGTTGCACCTCTTCGACTTCTTGATACCAGCGCACCCGCTTTCCCAACCGGGCACGCATTTTCCAGGCAAGCGTCTTGGGAGCAGCATGGATTGCCTGCTGCAGTGTTCGGATACGATTCTCAATCACAGCGACTTGCTGCACACTTAATGCGAGCTCATCGTGCATCGTAGCGCGTTGCAGCCGCTCCAGATTCATGAGGACAGTGGTACACAGTCCCCAATCTCTGGCACACAGATCTGTAATTACTTTCAGGTTGATGGTCTCCCGATCATGATCGCCCAGCTCGTGGTCAAGCAACAGGGCCAACACGTCGAGCACGTCCTTCGGATTGAGTTCGATGATCTGCGCTTTAGTCAAGAACAACTCGGCTAAAGGGACGGTCAATGCCTCGATGTGGAGTCGCCGCGCCAAGGGAATGTGATGCGCCATCTCAAAATCGCCAATGAAGACATCCACCTGACGCGCCTGCTTATCATCAAAGAACATCTGGCGCCGGTCGCCATTAAGTGTGTTAAACACTTTGTTAGGCACATAGCCCAGCGACGTCATCAATCTCTCCAAGCGAGGGGTATGCTCCCGGAGCGCAACCAGATCAATATCTGGGCAATAACGTTCCAACGTCGTGTGGTTCGCACTGGGACAATGTATCCGGATCGCCACACCGCCGATGGCACGCAAAAGGACATCGTGCCGCTGCCCCTCGGCAATGATGCGCTGTAGCTCATCCTCAATGCGTTCCGGCGAATCCACTTCTCCTCTAATCACCTCGTCTATTCGACGGGGATCTCTGCATAAATCTTCGAGACATCAATGCCCTGGCGAGTACGATACACACGAAAGCCAACATAGATCCCCAACGCCAGCAAATATAACACAGCCATAAAGATCAGCGAGCTCGTGTTTTTCCACCCGATGCCATATAGATTGTTCGGATCCACCAGCCATTCATAGAGCAGGAAGACCTCAAAGCCTCCGAATATGACGCCGGCGACAGTAATGAGCGGGATGCCCGCCACTTTATATCGAGCGATCGGAGAAGCATTATAGAGATCTGGCTTCACATAGGGCAGCAAAATGGCCGCAATAGTGGAACCCAAATAGGTCACTGCGATGACCAAGGTTGAACATAAGGTCAAGGACTGGAAGTTGAACACGTTCCATGCGAACAGCGCCGAAACGATTAATGAAGGGATCACCATCAACAACAAGGCGTAGAAAGGTGTGCGGGTACGTTGATCTACCTCGGCCACCTTCTCCGGCAGCAGACGGTCAAAAGCTGCGGCGAAAATGACTCGCGTGGAGCTGAGAAACACGGTTCCTGACCAACCGAACCACCACATACCCATCGCTAGGACAACAAGGAATTGCACCAAACGGCTGTCAGTCATAAAGACTGCCAGGAGAGCCGGATAAGGCCAGATGGGTAGCGGCGGAGTCTGATCAGTGTAACCCCAACGATAGTTCCACCACGCCGCGTTCGCCTTTGTATAGAAGTCCCAAGTAAAGGTCTTTGAAATCAACAAGAAGAACACAACACCCAATGCTGTGGTGATGATGAGCGCCCAGGCCATGCCCCAGAAATTGCGTCTGAAATCAGTTGCACCACGCACTTCACCGTACAGAGTCGCCCCCCAGTTGGGCCACAGGTTGAAGAAGACGATGTATGGGATCGCCAGGAAGATTGCTGCGATGCCGCCGCCCATCAGTGGCACCACTGCGCCGGCTTCCTCGCCCGCTGCTATCACTCGCTGGTACAAATTTGCAGGATCAGCGCCAAACAGGGAAGCTTGCCGTTCCAAGCCGGCTATGAAAGCCTCTGGGCTGCCCAGGAGCATAAACCCAAACACCACCAGCAGACCCAAAATGGCGATAAAGAAACAAACTTTTTGGATCTTAGAGTATATCTTCATGCCAAGGGCAATATAAAAGCTGACAAACAGGCACGTAGCCACCGAGGCAATAAACAACCCTTCCGAGGTCTGGCTGAACCACAGTGCAGCGTCAGTCGCGCCGAGGATACCTAAGAGCGGGGTAAGCACTACTTGGCGGAGCATGTCACCATACAGGGGCACCCACAGCCAAAGTATGAACCACCACCCTGTCACCGCCAGCACGAAACCGATAGCACTTCCAAGAATACGGCTCTGCCACACATAATCGCCTCCCGCACGCGGCATCACCGCAATCAGGCCAGCGTATACCACAATCTCAAATAAGATGAAGAAACCACTGACAAGGAGTGTGGGCAGCAATCCACCCTCAAAGTAGTACATCTGGCTGAAGCTATAAAGGCCCAATGTAATGAGGTTGATCGAGAAGGTAGCATAAATGAAGGCATCGAAGACGGACCAAGAACGCACCAAGCCAGTTGCCTTCCTGAGAAACAATGTTGTTTCAGCTCTTTCCTTGACACGAACCATTGATCGCCTCCTCTTGATGTGCATTATCAACCGGTGGTCAGGACATAGTTCTCCACTTTGTCGCGTCCTAGCTGGATGACTGCGCCCAGTAACCTGCCTTGCTCATAAGCGCTCCCGGGATTAATACATAACGTGCGCCCCAGGCGCACACTCCCTCTAGCTTCATGAATGTGACCACACAAGTCAAGTAAAGGCTGGTGTTTCTCGATAAGATCACGCACCGCGCGACTGCCAACAGGCACCACAGCGTTTCCGGCGCGTTTCGGCTTCAGGTCTTTGGTGAGCTCTGGCGCGTCATCGAGGGTGCTGCCGTAGGGAGGCGCATGGAAGTTGAAGATAGCGTTGCGAGGATCACGCAGCTGAGCCACCATACTGCTCAAGCGGGTGTGCAGCGCCTCCTCCGATTCCTCGCGAAAGGTGTGCCATGGGGTGACGTTCGTCCACCCGGAGCTGATCATCTCGTGGTAATCATCGATTGGCACCACCTGTCCCTCCGCCAGCACAACATGTCGGGAGGAGCGGATCAAGTCGTCCAGCTGGAACATATCATCATTGCCTGGCGCAACATAACAGCGCAAAGCAGTCCCATCCAGCTTGGTGTCTGCATAGTCAAGCCACCGTTCCATTGTTTGCAACACTTGAGAGATAAACAGCTGCTCGATACGCCGTGGGTTTCCGTTCAACTCGGCAATTTCGTCCGGTGTTGTTACATAGGGGTAGTACCCACGGCTGCGGATTCGCTGCACCATCTCCTCGACTTCTTTGTTACCCCGCAATTCCGTCTCTTGCTCCAGCAAGACAACCCGATAACGATCACCCCCTTGGTGAACGATGGGAACGATGGCTTTTCCAGTCATATCGCCGCCTAGCACCAGCACATCCACCCGGTAAAACTTGCCAGCACCGATGAACTTTTTCCAACAAACCTCTGAGCCGTGGATGTCTGTCGCGAAGAAAATGCGCGTCAACCCCAACCCCATGCCTTAAGAAGTATTCCGCCTCCAGTACACATTTGCGGGCGGAAGCGTTTTTTCGTCGAGCAAATCCACAATGTCAATGATAGCTGCCACCGTATGGTCCACTGGCACAAACTTTTTAGGTAGAGCGAGTGCCGCCTCACGGCCGCCAAGCACGCACACTAGCTCACCCGGCCCCGCCTGCGCTGTGCCATCTGCCGCAATGACCGGATCACCCTGCGGACGCAAGTTGCGATCCAGCAGCTGTACCACTAAGAACTTGATACCCTCCAACCCTTGGCACTTCTGCGTCGCGACCAGGGTGCCGATCACTCGCCCAAATTTCACGCTTCGCCCCTTTCACGACCTGCCAAGCGACCGAAATATGTAGTCTGCTGCAGATTTCGCATCATCTCCTCGTGCAGCTGGGGAATCACCACCTGCCGCACCAGCTGAGATGGATCGCTCAAGGCACTTACCCCGATCTCCACAGCTGCTTCAACGTCAGACACTGTGCCTTGGAACAGGCAAAACGCCTTGCCACACAACCCATCAGCTAGGCGTATCTCGCGTAGAGTGACCTGGGCACCCTTGACCCCAGCATCCGCTGCCTGGATAGTCGAGGCCACCTGATGTGTCTCAATGACACCCAACGCTTCCCCTTCGCCCGATTCTCGCACCCCGGCAATGGCAGCGACCACCGCCGGGTGCACATGCGGCAAAAAAACGAAATCCAACACCCAACCCTTACCGACCTCTCGTCCTGCAGCCAAACTCTCTTGCACGTCGGCAACCTCGCCGGTAATCAGCACCAAATATTTGCCTGGTTGGGTGGTGCCAGCGGTGATACGCGCAATGGGTGCCTTCTTCACCATAGCATCCGCTGCCAGTATGCCAACCGCAATACTGTTAAACTCAATGAGAGCTAGAGCCGGCTCATTTTCGGGCATATTCAGACGATACGAAAGCTATCTTTCAGGACACAGCGTCGGACGCGCGTAAAAGTGAGAGCCGTCGTGAGCCCCTCCCCTGTCGGGCTAGCAATGGTGAAGCTCGTGAAACCCTCACCTTCCGCTCCCAAACCGGCAATATTCGGCCCGTTCTTGATGAAGAGACTACCCTGGAAAGCACGCGCCATCTTGCTCAGATTGTCGATGTTGCGGCTGAACATGCTTGCCGTATGCCGGAAGCCATGTTCAGATTCAATAGCTAGGTCGATCCCCTGCTGAGCATTCCTGACCCGCACGATGGGCAGGATGGGCATCAGTTGTTCCGTCCAAACCAGCGGATGGCGCGGATCGTCCACCTCAGTAATGATGATGCGCACCTCATCGCCGGCATTGATGCCAATCTCCTTAAGCAACGTGCCAGCGTTCTGGCCAACGAAGCGTTTGTTGAAGACGCTCTGGTCACCGGATCCACGATTTTCCAAGAAGATGGCCTTGAGCAGTCGATTGAGCTGCCACGAGTTAATCTCTACTGCTCCAAGCGCCTTCATCTCCGCCTTGAGTTGGTCGGCCACACTGGCAACAACAAAAACCTCCTTTTCGTCCACACAAATAATGTTGTTGTCGAAAGAAGCTCCACGGATGATATCGCGCGCTGCTTGAGCAATGTCCGCCGTCTCATCCACGACCACAGGAGGGTTGCCTGGCCCAGCGCAGATTGCCTTCTTACCGCTGTGCATCGCCTCGTGCACCACAGCTTCGCCACCCGTGACCACCAAGAGGTCAACGCTGGGATGACGCATCAGCTCCTTGGCACTCTCAATGGTTGGCTCGACCACACATGTCAACAAGTCACCCGGCCCTCCTGCCCGCACAATCGCCTCGTTCAAGAGAGCGACCGTGTGCGCGCTCACCCTCTTGGCCATCGGGTGAACGTTGAACACCACAGCATTCCCTGCCGCTACCATGCCTATCGCATTGTTGATGATGGTGCTGGTCGGATTCGTGCTTGGGGTGATAGAGCCGATCACACCATAGGGCGCATACTCGATAAGAGTCAGGCCATTATCCCCAGTGAAAACCTGTGGGCGGATGATTTCGGTGCCTGGGGTCTTATCAGCTACGAGCAAGTTCTTTTGTATCTTGTCCTCGTAGCGGCCCATTCCTGTCTCAGACCAAGCTTCATAGGCCAGCACCTGAGCAGCCTCTCGAGCAGCCTGGCGCATATGACGTACAATCTCATCACGGCGCGCAAGGGGCAGCATGTCTAGCTGTCGGAACGCTCTCCGTGCTGCGCATACCGCCTCGTCCACCGTCGCGTAAAGGCCCAGCCCTTGCTGAGCGTCGGGTGGTGTCGGCGCAAGTCCTCGCTTTTCGCGCACCTGCGCGACAACTTGCGCGACAATCTTTTGAATTTGTTCCGACTCAAGGGTCAAGGGCATGATAAACTCTTAGCTCATCCCTTCTGATACACGACCCGCCCGTTAACCTCCCATGTATCCACGATCCCCATGATAACTGCATCACAGGGACGCTGATCGGTCAGGATCGTTTGGCGGGCCGAGCTACCTGTTGCGTACATAACCACTTCTTCGACACCCGCTCCTACCGCGTCCACAGCTACAACGTACCCCTCGATTGGCTTACCTTCGATGTTGAGGCGTTGTAGCACCAGAAATTTCAGACCCTCCAGCTTAGGGTCTTTACGCGTGGAAACGAGCGTTCCCACTACCTTGCCAAGCAGCATAGATCCCCTCCTGGCGGCGGCATGGACGACACCTGCTGCGGGAGAAGACTACTCCTGGACGCCACCCAATCCCAGCTCTTTGCGCACCTGCTCCGCGCGACCCAAGGGGAGCACCAGATCGATGTTGGTATGCGGACGCGGGATGACGTGCACCGAAACGACCTCACCCACTTTCTCTGCGCCGCGCACGCCAGCTTCCACTGCAGCTTTGACCGCCGCGACATCGCCACGCACAATGGCAGTCACATATCCACCGCCGATTTTCTCATAGCCAACCAGCTCCACCTTGGCTGCTTTGACCATTGCATCGGAAGCTTCTACCATCGCCGCAAACCCTTTTGTCTCGATCATGCCAAGCGCTTCAGCCATTCAGAAACCTCCTGCTCGAAGTGTAGTGTGTTATTACAGGATAATCGAGTTATGTTATGATCACAAGTGATGAGAACCGGGGCATAATAAGTGGTCGGCTTGATCTTATTCCTTCCTACCACTCTCCACAACCCTGCCTGAGACACTTTCAATAGCAGCTAGGGCTGCACCGTAACCGGCCATAATATCACGTTCCTCGCCACCCAAATAGACACGGCCAAACGAACCAAAAGCAATCACTTCCAATATGTTCAGCTCAGCTGCCTTCTCCGCTTCGTTTGCCGCCAGAGCTGCATAACCTGCCGGCGTGACCTCCAGCACATATAATGTTTGCCCGGCTAACAACATATGGCCGTGCCGCATGCGGTTGATTAGCTGCACTTGATGTGCATCCACGTGCCGAATGATCTGACTCGAAACGATCTGAGGCTTTTGACGATCTTCCTCACGTACACCCAACGCCTCCAAAATGGCTGCTCCTGCTGCGCGCACTTCCGCCTGACTCTCAGAGTGCACCTCCAGCAGACCATACAGGCGTTCTACAATTTGCAGACCTGGCCGCACTTTGGTTGCTTTCAAGGCTATGTCCGTGATACGGTTGATTTCGATTCCTGGGGATATTTCGACCCACAGGGATGCATCGCCAGGTAGAGGGAGAAAACCTCGCGCCACTGTACCTAAGAAGGCAGCATGTTGGGGTTGTAGACTGTCGAGGAATACATACGTGCGCAAGTCGACGCTCAAGGCAATACCTCCGGTGGAGTGTAGATGCTTTGTAGACAGCCATCACTCGGGTACACGATTGCGCCAGTCTACAACAAGATGATGCCACTGTCAAAAGTGTGGAAGGAGAGGATGCTGAAGGGTTGTTCATCTTGAAAACTTACGGTACAAAATTCTCGTGAATTGTACGGATCAGCCTGACCCACAAGGCAATAAAGGGGCACTTGCTACAGCAGCACGGCAGTCTGTAAACGGTACATGCGACGATAGAGGGTGTCGTGTTCCAGCAACTCGCTGTGACGGCCACGCTCCACTATACGCCCGGATTGTAGCACGATCACTTCATCCACCTGATCTAGGGCTACCAGACGATGAGTGATGATCATGCTAGTGCGTCCGCGCATCAATGTCTCGAGAGTCTGCCACAATGCACGTTCGGTGAGTGCATCCAGATTGGCAGTCGGTTCATCCAGAATGAGGATAGGTGTATTACGCAGCAACACCCGCGCAATAGCCAGACGCTGACGTTCTCCCCCGCTCAAGCGCACTCCCTGCTCACCAATCCACGTCTCCAATCCGTCCGGTAGATTGCGCACAAACTCAGCTAGTTGGGCTATCTCCAGGACTTGCCACAAATCTGCTTCGCGTGCCTCAGGATGTGCCAGCAGGAGGTTCTCACGCAGCGTGCCGTTAAAAAGGTGCGTGGACTGCGCCACGACACCGATGAGACGGCGTACGTCCTCCGCACGATAGGCACGTAACTCATGCCCTCCGAGGCGGATGTGCCCTTCCGGATACTCCCAAAAGCGCAGCAACAGGTTGACCAGTGTGGTCTTGCCACTTCCACTGGGGCCGACGACAGCAATACATCTACCAGAGGGTATGCTAAATGTAATACCATCCAATGCAGGTGGCGCACCCGGTACATACCAGAAGCGCACGGCTTCCATCTCCAGGCTGTGATCACGAGGCCGAGGTGAGGCGGTGACAGGATCTTGCACCGCTGGCGCGGCGTCAATTATCTCAAACAGACGACGTGCGGCGGCCACATTATTCTCGAGCTGCTGGAATGCAGCGGGCAAAGGCGCGACCGCTTCGAAGCTTGCTAATGTAGCCAAGAGCAACACGGCAAGGCTCACCCCGTCCAGTTGTCCATTACGCACCAACGGAACAAGGACAACGAGCAATGCAGCTGCCGCCAAGTTAGCGAGCAACCCCCCTAAAGCATCATTCAGCGCAGCGAGCTGCACAACACGCGCCTGTACTCGAACAAGCTGGGCATTCATCATTGCCAAACGTGTCTGCTGCGTGGACGCCTGGTTGAAGCCCAACAGGTCCGCCATGCCCTGGATAGCGTCTACCAGCGCAGCAGCGAGTGTCGCACGAATCTCCGATAATCGACGCTCGGGAGAACGGCTAAGCAGACGTGTGGCGACAGGCAACACTACACCAGCCACCAGCACAAAAAAGAGCACCACGGCAGCCGCTTGTACATCATAGCGGGCGACAAACCACCCGATCAGTGCAGTGCACAGCAGAACAACACCGAGTGGTGTCAGAACGCGCAGATAAAAATGCTCCAGTGTTTCGATGTCAGAGACAATGCGGCTGAGCAGATCCCCACTACGATACTGTAGCAGCCGCGCCGGTGCCAGCGGCTCGATCGCGCGATAGAACCAGACGCGCAAATGAGTCAGCAATCGCAAGGTTACGCTATGCGACAGGTAACGTTCCAGATAGCGCAGTGCACCGCGTGCGGTGCCAAAAAAGCGCACCCCTACAATCGCCACCTGCAGCGCAGCCAGCGGTGGATGATAAGCCGCACTGGCAATAATGTGTGCCGCAGTGGCCATCAAACCGACACTGCTGGCAATGGTGGCGAAACCGACCAAGAGTGCCAGTCCCATGCGGAGAGTGTAGGGAGAGACGAGCCGCACCAGATGCCAGATTATTATCAGTGCCCCCGTAGAAACCTCTCTTCCACTATTACGCTCGGGCGACATTCGCATCCTTGTTTCTCGGCAAACAGTTAAGTATCTGGCGACGCCACCTTCCTCGCGCCATAAGCAGTCACTAGCTGGTAGTATAGCTGCCCGCGCGCCAGCAGCTCGGAGTGACGACCACACTCGACAATGTGCCCTCCTGACAGCACCAGGATCTGATCGGCATCCTGCGTTGTGGTCAGACGGTGTGCAATTACCAACACGGTGCGCCCGCGCATTAGCTGGGTTATGCTCGCCTGCAAGAGTTCCTCATGCTGCACGTCCAAGCTAGAAGTTGCCTCATCCAAAATGAGAAGCGGCGCATCCTTGAGGAAAGCACGCGCGATGGCGATGCGTTGCGCCTGACCGCCGCTCAACCGTGTCCCCCGTTCGCCAATCAATGTATCGTACCCATTGGGCAGTTCTCGAATAAAGATGTCGGCGTGGGCCAAGTGTGCTGCAGCAATGACTTGTTCCATAGTCGCATGTGGTTGCCCCAGTTGAATATTGTCTGCAACTGAAGCGTTCAGGAGGTAGGGCTGCTGAGCTACCCACGCCACTTGAGTACGCCACACTGACGGATCGACCAACCCAAGTGGTATCTCGCCCACTCGGATGGTGCCCTGTTGGGGCTCAATGAAGCGCAACAACAGCTGCACGACAGTGCTTTTGCCGCTACCGCTAGGTCCAACCAATGCTATCTTCCGCTCGGGCGGCAAAGTAAAAGAAACCCCCCGCAATGCAGGCCGCGTACCGTCTTGATAGGCAAAGTGGACATCCACAAAGTGGATAGGACTGCACTTCACAAGGGCAGAAAGATGCACTGCCTCAACTGAATCAAATACAGCTGTCCCCGAAAAAGGCTGAACCCTGATGGGCATCTTCTCATCTGGAGCGGCAGACGTGTGTTCCACCTCTGTCTCGCGCTCGGAGACGAGCAGCTGAGCAGTCGACTTGGCTAGGGGTGTTTCCAACACTTGATAGATGCGTTGTGCTGCCGTGGCGCCAGCAACACCAGCGTGGAAGCGTGCTCCCAGAGCGCGCAGCGGCATATAGAACTCAGGCGCCAGAAGAAGCACGAAGAAAGCCTGCTGGAAGCTCAGGCTGCCGTATAGCAGACGCAGCCCCACTTCTACCGCTACGATTGCTACGCTAAGGGTAGAAAGCATCTCCAACATCAAGGCCGATAGAAAGGTGACGCGTAAGACAGCCATAGTACGCTGACGATAGTCCTCGCTGATGCGTGCGATGATCTCTGTCTGCTCAGCACTGCGCCCCAACACCTTGAGCGTGGTCAGCCCTTGCAACACATCCAAGAAGTGCGCTCCCATACGACTGAGCACACGCCACTGTCGTCGAGTGAGCTGCTCCGCCTGGCTGCCAATAAGCATCATAAAGAAGGGAATAAGTGGCGCGGTAACCGCCATGATCACTCCAGAGATGGGATCAAGCGGGGTGACCAGTAACAGAAAGGTGAGTGGCACCAACGCTGCGCTGAGCAACTGGGGCAAGTACTGACCAAAATAAGCGTCAAGCGCCTCAATACCCTCTAATGCAGTGGTGACCAGCTCACCAGTGCGCTCTCCCTGAACGTAGACCGGCCCCAGTGCAAACAGCCGTTCTATGAACCGGGTACGCAGATCGCGTTTCACAATGCCAGCCAGATGCTGGGCTGCTACCTGCCCACCCCATACCAATGCGCTACGCCCCAGTGCACACGCAATAAATCCAAGCAGCCAGCCCAAGACATCGCGCAACGTATCCCCCATTAGGAACACTCGCGCGACTACCTGACTGAGTGCGAATGCCTGCCCTACCAATAGCACACCCGCCAACCAGCTGCACAGCGCCACCGTTAGCAGGAAGGGGAAGGCATTGCGCGTTTCACGCAACAGCCGTCGATCCAGATTCATGGGGAAAAGATGTCCCGTCGCGTTATTTTACCCAACGCGTCACGCGCACACTCGCTAAAAGTTCGTCTTATACCGCATCGCGCGCCAAGACGTGAGTGGCAATCAGCCCAAGCCACAAAGTATACTCAGCGGTCACGTCAAAGTCGGCATTGTCTAGTGCAGCGGCAGCCTGGCCCGACGTTCCTTTCATCTTTGCCATAACCCAATGTCCATCTGTCTCCTGATGATCAGCGATGTAACGCGCCACCTTTAAGGCGATCGCGCGGTAGCGCGTCTCACCAGTGATATGGTACAACATCGCACATCCCCATGCTGCCTTGCCGCTGGAAGGGCCCTCCCATGGGTTGACGCACCGCTCAAGCAGGGCACAGTACGCCTCGGCGGCACTGCGATAACGCATCTGATCAGTTGCTTGGTAGAGCAGAACAAGGAAGGCAAAAGGGAGTCCGAGAGCATACCAGCACTGATCGGGGGCATGTAAATCGATCACGCGCCACCAGCGCAATTCTGATTCAGATGCTACCCTTGCCAGACTTCCATCAGGCATCAGAGCTGTGTAGAAGTAGGAGGAGACAGGGTGCTGCTGCTCGAGCAAAAGCGCTAGGTATTCGCCGGCACGGCAAGCTGCTTGGATGTGGCCAGTAGCCAAGCAGGCGAGGCCTCCCGCTGCGGTGGAAATGGTGTCCGTGGTACTTGGGATATTCGGCAGCGTCTGCGCTGAGAAGAAGCCACCACTATGTGCATCCTGCTGCGCTGTCAGGAAATGCATCGCTGGCACAGCAACTTCATATCGCCCCACTGCCATGCTGCCTATGACCAAGTAGGCATTAATGTAAAGATAATGAGCTGCCTGGTGCACCACATTCATGCGCGGTACGAAATCGCCTGTCGAGGTCATAAAGCGCTCACGCACATAGGTAAGCAGACGGTGCGCTGATGCCGGTTGTCCAGTTGTGGCGAAGGCCCAGCTGCCTTTGTAGAAGGCACTTAGCTGAGCATTCGTCAGTCCTTCCCAGCTGCCATCGGCCCGCTGGTGCTGCAATAACCAGGTGCTGCCGGCGAGTGCACGTTCCCAACACTGTTTGGCTTCCATCGTCTCACCCCTTCACGCGTCTAGAGACATCCGCCGCAGTGCGGTGCACACAGTGGCATCTGCGACAGAGGAATGTGAAGCAACCCTTTGAGCGCTACTATAAACCGCCACACTAAGCCTGCCAAATCGACGGAGACGGGGTTGTCTTCCATCTCGACCTTCCCCCTACGAAGAATCTCTCTCAATCGCAAAGAACAACTGTGCCCCGTCTTCGGATGCGCACAGCAAGCATGGCGGTGGGATCCGCTGTGGACTTGACAAACAATGAGTGTAAGTCTATCATAAGGAAAATGTAATTGAGACAAATTCTCATTTCGGCTTAAGTTATGGACACATCCAAGAACATATCGGAGGCGCTCAAACGTGCCGGTTACAAGTTGACGGCGCCACGCAAAGCTATCGTGCAAGTACTAGAAAAAGGGGGCGATCATCTCAGCTCGAGCGAAGTGCTAACGCTAGGTCGCCAGATCTATCCATTGCTGAGCCGCGCCACGGTCTATCGCACCCTTGAGCTGCTCACCACGCTAGGGTTGATCCGCCCCATTTTACTGAGAGATGCCGCTCAGCGCTACGTCACCGGCGAGGGTGGTCATCACCATTTGCTGTGCAGAGAGTGTGGAGCTGTCTTCGAGTTCGAACGCTGCGGTGCGGAGCAGCTGGCAGCAGAGCTGGCAGAACGCTTCGACTTCCAGATTCGCGGTCATCTGCTAGAGTTTTATGGGATCTGTCGCAACTGTCAGACAGACGATTAATGAGGTACAGGGTTACGTTCGCTCTGATCGTCTGGAGAGGGAAGTGGCACATCCATCTGTTTCTTTAGCTTTGTACCACGCGAGACACCAAGAGAAGGAGTAGCAGAAGCACCCCAGAATGGGAGCGGCACGGGCGAGACTGCCGACTAAGGGATGAGTTCTCTTGCTTACACTTAGGAGCTGATCTCCCTTCCTGGAAAGGTCTAATTCTCATAGCTTAGGACCAAAGTTAGATAAAGTTAGATTAGATACAGGTGAGGTGAAAAGATGGCACGTTACAAGGTGTTCGGTTGGTTTCTCATCGGGTTGTTGGTTGCTCTCTGGTGTTCGCCTGGTATGCATGGGTATGCCATGACGTTCACACCCACTCCGCCAGCTTCACTCGAAACACCCCCACTGCGCGTACTAGCCATCGAGTCGTTTCTGGCCGACATCGCGCAGAATGTGGCCGGCCAACGCTTGACTGTCTCTTCTCTTATCCCTCTGGGAGTAGACCCGCATAGCTTTGAGCTCACCCCCGGGGATTTGCGCCAGATCGTCGAGAGCGACGTGGTGATAATCAATGGCGGTGGGTTGGAAGAATTCCTACAGGAAGTGCTACAAAGTGCAAGTGGAAAATGGCAGCTCATCGAAGCGGCCAAGGGCTTGACGTTCCGAGAGCCTTATGAGCATGGTGCGGAAGAAGGCGAGGAGCACACGGCGAAATCCACAGAAGAAGAGGTAATGCAAGGGGAAGAAAGTCATCACGAACACGAGAATGACCCCCACTTCTGGCTCGACCCGAACAACGTTATCCGTTACGTGGAGAACATTCGGGACGGATTGAGCCAGGCCGATCCGGCAGGCGCCCTTGTCTATGCACAGAATGCCGAAACCTACAACGAACGGCTGCGCGAGCTGGATCAATGGATCGTCACGCAAGTGGAACAGATACCACTAGAACGTCGTCTGCTGGTGACGAACCATGAAAGCTTCGGCTATTTTGCAGACCGTTATGGCTTCCGCGTCATTGGTACCATCCTGCCAGGAGTAAGCACAGGGGCGTCTCCCTCGGCCCAACAATTAGCACACTTGATTGAGCTCATCAAGGAGACTGGTGCACCAGCTATCTTTCTGGAAACAGGAACCAATCCCCAGCTAGCAGAGCAGATCGCGCGCGATACCGGCGTGAAAGTGGTCAGCAACCTATACACTCATTCGCTCAGTGACGCAGACGGACCGGCGCCTACTTACCTGGATATGATGCGGCATAACACTCGGCTCATCGTAGAGGCGTTGCGGTAGCTTTTGGGGTATAGTAGTTGAATCTGCTGCCGCGCACATGCGAGAGGGAGAAGATAGAGTTCCGAGAAGCACGACGAATGGGGGACTTTGGGATTTACTGAGATGCTCGACCGGGAGTGCTCAGATAGATGAGAAAGGCTTGGTGTGATGCGAACACGTCTTGAGAGAAGGCGAAGTGTTGAGATGTCATTGCCGGATGAACCCGCCCGCTTGGAGCTCTATCATGTGACAGTGGCCTATGGCGGGCAGTTGGCATTGCAGGATGTTACGCTGCAGGTGCCTCACGGAGCACAGGTGGCGGTGGTGGGACCAAATGGTGCCGGCAAATCCACCCTGTTTAAAGTGCTGGTTGGACTGTTGCCCGTGCAAGCTGGACAAATTTTCATTCATGGCCGGCCGCTAGGGGCACACCACGATTGCGTCGCATACGTGCCGCAACGCGAGGAAGTAGATTGGCGCTTTCCGGTCACAGTGGCTGATGTAGTTATGATGGGACGTTATGGCCGTTTGGGATGGCTGAAACGTCCGAAAGCCTATGATCGGGCGATAGTGATGCGCAGCCTGGAACAGCTTGGCATCGCTGAGCTAGCAGATCGTCCTATTGGTGAGCTCTCCGGTGGTCAGCAACGGCGCACATTCCTGGCACGCGCGCTAGCTCAGGAACCTCACATCCTGCTGATGGACGAACCCTTTACCGGGGTCGACGCTGCCACGCAAGAGACAACCATGAGGTTGCTTGAACAGTTGCGCGATAAGTGTGTGACCGTCCTACTTTCTACGCATGACCTAAATCTAGCTGCCACACATTTCGAACAAGTGATCTTGCTCAACAAGCGGTTGATCCGCTATGGATCAGCGGAGCAGGTGTTAACACCCGAGACAATCACGGAAACATTCGGTGGGCAGGTCTTCTGGCTCGAAATCCATGGCGGTGGACAGCGCATGGCGACAGCTAGCCACTGCTGCCCACCAGAACCGATTGATTCCACCAAACGGCGATGATTATCGATTGGTTGATCACACCGCTGTCATACGGTTTTATGCAGCGAGGCTTGATTGCTTCAATGCTGGTGGGTATCTTGTGTGCTGTGGTGGGATGTTATATTGTGCTGCGCTCGATGGCCTTCCTGGGCGACGCGCTGGCGCACGGTATCCTGCCCGGTGTAGCGGTTGCCTACTTGCTGCAGATCAACCTGACGCTGGGTGCACTGGCGGCAGGGGTGGCGGTGGCATTGGGAATCGCTTTCCTCTCACGTCAGGGTACCATCAAAGAGGACACAGCGATCGGGATCCTGTTTGCAGCATCGCTCTCGCTGGGAGTGCTGCTCATCAGTACTATCCGAACGTATGCAGTCGATCTGACCCACATCCTGTTTGGCAATGTGTTAGGAGTCAGCCCGGCTGATCTGTGGCTTATGGGCGGGTTGGTCTGCGTGGTACTGACTACCATCATACTTCTTTACAAAGAATTCCTGGTGATCTCATTCGACCCCGTCCACGCCGCCGCGCTGCGCTTACCCGCTAATCTGTTGCGCCACCTGATGCTAGTACTGCTAGCGTTGACAGTGGTTGTGTCGCTGCAGACGGTAGGAGTGGGATTGGTTGCCGCGATGTTAGTGACACCAGGCGCAACCGCCTATCTGTTGACCCGCCGACTGTCCGAGATGATGATACTGGCCGCGGCGTTGGGTGCCTTCTCTGGCATTGTGGGACTGTACTTGAGCTTCTATTTCAACGTAGCCTCGGGTGCTGCGGTCGTGCTGACTGCAACTGCACTCTTCTTGCTTACTTTCCTGCTAGCACCACGCAAGGGTTTGCTGTGGCAACGCCGGCGTCCCCATTCGTAGTGTCTTGACGCTCAATGCACCACTACGAAGGCACGAAAAAGCATTCCTACTGCTCAGATTTCGTCAGGAAATGCATCTCAATAGATGTTGTCGACTCAGATGTCCCCCCAACATGTCTCAAAAAGATTTGACAATGAAAGAAGAAATGCATTATACTATTAAATGAATAATGGGGGGCTGTAGCTCAGCTGGGAGAGCGCATCAATCGCACTGATGAGGCCAGGGGTTCGAATCCCCTCAGCTCCATCCGTCAGATAGTATTTGGTATTCGGTGCAGCCAAGCTGGCGGCTCGTCATTGTGGGGCTGTAGCTCAATTGGGAGAGCGCTTGAATGGCATTCAAGAGGTAAGGGGTTCGAATCCCCTCAGCTCCACTGGTTTTTACTAGATGGTGTTTGTACGCAGTTCGGCGAGACCCTTCGTCTTGGGACGAAGGGTTTTTACCACCTAAGCATGTATTATTGTCTTTCTTCCCCGAATTAGCCACGCGCACTGATTGGAGGGTTGAGCGCTATGCCGATTTCCAAGGCCGAGGTCATCTGGTTTAACGGTGAGTTTGTTCCATGGGACGAAGCAAAGGTGCACGTACTCGCGCATGTGCTGCATTACGGCTCAAGTGTGTTCGAGGGCATTCGCGCTTACAAGACGGGACGCGGGCCAGCAGTGCTTGGCCTGATGCCCCACATTGATCGCCTTTTCTTCTCCGCAAAGGTAATCCGTATGGAAATTCCTTACTCCAAACAAGAGATTGCCGAGGCGATCAAAGCGACCATACGCCGCAACCGGCATGAAGCGTGTTACATTCGTCCCCTGGTGTTTCGTGGATACGACACACTGGGTGTCTTCCCCTTGAACTGCCCGGTGGAAACGGTCATCGCAACATGGGAATGGGGTGCGTATTTGGGTGCAGGCGCCCTTGAGCAGGGGGTAGACGTAGGGGTGAGCACCTGGCGGCGTATGGCGCCTGATACCCTGATGGCTATGGCCAAGATCGGCGGACAGTACGTCAATTCCCAGCTAGTAGTGATGGAAGCGCGTGCACGTGGACTGGCAGAAGGGATTGTACTGGATGTATACGGCTATGTGAGTGAAGGGAGTGGTGAGAATATCTTTCTGGTCTACGATGGGGTGATCTACACGCCGCCGCTGTCTGCCTCTATCCTGGGCGGCATCACGCGGCGCATTGTGCTGCAGCTGGCCGAAGACCTAGGTTATCCGGTGCGAGAGCAAAACATCCCACGTGAGATGCTCTACGCTGCTGATGAGGTCTTCTTCACCGGCACCGCTGCCGAGATCACCCCGATTCGCACGATTGATGGTCTGCCAGTGGGAGCAGGTGGGCGCGGCCCCGTCACCAAGCAACTTCAAGACGAGTTCTTCGCTATCATCGAAGGCAAGAAGCCAGATCGCCACGGCTGGTTGACGCCAGTGTATGAGTAGAGGACAACCTATGCCGGATAAATGGATTCCCCAGCAAATTGAACCCAAATGGCAACAAAAATGGGAGGCGGACGGTCTCTACAATGCCTATGTCGATCGTTCGCGCCCCAAGCACTATGCGTTAACTATGTACCCCTACCCCTCTGGCGATCTCCATATTGGCCATTGGTACGCCATGGTGCCCTCTGACGCTCGGGCACGGTGGATGCGCATGCGCGGATACAATGTGCTCTTCCCAATGGGCTTCGACGCCTTCGGCCTGCCTGCGGAGAACGCCGCCATCAAACACAAAATCCACCCTAAGGAATGGACATATGCCAACATCGAGCGCATGCGCAAGCAGCTGCGCTCGATGGGCGCCATGTTTGACTGGCGGCGCGAATGTGTCACCTGCGAACCAGAATACTATCGCTGGACGCAGTGGTTCTTCTTAAAAATGCACGATGCCGGACTGGCCTACAAAAAGCTGGCGCCGGTCGATTTCTGCCCCACTTGCAACACTACCTTGGCACGCGAGCAAGTTTGGGGGGAGGATCGCCACTGTGAGCGCTGCGGTACCCCGGTGATCAAGAAGGACCTTGCCCAGTGGTTCCTGCGCATCACCACCTATGCTGAAGAGCTGTTGGATTTTTCCGGGCTGGAATGGCCGGAACGCGTGATCACGATGCAGCGCAATTGGATTAAGCGCAGTGAAGGTGCTGAAGTCATTTTCCGCACCGAAAAGGACAACCACGCCCTCCCCGTTTTTACCACACGCCCTGACACCTTGTGGGGCGCGACCTTCATGGTGCTGGCACCAGAGCATCCACTTGTCGAGAAGCTGACTACCCCAGACCGACGTGCAGAAGTGCAAGCCTACGTAGAACAGGTGCGCCGCATGGCTGACATTGAGCGCGAAGCGGTTGACCGTGAGAAAACTGGTGTCTTTATTGGCGCATATGCCATCAACCCGGTCAACGACGAACGTATTCCCATCTGGATCGCCGACTATGTACTTATGACCCATGGCACTGGCGCCATTATGGCGGTGCCCTGTGGCGATGAACGCGACTTCGAATTCGCGCGCAAGTACAACCTGCCCATTCCGGTGGTCGTTGCTCCTAAGGATTGGGACGGCCAGCCGTTCACCGAGGCTTATACGGGCCCAGGGATTATGGTTAATAGCGGCCCGTTCAGCGGCTTCCCCACGATTGCCAAGTACAGTTTAGAGGAATGGACACCTGAGCTGGCAGCACAGTACGGTTTGCCAGCCCAGCTCACCGAGCTGAGCGAGGGGCGCCACGCGGTGACGCGCTGGCTGGAACAGCAAGGCATCGGTAAGTTTGCTGTCACTTATCGCTTGCACGACTGGCTGATCAGCCGGCAACGTTATTGGGGTGCGCCCATCCCTATGATCGAATGTCCTGCATGTGGTATCGTGCCGGTGCCGTATGAGGATCTGCCTGTGCTTTTGCCTGACGATGTGGAGTTTATGCCAACCGGCGAGTCGCCGCTCAAGTTTCATGAGGGCTTCCGGTATACCACATGCCCCCGTTGTGGCGGCCCAGCTGAGCGCGAGACGGACACAATGGATACATTCATGTGCTCCTCGTGGTACCAGTACGCCTATATGGAACGACACTGGAAGGCTAACCAACCGTTGAGCGCTCACGACATACCTTTCAATCCCGAAGAAGGTGCTTACTGGTTGCCAGTAGACCAGTATACCGGTGGTGTGGAACACGCCACCATGCACCTGCTCTACACACGCTTCTTCACCAAAGCAATGCGCGACATGGGTATCGTACCGTTCAGCGAGCCAATGTTACGCCTCTTCAACCAAGGAACCATCCTGGGCGAGGACGGCGAGAAGATGAGCAAAAGTCGCGGCAACGTTATTGCGCCAGATGACCTGGTCCAACGCTATGGCGCTGATGTCGTACGTGGCTACTTGATGTTTGGCTTTCGTTGGGATCAGGGCGGCCCGTGGAACAGCACCGGCGTGTTGGGCATCCAGCGCTTTCTGGAGCGGGTATGGAACCTGATTCTGGACGAGCCTGCGGCGCCTGATCAGGTCACGATGGTGGATGAAGCTTCCATACGTGCCCTGCGCCGCAAGCAGCACCAGACAATCCGTCGCGTCACACAGGATATGGAGACGTTCTCCTTTAATACTATGGTGGCAGCACTGATGGAGTACTCGAATTACCTCGTCAAGGCCAAAGAGACACCAGTCGTGCACACCCCAGCATGGAAGGAGGCGATTGAGACGTTGCTGCTATTGATGGCCCCAGCCTTCCCGCATATCAGCGAGGAACTGTGGTCACGATGTGGCCGACCTTATAGCATTCACCAGCAACCATGGCCCGCGTGGGATGAAGAGCTCGCTGCCGAAGAGATCATTACAATCGTGGTGCAGGTCAACGGCAAAGTGCGTGACCGTTTCTCGGCGCCGGCGGATATCAGTGCGGAGGAAGCGCAGGCACGCGCGTTGGAGACTGAAGGCGCCCGCAAGTATCTAGGCGACCGTACACCGAGCAAAGTGGTGTATGTGCCAGGGCGTTTGGTGAACATTGTCGTCTGATCACACCAGCTCGGAAGCCAACAAGAGAAGACACAGTTGGCACCGAAGAAGTATCATCACCAATGAAGATGGAGTTGGCCGAGGGATCTACCGAGTCTAAACATGCTAACGCTGAAACCTGCTTCTAACACGGTGTCAAATCAGCCATGGTTAATACCTGTGTCCTCTCCCCAGGCAAATAAGGTGAGGTGATGTAAGTGGCTGAACATTATCTTGTCATCGTAAATGGTAGTCCGCGTCGAAATGGTAACTGTGCCGTGCTGGTCGAGCAAGCTGCCGCCGGAGCACGCGCTAATGGTGCACACGTGGAGATTTTCAATCTAGGGGAGTTAAATATCCACCCCTGCGACGCGTGCGAAAGCTGCCAGGAAGCGAATGGTGTGTGCGTTATCCAGGATGATATGCAAAAGCTGTATCCACATCTGCGCCAAGCGGATGCTATTCTTATCGCCAGTCCGATCTACTGGTTCAGCGTTTCAGCACAGACCAAGATTTTCATAGATCGCTGCTATGCCCTTCAAGGAGCTGTGGGCAACCTGCTAGGCGCCAAACGGTTTGGTGTGATGCTCACTTATGGTGATGTGGACCCTTACACTTCGGGAGCCGTTAATGCCATTCGCATGTTCCAGGATATCATGCGCTATTTGGAAGCCGATCTGGTTGGGCTGGTGTATGGCAGCGCCAATGCTCCCGGTGAAATTCGCGATCGACCGGAGGTGCTGGAGCAGGCTTATCAGCTAGGGCAGCAGCTGGGCAGCTGATCTCGAATATTGGGGTGTTCCGACCTGCACGCATGAAAGGGATTGCGATTGCCCTGGCACACACAAAAGGAGAAAGGCTCTGAGGATAAACGACGCGCAGGAAGCGAAAGCTAGGGATCTCACAACCTTGGTGCTTTTTGGCTATGCTCACTCCAAATCGCATGGATGTAGCCCTCAGCAGCAGAATAGCATAATGAGGTCTGGTTGAACACACCTCGGCCGCCGGTCAGGGGTAAAGATGGACACATCGCCCACATCACTTCTCCAAAGCACATTGGATCGCATCACGTTTGCCGTCGTTGATGTGGAGACGACCGGCCTCAACCCCTATATGGGACACCGCCTGTGTGAGATTGCCATCGTGCTCCAGCGTGGCGATCAGGAGATCGAAGCTTTTGTAAGGCGAGTCAACCCAGAGCGTCCGATAGACCCCCGAGCACAAGCAGTGCACGGTATCTCTGACGAGGAACTGCGAGACGCTCCCCGTTTTGCCGAAATTGCAGCGACCGTGCGCGATTACCTCGAGGACGCTGTCATAGTCGGGCACAATGTTTTATTTGACGTTGAGTTCTTGGCAACAGAATGGCGACGTTTGCATTGGCCGCCGCCGCGCGCGCATCTGGTTGACACTCTGGCGCTAGCACGTCGCTGGTTGGAACTTCCTAGCAATCGTTTGGTCTCTCTCGCGAGCACCTTGGATATTTCCACAGACGCCGCTCACAGCGCTTTAGGCGATGCACGCATCACTGCTCAGGTACTGTATGCGCTTACCCGTATGCTGAGAAGCCACAGCGTGACCACATTGGGTGACTTGATCAATGCCCAAGGTGGTTTTATTAGCTGGCCACAGACCCCTTGGGGTAATCTGCCCTCTATCCTTCAGCATGCTCTTATGAACAAGTACGAACTCTGGCTACGCTACATAAACAAAGATGGCATTGTTACCGAACGTCGCGTGGTACCGCTGGACGCAAGTGACAAGTATCTGATTGCCTATTGTCACCTGCGTCAGGCACAGCGTTCATTCCGTATTGACCGCATCTTGGAGATGTGGTTCTAGTCAGCACCCACACCGTAAGTCTGATTTTCTAACTCTCTTCATCTGCAACGAGAGCTGAAATGAAATCTTCTCTCCTGCTACCTTGCTTTCCGGGTCATTCAATAGTTTGCTCACGGCACAACATCAGATGTAAGATGTAAGATGTAAACTTAACGTGGGGGTAGGGGTGGACAAGTTATCCTAAAGGAGAAAACTATGTTTATCAAACGAGCCTACCCTTTTCTGGTCATTGGACTGATCGTGGCGCTCACAGTAATCCCTCTAACGAGCAGCAATGCACATGCTGAGAGTCGAGGTGGAGAGGAGGTTATTGTCGCTGCCGGCGAAGTAGTCGATGACGACCTCTACGCTGCCGCCGACAAAATCGTTATCGATGGCACGATTAAGGGTGACTTGATTGCATTTGGCCGCGTGGTACTGGTCAATGGCACGATCGAGGGCGATCTGATCAGCTTCGCACAGGCGATCGCCATTCGCGGTACCGTGCAGGACGACGTGCGCGCTGCCGCTCAAGTGTTGGTATTAGAGGACGGAGGTCGGATCGGCGATGACGCCAACCTTGCGGCATACAGTGTAGAGCTGCAAGCAGAGAGCAATGTAGGTGGCAATGTGTGGGCTGTAGCAAGCCAGATGATACTGGCAGGCCAAATCGCCGGCGACGTGGTCGGTGGTGGCGAGAGCGTCCATATCGCTGGAAGCATAGATGGTAACGTTGATCTTGGTGTGGCAGATGCCGAAGCTAGACCTGAGTTCTCCCTCGCTCGTTTCCTACCGGCATTGCCCGAGGGATTCCGGTTGCCCGAGATACCGTATGGGCTGAGCTTCACACAGGACGCATACGTCGGAGGCAAGTTTGCTTACACCAGCCGCAGCCCGGTTGCGCTGCCAGAGGGTGCAGTTCGCGGCGAAGTTATCCACCGCCAGCCAGAAGTGCCCAGAGAGGCAGAGCCAGAACGAGCCATAGAATTTGGTTCGACCGCCTGGGCAATTGAGCAGGTGCAACGTTTGCTGCGCTTGTTGCTGGTTGGCCTGTTAACTGCATGGCTGGCGGGCAGCTGGCTGCGCCGCGCATCTGCTGCATTGCGTGCGCGCCCATTTTCCAGTTTGGGATGGGGCGTGGTCAGCCCCTTTGCTCTGCTGGTCTTTGTCATTGTGGCTGGCCTGATCAGCTTAGGCATCGCAATCCTGCTGAGCTATGTCGTAGGTTCCACCGCACTGCTCACGCTCTTGCTCGGTTCCACTGCTGGCACCATTGTGGTACTGTACCTGATGCTTGCATTCTACTTCGGTGGGCTGATCACCGCCTACGCGCTGAGTGAGCGCATTCTGGCGGCACGCGCCAAGCATCCGATCTGGGCGATGTTGCTTGGCACAGGCATCCTGTGGGTGTTGACGTTGATCCCGGTGGCGGGAATCTTCATTGGGATCGTATTCGCACTGGTTGGCCTGGGAGCCATCTGGCTGGCTGTGCGAGGTGTCGGTGTCGCAGAAGCAGAGTTGGCAGCGGCACCAAGCTAAGAGAACCTGGTCTGTGGCCAGCACTATAACTGCTAGCCAGAAAGCCAAACTGCCAAGACACCGAAACGAAAAAGCGGGAGATGATGCAACGATCGTGTCCTTGTGCGCCGGCGCTAACAAGGACTGAACTATCAGCTCTAAGATCTACATGCTAGTGGGTGGTATGCATCATCCCTCGCAGTGAGGGTTTTCCGCATAGAGAGGAGAAGTCCCCAGTCCCCTAGTATCCTTGCTCCTCCCTACAGATAATGTTATAATTTGGCACCGGTACATCCTCATCCTTCCCCAGGAGTTGTTCGATGCCCAAACTGAGCCGGCAAGAGGTGGAATACGTGGCCCGGTTGGCACGCCTTGGCTTAAGCGATGACGAGATCGAGTTGTTGCGCGACCAGCTCTCTGCCATTTTGGAGTACGCCAGCGTGATCAACCAGCTCGACACGGACGACGTCGAGCCGATGACCAACGTTTTACCGCTACGTAACGTAATGCGCGGCGACCAGACTGCGCCTGGTCTGACCCTGGCCGAGGCGTTGTTGCAAAATGCTCCGGACGTCCAGGACGATCAATTCCGCGTGCGAGCTATTCTGGAGTGAAATGGGCACAACCGAGCTGTATCACCTGAGCATCCATGCTGTGCTTCCTCTGCTACAGCGACGCATGCTCTCTGCGGTGGAGCTCACTCGTGCCTATCTAGAGCGCATTAGCGCCTTGGATGGGCAGCTGCACACCTATATCACCGTGACAGCCGAGGTCGCCCTCGACCAGGCCCGTCAAGCGGATGAGTGTCGTGCCCATGGTGAAGATGCACCTTTGTTGGGCATCCCGCTGGCAATCAAGGACGTCATTTGCACGCGTGGCATCAAGACTACCTGTGGCTCGCGCATTCTGGAGAACTTTATGCCCCCTTACGATGCCACCGCGGTGGCACGCCTACGCCAGGCAGGTGCCGTTCTGTTGGGCAAGACCAACACAGATGAATTTGCCATGGGCTCTTCCACTGAGCATTCCGCCTTCTTCACCACAGCCAACCCGTGGGATTTGACACGTGTGCCCGGAGGCAGCAGTGGTGGCAGCGCCGCTGCGGTGGCAGCTGGCCTCGCAATGGGGGCACTGGGCTCAGACACAGGAGGCAGTGTGCGCCAGCCCGCCGCACTGTGTGGCATCGTCGGCGTGAAACCCACCTATGGCCGCGTCAGCCGCTATGGATTGGTTGCGCATGGTTCATCACTCGATCAGATTGGCGTGTTGACGCGCGATGTGCGTGACGCCGCTCTGCTCTTGCGCATCATTGCCGGCCACGATCCCTTAGATGCAACCAGCCTGGATGCCCCTGTCCCCGATTACGAGCGAGAGCTCCAGCGTGACGAAGGTCTGCGCGGTGTGAAAATCGGTGTGCCTAAGGAGTACTTCATTGCCGGGATCGAACCGGGCGTGGAGACTGCTGTCCGAAAAGCCCTAAATGTTATGGAAGAAGCCGGCGCCACGCTCGTTGAGGTTTCCCTGCCACACACACAATATGGCATCCCAATCTACTACCTGATCGCCACGGCAGAGGCCAGCAGCAATCTGGCACGCTATGACGGTGTGCGCTATGGCCTGCGTGTTGAGGGAGAGGATATGTGGCAGACCTTCTTCCGCACCCGCGCTCTTGGCTTCGGCAGGGAGGTGAAACGGCGAATTATGCTGGGCACCTATGCCCTCTCCGCCGGCTATTACGACGCCTATTACCTTAAGGCGCAAAAAGCGCGCACCCTGCTCCGTCAGGATTTCGAGCGCGCGCTGCAGCAGGTGGACGTCCTGGCCTGTCCAACAACTCCGGGGGTGGCCTTCCGCATCGGTCAGAAGCTGGACGATCCATTGCAAATGTATCTGAGCGATGTATTTACCGTGTCCCTGAACCTGGTGGGGATGTGTGGCATCTCGCTACCATGCGGCTTTGTGGACGGCCTGCCAGTCGGATTGCAGCTCATGGGGCCACCGCTAGGCGAGAGCATGCTTCTGCGCATCGCCTATGCCTACCAGCAGCGCACCGACTGGCACTTGCGCCGTCCCCCAATCTCAGTCCAAGTTTCAGGAGGATGAGAATTCGATGGCGATCACCAAGGCAATTATTGCCGTGGCAGGCTACGGCACGCGCTTCATTCCAGCCACCAAAGTACAGCCTAAAGAGATGTTGCCCATCGTGGACAAGCCGGTAGTGCAATATTTAGTGGAGGAGGCGGTTGCCTCGGGCATTACCGACATCGTGTTAGTGACGCGATCGGGTAATCAGGCCGTAGAGGATCATTTTGACAGCGCGCGCGAACTGGAGCTGCACCTGGAGGCACAGAAGAAGTGGCGCGAGTTGGAAGAAGTGCGACGCATCTCCAGCATGGCGAACTTCATTTTTATCCGTCAGGGCAAGGAGCTCCCCTACGGTAACGGCACACCCTTGCTGTGCGCCCGCCCGGTCATCCACCGCGACGAAGCGGTTGTCTACATGTTCGGCGACGACATTGTCAAGTCGGACGTGCCCTGTGCCCGCCAGCTGATCGAAGTGTATGAGCGTTACCAACCGGCGGCTGTGGTAGCCGTGCAAGAGGTGCCACCCGAAGAGATCAGCCGCTACGGGGTGGCTAAGTTGAAATCTGGATCCGACCGCAATGAGCTGGAGCGCATGGTCGAGAAGCCCGACCCCGCCGAAGCGCCTTCCAATCTGGCTCAGCTGGGACGCTTTGTCCTTTCCTATGAGGTGATCCCTATCCTGGAACGCCTGCGGGTAGGCAAGGGGGGTGAGCTATGGCTGGCGGATGCCATCGACGAGCTCGCGGCTACTGCCTCGGTAATTGTGCACCCCATCACAGGTAAATGGTTTACTACAGGCGACCCGCTGCGTTTTCTCAAGACAACAGTGGAATTTGCGCTTGACCGACCCGATATTGGGCCTGAGTTTGCGGCCTATCTGCGGTCGCTCGATCTATCACGCTACGGCGCATAACGCTGGTACAATACACTATACTGTTTATGGGCAGGTAGTACTACTGTTCTTCCCCCAGCTGTTCACGCAGCAGCATCTCCACCAGCTGGGGATTGGCGCGACCACGCGTCGCCTTCATCACCTGCCCGATGAGAAAGCGCAGCGCTGTGGCCTTACCTGCACGAAACGAGGCAACTGCCTCTGCGTTCTCGGCGAGCACACGTGTCACCAGCGCAGCTAACTGCTCGCGATCGGAGATCTGGCCAAGGTCGAGCTCCTGTACGATCACCTCAGGCGCGCGACCTGTCTGCCACATAACACCAAATACTTGCTTGGCAGCAGTTTGATTTAGTGTATTATTTGCCACCAGCGCAATCAGACGCGCCAGATCGTCTGGACGGATACGCACTTCATGGATGGGTGTCCCTGTCTCGCGCATCATGCGGAAGAATTCACCACTTACCCAGTTTGCCACCAGCTTGGCATGCACCGACGGCTGAGCACAACGCACCACATCTTCAAAATAATCTGCCACCGCACGATCTTCCACGAGCACGGTGGCATCGTATTCGCTCAGTCCGTATTCGGCGACAAAGCGTGCACGCTTAGCATAGGGAAGCTCAGGTAGCTCCTGGCGCACACGCTCGACCCAGGCAGACTCCAGCGCCAGCGGAGGCAGGTCGGGTTCAGGGAAGTAACGATAATCGTGTGCCTCTTCTTTGCTACGCTGTGGACGAGTGACTTCAGCCGTTTCGTCCCAACCCATTGTCACTTGAGTGATCTGAGTGCCAGCTTCCAACAGGCGTGTCTGACGCTCGATTTCGTAGGCAATGGCGTTGCGCACGCTGCGGAAGGAGTTGAGGTTTTTGATCTCCACCTTGGTGCCCAGCTCCTGACTGCCCTGAGGACGCAGCGACAGGTTGACCTCACAGCGCATAGCTCCCTTCTCCATGTCCCCGCTACTCACTCCCAGGTAGCGCACGATCTGACGCAGATGGGTAACCAAGGCATACGCCTCTTCAGCAGAATGCATATCCGGGCGCGTAACGATCTCCATCAGGGGTACACCCGCACGGTTCAGATCTACCAAGCTGTGCTCACCCACATGGATGAGCTTGCCAGTGTCCTCCTCCAGATGTACCCGCACGATACCGACACGACGCACTCCGGCAGACGTTTCAACCTCCAACCAGCCATCCGTGCAGAGAGGCAGCTCGTACTGGGAGATCTGATAACCTTTGGGCAGATCAGGATAGAAGTAATTTTTGCGCGCGAAAACGCTGTGCGTCTGAATCTGACAATGCAATGCCAGACCGGTCATCACTGTGAAGCGCACTGCCTGCGCATTGATGACAGGCAATGTACCAGGCATGCCCAGACACACTGGACAGACGTAGGTATTGGGTGGCGCGCCGAACACATCCGCGCGGCAAGCGCAGAACATCTTGCTAGTCGTGTTGAGCTCGACATGCACCTCTAAGCCGATAACCGGATCATAGCGCAAGTCTGCCTTCAAAGCCCATGCCTCACAGAACTTGTATACGCCTGGCAATTCAATGTATAATTGACAAGTCTTATGGATCTGACAGCAGAACCAAGCAGGGCTCTATGCTTTGCTCAACGTGCGCAGGCAACGGGTGCAGACTTTGACCTTGCGACGCTTGCCATTTTGAACGATTGTAACCCGCTGAATGTTCACCTTGAACTGGCGCTTGACGTGGCGCATTGAGTGGCTCACGTGGAAGCCGAATTGGGCGGTCTTGCCACACATTTCACATTGTGCCATAGGAATGCTGCCTCCTGGAATCCAAGCAATCGCTTTGTGATAATCACAACAAATATGAAAGTGTAGCATATTCTGAAGGGATGAGCAAGTGACACATACGGAACGCGGCGAGACCATCCGTTACCAAACCGAGCAGGGGTGCATTGAAGTCTCTCTCATGGCGATCGCAGCGATTGCCAGTGAAGCCGCACTCGAATGTTACGGGGTAGTAGGGATGGCCTCCCGCTGGTTGCGCGACGGTTTGGGCGAACTGCTGACGCGCGACGCCAGTCACCGCGGCGTAGAAGTACATCTGCACAAGGAAGAGCTCATTGTGGATTTGTACATTATCATGGAGTATGGAGTACGTATATCTGAGGTGGCACGCAACGTGATGTCCTTGGTACGCTTCCGCCTGGAAAAGATACTCAGTATGCCAGTCGCACAAGTAAATGTGCATGTGCAGGGATTGCGTGTGAGTTCGCAGGATGAGCCACGTTAGTGGGGCTGATTGGGATGGGAAAAAGCAGGTCAAACGTCACTGATTCGCCCTCGTATACCCAGATACCAGCACCTGATAGAGATCGTCGGGTGTGTGATGGGCACGGTCTGCGCCAGGCAATGATTGCCGCCAGCCAATGGTTGCGCCACCATATGGCAGAGGTCAACTCACTCAACGTCTTCCCAGTGCCCGATGGTGATACCGGCACTAACATGGCGCTCACGATGGCTGCAGCACTGGCCGAGGTCGAGAGCAGTGCAGATGGATCGGCGGCAGGAGTGGCACAAGCGCTCGCGCGGGGTGGCCTGATGGGAGCACGTGGCAACTCAGGTGTGATCCTCTCCCAAATCTTGCGCGGCCTGGCACGTGGCCTGTCAGACAAGAGGATCTTCTCAGTTCAAGACCTGGCCATCGCGGTGCAGGAAGCCTACGACACAGCAATGCGCGGTGTCATCCGACCAGTGGAAGGCACGATACTCACTGTCATGCGCGCCATAGCCGAGTCCATCCATGCCAGCAGCTCCAGCTCTGAAGATCTGCTGGTTGTGTTGGGTAAGGCGGTCGAGGATGCACGTGAAACAAACCAACGCACGCCCGATATGTTACCCGTGCTGAAAGAGGCTGGCGTAGTCGACGCAGGAGGGCAAGGACTCGTGTACCTGCTCGAAGGAGTGGTACGCTTCTTGCGCGGCGAGACCTGCGAGTTGGACGCCGCTCCCGTAAAGGAGAGCTTAGAGCCATCGCACCTTCAGCTGGGCCATCATGAAACCACCTATGGCTATGATGTGCAGTTTCTTATACACGGCGACCAGTTGGACACAGAGCAGCTGCGCCGTGATCTGGAAGCAATGGGCGATAGCTTGTTAGTAGTGGGCGATGAGCGGTTGGTCAAAGTGCACATCCACACCCACGACCCTGGCCGCCCGATCAGTTACGGTGCCAGCAAGGGTACCCTGTCCGACGTGGTAATTGAAGACATGCAAGCGCAGTACGAACGCTTTAGAGAACAGCAGCGCGCCACCAGCGAGGACGTTACCGACATCGCTATCGTGTGCGTCGTTTCTGGCGAGGGCATGGTGCGCATCATGGAGAGCTTGGGGGTGAGCCGTGTTATTCCAGGCGGTCAAACGATGAACCCCAGCATTCAGGAGATTCTTTCAGCTATCGAAGCGGTGCGGGCTGAAAAAGTATTGGTGCTGCCCAACAACAGCAATATAATTGCTGCAGCAGAGCAGGCGTGTCAGCTCTCTTCCAAGCGTGCTTTAGTGGTACCAACGCGCAGCATTCCGCAGGGTATCGCAGCGTTGCTGGCTTTTAATTATCAAGCTGATTTGGAAGCCAACGCTGTACGCATGACCCACAGCGCTGCAGAAGTACACACCATTGAAATCACCCGTGCAGTGCGCTCCAGCCAGACAAATGGCCTTAAGGTCACACGGGGGGATTGGATTGGCCTACTGGATGACGCGCTAGTTGTCAGCAACAAAGATATAACAGCAGTAGCCCTTCAGACATTGGACAGTGCCATAAAGCCAGAATATAACATTGTAACCATCTATTTTGGAGAGGATGTCGACCTTGCGACAGCTACGGCGCTGGCCGAGGCGATCCAGGCGCGTTATCCGAGCCTCTCGATCGAAGTGCACGACGGAGGGCAACCACATTACCACTACATTATTTCTCTGGAGCAGGCATAGTACGATGGGGCGAGTTGCCATTGTCACCGATAGCATGGCCCATATAGAAGGGAATAGGACAGGCATCACTGTGCTTCCGTTCACCATTCAGATTGCGGAGAAACGTTACCGCGATGGGATCGACCTTTCGCGCGAGGAATTCTTTCGCGCACTGGAGCACGACTATGCCCAAGTATCCGTCATACCGCCGGACGTGGAGCAGTTTCAACGAGTCTATGCCCAGCTAAGCGCCCGTACGGACCAGATACTCTCTATCCACGGATCAGGCAAGTTGAGCCGTGCCCTGGCAAATGCCCAACGGGCCAGCCGGAACGTGCTGGGTCGCGCTGAAATTGTGGTGCTCGATTCGCTGAGTAGCTCACTCGGGCTGGGCATTCTGGTCTCCCACGCGGCGCGTCTGGCCGCCCAGGGTGCCCGTCTCGAAGAGATCATGCGAGCGATGCGTAAGATCATCAGCCATCTTTATATGGTGTTTTACACTGCTGACCTGGAGAGCCTGCAGCGCAACCGATACCTGACAGCGTCCCAAACACTATTGGGCTCGCTACTGGGCATCAAGCCAATCCTGTTTCTTGAGGACGGGCGGCTGACAGCACTTGAAAAGGTGCGTACCCACGAAAAGGCCGTGGAAAAGCTGCATGAGTTTGTCGCCGAGTTTTCTGACGTTGCGCAAGCCGCCATCCTGCAACGGCATACTACACCAAGCCAGGAAGCCAAAATGCTTTTAGCTCGGCTGCAAACTACCTTCCCCTCTGTCGCATTCCCAATTATTCAGTATGATCCAGTGCTGGCGAGCCATATCGGGCCGGCTGCTCTTGGAGTGATTGTGTACGAAGCGGAAGCCTAGTGCAGGGTGGAGACGATCTTCCTCAGCGGGGACGATCTAAGCATCGAACAGGTAGTGGCGGTAGCGCACGGAGCGCCAGGAGCTCCGCGCGTGGAGCTCACTCCATCCGCTATCGCACGGGTCCAACGTGCCGAGCAAGCGGTCGCCCAGCTCGTGCACCGTAATGAGATCGCCTACGGTATCACCACTGGCTTCGGTGCCTTTAAAGACCATGTCATCCCGCCAGAACAGGTGGAACAGCTGCAGCGCAACATTCTTATGAGCCACGCGGTCGGCGTTGGCACGCCTTTCAGCCGCGCTGTAGTGCGGGCGATGATGTTGGTCCGTGCTAACACATTAGCTAAAGGTTACTCGGGGGTGCGCTTAGAAACGCTCCAGCTATTGCTGGCGCTCCTCAATGCTGGAGTGCACCCAGTGGTGCCCAGTCAGGGTTCACTGGGTGCCAGCGGTGACCTAGCTCCTTTGGCGCATATGGCACTGGTGCTAATAGGCGAGGGTGAGGCAGAGCATCAGGGACATGTTCTGCCAGGCAGTGAGGCTCTGCGGCGCGCCGGCCTGGCACCCACCACCCTGGCCGCCAAGGAAGGACTGGCACTTACCAACGGAACAGCGGTAATGTGCGCACTAGGCGCACTGGCCGTAGAACGTGCCGAGATGTTGAGCACAGTGGCTGACGTAGCAGGTTGCCTCAGCCTGGAGGCGCTGGATGGCACCTTGCGTGCATTCGATGAGCGCATTCAGGCCGTGCGACCCCACCCACGCCAGGTGGACTGCGCCCGTTACTTGCGCCGATTACTCGCCGACAGCGATTTTGTGCATCGCCAGGACCCCCAACATGTGCAGGATGCCTACACACTGCGCTGTATTCCACAGGTACACGGCGCAGCGCGCGATGCGATTGCCTATGCGCGTTGGGTGGTAGACATCGAGCTTAATTCCGCCACCGACAATCCGCTACTCTTCTTCGACGATCAAGGAAATGTGGATGTTATCTCGGGCGGCAACTTTCACGGGGAGATCGTTGCCATCGCCATGGATTACCTCGCTATGGCACTTACCGAGCTGGGTAATATCTCCGAACGGCGTATCGCCCGCCTGACCGATGAAGCGAGCAATGCACACGTACTACCCGCCTTTCTGGTCAAACACGGAGGGCTTAATTCTGGGTTCATGTTGGTGCAGTACACCGCAGCAGCGCTTGCCTCGGAGAACAAGGTACTAGCGCATCCTGCCAGTGTGGACACCATTCCCACCTCTGCCAATGTCGAGGATCACGTCAGTATGGGATGCACCGCAGCGCGCAAGGTTTGGCAGGTGCTTGATAACTTGGAGCGTATTCTGGCATTGGAAATCTTGGCTGCGGCACAGGGGATCGAGTTCCGTCGTGCCCAGTTAGGTGCTGCGGCGCAGTTGGGACGCGGCACACGTGCCGCTTATGAACTGGTGCGTCAACAAGTACCTTTTCTGGAACACGATGCCGTGATGTATCCTTATATCGAAGCAGTGCGGCGCCTCATTGCCGATAGAACGCTGGCAGAAGCTGTCGCCACTGCCGTAGCAGAGGAGTGAGCACGGATGATCGTCCTAAATGCTTTCGACTACCTATTGATCCTGACCATGTTGGTAGGTGCTGTTTGGGGCGCCTTGCAAGGCGTGGGTCGATTGCTGATTTGGATCTTTAGCCTGTACATTGCCTTGATCATCGCATTGATGCTTTACCAGCCATTGGGTAATTTCTTTTTCGACCTGCTGCCAGGATTCTCTTTAATAGGCAGTCAGGCGCTGGCCTTTACCCTCATTCTGTTCATTGTATTCGGAGGCACCAACCTGTTTGTGCACGTAGCGAACATCCCCCCGGAAGAACGGCGTCGTCGCGGAGCCACCATCTTAGACTTAGAGGAGCTGAGAGACACGAGCTGGCGTGCATGGCTGCGCCGTCTGGTAATTGGACCACTTACCACGTTGTTTGGTTTCGTAGTTGGCTTGCTGGTCACTGTTGCTGTGCTTAGCCTGGTACTGGCTGTGGCACAATTTCTGGTGCGTACCGAGGTCACTGTAGGACCACTCGGTGCCAATTTACGCGAGCAGCTGCGCACTTCCTCCCTCGCCCCGATGTTCAACATTGCCTTGTACGTGCTGTATCGGGCAGTGCGCATTTGGCTGCCGGGTGGCGAAGTGCCTGATATCTTCTCGCGGGTTCTCACGCTATAAGTGTGACCTGAAAAGGTGAATCCCAAACATCTCGCCACCCTAGAGTTTCCCAAGGTGTTGGAGCGCCTGGCACGCCACACCTATTTTGCAGCCGGCCGCGAGCTTGCTCTGGCTCTGATGCCCCAAGACAATCTGGATGAGGCACGCCGACGTCAAGCGGAGACAAGCGAAGCACGCTGGTTGCTCAGCATGCGCCCCACGCTGAGCGTCGGTGGCGCACGTGACATTCGGACCATCATCCAGCAGGCGACTCTCTCTGCCATCCTGCTGCCCATCGAGCTGTTGGACGTGCGTCAGACATTGCTGAGCGCCGCCACACTGAAACGCAGTGTGCTTTCCTATGCCGAGCGCGTGCCCCTGCTTGCCGCTTTAGCAACACACCTGCACGAATGTCCCGAATTGGCGCAAGAAATTGAACGCTGCATCCATCCAAGCGGGAGCATTCTGGACGAGGCCAGCCCCATGTTACTGCGTATCCGCCGTGAGCTGGAGCTGGTACGTCAGCGTCTACTGGCGCGCTTGGAACAAATCTTGCACTCGCCAGAGAATAGCGCCTACTTGCAGGAACCCCTCATCATCCAGCGACAGGGACGCTATGTCATTCCTCTGCGCGCCGAGTTTAAAGGTCGCATCCGCGGCATCATCCACGACCAAAGTACCAGCGGCGCCACCTTGTTCATTGAACCGATGGCGACTGTGGAACTCAACAATCAGCTGCGCCAGCTGGAAGTAGAAGAGGAACAGGAGGTGCAGCGCATCCTAGCTCAGCTCAGTCAGCGGGTTGCTGCTGCAGCGACAGAGCTGCGGGAGACATTGCAAGCACTCGCTGAGCTTGATTTGGCGCTGGCGAAGGCACGCTATGCCGATGAGCTGCGTGCGGTGCCAGCACAATGGCCGGATGGCGACGCACGTCCCCCTTTCCGCCTCTTCAGCGCGCGTCATCCCCTGCTTGACCCACACACGGTGGTGCCCATCGATATTGCGCTGGACGGGCAAACTTTCATTCTGGTGATCACTGGCCCTAACACGGGTGGCAAGACCGTGGCGCTCAAGACAGTTGGTCTGCTAGTATGTATGGCACAAGCCGGCCTGCATATCCCGGCATCCGAGAGCTCCCAGCTACCTTTCTATCGCGCCGTTTATGCTGACATCGGTGACGAACAATCCATTGAACAATCACTCTCCACTTTTTCGGGTCACCTCACCAACATCGTACAGATTCTGGAACACTGTGACCGCCACACGTTGGTACTCCTGGACGAGCTGGGCGCCGGCACCGATCCCCTGGAAGGCTCCGCGCTAGCGCGCGCCATCCTGGAACATCTACGCACGCGCGAGGTTACCACATTTGTTGCCACCCACTACCCCGAGCTCAAGTGGTATGCCCATCAAACACCAGGAGTAACTAACGCCAGTGTCGAGTTCGATGCAGAGACATTGGCACCGACCTACCGTCTCATTATCGGACTGCCAGGACGTTCCAACGCGTTTGCTATCGCACGCCGTCTAGGGTTGGACGCGCACATTGTAGAAGCAGCCCAAACCTTGATCGCCCCAGAATTGCGCCAGGTGGAGACAATGTTGCATGACATCCAGGCAACATTGGATGCTGCACGGCGCGAGCGCGCCGCCGCCGAGAGCTTACGTGCCCGTCTGGAGGCACAAGCGGAGGAGTTGCGCCAACGGTTGGCGCGCATCGACGCTGAACGACGCGACATCCTTAACGCAGCACGCGCTGAAGCACGCCGCGAGATCGAGACGGTACGTCGAGAGCTAAAGGAATTGCGTGCCCAGCTGCCCAAGTCGCCCCCATGGCAGCCGAACGCGGAGACCAGCTCCGAGGAAAAGGCGTTGCAGCAGGCAGCTGAGACATTGGACGCTATGGAAGCGCGTCTGGCGACCCCGCTCCCTCCATCCTCCGCTGCACCATCCTACCGCGGGCCGTTGCACCCAGGCGACATTGTCTGGGTACAGCCGTTGCAGGCTTCGGGCGAGGTAATCGAGAGTCGTCGTGGACGTGTAGAGGTGCAGGTAGGCCGTTTTCGCACCACAGTGCGCCGCAACCAAGTAGAATTGCGCGCACGCGCTACTGACAAGCAGGTCGAGGATGCCATACCTCTTATCACGCCGATCCCAAGTGAGATTCCGCGGTCTCCTAGCGAGCTGGCTGCGACACCCACCAGTGAACTGGATCTGCGCGGACAGACTACTGAGGAAGCATTGATACGTCTGGAGCGTTATCTAGACGACGTCTATCGCGCCAGTATGCCTTGGGTGCGCATTATCCATGGCAAAGGTACAGGGGTATTGCGCCAAGCGGTGCGACAAGCTTTACAAACCCATCCGCTAGTATCTTCCTTCCGCCCAGGCGAGGAGGGCGAAGGAGGTGACGGCGTCACCGTAGTCTATCTGGCAACAGGGTAAGACAAATCGGCTATGTTCCCCCAATCTCCTGTTTGGCTGCCCCCACTGCTCATCTTCTTGTTCAGCTTCATTGTCGCGCTGACGGCAGCACCGCTCAGCGTGCGCCTGGGACATTACTGGAAGCTGATGGATCGCCCGGGCGGTCGCCGGATGCATAAGGAAGCTATACCACGCAGTGGAGGCATTGCATTGTTCTTAGCCTTTGCCTGTGGGTCAGGAATGGCCTTGATGCTCTGGCCACCAACCAACCCAGAAGACATGCGCCGCTTACTAGCAGTTTTGGTGGGTAGTGGTATCGCTTTCCTCTTCGGTTTGTGGGATGACCAGCGCGAGCTGTCCGCCTGGCCACAGTTCATTGCCCAGGCAGCAGTAGCCTTGGTGGCTACAGCGGGCACTGTATTCATCGAGCGCTTCACCAATCCCTGGACCGGCCAGCTGGTGATCATCCCCGATCTGGTGCCCCATCTCGGCTGGGGCATTGTGATCGCCATCACAGTATTCTGGGTGATGGGTATGATCAACACAGTGAATTGGTTGGATGGATTGGACGGATTAGCTGCCGGGGTCGGCTGTATTGCAGCAGTGTTGTTCGCCATTCACTCGTTCCGGTTGGGCCAGGCAGAGATTGCCTTGCTGCCCACCGCGCTAGCAGGCGCCTGTTTGGGTTTCCTCCCCTTTAACTTTCATCCAGCGCGCGTTTTTATGGGTACTTCGGGTGCGATGATGCTGGGCTATACACTGGCAACACTTTCCATCTTAGCACCAGCACGCATTGCTACCGCATTGTTGGTGTTGGGTGTACCAATCTTGGATGTCGCCTGGATCATTGTGCAACGTTGGCGACGCGGTGTGTCTGCGACCCAACCAGGACGCGATCACCTGCACCATCGTCTGCTGGAGATTGGATTGACCCAACGCCAAATCGTAGCCCTATATTATCTGCTATGTATGATTTTTGGGGTAATGGCGGTGGTGGGACCATCGCCACGTTTCAAGCTGATAGCATTGGGGGTGCTAAGTGTAGGTGTGCTCAGCGTACTAGCATGGTTGTCGCGTAAGACGTGAAGTCGGCGTCATCCCCTGCAGAAAAAAACAACCGGATAGCGCAAACACTAGAAAGTCAAGAGGGTGGGAAGATCGCATACGCACCAGTTGCAAGTATTTGCAGTAGCATGATAAACTTGGCTCATGATCAAGTGTCTCATGGTGGCTTAAGGCAAACTAGATGGTAACGGCAGAGAGCGGTGAAATGGGTAACAGAGCACATCATAAAAGTGATCTATGGGTTTGGTTGCCTATCTCGTTTGAACAAGCGGTCGAGCACACCAAAAAGGCGTTGCAGGTAGAGGGATTTGGTGTTCTAACCGAAATTGATGTGAAAGAGACGTTGAGAAAGAAACTGGATGCCGATTTCCGCAAATACGTGATATTGGGTGCTTGCAACCCACCTCTAGCTCATCGCGCTTTCCAGACAGAGCTGGAGATTGGGTTGTTGTTGCCGTGCAATGTTATCGTATACGAGGAAGACACTGGCAGCGTTGTGTCCATAATGGACCCCGCGCTAATGAGCAAATGGCTGGACAATCCCGCAATGATTTCTCTGGCCGCAGAAGCTCGCGCCAAGCTAGAACGAGTCATTACCGCCCTACAACAAGCGAGTGTGGAGAAGGCTTCCTAATGACAACACCCCGTCCGAAATCCACCGAGGATATCGCGGAGCGTCCTCAAGAAGCATCGGATGTCAACCGCATCGACCATGTGGTCGCAGTGCTGAGCGGCAAAGGTGGTGTGGGCAAATCCATTGTGAGCAGTTTGTTGGCAGTATCACTACGACGCAAAGGTCACCGAGTTGGCATCCTAGACGCTGATATCACCGGTCCAAGTATTCCGAGAATGTTTCTACCCAAAGGAACAATCCAGCTGGACAGCGACCCACTAGGTATCCTGCCGGCGACCAGCCGCACAGGCATAAAGCTGATGTCCATCAACCTGTTGCTGCGCAACGAGAGCGACGCTGTCATCTGGCGCGGTCCGCTTATCGGACGCGCTATCCAGCAGTTCTGGACGGATGTGGTGTGGGGAGAGCTGGATTATCTGGTCGTGGACCTGCCACCAGGCACCTCCGACGCTTCGTTGACAGTTATGCAATTCTTGCCCCTGAGTGGTGCCCTGCTGGTGACGGCACCCCAAAGCTTAGCTGGCATGGTGGTACATAAAGCGGCACAAATGGCCGAGATGCTTCAAGTGCCATTGCTGGGACTGGTAGAGAACATGGGGTATTTTGTCTGCCCGGATACTGGGAAGTCGTACGAGGTGTTTGGCCCCAGCCACGCCGACGAGCTGGCACGTGCCCTGCGCGTACCGCTTCTTGGTCGCCTGCCGATCAGGCCAGAATTGACCCAGCTGAGCGATACAGGTCGCATTGAGGACTATCCGGCCGAGGAGTTCGCTCCCATTGTGGCACACATCGAAGCGAATGCGCAGGCGCCGCGCTTGCCCCCTTTCACGATCGATCTGAAGGGGGTTTGAGCTGCTGATCGTCAACAAATGCGTGGGAGTTGCTCACCGCTGAGCATGTCCACGACGCGTAGGCCCCCGATGCGACTGCGCATAAAAACTTTACCGGGATGTTCGTTCACCACCTCACCAATGGGAGTTGCATGGACACCACGAGGGTGAGCCCGCATAGCCTCTAACACGCCATCGGCCGTTTCGGGTGCGACAATGGCGATACATTTACCTTCATTCGCAACGTAAAGCGGATCCAGGCCAAGTATTTCGCATGCGCCACGCACAGCATCTCCGATTGGGATACGTTCCTCTTCGAGACGGATCCCCACGCATGCTTTGGCTGCGATCTCGTTCAATGCACTGGCAACGCCGCCGCGCGTAGGATCGCGCAGTACATGCACACGAGAACCTCCCACCTCCAAGACGCGCGCCACCAGATCGGCCAGAGGGGCAGAGTCGCTGACAAGTTCGGTCTCGAAGGCTAGCCCTTCACGCTGTGACATTACCGCGATCCCATGCTCGGCGATCGGGCCATTGATGAGCACGATGTCACCCGGAGCGGCACGCTGCGGCGCGATGTGCACCCCTGGTGGAATCACCCCCAAGCCGGTCGTATTGATGAATATCCCATCCCCCTTACCGCGCTCAACCACCTTGGTGTCGCCAGTGACCACCGGCACGCCGACCTCAGCAGCAGCTCGCTGCATCGAGAGCACAATGCGCCACAGGTCCTCCATCGGCAAGCCTTCTTCCAGAATAAAACCGGCCGCAAGGGCCAGGGGCCACGCGCCACACATTGCCAGGTCGTTTACTGTGCCATGTATCGCCAGTGAACCAATATCACCACCAGGAAAGAAAAGGGGGCTCACGGTAAAAGAATCGGTCGAGAAAGCAAGACGTGCCCCCTCCAGCTCCAGGATAGCCCCATCATGCAACGCTTCAAGTGCAGCATTAGCAAAGGTGGGCACAAACAGGCGTTCGATCAACATCTGGCTTAATCGGCCGCCTCCACCATGCGCCAGCGTCACCACTGGGTAGTCGCTGATGGGGATAGGGCATTGCAAGCTGCCTGCCATGCCGACACCTCTTCACTAAGAATGCTGACCATATTGGTAATAAGCTGCACAGGCGCCTTCGGAAGACACCATAGGTGCTCCCAACGGATGTTCCGGCGTGCACTGTGTACCAAAAGCAGGACACTGAGGAGGCTTCTTCAAGCCTTGCAAGATTTGGCCAGCAATGCACACAGAGGACTCCTGAGCAACCACGCCGGACAGGTCAAAACGTTGCTCTGCGTCGAAGTCCGCCCACGCAGGACGCAGCCGGTACCCACTGGCAGGAATGAGCCCGATGCCGCGCCACTGACGGTCGCACACTTCAAAAACCTGGTGCATTAGCTGTCGTGCAGCTACATTCCCGTCGGGCGTCACTGAACGCGTGTACTGAATCTCCACCCCCCAACGTCCCTCTTCAAGCGCCTTCAAAGCCATGTGGAGTCCCTGAAGCAGATCCAAGGGCTCGAAACCGGTGACCACAATCGGGATGCGATACCGCTCGGCAATGGGCTCATATTCGCGCGTACCCATCACAGTGCAAACGTGTCCGGCTGCCAGGAAAGCTTGGATATGGTTATCAGGTGAATCCAGAATCGCTCGCATTGCGGGTGGCACCAACACATGGGCACAGAGGATCGAGAAATTACGCAGACCCAGCTGCTTGGCCTGCCAGACCGCCATAGCATTGCCGGGCGCCGTGGTCTCAAATCCCACAGCAAAGAAGACCACCTCGCGCTCTGGGTGTTTCTGTGCCAGTGCCAGCGCATCCAGGGGGGAGTAAACCATACGCACGTCCGCCCCCTGCGCTCGAGCGCTCAGCAGGTCAGAGGCAGAACCTGGCACACGCAACATATCCCCAAACGAGGTGAAGATCACGTTGGGTTGTTGCGCGATGCAGATCGCCTTGTCAATCAGCTCGAGCGGAGTAACACAGACCGGACAACCCGGACCGTGCACCAACGTGATAGAGGAGGGCAGCAACCGGTCGATACCGAATTTAATAAGATTATGGGTCTGCCCCCCACAGATCTCCATAATTGTCCACGGACGGGTGACCAGCTTCTCGATAGCCCGCACCAGCTTTTGTGCGTCCGCCTCGCGGCGGTATTCATCCACGAAGCGCATCTCACCCGTCACCCTCCGGATCGGCATCGGCCAACGCGCTCATCTGTTCCAGCATTTCAAAAACTTCCTTTGCCTCTTCTTCGTTCAGCTTGTTGAGCGCGAAGCCGGCGTGAACGATGACATAATCGCCTACTTGGACATCTGGCACATAGGCCAGGCACACTTCACGCACGACACCACCGAAGCTCACCCTGCCCATTGCGATGCCCACAGCGTTCTGCTCAATACTCAGCACTTCTCCCGGAATTCCCAGACACATCTTCTACCTCAACTACACCCTATCTCGTCCCAGTTTCGCAGCCGCTACTATCACCTGCCCTAAACTGACACAACCATCGTTGGGCGGCACCTGACGGTGCAGCAGAACCTCAAAGCCAGCCCGACGCAACGCCGCCGCTGACTTTTCGGTCAACCAACGATTTTGAAAACACCCTCCCGACAATACAACGCGCTCACAGCCTACCTGTCGGGCTACTGCCACAATCGCCTCCACCAAGGCATTGTGGAAACGTGCCGCTATGATACCAATGGCAGTACCGCGCTGCAAATCACCCAGCACTTCTGTCAGCAACGGCTGCCAATCGAGTATCCACACTGGCCGTAATGCATTCTCACTATAGGTCTCCTCCAGAAGGATATGATAAGCTTCTCGAACCGTTGGATCGGCAGCGAATTCCAGCGCAATGGCAGCTTGCCCCTCAAAGCTTACCTGCTGATATAGTCCAACGAGGGCAGCAATACCGTCGAACAAACGGCCAACGCTCGTTGTAATAGGTGCATTGACACTACGCTGAAGCATTTGCGCCAGCAGCCGTCGCTGGGTCATCGAGAACTCGCGCAGGGGCGCCAGATCATCACGTTCCCATGCAGCATCCCCCATTATTTCCCACAACAGCGCCAACGCCACGCGACGTGGTTCAAACACAGCTGCTTCGCCGCCTGGCAAACGGAATGGTTTTAGATGGGCAACACGCACGAAATCGGCAGCATCGCCCAACAGGAACTCTCCGCCCCACACAGTGCCATCCGTTCCATATCCTGTTCCGTCCCACGTCACCCCCAGCGCCTCGTCCACCACCTTGTTTTCGGCGAGACAAGCCGCCAAATGGGCATGGTGGTGTTGCACGGCGACTAGATGGAGTTCCTCCGCTTCGATGGGCAATTGAGTGAAACGACCAGCTCGCACTTCCTGTGCCCAACGCGTAGAGACGTAATCCGGATGCAAATCGTGAGCGATGGCCTCCGGTTTTGCCTCATAAAGACGCAGAAAATCGATGATCACGCGCTCGAAAGCAGCGGTCGCTTCCAAGGTCTCCAGATCGCCAATGTGCTGACTGATAAACACTTGCTGCCCCACACTGAGCGCGACTGTGTTCTTGATATGAGCGCCCACCCCCAGAATGGTGGGCAATGGTTGCGCAACCATCACCGGCAATGGTGCATAACCGCGCGCACGCCGGAGCATTTGGGCCTGACCATCCACAATCCACACCACACTGTCGTCTGCGTGACGGGTGATGGGACGGTTGTGCACCAGGAATAGATCTGCTATCCCACCCAGACGCCGCAACGCCTCGTGCTCATCGATGCAGATGGGTTCGTCGGTGAGGTTACCGCTAGTCGCTACCACCGGAAAATCTACCATGCGCAGTAGTAAGTGGTGCAGAGGTGTGTAGGGCAACATAATGCCCAGATTGGGATTGTCGGGTGCCACGTTGTCTGCCACCGGAGCATTCGGCAGACGAGGCAATAACAGAATAGGCGCTTCAGGCCCAGAGAGCAGCTGTTCTGCTTCTCCCGAGACAAGGCATAGCATGCGTGCCTGTTCCAAATCGCGTGCCATTAATGCGAGTGGCCGATGTGGACGACGCTTGCGCTGGCGCAGCGCTGCCACGGCATCGTGATTACGCGCGTCCACCATCAGATGGAAGCCCCCTAGCCCTTTCACAGCTATAACGAATCCATGGCGCAATCCTGCAGCAGCACGTTGTAACACTTGGATGTCGTTACCCCCGACGAGTAGCTCCCCCTGAGAAGACCACAGGGCCAAGTGTGGCCCACAGACAGGGCAAGCATTAGGTTGGGCATGAAAGCGTCGATTCGTGGGCTGGTCGTACTCGGCCTGACAATCTGGACACATCACAAAGTGCCGCATAGTCGTATTAGGGCGATCGTAAGGCAACGCTTCAATAATGGTGAAACGAGGGCCACAATTAGTGCAGTTGATGAAAGGGTAACTATACCTTCGATCATTCGTGTCGAACAGCTCTCTCAGGCAATCGCTACATGTGGCGATGTCAGGCAACACGAGCACTGTCTTCACCCCGACCGCCTGGCTATGCCTAATCTCGAACATCTCATAACCAGCCGGTTCGAGCCAGAGGGAGTCCACGGTCTGGATGACGGCACGAGGTGGTGCCTCGTGCACCAAGCGCTCCTGAAAGAGACGCACGTTTTGTTCAGGACCTTCCACCTCAATGAACACGCCGCGCGTGTCGTTGATCACCCAACCGGTGAGACCCAATTCGGTCGCCAACCGGTAGACAAACGGACGAAATCCCACGCCCTGCACGGCTCCGTGCACTTCGACACGCAGCCGATGCTGAGAAGATGGTCGCGAAGAATCAGGGGAAGAAAGCTGCATTACTCGAAAATCGTTCTGTCACGAGGAAGCATCAGCAGGCTTCGCGTGACAATCCAGCTGGTCTAACAGCCACCCCAACCACGCATCCAGTCCCTGTCCAGTGCGGCAGGAGAGCACAAAGAGGGGCGCCACAGAGTTCACCATGCGCAGGCCACGTTCAAAGTAAGCCACGTCGAAATCAAAAACGTCCAGCAAATCCGACTTGTTCAGCACCACAACGTCTGCACGAGCGAACATGCCGGGATACTTGTACGGCTTGTCATGCCCTTCGGGTGTGCTGGCCACCACGACATCCAGATGAGCCCCCAACTCGAACTCAGCCGGACAAACCAAGTTACCTACATTTTCGATAAACAACAAGCGAACGTTCTGGAGAGGTAGCTGGTCAAGGGCGGTTTGGATCATTGGAGCATCCAGATGGCAGCTGCCGCCAGTATTGATTTGGGTGACAGGGATGTTGTGTGACGCTATTATGTCGGCATCGATCCGCGATGCCAGATCTCCCTCAATCACCCCCAGTCGAACTTCACGCGGAAGCCGGTCGGCAGTTGCCAGAATGAGGCTCGTCTTACCCGCGCCCGGTGAGGCCATTACATTGATAGCCAGCACACCAATTGTGTCCAGGCGTGCTCGATTCTGTGCTGCTACTTGGTCATTGGCACTCAGGATCTGCTTCTTCACTTCCAGTTGCATCACTCACCTCAATGCTATCCACAGCTAATCCCTGTCCCCCGCACACCTCCAGCTGGTAACCGCCACAATTTGGACAGAAGGGCGCAAGGGGAGGGCTGACCTGAAACTCATGTCCACATTCGCGGCAGGTAGCGACGGCATGCTCACGCCGAAAATTGAGCACAGCGCCTTCTGCAATGGTGCCCCGGCTGAGCAGGTCGAAGTAGAACTGCACCGATTCGTCCACAAAGCTGGACAGATCGCCGATCACCAGGTTAACGGCAGTGATACGGCGAGCGTCCGCTTTCTGCGCCGCCTCCAATACGAGATTAAGGATATTTTCCGTGACCGTAAGCTCATGCATGCGACACCCTTAATTAAGCTCGTGCTTCGCTGACAGATATAGCCACTATACCAATGCCTTGTTATACCTCTATTGGATGATATCGTTCCAATCCAAAGTATGGTACACCTTTGCGGTATCTTGGGTCAATTTCGCTATTTATGCAGTTCACACCATACTCTTCGCCAAGCGTTATCACCCTTCTCCGTTTCCCTGATCGCGTGCCTGCAACCCCAATGCGTCGCGCAGGGCATCTCCTAGCAAGTTCACTGCTAACACGGTTAACGTGATCGCACATCCCGGCACCGCCGTGATCCAAGGCGCCACGCCAAGATAGGCACGACCTTCGGTCAACATTAATCCCCATTCCGGCGCGGGAGGTTGAGCTCCCAAGCCGAGAAAGCTGAGCGCACCGATGTTAAGCAAAGCGTAGCCTAGTTCCAACGACGCCAAAACAATCACAGTATCCAACACGAATGGGGCGATATGCCTTAATAGTATACGCCCCGGGGGACAGCCAATCGTGCGAGCTGCTTCGATAAAGGGAGCATAACGCACACTGAGAGTAGCAGCACGCACAATCCGGGTGAAACGAGGGGCACCAGCACACCCAACAGCTAAGGCAGCACTCGTAAGCCCAGGCCCCAGGACAGAAACGATCGTCAGGGCGAGCAACAGGGTGGGAAAAGCCAGCGCCATATCCACAACGCGCATCAGGAATGAGTCCACTCTTCCCCCGACATAGCCAGAAAAAAGTCCCAGCAAGCTTCCAGGCAAGACCGTTAGTGCAGCTGCTACTGCTCCGGCCGCCAGGGAAAGGCGTCCTCCCCACACCACTCGACTCCACACATCACGCCCTAACAAGTCGGTGCCGGCCGGATGCTCGATGCCAGGCGGCAGGAATTGCCTCGCCGGCGTGGCAGCTGTCGGGCTATGAAACGCCACAAATGGCGCAGCGGCAGCAACGAAGATGATCAGGCACAACACACAACCACCCGCCCGGAAACGAGAGTCGGCACGCAAGACACACCAGACGCGAGGCCAGCAACGTCGAGGTTCCATCCTCTAAGCTCCACGCTGGCGTGGATCAAGAACAATAGTGATGAGATCTACAGCAAGATTGACAACGATGTAAATACTGGCAACCAGCAACACAGCACCCTGCACAACGGGCAGGTCTTTCCACAAGATTGCATCCACGACGACCCGGCCCAAACCAGGCCGTGCGAACACGGTCTCGGTGACCACTGTGCCCCCCAAGAGGAAGCCGGCCTGCAACCCTATCAGGTTAAGTCCAGGCAATAGAGCATTGCGCAAGGCGTGGCGCAGCAGGACGAGGGTTTCGGGCAATCCCTTGCTGCGTGCAACAGTGATATAGTCGGCTTGCAACGTGGTAAGCAGGTTACTACGCACCAGCCGGATTAGTGGCGCAGCGCCAACACAACCCAATAGCACTGCTGGCATCACCAGATGCCGCCACGAATCGGCCCCGCTCGCTGGCAGCCAACGGAGCACCAAGCTAAACAACCAGATGAGGAGCAGTCCAGACCAAAACAACGGGGTGGACACCCCCAACACAGCAATGCCAGCAGCCATACGGTCGATCCAGCTACCAGCATACAAGGCAGCCACCATCCCCAGGCCCAATCCAATGGCAACCGTGATCACGAGGGATGCTAGAGCGAGCTCGATGGTGAATGGCAGCTGTTCTGTGATGGTTAGGAGCACAGGTCGGTTGCTGAACAGGGAACGCCCAAGGTCTCCGCGAGCCAGGTTCCACAGGTAACGACCATACTGGACGGGCAACGCCTCGTCTAACCCCATCTGCTGACGTGCCTGCGCTATGGCCATTTCAGAGGCACCTGAGGCAGCCAGAATAGTGCGCGCCGGATCCCCAGGCAGTACGCGCAGCAACACAAACACAAGCGTGGCGATGCCCCACAATGCGAAGCCGGCCACCACCAAGCGACGCACAACTAAGACAAGCATAGCGCTCTGAAAACCGAGGAAATGGTCACTGGAGACGAACGTCGTGCAGGATGGGGAACCATCCTTGGGCATCAAAGCGCAATCCTTGCACGCGAGTGCTCACCCCATTCAGATTGACCGGATCCCGGATAGGAATGAGGAGCACAAGCTCCATGATGCGCTTTTGCGCCTGGGCATACAGCTCTGCGCGCGCGGCAGGGTCACCGAGCTCGCGCGCACGCTCGAGCAGATCATCCAACACAACGTCCGTCGCGCGAGTCCAATTGAACGTGCTGTTGGAGTGATAGTAGGTGTGAAGCAGATCGGGATCGCTGCCAGCATAATTCTGCGGAATAAGATGGTAATCTCCTGCGCGCGCCGCCTCCAAGGCAGCAGGATAAGTCAATGTGCGAAGACGCAACTGGACGCCAACAGTCATCCACTGCGCCTGAAGCAATTGAGCCACTTCGGGTAGAGACCCCCATGTCATCAACACGGCATCCAGAAGCAACGGTTGACCATTTCGATCGCGCACGCCATCACCATCCGTATCCGTGTATCCTGCCTCCTCCAGCAGCTGCGCTGCCTCTGCTGGGTCAAATCGAACAAGTGTATCCGGCATCTCAATGTGGCCAAACGTGGCTGAACTAAGTGGGCCGGTCGCAGGAGGCGAAAAACCACCAAAAATGGCCTGTACAATTTCCTCCCGGTTGGTGGCAAACAACAGCGCGCGCCGCACGCGCACGTCATCCAGAGGGGGACGCTGCGTATTCAGGATCAGACCCAGCGATTGGCCCGGAATAGGCACGGGAACAACTGTAAAATGTTCATCCTCCTGTAAACGCGCTGCGTCCAGCGGCGGGATCTCCCCCATGACATGGACATCTCCGGCTTGCAGAGCAAGGGAACGCCCTGCAGGATCGGTGAAAAACCTGAAGACAACACGTTCCAAATGTGCGGGACCCTGATGGTCGTGAATAGAAGGCCCCCAAGCATACTCATCGTTGCGCACGATAGTCAAATGGTCGTTGGGCACGTACTCCTCAAAGCGAAACGGCCCAGTACCTACTTGGTGAAATTGATAGTCAACGCCCCAACGAGTCAGTGCCTGTGGCGAAGCCATTCCCAGATATACTTGAGACAACCCATCCAGCAACGGCGCATAAGGAGAGAAGAGATGAATTGCCACTGTGTATTCGTCAATGGTCTCGACTGAACGAAATGGCCCAAGCAGAAACACAGCCTTTTGTGATCGAGTGGCAGGATCCACAATGCGCTGGAGGTTTGCTTGCACGGCAGCAGCATTGAAGGGAGTGCCATCATGGAACTTCACGTCGCGCCGCAAATGAAATGTGTATGTCAGGCCATCCTCGCTAATCTCCCACGACTCAGCCAGCCCAGGCACAAATTGCTGCGATGCTTCGGGCGAACCTGTCGCACGATATACCAGCGTATCATACACGCTGCGCAACGGGATACCTAGCTCTGAAGAAGCATTCACATGCGGATCGATTCCAGAAGGTGAGAGCGTCAAACCGTATAATAGGGTCGCTTCCTGTCGCGACAAAGGGGCATCGGCGCTTGCAACATCCACAACCTCAGCGTGCATGACAAACCTAACGATGAGAGTGAAAGCAAGAAGAGCGAGAAGGGTCAGCCCCCGAGTCCTACGCATAGACATCCCCTTAGAAGCAAACTTCAGTCAGCATTGTATGCAAAACTTTGCCTAACACAAGAACACACAGAATGCGCGATTTATCAGAACGGGGTCGCAAAATCACGAGGGCCAGGGACCCGCCACCTCCCTGGCCCTCTTACAAAAGGAGGAGAAAAAGAGGTTTCGAATGCTTATAATATCATGATATTTTAAGCCCTGCAAGACGCATACTCGATGTTTACCCTACGCAAAGCAGACGATATCGAAACGCAAAACGAGAGCCAAGGGTCACCGTGGCACGAAGGACGCATCATTGTCGCCGAGAGCCCAACAGAATACTCTAAATCCATAGTAAGCACACACCTTATGCGCGAGTAAGATAGCTGATCGCCTTGTTGCCCATAATACATCCCTCGATGTGGTCTGGTGCGCTCAGGCCAGAGAAGAACGTTTCAGAAGAAAGCCAAGGATGTGATGAGACGTGCCGGCAGATCCGCTTAGCCTCAGCCAATGCAGCCCGATACAAGGGGAGCAGCCGTGGAGTTACTACACATCCGCTGCAAGCACGGTGAAACAGCAGTGTCTGATCAGCCGGTGGCAGATCATTAGGCGCATCCGGAGTACAGATGTACTCCTCCGCACAGCAGGGCGGATACCCAAAATAGTATGCCTCTCTACGCACCAAACGCGCCGTCTCACCCTCCAACTTGCGTTGATCGAACTCTGCGCGGTATTGCTCCACAAGCTGGGCATCCCTGCTGAATACCAAATGATGCAAAGGAGTGCCATTCGCTGCATAACGCGTGACACTGGCTGTCACGAGCGCCATCCTTCGGAAGAGCGTGAGCACCCACGGTTTAACTGAATATTCCAACCGGCTGAGAGGCTTCACGCCCCACGCTGTCAGGACACCGAGATAGACAGCATCCTCCTCCAGAAGCGCCGGTGACAGCCAGTCTCCCATCCTCAGGCATCGCTCATGATCGCAACCAGGAGCTTGCAGTTCACATCGCGATTCGTGATAGGATGGCCTGCTTCGGCATAATGGAACAGCCTCGGATTAAAGCGAACCGTGCGCCCATCATCGTGACACACGGTGATGCTGCCCATTCCCATCAGCGCTCCGCAGCGTGGACAAGGAACTACTCCCCTCTGCAGCCCGCTTGTATCAATGAAGACCCTACCACTACGGTAGCCAGATCTGCCTCCCTCGCTGATCGCGCTTCTTGAGCGGCACAGCGCGGCTATCTTGCGGATGGCATCTTCGGGTGTCATGAGTGTTACCAATCCTGGCAGGTGCTTCTACCGGGCAATAATCGTATCGCCAACGCGAATCTTTCCCCCACGCACCACACGAGCGCAGATGCCGCCTCGTCCCATAAGGGCCCGCATCATTCCCGGCTCCGTGAGGCTCTCCACATAGGAACAGGGCGGTCGCGGCCGGTCGTATTCAAGGATGGCTTCACCCACCTGAAATTGTCGGCCTCGCAGCTGTTCCAGCTCGATGCCACGCGTGACAATGTTACGTCGATGTTCACCATCTCGCACATGGATGCCAGTTTGCTGAAAGATCTCATCTAGATGTTCTCCCTGGATCAACGTCACCTGACACTCATCCACGCCTGTCCAGTAGCCGGTACGCTCGCAGTAGCGATCGCCCTCCAGTCCGCATCCCTCTAGAGCAGTTACTTCGTCGACTGACTGCATAGGTTGTCCACCCGCCGCAACGACAAAAATGGCCTCAACTGTGCCTTGCATCTCTGATCCCCCTATTCCACTACCTTCCGCACAACCTGAATTTAATCACAGGCGGTCAGGCAGAGCAAACCCTTGCAGAGCCACAGGCAACCGGCTTACGCGCCGCCTTGGTGGAGCACAGCTAAACGCACTGGCGAGAGGCGAAACACAGTCAGGCCCTAGCATCTCGCCTTAGATGACGATTAGCTCACGCCGATAGGAAGAGAATTGCTCCACGCCATCTTTAGTGACCCGCACACCATCCTCCCAACGTGCACCATAATTTGGGGTGTACAGGAAACAATCCACTTGGAAAGTATAGTTTTCCTGCAGCACGTAATCCGAATTGGTCTCAATCCAAGGATGCTCACACTCCATCAGGCCGATACCATGGCATGGCCCGTACAGGATGCAATCGCCATACCCACGTTGTGTGATGAAATCTTGCACAGCCAATGCCACATCACGCGCAGGAACGCCAGCCCGCATAACCTCCATAGTCTTTGCCGAGGCGTCTAGTCCCACTTGCAGGAACTTCCGAATCTCATCCGACATGCGCCCTAACACGACCGGCCGGCCCACGCTGGACGAGTACCCACCCACTCGCGCACCAATATTGAGCTGGATAATCTCGCCTTCCACCAGCTTCTTGGCGGTAGGGCGCCCGATGGCATTGGCGCTGTTGCGGCCGGAAAGCACATAGAGGGGGTGTCCCTCATACTCTGCACCCAGCTCGTACATCTTAGCCTGAGCGATGCCCACCACCTGGGTTTCACTCATCCCGGGCTTGATGTGGTTGAGCACAGCTTCTATTGCCTGCTCAGAGATCTGGAAAGCGCGCCGCAGCAGTGTCAGCTCGTTCTCACTTTTCACCTTGCGCATTTCGATGAGAATGTCATCTGCACGCACCAGTTCACCGCCAGCCATAGCACGCCGCAGCGCTTCATAAACCGGGGCCACAATAATTGGATAGCCTACCATGCCCAATCGTCTCACACCCTTGCCGTGCGAGATCTCATCGAAGACGCTGGTGAACGTGTCAAGCTGTTTACCTGGGTACTCTGGCTCAGCCGACTCGCGAAACTCTAGGATCTGGCGAATCTTCTCAATTTTGCTGCGACTCTGGGCATAGGTTAAGCTCTCCGGCCCGATGATCAGGATGGGATCGCCCTCCACAGGCACCAATACACCAGCCGTCTCAAATGCTGGCCAATAATCCGAGAGGTAACGCACATTTTGGGGTTCTGCCTCGCTGCCAAAGGCAAACAAGGCATCGAGTCCGCGTCTGGCGAGCTCCTGCTGGACGCGTCTGATGCGTTCTTGGAATTCTGACTTGGGAATCTCGGTTATCATATGACCTACTCCTTGTAATCATAATGGTCTTTCCTTCATGCTGGGTGGCTGTTGTCGGACCTCTTATGCATTCCACGCACGATGTAACGCGATCAACCTTTCACAGCACCAAACGTCAACCCTCGCACTTGGAGCACCTCCTTTCCGCTCTTCGTGCGGATGAGCTACCTTTTTCCCCTATATCTCGCCTGCGGTTCGAAGCAAAGTGGCACCCGCACGACTCGCCGATCAACAGCTGTACAGGTACTCTCACGTAGTGTGGCTGATCGCTATAGCCCGCTACTGTTCTAGCCTGCAACACCAGTCTGGCAGCTTCCTCGCCGATTCTCTCCCAGTCATAGCCCAGTGTGGTCAAGATTGGTCGCAGGAAAGTGCCAAACTCCACCCCATCGAACGAGACAACCGCTACATCCCGCGGCACGCACAAGCCACACTCCTGAATGGCGTACAAGGCGCCCATACACATCAAGTTGTTGCTGCTGAAAATAGCTGTGGGCGGCCATTTACCTTCCAACCACTCTCGTGTGATCCGATAGCCATCCTCGACCGACCAGTTGCCGGCAGCAATCAGCATCCCCTCCGATGTGTAGCCTGCTTCCTGTAATGCCTGACGACAACCTTCCATGCGCTCTCGGGCGTGGCTCTCAGCCTCTGGGCCGGCCAGAACCCCGATGCGACGATGTCCGTGTTGTATCAGATGCTGCATCAACTGATAAGCTCCGACCTGATTCTCTGCGCTTACGATGCCGTATTCGAAGCCACCCAGATAGTTATCTATAGACACGACAGGAATACCATGCTGGACGACCATTTCCCTGAAAGCTTCCAGACACTCCGATGTCGCTGTAGAAGCCAGAATGACACCTTCAACGCGCCGGTCAAGCATAACTTCAGCGGCATGCTTTTCCTTCTTCGGATCGCGTCCCGTGTTCACAATGAACAAATCGAATTCGGGCGACTCTATGCTGCTAATATAACGGTCTGCGCCAATGACGAGGTGGCCATAGAATGGGTTAGAAATATCGTGGATAATGAAGCCGATTGTGTACGTGCGCCCGTATTTGAGGCGACGCGCAACAGGATTCGGTCGGTACTGCAGTGCTTGAATGGCATCCAGCACGCGCCGGCGTGTGGCAGCATCAATATAATCCACATCTCGCACAACGCGTGAGACAGTGCTGACCGATACGCCGGCGGCTCTCGCCACATCCTTCAAAGTAGCAACCATTGCTCTGATTCGCACCCGTCTGGCAACGTTATCTGACAACGTTGCCAGATATCCACTTCTATTATCACACATAACACGTTCAGAGTCAAGCTCTGTTTTATTATGTTAAGTTTCGTTCTCAACCTTCCGGCCTAGAACGAGACAGATGTTTGCATAATGCAGGTCGTTGCACTACACTATTCTACCACTCAACAAAATGGCGCGATCGGAGCGGCCTATGGATCTGGAGATGAGAAGACCATGAGCGAACGTCCTCCCGACACGTCCGATGAAGCCGAAATGGCCTACGCGCAGGCCAGGCGCTATGGCGAAGACTTGGTGCGCATCTATCAGCAAGAACGCGCCAGGCGACAAGAGCTGGAAGTCACCAACCAGAAGTTGCGCGTGGTGTGGGCCACAGCACCTAACGGGCTGGCCGTCTTGGACGAAAGAATGATCGTGGTGCAGGCCAACCCTCGCTTTGAGGCATTAGTCGAATGCCACGACTGCGTAGGGCGCCATTTGAGTGAGTTGCTCCCCTCACAGCAGCTCGTCACAACCCTTCTCAACGCTGCCGACCAACATATCCCGCTCGTCAATGTCGAGGTCACCCTGTCATATCCTACTCACCAACGCACTATCCAAGCCATGGGCTCCCCACTTGTTGCTGGCGCTCAACGCGGCTGGGTGCTCAGCCTGTTCGACCTGACAGAGCGTAAGCGCCTTGAGAGCCTTAAACAGGAATTTATCGACATTGCCGCGCACGAGCTGCGAACCCCTCTTGCTATCATTCTGGGTTTTGCCAATGTATTGAGTGAAGAGCTGGCTAATTCGTCTGACCCCGCTGCTCTAGAATCCATCCATGCTATCGCCGGCGCAGCCAACCGCCTGAAAATGATCGTTAACGAGCTTGTAGACTTTGCGGAAGTGCGCAGCAGTGTACCTGAGGGAAGGATAGAGCAGTTCGATCTAGGCCAAGTGGTTGAACAGGTGGTCAGCGCAGCCTCGTACCAGGCCAATCAAGCAGGGATCAGGCTCGTAGTCCAGCCCGCTGGTTGCCCATTGCCGATAACTGGTGACCGCACAATGTTGATCCAAGCGATCAGACACCTGCTGGACAACGCCATCAAGTTCAATCGTCCCGGCGGAAGGGTCTACGTGCGCGTCTCTCAGGAGAACAACTGGACAACGCTGGAGATTGAGGATACTGGGGTCGGTATCCCTGCCGCCGAGCGGGAGAGAATCTTTGACATGTTCTATCAAGTAGAAGAGCATATGACGCGTCGACAGGGCGGCCTGGGCATGGGTCTGGCAATTGCCAGACGCGCTGTTGAGTTCCACGGAGGCCGCATTGAGGTATCCAGCATAATGGGAAAGGGGAGCTGCTTCCGTGTGATCTTGCCGTCACTTCCTCAGCGACCATTTCCTTCGCCGCACTCCCAGTCTGAGATGGACCGTCGCCAGATTCTCGTCTACGGACAGGACCTAGCGCGTGTTTTTGTCGCCCAACGCGCATTAGCCCAAAAATTGTCTCGAGTGGCACAGCTGTGCCAAGAGCTCGAACAACTGGCACAGGCAGGTAAGCTGTCGGAAGTCTCCGAACTTGCACGTCAGATTGTTCGCGAAGCCTCTACCGCGTCCGAAACCCAGTGAAAACTGACACAACAAAGGCAAGGCGTGGCATATACTATACCATCATAGATGCCACGCCCTGTCCGCCACACATGCATTCGCCCTACTCGACAATCTCCCCTTCGACAACCACTGTCTCAGGCTGCTCCGCTCCATTACCACCCATTCGAACAGGGCCACGCTGGAAAGCCAGCTGATCGCCGCTGACACTCACATAAATGGTGTCTCCCTCGCGGAACTGACCGTTCAAGACTGCCACGGCCAGCGGGTCCTGTAAGTAGCGCTGGAGAGCACGTTTGAGCGGTCGCGCGCCAAAGACTGGGTCGTAGCCCTTCTCGGCTAGGAAATTGCGCGCCGCTGCATCCAGCACCAGCGTTAACCTGTGATCGGCCAGCAGCTTCTCCAGGCGCTCCACTTGAATGTCCACGATGCGCGCCAGATGTTCACGTGTCAGGCTGTGGAACACCACAATCTCATCAATACGGTTCAGAAACTCGGGCCGGAAGTGTTGCCGCAGTGCTTCCATTACCTTGTGTTCTGCCGCTTCCATCCCCAGTTCCATGATGTAGTGACTGCCAATATTGCTGGTCATGATTATGACCGTGTTCTTGAAATCTACTGTGCGACCATGACCATCGGTCAGGCGACCATCATCGAGCACCTGTAGCAACACGTTGAAGACTTCCGGATGGGCCTTCTCGATCTCATCGAAAAGGACCACACTATACGGCTTGCGTCGCACCGCCTCGGTCAACTGGCCACCTTCTTCGTAACCGACGTAGCCTGGCGGGGCACCGATGAGCCGCGCCACTGTGTGACGTTCCTGATACTCGCTCATGTCGATGCGAATCATGGCATTTTCATCATCGAACAGAAACTCAGCCAGTGCACGCGCCAGCTCGGTCTTACCGACACCGGTCGGTCCCAGGAACAGGAAACTGCCGATGGGACGATTGGGATCGTGCATCCCGGCACGCGCGCGGCGCACAGCAGCGGAGACCGCCTTGATAGCCTCATCCTGGCCAACAACGCGCCGGTGCAGTCGTTCCTCCATGTGGAGCAGCTTCTCACGTTCGCCCTCCAACAACTTGCTGACCGGGATACCTGTCCAGCTCGACACCACCTCGGCGATATCCTCGGCATCCACCTCTTCCTTCAGAAGCGGCGAACCCTGCTGGATCTCCACCAGACGCGCCTCATGCTGCTGCAACTGCGCCTCCAGCTCGCGCAGTCGACCATAGCGCAGACGTGCTGCTTCCTCCAGATCGGCACGTCGTTCTGCCTGTTCAATGGCCATGCGCGTGCGCTCGATCTCCTCTTTTGTTTGCCGCAATGCCTGGATTGCTGCCTTCTCCGCCTGCCAACGCGCCGTCAGGCGACGTGATTCCTCACGCAGGTCGGCCAGCTCCTTTTCCAGCTCTGCAAGTCGCTGTTTGCTCGCCTCGTCCTTCTCTTTCTTGAGCGCCTCGCGCTCGATCTCCAGCTGCATAATCTGACGATCGAGTGCATCCAGCTCTTGCGGCTTGCTGTCGATCTCCATCTTGAGGCGACTGGCCGCTTCGTCGATCAGGTCGATCGCCTTGTCGGGCAGGAAGCGATCGCTGATGTAGCGATGGCTCAGCATTGCTGCCGCAATTACTGCACTATCGGTGATGCGCACACCATGGTGCACTTCGTAACGTTCCTTCAGCCCACGCAGGATGCTGATGGTATCTTCCACGCTGGGTTCCTCAACCAACACCGGCTGGAAGCGACGCTCCAGCGCGGCGTCTTTTTCGATGTGTTTCCGATATTCGTCCAGCGTGGTCGCACCGATGGCATGCAGCTCACCGCGCGCCAACATTGGCTTCAGCATGTTGCTGGCGTCCATCGCTCCTTCGGCAGCGCCAGCCCCAACGACAGTGTGCAGCTCGTCAATGAAAAGGATGATTCTGCCTTCGCTATCGGTGATCTCCTTAAGCACTGCCTTGAGGCGTTCTTCGAACTCACCACGATATTTGGCGCCCGCCACCAGCGCGCCCATATCGAGTGCGATGACGCGCTTATCTTTCAGACCCTCCGGCACATCACCTTTCACAATGCGCTGTGCCAAGCCTTCGACGATAGCAGTCTTGCCCACACCCGGGTCACCGACCAGCACCGGATTGTTCTTGGTGCGTCGGCTGAGGATCTGGATCACCCGGCGAATTTCTTTATCGCGTCCAATTACCGGATCCAGCTTTCCACGTCGCGCCAGCTCGGTCAGATCACGCCCATATCTCTCCAGCGCCTGATAAGTGCTCTCTGGAGTGGGGCTGGTAACGCGCTGACTGCCGCGAATCTGGGTTAGTGCCTGCAGAATAGTAGTCTCGTTCAACCCGTAGCGACCCAGATGTTCACGCACAGCATCCCGTGAGCGCGCCAACGCCAGCAAAAGGTGCTCCGTGCTAACGTACTCATCGCGCATTTGGGCAGCAATGCGCTCAGCCTCAGCCGCTGCATCAAGCAGTGCACGTGACACACCGATCTGAGCCGTGGGGCCATAGGACCTGGGCCGCCGATTTAACTCTGCCTCCAGATCCCCCAACAACATGCCCGGGCTAGCACCCACCCGCTGCACGATCTGCGGCACCACCCCGTCCGACTGACGCAACAATGCCACCAGCAGGTGAACCGGCTCGATCTGGCTATGATTATATTCCCGCGCCAGCTCTTGACTGGCGAGAATCGCCTCCTGAGCTTTCTGAGTATACTTGTTCAGATCCATAGACAACCTCCAATTGTGAATTTGTGCCACTTACATGCAAATAAAGTAGGCATTCGTACGCGTGGCATTAGAATGTGCATAGCCTGTCACCCTGCCAGAGCACAGGCTCGACACTCGCTTCCCAGCTTAGCCGGGACATATTAGAGTCGTATAAGAATTATGTTGAGATTATGTTAGAGATTGGGAGCATCCAACCTTTTCAGACGGGCGAGATTTCCGCGGAGTATGGGCCTGAGGTCAAACCGTCACACGAGTGGGCGACAACACCAAAGCCCGAGGTAGCTTTGACTGGCATTGGGACAACAGGGGTGATCATCGTGCAATTGGAAAAGTGCGCTCAGGAGGTCAGCCCACTTGTGTCCCGTGGCAGCCTTTCTCCATAGTGCTCATTTTCGCGCACCGTCGCCAGCTCTGCCTGCATACTCCATGGGCCGGTCCACGTGACCACGACATCGACCAGCGCACCACGCCAATCGCGCCCGCTGTTATCACAGAAAAAGACCAGCTTGTTGGTGCGCGTGCGCCCCTTCCATTTGCCTTTTTGCTTTCCCTCCACCAAGATCTCCACGCGCTGGCCGAGCAGACGACGGTTAATGCGCGCCGCGATCTCTTCTTGCAGGGCGTTCACGGCATCCAAGCGACGTTTCTTTTCCCCTGGCGGCACATCGTCCGGCATCGTCGCAGCCGCGAGCGTACCCGGACGGGGCGAATACATGGCTACGTGGCAGACGTCCATCTGGAGCTCGGCCAGCAGGTCGAGCGTGTGCTGAAATTGCTGCTCTGTCTCGCCAGGAAAGCCAACGATGACATCTGTCGCAATCGAACATTCCGGCAACTGTTTGCGAATGCGCTCGATTAACCGACGATAGTCATCCACAGTGTACCCACGACGCATGCGCCGTAAGATCTCATCATCGCCGGCTTGGATGGGCACTTCAATGTGCTCACACACCTTGGGCAAAGTTCGCACTGCCTCGATCAAGGGCTCGTCAAAATAGCTGGGATGGCTGGTCAGGAAGCGCACACGCACGATGCCCGCCACTGCCGATACCGCTGCTAGCAAATCAGGAAGACGTGGCGCGTCGCTCCCCAGATCATAACCGTAACGATCCACGATTTGTCCGAGCAATACCACCTCGCGCACACCATTCTGCGCCAGCGTTTCGACTTCGGAGACGACAGTGGTAAGTGGTCGGCTGCGCTCGCGCCCGCGGCGCGCCGGGATGACACAGTAGCTGCACACGTGATTGCACCCTAGCACCACCGGTACCGGTGCACTGACCAGTTGCCCACGCGCATATGAAGGCAGAGTGTAAGGATCGCCTCCACTTCCACAACGTTCTTCTCCGGGGAGAAGCACGGTCTCCAGATAGCTTATTAAAGGCTGGACCTCACCCGGGGGCATAAAAACGTCCACATGGGGATATCGCTCGCGCAGCTGACCATTGCCCCTGATGCCCACCATACAACCCATCAAAGCGATGATGAGGGAAGGTCGGCGCTCCTTGAGCGGTTTGAGAGACCAGAGGAACCCGCTGGCCCGATCCTCAGCGCTCTGGCGGACCACGCACGTGTTCAGCACCACAATATCAGCCTGACGGATATCCTCGGTGTGCTCACATCCCCACGCTTCCAGCGCTGCGGCGACCCGGAGCGAGTCGGAGCTGTTCATTTGGCAGCCAATAGTCCAGATGGAGTATTTCATGACCCCTGTGATTAGGCCTTTATGACCTAGTATCATCGCTAGAGATAATATATAGAATCAGGGGTGATTTTTGTCAATGGAAAGAGGCTGAAGATGGTCCCTTGCCACTTTCTACCGTACGATTCTTGCAAGAACGCTAGACGATAAGTCAGACAAGCTGAATTTTTTCAGCGTCTCCCAGTGGATGTGTCGCCTTACTGTGGATGACAAGATCTTAGGTGAGCGAACAAAGAGAGCCGAACTGGTCAGCAAGAACAACAGAACGAATGAGCAGTATGGGCTCTGAAACTAGCCATAATCGGCGTATCAAAGAAAGTTTGAGATGTTCTTGTATCACTTGTGGTCACTTTAGACTCCCCCATCTGAGAAGATCGAATACCCATCCCCGAAGACAGTCATTGATTCGTCGCACCACTACCTCTGACTTAGAACATGCCCTGCCCACACATGTAACCTCACCACACCGACCTAATCCTGCAAACTGAAGAAGCTAATTCGCTTAAGGTACTACGAACAGTTCTGCATCTCCAATCTCGAGAATCTTCCTTGCATCTTGGTTGGTAAGACCACCGTAGCGATTCTTCCTTACCACGAAGAACTGTCTTGCCATACCTTCAAATTCGGTATTTTCTACTTCTGCTTTTACTTTTGCTGGCACAGCCTTATACCATAGGTAGAACCGCACAGGCTCGTCGGCAGGTGCTCGAGCTATGACCACATCACCAGGCTGTATCTGCTTAGATAGCACATCGACAACTATTGGAGCCTCAGGAAAGTACCCTGTGTCATCGTATTTAGCAATTACGTTATGATTCATAAGCAACACACCTGAAGAGATGGTAAGCAGTAGGAGGACAACTTTTACAAGCACACGAATGTAGGATCCCAACACAGGTGAAATACCAGCATCAACGTAAACAAACAAGAAGGGCAACACATATATCCAAGTTCTACGGAAAGGAATTGCGTGTTGTACAAAGAGAGTGACTGCAGCGCCCAACACGAGTGCTGGGACTAGACTAAGAACATCCCATTGTCTCCGTCGATACATCTGATACAGTCCACTGAGGATTAGTAATCCACAAATTCCAATCACCACAAGAGGGACGTCACGACTAAAAGCACTCAGCGTGTTGGATATATGATCAGGCAACCGAGCCAGAAAGTCAGAAAATTCGAGGCTTCTGACAAAGCGATTATTTACTATAGAGTTAATACCATTGCTAGCAATTATCACCGGGGTATAGAGGAAGGAAGTAAAAAAGGCCACGACTACCGTGTACGGCACCAAGTAATGCCTGGCAATCCATTTAAACGTTCGATGACCCAACAGCAGCACGACAACTGTCCACAACAAAAGACCAGCCGCTGGAAAGAGAAAGGAAGGTACCGCGAACAGACCTAAACTTGTCACCAATGACATTGCGACGCAAAGCGGCAACGATGGAGTCCGCGAGAAACGAAAGCTTAGTATGGCCAAGCAAAGACTCAAGAGCACCACTATAGAATAGCCACGAGCCATCGTATCATACAGGATTAAGAAGGGGAACACCGCAACCATAGCTGCACTTAGATAACCACTTTGGCCACCCAAAATAATTCTCGACAGACAGAACGAAGCCACTATTACACTTATACCGGCGAGCAGAGCCGGTAAGCGAATGGCAACAGGGTGACTACCGAACAGCTCGACCGAAGCCCGAACCAGGAGCGTATGAAGAACGTGGTTGTTCGGAAGTGGGTAGTAGAATAGATCAGAGACACCTTTGTTCACAAAGTTAAGAAAAGTGTAAGCTTCGTCGTAACGCATAGGCTGACTTAAGAAATAGCAACGCACTGCCAACCCAACGGCAATCACCACGGCAAGCCAAGCAGTTGCATCAGCAACCATGCCGCGAATCCAGCTAGCAACAGCACATAGCTCCTTTGCGAGCGAGCATACCAGCCGCGTGAACTTGCTCAACACAGTGGCACCCCTGTGCCTCTGGAGATACCAAGCTGCACAAGCAAGAATCCCGACAGCTATGCCGTAGGATAGGCACACAAGACGGTTGACGCTGTGAAACGGTTGCCATGGCCCACTGTACCAGGTCAAGCCCGACCAGTTGACATGCAAAGGCAGGAGACTAAGTGTTACAAGGGCAGCCGCAGTCGCCGAAAGGAACGCTGCTTCCAGATATCTCAACATTTTCATCACTTCCCGTGCCAACTAGCACCTCGACCCGAATGGAAAGATTCGAAGTAAATCAATAATACTCCTAGAGGGTTTCTGGAAAAATCTATCTTGATACTAAATTGAACGGTGGACGTTGCTTTCAAAACATCGTCCCGAGCTATATTGTCAAGCATTTTCTCTTGCCAGTTTAGTCAATGGAGGTAAATGCTTTTCAAGCTACAATTTCGGCTTAAGCCCAGATGAGAGCCCGTCGAACTCCAAAACCCCTTGTGGTTCTGCCTGTCGTTCCTGTGCGCGCGTTTTTAGTCCAAGAGACGCCAGCACCATCAAAGAGGAAAGAACTCCAGCGATCAGGTACGCCATGGCGTAGCCTGCCACACCACCTCCTAAAGAGCCTGCGATGGCACCGACTGCGGCCCCACCCACCATCTGCCCCGCTCCAATAAATAGATTGACCGAACCTTGGGCTGAGGCACGTTCATCCGGACGCGCCTCGCCCAACACGATGTAACGCAATGGAGCACCAATCAAGCTGGCCACGCCAAAGCCGATCAACATGAGGCTCACATAGAAAAAAGATATCTGCTGGGCACCCCACAGTGCCAATCCGAACGTCCCAGCACTCATCACAATGGTTCCACTCAATACTACCACGCGCGAACCCAAACGATCGAGCAATCGTCCTACAATTGGCGAGCCAACTGCTACAGCGACTACCAACGGCAACAACATAAAGCTCGCTGCGGAAGCTGTCACCTGATAGGCCGCCACCGCCAGCTGGGGGATGAAAGCAATTCCAGACTCGATCAAGCCCGCGCCAGTGGCCAAGACGACCACGAGCTGCATCTGGCGGGAACGGTACAGCCCGGGACGCAGGACTGGCTCCACAGCACGCTGCTCCGCCCTTACAAAAAGGGGCAACATCAGCAAGGCAATCAGTAAGAAAGGCCACACCTCTGATGACGTCAAACTGCCTATAACGTCGGTTGTATCCAGACGGTTGATTCCATACGCCAATGAGGCAAGTGAAACGGCCAGGATGGCCATTCCCATCTTGTCAAACTCGCCCTGCCGCGCAGGCTGTGTGGTAGGCAACAGGCGCCAGCCCGCAACAATGATAGCCAGCGCAATGGGCAGATTGATCACGAACAACCATTGCCATCCAACAAGCAACAACGCACCCCCGATGATCGGACCGATGATAAACGCAATGCCAAACACAGCGCCGATCAGCCCCAAGGCGCTGCCTCGTTTCTCTGCAGGGAACGTGTCGCCGATCACGGCACTGGCAACTGGGAAGATGCCGCCCGAACCAAACCCCTGTACAGCGCGGCCAAACAACACCACGGCGAACGAGGGCGCGAGCGCTACGATCGCAGAGCCCAGCGCAAATAACGACACATCGAGGATGTAAATCGAGCGGCGCCCAAACGTGTCCGACAGCCGCGCCCAAAGCGGCGTGCCCACCAGATTGGACAGCACATACACAGCATAGGTCCATGCCAGTGATCGATCTTCGACAGCAAAGTACTGTTGGATAGCTGGTAGCGCTGGAGCGACAATAGCAATGTCCAACGCCCCCATCAACACACCCACGAACAGTACAATCAATAATCGATTACGCGCCCTATCACCACCAGAACTTATAGTCATTCTTCACTTTCCATCCACAACAGAAACTGCACTCACATGCCTTGACCAATGGGTGTCAATACACAGGAGAGCTCAGGGGGACCTGCCCACTTCTCCTACTGACAGATTTCTCAATGCGGTCGATCAGAATGAAGCAGCAAGAAGGCTTACCGAGTCGCTTGCCAGGCGAATGAAAGGCTCGGCATAAAGAGCGATCATCAACACCATCAGCGCTGCTACACCCACGGCTACGCGCAAGCCGGGCCCCTCATCGAAGGGTGGAGCGTCAGGCGCCTCGCCAAAGAACATCTGGCGCATGATAGCATAGTAGTAGTACACCGATATAACGCTGTTGACGATGCCCACCACAGCCAACATGATCATCTGTCGCTGGATGGCAGCGCCGAAAACGAACAGCTTACCCACAAAACCGGCCGTTGGGGGTATGCCTATTAAGGAAAGTAAGAAGAGAAACATAGTGATGGCCAAAAAAGAGTTGCGGCGCATCAGTCCGGCGAAGGCGTCCAGCTGTGCCGACCCGGTATGATTCTCAACCGCGATCACCACAGCAAACGCACCTAAGTTGGTAAACAGATAGGCAAAGAGGTAAATAAGCAAACCGTTCAAGCCAGTCGTCCAGCTGTGTGCTTCAGGCGCGAGCGCCACTAGACCGATCAGCATATACCCTGCCTGCGCAATACTCGAGTACGCCAGCAGACGCTTAACATTGCTCTGCCAGAGCGCCACCAGGTTGCCCAGAGTCATTGTGACAATGGCCACACCCGCCAGTACAGATATCCAGTCCAGCTGGAAACCGGGCAATGCAGTGAGCAACAAACGCATCAGCACGGCGAACCCAGCTGCCTTGGGCCCCACTGAGAGAAAAGCCGTTACGGGAGTGGGGGCTCCTTCGTAGGCATCCGGCGCCCACTGATGGAAGGGCACCAATGCGATCTTGAAACCTAATCCGACCAGTACCATAATGAGAGCCGGATATACCAACCAATGCACGGGGATCACACTGCCTGTCAGCACTGCAGCGATACTCGCCAGATCAAGGGTGCCGGTTGCGCCGTAAAGCAAGGAAAAACCATACAGCATCACGGCAGAAGCCGTCGCGCCGTAGACAAAATACTTGACAGCTCCCTCCGTCGAGCGCTCGTCCTCACGCAGGTAGCCAGTGAGCAGGTAGCTGGTGATGCTTAGAAATTCAAGCGACAGGTAAATCATCAGCAGATTGGTTGCTGCAGCTGACAACGTCATCGCCAGACCAGCAAACAAGATAAGTGCATAGAACTCACCATGAAAACGGATGTGCGCGCGCACATAATTACCCGAGGAGAGCAACACCAGGGCGAGCACAATTGCGGTGAACAGCTTGAAGAAGAGGGCAAGCGGATCCAGCACCATCATAGGGGTTTGGTCACCGCCAAAGTCTTTACCAGTGGTAAAGGTGATAGCCGCGCCACCAGTGCTCCCCAATGGCCAAATGAGCACAGCAGCCACCAGCAGCGCCACCGTACCAGCCAAAGCTATCCAAGGCAAGAGGTGTCGGGAACCGTTCCCATTCCTCCAAAGCATATCCAGCCCCAACACTACCAATGCTACCAGCGTCAGCACCAGCTCGGGCAAGAGTAGCACAAGAAATTGAGTAAGCGTCAAAGCTGTCCCTCCTGTACTGACTTCCACGAAGGAGACAATTTACACTACTCCAGAAGGTGCCATCCCTACAACATAGCCAACAGTGCCGTGGTAGCGGCGTTGATTACATTCAGTACTGGCGCCGGATATATGCCCACCAGCACCATAAAGAACAGCAAAGGGGCCATCGTAATCACCTCGAAGCGTGCCATATCCAGTGAGAAGTGCCAGTGCGCCGGATTGAAAATCTCCTGCCATCGCTCTTCACTGAATTCGCCCAGAAAGACATGCTGGACAATCTTCCAGAGAATATACGCTGCACCTAATACGATGGCGACGACACCGATGATGGCATACGTGGGGATAAGAGCGAAAGCTCCTCGGAACACCATAAACTCACTGATGAAACCGGCCAACCCAGGCAGCCCCAACGAGGCCAATGCGGTCGTGAGCATCACCCCGTAGTAAACAGGCATCTTGGCGCTCAATCCACCAAATGCCTTCAGATCGCGTGTGTGGGTACGCTCGTAGATGACACCTACTAGGAAGAACAGACCACCTGTGATGATGCCATGGTTGAACATCTGCAACACGGCACCGTTCAACGCGATTGCACGGCTGGTCAACACTGGGTTGGCAACCTCCAATGAAGCGGCTGCAGCTACCAGTCCCAACATGAAGAAACCCATATGGCTTACTGAGGAATAGGCAATCAGCCGCTTCAGGTCCCATTGCGCCATACTGACCAAGGCGCCGTAGATCATGCTGATCAGGGCCAACACCCCAATCCAAGGTGCGAACTGCTTGAACAAGTCTGGGAAGAATGGCAACAGAATGCGAATCATGCCGTAACCTCCCAGCTTCAGCAATACACCCGCCAGCACCACAGATCCAGCAGTGGGTGCCGCTGTATGCGCGTCGGGCAGCCAGGTATGGAAAGGCCAGGAAGGCACTTTGATCGCAAAGGCCAGAAAAATGGCCCAGAAGGCAGCAATTGCCAAGCCTGGGTTGCCTGCGAGCGGTTTAAGGCCAGGTATCTGCAATATGTTCCATGTACCAGTGGTCATGTAGATGGCGATGAAGGCCAACAACATAGCCACTGAACCGACCAGGGTATAGAGGAAGAACTTGATCGCTGAGTACTGTGGGCGATCTTGAGGTTGTCCCCAGATCCCGATCAGAAGGAACATCGGTACCAGACCGACTTCCCAGAAAATGTAGAAAAGCACCAGATCGAGCGCCACAAAGACGCCGATCATGCCCGTTTCAAGCAATAGAAAGAGGGCAAAAAATTCCTTGACGCGCTTTTTGATCGTATACGAAGAATAGAACAGAGAAAGCGTTGTCAAGAGCGTAGTCAAGAAGACGAGCGGTAAGCTGATCCCATCCACACCGACCCGATAGTAGGCATTGAGGGTAGGAATCCAGGTGGCCTCCTCGAGGAACTTTATCTCACCCGCGTTCTGGGCGTAAAGCAACCAGGCGATCAGCGAGAGCACGAGCGAGGGCACACTGAACAGCACAGCCACCAGCTTGATCTCCCGCTCGCGCCTACCCGGGATCAGCGCCACTACGACAGCACCCAGCAGCGGGATGAAGGTGATCAGAGTGAGAAACGGGAAGTTCATCAGTGCGCTGCCTCCTTGTGATCAGAAGTACAGGTACAGCCCCAGCAACAGCAAAATCGTCACCGCCACTACGAGCAGGTAGTTTTGCACGCGGCCCGTTTCCGAGTAGCGTAGCCCACGTCCCGCAGCGTTGAAGAGCTGAGCTGTTCCCTCAACAAACCAGCGATCCACCACCACACTGTCCAATACGCGCACAATATCTGAAGCGACCCGTCCTGCCGCACCCACCAAATCCACAAACGGGTCGATGATCCACCGATCGTCGATGTTGAAACAGAAGTTGGACAACCATACCACTGGTCGGATGATCACCTGTTGATAGAGCTCGTCAATGTAATACTTGTTGCGCAGTAAGGTGAAGACGGGACCCAGCACCACCTGAAATGGTTCCACCTGCCCCGGGCGATAGTTGCGGTAAAGCAACCAGCCGAGCAACAGTCCAGCTACTGCTAGCACTGTCGAGATAGCTGCCACCGTGAAGTTGAAAGGAACTGCTTCAGCATGCACCACTTCGCTCGCTTCGTGCACGCCCCCCATGAAGTGGTGCAACGGGCTGCCCAAGAATGGAGCATTTACAAAGCCAAACAACAGTGCGAACAGGGCGAGAACAATCAATGGGATTGTCATGCTTGATGGCGACTCATGGGCGTGACGCGCGGCCGTGTGACGCGGCTCCCCCCAGAAGACCAATCCCAACTGTCGCCCCATATACAGCGCGGTAAAGAAGGCCCCCAGAGTGCCTGCCAACCACACCCAGAAAGGCAGGTTAAGAGCGCCATCGGCGCGCCACAGATGAAACGCCTCAGCCAGAATTTCGTCCTTGCTCCAGAAACCGGCAAAGGGCACGATACCCACCAGCGCGAGAGTGCCCGCCAAGTAGGCAACAAACGTGTATGGCATGCGATGGCGCAATCCCCCCATTGCTTTCATATCGTTGGGGTTGAAATGCTCCGTGTGAACATGGTCAGCGTGTGCCGCGACGTGGTGTCCGTGCTCGACCCCATGGATCACCGAGCCGGCGCCCAGGAATAACAACGCCTTAAAAAAGGCATGGGTCAACAGGTGGAAGATACCAGCTACCAAACTGCCCAGCCCCAATCCCATCATCATATAACCCAATTGACTGATGGTGGAATAGGCCAGCACACGCTTAATGTCATCCTGAGCCAAGCCAATAGTCGCCCCCAGCAGCGCGGTGATGGCCCCGACGATTGCCACCCAGTGTAAAGCGGGAGCGTCCGCCACCTCGAAGCCAGCGATGAAAAGTGGCAACATGCGCGCCACCAGATATACGCCCGCTGCCACCATTGTCGCGGCATGGATCAATGCCGACACTGGAGTGGGGCCTTCCATTGCATCCGGCAACCACACATGGAGAGGAAACTGGGCACTCTTGCCCACTGCACCCCCGAACACCAAAAGTGCAATCACTGTGACTGCCGGCATACCCAATAGCGAAATAGTCTGCAAGGTTTCCAAAGTCTCGGGCCGGAAGATCTCGCGCAGAGTGACCGTGCCCGTGTAGCTGTAGAGCAGAGCAATCCCTGAGAAGAGCAATACGTCTCCGATACGCGTGGTGATGAACGCCTTCAGAGCCGCCTTCCGCGCGCGGATCACTTGTGCTTCATCAATGTGGTGCTCATCATCTGCCTTGCGGAACGACCAGAAGCCGATCAACAGGTATGAACAAAGCCCCATGATTTCCCACGACACGAACAGCAACACCAGGTCACGCGCCACTACCAGCCCAAGCATGCCGGCTGCGAACAATGAGATATAAGCGAAGAAACGTGCATAGCGCGGGTCTTGGTCCGGCTGCCCCAGCTTCATGTAGCCCTGCGAGTAGATAAAAATCATCAGACATACGAAGGGCACCATAAAGAGCATGGCCGCCGTAAAGCCATCCACAGCGAAGCCCAGATCAAGGACAGTTGTGCCCGCAGGTAACCATGGCACACGCAGCTGCCAGCCTTCCACCTGGATATGCTCACCACCCAGCAGCGTCGCCAGCAACACCGCCCATGCTAGCACGGTAGACAGCGCGATGCTCCCAATGGCGATATCGGAGCTGAGACGATTGTAGCGGTAGGTAAATAGCACGATCACCGCAAACGCCAGTAACGGGAAGAGCGGTATCAACGGCGTGAAGCTAAAGAGGAAGTCCATAAGCAACCCCGCTCAGGTATTTACTCCACTAGGTTCTCTAACCCCACTTCACGGCATGTGCGATGTTGTCGCACCGCAGCCAGGCGCCCTACCATCGCATAGTATCCAATTCGTCGACCACGACGGTGCGGCGGCGACGATAGGCAGAGATGATGATAGCCAGTCCGGCTGCCGCCTCAGCAGCAGCAATGCCTATCACAAAGATGGCAAAAACCTGTCCCGTGAGCGCTTGGGGTGTAATGAAGCGCCAAAACGCCACCAGGTTGATGTTAGCAGCATTGAGCATCAACTCGATGCCCAAGAGCACCCCAATAGCGTTGCGACGCGACAAGACGCCGTACAATCCAATGGCGAAGAGCGCTGCGGCAACCGTTAACCACCAAGATAAGGGTATAGCCATGTACTGTCTCCCACTTTGTGAGTGCCTCTGTCTATCAGCTACAGAACTGCTATCTAAATTGTCTCAAATGACACTCACCCTTGCTGCGAAGGGCTCACTCGCTCGATCCCGCTTCTGCGTGAGATCCCTGATTGTTTTCTGTCTCTCGCGCTAACACAATCGCACCCACCAACGCCACCAGCAACAGCACTGAAATAATCTCGAACGGAATGGCGTAGGGCCCAACTAGTGCCTCGCCCAGCTGACTAATCGCCACATTCGGGGTGCGCAGCGCCTCGTCATCGGCGATCGGCCATACCATCTGCCATAGTGCTACAATCAGCACCACAAACGTTAGAAACACCACTAACGCTGCGATCCACCATTGCTCATTGCGTTGCACCTGTCGGGGTGTCATCAGCCCGCGCGTAAGCATGATAGAGAACAAGATCAGGATGGAGATCGCTCCGATGTAGATGAGCAGCTGCACAATCGCCAGAAAACCAGCATCGAGCAACACGTAGTAACCCACCACGCCGGCCAGCGATAGAATGAGGGACAAGGCCGCGTGAAACAAGTTGCGACTGGTGACCACCGCCAGGCCACCCCCCAGCGTCATCAATGTCAGGATGACGAAGACGAAGATTTGTAAAGCCTGCTCAATCGCCATAGCAATATTCCTTGCTTGACCTTCCCCTGTGTAGTATTGATGGCATCGCGAGGTCGAAAACACGCTGTACCGATAAGTTATCCATTGCTCGCTCTTTACCCTAGTCCGCACCCGCTACCGCGCGCAAGGCCGCCGAACGGCTGCGTCGGGCCAAGAGGGAGATCACTATCATCATCAACAACGCTGCAATTACGTTTGCTCCTAGCAAGGCAATCCAGCGTAGTGCAGGCGAGTTGACAGCAGGTAGTTTCAATGCAACCGCCACCGCTACCACCAGAATCAGACCCAGAGGCACCAAGAATTTCCAGGCAAAGTCCAAGAGATGATCAATACGGATACGGAATAATGTCCCCCGCACCCACATCATGATCCAGATCACTGCTGTCGTCTTCACAACAAAGTAGATAAACCCGAGCAGAACGCCAAGCAACGAGTCCGAGCTGGCGAGCGGGCCACGCCATCCCCCTAAGAATAACGTGGTGATAACCCCAGCTGAAGCGAACAGATGCATGTATTCGCCGATGAAGAAAAAGGCGAACTTCATACCGCTGTACTCAACGTGATAGCCGGCTACGATCTCGCTCTCCGCCTCCAGCAGGTCAAACGGACTGCGTCCTATTTCGGCAATGCTGGCGACTAGAAGGACCAAGAACGCCACAGGCAACACCAATGCGAAAGGTATGTCTTGGGCGGCCACAATCGCCCCCAGCTGCATAGAGCCAGCCGCCAGCACCACCGCCAGAATGGCCAGCACGATAGGAATCTCGTAGGCAATCAACTGAGCAACCGCGCGAAAAGCACCCAAGAGAGCAAACTTATTGTCACTGCTCCATCCAGCCATTAACGCTGCCACTTCGCCCAGAGCGCCGATTGCAACCACGTAGAGAACGCCGGCCTGCAAGTCAGCACCAATCACCCCAGGCGCCACAGGTAACACTGCGAAGACAAGGATTGCAGCGACTGTCGCCAATACCGGCGCCAAGTTGAAGACGACCCGGTCGGCACACGCTGGCGTCACGTCCTCTTTGGTCAACATCTTCACGGCATCGGCGAAACCCTGTAGGACACCCAGTGGACCAGCACGATTAGGACCTACACGATCCTGGATGCGCGCTAGAACCTTGCGCTCCATATAGGTGTACGCCACCACGATGAGCACTGGTGCAACAAAAGCTAGCACACCTGAATAGAGCACATAGACGATCAAGCGTGCCAGCGCTTCTGAAAGGGGAGGGAATGTATCCACCAACCAGCGAATAAGTGCTTCCATAGAACAGTTCTCACGAGATAAGAGCTACGTCCAGCGCAATGCATCCTTGCGCCACGCATATACCAATGCCAGTGCCAGAATCGCCACGAAAATCACTGCCTCGACCACTGCATAGAGGGCCAGTTGATTGTAAGCCACCGCCCACGGCAACAAGAAGGCAGCTTCAACATCAAAAACGACGAAGAGCAGCGCGAAAACATAGTAGCAGGCACGAAATTGCACCCATGCCTCACCCCGCGTTTCAATACCACACTCATAAGTGGACTGTTTGATGGGGTTGGGTTTCTTGGGTCGGACAAGCCAGGCTACAGCCAGCCCGGCAACCGGAAGCAACGTTGCGAAGACGGCCAAGATGCCTACGAAAGCGAACTCAGACGACAATGTCTACCTCCTCAGCTGCAGCGAGCCGGAGCAAATGCTTGGAACAGAGATGATATAACAATTATAACATACCCATCATATAAAGGGAAAAATGAACGAGCTCTTTTTCAATGCAACCAAAAAGAATTATATACGATAAAACATGACTGCCCACTTGGACCGGATGTGAGGCTTGCTACTCTCTCCCAACCCCCACGCTGCCCAAGAGGATCTCCCCTGATCCTTCCGCCAACAGTGGCATCAGTGTGTCGGGTTCATAGACCACCAGGTGCACAGTATATTCGCCTGGGGATACCGGCGACAGCCAATAGTACTCATTCACGTGCTCAGGCGGCCAGAGACTGGTACCCTGATGCCAGTTGTGACGCAAGGTGCGATCCTTTTGGAGAACCAAGGCCTCATCCGCACCTCTCAAGCGAATGGAAACCTTGTAGTCTACCGACATCACCGCTTGCGGCATCCAGCGCAATGCCACGCCGACCCAACCCCTACCTGTTTCCAGATGCACAGCTTCTAAAGCAATCTGCCCACCAAACATAGCTTGCCGGGGCACATCAGGGACAGGTAGCTGAAAAATGGTCTGGTCAGATGGCAGCACCCAAGTCTCCACATGGTAGGCTGGTCGCATCCGGTTACCTACCAATTGAGCGGTTGTGCCTAATAGATAGGTGACAACCTCGCGTTCATCCGCAGCGATGTGTTTATCCTGTGTCCAGCGCACGACACGGAATAGCTTGGCACCCTTTGCTGCCCGGGTCAACTGCGCGGCCACAGTATGTTCATCCACTGGTATGTAATAGTAAGGTGTCCGACCATGATACAGGAAATCCAGCGTGTAGTGACGTGCTTCATGGCCCGCGCGCAAATCCATCGGGATGATGTACACCACACCCGACTCGCCATCAGCAGCAATCTCTTCAGCCAGCTCCTCCGCATACACGTCGAAAGCCATATACAGCTGAGGCAACCGTGCCCACTGGACGAAGTACTGTTGCGCTGTCAACAAACCCACCGGCAAGAAAAGCGCTAACGGCACAATTAAACCAACAGTTGGTCGCCGGATGATCTCCTGCTCCAGCGCAGGCGCCTTCAAAACGAGCCTCCTTCCCAGACGTTGCCAGAGCGACAATGCCACCCCACCCACGATACGCAACAAGTACACACATCCTATTGCCACCAGCACATACGTAGCAGGTGCACTGCCGATCAACCGCAGGTGGTGAGGTGCTCCCTCCGGTGCCAGAATAGCTGGCAATAACATCACCACCCACCAGCACAACAGAAACAGATCGAACAGCACTGAGATACCAACACGACACGTCCCGGCTTCAGGAGTATCCCGTCGCACCGAACGCGCTACCCGCCAGAGGCACAGTGCCACGCCTAACCAGAAACATAATGCCAATGGGGCACTCAACATCGGCTGCCCCGGCAGGTTTCCCAGTGGATTAGGGTCACCACCCAGCCCTGTAAAAGTGCTCAGCGTCACAATGGTTGTGCGCAGCAACGTACCCAGCAAATCGCCTTGGTTCCACGCTGGATTGAAAATGGAAACCGACACAGCACGCTCGGCAAACGCTTCCGGATGACGCAAGAAAAAGAGAGCTAACGGGGAGAACACCAGGCATGCCGCCAATCCCGTTGCCAACCATCCACGCCAGTAACGCACTGCCAACGGTTGTCTTCCTGCCCAAGCCGCCAGTGCAGCTTCCAAGGCCAGGAAGAGCCCAATACCCAGCGGTACAAACCGGCCCGCCAGATAGGTATAAGCGCCGAGGCCGATGAATCCACCAGCAGCGAAGAAGTGCAGCCAGGCACGCCGCTCGCTCTCCACCTCTGCAGCGCGCAATGCGCGCCATAACCAGGCAATCGCCAACGCTTCGACAGCTGGCATCGCCAACGCGCGGAAGCCGATGCGGCTGTAAGCCACATGCCAGAAGGCAGTCGCCAGACCCAAACCAGCCAGCAACGGAAGTGCGACATCGCCGGCAGAGAATCGTTGCTTATCCGAAGAAGAAGCGACTACCCACTCACTTGCCAGCCACACAGTACCAGCTACTGCGAGCACACCCATACTTGCTGCATAAACGCGCAGTGCCAGACGGGTAGCGCCCAGCAACCAGAACAGCGGTTGCACCAAATAGGCCATCAACGGCTCCTTACCGCCACCGATGGGCCACCAAAGACGCAAAACACCATGTGTCACGTCGAGCGCTGCGACACCTTCACCGCCCTCATCAAAATGCAGACCCGGTGGCAGCTGATCCAACCAGGGATAACGCAGAGCTGCCGCCACCAGCACAGCGATTGCTAGCGATAACCACCATAGAAGTCGGTAATTACGCCGTGGGTCAACCATGCACAGTGCCATCCGGCATACGCGCGCCCCCCAGCTTGGCCGCGCGCGTATCGGCCCGAATAGTGCTTGCACCCAAGAGGTCTGCCTGTGCCAAGTCAGCTCCGTACAGACAGCTTTCATCCAGTCGAGCACCAACCAGATCAGCTTGGACCAACTCGGCACCGCGCAGATCAGCGCGGTACAGGATGGCGTGCCGCAGACAAGCGCGACGCAAGATCGCATTACTTAGAATGGCACCGCTAAGATCGCTCTGCGTCAGATCGGCACCAGTCAGGTCTGCTTCGGCAAGATTAGCACTGCTCAGACGTGTACTGTGGAGAACTGCACCGCGCAATACCGCCCCGCTTAGATTGACCAGGTGTAAATCGGCGCCGTGCAAGTTAGCCCCACTCAAATCAGCCCCATGCAGATCGAGTGCCTGGAGCTGGAGACCACTCAGGTCCAAGCCAGCCAGCCTGGGGTGCTCGCCAGCAGCAATCAGTGCCAAGACCAGCTCTTTGCGTGTGATCTCCGCCATAGCTCACCCCTCGTCAAATGGAAGATCAACGGGTGCACCCAAGGGCGCGCCATTTGCTGCATCATAGATGACTATCTGTACGGATTGCACCGACCAGTCATTGCTCCGCACCAAAGTGTGTATATCACGCAAGTAATCCCCTGGTCGTAGCTGGCGGGTGGGTAACAACCCATTTGCGGGCCAGCTGTCGTGTTGCGCCAGCCAGCGACCATCCCCCCCCACAAGGCGTACGCTTACCGTGTAATCCGTCGGCACAGTCACAGGCACATACCAACCCAAAGTCACCACAACCGAGTCACCTTGCACCTCCACTCGATAGCCAATCAGCTGCAAAGGGGAGTCCTTCCATGGTGTACTCCTCAGCATATGCAACCCATCCGGAGCGCTGGAGGTGATGAGCTTTGGCCCGCGATAGATCCAAGCATAGGGCACCCCAAGAATTTCGACCACGTAGTCTGGCCGCTGCGCACGAAAATGACGCACAATTTCAGGGCTGGGTGCCAGCCGCTGGACTTGCGACACATAAAGCACCACCCAATCGGCCCGCAACGCCACATCGTTGGTGTAGAAATTCTCGCCGCGGCCCCGAAAGTATGGTAGCAGCGTCTGTGCTGGCACTGCTGCCACGTACGCATTCGCCGCATTCGGCTGCGCGTTGAGATAAGAGGCCACCTGCTCCATCCCCTCTCCCCATCCCACCAACGTGGTCTCGACAGCACGCGATAAACCACCCATCACTGGATTAAAGTACGCCAGATAGTAAGGATAGTGAGTGACGACTGGATAAGCGTGTAGCACCACCAGAATTGCCCACAAGCTGGCAACACTATAACCTGCGAGGCGAGGCAAAAGCCTTGGTATTATGGCAATGCGCCCTATCAACCATATGAGCCCCCACGCTGCTAGCAGGTCGAGAAATGGGAACAGTGCCAGCAGATAGCGATCCTGTTTCTTGGGACTAAGTTGGGCAAAACACAACAGGCCGATCACAAACAGCCAGCAAAGAACAGCGATTCGCACACTTGCTCGCTCATGGTCCTCGTGTGCACCTCGCGTTCGACATAACCATCCCCATGCCAAAGCGACCATGCTGCCCAGCAGACCCAACCAAACCACTGGTGTGAGACGGAAAGCAATCACGTACGGGTAGAACCATGGTCCCGGATCCAGACTAGATTGCCCCATAAAGAAGACCAGATGGCCCGCTTCTACCTTGCCAAATGTCTCTTCAATCATACGTTGCAGCGTGCCCGGCGCATCCACCCACAGCGCCGGCCACAGCGCCACGAAAACTATGCCGGCCAGCGCGCCCCAGAGAAACAATTGGAGGATGCGCTTCCGAAAGATCGCCCGACCAGAGCGAGCGCCATACATAAATGCATCCGCCAGGCCCACCAAAAATACAAACACAGCGACAAAGGGTCCCGGTGACCTGGTTAGCGCCGCCAGCCCACCACACACCGCCGACAACACCAGCCATCTGCTCACGATGCGTTCACGCGCTAAAGAGTCGCGCAGGTGTACCAGGAATGCCAACACCGCCAATCCTATGAACACGGCTACCGGCCCATCCACATGGACGACGCGCGTATGTGCCAGCACAAACGGATCCCAGGCCACCAACAAGGCACCCATCAACGCTACACGCCAGCCCAGCAAACGCCTGCTCAGTGCATATACCCCGACCGCGCATAGCGCGCCCAGGACGGCATGGGCAAGCCGTGTGGCGCCCATCAACTCGAGAAAGGGTCGTTGTATAAATTGACTGAACGGTTCTCCCGCACCAGAGCCAAGCCATTGGAGCACCATTCCCAGCCCGGCCAGCCAACTCATAGTAAGCCCAGGATAGAAATGCCAATAAGTGGAGCGAAAGTCTCCTTGCAGGAAAGCATTGACAACAGCGGCAGACCGCTGGATATTGAATGGTTCATCTGTGGTGACAAACTGATCCAGTCCAGGCACTCGAGGCAGCAAGGCAGCTAGAAAGATGAGCAGGAGCAGCCACCACGCTCCACCCTTATGGCGCGTTCGCATCGTCATGGGGCACTCATCCTTGTGAGCAACACTGCATTCTCACCACTCGTGTCTCCACGAATCGGAACGCGCTCGCCCGTTTCAGCATCGTAAAGACCAACCAACAGCCGATAGGTGCCCTGCGGCAATGGATCGGGTAAGTAAAGCAACACACCGTCACGCAGCCATTCCCGTTGTTCTATCAGGTCGCGCAACACCTCACCGCTGACCAGTCCCTCCAGCAAAAAGTGGTCCGCCTGAGCGATGATCGCATCTCGCTCGTCACGAAGTTGTACAAATACCTTAATAGGTCGACTTACTTCGGCGATCAGGGGTCGCCAGTAGAGAACGAGCTGGATCGAGTTGTCTGGTGCCACCGCGCTGAAGTCAACAGCGTAACCGCCCAACTCGGCAAGATCGTCAAAGCGAGCACGAAGCTCTGTCGTGGGATCGGCCGGTATAGGACGAGGATACCGATGACTAAGGAATACTGGCACACCACCACGATGGTATACAATGTCCATCTGGGCAAAGACCTGCTGGGTAAACAGTGGATCATAGCGATGAAACAGGCGCTTGCGATCTACCACAAACCACAGCCGACCTTCTGACTCGGCCAACGCTCGGTTAAGCCCTTCCTCCGAGTCAACCAGCGTTGCACCTACATAACGATCCACTGTTTCATCGCTCTCCTCGTCGTACAACACGCGGGCCCGTTCCCCCGCTGCATAATAATCCACACGTCCCAGATATAGATATGCCGCTGAGGGATGCACCGTCATCAGGCGATCACCTTCCTGCCAATTCTCCCTCACCCAAGCAAACGCTGTGTTGTAATCACCAATGCCACGTGCTCCCAATCCCTGCCATGCATCTTGTCCCCACACAACCACAATGAGAATCACTGCCAAAAGTGTTCCAACACCCGAAAGCCAGCGTGGATACGCCCACGGCCATATCCTGGCCAGCAAGCCCAGTCGCGCCGCTCCATCGGCTGCCAGCAACACAAAAGCAGGTTGACAGAGGATGAAGAGGTATCGCGTCTTGCGCCACATCGAAGGGAACAGGAATCCCAAAGCAGCAATAGTGAATAAAAAAATGAAAACCAAGCACAATGTAGCCAACCCACGAGGTGTAACTCGCTTTCGTACCACTGTTGCCAACGATATCAACCCGGCCACACCCACCAACACGGCCAGTGGAAGATAAACCTTAGACGTGAAGTAGTAGACAAAGTCGTCCACCCGCTGCCAGCTGATCCCAGGGGATAGAATCTCGGCAACCAGCGCAGCCAAATCTACCGACTGAGTCCTGCAGGTTGCTTGTGTCGGGGTCAGGAAAGGTCCTTGGCCGATAACCCCAAACACCACCGCAGCTAACACCATTACTGCGATAGCTAACCAAGATATGCGGTCACGCCACAAGTTACCAACCACGGTGGCAACACTCAACTGTTTCCTCTCAAGCAGAGTCGTGACCAAAATCGCCAGCGCCCATGCCGGCAAAGCGACAATGGCAACAGAATGAGACAGCGTTGCGCCCAGAAAGCAGGCAGCGGCAGCTAGCCAGAAGCTTGACCTGTGGCGACCTGTTACACCTCGAACCGCAAAATAGAGCGCCCACAGCGCGAACAGGGCGGCTGGCGCATACATGCGCACACGGCTGGACCAAAGGATCATCAACATATCCACCGCGGCAAATGCCATAGCAAACAGTCCAGCAGCACGTGAGGCAAACAGACGACGTGCCACCACATAATAGCTGGCCACTGTGAACATCCCCACCAAAAGCGAGGGCCAGCGCAACATCTCTTCCTGCACCCCATTGCTCAGCGCAGCAAAGGGCACAGCCAGATACGAAGAGAGCAGCCCTTGTGAGTACAGAATACCAGACGGAAGCACTGGCAGACCCTTGAGCGTTGTCATCTGCACAGCCAACATACTGATGTATTCGTCCACATGAAATATGCGCGCCACCACACGATCCATACGCAGCAGGAAAGCGACCAATAGCAACACCACGGCCACCCCAAGAGGCAAGTAACACGCAAGTCTTGAGGGCGAAGAGTGTGTTCTCAAATCCTCGCTCGATCTCATCGGATCATAATGCTGCCCAAAAGGAGAGCATTCTCCCCAGAAGTATCGTTTTGCAACGGCAGTCGTTCCATGGTGTCCAGCCGATACATGCCTACCCAAACAGTGTATTCTCCTGTTGGCAGCTCCGCTGGTAGCATCACCACATGAGGATCGATCACCACCTCGCCTGGCCGCCAGCGACTGGTAGGATAATCACCGTCTAACGGCTGCCCATCCTGCTGCGCTATCGTTGCTCCCGTCGCGTCGCGCAGATGCACAAAAACAGTGTAGTCCACCCTCTGGACGACATCCGCACGCCAGAACAACGTCAAAGCGTACTGGCCGCCTGGTACAAGCTGTGTCCCGTCCTCATCGCTATATCCCAATAAGTGAAGCGCGTCGCCCAACACTGCATCCACTGTCACCGTTGGTGCTGTTGACAACGGAGAACGATCAGCTCGGGTCACGAACACCAGTGCCTCATCCTCCGACCATACCAGCTTCATCTGTGTCTTCAGCACAGCCAGCCAGTCGCTCCGATAGTAGACGGGCAGACGAATAGTATCTGTCACGAACCAGGCGCGCGGATAGGTATTTAGCACTCGCATCAGTTCGTCTGCCGAACCCAGCCAGGGCATCCCCATCCACCGGTCCACCCATTGCATCGAGCCATATTGATCCTTCCCATAGGAAGCAGAGCGCAAAAGAAATTGCTCAGCATCTTCCTGCACTGCGAAGAATTGTACACGTCCCACCAGGAGCGCGGCACCAGGTGTGTTCATTGTCAGCAGCGCATCACCCTCCTGCCACTCGTCGCGAACATAGGCAAATGCCCGTTCATAAGCCGGTTCAGGTGTACGAAAAGCGACCTCCATATCAAGCCACAATCCATGCATCTGAAGCAGCACTAACACCACCGCCATCAACCAGCCACACACATGCAGCAACCGGGATCCCACGCTACGCCCATGTTGGTCGCCCCGGAGACGTAGTAGCAGCTCCCAACCCACTGCCGCCAGCAGGTAGAACCATGGCAGTATCATAATCAGGTAACGCGGATTACGCCGCCATGGCTCGAGCAATGTTATCATCTCCCCGACAGGGCCTGAGCTGATCACCCATAAGTAGAGAGCCTGACAGCAGCTTCCTTGATGCTGCACATCCAGCTTGCGACGCCGCAGCCAGAGAACCAACATCGCCACGCCCCCCCACACGGCTACAATGCTCAGCCAAATGTGATAGGACACACCGAACTCGCGTGCCAGAAATTTCACAGCGCTGCCGATGTCGAGAACTAACCCGGCTTGATAGGTGATCGTATTAAGCAACTCACGCGTCAGATCTGCAGCTTCTATATCACCCAATGGAGCGGCACCAAGTGGCTGACCCAGACGCTTCACCAGTACTGCCAATACCAACACCACACCAAGGACAAACACTTCTGCCAGCACACTGAACCGTAGAAACCAAGGGCGCACATCGGCAGGACGTGTCAGCCAACCTACCAAAACGGCTGCGACGAGCAATGGTGGCACCAGGACAAGGGCGCCAAAGTGAGTTAACAGCAGCGCCATCAGGATGAGGAGTGCAAGCCAGCGCAAGCGTCTGTTCCCCGCACCATAGCTGCCCCAATACACTAAGAGTGCCAATCCCATAGCCAGGAGTTGAGCCAGGCCATACATTCGTGCGCGTCCACCCCACACCACCGCCTGAGGAGCAAGCGCCAGCAAAGCAGCAGCAACTAAACCCACACGTGCACCGAACCATCTCTTCCCCGCGCGATAGACAAGCCACACCGCTGCCACACTGACCAGCACGCTGGGCCAGCGAGCCATCAAGAAGAGCACCTCGGTACTAGCAGCTTGGCCCAGCCAATTTGCCAGGCTTACCCAGGGTACATCCAGATAGCTGAACAGCAACCCGTGCTCGTAAAACAACCCCGATGGCAACACTGGGAGACCGCTTTGCAGGATCGCCTGCACCGCCAGGACAGTGACATATTCATCGAAAAACGGGTGGCTACGCCAGGCATAAGCAAGGCGCAACACCAACGCAACCAGCAAGATGCCTGATAGCCACAGAGCGCTGTTGCCTGCAATCCAGCGCTTGATAGCAAACCTCTCTAAAGGGTGTGTCTTTTCAAACTGGGGATCATGCATCAACGAGCTCACAAAAACGGCGATTCTGACCTGCCAGCCGGCACACGCCGAATAATGTAAATCATCCGGCTAATGTGCCGCGTTTCTCCCGCTTCGCTCCAACACTCGGCGGTAGACTTCCACGTACTGAGCTGCAATGTACTCCCAGGCAAACTGTCTTTCCGCCATAAGACGGCTCTGACGTCCCATGCGGCGCCGCTCATAACCGTTGTCGACCAGCAAAGCCAGAGCATCAGCTAGCGCGCCAGGATCTCTGGGTGGCACCAGATAACCGTTCACCGTGTCGTGTACCAGCTCCTGCAATCCGGGCACCTGTGTGCCGACGATGGGCAACCCGCATGCCATTGCTTCCAGAACTGTGTTCGGCATTCCCTCCCAAGTAGTCGCTGTGACAAAAATATCAGCCCTTCGATAGTAATCCGCAATTTGATCACGCGGCACCCAATCTGTAAAACGAACGCGCCGTGTCAGCCCCCGTTCGGCGACCAGGTGCTCCAGGCGAGGACGTGTTTCCCCTTCCCCCACCAGCTCCAGCTCAAAGTCACCCACTTCGCGTCGAGAGAGAAGATACACGGCTTCGATCAGCGTTTCCACATTCTTGGCAGCAGTGAAGCGACCCACATACAATAGCTGCACTGGCCCTTGTGTATCGCGCTGGCGCGGCGGGGTGAACTGGCTCAAATCGATGGCATTCGGTATCACCTGAATGGGGATGTCGGGTGCAACTTTCTCCGCATGACTACGCAACCCATTGCTGACAGCAACCAAAGCATCAGCGTCGCGCCACAGATATGTGATGAATGGGCGGAGCAATTTGTAGTGTCGGGCGAAACGCTTTACTTCATCCGAGGGCACATCGGCTCCGCGTAACGAGACCACATAAGGCAACCGATAAAGCCGTTTGAGCAACCACCCCAGTGGGCCATCTGGCACGCCAAAAAACACATGCACGATGTCAGGTCGAAACTCTCGCACATTGAACAAACAGTACCAGGCTGCGCTTAGCAGAAAGGAGGCCATTTCAAAGGTGGAACAATAGTCCTGGCGCTGGCGAAACACAGGTACGCGATGCACCTCCACCCCATGGATGAACTCAACACGCTTTAGCCCACGGATGGGCATAATAAGTTCCCAAACCAGCCCCATAGTGTGCAAAATGAAGCCAGACAACAGCAACAACGTTCCCAAAATGGTGAACCCATGGTCGCTGATGTCCTCTCCCCAGCTAAGCTTGGCATACGTGAGATACACCCAGAAACCAAAACCCATAAAAAGGCTGACGGAACCCATCAGCGAGTAGAGTTGGGAAGGGCGCGAGGTAACTACACGCACGGTGTGCCCCATCTCGACCAGACATTCGGCAATCTTCTGAGATGCCTGTCCTCCGCCCGCGCCAATGGGTGGAAATTCGTAGTTAATAATCAGGATACGCATCGCCTCGTCAGAAGGTGTGAAGAATTTCGAACTCGCGCCGGTTTGTACGTGCTCTGCAGCTGACATTGGCCAGTATTATACATTAGCCAGCAAAGTTATGACGAACTGGGTCACCGGTATGATGCTTTCGTGAATGGCATCGCAATGCTCAGTCGCTCTCTTTTGCTATGTAAGAAGGGGATTGTTATAATCGTCACCAACGTGCACACTGAGGTTTGAGTAGTGTTATCGCGCTGGGACAGCGCATTCATTCCATTAGGGATAGAGGGAGTAAAAAAAGAGCACCACAAACGCGCATCACCCACGTACGCTGTGCCATCCACGGGAGTAATCGACATGGGAAGTGTCCTCGTTCTGAACGCCACCTATGAGCCAATTAGCGTGGTCTCGATGCGACGGGCAGTCATCCTGCTCCTGAAGGAGAAAGCAGAGATTGTCGAAGCCGCTGAGGCAGAATTGCGCGCTGCAAACTTCACCATCCGTGTGCCTCTTGTGATTCGCCTGGTCTACTTTGTTCGCATCCCTTACAAGGTGTCCCTACCTGTCACACGGCGCACTGTGTTGGCGCGCGACCATTATACGTGCCAGTACTGTGGTCGCCAGCCCGTCCGTAAAGATCTGACAGTAGATCATGTAGTTCCTCGTTCGCGCGGTGGTTACACCTGCTGGGAAAACGTGGTCACCGCTTGTCAGCGTTGCAACGGACGCAAAGGTAACCGCACGCCAGACGAGGCTGGTATGTCACTGCTCTCCCAGCCGTCACGTCCCCGCTATATTGCATTGGCGCTCGTGGAGGGCAGTGATGCACGTCATATATGGGATAAATATCTGCGCTGAAGGAGAACGCCTATGCCTCCCTATCTCATCGGTATTGATGTTGGCACCACCGGCAGCAAAGCAGTTCTGATCGACGCGGACGGCACCGTCAAAGCCAGCGTCACCAATGAATATCCCATGTACACCCCCTATCCGGCTTGGGCAGAACAGGACCCAGATGACTGGTGGACAGCAACCATCGCCAGCATTCGCCAAGCAATGGAGAGAGCAGAGGTCTCACCCAACCATGTAGCTGGCATCGGTCTAACAGGCCAAATGCACGGCCTGGTGGCCTTGGATGCCCAAGGCAAAGTACTGCGCCGCTGTATTATGTGGAATGATCAGCGCACTGCGCCCCAATGTGCCGCGATCACAAAACAGGTTGGCATTCAAAACTTGCTACGCTGGACCGGCAATCCTGTCCTTCCCGGTTTCACGGCACCAAAGATCCTTTGGGTGCGCGAGAACGAACCGGAGGTGTACAGGCGCATTGCTACCGTGCTATTGCCTAAGGACTATGTGCGTTACCGCCTCACTGGGGGCTTTTTCAGCGACGTTTCGGATGCTTCTGGCACCTCTCTGTTCGACGTCGGAAAACGCTGCTGGTCGGAGGATATGCTCAAAGCACTGAATATCCCGCGCGAATGGCTGCCAGAAGTGACTGAGTCGCCTGTGGTCAGTGCCCGCGTCAGCCCAGAGGCAGCCCATCTCACCGGTCTGTTAGAAGGAACCCCTGTAGTCGGCGGAGGAGGCGACAACGCCGCAGCGAATGTTGGCGTAGGGGTCATCCGAGAGGGCATTGTCTCGGTGTCGCTGGGCACATCAGGTGTTGTCTTCGCCGCGTCCGATACCTACCGGGTGGAACCAGAAGGCAAACTGCATGCCTTCTGCCATGCCGTTCCTGGAATGTGGCATCTTATGGGGGTCATGCTCTCTGCGGCGGGTAGCTTCCGCTGGTTCCGTGATGCCTTGGGCGACACAGAACAAGCCCAAGCCGCCGAAACGGGCCGCGACGTCTATGATATCCTCACTGAGAAGGCGGCACAGGTGCCAGCCGGTTGCGAAGGGCTCCTGTTCTTGCCCTATCTCACTGGCGAGCGCACACCGTATCCCGATCCCGACGCCCGCGGTGTGTTCTTCGGACTGTCATTGCGTCATCGCAAGCCCCATTTAACGCGCGCTGTCTTAGAAGGGGTCAGCTACGGCTTGCGCGACTCACTCGAGCTGATGAAAAACCTGAACCTGCCCATCCAACAAGTTATCGCTCTGGGAGGCGGAGCACGCAGCGCCCTGTGGCGCCAGATCCTCGCTGATGTATTCAACATTGGACTGGCGACCGTCAACGTCACCGAAGGAGCACCATTTGGAGCGGCGTTGCTGGCCAGCGTAGGCGCAGGTGTCTACAAAGATGTAGCAACTGCCTGTGACGCTGTGGTACGCATCTCCGGAGAGACGGCTGCTGGCCCGGCAGCACAGGTGTATGCGGCTTATTATCCGCGCTACCGCGCCCTCTATGTTGCTCTAGCAGGTGAGTTCAAAGCCCTGGCCGAGGTTGTAGCGCGATATACTCAATAGTAGTGCATAAGCAAGCCGCAGAACCCGTGAATAAGAGAAGGCCGGCACCTGATAAAGGTTGCCGGCCTTCTTTTTGTCACAGGCTGCCCCGCACCCTGCAAGAGAGCAGATCAGCCGATCATACCGCTTTCAGCGCTTGTTCCAGGTCGGCAATTAAATCATCGCAATCCTCAATGCCGGTGGAGTAGCGAATCAGGCTCTCAGGAATGCCCATAGCGGCACGCTCCTCAGGTGTGCATTCCGCGTGACTGGTGGTCGCTGGCGGTCCCACAATGGTCTCGACAGCACCCAGATTCGCTGCCGGATGGGCATAATGCAAGCGCGCCAAGAAGCGGCGTACTGCATCCAACGTATTGTCCTTCAACATAAAGCTCAACACCCCACCGAAGCCTCGCATTTGTCGTCTAGCAATCTCATGGCCGGGATGAGACTCGAGGCCAGGATAGAACACGCGCTCGACTGCCGGATGTCCCTCCAAAAAACGGGCAATACGCAGTGCGCTCTCATTTTGCCGGCGGACGCGCAGGTGCAACGTTTTCATACCACGTAGCAACAGATAGGCGGCCATCGGGTCAAGTGATGCGCCGTTGATCTCACGGAAATGGTAAATCTCTGCGACCAGTTCCTTACGACCACACACTACGCCACCCAGCGCGTCAGCGTGACCACCCAGAAACTTCGTAGCGCTATGGATCACCAGATCAGCTCCTAACTGGAGGGGATTTTGATTAATGGGCGTGGCAAATGTGTTGTCCACCACCACAATGGCACCTGCCGCGTGCCCTGCCGCTGCCAAACGCTCCAGATCTACCACCTTCACAGTCGGATTGGTAGGACTTTCCAGGTACAGGAGCCGACAGCCGCGGGCGATCTCAGTCTCTATGGCTAAGTGATCCGTGGTATCGCACAGGGTCACTTCCACGTGAAAACGAGGTAGAAACTCGATGAAGATCTTATTGGTGCCCCCATAAGTATCCTTGATCGAGACCACGCGATCCCCCGGCGACAACAGGGCAAACAGTGTGCTGCTGATAATGCCCATGCCGGTGGCCGCGCTGGTAGCCGCCTCGGCACCTTCCAGGATGCGCACTTTTTCCTCAAAGACCTGCACGGTCGGGTTGGTATTGCGTCCATAGATGTGTCCTGACTTCTGGCCACGCACCACTTGCAACCATTCATCGAGGTCGCGATAGCCAAAGGAGACGCTGTGCACAACGGGCACCTGCGTGGCGTGCTGCATGAGATATTCTTCTTCACCCGCCCAAACAGACAGGGTACCTGGACCAGGTTTATTGGGTAGCATGCGCCGGGTTCCTCCGTAGAAGAATGATTAGATAAAAGAAAAAGTCTTGTTGGCGATGACCTACTCTCCCAGGGGGCTGCCCCCCAAGTACCATCGGCGCTAGCGGGCTTAACTTCCGGGTTCGGGATGGGACCGGGTGTACCCCCGCTGCTTCAATCACCAACAAGACTTTTCAAAGTTACAAATATCAAATACCGAATGACAGAAATGTTAGCAAGGACGAGGTATTTGATACTTGCCACCGGTTAAGAAGGGCTAGTAGCACACTAACAACTGAATAGAACGCTTGTGGTGGTGCATACATCTCACTCAGGTGAATAAGCCCTCGGCCATTAGTACGGCTTAGCTCAACGCATTGCTGCGCTTACACTTGCCGCCTATCAAGCGGGTCGTCTTCCCGCGGCCTTACCCGGTTAACCCGGTGGGTGACCTCATCTTGGAGCGAGTTTCCCACTTAGATGCTTTCAGCGGTTATCTCTGCCCGACATAGCTACCCAGCGATGCTCCTGGCGGAACAACTGGCACACCAGAGGTCGGTCCACCCCGGTCCTCTCGTACTGGGGGCAGCTCTCCTCAAGTCACCTACGCCCGCAGCGGATAGAGACCGACCTGTCTCACGACGGTCTGAACCCAGCTCGCGTGCCACTTTAATGGGCGAACAGCCCAACCCTTGGGACCTACTCCAGCCCCAGGATGTGACGAGCCGACATCGAGGTGGCGAACCTGGTCGTCGATGTGAACTCTTGGACCAGACTACCCTGTTATCCCCGGGGTAGCTTTTATCCGGTAAGCCACGGCCCTTCCACTCGGTACCGTGGGATCACTAAGCCCGACTTTCGTCTCTGCTCGACTTGTGGGTCTCGCAGTCAAGCTCCCTTATGCCTTTACACTCTACGGCTGGTTTCCAATCAGCCTGAGGGAACCTTTGGGCGCCTCCGTTACCTTTTAGGAGGCGACCGCCCCAGTCAAACTGCCCGCCTGGCACTGTCCCGACACCGGATAACGGCTGCCGGTTAGGGCCAAGACTTGATCAGGCTGGTATTTCAACGGCGACTCCACCGAGGCTGGCGCCCCAGCTTCACAGTCTCCCAGCTATCCTACACAGACCAAGCCCTAACTCAATGCCAAGTTGCAGTAAAGCTCCACGGGGTCTTTTTGTCCTGCTGCGGGTAACACGCATCTTCACGCGTAGTTCAATTTCGCCGGGTCCCTCGTTGAGACAGCGCTCCACTCGTTACTCCTTTCGTGCGGGTCGGAACTTACCCGACAAGGAATTTCGCTACCTTAGGACCGTTATAGTTACGGCCGCCGTTCACCGGGGCTTCGGTTCAGAGCTTCGCTTGCGCTAACCCGTCCCCTTAACCTTCCGGCACTGGGCAGGAGTCAGCCCCTATACTTCAGCTTACGCTTTAGCAGAGACCTGTGGTTTTGTTAAACAGTCGGTAGAGCCGTTTCTCTGCGGCCCCAGCCAGCTCGGCAAGCGAGTTGCGTCACCAGCCAGGGCGATCCTTCTCCCGAAGTTACGGATCCATTTTGCCTAGTTCCTTAACGAGGGTTCTCCCGATCACCTTGGGATACTCTCCCCGCCCACCAGAGTCGGTTTGCGGTACGGGCACCTGGGCATCAACGCTTAGAGGCTTTTCTTGGCAGCTGAGGCTCGGCCACATCTCCCTCGTTAGAGGGATTACCATCACCTCTCAGGCTCTGACCGTGGATTTGCCTGCGGTCTTCACAGCCCTACAGGCTTGGCACGACAGCATCTCCAACCTTCGCTGGCCTACCTTTCTGCGTCACCCCTTCGCTCCACCCAGGTGGTACAGGAATATTAACCTGTTGTCCATCGCCTACGCCTCTCGGCCTCGGCTTAGGCCCGACTAACCCGACGCGGATTAACCTTCCGCCGGAAACCTTGGGCATACGGTGAACACGTTTCTCGCGTGTTTTACGCTACTCATGCCGGCATTCTCACTTCTGTGGGCCGCATCAGTCCTTCCGGTCTGACTTGTGTCTCCCACAGAACGCTCCCCTACTAACCTCCCTAGCGGGAGATTCCATAGCTTCGGTGGCAAGCTTGAGCCCCGTTACGTTTTCGGCGCAGGATCACTAGACCAGTGAGCTATTACGCACTCTTTAAAGGGTGGCTGCTTCTAAGCCAACCTCCTGGATGTCTCAGTAACCCCACATCCTTTCCCACTTAGCTTGCACTTGGGGACCTTAGCTGATGGTCTGGGCTCTTCCCCTCTCGACTACGGAACTCATCTCTCGTAGTCCAACTGCCGCGCTGTGGAGTATCGGCATTCGGAGTTTGGTTTGGTTTGGTAAGCGATAAGCCCCCTAGCCAATCCAGTGCTCTACCTCCGATACTGAACGCGCGACGCTAGCCCTAAAGCTATTTCGGGGAGAACAAGCTATCTCCGAGTTCGTTAGGCATTTCACCTCTACCCACAGCTCATCCGAGCACTTTGCAACGTACACCGGTTCGGTCCTCCACGAGAAGTTACTCTCGCTTCAACCTGGCCATGGGTAGCTCACCCGGTTTCGTGTCTACTCCCTGCAACTAAACGCCCTATTCGGACTCGCTTTCGCTACGGCTCCGCCTGTGACTGGCTTAACCTTGCTACAGAGAGTAACTCGCCGGCTCATTCTCCAAAAGGCACGCCGTCACGCGGGCAACCCGAAGGCTGCCACTGCGCTCCGACTGATTGTAGGCACACGGTTTCAGGTTCTATTTCACTCCCCTCACCGGGGGACTTTTCACCTTTCCCTCACGGTACTTGTTCACTATCGGTCATCAGGAGTATTTAGCCTTGGGAGGTGGTCCCCCCTGCTTCCCACAGGATTAGCGTGCCCCGTGGTACTCAGGATCACTGCCGGAAGTCTGATGCGCTTTCGCGTACGGGACTGTCACCCTCTCTGGTCTGCCATTCCAGTACAGTTCTGCTAGCGCCCAGATTGGTAACTTCCTGGAGGCTCCGTAGCGCCCCCTGGCAGGTCCTACAACCCCTGTGCTGCAACGCCTACGGGCTTGGCACAGCACAAGTTTAGGCTGCTCCCCTTTCGCTCGCCACTACTCAGGGAATGATCTCTTTTCCTCGGGTTACTAAGATGTTTCAGTTCACCCACTTACCTCTCTATGCCTATGGGTTCAGCATAGAGTGCTCAGGGTTCACCTGAGCGGGTTTCCCCATTCGGGAATCTCCGGATCTAGCGCCTGCTGACGGCTCCCCGGAGCTTATCGCAGTCAACCACGCCCTTCATCGGCTCCTGATGCCAAGGCATCCACCGTGTGCCCTTAGTAGCTTATTCACACGAGATGTATGAACCACGCTTCTTACGTTCTATTCAGTTGTTAATGTGCTACTTGTGCCGCTCTCAGCTCTCCCGAGAGCGCCTTCACCAGCCCATCATCCGCTGGGCTTCAGATAGCAGCGCTGGCTGCTACCCAAAGGCCAGCTGATCACGTGCCACCCGCCTCCCCATCGCGAATGGAGATGAGGGGATTCGAACCCCTGACCTCCTCCGTGCAAGGGAGGCGCTCTCCCAACTGAGCTACATCCCCGCGCCTGGTTATCCAGCCGGTAGAGTGGGCCTGACTAGACTCGAACTAGTGACCTTCCCCTTATCAGAGGGATGCTCTAACCGACTGAGCTACAGGCCCAACTACGACATCAGCCCATCTTGGTAAAGGCCTGTGTGCCAAGCCGTAGCCACACAGCTCGCCTCACCTTAACAACCGAGGAGTGGCAGGAAAGCGATCAAGTTCGGTCGCACCCTGTTATTTTGTCTTGCTAACGCAAGACCTTGACCTTAGGAGTATTACCAACCCTCAGCGAGCGCCTGTCGAGCAGGGTCACTGAGCGTCGGAGGACTCCCTAGAAAGGAGGTGATCCAGCCGCAGCTTCCGCTACGGCTACCTTGTTACGACTTCGTCCCAGTCACCAGTCCCACCTTAGGCGGCTGCCTCCTTACGGTTAGCGCACCGACTTCAGGTGTTACCAGCTCCCATGACGTGACGGGCGGTGTGTACAAGGCCCGGGAACGTATTCACCGCACTATGGCTGACGCGCGGTTACTAGCAACTCCGACTTCATGGAGGCGGGTTGCAGCCTCCAATCCGAACTGTGACCGGCTTTCCAAGATTCGCTCCGCCTCACGACTTCGCTCCCCTCTGTACCGGCCATTGTAGCGTGTGTGTAGCCCTGGATATAAAGGCCATGCTGACTTGACGTCATCCCCACCTTCCTCCGGTTTGAT
>CAKZLO010000003.1 GCA_937127125.1 uncultured Ardenticatenia bacterium
AGGAAGATGTGGTTGAGGGTGAGTTCACCGAGGCATAGGTGGACCCACATGGGTTGGGGTTAACAAGGCTGGACCTGTTGCAGTGATAGAAATGCCAGAGCGACCGCACGGCGGCAACTCTGGCGTTTCTGGCTATTTTAAGGAACAAGTTATCCAATGTGATGCCGGACAGGCAGACAATTGTAACACGTCAGCGTTCGGCAGCTGCGACATCAATTATGCTGAGATTTCTTATTGCTTACAGAGCCATATGAACCGAGGTAAGCAATTCACTTTTGTGTTGCAACGTGATACAATAAGGTAAAGTGGATGGTGAGATCAGATCGGAGGTGATGGGAGATGTACTATCCAATCTGGTATGACCCTACATTCTTCATTTTCATCGTACCAGCACTGATCATGGGCCTGATTGCCCAAGCGGTCGTGCAGGGACGTTTCAACCAGTATTCACAAGTGCGCACCCTGCGTGGGCTGACGGGAGCTGAGGCGGCACGGGCTATCCTGGACGCCAACGGTCTGGTGGATGTTAGGATTGAAGAGACTACCGGCTTCCTGAGCGACCACTACGATCCTCGCAGCCGGACGCTGCGTTTGTCCCCCCAAGTAGCACGTAGCCCATCTATCGCTGCGGTAGGAGTGGCAGCCCACGAGGCGGGTCATGCTTTACAGCATGCCTCAGGCTATTTCCCTTTGCAGATTCGCTCTGCTATGGTACCAGCAGTACAGTTTGGCACGTGGTTGGGTCCTATCATTATTATGGCCGGCATCCTCTTGGAGGCTGCCACTGGCGCCTTCCGGCTGGGTAATACCATCGCTTGGTTGGGAGTAGCTCTGTTTGCGTTGGTAGCTGTTTTCTCTTTCATCACCCTGCCAGTTGAAATTGACGCCAGCGCACGTGCCCGCCAGCTACTTGCCCACTATCGTATCGTCAACCAACAGGAACTGGCAGGGGTCTCCAGCGTATTGAACGCTGCAGCTTGGACCTATGTCGTTGCAGCGTTGGCAGCGTTGCTGCAGGTATTGCGGTGGGTCATGATCCTGACATCCGACCGCCGCAGGTGATATATGAACCGGGCTTATCGGATTCTTGCAGGTAGCGTGGTCCTTGCGCTCGCGACTGTGGCGTGCAGCTCTCTGCCCCATCTGCGAGTGAGCATCGAGTGGCCCGCGCTCACCCAATCTGATCCTACCCGGGCAGTGGAAGAGGGTGAAGGTCGTATAGCTGCACGGACAGGGACACCCACGCCTTTCCCAGTCGCGGCTGTTCCCTCTCCCTTGTATGTTCCACCCACAGTGCCACCTTCCCCTACTCCACTGCCTGAGGACATGGTGCAGGAAACTCTGGCAGAGGAGCAGCTACTCGTCCATTTATATGAACGTGTCGGACCATCAGTGGTGAGCATCCAGGCCATCCGGGCCGAAAGTGGTTTTATCCATCCGCCCCTTCCACAAGGCATACCGACCCCCCAAATGCCGTTTCGGGAGTTTGGTGAGGGGTCCGGATTTGTGATCGATACACAGGGGCATATTGTCACTAACCATCACGTTGTGGAAGATACCAGTGAAGTGTTGGTCACTTTCTATGAAGGTACCAGCGTCCCGGCCACCATCGTCGGCAGTGATCCAGACAGTGACCTGGCGGTTATACAGGTGAATGTGCCTCCTGAGAGTCTGCGTCCTATTGTTTGGGGGGACTCAGACCAGGTCAAGGTTGGACAACGGGCGGTGGCGATCGGTAATCCATTCGGCTATGAGAACACCCTCACGGTGGGGATCATCAGTGGGCTCAGTCGTAGCCTGCCCGCGAGCACTGGTTATCGCATCCCAGAGATCATCCAAACCGACACTGCCATTAATCCTGGCAACTCGGGAGGACCTTTGCTCAATACCCGAGGTGAGGTGATTGGGGTGAACACCGCGATTGTGCCGAGTATCAACCTGTTGGGTGAACGCAGCTTCCTCGGCATCGGCTTTGCTGTACCATCGAATATGGTGCGCCGTGTGGTGCCCGTTCTGATAGCTAGAGGGACATACGAGCATCCATGGCTAGGCTTTTGGGGTACAGATGTAGTACCCCAGATCGCTGCTGCGATGAGTCTGCCTGAGTCAAGAGGTGCATTGGTCCTTGAGGTGGTGCCTGATGGGCCAGCGGCTAATGCTGGGTTGCGCGGCGGGACACGCGAAATTCAGGTGTTCGGGCGCCCAGTCACTATCGGGGGAGACGTTATCATCAGAATTGCTGATACAGACGTACGCCGGTTCGATGACATCCTGGTGTATCTGTACCGTAAAGGTGAGGTCGGGCAACAGGTGGAGCTGACAATTATTCGTGACGGCCAAGTTCAGACATTACAGGCGACGCTGGGCAAGCGTCCTCCGCAAGCGTTGGAGCGCGATTGAGATATGGAGCACTAGATGAGAGACGCCCCCCAAAGTTCTCCGGTGCGTCACACTGCAGCGTGGGTGTTATTCGGCTTAGGAGCCATAGCCATAACAGCCTTCTTGTTATGGCCAGGCGGCTACGCGGGCCGAATCTCATCAAGCACCAGTACCTCTGTCGCCACGGCGACAGAGCAGCTCCGCGAATCGAGCACATCAACACCTCCCACTGGAACCTTAACGCCAACAGTTATTGTCACATCCACCGTTCTGCTTTCACCTGCTTCGGTTACAGAAGCCACAGAAGCTGCATCCGACAGTGCCATTAGCCGTTTCAGTGGCGAACAGGCTTATCAGTTCGTGCTGGAACAGGTCGCCTTTGGCCCACGTCCTGTGGGTTCTGAAGCCGGCTGGAGGACTGGAGACTATATCATACGCCAGCTGGAGGTGACCGGTTGGGAGGTAAGCACTCAAGAGTTTACTTACAAAGGGGTAACGGGACGTAATATCATTGGAAAAGGGGGGTCTGGGCCAGTCATCATTCTTGGGGCGCATTACGATACAAGACCTGTAGCTGACCAAGACCCCGACCCTGCCCGACGTAGTGAACCTATTTTGGGCGCGAACGATGGTGCCAGTGGCGTAGCAGTGTTACTGGAACTGGCGCGTGTGCTCGATCAGGCTGCCCTTAAGCGCGAGGTGTGGTTGACATTCTTCGATGCAGAGGATCGCGGAAGATTAGACGGCTGGCCTTTCTCTGTGGGAGCTATGGAGATGGCACGTCGCCTGACCCAGGTGCCAGAAGCGATGGTGCTTGTGGACATGGTCGGCGACGCCGATCAACAAATCTATTTCGAGAGCAACTCTCATCCCGACCTAGCTGCTGAGATCTGGAAAGTGGCCAAGTCGCTGGGCTATGAGAAATATTTTATCCCTCAGCTCAAATACACAATCATAGACGACCACCTTCCCTTCGTCCAGCGTGGTATTCCCGCTGTGGACATCATCGACTTCGACTATCCTTATTGGCACACCGTCGAAGACACCGCTGATAAGGTCAGCCCTGAGAGCTTACAGCGTGTCGGGCACACCCTACAGGTGTGGCTGGAGAATCTGCCGACGAGGTAGCTGGTACCCCATTGTTTTTATTTTCTTTGCTACTTAGGAAGCCTGAGCCAGTATCTCCTCCCGCTTAGGCAACCGCAAAAAGAGCAGGGCACTCAGTATCTGCAGAACCCCTCCGATCAGCAGGCACGAACGCACGTCAAGCGACTCGGCTAGCGCAGCCCCCAGTAATGGCCCTACGAACGAGGTGGCACTGCTAAGCACATAGGTGGCCGCTACGAAGCGAGGACGCTTGTCCTCTGGGCTTAGCGCCATCATCATAGCAAAAAGACCAATATCAATACCGGACGCAGCAACCCCCCACAACGCTGCCACTGCTGGCAGCCACCCCATTGAAGGAATCGCAACGGTCAAGAGAGAGTAGAACCCGAACCCCAATCCAGAAAGAAAAAGCACAACGCGGTCTCCCCATCGGTTAGACCAATGTCCCCACAGAGTATAGCCCAGAGCAAGGCAAGCATAACCCACACCACCGCGCAGCCCGATCACAGTATCACTGGCATACAAGTCATGTACCCAGTACACGCTGAACAAAGCATAAGGTATATAAAGAGCAATGCGGAAAGGGAGAGTCGCCAAGACGTAACGCACGAACAGTCGAGACTCTGCGAAGGAGTGCAGGAACTCACGCGTTCTTGTCAGCCAGTTATGTGCCACCCCCTCTTTAGCTGACGCTGCCACAAACGGTGGCACCTGTACTCGCCCGAAGTGCACCATATGAAGCACAGATGCCAGGAAAGAGATCGCAAATACGAACACGTACCCAGGGATAAAGGGAGTGCGATCAAGGAGCAGTCCAAATAGAGGGATGGAAGCGGCCGATACAAGGGTCATAATCGCCCAACGCAGGCCCAAGAACTGGGCACGTATTTGCAGCGGTATTGCCTGTTGCATTACTGTGAAGAATGAAGGAACAAAGACCGCCGTAGGAATAGCCGCCAGTGTCCAGATCGCTACAGCCAGGGGTGGTAGGAGAGATTCTTCGAAAGCCAGAGGTAGTAAAGCAATAAGAAGATAGGATGAACGGGCAACAATGCTGCTCAGATTGGCAAGGCGCACCTGATCCCTGTGTCGCTCGGCATAGGCGCCTCCGGGGATGTAAGCTAACATACCTACCAGGAACTGGCCAGCAGTAAGCAAGCTCATCATGGTGGGCGTAGCGCCCAGACGAGCCAGGAAAACGGGCAGATAGGTGATGATACCACCCTCGATCAGGCCAACCCAGCTTCCACTGATGATCAGATTGCGACAGTTGTGAAGCGTGACCACGTCTGTTGTGGCTCCGCACCACGAGTGGAGAAGGTCGGAAATGCGTCGAAAGAATGGAGACATAGAGATACACTTCCAAAAGGTATGCCTTGTAGCAAGATAACAGGATAACACGTACGGACAACGGCCTGGTATCGCGCACAGGGATTGCTAGAGAAGCACCTCGTAGCGCTTAGTTTGCTCGATACTGTAATCTAAAGGCGTGGATTCTATCCATCGCCCACCCATTCCACGAGCGTGGAAACGCCCATGCCAACCCCTACGCACATTGTCGCCAGGCCGTAATAGGGTCGCCGTTCGTAGGGGGCGCGCCTTTTCATCTCATGTACGAGTGTGGTTAGGATGCGTGCGCCAGAGCAACCTATTGGGTGACCAAGCGCGATAGCTCCTCCATTAACGTTGGTGATCTCGTGAGACAGCCCCAATTGACGCATAACCCCTATCGCTTGTGCGGCAAATGCTTCGTTGAGTTCGACAAGACCAATATCCTCTATTGTGAGGCCAAACCTTGCCAACAGCTTCCGTGTCGCCGGCACCGGGCCATAACCCATTACTCTTGGATCTACACCAGCGACTGCCGAACCGACCCAGCGCACCGATGGTCGCAAACCCAATTCACGGGCTCTTCTGGCGCTCATTAAGAGCAGCGCTGCAGCGCCGTCGTTGATGCCACTCGAATTCCCAGCGGTTACAGTGCCTCCGGCGCGGAAAGCTGGTTTGAGTGCCGCCAGCTGTTCCATGCTGGTGTCCAGTATGTAGCGCCCTCCGACACATTTGCAGCGTGGATGCTCATCGGCGTCCACCACCAAGGGTGCGCCTTTGGGTTGTGGCACTGCTATAGGCACAATCTCGTCACGAAAACGGCCAGCGTTCATAGCCTCTACGGCACGCCGATGGCTTTCCAGCGCAAAAGCATCCTGTTCTTCTCGTGTAATTCCCATCTCTTGGGCAATGTTTTCGGCGGTCTCGCCCAGGCTGATGATTGGATACAGTGCCTCCATACGCGGGTTGTTAAAACGCCAACCAAGCGTGGTATCCCACATCTGCCAGTGACCAATGGGCTGCGCACGTTCCGGCTTTGGCACTGCCCATGGTGCACGGCTCATGCTTTCCACTCCACCCCCAATGAAGATCTCCCCCTCACCGATGAGAATAGATTTAGCAGCGAGGTTGACCGCTTCCAAGCCTGACGCACAGTTGCGGTTGACCGTGATACCGCTCACCTCTTTGGGAAAGCCAGCCAGCAAGACCGCCATGCGCGCCACGTCCCGATTATCCTCGCCTGCCTGATTACCGCATCCAGCGTATACATCCTCGACCAGATCTGGGGCCAGACCCACACGCTCGATCAGTTGCTTAAGCACTTCGGCCAATAGATCGTCTGGGCGCACGCTGGACAACACACCGTTGTGACGCCCGACTGGTGAGCGCACGGCCTCAATAATCACTGCTTCTTCCATGGGACAACATTCCACAACATAAGATATTCCGGTTAAACGGAGATAGAACAAAAATGTAGGGAGGTTGCTGACCTCTTTGTCGCATTTGCATGGCTCGAGCCGCTTTGCTAGTTTTCCATGTGATGGAGCTGGCGCAGGCTGGCTACATAATCGCTGATATCCTGCTCGGGGTAGGGCGAGGGTCCGAGCGGATCCGCAATAGTCGGGTCACCCAACAAAGCATAGAAAGTGTTCAACACGCCACAGGCTAGTACCTGGGTGTTATAACCGCCTTCTAACACGAAGACGATGCGACCATCACATAGCTCTTCGGCCAGTGCCACCAGGGTACGCGTTAACCAGGCGTAGCCGGTCAGCGAGAGAGTCAGCCCGGCCAAGGGATCACTGTGGTGAGCATCATAGCCTGCTGAAACCAACATTAAATCAGGCTTGAAACGACATGTCGCCGGAATCAAGACCTGCTCGTAGAGCGTCTGAAAAGTGCGGTCGCCGGCACCTGCCGCCAACGGCATATTGATCACGTTGCCTCGTGTAATCCCACTACCAATCTCGTGCATGGCTCCGCTTCCCGGATAATGGGGAAATTGGTGAGTCGAAATGTAACAGATACCTGGATCGCTTGTGACCATCGACTGCGTACCATTGCCATGGTGTACATCGAAATCCACAATCACGACACGCTCTATTCCATGTGCGTGACGTGCTGCCAAGGCGGCCAGAGCCACGTTGCCGAAGAGGCAGAAACCCATACCGTGATCAGGCAGTGCGTGATGTCCGGGCGGGCGCACTAAAGCAAACGCATTGTGGACTTGCCCTCTCAGAACTGCCATTGTTGCTTCGATGGTGCTACCGGCGGCCATTACAGCCACATCAAATGAATCGCGGGTGACATAGGTGTCCGGATCGAGATAACCACCCCCTTGCTTGGCCATCTCTCGTACGGCATCTATGTACCTGGGCCGATGGGCAAGTTCCAGCTCCTCGCGTGTGGCTGGGCGAGCTGGAATACGCACCAGCCATTCCAACACTCCCGAAGTGAGCAGCTGCTGCATGATAGCCTCAAGACGGTGGTGATTCTCGGGATGGCCCAGCAACGTGTGTTTCAGGAAGATCTCATCGTAAATGTAACCTGTGCTCATAAATATCCATCATAGGAAGAGATATCGAAAAGGGCAAGTTCTGACAGGTGTGAGCGCATGTTGACTCGGCCGTGTTCTATTGTTATGATTTGCTTAAATCACCTAATTCCCCAATGGTGAGAGAATAGCTGCTGTGTCGTATAACCCCAGCTTTCTCCAAACGTCACCTGGGTCACGCACCTTTCAGCACAGGCTGCCTCAACGGCGCACACTGGCGCGCCTGGCTTGGGCTCTGATTGCTCTGGTTTTGGCTTGGTCGGCGCAGAGGCTGTTGCAGGACAACTGGTTGTGGGAAGGTCTCCTGCTTTATGTTGTCGCCACATTGCTCTTCGCCCGGCAGCTGCGAGAGACACCACTGGCTTGGCCCGCTACTACTATAACATCGCTCACGAATATCCAACCTACTGTGCTCGAGTCCGCCCAGCGCAGCACTTGTTCGAAGATGATACGTTACGCCGGCCTGGGTATGGCTGGATTAAGTCTGCCTTTGTCCCTTATTGCTCTGAGCCACTTCGGCCGTCTGGAGAACCCAACAGGCTGGATGTACTACCTGGCCAGCCTGGGTATATTCATCTTTGGGGTAGGACTGGCGACTTGGGCTGGTCGAGGAGATTGGGCTGCACGAGATGCACCATATAGCCAACGTGGATGGCCAAGGATAGATATAGTGCTCCTGGCTATCCTTGGGCTGGCACTTTTTTTTCGGACTTACCGCTTTCATTCACTACCCTTTGGCGTCTGGTACGATGAAGCAGTAGCTGGCATTGAGGCACGCCTTATTTGGAGCGATGCAACCTTTCGTCCTGTCTTCTGGGAGTCAATGAATCACCCTGCACATCACCTCTACCTATTTGCTCTATCGTTGGCTCTGTTTGGAGACACCATCTGGGGATTACGCGCGGTGAGTGTTGCCTTCGGCATAGGCACTGTCCTGACAGCTTATCTCTTTGGATGTGCCCTCCGGGGGCGCCGCTGGGGGTTGTTGCTCGCTTTCTTGGTCGCTACAATGCGCTGGGATGTCAACTTCAGCCGCGTGGCGATGAACAGCATTGATGTGCCTTTCTTTGCCTTCCTGACCCTCTTCTGCGGGGTGCACGCGTGGCGTGTCCGGCTGCGGTCACCCGGGTGGATGGCTGCCACCGGTCTCTCGCTGGGACTGGGATTGTGCTTTTACACAGGTTTCCGTTTGTTCACAATCGCGTTTCTGGTGTTTGGGGGGACGCTTCTGGTGGCGGAGATAGTGCGCCACGCTCGGAGAGTACCACGTCGTACTATGCCCCCAGACACCGGAGGCGCTGACACTGTCTCTTGTTGGACGATTGGCGAGGTGTGTCATCGTGTATGCCCTGGGGCATTGTTCCTGCTTGCAGTGTGGTTGACGACAGCCCCGATAGTACAATTCGCTGTTGCGCGTCCTGAGATTTTCTGGCAGCGTACGCGCACAGTTTCGATCTTTACCAACCGTGAGAATCCTGATCTGGTCGCTGCCCTCGTCAATAATGTCCGCAAGCACGCGTTGATGTTCAACTATCGCGGCGACCCCAATGGACGACACAACCTGCCTGGTGCCCCCACGCTTGACCGTCTGTCCGCAGTGCTTTTCGTTTTGGGTTTGGGTCTGGCAGTAGCGCGTCGTGACCAAGCAAGTCGTTTCTTTCTGCTATTGTTCCCATTTGGTCTGGCAGGTGGAGTCTTCTCTCTTGATTTTGAGGCACCCCAGTCGCTGCGATCGATTGCCTCCCTCCCGGCTGTTGTCTATTTTATCGCTCTCAGCCTCGATACCCTATGGAGCGAGCTGCGCTGGAGTGCTGCTATTGTCCGTCCACGCCTCAGCCTGGCAGCCGTTGTACTGGGATTAGGATTTATCGCGTTTGAGAATGGTCATATGTATTTTGTGCGCCAGGCGAGCGACTTGGCTGTATGGCAATCCTTCTCCACTACCGAGACGTTGATCGGCATGAAAGTCGCTGCTCTGGGCACGCGACCGATCTACTATTTCTCGCCACTTCTGTACGACCATCCTACGATCCGTTTCCTGGCACCGGTGAAACCTTCCACCGATGGGTTCCCGAGTGAGCGCAAGATTATGGAGCTGCCTGATCCCTTGCCAGCTCGTGAAGCTGGTGATCGGCCTGTAGTCTACTTCTTGCATCCGGATGAAACATGGGTGGCAATGTTAGCGCGCAATCTCTACACCAACGCTCGTGTTGTAGAACTGCCAGGTGAACCGGGTTATCCCGTGGTGGCAACAATGATCGAGCTGCAGCCAGAGGATGTGCAAAGCGTACAAGGGTTGGAGATGCGTTACTGGAACGGCAATGACACCCGGCAGCCTCCCATAATGTTGGAACGTTGGCTCACTGTAGACAGCAAGTGGCCTGATAGTGCTCCCCTAGAGCTTCCTTTCAGTGGGGAGCTGAGCGGTGTCCTTTATGCACCTCAATATGGTCACTACCAGCTGGCAGTCTATGTGCCCGGACGCGCGAGCCTGATGCTGGATGACCAGCAATGGGCAGTTGACCGTGCTCTTTCGTTGGACCTTTTGCTGGCGCAGGGTAATCACAGCTTGCGCCTGTGGATAGAAGGCGGTCACGGACGTGTACATCTGGCGTGGAAGCCACCAAGCAGTACAGAGCTGCATACTATCCCTCAACACGCCCTCTACAGAACTCCTGTCAGCGCCCATGGCTTGTTGGGAAGATATTTCGCCAATCCTAACTTCACCGGGTCCCCCGTATTGGAGCGCATTGACCCACGGCTTGACGTTTATTTTCATCTGACGCCGTTGCCTCGTCCTTACAGCGTCGAATGGAGTGGCGCCATCGAGATACCCTATGAGGGTATCTATACGTTTGGGGTACGTGCAGTCGATGCTGCCGAGCTGTATTTAGACGATGAACTGCTGTTGCGCACGCAGGCACCTGATCGTCTCAGCGAAGAATCGATTATGCTCCAACCAGGCTTGCACACGTTACGCCTCACCTTTCGTGACCTGACCGGGCGCTCGCGCATTCATCTGTACTGGACCCGACCGGGTGGAGAACGCGAGATTATCCCTTCATCCTATCTTTGGCCCAGTGTAGTCAGTAGGCGTATGGCACCGCCTCCGCCGTCGACCCCAGAAACATCCGGCGTGTGGCTACCACTGGAGCTAAGTTGGCTGGCTTCTTGGGGTGGAATAGGTGATGGCGTAGGTCAGTTCAACGAACCGCGCGATGTAGCTGTTATCAGAGATATGGTTTACATCGCCGATACTGGCAATCGACGCATTCAGGTCTTCGACCGGGAGGGCAACTTCCGCACCCTATGGACTGGGGGTGAAGAGGATTTTGTGGAACCTCTTGCCTTAGGGGTGACCAGCCAGGAAGAGTTGCTGGTGCTTGATTCATTACCCGGTTGGATCTACCGCTTCACGCCGGCGGGGACATCGCTTGGTCGCATAGCGGGTCCGGGCGCAGCGTTTTTCCATCCACGCGGCATGACAGTACTACCGGGCGACATTATCGCTGTAGCCGACACTGGCGGGGCACGCCTAGTCTTTCTCAATATAGCTGGAATTCCAGTAGGCCAAATAGGACGTTATGGCACCGCGCCGGGCGAATTCCATGAACCGACCGATGTGGCGCGCGATGAGCAGGATACCTATTACGTGCTGGAAGCGTATAACCAGCGGATGCAACGCGTGGACCGCTGGGGTGGCAGCTTGGCTATGTGGCCAATTCCCCCCAGTATCGCCTACGACGGTCCTCATTTGGCGTGGGCACCTGACGGCAGCTTGCTAGTGACGGCACCTGAAGAAGGGGCTATCTTACGCTATACACCTGACGGCCGGCTGCTGGGACGTTGGAAGCAGGCCGGCGAAGCAACTATGCAACGTCCAGTGGGCATCTATGTAGACGATCGCCAAATCTTGTATGTCACCGATACACTCACCCACCAGGTGCACCTCTTTGCGCTGCGCCAAGAATCTCACTGAACAATCCGAGCACGAAGTCCGAAATTCGCTGCCCCAGACTTTTCTTTTCAAGCCAGACCTTTTCAGGCACGGCTCATAGCTTGTGCTGCACGTCTGGCCGTCTTCTTTTTTGTGACCATTTTGGCTGCTATTGGGGTTTCTGCTGCAGGCAATAGCGCTGCATTCAGCGCGTCAGCTATACGTTCAGCATAAACGAACTTTAGCTCGCGCTGCACATTCTTAGGAATCTCGACAAGGTCTTTCTGATTGCGGCGTGGAATCACCACCACTTCGGCTTTGGCACGATGAGCAGCTAACACCTTCTCTTTCAGTCCACCAACTGCCAGTACACGACCACGCAGCGTGATCTCACCGGTCATTGCCACCTTATGCCGCACAGGGCGTCCAGTAAGCGCTGAAATGAGCGCTGTTGCCAGAGTAACTCCTGCAGAGGGTCCGTCCTTTTGTACAGAGCCCTCGGGCACATGAATATGGATGTCCAGTTGGTCGAAGTCAATTTCTTTGATACCAAGTTCTTCGGCGTGAGAACGTGCATAGCTGAGCGCGGCCTGAGCTGACTCTTGCATCACCTCACCCAGCTGGCCGGTCAGGATCAGGTTGCCTTTTCCGGGCATAAGGGACACTTCCACCGGCATCATGTCCCCGCCTGCCTCCGTCCATGCGATGCCCATCGCCACACCGACTTCGTCGCTGTCCTGGTCAAGATCGTCCGTGTATCGTGGTGGCCCAAGGTACGTGTACACAACTGTGGGGGTTACAAGCTTACACGCCTTCTTCCCTTCAGCTAGACGGCGTGCTACTTTACGACAGATGCGCCCGATCTCACGCTCCAAATTGCGCACCCCTGCCTCATAAGTGTACTCACGAATGATGGTCTTTAGCGCCTGATCTGAGAAGCGCAGTTCTGCGGGGGAAAGACCATGCTCCTCCAGCTGGCGTGGGATAAGAAACTGGCGGGCAATGCTCAGTTTCTCTTCCTCCACGTAACCTGGGAAGCGGATGACCTCCATGCGGTCGCGCAACGCTGGAGGAATTGGATCGAGCAGGTTGGCGGTAGTGATAAACATCACGTGAGAAAGGTCATAGGGTATTTCGAGATAATGATCGGAAAACGCATAATTTTGCTCAGGGTCAAGTGCTTCCAGCAAAGCAGCACTTGGATCACCCCGAAAATCTGCACCCACTTTGTCTATCTCATCGAGCATGAAAACTGGATTGATGGTGCCAGCACGGCGCATCGTCTGGATGATGCGTCCTGGCATAGCTCCAATATATGTCCGTCGGTGCCCGCGAATCTCGGCTTCATCTCGGATACCGCCCAAGCTGACGCGCACAAAATGTCGACCTAACGCTTCTGCGATAGAGCGCCCCAGGGAGGTCTTGCCGGTACCCGGTGGGCCAACAAAGCATAATATAGGGGTGCGCATCTTGGCTCCGGCGCGCTGACGTACGGCGATATGTTCCAGAATGCGTTCCTTCGCCTCTGGTAAGCCGTAGTGATTAGCGTCCAGCACGCGTGCCACATGCTGGATGTCCTGGTTATCCTCTGTTTCCTGGGTCCACGGTAGCTCAATCAACCAGTCAAAATAGGTGCGCACAATAGAGGCCTCAGGTGAAGCGGCAGGCATGGCGGCCAAACGATTAAGTTCGTGCTCTGCGCGCATCCGCACCTCGGCTGGCATGTCTACTTCAGCCAGTTTCTCACGCAGCCTGTTGATATCGCCAAGGTGGCTGTCAATCTCACCCAGCTCGCTCTGGATGATGCGCATCTGCTCGCGTAAATAGTACTCGCGCTGGCTCTTATCCACCTCCTGCTGCACCTGGTTCTGGATCTGGTTCTCCAGCTCCAACAGCTCCAACTTGCGATTGAGCAATACACTCAGGCCTTGCAGGCGCGCGTACGGATCCAATGTATTGAGCAGCTGGAGGCGTTCCTCGGTGCTCAGATCAACTACTGAAGCCACCATATCGGCGAGCCAGCCCGGCTCATCGATGTTCATTGCAGCCACGTAAGCCTCTTCAGGCAAGTTACGGTCAAGCTGCACACATTTTTCGAAGAGAGCAAGCACAGCGCGCATCATGGCTTCCATAGGTAACGTGCGCTCGCTCGTCTCGACAATGGGCTGTACGGTGACGCGTAAGTAGGGTGCGGTCTGAACATAGTCGATGATCCTGACGCGCCGTTGTCCCTGTGCCAGTACACTGGTCGTGCCATCCGGCATACGCAGGATGCGTCCCACTACTACCTCAGTGCCCATCTCGTGGAGATCCTCTGGAGTGGGATTCTCGACTTCGGGATCACGCTGCGTGACAACTACTAATCGGTTGTCGGACGCTAGTGCCGCCTCGATAGCGCGCAGTGATCGATCACGGCCTACGAAGACTGGTGTCAGCAGACGTGGGAACACCACTACATCACGCACCGGCAGCAAGGGATAATCACCGGCTTCTTCGTCACGGCGCGGACTATGCTCACTCAGACTGATAAAAGGCAGTCCTCCTTGAAAGAACATACGTTAACCCAGACGCTATCCTAACCTAAGAATTTATTCTCGCCCTTTTCACACAGGCGGATCAATCGGTGGTAACGGCATGCCATTACGCCGGAACCAGTATTCACGTGCATCCGCGACAGTGAAAATGGAACCTGTCACGCAAATTAAATCATTGATCCCGCCATTTTGCAATGCAGCTTCGATAGCTTGTCCCACTGGCGTTATCACAGAAGCTTGCCACCCCAATCGGACAACTGTCTCAAGCAGCGCTTCTGGAGCAGCCGCGCGTGGATGGCGGGATCGGGTGATCAGCGTGCGCCTAGCGACCGGCAACAGCTCGCGAAGTGCATCCGTGAAGGGATGATCGGCTGAGGCGCCGAACACCAAGGTGACGTCCCGCCCCGGGAAGAAATCGTGTAACGCTTGACGCAGCTTGCTAGCCGAATCGCCGTTATGCGCGCTGTCCACGACCAGATAAGGATGGCAATGCAAGATCTCTAGGCGCCCCGGCCAGTTTGTGTTACGCAAACCCTGGCGCCGCGCATCCAAAGGCACAACCAGGCTAGCGCGTTGTTCCATGCCATCCAGTGCTGCCCAGGCTGTCACAGCATTAGGGATCTGGTGGCGTCCCAATAGTGGGATCCAATAACTTTCTCCGCCCAGCTCAAACGACTGGCCATGCATGGTGGCATGGCCCTCCAGCCAACGATAGTCTCCCTCGCCCACCACGATGAGCTCGGCTCGCCGCCCTGCGCATACCTCCTCGATCAATGTCATGGCTTCTGGCACCTGGGGCGCACTGATCACCAGTGCACCGGGGCGTATGATACCCGCCTTCTCACGCGCAATCAGCCAAAGTGTGTCACCCAGCAACTGTGTATGGTCATAGCTAATCGAGGTAATGACCGCTACGGAAGGGTGGACGACGTTGGTGGCATCCAGACGTCCACCCAATCCCACTTCCAACACAGCAACCTCCACTCCCATCTCGGCAAAGACATAAAAAGCCAGCGCTGTTATCAGCTCGAAGGCGGTCAATCCTGCAATGCTCTCGAGATGAGGCCTCATCACTTCCAGGACTTGAACCACTTTTTCTTCCGTGATCATCTCACCATTAATCTTGATACGCTCTCGGAAGGTATGCAGGTGTGGTGATGTGTAGAGACCTGTACGATAGCCCGCCGCGCGAAGCATACTCTCGGCAAACGCAGCCGTAGAGCCCTTGCCCTTGGTACCGGCGATAAGCAGTGAGCGAAATGCGTGCTGTGGATCGCCCAGCCGCGTCAACAAGGTACGGATGCGCTCCAAGTCGTAATGGGACATTGTATACTTGGGCATTCCCTGGCGCTCATAATTGGTGTAGCTGTAGATGTAAGCGAGGGCAGATTGATAAGATGTTATCACGGCCGTTATCCCAGTTTCGTCAATGGTGCCAGAGCAACGGACAACCGCTTGGTCCCCAGCTCTCCAAATGAGACTTCTATCTCTTCGTCATCGTGCGTCAGGTAACTTGCAAGAACGACACCCTCGCCAAATTTGGGATGTTTCACCAAATCTCCCGCTTTGAAGCGCGGCCGTCTCTCTTCAAGCTGTTGAGGTAAAGGTTGTGAACTAATCGTGGTAACGTTCTTCCCAAAGCCGTGCCAAGAAACGGCCAAGGCACCTTCGGGGAGCTTGTGCTTCGACTGTGACGTCAGTGGTGCGAGAGTGTCCCCTTCATAGCTTGAGCCTCTCTCAATCAACTCCTCTGGGATGTCACGCAGGAAGCGTGAAGGAACACATGGCCCATTCTGGCCCAACGTGCTGCGCCGGAAGGAATGCACCAGATAAAGTCGATCGCGTGCACGGGTCATACCCACATAGCACAGCCGACGTTCCTCTTCAATCGCTTCGGGACTGTCGAGTGAACGGGAATGGGGCAGGATGTCCTCGTTCATCCCAACAATGAACACCACCGGAAATTCCAACCCTTTTGCAGCGTGCAACGTGAGGAGAGCAGCACCTGTGGCCTTATCGTTCAACCCGTCAACGTCAGAGATCAATGCCACTTGTTCCAGGAAGAGGGATAATGCTTCCTCTGGCTCCATAGCTGCAAACTCTTGCGTTACAATACGCAATTCCATCAGGTTTTCCCAGCGCTCTTCTCCTTCTGGAGTACCATCCTGCACCAGCTCGCGATAACCTGTAAGCTTAAGGGTGAGATCGTAGAGCTCTGGCAGGCTGTGGCGCCCCCGCGCAGCGATCAGGCTCAATAACAACTCAGTGAACTTCAGCAGAGCACTGCGCGCTCGCGCATTGAAAGGTGCCGGTATAGGGGACGACATGCCGGCTGCCTCATCGCGCAATCTCAGCAAAGCGCCAAACATAGAGGCACCCAACTGAATTGCCCAGCGCTCCAGGTCTGCTACTGTTTGGGCACCAATTCCGCGTGCCGGAGTGTTGATAATGCGCATCATGCTCACATTGTCGTGTGGGTTGTGAATCAGGCGCAGATAGGCCATCACGTCTTTGATCTCTTTGCGTTCGTAGAAACGGGTGCCCCGCACAAGTTGATAAGGCATCCCGTGCCGGATAAACTCCTCCTCCAAGACTCGGCTCTGCGCGTTAGTGCGATACATGACAGCGCACTGGCTGGCAAGTGCTTCGCCAGAGGCCTGCATACGTGCGATCTCGCCCACTACAAATTGAGCTTCAGCATACTCATCGTATGCCTCGATCACTTGTATTCGTACTCCCTTTCCTCGCTGGGTAAAGAGATTCTTGTCCACGCGATGTCTGTTGCGACGGATCACGTGTTTGGCTGCTTCCAGGATGGTAGCTGTCGACCGATAATTCTGTTCGAGCAGTATCAGTCGATGTTGCGGGAAGTCCTCACGGAAACGCAACACATTGCGATAATCCGCGCCACGCCAGCTATAAATGCTTTGGTCTTCGTCTGCCACGACGAAGAGGCACGGCTGCTGGCCAGCCAACAATTTTAGCAGTTCGTACTGTGCTACGTCGGTATCCTGGAACTCATCCACAAGGATATGTTGGAAGCGCGCTTGATACGCGCGGAGGAGGTCATCGCGCGCGCGAAAGAGCTCCACGGTTTTCATAATTAGGTCATCAAAGTCCATTGCGTTGTTCGCTTGCAGCAATTGCTGGTAACGTTCATAGGAACGTCGTACAATCTCCTCGTAATAGGAAGTGGGCTGAAAGTCTTCCGGCCCAACCAGCTCGTTCTTGCAGTGGGAGACTGCATTTAGAAGAGAAGCTGGCTTGTACTTCTTCTCGTCCAGATTCAGGTCGCGCAGTGCCTGGCGCATCAGAGCGAGCTGATCGTCCGTGTCATAGATGACGAAGTTAGCATCCCAACCTTCCAGTGCAGCGCTCTCCCGGCGCAGGATGCGCGCGCAGGTAGCATGAAACGTTCCAACGGTTAGTGCCTCTAGCTGACGGGGAGTAAGCAGCACGGGCTGTCGTGAGATCTGATCGCCCACGGATCCTAGACGTTCCTTCATCTCACGCGCCGCCTTGTTGGTGAATGTGACCGCCATAATATGCCAGGGAGCAGCATCGCGGATTTGTATCAGATAGACGATGCGGTAGGTGAGCACGCGCGTCTTGCCGCTGCCCGGTCCTGCCAGCACCAGCACAGGGCCGCATTCTGCCTGTACAGCTTCGCGCTGCCTATGGTTCAGCTCGTCAAGGAAATCCATTATCACCCCAGTGGAGGAGAATGAACAATTGCAAGCAGCAATTGTAGTGGGTTCATAGGGGGGTGTCAAAGCACACTCCACAGTTATTAATGGCATCCGATGCACCCGTCTGCACGGCTTATTTACCTAAATAAGATCTCTCCAGGTGATGCGAAAAAGAGACTATCCCATTTAGACTGCTCGTATGGAGGGTACAAGCACTTCTCCCGACCACATAACGGCATAATAGAACTTGTCCAAGGTTCGTTTATCACATTGCGAGGGCTTGCCTTGGGCTGGCCGGATGGCATTGCTGAGAGAGATATTGTCCGATACAAAGTAATGTTCGACCGGGACGGAATATGCGAGAAGCAAAAGTCGTCCGAGCTATGTTGCACGCGACATTATCGTTTCGGCAGCATCTATAAGCGGAAGGGGCCAACAAGACAGGCCCCTCCCTTCTGAACACGGCTTCAAGATCAAACCCATTAGCACTTATGCTTATCCTATCCGCCGCAATAGAGCTGATTGACGCGAGATGCTTGATCACCTAGGACGCAAAGCACACCCCTGCACTTCGTAATCACTGTGACCTCGACGACAAACGCAAGGTACTAACGGCCCCAAGGCACTTCCGATCACAGCGGAAACGCCGATTTGCGGCCACGGTACGCGAACAACGCAACAGATTGGGCCACAGAACACCAAATCTAATGAGATATCACTTTGGGAAGCTGCTTTGCTTGTTCGATCCAGTCCTGTATCTGTGACAGGGTTGGCAACCTGCGAACAAGGTTCCTTTCCAAATTGACCGCGGTTATCTTCTGGAGGAGGTTCTCTGGATTCCGTTGGGCAAGTTCGGGAGCTGAGTCAACACCGGAAGCTTCCAAGAGCTCGGAATATTCTCCTCCTACGCCTCTAATTCGAGATAGGTCAGCATGGTTAACCCAACGTAAAAGCAGGTCTTCGCTAATGCCTGTGCTCTTGGCAATATCTTCTCGACCTTTCTTGGTTCCTCCCTTTTCGAGCAGGGCTTCTACTGTAGTGATCCCTGCTTCTTTGAGCTTCTGTGCATACGACTTTCCGATACCTTCGATGTCGATAAGTCTGGTCATTGGTTTCTCCTCTGTCGTGGACAAGCGATCCCTTACGCAGGTCCCACAAGCAAGATTATTAAGATTTTTAAATAATTATAGCATATTCTCGTGAAAAACGCAATAGCGCCTTGGAATGGTCTCCGCACGCAGGATACGGAAAATGTCCACAGTACAATCGCCTAACACGCAGCGCCTCACCTGGAGACCTCCCGCAGAGGATCCCCTGCGGGAGGTTCTCTCTCGAGCGAAGGGGGCAGTCGTGCTTATGTCCCTACGATGCGGTTGATCTTCTCTTCCATTTGTCTCGCCTCAGCCGGCAGGAGGACACCCACCTCGATGTGACAGCGAAACTCACCGCCAGCAGGCAATACCTTGACGTTACCTTTTGCTTTTTCGGCGTGATAACCCTCTGGCTCAGCCGTAGCAGGTAGCACCATACCCAGCGCGTCTTGGTCTGGGTTGCGCGCGATCCAGCGCACACCGTGGTCCAGTTCAGCCGGACGATGGCTGATGAAATCGGCTGAACCGTCAGGATGCACCTGCATCGTATGCGCCCAGCCCGTCTCGTCAGTCAGGTAGTCGATGAAGAACACCACCTCTGGGTCAAAAGCCAGACCCGGCTTGAGCACATTATGACGCTCGGGGTGCTGCGCCAGCTCCTCCAGGAACTCACGATAGCCTGGCGGTGGCTGCAAATGTCCTGGAATGCTGCGACGCACACGTACATGCTCAGGTGTGCAGTGAGCGGTGTAGACCAGTCTGCCATTGTCTACTGGTCGGAAATTGGCGTGCGCCATATACATATATTCCATTGAGCTGCGCTTGAGATTGCGGATGGAAATAGAAATGGGCACGCGAGCAGAGTTGGCGTAGAGCTTCGCCACTGGACAGGCAACGTAGTTGGTGTTGAATGCCACCGTGTACTGCCAGCTGCCGCTCACCCCCATGTATGGTCCGCGCTCATCTTCGCCGATGAGCAACTGTGCAGTTTGATAAGGCGCATTGGGCAGCTCACCGTGCAGAGGATGTTTGTCCTCAGCAGCTGGTACCCCCATGGCTGTGAACCCACAATGCACCATAAAGGCACCATAAGTGCGCAGATACTCTGAACTCTCAGTTGGCTCGTCGAACATGGAACGCATAGCCAGTTCGCGCCCATGCAGCTCCAATCTCCAGATCTGTTGGCCCTTGTAGGGCAGGGCGATCATCTGCCCCACTTTGTTGGTTATCCGCAATCCGCATACCCCACTTGAATAACGGAACGCTCGTGCGGTCAGCTCACCGAACTCAGCCAGTGTGGTTTCGACCCGGCTAAAGAACTCAGGTTGCAAATGGATAGTGGTTTGCCACGACATAGGACATCCTCCTTGTGGGTACCTTGATATATTCTTAATGCTGCATAGTACAACTCTGCGCTTTAAGAGGGCACACCAATGCTAATCTTACCCCGGATACCATACCACGCGCGGCTCGTCGGCACCACGCTCATAGCTCCATGCCGCTTCAATCAAGCGGGGTAGATCATACTCCGGCCGCCAACCGAGCAAGAGCTTCGCTTTGCTGTTGTCCAGCCAAGTAGACCAGTAGATCGTAGCAACTGGCACACTAGGCAGGCCACGCGTGCGCGCGAGATAGTCGGCCACTTCGGCATAGTCAACCGGTTCATCCATACTGATGTTGAACAACTGCTGGCGCGCCGCAGGGTTGTCAAGTGCGCATAAGATCGCACTAACCAAGTCCTCCACGTGCACGAAGTTACGTTTTACTGGCTTCCCGTTCGGATCCAACATGACTGGAACAGCTTGCATCTTCAGATACCCGTCAGCTCGCTCGGCGCCCACCAAGTCGCGCCACCGTGGCGCACCGAAGACATCTGGGCCAAACGACAAGCTGTACTTGAAATCATCCTTCTCCATGATCCATGGTGCCCGCAGGCAGCAACCGTTGAGGTCGTATTGGATGTAATACTGTTCCAGCATCACCTCCTCAAGAACCTTGGAGAGCGCATAACAGCCCGGATAGGCGCTCCAGCGCTGGCTTTCTGTCACGGGTGCGGGATGTGGGTAGAAGAAGTGCCCCACTGCTGCGTCACCGCCTATCAAGATGAACTGACGAAAGCTGGAGCTCGTGCGACAAGCTTCCAACAGCCAAAAAAGACCTTTAACGGCTACGTCCATGATCTGGTCTGGAGTTTCTTTCACTGTGGCCAGGTGCAACACGTGGGTGATGCCTTCCATAGCTTGTTTGACCACAGTACGGTCAGCAATGGAGCCCTGTACAACCTCCAACCGAGCATGTGGCTGTAACGGCCGGTTATGGATCAGTGCACGCACCCGGAAGCCAGCGAAGCGCTCGTCAGCGAACAAGCGGCGCAAAAAGTTTTGGCCCACTTTGCCAGTTGCACCAGTGACAAGAATACACCCCGTTGTTTGCATTGATCTACCCTTTGAGAAAACAACCTGCAGCGCGACCGACCATTCTGGTTCTAGGCACGCGTGCGGCTGTACCTGCGGTGACCCTCTATCGGTTGTGGCGCGATCATGATAGCACAGCGTGGTACAGGTGCAATTGCCATGTGCACCCGCCGTGCGCATTCATTAATCACTATGTCGACTCGTAATCTCGACCAGATCGGGGCGTTGTCATCGGAAGAGTGCTCCTAGACGGTCTGATCTCCGATCTTTTCTCCATGGTGATGCACGCTTGCCACATTCCTCCCGTTGGCGCGTTCCAAAAGCCAGCGTTCTACCCAGGCATGTTCGTCCTCAAGCGTGACCACCTGCCCATCCAGCCGGGCACCGCGTAGAGCATCTATGATCTGTCGATAAACGGGGCCGGGACGCAGTTTGAACACGCTGCGGAGATAATGACCATCGATGATAGGTTGTACATGGCGCAGCTCACTTTCAAACTGGGTTAGCTGAGCGCGCACTGTTTCGTCATCACTCCCTAACCAGCCGATGAATATACTTTGGCTGTCAAATGGGGCGAGTAGCTCATAGAGACGGCTAGGACGCTGCGGTTGTTCCAATACGGGCAGGTGTGTACGTCGCAATAGTTCCACTTCACGCAGCGTGTCTGCGAACTGACCAGGGATATGCAGACGGGTGATGAGCTGCTCCAACGCTGGCTGTGTCATACGAAAGGTCAATATACCCAGGTAATGCACCTCCACGGGGTGTAGACGCTCCCATGGTGTACCATCCCGGGAATGACGCAGTGCCACAATGCGTTGCATGGCCCACTCATCCGCGCGCAGGTCAGGGTGGATCTGGTGCAGAACGCCCAAGGCGTCCAGCCGGCTCAGAACACGCTCTGGCTCCTTCTCCCGCAGGATGAGCAGCAGCTCGTGAAATATCCGTTCACCGCTTACTCGATCCAGCAGATCGATGGCACCTTGTAAAAGCTCCATAGTACGTGCTTCAATCTGAAACCCCAAACGCTGTTCAAGGCGCACTGCACGCAGGATTCGCGTGGGGTCTTCCACAAAGCTGAGGCTGTGGAGGACTCGGATAAGCCCACGACGCAGGTCGTGCTCGCCACCGTAGAAATCCAGCAACTCTCCGAACCGCTCCGGTGACAGGCAAATGGCCAACGTGTTGATAGTGAAGTCGCGTCGATGCAAGTCTTGTTTGATCGAGCTACGTTCCACCTCTGGCAGCGCAGTGGGGTGTTCGTAGAACTCCATACGTGCCGTGACAAAGTCGAGCGATGGAGGTAGTTGCCCTGTCGTAACAGGAATCTCGACCTCTGCGGATGAGGCATCTCTCGCTCGTTCATCGGGCAGATGGAGCGTTGCCGGCAGCAGCCACTTGGCTGTGCCAAAGCGTTGATGGCTGCGCACTTGACCACCGTAACGCTGTGCCAGATGGCGTGCCAGCCGGATCGCATCTCCCTCGACTACCAAGTCAATGTCGGGAAAGGATATGTGATACTCAGAGTTGGTACGGTGGAGCAAATCGCGCACGAAGCCACCCACGATGTACAGTGTATCACCTTGCGCGGCTGCGATACGGCCTGCCTCACGTAGGAGCTGTAGCAATGCGGGTGGCATCACCTCCTGCAAGCGTCGTGCAACTTGCTCGGCGCGCGATGCACCCGGCGTGGTGCTCCACAGCTTGAGCAGATCAGTGCGCGTGACAATGCCAATCACCTTGTCACCTACTACCACTGGTACCTGTCCTATGCCCTCGCGCGTCATGATCTCCTGAAGCTTTTCCACCGAGTCCTCGGGCGTAACGGAGATCTCCCCCTTGCGCATTACCCGGCTGATAGCACTGCTGCCCAGTTTGTGGTGCAACGCCTTGTCGATTTCGCGGCGCGTCAATACACCCACAATACGCCCTGCTTCCACCACTGGAAACCCTTCGTGACCATAACGCGCCATCATCTCGGCTGCGCGCGCGACCGTATCATAAGGGGATAGGGTATGTACTCCATAGGACATAATGTCGCCAACAGTCACAGAGGGTCGTGCGTGCTGGTGGAGCAAGCTCAGAAGCTGTTCCCGTACCTCGCCTATGTTCGTGCCACGTACTAACGCTGCCGCTGCGCGCGCATGTCCCCCGCCTCCCAACAGACTGGTGATAAATCCCACGTCAACCGCATCGGTGGTGGAACGTGCCACAATTTGGATGTGATCCTCCATTGCCACAATGAGAAAGAGGGCATCAGGCTCGAACAAGTCGCGCAATTTGTGAGCCAGCGTGCTAATCTCTTCCACATAGCTGTGCGCCACCGCTGTGGCAATCATAACTACGTGGCCCGCGATGTGATGCGTCTCCATAGCGTCAGTCAGCTGATGGTAAAGTGCCTGTTGGTTCTCACTAAGTGGGTACTTGAGAAATTGGCGCACCAACTCCATCACGGCACCCTGCTCCATTAACCAGGCGGCAGCGTAGACGTCGCGTGGAGTGGTACTAGAGTATAACAGCGAGCCAGTGTCCTCGTAGATGCCCAGTAGCAATAACGTAGCCTCATGGGAGGACAGCGGGATGCGTTGGCTCTTAATCTCCTCCACCAGCAGCGTGGCTGTGGCGCCTGTGTTCTGCAATATGGCTATCGCATTAGCAGGCAGATGAGGTGCCCGCGCGTGATGGTCAACTACCTGATAAATGGTATGGTCGTCTAGCCCACGGAGAGAGGGCGCGTGCTGGGTGTCTACCAGAATAAGCCGGCTTATCTTCTTCTGGGGCAGTTCGTGTGGCCACGTGAAAGGAAACTCGTCGGCGTACAACTGCAGAAAGTCACGCACATTGCGGTTGAGACGATTGGGAAGCAGTGCCCGAGCGTCTGGATAAAGCTTCGCAGCACCTAACAAAGATGCGACTGCATCAAAGTCAGCATTCTCGTGCGTTACAATCACCTGCATAAATCTACCCATTCTGATTGTAACCGGCGACACACTAGAGTCAAACAAATGGTGAAAGCGCTCGCACTCTGAAGTCTCTTCCCCGATATACTGTTGCACCTTTCACTTGTCCAATCACAGCAATACGGTATACTTGGGCCTACGTCCGAGACAAAAGGGGAATAAAACCATGCGCGTTTTGATCACTGGTGGCGCAGGATTCATTGGTTCGCATCTCTGCGACTACCTGCTGGCACGTGGGCATGAGGTGATCTGCATGGATAACCTCATCACAGGTAGCACGGCCAATATCGCCCATCTGGCAGGATATGAACGCTTTCTGTTTATTAAACATGACGTGACCAATTACATATTCGTTGAGGGTCCCTTGGACGCTGTACTGCACTTCGCCTCGCCAGCCAGCCCAATTGACTATTTGGAATATCCCATCCAGACGCTCAAAGTGGGTGCGCTGGGCACGCACAAGGCATTAGGTCTTGCCAAGGACAAGAAAGCACGTTTTCTCCTGGCTTCGACCTCTGAGGTCTACGGTGACCCGTTGGTGCACCCTCAGCGTGAGGACTACTGGGGCAATGTTAATCCAATCGGACCACGCGGTGTGTATGATGAGGCCAAACGCTTCGCCGAAGCCATGACGATGGCATACCATCGTGCGCACGGGGTGGACACACGCATTGCCCGCATTTTTAACACTTATGGACCTCGCATGCGCCTCAAAGACGGACGCGTAGTCCCCAATTTCGTCGCTCAGGCATTGCGCGGGGAGCCACTTACCGTCTTCGGGGATGGTAGCCAGACACGCAGCTTTTGTTATGTCAGCGATCTCATCGAGGGAATCTATCGGCTACTTGAATCAGAAGTAACCGACCCAGTCAACCTTGGCAATCCTGAAGAGATGAGCATATTGGAGTTTGCACACAAAATCGTAGCGCTAACTGGCAGTCGATCGCCTATCGTGTTCGTGCAACCGGAAGATGCGCGTGTGCGAGACGATCCCAAAGTGCGCAAGCCTGACATTACCCGCGCACGGACATTGCTAGGCTGGCAACCACAGGTGAGCTTGGAAGAAGGCCTGCGCCGCACGATCGAGTGGTTTCGCGACCGGGTCTGAAGGGACTTATTAGTGGATGGGGCGTGACAGGTAGGCCATTCATCAGCTCCGTTCGGTCAGTCTTCCGAGGCGTAGTGTGCTCTAGTGTGGCTGGATTCGCACAGGATAGGTGGGCTGTCTCCCCGTGAAGGTCAGCGTCATCGCTACCGTGTTGAACGAAGGCGCAACCATACACCGCCTACTCGACTCACTGGCGGAACAGACGCGTCCACCCGACGAGATCGTGATAGTGGACGGAGGCTCGCGCGACAGCACCTTATCCATCCTTCAATCCACTGCTCAGGAAGGTCGCCTACCACTGCGGGTGCTGGTCGAAGCAGGTGCCAACATTTCACGCGGACGCAATGTGGCCATTGCAGCATCTTCCGGCGATGTGATTGCCAGCACAGACGCCGGAGTGCGCCTTTCACCTGGATGGTTGGAGGCATTGGTAGCACCATTTGACTCCGAGGACCCACCTCAGGTGGTGTCCGGTGTCTTTCTGCCTGAGGCGCATACTGTGTTCGAAATTGCTATGGCTGCCACTGTGTTGCCCACCCTGAGAGAGATTAAACCGGATCGTTTTTTGCCATCGAGCCGCTCTGTGGCCTTCACTCGTCAAGCTTGGGAGACTGTAGGGGGATATCCAGAATGGCTGGACTATTGCGAAGATCTGGTCTTCGACTTACGCCTGAGAAAACATTTTCATCCCTTCCGTTTTGCTCCCACGGCCGTGGTGTTCTTCCGACCGCGCTCCAACCTGCGCAGCTTCTTCCGCCAATATTACCTTTACGCGCGGGGAGATGGTAAGGCAGATCTGTGGCGCAAGCGCCATCTCGCGCGTTATCTGACTTATCTGGTAGCACTGCCGCTCCTCACACTGTTGTGCTGGCTGGTAAGCCCATGGTGGTGGCTTGGGATAGGTGCAGGTGCAGCCTTTCATCTCTACATGCCCTATAGACGATTGCTACCATGGTTGTCATCGTTGCCATGGGGTGAACGCTTGCTGGCTCTTCTATGGGTACCAGTGATCCGTGTCACGGGAGATGTGGCCAAGATGTTGGGCTACCCAGTGGGACTTATTTGGCGACTGAGGCGTCTACGCCAACACCCTGAATTGCGTTGGCATTGAATACATCTATAATGTCTTCATTCACTGTGCACCATAATTTCCTACACCAAGGAGGAGAGGCACAATGATGCAGGGAGGACTCAGCGTTGGTGATGGCTTCAAGTTCGGATGTGGGTTCATGTTGGCAGGAATCATTGCATGGATTGTGATAGCGATCATCGCTCTTGTATTAAGCCTGGTGTTGGGGGCCGGCATGGGGGCTATGATCCCATTTATGCAAAATACCATGTGAGATGAACCCGCTCGCCTCTATTACACCGGGCACCGCGGGCACAATTGAATATGTGGTCGATGAAAGTGCTACGGCGCGTAGCATGGTAAGTGGGACCGTTGAGGTCCTGGGCACACCAGCATTGGTGCGGCTTATGGAAGCGGCTGCTGTGCAAGCATTAGAAGGGCGCTTGCCACAAGGCAGCACTACCGTAGGAGCTTACATTGCTGTCTACCATACAGCGCCCACACCGGTTGGTATGCGCGTTCGTGTGACCGCCACGGTGAAAGCAGTGGAGGGTCGGCGCATCACCTTTGATCTTCTGGCGCACGATGAAGTCGAGCAAATCGGTCACGGGACGCATCAGCGCGTACTGGTTGACATGGAACGCTTTACTTCCAATGCGCTAAGCAAGCGAAACCGGTGAGTTCGAGACGACTCAGCCGCCTGCTGCAGGACTTAGGATGTGTAGCCTGTCCCCATTGCGCAGGTGATGGGTTGATACCATTTCATTGGGCACGAGACGTCGATTCACAAAGAGGTGATACGGCAAACCACTGCGCGTCTTGCCGCCAGGCCGAAGTTCTTCGGCTAACTTGGGGAAGCGGACGAATAGCTGTGTCAGCGCATCGGTCAGTGTTGCAGGTTCGTCAAGTTCCAGCTCAATCTCCCCCTGACCGACCGTTTGCCACAATGTCTCACCGACTCTCACAGTGATTCGCATCTCGCCACACCAACCATAGGATGATGAAGCTCATTAGTACCCCGCCCCCTACTGTTGCCCAGACACCCCATCCAAGAGTAATCGCCGATGCATATGCACGAGCAATGGCCGGTTGTGCTTCCACAAACTGCCATATTGCAAGCAGTGGGGCCACCACCCATCCGAGAGATAGCAACGCAAGAAGATAACGCGGCAAACGCCAGTTTGACCGCCAAACGATAGCTAGCACGATGCATACGATGCAACCCAGTGTTTGCAATCGGAACTCTTCCGAGATCATCACTGTTGGGCTCCAGACCGGCGGCAATAACATCAACGCAAGAGGAAAAACTGCTAATCGAGTAAGCAGACGCAGCCAAGACGGAGTGCCTGATAACCCAGATCCAAGAGCTAACGGCGTTCCCAGCGTTAGCAGGAACAAGGGCGCCAGAAAAAACAGTCGCTGTATGCCCAGAGTGCCATCACGCACTTCGGGTAAGAACTTGACAAACTCTGCCAAGTCCGGCGCCGTAAGCACGAGAGCGGCGGCTGGTCGCTCAATCCACGGTGCACAAGAGGCTCCAGTGGCTGCCACCATCCAGCCCACACTAAATAACAGAAGTCTGACCCATCGCACCCTGTGGGTGCGATGGGTTGCAGCACCACCTGACATCTCTCTACGTGACGAGAGGGGGATCTGACAGGCAGCCCTCACCCCCAAGTCTGCACCGCTTCCGGAGTGATGCGCACAATCAGGCGCACTTCACCGGGCTGACGATAGGGATATGTGTCCACTCCTAGGTACTTCTTGGCCAGCCTATCAATGTGTGCATCGGCGCCTTCCTCGCTAATCTCGGCACGTCCGCGCACCTGGATGTACCGGTAAGGATTAGTGGGATCCGAAATCGTCAACGCTACACGTCCATCACGACGCAAATTGCGTTCTTTGACACGCCCTTTAGCCGTATTGAAGATCACGTGAGCCCCATCATAGTCCACCCAGACGGGGGTTACTTGAGGACTGCCATCTGGCATAATTGTGGCCAAATAGCCAAATGCCTTTTTCTCCTCGCTGAACAGATCAAGATATTGCTTAGGTATGCGTTTTGGCATCGCTTTTCACCCTCCTTCATCCAGGTTGGCAGAATGAGCCACATAAGTGCTCTTACTGTATCACTCGCACGCTGTCATCTCGCTTCGGCGAGACAAGAACGACTGCCAGAAAGGCAGAATTCTCTTGATCCCTGTACCTGCCATAAAACCCCACCAACTTGGACAATTCAACTTTTGTTCTCCGATTTCGCGTGCCCACGAAACACCATTCGCAATGGTGTGCCAGTGAAATGATACAATTCACGGATGCGATTTTCAAGATAACGTTGGTAGGAGAAATGCACCAGCTCAGGATCGTTGACGAAGAATATGAAGGTGGGTGGGTCTACTTCTGGTTGTGTGGCATAGTAGAAGCGCAACTGCCGCCCGGTGCGACTCTTGGGTGGGTGGCGCGCCACGGCATCCTGCACCAGCTGGTTGAGATCACTTGTCGAGATACGATAACGACGTTCTTTCCACACTTGAAGTGCCACTTCCAGCACTTGGTGCACACGCTGGCCAGTCAACGCTGAGACAAACAACACCGGCACGTAGTCCATGAAACCCAGGACGCTGCGGATTCGCTGTGTGTATTGCTGCATCGTGTGTGCATTTTTGTTCACCGCGTCCCACTTGTTAACCACGACGACAACGCTTTTTGCCTCTTCAAGGATATAACCGGCAATGTGCTGATCTTGGGTAGTCACCACGTCACGCGCATCCAGGATCAACAAACAGACATCCGCACGATTGATGGCCTTCATAGTGCGCAAAACGCTGTGCTTTTCCACACCAGGTTGAATTTTGCCACGTCGGCGGATGCCAGCCGTGTCGATCAACACCACTGGCTGTCCTGCAAACTGCAACACGGTGTCGATAGCATCACGTGTAGTCCCTGGCACTTCACTCACAATAATGCGGTCCTGACCCAGCAGCCGATTGAGTAAGGAAGACTTCCCCACATTAGGACGCCCAACAATAGCTATTTGGGGACATTCTTGTGCTGCTGCCTCTTCTACCACCTGAGCACTCGAAGAAGCCAGCTCCTCTACGAGTCGGTCCAGCAGGTCTCCGACGCCAAGGCCATGTAGAGCACTAATGGCAATTGGCTCCCCTAGTCCCAGTGCATAGAACTCGACTGCCTCAGCGCTCCGGCGTGCGCTGTCTGCCTTGTTGACAGCTAGCAGCACAGGCTTGCGACTGCGCCGCAGCACATTCGCGATCTCCTGATCGTCCGGGGTAAGGCCAGCCTCGACATCTACAAGGAAAATGACCACATCAGCTTCTTCAATGGCAATGTATGCCTGACGGCGCATCTCCTTCAGAAAAAGGCCACTTTCCACGCCGGCTGTCTGGCCAATCGGCGGTGGGCTTCCACCTTGCCCACGCGTGCGCTGTGCGGGGCTGCCTTTGTCACTCTCGATCGCTGTTAACCCACCAGTATCCACCACCAAAAAAGAGACACCACCCCATTCCGCATTTGCATACAAACGATCGCGGGTGGTGCCAGGCAAGTCCTCTACAATAGCAATGCGCCGTCCTACCAAGCGGTTGAACAATGTACTTTTACCCACGTTGGGTCTTCCCACCAGGGCAACAATTGGCTTGTCAGGTCTCATCTCCGCTCCTGTTCACCAAGGACACGGGTCGCGGCATTGACCGAGACAGGGATAATGCAAGAATGTCTGAACTGGGTCACCGGCGTCCAGACATCTCAACACTTCGTTCATCTGAGGCTAACAGTTTGCGCAGTACCATTGGCAGAATGCCCCCATGACGGTAGTATTCGATCTCCAAGGGGGTATCGATGCGACAAATAACCTCGATTGAACGCACCGAGCCGGCATCAGCATCGCGCACATCTACTCGAATCTCCTGCAGCGGGCGTAATGCCTCGTCCAGGTGGATATCATAAATCTCGTATCCTGAGAGTTTCAGCGTATCAACACTTTGACCTGCCTTGAACTGAAGCGGCAACACTCCCATGCCTACCAAATTGCTGCGATGGATGCGTTCGAAGCTTTCTGCCAACACAGCCCGCACGCCGAGGAGAGACACACCTTTAGCCGCCCAGTCTCGACTCGAGCCGGTACCATACTCTTTGCCGGCCAGTACCAATAGTGGTGTGCCCTCCGCTTTATAACGCTGCGCCGCGTCATAGATGGTCATCACCTCACCACTCGGTAGATGGGTTGTCCATCCCCCTTCACGACCGGGCGCCAGTTGATTTTTGAATCGAACGTTTGCAAAAGTGCCTCGTGTCATCACTCGGTCGTTACCGCGGCGTGCACCATAGCTGTTGAAGTCGGCTGGGGAGACACCCAAGCTTATGAGATACTGTCCAGCTGGGCTGTTCACCGGGATTGAGCCGGCAGGCGAGATATGATCCGTCGTCACGCTGTCTCCTGCCTTCACTAACACTCGTGCACCAATGATGGGAGAGATTGGTGGTACCTCGCGCGTCAATTCGCTGAAGAAGGGCGGCTCCTGAATGTATGTCGATTCAGGATCCCATTCGTAAAGCATACCACTGCATACGGGAAGAGCATTCCAAAGTGGATTACCACGCTCTATGTCTGCATAGGTATTACGGAAGTCCTCGGGCGAAATCACCTGTTCCATCGCAGCATTGACCTCGGCATGTGACGGCCAGATATCGCGCAGATAGACCGGCTGCCCCTCCGGATCAAACCCTAGCGGTTCATTCAGGAGATCGACGTCCACCCGACCTGCCAATGCATACACCACCACTAGCGGAGGCGACGCAAGGTAATTCGCTTTGATCGCCGGGTGAATGCGACCTTCGAAGTTGCGATTGCCACTCAACACGGCCACCACTACTAGTTCGCGTTCAGCGATGGCGCTGACTACCTCACCAGGCAACGGGCCGCTGTTACCGACACAGGTGGTACAACCATACCCCACCGTGTAAAAACCCAACTGTTCCAGATAAGGCGTTAGGCCGGATTTGTCCAAGTACTTGCTCACCACTCGTGATCCTGGCGCCAAGCCGGTCTTCACATGCGGAGGAGTGCGCAAGCCTTTCTCAACAGCCTTTTTCGCCAGCAATCCTGCAGCTAGCATCACTGAAGGGTTACTGGTGTTGGTACAGCTAGTAATCGCTGCCAACACCACACTGCCGTGGCCGATATGGTCCTCGCCGATGCGACCACGCTTCAATGCTTCGTCTGAGAGGCCATAACCGCGCTGTTCTATCGGAGCGCTCAGAATTTGGTCAAAGCTGTGCCTCATCTGTCCCAATGGCACGCGGTCCTGGGGCCGCTTTGGCCCTGCCAAACTGGGCTCGACCTGGCCCAAGTCGAGCTCCAATATCTCGCTAAAATCAGGTTCGGGCGTCGTATCGCTGCGGAAGAGCCCCTGTTCCTTGCAGTAACGTTCTACTAAAGTCACCAGTGTTTCTGGTCGCCCAGTCAATCGCAAGTAACGCAAGCTCTCTTCATCTACCGGGAAAAACCCCATAGTGGCACCGTAATCAGGTGCCATGTTGGCAATCGTCGCCCGATCGGGCAAGCTAATCTGACTTATGCCGGCGCCACAGAACTCGATAAACTTGCCAACCACTCCCTTCTGTCGCAGCAGCTGGGTAATCGTCAGGGCCAGGTCCGTGGCGGTAACGCCTTCGCGCAGCTGGCCGGTCAAACGAACACCAACCACCTCTGGCATCAACATAGAAACAGGCTGCCCCAACATCACTGCTTCCGCCTCAATGCCACCCACACCCCAGCCGACCACGCCCAGTCCGTTGATCATAGGGGTGTGACTGTCTGTGCCTAGACAGCTGTCCGGGAACGCCACTACCCCATTTGGAGCTGGCTGCAGTTGCACCACAGGAGTAATGTATTCCAAGTTGACCTGATGAATGATCCCACTTGCAGGAGGCACGATGCGAAGATTGCGAAAAGCATCTTGTGCCCAGCGCAGGAAGATGTAACGCTCACGGTTGCGTTGGAACTCCAAATCCACATTGCGTTGCATAGCATCCGGACTGCCAAAATAATCCACCTGCAACGAGTGGTCAATTACAAGATCTACGGGCAGTATAGGGTTAATCTTCTGCGGATCACCACCCAGGCGTGCCATCGCGGAACGCATCGCTACTAAATCCACCACAGCCGGCACACCGGTAAAGTCCTGCATGATAACACGCGCCGGACGAAACGGGACCTCGATCAAGAGAGGTTTGCGAGCATTCCATGCCACTAAATTGAGGACATCCTGCTCGGTAATGGCGAATCCGTCACATTGACGCAGTGCGGCTTCCAGCAGCACTTTGACCGAGAATGGCAGCCGTGAAATGGCCCCCAGGCCTTGTTTCTCCAATACCTCTAGGCGATAGAGCTGAACGCTTCCCTGGCCTGCGTTGAATGTATCGCGCGCACCAAATGGATCGTCGAGAGATTTCGACATAAGCTACGTGCGTGCTCCTCCCTTGAGATCAACAAGTAATTAAGTAAAGATAATTCACAGTCTCCCTACCCCTAAGTAGCACCCTAGTAAAGCACAATTGTACTCGGGTAATCGTACCTGTCCAGCTCAGAGGTCTTAGAATCAGGTGTTCCCTCAAAGGCTTTGCTTTTGTCGAGGATTCGGATAATATAAAGCCTTCAAGTTATAGTTCTGCAGGAGATTTGTTGATACCGAGGACTTCTCGCCATGAGACTGCGCGCATGGAACATACTGGCTGCGGGACTGCTGCTGATTATAACAGCTGTGTGGCTGGTGTACAGCAACATGGATGTTAAGGCGCAGAGTTCGAGCTCACTCGCCAGTATGACAATCGCGTTGTGGCCGGAGTATGACCGCCCTGCCGTTCTAGTGATTTATCGGGGTGAAGTGGCACCTGAGGTCTCCTTGCCAGCCACTGTCCGCTTCGAGTTGCCCGCAACGGTGTCGCAGATGCACGCTGTCGCCCATTGGAGCGAAAACACGAACACTCTTGTCAACCTGGATGATTTTCACCTCGAAGCGACACCGCAAGGTAAGCTATTAACATTGACCACCCCTGTGCGAGGCTTTCACGTTGAATATTATGTAAATGATCTGTTAAGCTTTCAGGGAGACACTCGCATTATCCGATACGTCTTCACAGCGCCAGTGACCATAGCTAACTTTAGCTTTGAGGTTCAGCAACCAGTAGATGCCACCGACTTCACTTCCGAGCCTCAGCCTGTTTCGATCACACAGCGGGGCGATGGCCTCCTTTACGCACGTTATGTGGCTGAGAGGATCACTGCTGGTGAGTCGCGTTCGCTACGCGTCACCTATAAACGCACTACCAATGTGTTATCGTTTGAAGCAATGCATCAGGGGACGAATGTATCTTTCTCCCCACCTTTGCCGAGCGCCACGGACACAGAATTGCCTCTAGGATGGGTTATCGGGTTGGTTGGCTCATTCTTTCTGGGCGTTGGGCTGACCTATTATGTGTGCAGCCAGCGTTATGGAAAGCGTAGAGAGAGTGCGTTTCAGGCGGCGTCGGTCAAGCATGGATCGGTTGCCAGCTACTGTTATCAGTGTGGGGTACGTCTATTCCCTGAGGCTCTATATTGCCACGTCTGTGGCACTCCGCGACGTGGTATCTCAATCTCAAAGGAAGAGCCCGGCTGAAGTATTCAGAACGCCTAAGTGACTTTGGTGTTTTAATAGGGTGTTAATCCAGCAGTGCTAACATTCAGAATTGTGATTGGACTGTGTCTGGCTCATCCTCTCTATGGGAAGGTGTAAAGTGTGACCGAAGAAGCAATAGATTTGAGCTCGCACTCCTCACGCGCAGCCAGACGTAACCGAATCAAGTTTCTGTTGGGTGGCAGCATCATTGCGCTGGCAGTCGGTTATCTCATTATTACGGCCACGCAAAGCACAGCAGCCTACTTTTTCACGATTGGCGAGCTCTACGCGCGCGGGAGTGCGGTCTATGATCGCTATGTACGTGTCTCAGGTAAGGTAACCCATGATGCTATCGACTTTGATGCACGTGAACTGGTGTTGCGTTTCCAAATCGTTGACGAGCATGGGCAAAGGTTGCCGGTTGTCTTTTATGGTCCCAAGCCCGATCAGCTGCGTCCAGACGCTGAGGCCATCTTAGAGGGCAGGTTTGATGGTCAACTCTTTACTGCGCAGAACATCTTATTGAAGTGTCCCTCCAAGTACGAGGAGGAAAAAGGGGTAACTGAAGAGAAAATTGAAGCGGTCCGCTAGCTGGTGTTGTGATGGGATCTCATCTCGTTTTCTTGCACCTGAAGTGATTGTCTCCATAGCCCCCTTCGGTGAAGAATTTTTATGATGGCAGCCGATTTAGGATATGTAGCGCTTTCGTTAGCCTTTGTGCTGGCGATCTCTTCTGCTGTGGCGGCGTGGTGGGGTGAACGTCGGCGTGCTATCGAGCTGATACTGAGCGCACGTAACAGTGTGTTAGCCGTGGCAGGGTTGCTGACATTTGCGATTGCTCTCGAGCTCTACTTGTTGCTAAGCAGCGATTTTCGCGTGATGTATGTGGCCCAGGTGACCAACCGTGCCATGCCCGCCTTTTTCAAACTGACTGCTTTATGGGGAGGTCAGGCTGGCTCCCTCCTTTTCTGGTCCTGGTTGATGTCGTTATTTGCAGCGGCCGCTGTGTCCGGCAGCTGGCGGCGTGCGCAGATTCTGATACCCAAGGTAATCGTCGTAACCCAGTTAACCCTTGCTTTCTTCCTCAGCCTGATCTCAGGTGTCTGGGCACTTGCGGCATCACCTCTCAGGGCAATCGGGCTTGCTGAGAGTGCCAGTTTGATGGCAGAAATGGAAACGCTCACCCCATTTTATCAGCTCGGATTTACCCCTGCTGATGGTAGTGGTCTGAATCCATTATTGCGCCATTGGGGTATGATCATTCATCCCCCGTTGCTCTATCTGGGCTTTGTTGGTTTTGTCATCCCCTTCGCCTTCGCAGTGGCAGCATTGAGCACCCGCCAGACCAGCGATGTGTGGATTCGAGTCATACGACGCTGGACATTAGTGGCGTGGTTGTTTCTCTCAATGGGATTGTTGGTAGGTATGTGGTGGGCATATGGCGTGCTCGGCTGGGGAGGCTACTGGGGCTGGGATCCCGTAGAGAATGCAGCGCTTATGCCGTGGCTGACAGGCACCGCATTTCTCCACTCCGTGGTTATTCAGGAACGACGGGGGATGTTCAAGGTGTGGAATGTGGTGTTGATCATGATCACCTATAGCCTGGTGATCTTTGGCACGTTCCTCACGCGTAGTGGGGTTGTTTCATCAGTACATGCTTTTGCCCAGTCGGGTGTGGGGCCCTTGTTCCTCGGCTTTGTAGCGGCCACTTTTATTGCTTCCGTTATCTTGCTATTTGAGCGGTTGGACAGCTTGCGCAGTGAGCACATGCTTGACTCGTTGATGTCACGCGAAGCGATTTTCCTGCTCAACAATTTGCTGTTTCTGGCGATCTTCTTCGTAACTTTCTGGGGCACAATATTCCCGGTGATCTCGGAACTGCTGGCCGGCCAGAAGGCGATCGTAGGACCACCTTTCTTCAATCAGGTTAACGGTCCGCTTTTTGCTTTGCTCGTCCTGACAATGGGTATTGCTCCATTGATGCCATGGCGACGGACGTCACTGGGCAAGCTTGGACGGCTGGTGTTATGGCCCTCTGTGGCCGGCTTAATCACGACACTGGGACTACTAGCAATACCCTCCCTACGCCAATTCGCCGTTTTGCCAAGCACACAGCTACACATGGTGCCAGTGACAATATTTTACGGCCTGTTGGTGTTCGTGGTGGTGGTGATCGGGCAAGAGTTTTGGCGTGGCATACATGCACGAAGACGGACAACTGGAGAAACCTGGCTGAGGGCGTTGCTCAATCTGATTGGACACAATCGACGTCGCTATGGAGGGTATTTGGTTCATCTGGGTGTTGTGATGATTGCCTTGGGCGTGATTGGCACCAACTTTTTCAAAGTGGAGACGCAACGCAATCTGAGCAAGGGTGCATCGTTCACTATCACCTCACCCCTTACAGGCAGCTATACATTGACCTATGAGGGGCTGAACTTGCACGCGACGGCGGAGGATGTGCGCCGTACTGCAGCGACACTGAGAATTGCGCAAGAAGGGCGATTTGTCGGCTTGATCCAGCCTTCACAAGATTTCTTCATCCCCCAGCAACAGGCCATAACCGTACCAGCTATGCGCCACTCCTTGGCCGAAGATCTATACATAATCCTGGCAGGATGGGAGGATGACGGCACGACTGCCACTTTCAAAGTATACATAGAACCACTGGTGAACTGGTTGTGGATTGGTGGGTTGGTTCTCGTCCTCGGTACAGCGGTGGCAGTGTGGCCGGCTCGGCTGGAGGAACATCGGACTGCATTAGCTGCGAGAGCTTCTGGTCAGCCAGTAGCAATGGAATCGTCATAGGCCATGCAAGTATTTGGTGAAATATTTCAGCGCCTTACCCGGTTAACACTCTTTCTGACGTTAGTGTACGCGTTGGGTGGGCTTCCAGCGTTAGCGTTAGCTCAAGAGCCCTCACTGGATGACATCAATCGGGTGGCTAAGCAGCTCAGTTGCCCTACTTGCGCTGGCATCAATGTGGCAGACTGTCCTACAGAGACGTGCGCTCAATGGCGTGCCAAAATCGGCGAATTACTCGCTGAGGGTAAGACTGACCAAGAGATCCTCGAATATTTTGCCGCACGCTATGGCGACCATGTGTTGCAAATGCCGCCGACGCGTGGCGTCTTTCTGAGTATCTGGGTGGTGCCCGTTCTGGCCATTCTGGCTGGACTAGGCCTGTTAGGTTACCTGGTACGCCGCTGGACCGGGGCATCTGCGGCCATGGTAGCTTCTGTTACCTCAAATGAAGAGTTACAGGACGAATATCTCAAACGCGTGGAACAAGAGCTGAGCATGTGGCGGGAATGACGAGAGGTGAACCATCCACTGTACCAGCCTTAAGAGCACACCCCGGCGGGCGACGCCTGATCTGGTTGATCGTTGTGCTGACGCTGTTGGGAACGCTAATCGGCCTGCTGGCATTGGGTCTACAACCGCGCACGTCCAGGCTGTTGCAAGGCAAACCGGCACCGCCATTTGAGATCACTGCAGTTAATGGAGACTTCGTTGGGCAAAAGTTCTCCTTAGCCAATTTGCGGGGAGATGTCGTGGTCTTGAACATATGGGCGTCGTGGTGCGTCGAGTGCATGCGCGAGGCGGCTGTCTTGGAACAAGCGTGGCGCGCCTACCGCGAGCGAGGTGTTTGGTTCATTGGAGTGGATTACTTAGACACCGATACCGCTGGATTAGCCTATCTGAAGCGCTTTGGTATTACCTATCCCAATGGCCCTGATATTGGTTCGCGCATCTATCAGGATTATCACGCCACAGGAGTGCCTGAAACCTTTTTTATCGATCGCGAGGGCATTGTGCAACACGTACAGATTGGTCCCATTGGGCAAGCACAGCTCTATGCATTGCTGGACCGTTTGCTGACAAAGGATAGTCCCTGAGGATGACCTTCCTTTTTCTTGTGTTGGCATCACTGTTAGTGGGGGGAGTGTTGGTATTTGTGTTGTGGCCACTGTGGGGAGCGCACACGCCCGCAACGATTGAGGTGCTGCCAAACACACAATGGTCAGATGTATCGGAGTTTGCCATAGACACTTCTTCGACTCGGGCTGCGTTATTGGCACGTCGCGAAGCGCTCTACGCTGCATTGCGTGACATCGCATTTGATCACGCCTTGGGCAAGCTCGCTGAGGGAGATTACCAGATACTGCACCGCCAACTGACACTCGAAGCTGCTCAGGTTTTGCATCAGCTGGATCATCTCGCGCCGGAGACAGCAGTACGTGATCAGGCAATTGAGCAAGCCGTCACTCATTTGCGTGGCAGCGAGGGCGCGCTGTTATCCTCCCTGCCGGCCAATGTCAAGGAAGCTGTCGAAGCGGAAATTGCGCTGCTGATCAAACATACAACAGGCTCCAAAGAGTCCGACGAGCTGCTGTGTCCCAACTGTGGCCAATCTTTTCAACCCGAGGACCTTTTTTGTGTTCACTGTGGCGCACGATTGGAGCAAAGAGACAACAGGAGTGCCACCTGAGGTGAGTTTCTCCATTCACGTTCCCGCTGTGACACAAACGATGTGCGCTGTAATTAGCTTCACTGTGATATGGTTCGCCGTGCCTGTTAGACCTGTTACCCCGCCACCCCATATCCAGGCTACGACGGAGACTCCGCGTGGCACTCTGATCGGAAGGGTGCACAACGTAACCGTGGAACAGCCGATGCCAGGGATCACCGTCCGTCTGCGTCGCTGGCGCCTTGGAACCGAATATCCTCCTCTCGCAACCGAGGCTAATACTGAAGGTTACTTTCGCTTCGAAGGATTGGATACCGATGTTCATTCTCTTTATCGCGCGGAAGCGGATCACCACAACGTTACGTTTCATTCAGGCTTTGTCAGCTTTGAACCAGGTTCTACCCACGTGTCGGTTGTCTTGAACGTATACGAGACGACCGACGTTCCAGAAGATGTTCATATTAAGCGCTTTCATTTTATCATTTTAGCGCGTGAGCGCGGCGTGCTATCGATTCTGGAGCTGTATCAATTCGGCAATAAAGGAAACCGAGCTTTTATCGGCACACCGAGCGTCGAAGGTCATCGTGAAACAGTGCGAATGGCACTGCCTGCCGGTGCGCGGGATCTGACGCTGCAGACAGGTACACTGGGCATCGATTTTATCACTAGACCGAACGAGCTGGTGGCTACAGCACCCGTGCTGCCCGGCGAGGAAACCTTTGATGTGGCCTTTGTCTACCTGGTGCCCTATGGTGCTCCTTCGCTTGTGCTCGATCGTCGCCTCTATTACGACACTGTGGCGATAAATGGTTTACTGATGGACGTAGGCATTAAGATGCGTAGTAACCTGCTCAGGTTTGCTGGAGAACGAGAGGCACAGGGGCAAAGTTTTCTCCAGTTTATCGGGGAAGATCTCAGGGCCGGGCAGCTATTAAGTATTACCTTGGACCATCTAGACGAGATTCGGATTGTTAATGCCCCGGGGGAAACAGCCCCCGATGACGCCGAAATGAACGCTGAGCTCCCGCAGCCAATAGGGCATTCGCTGATATTGTGGGCAATCTTGAGCTTGGGCGTTCTGATCTTTGGTCTGATCATTGTGTATCCCTCGCTGCGGGCTCGTACCTATGTCCCAGCGTCTCCCTCAAGAAAAGAAATAGAGAAGGAACGCGATCGTCTTCTGCTTATGCTAGCGCGCCTGGATGAGGCGTACCAAAATGGCCAGCTAAGTGAAGCCATCTACCGTCGTGTCCGCGCTCAGCGCAAGGCGGAGTTGGCCCGCTTGTGGGAACGTTCTCGGCTCTCATAATGCACTATGATTGAGATAGAGAGGCTGGTCAAGACATTCGGCAACCGCCTTGTGCTCAGAGGTATTACCCTGCATATAGGTGCAGGAGAATTCATGACGCTAGTTGGCCCCAACGGCGCCGGCAAGACTACACTCATGCGCATCCTTGCTGCCCTGAGTCGACCGACTGCAGGACGGGTGGTGCTGGGTGGCTGCGATCTAGCTCTCGATCCGACGTCGGTGCGCCGCATGATCGGGTTGGTCTCACATCGTACATTGCTTTACGACGACCTGAGCGGAGAACAGAATTTGCTCTTCTATGCTCGGATGTACGATGTGACACAGCCAAGAGCACGCATTGAGGAGCTGTTGCGACAGATGGGCCTTTGGGAACGCCGGCGCGATCCGGTGAGCACCTATTCACGAGGAATGCAGCAGCGCTTGGCAATCGCGCGTGCTGTGTTACATAGCCCGTCTGTTTTACTGCTGGACGAACCGGATGCAGGCCTGGATCGACACGCAACAGAGATGCTTGGCACATTGCTGCGCCAGACCGACCTCAGCCGGCGCACTGTGCTGATGACCACACATAACCTTGAACATGCTGCAGCGTGGGGGGAACGCATCGGCATTCTGGTCAACGGACAGATTGTCTTTCAAGCCACCCGGCCAGCAATCGACTTGACTGCACTGCGGGCGCAATACGATCGCTATGCATCATCTGCATAAAGTGTTGGCTATCGTAGCAAAGGATCTGGCGGCAGAATTGCGCACGCGCGAGATGCTCAGCGCGATGTTTGTTTTCGCATTGGTGGTGATTCTGATCTTCAACTTCGCCTTTGAGCTGCGTGCAGAGGATCAGCAGACACTGGCTCCGGGTGTGCTTTGGGTGGCAATCACCTTTTCTGGTATGCTGGGCCTCTCGCGCTCTTTTATCCGAGAACAGGATCGCGGCTCACTCGAAGGGTTACTGCTGACACCAGTTGACCGCGGGGTGATCTTCTTGGGCAAAATGCTCGGCAACGCACTCTTTATCACAGTCGTTGATTTGATTGTGCTGCCTGTGTTTGTTGTGCTGTTCAATCTTTCTGGTGCGTTGATTCCTCAGTTGGCGTTGGCAATTGTTCTGGGCACTCTTGGGTTGAGTGGGGTGGGCACTTTGTTCTCAGCGATGGCCATACACACTCGCGCACGGGAGATCCTGCTGCCCGTTCTTCTCTTTCCGTTGATCGTTCCAGTGATAATATCTGCTGTTAAGCTGAGCGCAGGAATTATCGATAACCTGCCGTTTGCTGAAATACAGCAATGGTTCAGCTTGTTACTCGTCTTCGACATCGTCTTTGCTGTGTTGTCTTTTATATTCTTTGATTATGTCGTAGAAGAATGATTGCGGGAGGATGGTGATATGAGACGATATGACCAGCTCATAATCGGGCTGTTCATCGTTACGGCATTGATGATGATAATCGCTCTCGTGCTTGCGTTGGGTGTTGCTCCTGATCCTGCGAATCTGGTGACTCCAGCGGAACGCTTCGCGCAGCGCATTTTCTACTTCCACGTTCCTAACTGGTGGGTGGGATTTTTGGCCTACTTCATAGGGGCTGTAGCGGGGGCGTTGTATCTAATCTCTCGGAAAGAGCAATGGGATGCGGTCGAAATCTCCTCCATCGAAATTGGTTTGACGTTCAACACCATCGGGCTCATCAGCGGGTCTATTTGGGCCAGACCAACATGGAACACTTGGTGGACATGGGAACCGCGCCTGACGACAGCTGCGATCGGTTGGCTTATGTATGTGGGTTACCTGATGTTGCGCAGCGCGATCGACAGTCCACAACGACGTGCACGATTTGCCGCTGTATTTAGTATATTGGCTTTCCTGGATGTGCCGGTGATTTTTCTGGCAATTCACTGGTGGCGCACGATTCACCCCGTGGTGATCGGAGGCGAGGTGGGGCAGGGCACGGGTGGCTTTGCGCTGGGCCCAACAATCCAGATGGTGTTCTTCGTTTGTCTGGCTGCGTTCACCGTGTTGTACGTAACATTGATGCTTGTACGCCTGCGCACTGAATTCCTCGCTCAGCGCGTGGAACATCTGCGGCAGCAGTTTATGTTCCTCTGAGTCTTTACCTGTCTTAATAAAGGATACATGCCGATGATTTACCTGATTGCTGCCTATATTGTAGTCTGGGCCATAACATTTGGATTCGTTGCCACCATCTTCTTGCGACAACGTCGACTGCAACAGCAGCTGGAATGGATGGAGGAGCTCCTGAAGACGGAGATAAAGTCCTCAGAGAGAAATGGCTTAACGACCTCCATTTCCGAAGTTCCAAGATAGATTGCCCCGAGACAGCTGCGTGCCATCCCGGGGCAACGTCAAGGATGTACGTTCGACCTCGATCAGGCGATGGTTACTTCCTTGGAGAGATAGACATCTTGGATGGCTTGTAATAGTTTAACGCCCTCCTCCATTGGCTTCTGGAAGGCTTTCCGACCCGAAATGAGCCCCATTCCACCGGCGCGCTTGTTGATTACAGCAGTGCGCACGGCTTGAGCGAGGTCATCCTTGCCTGAGGCACCACCCGAATTGATCAACCCGACACGGCCCATATAGCAGTTTATGACCTGATAACGGGTCCAGTCGATCGGATGGTCTCCGGTTAACTCAGTGTACACACGCGGGTCGGTCTTACCGAACTTAACGGCGTTGTATCCACCGTTGTTCTCGGGCTGCTTCTGCTTGACGATGTCTGCTTCGATGGTGACTGCCAAGTGATTCGCCTGTCCAGTCAAATCGGCGGCAGTCTCGTAGTTGACCCCTTCCACCTTGAAACCGGGGTTGCGCAGGTAAGCCCACAATACCGTCACCATACCCAGCTCATGTGCATAAGCGAAGGCCTCGCTGATCTCTTGGATCTGGCGACGTGATTCAGGTGCACCGTAGTACACGGTAGCCCCAACCGCCACGGCACCCATATCGAATGCCTGCTGCACACTGGCAAAAATCGTCTGGTCATAGATATTGGGATAGGTAAGCAGCTCGTTGTGGTTGATCTTAACGATGAACGGGATTTTGTGCGCATACTTGCGCGACACTGCGCCCAGCACACCCAATGTTGAGGCAACAGCGTTGCACTGTCCTTCGATGGCCAGCTTCACAATGTTTTCTGGATCAAAGTAGATAGGATTGGCGGCAAAGGAAGCGCCACCGGAATGCTCAATCCCCTGATCGACGGGCAGGATGGAGAGATAGCCGGTGCCGGCCAAGCGGCCAGTATTGAAGAGCAGCTGCATATTGCGCAGCACTGCGGTAGGGCGGTCAGTTTGCGCCATCACCCTTTCGACAAAATCAGGGCCAGGTAGATGGAGCATTTCCTTAGGCACTTTTGCCTTATAGGTCAAGAGGCTTTCCGCCTCTGCGCCCAACAGGTCAGCAATTGGGGTAGTCATAGTTCCTCCTAAAACAAATTAGAAATTTGTCAAAAAGATTGCCAGTTGTGGATCCACCAAGTCGACGACACTGTCACCGGGGTGAAGAGGAGGCACGCCATGGCACACTTCAATGCCCCTGGGGCGACTCGAACGCCCGCACACGGCTCCGGAGGCCGCTGCTCTGTCCTCTGAGCTACAGGGGCATGTATGCAAATACTTTAACACATCCGCGTATGTTTGGCAACTACACGTATCCCTGCGTACTAATGTACAATCGATGCTGGTTATCAGCTTGGACGTGGCAGCAAGGTGGCGCACAGTTCAGGCAAGCAATCCACTAGCTTCTCTACGAACCCGTATTGGCACAAGATCCTTGCATCCATGTTGACTGCCGGTGAAAAATTGTCACTTCGCACTTGGGTCACACCCTATTAGGCTTGGATACGATCAAGTGCCATGAATTATTACGCCTGCACCAGCGCCATACCACCCAATACCAGACCAGCCCCAGCAGCGGTGGCGACAGTGAGAGGTTCACCGAGCACCAGAATGCCCAACACTGTGGAAACGACAGGGGTCAGATAGAGAAAAACACCTGCCTGTGAGATAGGCAGATGTTTTGCTGCATACCACCATAGCCAGTAGGCAGCTGCACCACAGCCGATGGCCAGTCCAAGCAGTGCTGCCCACACCTCAGCTGACCACTGAAAAGAGACACCTTCCACAATAGCAATCGGTGTCATAGCAAGCGCACCGATCACACCGGCGAGCGTGATCACCGTCAGCGGACCGTAAACAAGCACTAGGCGCTTGCCAGCCACTATATAGAACACCCCCGCCAGTGTCGCCAGTAGAGCCAATGCGTTGCCCAGCACACGCGCCTGAGCTCCGACCTCGTTTGCCCACGCCCCACCGAGAGTGATAAAAGTCACCCCCAACAGCCCCATGAACAGACCTCCGGCGGCACGCAGCGTCATCGGCTCTCTCAACACCCACATCCCAAGCACAGCGCTGAGAATAGGATAGGCATTCATGATGAGGCCAACATCTACTGTTGTGGTGTGGGCAAGCGCTAGATTCTGCAGCACATAGGCGATCCCTTCACCTATTATTCCCAGAGCGAGAAACAATGGCCACTCCTTGCGCCAGGCTTGGTAGAAAGAGCGGCGTCCATCTCCAGAGAACCCAACAATGAGGACCAGCACTAAGCTGGTGATCCACCAGCGCAATGCCGCAACGGCAAGTGGTCCCATTTGGGTCATTGCCACCCGAGTAAGCAGGAAGCTGGTACCCCACAAGGTTGCCGCACTGGCAGCGGATGCATAGGCATTTAACCTCATGTCACCTGCGCTCCACATCCTCCAGTTGCAACGAGATCACTCGCGAGGCTGTGTCTGTCCCCATTGAGATACCATAGATCGTCCTCGCTGCCTCGACGGTATGACGATTATGAGTGATCACGATAAACTGGGTCTGTTGGGAGAGCTCTTCCAACACCTGGCGAAAGCGACCTACATTGGCTTCGTCGAGCATTGCGTCCACCTCATCCAAAGTACAGAAAGGTGTCGGGTTTACCTTGAGCAGAGCAAATATCAGCGAGACTGCTGTTAACGCTCTCTCACCCCCAGAGAGCATGGCAAGAGTACGTGCACGTTTGCCAGGTGGGCGTGCAACGATGTCGATGCCGGTTTGGGTGATATTCTCAGGATCGGTCAACACAAGGCTGGCATCTCCACCGTTGAACAGACGTTTGAAGTAGTATCTGAACTCCTTGGAGACCGCCTGAAAAGTTGCCAGAAACCTGCGCTCCATCAGCTCATCCAGCTCAGCGACCACACGGCGTAAATTGGCAGCGGCCTTTTCCAGATCGCTGATCTGACCACTCAAGAAGTCATAACGTGTGCGCAACTCTTCATATTCCTGGGGTGCATTTAGATTGACCGTCCCCAGTTGACTTAATTGCACTCGCAGACTGCGGATCTCCATTTCCAGATCTTCGGGCACCTCCTCAACGAGAGGAAGCGATGAAACCAGCGGGTGCAGTGGCAGAGGAGGCTGACCATTGATATCCTCGTCCATCGCTATGTCCACCAGACCCAGATCACTTTCGATCTGGCGTCGCAACGCCCGTAATTCATCCTGACAGCGTGCCAGCTCCAAAGCGGAACGAGCGTGACCGCTTTCCAGCGAGCGCAACTTCTCGCGTTGGCGATGTTCTTCCTCTTCAAGTGCAGCTTGATGTGCTGCGAGCTCAGCGATCTCTTTCTCCGCTGGTGCGATCCGTGCGCTCAGTGCATTGAGCTCTTCACTCAGGTTAGAAAGACGTGCATATTGCTCGCTTAGCTGGGCAGCCAGAAGAGAGATTTCGTGTGCCAGCTCTTCTGCGCGGGCGCGTCTGGCGCTCAGACGACGATCCATCTCGTCTAATGCGGTTATGTGTCCTTCCAGCAATGTGCGTTGTCGCTCTGCTTCCCCTTGCGCGCCTGCCAGTGTTGTCTGCGCCTGGGCAATCGCTGCCAGTAAAGCTTCCTGGCTCAACCTCGTGGTTTCTTTAGCTAGTTTTTCCGACTCCAATTGGACGGCCGATTGCTCCTCCTTGAGATGTTCAATCTCCTCCGCGATCTGTTCCATAAGCTGGCTCAGTTCAAATTGTCTAGCTTGAGCACGCTCTGCGAGATCGTGTTGCCACTCCGCTGCCTGCGCAACGCGTTCCATTTCTCGGGTCAGGGTTATTATCTCGCGGTTGAGGGCACCATGTCGCGCCTCCAGCTCGGCATAGCTTCGTCTCAGTTGCTGCAACTCGCCTTTCGTCTGCGTGAGAATGGCCTCCTGCTCATTGATCTGTTGTAGTAACTTCTCCTCGACCGCCTGCTGTGCCTGGATGGTGGATGGCAGCTCCACCCATTCGCGCTGGCGTGTCAGAAGCCCTGCCCCTTTTTCTCGTCCCACACTGCCACCCGTGACGCTGCCCCCTGAGCGCACCAGCTCGCCAGCCAAGGTTACAATCTGAAAACCGCCCTGCAAAGAACGCAACACTTGACGCGCCGTTGAGAGATCTTCGACGACTACTGTGCGGCCGAGTAATAGCTGCACGATCGGACTGAGTTGTCTCTCACACGTCACCAGGGTACTGCCGACACCTAACACCTTATCATCATACTTCGGTAAGGTGATTACTTGGGGCGGACGGATGGAGTCAAGGGGGAGAAAGGTAGCACGACCCCCATGACTGGTCTTGAGATACTCAATAGCTGCCTCTGCGTCTGCCCATGTCTCCACCACAATATCCTGCAGATGGCTGCCAAGTGCTGTTTCAATTGCCACTTCCAGATGAGCGGGGACGCGCAACAACTGGGCCACAGTGCCCAAGACTCCCCGCAAATAGCTTCGAGCAGAGGCAGCCAGCACCGAACGCACACCTTCGTAGTAACCCGTCAGGTCGTGCTGCATCTTGACAAGCATGTCATAACGCGCCTGAAGTGCTTCCAACCGACCGCGGCATGTGTTAAGCGCCTCCTTTCTCGCCGTGAGCTGTTGTTCCGCTCGCTGAACGGAGAGGAGCTGTTCCTCAATCCGCGTACGAAGATTGTCCAGTTCCCTTGCTAATTCCTGGGCATCTCGACTCTTTTCCTGCAGTTGTCGCTCGATCGCAGCACGTTCCTGTAAATAGCCTGCGTATGTCGCAGTGGCTTGGGCCACTTCGCGTTCCAGCTGGGCATGCTGCTCCTGGAGATGCTGTAGCCGTGTGCTCTGGCTGATAATCCGATCAGCCATCTGGCGAACACGTCGCTCACAAGATGCCTGTCGCTCAAGCAAATCCTTCCGTTTGGCTCGTTCTTCCTCTAAGCGAGCGCCTAACTCGTTGATTCGCTGGCGCGCCGCTTGTAATCTTTCCTCCGCCTGCGCCAACGCCGCCTCACTCTGCGCAATTCTGGACTGCGCCTCAGCCCGGGAGATCTCCAGAGTCTCGATTTCGCCCAACAACTCATCGCGCTGGGCGCTGAGTAGCCGCACACGTTCTTCACTGACAGCCAGATCACGTTGTATGACCTCAGCCTCGCTATGTAATATGCTACTCTGGCGATGCCATTCACCCACCTGCGCGCGCACTATGCCTTGATCGGCAACTAAGCGAGAAATCTGTGCTGTAATCTCCTCCAATTTGCCGGTCTGTGCACCGACCTCCACCTGATAGCGCTCTTCAGCTTGGCGTGCCTGGTACAACCTCTGCTGCATATGGCGCCACCTATAACCATACCAAGTGTGCAGTAAGTCGCGCAGATTTGCCGAGATCACCTGATGGGTGCGCGCTCGCTCAGCCTGGCGTTCCAGCTGGCGCAGACGTGGCTCGATCTCGTTTAGAATGTCGCGGAGGCGCACCAGGTTAGACTGCGTGGCATCGAGGCGAGCTAGGGCCTCTGCGCGTCGGGCGTGATGCAATGCAATTCCTGCTGCATCTTCCACAAGGGCACGTCGCTCCTCTGGGCGCAGTGATAACGTTGCGTCTACCACTCCCTGACCAACATGAACATAGGTACGTTGTCCCAGTCCACCGGCAGCTAGCAAATCGGTGACATCGCGCAGGCGCACCCGATTGCCATTCAAGAGGTACTCATTCTGTCCATCGCGCGATGCACGTCGCGTGATGGTGACCTCAACAAAGTCTATAGGCAGCCAGCCATCACTGTTGTCTAGCACCAACGTAACCGAGGCCATACCCAGGCGGGGACGACTGTCAGAGCCCGAGAAAATCAGGTCCTCCGTCTTTCTGGCGCGCAATGCAGAATAGCTCTGCTCGCCAAGCACCCACCGTATGGCATCGGCCACGTTGCTCTTACCGCTACCATTCGGGCCCACAATGGCAGTTATGCCAGCGTCGAAGTGGAAGGTGGTTCTGGTAGCGAAGGATTTATACCCTTGTAGCTCCAGTGTCTTGAGACGTATCATCGCAACAACTTCACCACAACCATTCGAGCTCCATACCACCAATGCGCACCGTGTCACCTGGTTGTATCCCAGCGCGGCGCAGCGCCTCGAAAACGCCCATAGCTTCCATCTGTCTTTGTGCTCGTTCGGCGGCATCGGGGTACTGCCACATTGTGCGTGCTACCAATTGTTCGATGCGCTTGCCCTCAATCACCCAGACGTTTCCTTCGCGCCGCACGGCGAAAGCAGGCGTCTCATCCAAGCGAAAAACAGGCACTTCACCAACCGGAACAGCTGGCGCCGGCAGAGTTTGCAGTAGCTGGCCAACATACCGCATCAGTTGTTGAACTCCTTGGCCAGTTGCCGCTGAAATGGGGAAGACCTTTCTTTGCTTGGACAGAAGTCTTTCCGCCTCTGGCCAATGTGCCTGCGCTTCTGGCAGATCCATCTTGTTGAAAGCAATCACCTGCGGCCGTTCTGCCAGAGCAGGGTTGTAGAGTCTCAATTCCTCATTGATTTGCGCGTAGTGATCCAGAACCTCAGGTTGGCTCCCGTCTAGCACATGGATCAACAGGCGTGTCCGTTCAACATGGCGTAGGAATTGATGACCCAGCCCAGCACCAGCATGTGCTCCTTCGATCAGGCCAGGCAGGTCGGCCAGTATGAACTCATACTCGTCATCCACTGAAACGACCCCTAGGTCGGGTTGTAGTGTGGTGAATGGATAGTCAGCAATCTTGGGCTTCGCTGCACTGACTACAGAAAGCAACGTGCTCTTACCTGCATTGGGCATCCCGATCAATCCAACGTCGGCCAGGAGCTTGAGCTCCAGTCGCAACCAGCGCCTCTCGCCCGGCTCTCCCTTCTCAGCGATATGTGGAGTCTGATGCGTTGAGGTGGCGAAACGTGCGTTACCGCGGCCTCCCCTTCCGCCACGCGCTACCACGACACGTTGACCAGGGCTCACTAGGTCAGCTAACACATCTCCACTTTCATCATCATACACGACAGTGCCAACTGGCACACGGATAATCTTGTCATGACCACGTGCACCTGTTTGGTTCTTGCCGCGCCCGTGGGCACCACGGCCGGCAGCAAAGTGGGTTTGTTGATGAAACTGGAGCAATGTGTTCATCTGGGGGTCAGCCTCCAGAATCACATCGCCGCCAGCACCGCCATCGCCACCTGCTGGCCCACCACGTGGCACATATTTCTCCCGTCGAAACGCGACCACGCCGTTTCCACCGTCACCAGCTCGAACGTAAATTCTTGCCTCGTCAATGAATCCAGAGGTTTCCATACTCGTGAGATACTTGCCTGCTGCATTCTATAGCGCTTTAAATGTAACTTTCCAATTATACACGACATCCCGTATAAAGCTGAATAAATGAAACATAGGCTGAGCAGCATATCGCCAACGATTCGGTCATCGCGAGGATAAGCAAATCTGAGAAGCACTAAGGGTTCAAGGGTTTCGCTGGATATACTGTTATTCCCTCTTCGGGAGACCCTGAAGCTTACCGCCGGGACGAATGGAGTACATACAATAGGTAGGCTACCAACAACAGATAGATGGCCCCAAGTAGTACATAGAAGCGCAAATCACCCCATATTGAAGGTTTGCTTGCAGTGATCTTGTGCCCTAGCGCGGCCAGTTTATCGCCTAATGTCACGCCGACGTAGTAAGTCCTGAATGCAGCGTCTGCACGGACGGGCTGGTCATTCATAAGTCCACTGCCGTAAGGATAGAGATCGCCTTCCACACCTCCCAAGGTAATTGCGTCCTGCTGTGTCGAAGTAGGTGACTCGAAGAAAAATTGATAGGCCTGGCCTTCTGAGTCGAGCAAAGGTTCAAAGACAAAAGATCTCCAATGCCATCCCCATATCTCGCTGGAGCTAAAGGGAATGACGACCAGATCCTCGTGAGATCCCTCCTTACGCAGACGGAAGGTTACCGGTTGGGTATTATGGCGAAAGTAACCATACAGGAGCACATCAATTCGGTACAGCCCTGACCGTGGCGCCACAAAGCGCTGGCCGAGTCGCGTTCCGTCCGCCAGATTGATAGCGGGCGACAGCCTGACAAGATTAACCGGCTGTCCTTCGAAACCGATCAAATCTAAAGTGTGAAGCACAACCAATATCAACCCTGCCATAGTCAATATTGGCAGAGCGATCCAGAACAAGCGTTTGCGTGCTATCGTCGAGGAGGACAAGGCAGTAGGTCTCGTAGGGTCTGAGTCTAACGCCATAGTGGATAAAAGAAAGGCAAAGCATGCACCAGCAGAATTGCTGTATCGAACACGAAAAAGAAGGCCCCAAAAGCAGCCAGAGCTTCCCAATGCCATCTTCGGGGCACAATCTCACGCCATCCGATGACCAACAGTCCCGTGATCGGTAAGATTGCCACGAAGAAGTAGCGACCTACGAACATATCCTTATTAGCTGTTGCTCCCTTCAAAGTCACTAACAACCCAAGCACCACGAGCATCAGGATAAACACCCAAAACGTACGCCAGAGGGGTATGGCCTCTGGAGTACTTGACTTGTTTCCCATGTGATGCCAAATGAAACGGATCCAGCCAAGCACTGCTGCTCCTGTCATTATAAGCAAGCTCCATACCCATCCGTCCGAGGCGGGCAATGACTCCCAGCCCAAGAAGGCCCACCAGCTGCGAAAAGCCCACAGGAATCCTCTATGGAAAGAGTTGTTAATCATCGAAGTAAGAAAGGCCTCCAATCCTACTCGATTAAGATACACTTGGAATATGCGTATCTGACCAGACACGCGTGGCACACCGAGCACGATTCCGACGATGGCTGCCAGCCCAAGTGTAACGCCTATCCACTTCCAGCGCGTGGGCAATCTCTGCCAGACAGGCACAGCTATCAACAGCGCCAATACTGGTACTAGAAAGGTTGCAGGCAACTTGGCCGCGGTCGCCAGAGCAGCACAAACCGTACCTAGGACAAACCAGGTCCAGTGTAATCCCCGGAATATGATGGCAATCATAGCCAGAACGGCAGTACTCGCAAACAGTTCCGCCATAACACCATCATTAACACCCGCTAGAATGAAGGTGTGCTGGGGATGGAATACAATCAGAAGTGGCAACAACCAGCTACCGAAAGGGTCACCACGAAACATTATCCTTCCGACCCATACAGCCAGCACCACAATGCCCAAGTTGACGAGGACGGAGCATAGGCGGGCCCAATAGAGCTGAAATACAATATCTCGGTGCTGTACCAGTCGCAATGCCAACGCAAGAATATAATAGGTAAACGCGCGCGGCGCCGCCGGACGTCGGGTCGCGACAATATCCTTGAGACGAGCATTCTCCTCCTGCAAGTCTTGAGGTGCCTGCTCAAACACTGTATAATCCCAGAATCGCAATCGCACCATTGAGGAAGCTATTTCCGTTTGAAGGGTTCGCCATGCTGTATCTGTATCTGGCGCTGGTGGCAAGAGTGGCAACCAAGCAGAGCTAAAATGATACGGCTCATCAGGCACCTGCCACGGTGGTATAACAGCCACGTAAATCATCCCTCGTACCAGCGTCAATGCCAGCAACAGCACCAACAGCGTCGTTTCGCGCCGTGAACACCAGCCTTTTAACGAATCCAGCAAGCTTGCCTTCGCTGAGACAGACACATATGGCCTGCGTTCGGCAAGATGATCCCCATTCAAATGCGCGATGCTCATAAAGGGAAAACCGGTGCACTACCCAGAGAGTTAGGCGCTATGATAGAACTGATGGAGCCAACTGACAACTCGATATGCATCGCTCGACGTTACTCTCACGGTATAACGGACACCTCAGACAGCACCGCCTGTAACGTTCCATCCGCTAGCGGCACCTGGTTGCCTGCAGAATCACGCAGCCCGAGCACCAGCATATAATCGCCGGGAGGCGTCACTGGATTAAGATTCACGTCAAAATCAGCGCGCACTACCTGATCAGCTTGCCAATGCACTACAGGATACAGATGAAACACGTCCTGGCTTCTCTCTAACGATGCACCCCAAATTTGCCCCATATTGTCCACCATATGCACAAACGGGGCATAATCTTGTGTACAAATCCCCTCTCGTTGCCAGTACGTGACCACGTGAATCCATCCGCTGGGTGGGTGGAACAGGTCATCCGTGGCACGCACTCGCACATCTTGCGCAAGGTACCCCACGAGACGGATGCAACCCTGAAATGTTACCAGTTTATGACCGGCAAAGGAAGGAATGTCGTCCATCAGGTACCCAGACACATACGCGCGTACAGCCAAACCGGGAGGATAGATCTCAGTTGCCAAAGGGTAACGAGCTGCCAGCCAGGCATTAACCCGACGTTGCGGATCGGCGAGTTCCACGTGTGACTCCACCAACCACACTACCGGATGGCGGCTACTGATTGACAAGAGTGGCGCATCCAGATTGCTGTCCGCCTCGACAGAGCTGAACACTGCATATGTCTGCCCGCCTCCTCGAAGGTAATACTGTAACGGGTAGCGCACCCAGTCCGGATGAATGAGAATGGCTTCTTCTGGACGGCTATGTGTCGCCAGATAAGCGGCAGTCTCTCGCCAACCTTCCTTACGCGCCTGCGGGCTCCACTGTCCAGGCAATGCAACAAGGGACAAGACCAACGGAAGTGCCACACAACACCCTTGGATCAGATCGCGTTGTACCGCAGGCAACGATCGTGCTAGGCGGCCTAGCTGTGTCGCACCTAAGGCAACGGCTACCAACAGCCACGGTACGATCACAATGAAATAGCGTTCGCCAAAGAAAGCCAGACGATTGCGCAACAGCAACAGTGACGCAAGCGCTAGAGGCATTAGCAGGAGTAGGGCGATAAGGGGACGTGTTGCAGGAAGTGCAGTAACAAGCGATCGTCGTGCTTCGGGTAAGAGGGACTCTATGGGACTCAAAGCGACGAGAGCAAGCATCCCCATCATCCCCGCTATAGTGGCCGACAAAAGAGGTGTGAGTGGCGCTTTCCACACCGTGAAGGAGACCAACAGCGTCCAAAGCCGCTCCACCAATCCATCCAAAGGGTTGCCCGGACCTGCTTCTCCGCTGACGCGCAATGCAGCTAACATCAGTGGACTAGCGAGGAGGGTGGCAACGGCCAAGCTACCGAAAAAGTACAACCACACCCGACGAGATCGTGGTCGAATCCACAACAGGTACAAGCAATGAGCTGGCAAGAGCAACGCGGTATACAGGTGTGTGTACAGCCCAACAAGCACACATGCAGCATATGCCATCCACTGTAGGAAGATTGTGCGTCCTGCCTGAGAAGCGCGCACTGCCGAGACAAAGCCCCAGGTAGCACACGTCGCGATGAGGGCGGCCAAGGCGTACATACGTGCCTCCTGGCTGTACCACACCAGAAAGGGGTTCAGGGCAGCCAGGGCACCGGACAACAGGGCTATATGACTGCCTAGCAGAACCTGCACCAGACGATATATCACGGAGACTAGCAACACACCCAGCAGCACCGAAGGGAAACGAAATGCCACTTCGCTGTCCCCAAACACAAGACGCCACCCGTGTAATAGAAGATAATATAGGGGCGGCAGACGATCCTCCACCAGGTTCATGCTGACCTGAATAATGCGGCTTATCCCTGAACGCGCCCAGTGGACGCTCATTGCTTCATCAAACCAGAAGCTGTGATATGTCAGGTTCTGGAACCTTACTGCGAATGCTACACCAACTAGGGCGACCGGCAGCCAGGTGTATGTCCTGGCGAGCGCTCTGCTCACTCAGTACACTCCCCCTTAAGATGAATCGGGATAAGCACTTGCTCGGCGGGTTGCAACTCTCCGGACGGCTCAAGCACTACCGGCCCCAGGCGAGGCATTTCAGGAAGGTCGGGATGATAGAGCCCGACTTCCAGCCAATAGCTCCCGGATGGCATCTCGGATGGCAATCTCAGTGACACGTGATCAGGGAACATGCTCCCAACAGGCCACTCTTGGGTAGGCCGTGCCGGAAGATGATCGCCATTCGCTAGGGTCCTCCCACCACTATCCTTCAGGTGTACGAACACTGCATAATCCTCTTTCACCCGGGCTACCGCTTGCCAAACGAGCACGAGCTCCATGTGCCTGTGCTGCTGCGGATGTGCCTTCGCAACATCGCGTGCTATGCCACACCACTCCGGTATAAAGCGCAAACCCAACAAACGAATTTGTTCGCCTAGCAATGCTCGCACTGGATGCGTGATGAAGTACTCTAGGTCGAAACGCATTCGCGAAGGCAGACGATAGTGGAGTAGCTCCATATGCCAAAACTGGCCGTAATCATCCTGAATCCCCACCGCACCTAACAGCAAAGGCAATACGTTGAATGGATCGGTGGTCTCGTTCTGCCAACGCACCAACCACACACCACTTTTGTGTGTCAGAATGTCTTCCAATTGATCTTCCACCGATAAGTCCAAGACGGCCCGCACATCCAAGGTCTCGATAGGAGGCAGGGGATGCCAACCTTCCCAACCGTAGTAATACGCCCAAGCAGGTGCCATATGGCCAGAGCTAAGCAGCACTGCCTCACTCGGCAGGATACGCTCACGGACAACTTGGGCAGTTATGCGAAAGTCTGCCTTGTTGAATTGATTATCCTTGTAGGGCAGATACCAATTGCGCAATGAATAGACCGAGGTAGATAGCACAAACCCGAGCGCCAGAAAGCCGGTGAAGTGTGGGAGCAATCTCATTAATACCCCAAGGCCAACTGTCCTTCTCCAGTTAATCAGCACTGCCAGCCCTCCCGCTAGTATTAGCACAAAGGCTGGCCAAGCAAGAATGGCATAACGAGGGTTAAACTTGGGTACCCGCCATGCAAGGAAAAGGACAAGTGCTGCTGGCACGATGAGACAGATAAGAAGAAAAAATGGCACTACACGGCAGCAAAATCTACTGGCCGCATTGGTTGGCCTTCGCTCAGATGAAACGTCCCCTCGTGTAATCGAATTGTCATTTCTGCGATGATGATCTACAGTGACCGGGTACATTATTGGCCGCCTACCGCCCCATAATGTCAGTGCCAATACCGAGCTGGCAAAGATAACACCGAAACCCAGTCCCAGTTGTGTAGCAGTAAATTCTTTTACTGTCTCGCCGAAGCTAAAGGTGAGAAACAGGCGACGTGCCATTTCCCAGAAGCTGAGCGTTCCAGGCCAGTAGCTGGCATCCTGACCATAACGTCCCAACACGAAGGGCAGCCAGGGTGCATAAAAAAAAGGAACCAGAGTTGCCGCCACGGCCAGAGACCCCAAGCGGGAGTGTATCCAGAGCAATTGGGCTGTTTCCACATTGCCAATCGTACCCTTCGAAAGGGTCGAAGAGGTTGCGAAACACCCTCCTATTATGACCCCTGCCGCAGACACTACGTGGGCTGCAAAAAGAAAAACGGCAAAGTAGTGTGTATAGAGAGCAGCCGCCATCGTGATAGCATATCCTACCACGATCGGCCAGTTACAGGCCTGAGATGGAGAAGAGTCAGACTGGTGCCCAATGCCTAACAGGTGCAGCCACAGATAAGTGCTTGTCAATCCCAGAAGGATGAGCAACGTGTACATACGTGCTTCCTGGGCATAGTAGACGTGAAGTGGGGAAAGAAGTCCCAGCAGCAACACTATCCACGCTCCAGGACTGCCAAACAGACGCCGACCCACCCGCCATAACATAGGGAGAGTGAGCGCAGCGAACAACACGGAGGGGAAACGCAGTGCGTATTCTGAGGTGCCAGCTATGCGAACCCAAAACCAGAGCAGATAGTAATACAAAGGAGGCTGAATGTCATTAGCTGTCCATGTGGTCAGCTGCGGAAGTGACATTTGCGTGAGATACCAGCTCACACCTTCGTCATACCACAGGCTTTGTGCAGCCAGGAGATGAACACGCAGGGCAAAGCCGACCAGTACCATAAGTAGAAAGATCGAAGCGGAAATTACTTTGTTGTCTCGCAAGGGAGAAACAGTCGGCCAACTATAAGACGTTTTCATTTCCGACCACAGGAACGGGACGAGCGGAAACTGGACACGGCAGTCCTCAGTCCGACAAAGGGCAAGCTGTCACCCTCGCAGCATACCGGCTGGATCAAGTTCCTCGCGGATAATGCGCAATTCTTCTTCGGTAGGAGGAGATGTGACGTCCAGATCATCCGCCACTCGCAACGGCCAGCCGACCTGCTCCTGAACGCTTTCCACGGTGCAGCCGGGATGAAGAGATGAGAGAAACATCTCGTGAGAGGTGTGCTCGAACCGAAAGATGCCCATATCAGTGATCACAGCTGCAGGCCCTTCACCGTAGTCACCCAGACGATCTCGTGCCTCACCGCCGCTTAGAAAGCCAGGACTGGTTACGAAGTCAAGCTTTTCAACAAACGTGCGCCGATTGAGTCGGGCAATGATAAACACCCGGCGACACATTAGCGCAATCTCACATGCGCCGCCACTTCCCGGAAGACGCACCTTCGGGCGGTAGTAGTCACCGATAACGGTTGTGTTGAGATTGCCATAGCGATCAATCTGGGCAGCTCCTAGAAATCCAACGTCTATCAGCCCCTTCTGCAGATAATACTGAAGTAGCTGGGACATAGGCACCACCCCTGTCGCGCCGCTCACCAAGCAAGGGTCGCCGATGGAAAGCGGCAACCGGCTGGGACGTGCCCCATACACGCCTGACTCATAAATCAGTTCCAGATGGGGTGCTACTGTACGCTGCGCCAGATTGCAGGCAATATTGGGCAATCCAATCCCCACGAACACCATTCTGGCATGGGTCAACTCGCGGGCTGCGGCGACGATCATCATCTCGGAAGCTGTGTACCCGTCCATCAGCTTTTCTTCTCAGCAATAGCGTCCGTAATTGACTTGGCCACTCCAGGCGTCATCTGGCTTAAGACGCTGCCATACCTGGCTGCCTAATTTGTCTACATACTCGGCGCGTCCGGAGAGGCCGTATACCCATTCGTCCAACCACTGCTGCAGGGTCTGATGCTCACGTGAGATGGTATCCCACGCGATATAGGCTTCCGTATCCCGGTCATAATAGCCTTGCGCGTAGGAAGGATGGGCACCAAATGGTTCATGCACCACTGCATTGACGATCAGGCCGGGAATAACGGTGCGATTGGGATCGGAGCGGATGATAGCCTCGTCCACTATCTCTTCGGCAACGACGATCACCCGCTTAGCCGCAAAAGCTGCTTCGACTTGAACACCCACAAGCCCCCAGATGTGGGCATTGCCTTCTACGTCGGCACGCTGCACGTGAATTATGGCCACGTCTGGGTTGAGTGGCGGCACCACGAACACCATGCCGCTGCCATACGGATTCTCCACTTGGCGAATAAGTGGATTGACGCGCAAGAGGTCGGACCCGGCAAAAGTGCGCACGGGATAGAAGGGCAAGTTGGCAGCGCCAGCGATGTAACGGGCCACCATGCCGAAATGGGTATACTCTTCCAATTCTAGAGGAGCAGGGATCCCCTTTTCCACCGCGCGACGTACTGCGTGCAAGGAGCCAACGCCAGGATTGCCCAGATAGGAGAAGACGAGTTTGCGTGCACAACCCGCTGCGACCATTTGGTCGTAGATCAGATCAGGTGTAAGACGGCATAAGGTTAGGTTACGCTTGCGCTGGCGAATGATTTCGTGACCTGCAGCAAAACAAATGAGATGGGTGAATCCCTCGATCGCCACGCTATCGCCATCGCGCACCAGCTCGGCGATCGCTTCACGCATACTGGTGAGCTTGCTCACGTAATAGCACCTCCCCCAGTGTAGCCCCTAATGAGCCAGGATCGGGGAGCAGATTGTTTGCTCAGAAGCAGATTCGTCATGATACGAGGTAATCACGTAATTTGCGGCTGCGCAAAGGATGGCGCAATTTGCGCAATGCTTTCGCTTCGATCTGACGGATGCGTTCGCGGGTGACACCAAAGGCCTCTCCCACCTCTTCCAGAGTGTGACTCTGTCCGTCCAGCAGGCCGAAGCGCATCTCAAGCACTTTGCGCTCCCGGTCGGATAATGACGCGTCGAGCATAGCACGCATTTGTTCCTTGAGCAGCTGCTTAGAAGCTGCATCTACCGGCCCTGGTACTGTCTCATCCTCGATGAAATCTCCCAGATAGCTGTTCTCCTCAGAGCCAATGGGTGTTTCCAGCGACATAGGTTCCTGAGCAATACGGATGATACGGCGTATCTTGGCAGATGCCCGCCTCCAGCGACGATCCACCGCAGGATCTATGGGACGTCTGTTAGCAATGGCATCCTCGATTTCAGCGCGATCTTCTTCAGAGAGCATATCCATCTCCAATGCGATTTCGCGCGCTGTGGCATCACGGCCGAGCTCCTGCACTAGCCGACGCTGCACACGGGCGAGGCGGTTGATCGTTTCTACCATATGCACCGGAATGCGGACTGTACGCGCCTGGTCAGCGATCGCTCGACTGATGGCCTGTCGAATCCACCAGGTGGCATAGGTACTGAACTTATAACCGCGACGCGGATCAAACTTTTCCACTGCGCGCAGCAATCCAATATTCCCTTCCTGGATGAGGTCAAGCAAGCTCATTCCACGGCCAATGTAACGCTTGGCAACGCTGACAACCAGACGCAAATTTGCCTCCACCAACCGTCTCCCAGCGAGCCGGCCTTCCTCGACAAGAGATTGCAACCTTTTTCGTTCAGAAGGATCGATATCTGGCGATGCCTGTTGCTGTTGCTTCCGAGCCTGGACACCGGCCTGCACCTTTAAAGCCAGAGATTTTTCCTCCTCCTCTGTCAGAAGATCAACTTTGCCAATCTCCCGGAGATACATCCGCACTGGGTCGTTGGTGAGCTCCAGACTTTCCAGGTCTATGAGATCTTCTTCTTGATCTGCCTCACGCTCCAGCTCTTCTTCGACACGCGCCAGCTCAGTGTCAGGAGGCTCATCCAGGTCAAAAAGTCGATCGGTGGAGAACTCTTCCTCCTCGTCTTCCTCCAGATCCTCTAGATCCTCCTCATCCTCAATGAGGCCGTCGGACTCGTTCCAGAGTGCCTCTTTCTCCAAATCCGAAGGTCGGCTCTTTGCTATCACCCTTTGGTGCTCAGAACGAGAGCTGCCCTGGCGTCTGGCCGAGTCTCGCTTGCGTTCCGAGCTTTCTACCGAAGGCTGTTTCAGATGTTCTTCGCTGCGCTTCGACCGCCTGGCCATTATGACTCCCCGAAAAGTTGATCCCTCCAAATAGACCTGACTACTCGACGCACCATTATAATTATAACTGGAATACTCTATAGTGCGACTCTCTGACGGGCCGCCTCTTCGCGACGCCGCCCCGTCAAGGTACAACGGTCATAGGCACGTTCCAGCGCCTGCAGTTTTCGTTTGGTCGCATCAACCAAACGGGAGTACACGCGTTGCTCTCCACTGGTGTCCTCGAGCGGCACCTCATCCAACAACAGGCGCAAGTTGGCAATTTCCGCCTGGATACAGCGAATGCGCAGGCGTAGTGTCCCTTTAACCATCTCCTCTGCAGCTAGCTGGGTAGAGATAGTGCCCGGTTGTGCTCCCTGCTCGCGTAGGAAACCAAAATGTTTGTGCAGTAACTTGTCTGTCTGCCCGATCCTCTGGCCCAGTTCCTCAAGTGTATCTCCTGCGGAGGTCCGCTGCAACGCCCACGACGAAAGACAGGAAAACAAGGAACGATTCTCACTCTGCTGAAAGTCATCCGGCAGTAAGCCCGAGAAACCTATGGCCGCTAGCTGTTCGTTGGCGAGAGCGAGCGCGTCCGGATGATACATCACGAGTGCCAGCAAATATTCCTCCGCGCCCAGACCTTGTCTCTCCCTGTCTTTGCCCTCAGCCGCCACAGAAGGAGTTGCAGCCGCTGCCCTTGCCGAAGGTGCTGAAAGCCGCTGTAGCTCGCTCAAGAGCACACGTTCATTGACCTTGACCAGCTGTGCCAGCTCACTTATGTAATGGCTGCGCTCGATCTCGTTGTTCACCTCACGAATCAGCGGCAGCACCTGACGCACCAGCTGGTTCTTCTCCCGGGCTGTGCTCAGATCAGTCTGTGACGCCATAGTTTTCATCACAAAGCTGACCACTGGAAGAGCATCCGCGATGATGCGCGGCCAAGAATCCGGCGACTCCCTCAGGATATCATCCGGATCCTGACCGGCCGGCAACGCTGCAATACGAATATCCACGTCGAGACGCCCCTCAAAACGGATCAGCCCATGTGAGGTCACTACTGGCTGCAAACTTCTCTCCAAAGATCCTCGTGCCGTTTCGATGCCGCGTAGCGTGGCAGCGGCACCCGCCGTGTCTGCATCCAGCGCCAGCACGAAATGTCGGGTGAGACGCTTCAGCTGCTGCAACTGCGCTTCTGTAAGCGCTGTACCCATCCCAGCTACTACATCGGTGTAGCCGGCCTGATGGGCAGACAACACGTCCATATAGCCTTCGACCAAGACCACCTGATCTGCTTGCCGGATCGTCGGAGCCGCTGCATCGATCCCAAACAAGGTATGTCCCTTGTCGAACAGCAAGGTTTGTGGCGAGTTGAGATACTTGGGCACATCATTCGGGTTCAGGGCGCGTGCACCAAAAGCAATGACCTGTCCCTTGATGTTGCGGATAGGGATCATAAGCCGATTGCGAAAACGATCGTACGTGCCCTCGCCGCCCTCTTTCTTTACAATCAGACCACCCTCAATCAGTTCCTGTTCGCTATAACCACGCCCAAGCAGGAAAGTTTTGAGGCCTTCCCACGCATTGAGCGCATAACCCAATTGAAAGAGCCTGATTGTCTCTGAACTGATCTTGCGTTGTGCCAAGTAATTACGCGCTTCTTCCGCCTCAGCGGCGTGGCACAATAGGTTATGATAATACTGTGCTGCCGCTGCGTGCATCTCTATAAGACGCGAGCGTTTCTGCTCGTTCGCTTCAACGCGCGGACTGGGCGGCTCGAGAACCACACCAGCGCGCTCAGCTAGGCGGCGCAGTGCCTCAGAAAAGTCCAGCCCCTCGCGGCGCATCAGAAAACTGAAGATGTCGCCGCCAGTCCCACATGCACCAAAACAATGCCATGTCTGCGTGTGAGGAAATACAACAAAGGACGGGGTCTTCTCAGCATGAAACGGGCACAATCCTTTGTACGTTCGTCCAGCTTTCTTGAGTGGGACATAGCTGGATATGAAATCTACAATGTCGATCCGATCCTTGATCTCCTCAACAATTTGCATGGGTCTGCTGTCCCTTGCCCGCACAGGTGCACTTTTGATTATACATAGTAGTGAGTTGGCGTCAAACATCTCTGAAAGCACACCATCAGCACAGAAATGTCAAGGCAGTCTCTGCTCTCACAGTCTGACAGGGGTGGGATGGTCAAAAGAGCAGACCAACCCTTCTACGAGAAATCTCCTCCTATTTGCGAGCGCTGAACAAGACCTTGTAGCCACTGTACCTTCATAACTCAAGCAATAGTCAGGGCAAAAACTGATCTTCTCCACGTGTGCGCCACAGTGTTTGTCACCTCTCAGGTAGGCGCGCTATAATACCCAGCAAGCCAACACCCTAGAAGGGATCTAAAGGGATGCCCTATGCCACCTGTTAGCCCGACCCTCCAGATTGGACCGCTGACGATTCACCTGTATGGTGTGATCATCGTAATCGGGGCCATTGCAGCAGGTATCTTGACCTCGATCGAAGCGAAACGCAAAGGTGACAACCCAGAACACGTGTGGAATCTGGTAACGTGGTGTCTTCTGGGCGGCATCTTGGGAGCGCGCCTGTATCACGTGTTATCCTCCCCTCAGGGGAATGCCATAGGCTTTCGCTATTACTTTATCACCAACCCTTTTGAGACCGTGCAGGTATTTGGCCTATCGTTCCCATTTCCCACCGCGCTGATGATCTGGAACGGTGGTCTGGGCATTTATGGTGGAATTGCCGGGGGTGTGCTGGCGTTGGCGATCTATGCCTGGCGCAACCGTCTCTCTGTGGCGCGCTGGCTTGACTATGGTGCTGCCGGTCTGATTTTGGCCCAGGCGATTGGGCGTTGGGGAAATTTCGTCAACCAGGAACTGTATGGCCCTCCAACCAGTCTTCCTTGGGGTATCCCCATTGACGCGCAGCACCGTTTGCCGATGTATGCTGATCTGAGCCGCTTTCCGGTGGAGACGACTCGCTTCCATCCGGTGTTCCTGTATGAATCGCTTTGGAACTTGGGTAGCTGCCTCATCCTGCTCTTCATAGCACGCCGTTTGCAACCGCGGCTGCGCAATGGGGATATATTTGCTTTGTACCTAATCCTCTACGGACTGGGACGCATATGGGTCGAGTCCCTGCGGCCCGATGCCTGGTTGATAGGCAATATCCCCGTTGCACAGATTGTGTCCGCGTGCTTGATCGTTTTGGGCGCAGGCATAATCGTGTTGCGCCCACGTACAATTATCGAGACGCCACCTGAGCCCAGTACGTAGTGTCTCCCTGCTGCGGCTAGCTCGAAGTTCCCTATAGGTCCCGAGTGGCTATCCAATAGCTCAGGTTGGCCGGCGTGGACGGGCTGAGTCCTAGCGCCAGTGCTTTATAGTAAGCCAAGAAGTGGACAGGTGGCATGTAGAGAATCTCACGCGCGAAATCGGGCAGACCTGACCCGACCTCAAACACCCAGTCAGCCATGGAACGTATTGTTCCGTCGGCGCGCTCACATAATACAAACACCCTTCCTCCCAGCTCCTTCATCTCGGCTATGAATTCAAGCTCAACGGAACGTGTGCGATCCGTGGTGAACACCGTGATCAGCGTTTGGGCATCAACGCCAGACTTGGGACCGTGGCGGTAATCCAGAATCGGGTAGGAGTCAGACGGCAGCAACGTCATTTCTTTCATTTTTAGCTGAGCTTCACGGGCCAGACCTATATTGGCGGCACTACCGACAAAAGCAAACTTGCTCAATGAGGGCATTTCGCCGAGCGCACGGCCAAGCTCAGAGCATCCCGCGATCACTTTACCCCCTAACGCTGGCAACTGCCTAAGCTGGCTCAGATAGGGCTCATTTCCGGCAACAATGCCGGCTAGAACTTGGCCGGTGAGTATCATCGAGGTTAAGCTCTGCGTGGTTGTGACGCTGGTCTCCTTGGCTGCGGCGAGCACCACAGTTGCACTGCTGGCACGAGCCAAGGCGCTCTCCTGAGAGCATGTGATGCCCAGCGTAGGAATGCTACGCTGTATGGCCACATGACATGCCCGCACCGTCTCAGTGGTGGAGCCAGATCGGGAAAGCAGCACTACCGCATACCGTACGCCAGACACAAAGACTGTCTCGGGGAAGAACACGATCTCCGCCGCCGGGACAGCCCGCGCACGAACTCCAGTGACGTGCTGAAAAATTGGTGTAATTGCCATCGCTGCGTTCAAGCCGGACCCACAGCCAGTGAAGACGACCTCTTCGCTGGAGGAGAGAATCTCGCGCAGAAGCGAGCCTTGCGCTTCCACCTGCTGGATGGTTGCCTGCCATGCATTGGGTTGGTTGATGATCTCTTGCAGCATGACTCTATCGTTATCGGAGGGGTTCATCGATTCAGTCTCCTTGAGCGTCTTGTTCCAGATGCAGATCTTTCGGTTCAGCGCCCCGCGACGCCAGAAAAGCTTCAACCTCTTCGAGCCGAGGCATACCCAAGTTGCCGGCACGCGCCACGGAAAGCGCGCCACAAGCGTTGGCAAACCTAGCGCAGTCCTCCAGATCTTGGCCGCCCAGCCAGGCGTATAGAAAGCCTGCGTTGAAGACATCGCCAGCGCTGGTGACATCCATTACCTGTACTTCGAAGGCTGGGCAATAGACGGTGCGTGTGCCTTGACGTACTATGCAACCGTAAGCACCTCGTTTGATCACTATAGTGTGCCCATATTTCGCCAGCCGGCTTAGCGCCTTTTCCGGCGCGTCGGCGCCGGTGATGCGCTGGGCCTCGACCTCGTTGGGCAGAAAGACGTCGACGTAATGAAGTACCTTTAGAATGTCTCGATCCCAATTCATGAAGGGATCCCAGCCCGGATCGCACGAGGTGGTGAGTCCCTTCTGCTTGGCGGTCCGAAACAGATCTAGCATATCCGGGTGGAGCCCAGTTAGCAAAAAATAAGAGCCAACATGCAAATGATCAGCGCAGGCCAACAGCTGTTCGGTCACATCAGAGCGTCGCACAGCGCTTATAGACCCCAAATAGGTGGCAAACCCGCGCTCGGTTCCGCATGATAAGACCACGGTGGCACCCGTGCGCAACACAGGATCCGTAACCAGGCCGGTCAGATCAACCCCTGCACGGGCCAGCTCGTCGGCGCAGAGGCGGCCATAGCTATCGCTCCCAACGCGCCCGACGAAAGTTACCAACAGCCCCAACTGGGCCAGAGCACGCGCGATGGTGCCTGTCTGGCCACCCACTGTAATGACTAAGTCCTGTGCCAACGTGTCTTGTTCAGTGCGTGGTAGATGGGGCAAACCGGTGAAAACAATATCGATGTTGATATCGCCGACAGCCAGCACCCGGCCAACCGGGGCGCGGCTTATACCTGACATACCGTGCCGTCTTCTAATCCTACGAGCAAGTGCGCACCAGGGGTTAGGCCGAAGGGTGCTACCACGCACGTCAACCCAGCCTGGAAATGCATGCCTTCACGCCAGTGCGACCAAGAGACACCCCCATCGCGCGATATCCACAAGGCCTCGGGTTCCATAACTAGAACTGATGGAGGCAATGACGGTGTCCGTGCCACGATAATAGCGTTAACTGGGCCATTGACCTCGAGTGTGCCCACTTCCTGCCATCGAATACCTCCATCCAATGACCTGAACAGACCGTGCGATTCGGTGCCAGCCCACACAGTAGCATCACGGGCAAAGTCGGGCGACACTGCCAAGCATAATACTGGCGCGCATTCCATTGGAAAGCCTGTCTCACGCCAAGCTCGGCCGCCATTGGTGCTGTAGAAAACGCCGCTCTCAGTGCCAGCGAAGGCCGTTTCGTCCTGCGTGTACTCGGGAGACAAGACCAATGCGAGCACATTCAAGTCCATTAACCCGAAACTTCGCGGTACCCACCTATCGCCTCCGTTCTCAGTAACGTATATGCCATCTTCGAACGTAGCGGCTAATACCACACTATCCTCACGGTACCCTGGCGATATCGCCAAAGCTGTCACAGGTGTTTGAGGCGGCGGCAGTAAAGTCGCTTGCCAGGTCGTACCACCATCGCAGGATCGCATAATGGCGCCTGGGATGCCACAAAAGATAGTGTGGTCAGTCACAAACAGTGGTGACACAGCTACTGCGGTGGTTGCGAGTGGAACTTCGAGCTGCAAGGTTTCAAAGCAGAATTGCCAACTGTGACCGCCATCACTCGATCGGTAGAGCCCGCTAGCGCGCGCGGCAAAGCAGGTACTATCCCAGGCAAAGTTGGGCGAAACCGCCAAATCGTAGACGATGTCGTGATCTGCAGAGATTACGGGTTTCATCACGGTTTGGTTGCTTCGACGGGCTTCTCGTGATGCACTAGCACATCAATCGTCAATGCCATAGCAGCTGTATTGATTGCATTAGTTACCGCAGCCCTCTGTATTTCTGCTACATCTAGAATGCCCGCAGTTACCATATTCACTACGCGACCACTGAGCACATCAAAACCCATGCCCTGGCTGGCTGACTGCAACTCGGCTAATACCTCACCAGGGTCATAGCCAGCATTCTCTGCAATTGTGCGTACTGGAGCTTCGACGGCACAACGGAGGATGCGATAGGCAGCTCGCTCGTCGGGATCGGTACTCACCTTCCACAGCTGGTGCAGCCGCGGACGGCAGGCCAGTAGAGCTGCGCCGCCTCCTGGAACGACACCGCTACGAATGGCAGCACGTAGGGTGTTAGCAGTCTCTTCGGCTAGAGATTTGCGCGTCTCAATCTCGATCTCGGTGGGACCACCAACGCGCAATATTGCAACACCGCCGATCAGCTGGCCGATGCGTGTGCGCAGACGCTGGAGGAGTTGCATGTCCTGACATTGTGACAGGGCCTGTCGTAGCGTGGCGACGTGCGCGCGCAGGCGGCGCGGATCGCCTCCACCACCTACAATGCCGAAACGGAAACGGTCGACCCAGACACGCCGTGCATGCCCCAGGTCTGCAGCTGCTACTTCAGCCAATGTGTCGCCAACAGCTTGCAGGAAAGGGCGACCGCCAGTGAGCACTGCTAGATCTTCCATTGCTGCAATCTCGTCGATGCGCTCCGGACCGGGTGTCCTTACAGCAATGGCTTGCAAACGTTCTGGCACCCGACTATTTGCTATAAGCATACCAACAGCGCGCGGCGAGATGTGACTAGCAATCACCAACAACGAACGTCGCCCAAGCCGAACGGTTGTTTCCAAGACTGGCAACAACTGGTCAGGCTCTTCGATCCTAAGGTCGCTAACCAGGATTGCCACATCCTCCAGCTGCGTTTTGAGGCGGGCCTTGTCAGTGTACATCTCGCGCGAGAAGAGCTCGCTCTTCCATGCCATGCCTTCTATATAGTCGCGCTGCAGCTCGCGGCTGCGCATTGGTCTAATCTCTAGCTGTCCATACTCACCAATGATGTCGAAGATCTCACCCAAAACGCGCGCCAATGGTGGGTCGCCACAGACTGACTGAGCCAGAGCAGCTAGCTGGGACTTACTATTTAGCCTCAGGACCTGCCTATCAATTTCATCGAGAATGACTTGCCGCCCTGCTTCCAAGTAATGACATAGACGCATAGCATTGCCACCTGCAGCAAGGTAGGTGGCACCATGGCTGCAAATCTCCGCCAAAAGTACTGCCGCAGTGGCAACACCGTCACCATAGGCTTCGTGTAAATTCCAGAGCATTTGACGGGCCAACATAGCACCCATATCTGCGTCACGATCAGGCAGCTGGATGATGCGTCGTGCAATAATACCGCCCTTGGTCAGCATTTCAGGTGGCTTGTTGGTCACCAGCTGGTGAAAGGCCACTTGCCGCGGCAACGGACCTAAGGTGGGTCGAATTGCATCTACCAATAGTTGAATGCCACGTTGAAGTCCACATCGAGAAGCAGGTTGAAACACCACTCGGCGGGTAGATCGTCCACCCATAGGATAACCTTCCATTGATGCTCACCAGCGGCAAGTCCAGAATGACTCGCGGCGAGTCATAAGCCCGCCGCGGGTCAAGGGTTATCTTCCGCGCTACAACAAATGAATGCGTAGCACGTTCCAACTGTCAACCTTTATTCTTAGGGTTGTTGGGACTTGTGTCCATAACTATCTGCTGTAACCTGGCGATGCGGTCGAGTGTCTCCTTGGGCGACTGACCACCAATATAGCACAGGTTAACCTCGCGTTGCTGGATGTCCAGCAGCTCCTTGTACTCAGGCCAAATCCAAAAGTCGCGTGCCAACGGGGTCGACGTCCACATGACCTGCTTGGCGTGGAACATGGGTGTGTCAATCGAGAACTGGTAGTCTTTCAGGTCCACCCGAGCACTGGCATATCCAGCCGCCGGGTTATCAACTAGGGCCTTCTCTGTTTCATAGGACTTCAACCACTGTATGTATGCCCACGCGTCAGCCTTGCGTTGGGAATTGGCATTTATCCCGATGCCCTGGCAGGCAAACACGGGCACACGTCGTACTTCGCCAGTCTTGGGATCCTTGTAGCCGGGTAAGACAGCGAAGTCCCACTTGCCAACGGTTTTTGAAGTGGCTGGATCCTCAGTGAAGGCAGCAAAACTGACGTAGGTGTACCACATTGCCGCCAAGTCCTGCGTAACCGCATTGATCAGCTCGATGATAAACCAGTTGGCCGAGCCCGGGTCGACGACCTTGTACTCGAGGTTGTACTTAACGAACTCCGTGAGTGCCTCTACAGCAACGTCAGAGTTTATGATGCCCTCAATCTGCCACGTGTCGTAGTCCCAAATGTCGGCACCATAGGAAAAGTGGAAAGGAAGCCAGGCCATTGAGATCCCATCAGCCAAGCGCGTGTTGTACCACGCAATACCGTAACGGTTGCCTTTCGTCAGCTTGATGCAAGCGTCTCTGAACTCATCCCATGTATCGGGCGGTTTGGCCTTGCCGTTAGCGTCGACAATCCCAGCCTCCTCGAATAGGTCGACGCGGTAACTGAGCATGTTGGTGCCTAGTGTCCAGGCCACACCATAGATAGGGAGGTCCTGGTACTCGGCGACGTCGCCGCGCAATGCCTTCTTGTCGTTGACCGGGAAGCGTCCAAGGTAGTCGCGATGGCCGGGTATGAAGTCCTCAAATTTGATCTTGGCATTGGGCGATCGGAAATAGTCGGTGGTATCCAGGTTCTCCATGGCACCGCTTAGGACCATAGCACCCAGCCACTGGCTGTCATACTCCCAAATGTCGAACTCAGGGCTTTTGCTAGCAGCCAGCTCTCGCATCTTCGACTCGGCGAATTCATAAGGAGGACCTTCGAGCACAGCCGTGATGCCCGTCTCCGGCGTGAAGATCTCGTTAGCCATCTGTTGCTCGACCGGTGTCTGCGGCCAGGGCAGACTCAGGATGCGCACTATTCTCTCACCTTGACCCTCTGGTGCTAGAGGCGCATCTTCAAGCGGCGCAGCAAAGCCGCTCACGGGCAGCAGTGTGGTCACTGCCAAGCCACCCCCCGCTGCCGCAACACCCTTCAAGAACTGTCGTCGGCTTAACACTCGGTTCTCAGACATTTGGACCCCTGTAATTGGCCCCAAAAACTGGACCACGTGCTAAGGTGGATCACATGATGTATGATCTGGCACGTGGAGGGAGAGAATGGCCAAGAACCGCCGGCGGTTCAGCGCCGAGTTCAAGTTCAAAGTCGCACTGGAGGCAGCGAAAGGAACCAAGACGATCAACGAGTTGGCCAGCGAGTACGAGGTTCATCCGAACCAGATCGGGCAGTGGAAGAAAGAGTTGCTGGAAGAGGGGGCCAGCTTGTTCGCCAGGCCCAGTGCTCAGCAACAGCGGCGGCAGGAGAGCCAGATTGCTGAGCTGTACGAGCAGATTGGGCGACTCAAGATGGAGCTGGAGTGGCTCAAAAAAAAAGCTGCCCGCTACGACTGAGGGCAAGCGGGCGATGATCGACCGCGGCCTCGTCTCGGTCAGCATACGGCGCCAGTGTGAACTCGTCGGTCTGAGTCGCTCATCGCTGTACTACCAGCCGGCGGGTGAGTCGGAAGAGAACCTGCTGCTGATGCGGCTGATCGACCGGCAGTACACCCGGACCCCGTTCTACGGCTGGCCGCGGATGACGGCGTACCTACGGCGGGAAGGGTACGAAGTCAACCCGAAGCGGGTTCGGCGACTGATGACTTTGACGGGATTGCAGGCGATTTACCCGAAACGGAAGACCAGTGTGGCAACTCCAGGCCACAAGCAGTACCCGTACTTGCTGCGTGGCCTCCGGATCGACCGGCCGTGTCAGGTCTGGAGCTCGGACATCACCTACGTGCCGCTGCGCGGTGGCTTCATGTACCTGGTGGCCATCATGGACTGGTTCAGCCGGTACGTCCTGGCCTGGCAGTTGTCCAACACCCTGGACGGCCTTTTCTGTAGGGTGGCGCTGCGGCAGGCGCTGGAGCGGGGTGTGCCGGCGATCTTCAACACCGACCAGGGGGCGCAGTTCACCGCCGAGGAGTTCACAAGCATCCTGGAAGGGGCCGGCGTCCGCATCAGCATGGACGGTCGAGGGCGAGCCATGGACAACGTCTTTGTCGAGCGACTGTGGCGCACGGTGAAGTACGAGCACATCTACCTGATGGACTACGCCCAAGTCCCGGAGCTGGAAGCAGGGCTCCACGGCTACTTCCAGTTCTACAACCAGGAGCGCCCGCATCAGAGCCTGGGCTACCGGACGCCGGCGGAGGTGCACCATGCGTGAGCCGCTTGGGCTGTGGGCATGTGGAAAACTCTCCGCTGCGCTGCGAGTTTCCCACATGCCCACAGCCCCGACGACGGCGACTGGCTCCCGCAGGGGCTATGGGTTCGTTGGCAAATTTGACATGCTGCGGGATCGGAGGTATGATGTGGTCGGATGCACTGTTGATCGGGAGTGCATTCCCAAGTCGGAGGAGTGGGGATCCACCTTATTTTGGCCGATCCGTGGTCCAAAGAATGGGGCCAACCGCAGGCAAATATTATGTTATGCCTCACTGCATTTTTGTGTTCACCAAATTGTCGCAACAGTTCACCAATGCGTACAGAGTCGCATACAGGTAGCGGATAGGGACCACGACAGTATCTATGGAAACCATGGATGGTTTGTCATTTCTAGGGTCACCAGCCCATAATGTAATAATATTATAACATGAAATACGATACTTGTCAAGGGGAATCAGGAGGGCAGCGCGCCACAAAGTCGCTCTGGCATGGGGTTCAGCCTCCTGCATACTATCCAGATACTGTACCGTGAGCCAAGGCAACAAGAATCAGCGGAGGCAATCACTAGGCAGGATTGACTTATAGGCATGCTTAGAAAGCAAGTCACACACGTGTGATTGGTCTTGGTCTGCGCCCCTGCGATATGGGGGCTGCCTCGCCTTGCGGCCACATCTCAAGAGGGACTGCCTCCGGACCCAAGCTCTATGAGCAGCACAGGACGTCTTTTTCCCCTTTCCTCTCGGCTGTGGTATACTACATCCGCAACAAGGTTCCCTACTATGATACGTGCGTTCCCCGTTCAGATAGCTCCTTCAATGATGTGCGCCGATGTGTGGCAGCTGGCGGAGCAGGTACGGCAGCTGGAACAGGCAGGCGTGGATTACCTCCACTTTGACGTCATGGATGCCCACTTTGTACCGAATATGCCAGTCGGAACGGTATTTCTTGAACAGCTGCGCGTCCACACCGAGGTGCCGTTTGATGTGCATCTGATGGTGGATAACAATGATTTCTTCGTGCAGCTGTTGGCACCCATCGGAGTGCAGTCCATCTCGGTGCACGCCGAGTCAGCAGTCCACCTTGATCGCACGCTGGGGCTCATTCGCAGCTATGGCATCAAGGCGGGTGTGGCGCTCAACCCTGCGACGCCGCTCTCAGTTTTGCATTACGTAACAGAGCAGATGGATTATGTATTGATTATGACCGTCAATCCTGGTTTCGCAGGCCAACGTATGGTACCCTCTGCGTACCGCAAGATTCGCGATTGCCGTCTGTTCTTAGAAGAGAATGGTGTGGAGGTGCCTATCCAGGTGGACGGGAACGTCAGCTTCGATCGGATACCCCATATGGTCGCTGCCGGTGCCGATATCCTGGTGACAGGTACCAGCAGCGTTTTTCACCGAGATGGCACCCTTTTGGACAATATAGCACGTGTGCGTCAGGCAATCGCCGAGGGATTGAGGATGCGACATCATGACAGCCACCAGTTCGCATGATCAGGGAATGATGAATGCCTGCGTGCTGCATGCCGTGGGCGATATGCGCTATCAGCAGGTGCCGAAGCCACATCCTCAACGCGGACAGGTGTTGGTGCGCGTGGCGTATTGCGGTGTGTGCGGCTCCGACATTCCACGAGTGTTTGTCAAAGGCACCTATCATTTCCCCACTATCATCGGCCATGAATTCTCAGGTGTTGTGGAAGCTTGTGGCGAGGGCGTGGATCGGGTTGCGCCAGGCGAACACGTGGTGGTCTTTCCGCTTATCTGGTGCGGTAAGTGTGCACCATGCGAACAGGGCAAGTATGTGCAGTGTGTGGATTACGACTACCTGGGTTCGCGTAGTGACGGTGCCTTTGCCGAATACGTGGTGGCACCTCAGGAGAATTTGCTGCGTGTGCCTGAGGGAGTCCCGCTCGAGGAGGCGGCTATGACCGAGCCGGCTGCCGTTGCACTGCACGCGTTGCGACGTGCCGAAGAGAATCTGCTCGGCCGCAGTGTAGCAGTGTTCGGTGCTGGCCCCATCGGACTGATGGTAGCCCAGTGGGCGCGTGCAATGGGAGCCACCCCGATCTTCATATTTGACATCGTCCCTCGCAAATTGCAAATGGCACAGGAGATGGGATTCGAGCTTACGTTCGATAATCGAGAGAACAATGCCTTGGAGATCATTCGCTCTGCTACACAGCGCGAGGGTGTGACAGTCTCGATTGAATGTGCTGGGGTGCCACAGACATTTGTTCAGGCAGCTGCCTGCACGATGCGAGGCGGCAAGATGATCATATTGGGTAATCCATCAGGGGACGTGATGTTGCCGGCGCCGCTTATCTCCCAGCTTATGCGACGCGAGGTAGCTTTGTTGGGAACGTGGAACTCGGATTACAGCGCAGCCGGCAACGACGATGATTGGCGCGATGTGCTGACAGGTATGGCCCACGGGACAATCGCCTTGCACCCGCTTATCACGCACCGGGTTCCACTACGCGACGCGCCGCAGGCATTGCTTATGATGCGGGAAGGACGCGAGTTCTTCTCCAAAGTGCTTGTTTATCCGTAGAGCTTCTATAATTAAGAAGGTGTATTCTGATAGCATTGGGATCATTTCTGGGGAGGAGTGAATGAAGGCAGCTGTTCTTGAAGCACCAGGCAAGCTGGTGGTCAAAGAAGTACCAACACCGCAAGTAGACGACTACTCCGCACTGCTGCGTGTAGAAGCGACCAGCATATGTGGATCAGATGTGCGTATCCTCCACCATGGTAATCCGCGCGTCCAGCCACCCGCCATCATCGGACACGAAGCTGCCGGGGTAATCGTGCAGGTAGGACGCCACGTGACGCGGGTCAGAGAGGGCGACCGTGTCGCCATCGGTGCAGATGTGCCTTGCGGCCAGTGTCGCTGGTGCCGCAACGGTTTGGGCAATAACTGTGCTATTAACTATGCGATTGGTTATCAGATTCCTGGAGCATTCGCAGAGTATATGCTTTTGCCGCGGCTGGTGCTGGAGGAAGGGCCTGTCACGCCTATCAGCGACAATCTGAGCTTTGAGGAAGCCTCGTTAGCCGAGCCGCTTGCCTGTGCTATCAATGGCATGGAACTAGCACAGGTGGGGCTGGGCAAAACAGTATGTATTATTGGCATGGGGCCCATTGGTTGTATAATGATTGACTTGGCCCGCGTAATGGGAGCTACCAAGGTCATCGCCGCCCAACGCAGCCAGGCGCGTATGGAAATCGCCCGATTCTATGAGGCAGACGTCTACATCGATACCTCACGTGAGGACTTGGTGGCACGTTGCCGCGAGGAGACCAACGGTGAGGGGCCAGACGTTGTGATCACCGCTTGCGGTTCCGTGGAGGCGCACGAGCAGGCCATTGAGATGGTGGCGCATCGTGGCTATGTAAACCTCTTCGGTGGATTGAAGAAGGATGCACGCCCAATGTGTGTCCTTTCTAACACTATTCACTACAAAGAGTGTTTCGTCACCGGATCCCATGGCAGCGTCCCACGTCACCATGAGCTGGCGGTCAAGCTGTTGGAGAAGGGACTGGTGCGCGTCGCACCGCTCATTACGCATCGCTTTCCGCTCAGCCGCATCGAGGACGGCTTCGCAGCAATGGAAGGGCGTTCGGGAATGAAGGTGATCATCCAACCGCAAGCCACATAATAATGTTAGGCACTTGGGGTAGGGGGTGTCGCTATGAGCCATGATCTGCAGGCGAAACGCCAGGAGTGGGAAGAGAAGGTGCTAGCGCCATTCGTGGCACGCGATCCAAATTGGGCGCAGAATCTTGAGACACCTTCTCAAATACCGGAAGATCTGCTGTACCTCCCCCCTGATACGGTTGGTGATACCTATGCCGCTGAATATCTGACACAATTGGGGTTTCCGGGACAATATCCCTTTACACGTGGTATATACCCCAATATGTACCGTGGCCGATTGTGGACGATGCGTCAGTATGCCGGCTACGCAACTGCGGAGGAAACCAACGCACGTTACAAGTACTTGCTGAATCAGGGCCAGACAGGCCTGAGCGTCGCCTTCGATCTGCCCACGCAGATCGGTTACGATGCCGACCACTCGTTCGCACAAGGGGAAGTGGGCAAGGTAGGCGTCTCTGTATCTTCGCTTGCCGATATGGAGAGTCTCTTCTCGGGTATTCCTCTCGACAAGGTCTCCACCAGTATGACCATCAACGCTCCAGCAGCGGTGCTGCTGGCGATGTATATCGCGGTTGCTAGGAAGCAAGGGGTGTCGCTCGATCAATTGCGCGGCACGGTGCAGAATGACATTCTTAAAGAATACATAGCGCGTGGCACTTACATCTTTCCCCCTGCACCATCGATGCGCCTCATTACCGACATGTTCCAGTACTGCAAGCAGCATATGCCCCGGTGGAACACGATCAGTATCAGTGGTTACCACATTCGCGAGGCAGGTGCCACAGCGGTACAGGAAATAGCATTTACCTTTGCTAATGCGATAGCGTATGTGGAAGCAGCGCTGAAAGCTGGCCTGCAGGTCGACGAGTTCGCGCCTCAGCTGACGTTTTTCTTTGCTGCGCAGAATCACCTACTGGAGGAGGTTGCCAAGTTTCGCGCTGCCCGCCGTCTGTGGGCACGGTTGATGCGCGATCGCTTCGGTGCCCGTGATCCCAAGAGCATGATGTTGCGCTTCCACACTCAAACGGCAGGTGTTGCACTTACGGCGCAGCAACCTATGAACAACATAGTGCGTGTCACGATTCAAGCGCTGGCAGCTGTGCTGGGGGGCACTCAGAGTCTCCACACCAATAGCATGGATGAAGCACTCTCGTTGCCCACGGAGGACACTGTCCAGGTCGCCCTGCGCACACAACAAATTATCGCTTACGAGAGCGGGGTGACCGACACAGTAGATCCCCTTGCTGGCAGCTATTATGTCGAGCACCTTACCGACGAAATTGAGCGGCGTGTGATCGCCTACCTAGAGCGTATTGATCGCATGGGAGGCGCTCTGGGTGCTATCGAATCAGGCTTTATGCAACGCGAAATCCAAGAGAGCGCCTACCGCTATCAGCAGGCGGTGGAGAGCGGACAGCGCGTTGTAGTCGGCGTCAATCGATTTCAGGTGCGCGAAGAAAAACGCCTGCGCCCTCTGCGTATTGACGAGTCAGTGCAAGAAGCACAGGCACAACGACTCAAGGAGCTGCGTGCTCAACGTGATCAATCGGCCGTGGCGCGTGCCCTCACAGAGCTGGAGGCGGCAGCAGCCGGCAACGAGAATGTGATGCCTTACATCTTGCAAGCGGTCGAGGCATATGCCACTCTGGGCGAGATCTGTGGAATTCTGCGCCGTGTCTTCGGAGAGTATCGCGCGGCAAGTGGCATCTTTTGACACAGAGGATGAGGTCGACCACGATGTTACAACAAATTGAGCACATTGCTATTGTGGTACAAGACCTGGAGGCAGCGCTCCATGTCTATCGTGATGTGTTAGGACTTCCTCTGGTGCGCATTGAGGAGGTGCCAGCTGAGAGTGTGAAGGTAGCTTTTCTGGAGCTGCCACGCGGAGGAAGCCACATTGAGCTGGTGCAACCCACAGACACTGAGAGTGGCATCGCGCGCTTCCTAAGTAAACGGGGCGAAGGTGTTCACCACATCTGTTTTCGCGTCGAGAATGTTGCAGAGGCGATGTCGCGGCTGCTATCTGCAGGTCTGGAGCTTATTGGTCAGGAAGTGCGAGTTAACCGGGAAGGACGCTCGTACATTTTTGTGCATCCTAAGTCCACTCATGGGGTTTTAATTGAGCTATATGAGGTAAAATCTTCCTGAGCAGGCGCTTCTGATTCTTATTGCCTCTTACAGTCTGCTCTTGCTAGTACGGCGTCGGGTGCCAGAATATGCCGGACGAAACGGTTGAGCTGCATTCTAAGAGCATGCGTCACAGAGCAGCGGGCGAAGCGACATCGCATCTCTCCAACCCATTGTTGCCGGCACGCTGGGGTAATGCACCACAACAAAAACTTCTCAACGCATTGATCAAGCTCCTCAAGGTTCACAGTAGCCAGGACGCCTATAGTATCCTTTGTCACACGCTGGCCAAGACAGGATACATCTCATTCGTGGTTGCTCTGGAGGCGCAATTGCCCACCAGTGGTAGCCCAAGCGCAGAGACGGCTTCGTGCGTTTTCGTAGCGGCTGCAGTCCCAAGGCGAAGCCTGTTGCGATGTATTACGCGTGCGATTGGCCGGCCGATAGTGGGATATCGTGCACCACTACATTGTCTTCCCTTAGGAGCAGAGACTTTTTCCTTGGGTGAAGCAAGGTTAACCGAGTTGGGCTCGGATAACTTGCTGAAATTGTTCTCGCTCACCAGAGAGCATATCCCGCCCCGCTCGGTACGCCAGATGGGAGCTGGACAGTGTCTTACTATGCCCTTGCCTTCCCCTGAAACGCCCACTGCTTTGCTAGTGATAGGGGATGACCTCTACCCCTCAGACCTGCCATTCTTCCGCTGGCTGATGCGTTACCTTTATGTAGTAACAAGCACCACACATTTGGTGGCAATGGAACGTCGTCGACATGCAGAGGCTGAACTGCTGAGCACGTTGGCAATGGCTATCAATTCAACCCGTGGATTGTACGACCTGCTTGATCTAGTAGTGCATCGAATCCGGGACTTGTACCAAGCAACTGCTTGCTCGGTCTCGCTCCTGGACGCGACAGGCGGGAATTTCGTGCTCGAGGCTACAACCGATCCCTCTCTCCACACTCGAGAAGAACGAATAGTGTTTCCGGCCCAACATAGCGTCGCTGGCCATGCCATCCGTGAGCGACGGACGCTGATCTGCAACGATCTTCGTCGGGTGCCAGAATACTATGGACGGTTAGCGCATCGCGCCGACGTTGAACAGTTCCGCTCCATGATTACAGCGCCTTTAATTGTGGAAGACAAACCGCTTGGCGTCATTCAGCTCCTTAGCACACAGGCAAATGCTTTCAGTTCGACCAATGCAGAAACGCTTACTACAGTAGCAGGTATGGTGGCGTCCGCTGTGGCCAGGGCACACTCCTACGAACATGCTCTGGCATTGGCGATTTCTGAACGTCGCCAACGCGAAATAGCCGAAAGATTGCGTCGTGTAGCATTATGGGTTAATGCCAGCCTAGATCTAGATGTAGTGCTCAACCGCATTCTGGAACAACTGGCTGAGGTAGTGCCGTACGACAGCGCTTCTATTCTGTTATTAACTGATGGACGTATGGAGATGCGCGCTGGCAGAGGGTTTGCCGATCCAGATGCTATCAAGGAGAACAGTTGTCGCATTAACTTGCAAGATTCAGAACTGTTCCGAGAGATGAGCCACACACGCCTTCCAATTGTTCTGGATGACGTGTGGGAAGACAAGCGCTTTATACTCGTACCCGGCTCCGAGCAAATCCGTTCCTGGATCGGTGTGCCTTTGATTGCTCAGGATCAGGTGATCGGCATGTTGAGCGTTGATCGATATGAGCCGGGTGCATACAACGCCGAGGATGCTCAGACAGCACTTCATTTTGCAATGCAGGCTGCGATAGCAATCGAAAATGCGCGCTTGCATCATATGGTGCAAATGCGTGCCGAGGAGCTGGGGATGCACGTGTCGGCACGCACAGCGGAGCTGAATCGCGTCCACGAGCGCATGCGTGCCGTGCTAGAACAAGCTGGTGAAGCTATTGTGCTGACTGCCCCAGACGGAGTCATTGAGTATGCCAATCCTGCATGGGAACGCCTAACCGGCCTCCGTGTCGAAGAGGCTGTGCGAAACCAGTTGCGTGTCGTCTCGCCAGAGCATTTCCCCGAACTGTTTATGGACCGGGAGACTCTGGCACAACGACCGCACGTATACCGTCGTGCTATAAGCGACCACCGCCAGGATGGGTCGGGCTACACGGTTGAAGCGACGGTTTCGCCTGTATTCGTCACCAGCGGAGAACAGTCCGAGCTGGTAAATCTGGTTGTTGTTTATCGCGACATAACTGAACGCACAGAGCTGGAGCGTCAGAAAAACCTGTTCATAAGTACAGCGGCACATCAGCTGCGCACGCCGCTCACTTCGATATTGGGGTTCAGCGAGCTGCTCCTGACGCGTTCAGATCTGTCCCCTGAGCAACAGCAGCGTTATCTGAACTACATTCACGAAAGGGCACAGCTCATGTGCGAGCTGGTCCAGGATTTGTTTGACGTAGCACGTTTTGAAGCGGGTGCTCGCCTGGAACTTCATCTCGAACCCTTGGACATAGGAACGCTATTGGACAATGTGCTGTTGGATTGGCAAGAGCGATCACCCGACTATCGGTTTATACTAGAGACAACACCTGGATGTCCTTTAGTGTATGTAGATCGCGCCCGGCTGGTCAACCAAGTGTTGTATCATTTGCTCTCCAATGCCACACAATACTCTCCACCAGGCAGCACAGTCAAGATAGCAGCGAAACCTGTGGGCAAATACGTTGAGGTGATCATTGCCGACACAGGTGTCGGGATGACAGCCGATCAGGTACGCAACCTGTTTACCAAGTTCTGGCGAGCGGATGACTCGCCCACAGCTGTCGAGGGTAGCGGACTCGGGCTGGTGGTTGTCAAGCACATAGTCGAGCAGCACGGTGGTCGCATCTGGATAGACAGCACCCCAGGGAAGGGCACTGTTGTGCACTTCACTTTGCCTCAGGCAGAACCTTCGACGGTGGTGTTGATCGTGGAGGACGAAGAAACGATGCGTGAGTTTGAGCAAGATGTATTACACACCGCACATATTGACAGCCTGTTGGCCAACGATGGGGAAGAAGCGTTACGCATGGCTGTCTACCAGCCCGATCTGGTGCTACTCGACTTGATGCTGCCAGGCATCTCCGGCCTTGAGGTACTCAAAGCATTGAAAGAAGATCCTGCCACCACGTCGATCCCGGTCTTGGTAGTGTCTGCGTTGTCCAGCTGGCAGATCATCGAGGAGGTGCATCGTTTGGGCGCAGTGGATTTCCTGGTCAAGCCATTTTCGCCAGCTGAGCTGATAGGTCGGGTGCGTAAAGCTCTATGGCGGCAACGACACACTCTGCATGGTAGTGTTGAACAACCATTCATCTCCGATGGTCGCTCATGCGAAGTGATGGGATAATTCACCGAGCCTTTGTGGAATTCCCCATGATAGGAGGAGGACGTGAAAAAGATCCTGATCGTGGATGACCAACCAGAAGTACGTGAGCTAGTGGAGGTGACGTTAAGCATCGGTGATTACCAAATCATACAAGCATCAAGTGGAGATGAGGCGTTAGCGTTGGCTCGCGCTGAACACCCCGATCTGGTGTTGCTGGATGTGATGATGCCTAACAGCTCTCTCGACGGTTTTGAAGTGTGTCGTCGCATCAAATCGGATCCTGTCCTGCGCAACACGGTAGTGATCATGGTAACAGCGCGCGGTCAGAAGCAAGACTTGCAGATGGGCAAGGCAGCAGGAGCGGATGGCTACTTTACCAAACCCTTTAGCCCCCTAGAACTGATGAGCAAGGTAGAAGAAGTGTTGGGAGAGTGATTCTGACAGGAAGATACCCTAGCTGGGCGATGTGATCATATGGTGAACGCTGGGCGACTCCAAGTGCCCGGAGCTCCGATCGATGTTAGCAATCTACCCCTGGTTCTCAAACCAGCAAAGACCTATTAGATCACTCACCCCTACACTTTTTGGTATGCTCTCCTACATAGCGGTATAATGATATTTATGAACCAATCCCATGCTTCGCCCCCTATCCGAGTGTTGATTGCTAAACTCGGTCTGGATGGCCATGATCGTGGCGCCCTAGTGGTAGCGCGCGCGCTACGTGATGCCGGCATGGAGGTGATCTACACCGGCCTGCGCCAAACGCCCGAAATGGTTGCCGACGCGGCACTGCAAGAAGATGTAGATGTAGTGGGCCTTTCCATATTGAGTGGTGCCCATCTGGTGTTGCTGCCACGTACGGTGGATCTACTGCGCAAGTATGGGTTGGGTGACGTTTTAGTCATTGCTGGAGGAATCATACCAGATGAGGATGTGCCGGTGTTGAGGGAGCGTGGCGTGCACGCTGTATTCGGTCCCGGTTCTTCCACCCAAGAAATCGTGAATTTTATCCGTGAGCACGTCAGGAAATAGACCGGTGGAGCTGGTACAAGCGGCAATAGCGGGTGATCGGCGCGCCATAGCAAGGTTGATCACTCTGATAGAGAGTGAAATCAAAGAAGCGCCCGCCATTCTGGCAGAGATCTACCCCTATACTGGTCGCGCCTATGTAATTGGCATCACTGGTGCACCTGGTAGTGGAAAGAGCACTCTGGTTAATCAACTGGCGAAAAGCTACTGCGATCTCGGACGCCGCGTAGGGGTCATAGCAGTAGATGCTACCAGCCCCTTCTCCGGGGGAGCCATCTTGGGCGATCGCGTACGCATGCGCGATTTAGGCCAATATCCCGGTGTGTTTGTGCGTAGTATGGCTAGCCGTGGTAACTTGGGAGGATTAGCGCGCACGACCCCAGCTGTTGTCAAAGTGCTCGATGCCGCCGGCTATGATCTCATATTGGTGGAGACAGTGGGCACTGGGCAGCTAGAAGTTGAAATCGCTCGTACAGCCCATACTGTGCTTGTAGTCGAGATGCCTGGCACTGGCGACGAGATTCAATCCATCAAAGCGGGCGTTCTGGAGATCGCGGATGTGGTAGTGGTTAATAAATCTGATCGAGATGGTGCAGAACGTACAGCAGCGATTCTGGAAGCTATGCTAAGTACGAGAGAGAGGTGGGCAGGCTCAGGGCTGGTATATTCCGATCACTCGGGAGCTTTGTTACCACGATTGGCAAAGTACTTAGGGGGCGAGAAAAGCTCGATGACAGAAGAGACCAGCTGGCGGCCGCGCGTGGTGCGCACAGTTGCCACCCGTGGTGAGGGCATTGCTGATCTGCTATGCGCCATTGAACAACATCGCCAGCATTTGCTGACCACACGTGAATGGGAAGAGCGCAATCGCTTGCGACTGCTGAGCGAGATCGAACAGGTGCTGCGCCGCCGCTTGATGGAAAGATTGCTTCACCAGGTTGAACTGGATCACCTGGCTGAAGTGGTTAACAGTGTACTAGCACGGCGTCTTGATCCGTATGCGGCGGCCGAACAATTGCTCTGTGGATAGAGTTCTCCATTTGATTCATCTGTCGGAGGTGGTACGTGTCAATCCATAATCGACCCCACTCAATATGTGGCCCTATGTATGGAGAGCTCGCCTTGATAAGCGGTACTGCCAACCGTCCTTTGGCTGAGGCAATTGCTCGCGAGCTGGAGGTCCAGCTGATCGGCGCGGACGTTTTTAAGTTTGCCAACAGTAACATCTTTTGTAGGCTGCACTGCAGCGTGCGTAGCAAGGATGTGTTCATCATCCAACCCACTTGCGTGACGGAACACGAGGACGGGACCGTCGCCTCGGTGAACGACAACCTGATGGAGCTGCTCATCATGCTGGACACCGTGCGGCGCGATTCAGCAGGACGTATCACAGCTGTAGTGCCCTATTACGGCTATGGACGCACAGACAAGAAGGATCAGCCACGTGTCCCGATCACTGCCCGTTTAGTGGCAGACCTTATCTCAGTGGCAGGTGCGGATCGTCTGCTCACAGTGGACCTGCATGCCGGCCAGATCCAGGGCTTTTTTACCATTCCAGTGGACGAATTGACCGCCTTCTATGCACTGAGCAGATACTTTCGGGAAAAAAACATCCCCGATGCAGTAGTGGTGGCTCCAGATATTGGTGGTACCAAACATGCGCGCAATTTTGCCGAGGCGTTACGCGTCCCACTGGCCGTCATTGAGAAACGACGTGTACAGCGACCCGATGGCAGCATTGCGAAAGCGCTCAACGTGATCGGTGAAGTGGAAGGCAAAAACGTGCTGCTGTTTGACGATGAGATTGACACAGGGGGCACTGTTGCGCAGGCGATCGTGTTCCTACAGTCGGCAGGTGCACAGCGAGTGTTTGTTGGGGTTACACATCCTGTCTTTTCTGACCCGGCGATAGAGCGCTTAAGCGGGTTGCCCATTGAAGAGATCGTAGTCACGGACACTATCCCTTTGTCTCCACGCAAGCGCTTGCCCAACATTACGGTACTTTCTATGGCCAATCTGCTGGCTGAGGTGATTCGCCGAATTCACGAAGGTCGTTCAGTGGGAGCACTGTTTGGAGAGTAAGTATTATGGGTTGGAGGCTTTGGGGTGGTCCAGCGCAGCTGGATGAAAACGTGATGCTGGATGGGGAAATTGTCGGTCGTTTGCGCGAGGAAGCGAGCGGCATATTTGATGTGGAGGAAGTACGTGTGCCGCGCCGGGCGCAGCAAGGTGCAGTGGTTTTCTTAGGGCGTCTGCGCTTGGGCGATCCGGAACTAGCCTATGATACAATAGCAAACCGTTGGGCACGCTTGGGTTACACTCCAATGCTGCGTGCAACGCGCAATGGTCACGAACTAATTGCCGTGCCGGGTCTGTCACGTCCGCGTCCTTCTAATCCGTGGATTAATGCTGTATTGTTCATTATGACCGTTCTCTCAGTCGTGTTTATCGGAGCATTGAATGAGGGGATAGATTTGCGCAGTAACCCGGCTGGTATCGTGGCCGGACTCCCCTTTGCCGCGACCCTGCTGTTCATATTGGGCGCCCACGAGTTCGGTCACTATTTCGTGGCACGACATCACCAGGTGGCAGTAACTTTGCCTTATTTCATCCCTATGCCTCTTAGCCTCGTGGGAACATTTGGCGCCTTCATTCAACTGCGCTCACCGGTGCGTAACCGTAGGCAGCTGCTTGACGTAGGTGTAGCTGGTCCGTTGTCAGGCTTAATTGTGGCTCTGCCGCTGTTGATTTATGGGCTTTCCATCTCCCAGGTGCGCCCGTTGCCGCCTCAAGGTGGTTACGTTATGGAGGGCAATTCATTGCTCTACCTAGGTGTTAAGTACCTGGTTCACGGCGAGATACTACCTAGTGGTGGCCGTGATGTGATGTTGCACCCCATCGCCTTTGCAGCATGGTTTGGTATTCTGGTAACCGCTTTCAACCTGTTTCCTATTGGCCAGCTGGATGGTGGCCACGTGCTGTTTGCCTTGTTTGGTGATCGGGCACGTAATGTGGGTTTGGTATTAATCGGTGCCCTTTTCTTGATGGGTCTTCTCCTATGGGAAGGCTGGATAGCCTGGGCACTTTTGGTTTTCTTGTTGGGTGCAGGCCACCCGCCGCCCCTCAACGATATCACCCCGTTGGATACACGGCGCAAGGTGCTTGGAGCTTTTGTGTTGCTTGTTTTCGCCCTAGTTTTCGTTCCTGTGCCGCTAAGAGTTGTGATGTGAGCTCCCCGATCCGACCTTTGGTGCTGGCATCCGCTTCTGAACGTCGCCGAGAGCTGTTGGCCCTTCTCGGCTTGCCATTTGTGGTCTGGCCAGTTGAGATAGATGAAACAGCACGGCCAGGCGAATCAGCGCTCCATCTGGTCGCACGCCTGGGGGCAACCAAAGCAGCTATCGCACGGCAACATTTACTTCGCTCCAGTGCAGCAAGCTCCTATAGCTTGGTAATAGGCGCCGACACAGTTGTGGCATTGCCAGATCGGATGTTGGGCAAGCCACGCGACGAGGAGGAAGCAACTTCTATGCTGCGTCAACTGCGTGGCAGAGCGCACAACGTCCATAGTGCTGTCGCAATCGTGGAGATTGCCAGTGGACGTGCTGTTATTCACATCGATACCTCGCGTGTCTGGATGCGTCAATACAGTGATGCCGAGATCGCCGCTTATGTCGCTACCGGGGATCCTCTGGACAAGGCAGGCGCTTACGCTATTCAGCACTCCGGTTTTCATCCTGTCGAGCGCCTGGAAGGATGTTTCAGTGGTGTGATGGGTCTACCGCTGGCTACGTTGGCACGAGCGCTGACCCATTTTGGTGTCCATCTGGACATTGAGACTAATGTGGCAAGTGCCTGCCGAGCACGGACAGGATACCCGTGCTGCCTGAACGGTGCTCAGCTCTCCGGAGGGGGAAGATAGACGCGCAGCAGAACGGTTGGCGACCGCACTGCACGGAGAGTGAAACGGCAGGGCGCCGCCGGCACCAGACAATAGCGTACAGCTGGTAGAGAAATGCTACCAGCTGACCATTCTAACTGAGCTTCTCCAATAATACATCCCCATATCTCAAATGTATCGCCATTGGTCTCTCCGCGCCAAGCACTATGCGCTGTCAGAGTTACTTTCTCCACCACAAAGTATCGACAGTGGGCAACGGATTGCCGCAATACGCCGTCGCGATCTTCCAGAATCTGCTGCGGGAGCACGCCTGGCTCGATGTTTTGAAAGTCCAGCACATCCAGAGCCTTATCCAAGTGAAGAGGACGCGGACGGCCATCCGCACCAACCCGTCCCCAGTCATACACGCGATAAGTGGTATCCGAGTTTTGCAGCACCTCATTGATAATGAGTCCCTCCAGAGCGGCATGTACTGTACCGGGAGTTATGAGGACGGCATCGCCTGTTTTGACCGGCAGTGAGTGGAGCACTTCCTCAACGCGATGCTCAGCTACCGCCCGACGGAAGGTTTCTTCCGTCACGCCACGCCGCAACCCTAGGACGATACGTGCACCGGGTTCGGCGTGCAACACGTACCACATCTCCATCTTACCCAGATCGCCATTTTCGTGCTCTATTGCATACTCGTCCGGCGGATGCACCTGCACAGAAAGGCGCTTTTCAGCATCCAACAGTTTGACCAGCAGAGGAAAGCGGCCCCGCTGAAGAGCCCAGTTAGCGCGCCGCCCCACAAGCTCCACACCATATATTGCGAGCACTTCAGGCAACGTACGACCCCGCAACGGCCCGGTGTCAACCGTTGTGGAGGCAGTAGGATGTGCAGAGATTTCCCAGCTCTCCGCAGTGGGTCCTGGTGGCAGCGGCCGGCCATATAATCGCTCCAGGTTCCGTCCTCCCCAGATGTAATCACGTAACACTGGAGTGAAGGTCAGCGGGTAAAGAGTGGGGCATCCGTCACGTTGTGCTGCATTGTGTACATCCGACAGCGCTTCTCCGGTCATCCTACGTGCTCCCCCCCCAATCTGCTAGGTCAAAAGAGATGCCTCTGAGCCATTACCGGCGCAGGTTGGCAATCGGATCCCATGCTCTCGCGCGACCACTTATTTGCACCTTGCGCCTTTCATTGAGCCAAATGATCGCCCCCAAGAGCCAAGGCAAAGGAAGCGACGCAACCGCCAAAAACGTCATATGACGAAGTGACAGTGCTTGCCATGCAAGCATAAATGGGTCAGGTAAATACCAGGTAACCCACGCGCCGTGCTGCCAGTAAGCCACCAGAGCTGGCAGGGAGGCAAGGTAACAAACCAACAAAGCGTAGTCGCAGGTAGTGGTCACCACTGTCTGCCAGCGTGAAGGTGGATTGGAAAGGAACCCGAGCAATATGGCAAGACCGCCAACCATCAGCCCGATCAATGCATCGCGCACCAATGGCATACTGAAATAGTCAGACACGCCAGAGAGAATGTTGAATGAGAAATCTTGGCCGCCCAATCCGTAGAGCGCATAGAGCACTGCCATTGTTGCTATGGCTGCGAAGAGGATCAGAGCCAGACGCGTGGGACGCCTGATTGAGAAAAACAGCAGGGGAACAACAGCACCAAGAGCGAAGACAAGCAGCCTTGGCCATCGTTCCGCCCTGATACGTGCATTCTTGGCTGAGGCGATAAAGCTGGTTGCTTCATCAGCCACCAGTTGTGCTGCCGCGATGGCGCCAGGATTGTTGCTGCGCCGAAATGACTGTGTTGCAGTATGCAGATCTTGCTGCAGCAACTCTCGAGCTGGCGAATATTGCAGTATGCGTATGTAAGCCTCAGCCAGAGACACTTTTTGTCTGGCCAGGAGCAGCCAACAACGCGTCAGTGCATCGCCCTGGAGTTCCATCATATCCAACAACGGCCGGCCCCCTGACATCACGGGTAGACGTATGCCCAGCAGTGCTGACAGCGTAGGGGCAATGTCACTCAAGCGCACAGGGCTGTATTCACCTGCCACTATACCCTGTCCCACCATCACCAGCGGTAAGGTGGGTGGATCGCTCAGACCCCCAGCCGGTCTTCCGTCGGATAGCAAGCTGCTGTCTGACGTCAGCACCAATACTGACTCTGCCAGGATCATCTGACGTACAATCTGACGCACATAGCTATCCACCTGTCGCAACGCTGCGCGATATGCCTGCCCCGTGGTGCCGTGTTGTTGGCCAACAGAGTCTGGCAAGCCAAGATGAACGATAATGAGGTGGTAACTTTGCTCTGCAATGAACCCTAGTGCTGCTTCCACTACTTGTGCATCGGCTTCCCCTTGGCCACTCTGGGTAAAGTATGTGGCATCCAGAACTGCAGACACGAAGGTGGAAGCACGATTTCCGGAAGCGGCCACAGCGATGCGCAGATCAGCCTCCTTTGCGGCAGCCAAAATATTGTCCGTTTTCAGGACTGAAGTGTTCCCCACGTCGGATGGGAGCAAAGGGGCACGATTAGTCTCGCTCTCTGCGCCAGTGAGAAGCGCAGCCCACACGGATGGCCAATAGCTAGGAGGGCGCATTTGCACTGGTGCTGACGCGCCGACGCTGGCCAGACTCTGCCAAGTTGGCATGTCCTGTACCACTGTCTCTCGGTAACTCAACCCGCTCACCACCACCATAACCACCCGCTTTGTGAGACCGGGTAGTTGTTCTCCGGGCGTGATAGATACACTTGCCAAGGGCGAGGCATATGCATGCACAGAGCGTTGTAGCAGCTCTGCCCAACGGTACGATACCAGGCCAATCACTGCCAGAAACAGCGAACTAAGAACTACAAAGCGGAGTCTCCGCATGGCATGTATACCCTCAAAATGGGTACAGTGAACGCTCCTTGCTTTGCCGAAAACAAAAATCTATTATACTTTCCAGATAGGAGTCGGGCAAGGATTTCCGACCTCAAGCTACCAGTGTACCGAAGAAGCCTGTATTGCCTTCTTCGTGGCCATCCAAAGGGGGTGCTTGCTCGCACGTTGTCCTTGTCTCGATTTCGCTGAACGAAACATTTTGGGGCATGGATACTCACCGCCTTTGCGGCGACCAAAGAGTAGGAAAGCGATGATACCGCTACAAGATACTGTTCCCTCGCGCTCACTGCCAATAGTTAACTGGATGTTGATTGCCCTTAACTTCCTCGTATTTCTCACTATTCTGAGCTTCGGACCGTACGCCGAGCGCACAGTTTTTTTGCTCGGGGTAGTGCCATTGCGCTTGCTCGTCCATCCTGATTTAGGGCAGGCCGCTACGTTGGTCACATCAATGTTTCTCCACGGTGGCTGGGCACACCTCTTCAGCAATATGCTGGCGCTCTACATTTTTGGCGACAATGTGGAAGATCGCATGGGATCTTTGCGCTATCTTGCTTTCTACCTGATTTGTGGCATTGCAGCAGCGCTAACCCATGTATTCTTCAACTCTACGTCGCGCATTCCGACCATCGGTGCCAGTGGTGCCATTAGTGGCGTGTTAGGTGCCTATTTAGTCTTGTTTCCACGGGCACGCGTTATCACGCTGCTGCCGTGGTTCTTCCTGCCTTGGCTTGTGGAGGTCCCGGCAGTGACCTATGTGGGTATCTGGCTCGCGTCTCAGCTGTTTAACGGGGTCCTTGCAGTTGTAACGGGTGCACAAGCTTTCGGGGGTGTAGCCTGGTGGGCGCACATCGGCGGTTTTTGCGCCGGCTTTGTGTTAGTTTACTTATTTGCTTCGCGGCGTCCCGCGCGCCGTGCTTACCTGGACGAGTATTTCCCATGGTAAAGTCGCTCAACCAATATGGAGTTCTCTGGCACAAGGAGGGATGCGATGGATTTCCTCTCTTTGCTCTGGGTTTTCCTTATCATTTCGTCGCTACAGCCGATCATTCGCCAGAAGATGCTGGAGATGGAACGATTGCGCGCGCTGAGTCGCCTGGAGCGAGAACGTCGCAGCCGCGTGATTGCGCTCATCCATCGACAGGAGACAATGAGCTTCTTGGGCTTTCCACTGATGCGCTATATCGATATCAACGATTCCGAGCAAGTGCTGCGCGCTATCAAGATGACCGATCCAGACGTTCCTATTGACCTGATCGTGCACACGCCAGGTGGACTCGTCTTAGCTGCTGAGCAGATTGCTTATGCCTTGCAAAGACATCAAGCCAAAGTCACCGTCTTCGTGCCCCATTATGCCATGTCTGGTGGCACGTTAATTGCCTTGGCAGCGGATGAGATCGTTATGGACGAAAACGCGGTGTTGGGACCCGTAGACCCACAACTGGGCCAGCAACCAGCTGCTTCTATCTTGAGAGTGCTGGAGCGAAAACCCATTGCCGAGATTGAAGATGAGACGTTGATCATGGCTGACATTGCCGAGAAGGCCATTCGGCAGGTGAAAAACACTGTTTCGCGCTTGTTGCGTGAAAAAATGGATGCAGAACAAGCAGAAAAGGTCGCCGCAACGCTGACGACAGGCGTCTTCACTCACGACTACCCTATTACAGTTCAGGAAGCACGTGACTTGGGCCTGCCGGTGAGCACGGACATGCCCAGTCTAGTCTATCAGATTATGACATTGTACCCGCAGACTGCCCAACGGCGCCCCTCGGTCGAGTACATCCCCACGCCACGCACACGGGAAGGCAATCACTCAGCATTCCGCGGTTGATCTAAAAGGAGGCCCGAGAGGAGATTATGTTGACAAAAGATCAAGTGCGTCTGGTGCGCGATCGCATTGCACATCATCAACCTCCCATCCTATCCGTCTACGTGGATGTACACCCTGCTCGGCCGGAGAACGCCCGTCGAGGATGGTTCATTCGCGTTAAGGACAGCTTGAAAGCTTTCGACATCCCTACAGCGCTATATGAACGTGTCATAAACTTGCTAAGCGAAGAGCGTGCTCAGGCGCGCACATTGGTGCTCTTTGCCGCCACCGACCTGCTCGAGCGTTACGATTTGCAGATGGAGCTGCCGGTTGTAGATTTAGCTCATGGGCGGGTGGAATGTCGTTGGGGAGAACCATACGTGACCCCCTTGCTCTACGCACTCGACGAATACGAGCGCACCGGCGTGCTATATCTGGACCAGGTAGGCTGGCATTTCTACGAAGTTTTCTTGGGCGAGATTGAAGAGGCCACGGATGCTTTTCGTATTATATCGCCGGAGGAATGGCAAGAGCTGTCACGCTATCTGCCAGTCTTGTACAACGGGCTATTTCAGAAGCGCGTCGCCACCCATCCTGCGCGCTTTGCGCGGCGGATGGAAATGTGGGCCCAACGCTTTTTCAAGCGACTGGCCCATTTGCTGGAAGATGTGATGGCGCAGCGCGACATCCGACGTCTAGTATTATTGGGGCCTGCTGAGGATACACGTTTCTTCGAGCAGTTCCTCTCGCGTAGCGTTCGTTCGCGTGTCGTGGGCCGCGTAAGCGATATCCCTTATCCTACCCCTTCTGCCGCCCAGGTGCTGGAAAAGGTGAGCCCGGTGTTGGAAGAGGCAGAAAGGGCACACGAGCAGGCGTTGCTTGACTCCGTGCGGGAACGCGCAGGCATATGGGGACTCGACCCTACGCTGGAAGCTCTTCAGACAGGGCGCATGGAAACAGTGCTAGTACCTTGGCGTATCGAAGCTCACGTGTGGCGGTGTCCAGAAGGATGGGTAGCAGGTACACCTCAGATGGCACGTGTCTTTTGCCCAGATAGTGAATTGAGCGAAGTGCCATTGCGGGACATAATCGTTGAGCTGGCGACTGATTATGGTGCCCGTCTGGAATTTGTGCGCGGTGAAGCAGAACAACGACTGCTTCATGAGTATGGAGGGCTAGCGGGCTTGCCACGCTGGTGAACCGCTTCGAAAAGCGCCCGAAGCCAAGCGAAAATCACCTAGTATGATTCACGTAGGGAGGCTTTGCTCATCTTTCTTCTCGCTGCTTGCTTGTAGAGTGGCATATAGCCATTTTCCAGAACTTTGTCCCACGTGTAGCGCTCATAGATGGTGCGGATGGCCTGCTGGATAATGCGCAAATGTTGGTCCGGTCGTTCGCGCATAACGGTAATGGCGCGACGCAACGTCGCCGCCAGAGCTTCTGATGTGTGCGGATAATACCCATAGCCGGTAATACCATCCTGCACTTTCACCAAACCTCCTACCAGATGCACGACAGGCACCGTTCCCATCAGCTGTGCCATATAATCCGTTAGACCGCATGGCTCGAAAGCAGCTGGGTTGACAAAGAAGTCTCCCGCAGCGTAGACACGACGTGCCACAGCCGGCCCGTGACCTATGATGACTGCGATGCGCCCACGCAAATGAGGGGCATTAGCAAGCTGTGCCAAGGCTTCCTGGTAGGCTGGATCGCCAGCGCCCAGCACCAGAAATAACACGTCAGGATCCGGAGGTTGGTTGGGCGAACCTTCGAGCAACAGTCGTACTGCCCCAATAAAGCGATCCACCCCTTTTTGAGCCGTCAGACGGCTCACCATCGTAACCAGTGGGCGACCAGGTGCATCATCTAAGTAACCGTCGATGTGTAAGCTGTCCGACTTGCCACTGTTGATTTCGACGATCAATACACGACGACAGACTGCTTTACCGGCCATATCTCCTTTCAAAGGATCGTAGCCCGCAGCTAGCCCCATTTCCTGCGGTCGGGTCGGATCATACTCAGATGGATCGATGCCGTTGGTGACCCCTACAAGATGGATCCCACGCGCTCGAAACGCTGCACCTATGCCCATAGTCTGTTCATCATCTGGTGAAGCTTCCATCACTTCGCGTGCATAGTTCTCGCTCACAGTGTTGACAAAGTCGGCATATATGCCGCCGACAAGAAACGGATAAACTCCTTCCCGATGGATACCTTGTCGGATCACCTCTTCTGGCAGCTCAGTCATTGTCTGCGCAAGTGCAGTGTCATACACTTCCTGATGGTAACCTGGACCGGCGTTATGGATGGTGATCCCTGCACCTACATCGGCAAAGTATTCGGTGTAGCGCGGCACCAAGCGCATCATCGCCGGGACGAGGGCAGCATGGGCATCCTGACAGTGAATCACGTCAGGATGCGCGCCTAGTGTCTGGATCAACTCCAAGGTTGCCTTCTGTAATACAATGTTCATCTCGAAGAAATCGTAATACCCACAACCGGTCACCTCAGGTCTCCCTATGCGGCGTGCTTCGTTGGCGGTATAGGTGTAAATGCCCTCTTTTTCCGCATAGCATGGTGCATCTATCAAATAGATGGGAGCTCCTACGAGTTCCGTGCGATAGACACGCGCATGGGTTGTGTGCCGACTGTCGGTGTAATCAGTAGGAAAGGTAAGCTCGATGCCAGTATCTATTAAGCTGGCAGAATCCACCATACCATAGCGCGGCATAACCAAGCTAGCGCGCAGTCCACGCCGGACAATGGCGGCTAGGAGTTGGCGAGTGACGTCTTTAACACCACCTACACCAGCAATCTCCTCCATTTCACGGCTCACCATCCATACTTCGAGATCTGAGGTTTCCATCTTTACTCCTCTGAAGTGCACTCTGTGCGCTCTACCTTGTCGAGTGTTCGATCACTCCCAAGCACTGGCCTGATTGAGCCGCACGATGTCTTCATCCCTTAGTCGAATCTGAAGCGCGCCTATGGTTTCCTGAAGCTGGTGTGGCGTGTTGGCACCAACAATAGGTGCCGTTACTACAGGGTTGTTAAGTAACCAAGCCAATGCGACTTGGGCCATAGTCGCACCGTGATCTTGTGCGATATCCTGCACTGTGTCGAGCAAGGCAAAATTGCGCTCAGTCATGTAACGTCGCACATTCTCGCTGATAACTCCTCTAGTCCCTGGAGGCAACGGCTTATCGCGGCGATACTTGCCAGTCAGGAAGCCTCCCTCTAACGGACTGTAGGGGATAACCCCGAGTCCTTGGTCGCGGCAGAGAGCCATCAGCTCACGTTCGAACTCAGCGCGATGTACCAGATTGTAATGCGGTTGCAAAGATACATAAGAAGCTAGTCCTAGCCGATCGCTGATCCACAAAGCTTTGGTCAACAGCCATGCCGGATGGTTCGAAGCGCCGAGGTAACGCACTTTTCCCTGATGTACCAGGTCGTCCAGGGCGCGCAGAGTCTCCTCCAGAGGCGTATCCTCATCCGGCCAGTGGGTCTGATATAGGTCAATATAGTCGGTGTTGAGGCGACGCAAGCTGTCCTCGACTGCTTTCATAATGTGTTGTCGGCTGAGACCTTCGCCGTTAGGACCTTCCCACATACGACCACGCACTTTGGTGGCGATGACCAACTTATGGCGTGGTATGTTGCGCTGTGCCAGCCATTCACCAATCCATGCTTCTGCTACTCCACCTGGATTACCCTCAGCCCAGAACGAATAGATGTTAGCAGTGTCAATAAAATTGCCGCCCGCTTCTACGAAAGTATCAAGTACAGCAAACGAATCGGTGCGGCTGCTGGTCCAGCCCATTGTCATAGTACCCAAACATAGAGCCGAAACCTTCAGCCCGGTACGTCCCAGCTTGCGATATTGCATCTCGTCTCTTTCCGTCTCTTCTTACAGGTGATTTCTAATAAGAAGAAAAAGGAAAGCACGAAGCCTTGCAGCTCACTGCGATGCCGCCAAGTGCAAGGCAATTTGGCAGAAACCCGCGCTCATCAGCGCAGTACACGGGATAGTTAACAGCCAAGCGACGGCCATTTCTTGCGCTATGTTCCACCGTACTTTGCTCAGCCGTTCTGCTGAGCCAGCGCCTAGAATGGCCGAACTCACCACGTGCATGGAACTCACTGGTCCTCCCAACAGTGCAGCGGAGCCAATCACACCCGCCGAAGCCAGCTGCGCACTGAATCCGTGGATAGGGCGGATACGATAAAAACGCGCTCCCATTGTCCTGATAAGGCGCCATCCGCCTATCCCTATACCACACGCCATCGCCGCGGTAGAAAGCACAGTTACCCACAGGGGAATGGTGAAATCCGATTGGACTCCGCATACTATCAGGCTGAGCACCATAATTCCTACCGTTCTTTGGGCACTATTGGCGCCGTGGCTGAAAGCCAGCGCCAGCGCAGTGGGTATCTGCGCGATCCGTAACACTTCATTAGCGCGTGACGACGCGTTGCGACACAACTGAAATGTCAACAGGGTGAACAGATATCCTCCCATTAAGCCAAGGATAGGTGAGAAGAACAAGGCCGCCAAGACTTTTGTGAGTCCACCTGGATTAATGACCGAGATCCCTGCCTGTGTGCTCAGCCCTCCAATCAATCCGCCTATCAGTGCGTGCGACGAGCTGCTGGGAATGCCTCTCCACCAAGTCAATAGACTCCAACCGATAGCGCTCACCAGAGTGGCAAACAGTGTATAAGTCGTATACAGATAGGGACTGGCCAAATCTCGGCCGATCGTCTCAGCCACCGCCGTCCCCAGCGCAAATGGCCCACCAAAGCTGACTATGGCAGTCAATCCAAGTGCCATACGGCTCGGCAGAGATCGCGACGAGATGACTGTAGCCACAAGCTTGGCCGAATCGTGCACTCCTGTCAGGAAACCAAAGACTGAGACCATCCCGATCAGTGCTATCGCAGCCGCCAAATTCATGTCATCTTGACCACGATGTCAGTGATGATGTTAGCAGCTTCATCTCCTCGGTCAGCAGCGTTGCTGAGGTGGCGGTAGACCTCGCGCAATTTTAGCATCCGCACCACATCGTCAACATCACGCGGATCTCGAAACAGATCAGCGAGAGCTTCGCGATAGACAACCTCAACGCGATTCTCAATCGCTTTAGCTCGCTGAGCGTGATCACTGGCGACGGTAGGATGGTTATCCTTAAGACGCTGGACGGCCAGATGGAGTTCCATCGCGCCGTCGCATAGCAATGAGGCCATGCGCACCATATAAGGGGTGGGCTGGACTTTCAGAATAGACATCTCATCTACAGTGGTATAGGCATAATCCAGCACATCGTCAACGGCACGTGAGAGAGCAGAAATGTCTTCTCGATCCATAGGTGTGACAAAGGTGCGCAATAGCTCGTCGATCAATATACGACGCACTTCATCCGCTTCGCGCTCAATGTCCCTGAGCTGCTGTTCGGTGGATGGATCTGGCTGCTCCATATAGGCCTTAAGCAGCTCTACCCCTCGCAAAGTCAGGGATGATTGCTGTTCTATTTGCTTGATGAACGTATCCGGCTTGTGTTTAAAAAGGTCGCGAAAACCCACAATGTTTACCGCCCTTGTATCTGTTCACCACCCGGCCGGCAATCCGCGGGAGATCTCAATGTTGGAAAACTCGCGAGTCTTGCGACTGCCCACCTGGCGTACCCATGTAGCCATGCGAGCAATGCCTTCCTCGAGCGGCACCGGCTCTCCGACATCGAAGAACTGTCTCACCTTATCGTGAGACGAAAAGGCATGCTTGACCTCATTACGCGGAGGGAGGTGCACAATATTAGGGCTGACACCCATTGCTTGGCACACCACCTGTGCCAGGTAATTGACTGTGTACGGCTGATCGGCACCTACATTGAATACCTCCCCATAGGCTCGCTCGTTAAAGACTGAGTGAGCGATGATCGGGGCGACATCATCTATATAGGAAAATGCTCGCGTCTGCTCTCCGTCGCCGAATATAGTGAGCGGCTGTCCATTCAGGATCTGGTTCATGAAGATGCCAATGACATTGCGATACTTGTCACCGATGTTCTGGTGCTCGCCGTAGACATTATGAGGACGGAATATGATGTAATTAAGGCCAAACTGGGCATGAGCAGCACGCAGATCGAGCTCAACAGCGTATTTCGAGATGCCATAGGGGTCCTCTGGTTGAGGCGTGAGATCCTCCGTCATTGGCAACTGATTGGCACCATATACAGCGATCGAGGAAGTGAATACAAAGCATTTGATATCGTGCAGTACGCTGAGGTTGATCAAATTGACCGAGCCAATCAAGTTGGTCTCATAGTTGTAGCGTCGAATGAAGTGACTAAGCCCCTCAGCTGCATAGGCAGCTAAGTGATACACGTAATCGAAACCCCCTGCCGCGAAGATGTCACACAATAGCTGATAGTCGGTGACCGATCCGCGCACGAAATGTGCCCTCGAAGGCACATTTTCCTGATAGCCGCCACTCAAGTCGTCTAAGGCGACGACCTCCATGCCACTGTTCAAGAGGTGGCGTACAACGTGTGAACCAATGAACCCGGCCGCGCCGGTGACAAGTGCCTTCATAGTGTGCTCCTCACCCCTTAAGAAACCTCCACTGATTCTTGACGTAACGCATTCCGTAGTATACAACTGCGCGTAAGCCTTGGCGCCGGAAATTACGCCTCACCTCTCGTAGAAGAGCAGGGATACTTCTGGTATTCAAGCTCCACACAGGCATAGGAAGGGGATTGATCTGACGGGGGCTGTGGCAAAATGCATTTAATGGCTCGATCGCTTTATCCCATACCAGCAGTTCGCGTACAAGCTGCTGGGCGTTTTCTCCTCGTTGACGCGCCTCTTGGGGGCACGTGAGGACCTCCTCGATCGCTGCCTCAACCTGTGTTTCATTAGCTGGATCGACCACCCACCCCGCCTCATACCTGCTGATCATCAATGAAAGCTCTGAATAATCTTGGTGAATCACAGGCAGCCCACACCACAAATACTCCACGGTGCGAGTGGTGAAGGCCAGCTCACGCTCTAAGTTATGCACCATAACGTCCAGTGCAACATGAGCACGACAATACTCTTCAACCAGCTGCTCGTGGGACACAAAACCCACAAACTCCACGCGCGCGTTATTACGCAGGCTTGCCTCCAGTGTGCGATAGCTCTCAATCCCATTGACGTCTTCCGGTAGAGTGGGATGGCGGCCACCAAAGACTCTAAGCCGTCCATACCGATGTTTCTCCATAGACCGCAACAACGCACGCAAACCTACGGACGGATCTTGCCAAGGGAGGAACACCCCACCATACACGAAGGTCGGCTCGCCATCAAGCCACTCGTGTGAAGGGAGCTGTGGTGACACGCAAACTGGCACAACAGCTATATCAAGAGCCTCCGTAGGAATGCCAGCAGCCATTAACCATGCTAGGAAATACAAACGCTGCTTCTGGCCGGCACAAACGAAAAAATCGGCTTTACGCAGGGCAGCTACCTTGTGTTGCGCATTAGACATCCGGTCGCCAAAACGCTGGAATTCTCGCTCCAACATGTGAGGGCCATGCAGATCCAAGACAGTAGGGAGATCGAGCTTCTTCTCAATCTGCACAGATGGCCAATGAGAGAAGATCACAATGTCGGGTCTGGTTCTGCGAACTAATTCTGGGATATTAGTCATATTCCAGCAATAGCCGGTATAGGGATGTGGGATCTTGTAACCTCGTTCCACACATAACCAAGGTACAGAGTAAACAACCTCGTGCCTTCGCGCCTCTAATCCCTTGCCAATACCCCAAGCGCGCAGACCAGCTCCCGTGGTGGGTAGACCCGACCAAGGCAATATATCAGGACAGATGAGCAATATACGCTTGTGGGACAACTAATCCACCGTATGCACCGTTATGATATGGGCCTCAGCGAGCAGTCAGGCGCTGTAAGCGCCAACGCAAATATGGCCCAACGGCACGGACAATGGCTTTCGCTCCACCCTTATGATAATGGACCAAAGCCCTCTCCCAAAGGTGGAGCAGCCACTGATCCTGCGACCGGTCCGCTGAGGGTCGAATATCCGCCCACTGTATGAAACTATCCATCGGTTGGATGGTCAAATTCCAGTTCAGTTGCTCGCGCACCAATCGTTGCGCATTGCGTCCCCGCTCGGCAACCCGTTCCGGGTAGGCAAATATCTCATCGATAACAGCACGAATTGCTTCACGATCCTCAGGGTCTACTACCCAACCAGCATCATATCCCTGAATATATTCACTTAACTCGGAGTAGTTATTGTAAATAACGGGCAACCCGCACCACATATATTCTACCGTACGCGTCGTGAAGGCCAACTCCCGCTCTGGATTGCGCTTCATCAGGTCAAATGCCACATGCGCCTGCGAGTACTCTTTGATCAATTCCTCGTGAGTCACGATACCTGCTACGGTAACCCGAGGACTCCGGCTCAACCGAGCGACCAGTTCTTCAAAGATGCCCGGTTCCACAGGATAGACCATATGGCGACCGCCAAAGAGACGGAGCCGTCCTTGATTCCGCCTCTCAAGTTCTTCAACCAAGACTGAGAGTCCCACCGAGGGATCCTGCCACGGTAGGAAAACACCACCGTAAACGAATGTTAGTTCTTCACACGGTATACGTTCTGGGAGAGTGGGAGACAGCGAAACAGGAATAACAGCGGTGCGCTCATGCCGTTCTTGCTCCGTCCAACCTGCCTTCTCAAGCCAAGATTGGAAGTATTGATATTGACGGTGTCCAGCACAAGTGAAGTAGTCAGCTTTGCGTAGAGCGTTTAGCTTGCGCCGGACATTGTCTTGTGGTCGGCCAAAGCCTTGAAGTTCACGTTCTATTAGATGAGGGCCATGTTGGTCAAGAATGATGGGCACTTCCACCTTCTCTGCATCCATTAAGTCCAACAGTGGCCAGTTGCAGACGATTACTACATCTGGTTCAACCTGTTGCGCTACTTCGTGTAGGTTGTGCCATTGCCATGTCAAATCAGCGATATCGGGCGGGATAATCCTCTCGCGCCCCTGTAACACAGCGTAGGGCATCGAGAAAATGACTTCATGACCTTGATGTTGCAATGCCTGACCCAATCCCCAGGCACGCAGCCCCGAGCCCACTGTGGGCAATCCCGGATAAGGCAAGATATCCGAGCTAAAGATCAAGATGCGCCGCGGGATCTTCAAAAACAACCCTTGCACATCGAATGCCTCAGTGACAAGACGCTGAATTCTGGCACCTGCATCGGGCCAATGACGCATAGGCGCCCGGAAGAGATTAAGTATCTCGCTGTCAGGACGCTTCCGGTGCTCCTGCACAAAGCGTCGCCTTTCCATTAAGTAGGGCAAGTTTTCTACGACCTCGTGGAAGGCAACAAGGGTGCTGATGTCCTCTTTATCGATACAGACCCTCCTTTTGCTACTCCTCTTGGCGCTCTTTATATGGAACTCGCTGATATCCAAACGATGCTTTCGCGCAGCTTGTTCTACCAGGCCGCTTGTTGCACCGAGCAAGACTGCTGGCAATACTCTTCTTAAGCTGTCCTCATGATAGTTCTTGATGACTGAATAGAGCGCGTTGCGTTTGTACAGCACCCGTTTGCGGTAATCCAAGAAATTGCGCATCGTGCCATGATGGTGATGATAGACCACTGCGTCCGGTGCGAAGACCACCTTATAGCCCAACACCCACAGGCGCCACCCCAAGTCCACATCTTCAAAGTAGATAAAATACTTCTCATCAAAGCCACCCACATTCAAGAAAACTTGACGGTCAATCATCATAGCGCCGCCACACGCGAATAGAATGGGTTGCACTTCGCGGAACAGGTGTTCAGCAAAAGGTTTGCCAAATCCTACTTGATAGGCATACCCGGCAAAGTGAGGAGCAGCTCCTGCGAAGTCAAACTTACTGCCATCCCAATTCAGAATCTTGGCACCAGCACATACAACCTCTGGCTCAATGCTTATAGCTGCTATTAGGCCTTTTACGAATTGACGATCAGCGCGCATATCATTGTTCAGGAAGATTAAGTACTGGCCTGATGCCTCACGCGCGCCCAAGTTGTTTCCAGCTGCAAATCCGATATTCTCGGGACTGCGCACCACGCGCACTTGCGGGTAATGGGCCTGAACAAATTCGACCGATCCATCATTGGAGGCATTATCTACCAGCATTAATTCCAAACAATCCGCCGGGTAATCCACTTGCAACAGCGAAGGCAAACATTGCTCTAGGTGCCTACGACCGTTGTAATTGAGCACAATAACGGTTACTAGGGGATAACCTGCCATCGATCACCTGTTCACCAATAGATTGATCGCGACCTTGATCAGAGCTTCAAGATCGAGTAGGGATGTAGTTGACCAAAGCGGTGGCTGCCATCTATCGGGAAACGTGCAAGGTGGTATCCCGTAAGTTGCACTCATCACCAGCTCACCACGCAATGGACGATCCCCCCACTGCAGTTTGCCGCCGTGGCGGCCTGGTCTGACATATCCCCACAAGTAGAAAGTATCGCCGGAGGAAGCTCCTGGCGCATTGATTACGAGGCGACAGCATCGGTTTTCAGTTTTGCCGCCCGGATCAAATTCCAGCTTGAGCACACCCATCGCGGGTAACTGGTGTGGGCTGATGGTGCGCTCCATCAAGATGCATTCGGGGTCATCTGCTGCCGTCAGAGTAATCTGAAGCGGAGAGCTCAACGGATGAGGCTGATTTTCGATTAGAATGGAAACACTTTGTAAGTTGTCGAACTCTGCCACAAAAGTCTGCGAGATCGGTTGTTTTACTGGGGAAGGCAACCGTTTGATCAGTCGCCATCCCAGGATGCGCACAGAATGCAGCAGTTGCCAGAATCTGAACAACGTGCGTATGTATGGAGCTCGTCGTTCCCGAAGGAGCTGCTGCCTCAGCCACTCGTATTCAGCGAGCAGATCAGCGATCTCAGCTACATTCGCTTGGTTGCCTCTGGCCTCTACCAGCTGGCTGCGCACCTCTCTACCCAGCTCACGCAGATCAACGTTTTCCTTCCAGAGCAACCAGAAACGCCTTTCATACTCACGCACCAATCGTGGCAAAGGCTCCGTCTTTCGTCGGAAGCGCACAGCCCATGGCACAATGAAACTGGCATCAAAATCCACATCGCGGAAGAACCCTTGCCGAGCGAACAACTCAGCCCAGTATTCAGGTGGCTGCACATTGAAGTGTGTCAGCTCCTTGTAATCGAACGGTGTGGAGGAAAAGAGAATATCATCAGTGTGCTGACACAAATTGGCTATAGCCTTCTCTGCTTCAGCAGCTGGCATATGCTCCACAATCTCAATGCACACAATCAAATCATAACGTTGCGGGAACGGCTCGGTGATCGAGCCAACCCAGCAAAACGGGCGAACGTCCGGGTGCACACGCGCGATAGCGTATTCTGAAATGTCCACACCATAGCATTCAACGCCACGCCGGCGCAATTCTTCCACCAAGAATCCCATCGCACAGCCAGCGTCTAAGACGGTGCACGGGCCGATCCGACTAACAATCTGGTCAGCGATCCTCCCGAAAAAACCTAGCCAGTGCAAATCCCGTTGATAGGGACGTCCACAGTCATGAGCATAATAGTAGGCGTCGTACAATCGGGCGTAATTGCACGAACTCATCGCACTCACCCAATCTTCTGGTCGGTCCAAGACCACGTGCCCTTTAACGTCACCAATCCGTATCGTTCGGCGCAGCCAGGCAATATCCTAAAAGAATATAAGCGGTCGTGATAATCGAACATCTGGGTATCGTTCCAGTCTACGACTGCTGTCGACACGTAATACGTCCCCTCCAAGAGGGGTAGGAACGGCACTGTGTAGCGCACAACACCTTCTCCGCGGATTACCGGAATCTCGTATTGGGCAAATTGGGTGTTGGGCCCAGTCACATGCACGCCATCAGAGCGGTGAATGGCAATACCGAACACTGGGCGCTCTATCGTCTTGTGTGCCTTGTAACGCATCTCAACGGTAAAGGATTCACCCGTGCTGAAAAAGTCACGTAGTCGCCCCTCACTGTCTAGAAAACGCACTTCCTCTATTGTAACTTCGCCTGTACCGTGCCGAAACGCTTCCCGACGCGCAGCCAGTGCCGCATTCGCAGCATAGGAATGCGTAGCATACTCACACACCACAGCTTCAGGAGAGCTGTCTGCTACCACACACCCTTTCTCCAACCAAAGAGCACGCTGACATAGTCGACGCACTGCATTGAGATCGTGCGATACAAACATTATTGTAGTGCCATCTGCACGCAGCTGGTCGATCCGTTCCAAACAGCGCCGCTGAAATGCAGCGTCGCCCACCGCCAGAACCTCGTCCACTAGCAATATCTCAGGCTCGACATGCACCGCGACTGAAAATCCCAGCCGCACATACATCCCAGAGGAATAATGCTTGACAGGCACATCGATGAAACGTTCCATTTCAGCGAACGCGATGATATCATCTATCCGACGATGTATCTCAGCGCGCTGCAACCCCAGGATAGCCCCATTTAAATAGATGTTTTCACGCCCGGTCAAATCTGGATGAAAGCCGGTACCCAGCTCGAGCAGAGCACCTACCCTACCATTGACAACAATGCGTCCTGAGGTAGGATCGATGATGCGCGAGACAAGCTTCAGCACTGTGCTCTTACCGGCTCCATTGGGTCCTACCAGTGCAACGGTCTCTCCCCTCTTGACCTCGAAGCTCACATCGGATAATGCCCAAAAGACCTCCCGACGTCCGTTACCTTGACCGTGCAATAGCCGGATCACCAGTTCTTGGAATGAGCGAGCGCGATGATGGTGCAGCACAAAGCGCTTTGAAACGTGCTCGAAGCGAATGGCAGTGTTCACTGCTTCTCTGACCCGATTTTCTCCCAAGCCATCATTCCACAAGAATTACACTTCTTCCCCGAACAGCCGCTTGTACCGGAAGAACACTAGAATGCCAAGAACCAACACTCCCAGCGCTGTGAGCGTTGTCCGGCTGAAGAAGTCAAGCGCCGGCGGCGCACCACCAAAGCCATTGCCATAAAGGATCACACGATAGGTGGCAATCAGGGATGCCATTGGGTTAAGCATATACATCCAGCGCCACACATCAATTGTGATCTCCCCCAAATGGTAGTTGCGTGGCAGGATGTCGATCGGGTAGAAAATGGGTGTCAGGAAAAACCAGGCTAGCATAGCCACTTCCATGATCACCTGAGTATCTCGGTAGAAAACGTTGACAGTAGCCAGAATAAGCGCGATCCCACAGGTGAAGAGAACCTGCACAAGTATGACAACTGGCAATAACAACGCCCATGGGGTGATTGGCATTTGAAAGGCCAAAATAAAAGCAAATAGCACGCTGAGAGCAATCAGGAAGTTAACCATATTAGACAACACAACCGATAGTGGCAACACCTCGCGCGGGAAATAAACCTTACGGATAAGCGGTGCGTTATCTACAATGCTGCGAATACTGCCGATCACCGAAGCTGAAAAGAAATTCCACGGCAGGAGACCACATAAGACAAAGATCGGGAACTTTTCTATGTTAGAAGGCGTCATCACGGTGAAAACGAGCGTGAAGACGGCCATCATAAGTAACGGGTTACCCAACGACCATAGAACACCGAGCACAGAATTGCGGTAACGTACCTTAAGATCGCGCACCACCAGTGTGAAGAGCAGCTCACGATAGCACCACAGTTCGGCCAAGTAAGAAAGGGTGGCACGCACTATGTGGAATGGCTTTTGTGTGACCGACAGTTCCGCGTCGGCCACAATAATTGTTTGTGAACCTTTGCGCTCTATTAAAGTCACAGCTGCGTTCTTCTCTCTGGGAGAAGATTACTATGAGCTTCTTGCAGTCGGGCTGCCAGAGCTCAGCAATCTACTATAATGGACTCAGTCGCCCAAAAAGGCAAACCTGCATAATGGATTATTCCACCGTTTGTCTCTATTGGTGTAGTTGCTGTATACTGTCAGTCGGGAACATCAGGCAGGACATAACCTCGCCTGAGCAAGGAGATGCGCATAGATTATGGACTTTCAAGAGCTGTTAGATCGCTATAAGCAGCTGCGTGCTGATTTCGACGCTGGAAGGATCGATGAAGAGGAATTCCAGGAAGAAATAGAAGGGCTACAGCTCAGGGACGAGCAAGGTTATTACTGGACGATTGGAGCTCAGAGCGGCAAATGGTATCGCTACAACGGTGTGGAGTGGGTGCAGGAAACGCCGCTTCCCATGACCAAGCATCAGGGGCGTGGCATCCCTGAGGCGGTGTCACGCCTTGCAGCGCCCGGTGGAAGATTGTCCTCAGGATTGGGTGCTCGCTGGCTGTACACTGGTTGTGCCGCTTTTCTGTTGCTCGCAGTACTCGCCCTGTTGATCGTGGTGCTGGCGAACTTTATACAAACCAGAGGGGTGCGGGTAGGTCAGGTTCCTACGCCAACACTTGTCTCCGGATTGCCTATCGCTACACCTACTCCAGCTCCAACACCCAGCGCAACCTTTACCCCCGAACCCACACCAACCCCGCTTACTTTGGAAACGTATTCGAACAGCGTCCTTGGCTTCAGCTTGCAATACCCAGGAGGATGGCAGACCAGGGAGTCAAAACAGCAGGTTGTCCTAGCACCCGACGAAGATGGATTGAGCAGTTTGCTGGGGGATCAACCAGTCCTCAAGTCTGCCTCCTTTGTGGTGCAGGTTGAGGGCGGAGGTATCGTGGACACACCGTCGAGCGTTTTGGGGCGGATCATAGCGGGTTTGCCAATCGATCCAAGCTCCAGCGAGACAGGAACACGCGCTGTGAGTGGGGTCGAATGGGCCATCAGTCAGGTCAAATTGATCCCCAGTGGAGACGTTGGGGATATGACTGCTTACGTGGCAGCTACAGTTTACAATGATTCTGCCTATACCGTTGTGGCTGCGGCCCCCAGCATCGAGTGGGTTCGTCAAGCGCCAACTTTCCAGAAAATGTTTGACAGTATTCGCTTTACAGCTCCGCAGGCGCGTGTGACCGCGACGGCGACAGCGACGCTGTCAGCTGCAGGGGTGTTTGCTAGTGCAATTTCTTCGCCTACTGTCCCAGTGACAACCGTCGCTGTGAGCGCGACACCGGCCCCCACGGGAACACCCACACCAGTTATCCACGTGGTGCAATCAGGCGATACTCTGTTGGCTATCGCAGCTCAGTATAATGTGAGCGTAAAAGACTTGCAGGCAGCTAATGGAATAGATGACCCCACCAAGCTGCAGATTGGCCAACGGCTGATCATTCCGATTGGCGGCTATGTAGCTCCACAAGGCAGTGCCGCCGGGGTAGGCACGCCGATAGCTATGGTCACCCCCACAGAAGTAGTTTTGGCAACACCTACCCGAGTCGTCGAGGTGAACGCATTACCATCCGAGACGCCGGAGGAGACACCAAGTGCAACGGATATAGAAACTGGGTTGCCTACACCAACCGCCACACAGGCGCCCGCTCCAACCCCCAAACCGCAAGCGAAGGTGCTAAGTGGTAAAATTGTTTACCCCGTATTTGTGCCGGATCGCCTACTGCAGGGGCAGATGGGCAGCTACGATATCTATATGAGCGATCCTCAGGGTAGTGAGCCACAATTGTTGGCTTATAATGCCAGCCAGCCAAGTTTAAATCCGGGTGGGGATTTGCTGGCCTACAAGAGCTGGGACTCCACTGCTCGCGGGCTAGCTTTTCTCACAATTGGGGGTGGCAGAGGTGGATTGCTGACGAATTACATTGAGGATGGACTCCCATGCTGGGACGCTAGCTCGATCACGGTGGTATTTACCTCGCGCCGCGAGGGCGACCGTGTACCACGGCTGTTCCGCGTGAATCAAACCAACAATCAAGAAACAGGTTTTGGCTTGATCGCGGAATATGCGAGCGTCTTTCAGGACGGGCGTATCGTGTACAAAGGTTGCACAGTGGAAGGATCCTGTGGCCTGTTTGTAGTCAATGCGGAAGGCGTGGGCGCAACCAAGATCACCGACAATTCCAGTGACACTGCCCCCGCCCCCTCACCGGATGGCAGCAAGATTGTATTCATGTCCCTTACCCGTGAGGGAGCTGGCAACTACGAAATCTTCATCATGGACAGCAATGGACAGAATATCGTGCGCCTGACCAACAACTCGGCAAACGATGGACTGCCAACCTGGTCTCCTGACGGAAGCACAATCGCCTTCGTGTCGGACCGTGATGGGACTTGGGGCATATGGGCTATGAACCCTGATGGCAGCGATCAGCGTAAGCTGTTCACGATGAAGGGGTCGCCGGATGGGATCGTGGGCGCTGAGCTTCTTTCCTCGCGTGGCTGGCTAGAAGAACGCATCTCCTGGAGCCGGTAGCTCATAGCGACCGTGGTTGTACGTCAACTTGCTCTCATCCGCGTGGATGAGAGCAAGTTGGTTCTAATTGAAGGGGTCTAAGGAACTGCCATAGGTACCTGTGCGCCGTGCGAGCTGCAGGCTAATATGGTGCAGAGACGAACACTTGGAACAGGGCCGGACACACAAGTTTAACCCTTATCAGACTCCATTCAGAACGTAACCCTGCTCCACGTAGACTTCGTGCGCACCGCTGGATGGTCCCTTCCAAGGAATGCTCACTATGTTAGGATCGCGCCTGTTCCGTGTCAATCAGCCGTTATACCGTTCGCTGAGCTGGGCCGACGTCTTGGTCTTGATAGGCATAGCAGCCCTGCTATATGCTGCTTTGCGATTGGCGGTGGATGCCCCAATGGCGCTTTCAGCACCAACAATCGACCTCAGCTTGCGCTCGTTGCCGCTCTACACTGGACTCTCATTAATGCGCATGGTCGCCGCCTATTTCCTTTCGCTGGTTTTCTCCATCGTTTATGGACGCGCAGCAGCCTACAACCGTCAGGCTGAGCAGGTTCTTTTGCCAGTGCTCGATGTGTTGCAGAGCGTCCCCATTCTGTCATTTCTGCCGGCTGTGTTGCTTGGACTAAGCGCTATTCTGCCGCAAAGACTGGCGGTGGAATTGAGCTCTATTGTGCTCATCTTCACCAGCCAGGTGTGGAACTTGACTTTTGCCTGGTATCAGTCTCTGACTACCATCCCAAAGGAACTGCACGAAGTAAGCGCTTGTTTTGGCTTCAATAGCTGGTTGCGTTTCACAAGGTTGGAACTCCCCTTTGCGGCTATAGGTCTGATCTGGAACAGCATGATGAGTTGGGCAGGCGGTTGGTTCTTCTTGATGGCCGCTGAAATGTTCACCGTAGGGCAACGCAACTTTCGTCTACCTGGCCTGGGCGCTTATCTCCAGGAAGCCGCTAACCAAGGCAATCTATGGGCGCTGGGCTGGGGTATTTTTGCATTGCTGCTGTTAATCGTTGTGCTGGACCAGCTCATATGGCGCCCTTTCCTGGTTTGGTCAGAACGATTCAAGCTGCAGATGGTTCCACAAGACAACCCGCCCACATCTTGGTTTTACGACTTGTTGCGCAGTGCACAGCTGGTTACATGGCTCAACGTTCATGTGGTTCGTCCTTTCGGTGAAGCTGTGGACAGTTTTCTACTACGCAAGTCTCTGGTACATGGTCGGGTTGCCGCGCCACAACAGAGTCGTGTGTCTGTGGGGCGCATTCTGTTGGTGTTGCTAGTGTTGGGACTAGTGTATGGACTGCTGCGAGCAGCTCAAATGTTGTCAGCAGTTCCACCAGCGCAGTGGGGTGACATAGCACTGGGGATTGGCCTCACACTGTTGCGGGTGATGGGTGCGCTAGCGATAGCTCTGAGCTGGACCATACCACTGGGCGTGGTCATTGGCACAAACCCTCAACTTGCAAGATGGTTGCAGCCCCTGGTGCAGGTGGCTGCCTCAGTGCCCGCAACAGCTCTCTTCCCTGCTGCATTACTAGTGCTGTTGAGGTTGCCTGGAGGATTGCATCTAGCTGCGGTGGTGCTAATGTTGATGGGCACCCAATGGTATTTGCTCTTCAACGTAATTGCCGGCGCCAGTACGATCCCTCAGGATTTGAAGTACACCACTGCATTGTTGCAGATGAGTCGCTGGCGTCGTTGGCGCACGCTAATATTGCCCTCGGTGTTTCCTTTTGTCATCACAGGAGCTATCACAGCGAGTGGTGGAGCGTGGAACGCCAGCATTGTGGCCGAGCACGTGGAGTTTGCTGGTGAAGCGCACAGTGTGTTTGGCATTGGCGCTTTGATTGCCAAAGCAACAGCTATCGGAGATTACCCCTTGTTGTTGGCGGCCACTCTTGCCATGGTGCTCACTGTTGTCCTCATCAACCGCCTTGTATGGCGACGACTGTACCATGTGGCTGAGCAACGCTACCGAATGGAGTAACAAGAAATGCATCACAACGGCGTTCTGTTGGAGATCAGGCACGTGAGTCAGGTGTTCTACAGCGGGTCCAAGCGGTTCGAGGCAATACATGATGTCAACTTAGCAGTCCGTGAAGGGGAGTTCACCGCCCTACTGGGCCCGTCAGGCTGCGGAAAGAGCACATTGCTGCGCATTATCACAGGTCTGCAATCACCGACTGAAGGGCAGGTATTCTATCGTGGTGTTCCGCAGCAGGGCGTCAATCCGCATGCCACCATTGTATTTCAGACATTTGCGCTTTTCCCCTGGCTCACTGTGCTTGAGAACGTGGAGGTTGCGTTAGAAGCACGCGTAGTGCCCAAAAAACTGCGCACAGCACGGGCACTTGATCTGTTGGACCGGGTCGGACTGGACGGTTTTGAGAACGCCTACCCGCGCGAGCTCTCGGGAGGAATGCGTCAAAAGGTTGGCTTTGCGCGCGCCATGGCGGTAGAACCAGAACTATTGTGTTTGGATGAACCGTTTTCAGCTCTGGATGTACTGAGCGCCGAAGGGTTGCGAGGGGAGCTTCTGGAGCTGTGGACAGGCAACAAAATACCGACGCGTGCTATTCTAATGGTCACTCACAACATCGAAGAAGCGGTATTAATGGCCGATCGCATTGTGGTTATGGACCGCAATCCCGGCCGGGTGGTCTTCGACCTAGACGTCGATCTTCCTCACCCGCGTTCGCAGAGAGACAGACAGTTTATGGAGCTGGTTGACCGTGTGTATGCTATTCTAACTGGTCAAACAGAGTCGGAGGAGGTAGAGCTGGGTAGTGCACCAGGTGAGCCAGGCCGTACACGTGCACTGCCATCCATTTCTATCACCGATTTGGCTGGTCTACTCGAGAAACTCAATGAGGCGCCGCAGAATTCCACCGACATCTACCGCCTGTCCCAAGACCTGAAAGTGGATTCCAACCACCTCTTGCAGCTCATTGAAGCAGGGGAGTTGCTGGGATTTGCCACAGTAGCCCAAGGTGACATCAGCCTGACCCCACTAGGCGAGACATTCGCAGAAGCAAGCATTCTTGCCCGCAAGGAGATATTTGCTACACGACTTCGGCGCTTGCCGCTGTTCAAGTGGTTGATGACAATGTTGCGCGCTGCTGACAAACAGCGTCTGGAGCTGGACGTGATCCAGACTGCGCTGGAGCTAGAGTTTCCGGTAGAGGAAGCCAGGCGGCAAGCGGAAACGGTGGTGAGCTGGGGACGGTATGCCGAACTGCTGTCCTACGATGACGATTCCGGGATGATCAGCCTGGAACCCGAACAAGTAGAGACGATGCGTGTGTCTTTGTAAACATGCTTCGCGTCCCCCTAACACCGAGTTTCGTCTTGACATACCCCATGGTATAGTTTTCTTTAGGCGTTTAGCATACACCTTCTATCTTGAGTCTTTGGTGCAGGAGCGCAGCGCTTCGATATGGAAGTAGAACGGTTACAGGAGCTTTTGGAACGAGTCCGCCGCGGCGAAGTGAGCGTTCAGGAAGCTATGGTACAGCTGCGCGGTTTCCCCTATGAGAACCTGGAGTTTGCCCGCTTGGACACCCACCGCGCGCTGCGCAAAGGCTTCCCAGAGGTGATCTTCTGTCCAGGTAAGACGAATCAGCAAATCATCGAAATCATCAGGCGTATTCGTGCAAATGACGGACGTGTGCTGGCAGCGCGAGCCACTGCCGATGTGGCTGACGCAGTACAACGTGTCTTTCCCGAAGCAATTTATTATGCGGTGGCACGCATGATCTTTCTAGGCCAACCGACGCCACGCAGCGGACGAGGAACCGTGTTGGTGGTGAGCGCCGGCACAGCCGACATCCCAGTTGCGGAGGAGGCCGCTGTGACCGCCGACATACTCGGCAGCTCAGTGGAACGTCTGTACGACGTTGGCGTGGCAGGCATACATCGTCTCTTCGATCAACGCGACCTTTTATTCGCAGCCAACGTACTAATTGTGGTGGCAGGTATGGAAGGTGCCTTGACCAGTGTGGTTGCTGGGCTGGTAGACCGCCCTGTGATTGGAGTGCCCACTAGCGTCGGTTACGGTGCAAGTTTTGGTGGTGTTGCAGCATTGTTGACAATGTTGAACAGCTGTGCCCCAGGTGTAGGTGTGGTGAACATTGACAATGGCTTTGGCGCCGGCTATCTAGCGCATTTGATCAACCAATAGAAGGAGCGATCGTTTTCATCCCCCAGGAGATCTCTCTTGTCACGCAACCTGAAATGCACAAGATTCTCCCAGCCGATGCATCGCGGCCCCACAAGCGACTGGCCGTCCTGCTGTGCTTCTGATATAATAGACTGAGCTTTGAACCAGACGTCGAAAAACTGAGAATATGACAGACCCTCCTGTGTCAAACGAGAACGAACTTTTCCTCTCCATCATTGTGCCGGCCTATAACGAAGAGCGGCGCCTGCCGGAGAGCCTGCCGCAGATTATCAACTTTTTGCGACAGCAGCCCTACAAAGCAGAAATAATTGTGGTGGACGATGGCAGTGTGGATCGCACCGCCGATGTGGTGCGTCAGTTCCAATCGACCGCCCCTTTTCTCATCCTGCACCAGGTTGAACATGGTGGTAAGGGACATGCGGTCAAGGCCGGTATGTTGCGCGCTCGAGGTGAATACTTATTTCTGTGTGACAGCGACCTCTCTATGCCCATAGACGAGGTCAACAAATTCCTTCCGCCAGCATTGGAATGCTACGACATAGCGATTGCTTCACGTGAAATTGCTGGCGCACGCCGCTACAACGAGCCAGGCTACCGTCACTTTATGGGGCGTGTATTCAACTTAATTGTACGACTTTTCGCCGTTCGTGGCATCCAGGATACCCAGGCAGGTTTCAAGTGTTTTCGACGCGAGGCAGCGATGCAGATCTTCCCTCTCCAGACCATCAAGGGTTGGGGATTTGACGTGGAATGTCTGTTCATCGCTCAGCGACGCGGACTGCGCATTGTTGAAGTGCCCATCAATTGGTACTATAAAGAACGCAGTCAGATCAGGCCGCTCTATGATACCTGGCGGATGTTGATCGAGGTGCTACGAGTGCGCATGAATGCATTGCGAGGGTTGTATGACTGATGCACCACTCCACTAGTGAGACAGGTGATTCCACACGACCCGACCGTCCCGTCTCCGCATCGCACTCCACATCCAGAAGCAGTGGATCCATTAGATGGCCCCACTGGACGTTGTGGCGTGCGATCGGGGGATGCCTGGTTGCCTTCGGGTGCGTGATACTTATATATGCAGGTATCGGGGGCGCGGCAGTCTATCAAGGGCTACAGCAGCGTGCTGCTCTCACGCGTCAAGAGGCCGAGGCACACTATCAGCGAGGGTTGCAACATCTTCAGGATGGCACCTACGAGCTTGCGATCGCTGAGCTCGAGCACACACTGCGTTTGGACCCCACCCACCGCCAGGCACGCGATGCGTTGCGCGAGGCCAAGACGTTCGTCATGGCGCAGCCTACTCCAACCTCGGCCACACTAAACGAAGCCCTTACCAGCCTGCTGAAGGAAGCTGAAGAGTTGGCACAACAACAACGCTGGGCAGAGGCCGCCGAGCGTGCCTCACAGCTTCGCGACCTGGATCCAGGATTTCAATCTCAACGTGTTAGTGAGCTGCTGTTTCAGACAAATGCTCAGCTGGGATGGCAGCTCCTGGGACAGGGACAGGTCGCAGAGGCCAAGCAAGCTTTTGAGCGCGCTATGCGCGAACGCCCGGATGATCCTGAGCTCAGCCGGCAGGTGGACCTCGCTGCGCTGTATCTTCTTGCGCGTAGCGCCTGGGACAGTAACTGGCCACAGGCCATCAACTATCTGGAGCAACTATACACGCTGGCACCAGAATACCTTGATGTGCGCGTGTTGCTCGCGCAGGCATATGAGAATTACGGGGACGCTTTAGGGGCACAGTCTGCTTGGTGTGTAGCTGAGACGCAGTATATGCAGGCAGCAATGCTTCAGTCAAACGCCAGCATTCAGCGCAAACATGCAAACGCGAGCTGGCGTTGTGCCAATCCCACCCCTACTGCACCTGCCGCAGGGGCCTCTGACTCCGCGATGCAACTGCCGGGTGCTCCGACAGATACGACAAGTACAGCAAAAGCTCGATCACCATCGAAGTCCCAGCTTTCTGGTACCATCCTCTTCTCGCGGTTCGACGAAGAGAACAAAAGATGGCAGATTCTCGCTCTTGACTTGGCCGAGAGAACAACGAGGGTGGTGCTAACAGATGGATCACAACCGGCAGCGAGCAAAGATGGCCGGTTGATCGCTTACCACTCTGAGCGTGGTGATAGCATTGGCATCCATGTATTCGATCTCTCAACTGGCCAAGACACACGTGCAACTAGTTATGGAGAGGACATTGCGCCGGACTGGGCACCCGACAGCACCCGGTTTGTCTTTCCTTCACAACGCTCTGGCGACCGCAAGTGGGTCGTGTACATCGGTTGGGCCGATGGTCGCGGCGAGGCGGTGGCATTGGTGGATGGAAGGACCCCAGCATGGTCACCTGATGGGAGTCGTATCATTTACCAAGGCTCTGACCCGCAAGGCAACAACCCGGGTTTGTATCTAATACCCGCCGGCGGCGGACCAACCGGCCGTATAACCGACCACGAGAGCGACCGATCACCTGCATGGTCACCTGATGGCAATCGCATTGCCTTTATGTCCAGCCGCAGCGGGCGCTGGAAGCTGCATCTGGTCGACCTCACAAGTGGATCCGTCCAGGCGCTCACCACGTCAGAGAGCAACGATGGCCTTCCTGTCTGGTCCCCTGATGGAAAGCATCTGGCTTTCGTCTCAGATCGAGAGGGCGCATGGGGCATCTACGTTATGCCAGCAGATGGTGGCGAGGCGATACGGGTTGCCGATTGGGGTGCCCGCGGGCAGGACTGGCTATTGGAGCGCATTGCCTGGGCACCCTAATCCTTGTACCCTAATCCCCACCCGACAGACAGCGAGATACCAAGATACCACACATTCCGACTAAGATCCTCGAAACCACCCACACCGGTTTACAGCGACCGAGAGAGTTTCACCACTCGCGGCGCTCGAGGAGTCCGAACAGATAATTGGACGAACGAGTGTTATCTTCTGGTTCTCCTATTATCTTAAACTGACGCGTACCGGTGGGGAGGAGTGTGCTTGTAGGAGGCGGAAATGCCAGAGGGTCTCCTGCCTGCCGGTACGGAGGTTGACCGGGATTGACCACAACAATTGGTGGGTAGTAAGGGCTTGCCCCCGGATGTCCATTTTGCTTTGCGTTGAGCAACTCATCGCGGCGATACGAGGCCCAAATTAGGAGTAAGCTGCCTGGTATACTGGCCAGCACACCGCATACCACGCCGACAACCAGTGCAGTAGCATCTACGCTCATCCGACTGCCAACGACAAGAGCGACCGCCACACAAAAAACGCTCGCCAAAATCAAAATGCCACGTCCCATGTTGCAAACCTCCTTATTCTGCGAAAATGATACTGTTAAAATATATTAGAAGCACGATACAACGACTGGAAACATATCCAGTTACTGCCGTATAGGCCTCCATTTTGGGTGAGAAGGGTCAACAATCTCAGACAAACATCCACTCTGGATCACACTCTCCTCCCGGACACCTCCGTCCGGTTGACGCATCTGCTGCCTGCCCCTATAAAACGCTCTCTTCCACGGGCAGAATACACTCAGGGCTATCGTACGCTGGAGAATTGACCCGCGACGATACCGGGTACATTTCCATTCCGTCGGGTGAAATCGGGCGTAGAAGTGCTAACAGCTCGGTGAGCACGGATTGTGGAGCAAGCCATTGTGCTTCAGCCTCCTTTGGCAATATGACAGGCATTCGAGTATGGATGGGCTGGACAAGAGAGTTTGCGTGTGTGGTCACGACGGAACACGAACGAACTACCTCTCCCTCCGGCGATTGCCAGATATCATACAGGCCAGCAAAGGCAAAGGGATGCCGCTTCAAGTAGAAGTAGAATGGCACTCGAGTGCGCTCTAGTTTGCGCCACTCGTAGAAGCCATCAGCAACCACCAGACAGCGCTGTCTGGCAAATGCTCGTCTAAAGCTCGGCTTCTGGGACAACGTCTCAGCACGGGCATTGATCAGGCCCCCTGTCACAGGGCGCTCCCTTGCCCAATGCGGGATAAGGCCCCAAACCATCTCCTCCAGCACATTGAGACCATCTTCCCGAAGGACCACCATTACCGGTTGGGTGGGAGCGATGTTGTAACGGGGACGCCACTGGGCGCGCACCACTTGCACGTCCAAAGCGCGTACGATGTCATCCAGAGAACTGTATAAAACAAATCGACCGCACATATTTTCCCTCGCTTAATGCACATAGGCGCTGGAGACATAATCGGCCAGCCAAAGTCGAGACGCGCTCCCTTTGCGCTTCATAAAGTTGACCACCTCCTCCGCTTCCTGGATGCTGATGTAGGCTGCCTGGAAGCGCACGAGCTCATTCTTGACCACTAAAAGAAAGTCTCCCCGACCCAGTAGCTTCTCTGCACCTGAGGCACGCAAACCCGTTGCTACGCGTCCATCCTCAGGGCTTGCAACGCTGCCCACCAGCCGCACCGGGAAGTTGCTCTTCACCAGACTTCCAATCGCCTCAACGGTCGGTTTCTGGGTACATCCAATTAGATGGATGCCTGCCTCACGCCCGCGTTGAGTCAAGCGCGTCACCATCTGCACAAATGCATTGCCACCAGCGGTCACCAAGTCGGCCATCTCGTCAATTACGACCACTAGACGCGGCTCCTGGACACCCTCCCGATCGCGACGCACCATTTGGTACACCAGCCTGTCAAGAGTCTCGATAGCTTCGTCCACCTCTCGCACAACGGGACAGAGAAGATGTGGTAGTCCCTCAAGAGCAGTGTAGCCGCGCCCCTTAGGATCGATGATGACCAGTTGCAGTTCTCCCGCTCGGTTACTCAGCGCCAAACTGAGCGCCATACTGCGCACCAGCGCAGTCTTACCACTGCCCGTTGTACCGGCCACCAGCGCGTGGCAGACATCTGGGCTTGGAAGCCGCAGCAAAAGCGGTATTCCTCCCTCATCCAGGCCAAGAACTGCCGTGTGGCGAGGAATTTCACCCAAGCGAGCCATCAAGGGAAGTAGTTGAACCATTCCGCCCTCCTCACGTGGTACTTCGATGTGGATGCGCCCTCCATCGCGCCTGACCCGCACACCACGACTGCCGAGCCATAGCGCGATCTCTTCTGACAACCGTGCAATATTTGTGACCCGTGTGCCCATCGCAGGAACTATCTCAAAGCGTATCCAGCGAGGCGTGACAACTCCTCCCAATACACGACTAGGTACATTATGCGCGGAAAGAATCTGCTCGATCCGATCCGCCTGATAGTCCAGTAGGCGTCGCATTGCCCCACCTGCATCTTGGTCTCGGATATAGAACATACGTTCTAATCCCTATAATAACACAATACTATGACATCTGTCAAGTGCTCAGGCTCCAATTTTTAGGGCTTTTTCAATGCTCAAACGCGTATCAATAGATGGCGCTCTGCGCGTTCTGGGGTATCACTATATCCCTGATGACCACCGAAACATTTCTGCCCCTACCGACTACGACCTGTCGCTGTTGTTGGACCACTGAAAAGTTTTGCTTCAATTCGAAGATGCATGTTGGAGGAAAGTGAGATCCTGGCCTACCGGAGGGGTGTTCACTGTAACTTCGGGATGAGGCCTTCGTCGCGATTGGATGACGGATGCTTGGCTGCTTCTTATAGCTTTACTTCAGCGATTCGAACCCTGAGTATGTAAAACAATTGTGTCGTAACCCGTTTTGCAAGCGGCCGGCTGCCTTAAGTCGGTCGGTCAGGTGAGCGGCTGCGATACAGGCTGCTAGCGGCAAGTCATGTAGTCATAGTTCCAGAGTGACTACGCACACTACTTTGGCGCGCCTGTCGCGTGTGAGACAATCATCCAGTCAGTGGAGGCTGAGGTGGGGCACTCCGCCTATTAGCATAAGAAGATAACTTCAAGGAGATCGTGGAACGGAAAACATAAAAGGCCTTGGTTGCTGTAAGCAGCATCCCTTGCGACGGAACACTGCACACCTGTGATGCTTACATCCTCCCTTTTCCATCAATTACGTGAAGTACACTCCCATATGAAACCTTCGATGCCTTCGCCGGACAAAAGGCAAAAATGGCAGCCCACCGACATCCAGAAGAGAGTGTCACCTATGCATGTTGTGGAGAGTAAAGGTCTTGTACAGGCTCAGGTACGTTCTCGAGATCCCAACGTGGGTGAACAGATCACGTACATACTCCAGGCAGCATACACTGCAACTGCCCCGGCGCACCCGTCGTGTAAATGCGGGCCCCCGTTTGTGCATCCATGACGTGTACTTTGGCCATATCAAATGCAACCCACACATCTTGCTTTTCACTGAAATATTCGGTCGGCGGTGTGATCACCTTAATGATGTCACGGCCGAGCTGCACATCGACTATCGTCTCAGCACCCAACGGTTCGGTTACCGCAACTCGGGCTGGGAACGCAATCAGATGGGTTGGCTGATCTGGATATAGCTTGATGTCCTCCGGTCGCACACCTACCAATACCTCTTGGACGGTCGGCAGCGCACGGCACAAACAGTCCCACAATGGATGGTCAGCACCCACTACTTGGAAACCGAATCCGGAATGCACCAGATTCAACTGACCATTCGTACGTTGAACCTTGCAGGCGAGGAAATTCATAGGCGGACTCCCGACAATAGTGGCCACCAGTCTATTGGCGGGGAGATTGTATACGTTATCAGGAGTATCACACTGCTGTAACACCCCTTTGTATATTACTGCAATCCGATCGGCCATACTCATGGCTTCGACCTGGTCACTGGTGACATATACCAACGTTTCATGCAGGTCCTCTTGAAGCCGCTTCAGCTCAATGCGCATCTCGAGGCGCAACAGGGCATCCAAATTTGCCAGTGGTTCATCCATAAGATAGGCACGCGGCGTGCGCACAAGAGCACGCGCGATAGCGACACGCTGCCGTTCGCCACCGCTCAATTTCCCTGGCTTGCGCTCCAGCAAGTGTTCGATATGTAACGTTCTGGCGACTTGGGTCACCTTGGTTCTAATCTGTTCAGGAGGCATTTTGCGCTCACGCAGAGGGAAAGCGATGTTGTCAAAGACGGTCTTATCCGGATAGAGTGCCAGATTCTGGAAGATCATAGCGATATCGCGGTCGCGCGGATGCACCTCGTTGACTCGCTCACCATCGATATAAATGTTACCCTCATCCGGCTTCTCCAGACCGACAATCAGGCGCAGAAGGGTGGTCTTGCCTGCTCCTGGCGGCCCCAACACGCAGAAGAACTCACCATGGTGGATTTCCAGATTAATTGATTGCAACGCTGTGACGCGGCCAAAGTGCTTGGTCACATTTTCAAGATGGATGTTAGCCATCGCCCTACCTCAGATCCTACCCAACGTTTAACGAATGACGACACCCGTCTTGGCATCGAAGACATGCAGGTACTGTGGATTGATCTGAATCCACTGCACAACACCAGCTGCCTCACGATAAGACGGGGGTGCGATCACCTTGATGTGCTCTTCACCCAATCGCAGATGTACCACTGTTTTGGGGCCAAGGGGCTCGAGGAAGCGCACCACGGCTTGGATGCAATCAGACGAGATTGGCTCAGCATGCAAAGTCATATGCTCAGGCCGGATGCCCCAGATCAAATCTTGGTTGCCAGAATGGTGCTCGAGCAGCTGGCGCCGGCGCTCATCGATGGCGATGCGCGCGCTGCCGCGTTTTTGCACTAAGTAACCCTTACCATCCTCGCTGCGAAATGAGCATGCTACGAAGTTCATATTGGGGCTGCCGATAAAATTGGCCACGAAGGTGTTGACCGGCTGGTTGTAGATTTCGTCCGGGCTACCGAACTGCTGGAGCACGCCGAAATCCATCACTGCGATGAGGTCGGCCATACTCATCGCCTCCACCTGATCGTGTGTCACATAGATCATAGTCTGACCGATCTCACGCTGAATGCGCTTGAGCTCGCCACGCATAAAGGCGCGGAAAGCAGCGTCCAGGTTGCTGAATGGCTCGTCCAACAAGAAGATACGCGGCTTGACAATCATACTGCGTCCCAAAGCCACCTTCTGCATGTCGTTGACGCTCAACCGCCCAGCATTTACATTCAGCATATCAGTCAGCTCGAGGAGCTCGGCGATCTTGCCTACTTCGCGACGGATGGTGGTCTCATCCACTCCTCTGATCTTCAGCCCGAAACCGATGTTCTCGGCAATGGTCATATGCGTGAAGATCGCATAGTTCTGGAAGACGAACCCAACGTCACGTTTTCCGGGCGGCACGTCATTCATGCGGCGATCGTCAAAATAGATGGAACCACGTGTGGGAGTTTCCAGGCCGGCGATCATATTCATTGTGGTGGTCTTGCCACACCCAGAAGGTCCCAAAATAGCTGCAAACTTGCCATCCGGGAAATGTAAATTGAGCTCCTTGACAGCAACCACAGTACCAAATTCTTTGCGCAGGTTCTCTAGGCGGACACTTGCCATACTTTGCACTCACCGTTTGATAGCACCAAAGGTTAGGCCGCGCACCAGATAACGCTGGATCAGGATGCCAAATACCACTGGCGGGATGACGGCCAGCAGACCCAGGGCTGCCTTGGGGCCGTGCTGCGCGCCAATCTCAGACGAAACCAGCGAGTTCAGAAAGACCGGGATAGTCGGCCAGTCGCGAGTTGTGAGCAGCAGGGCGATCAAGAAGTCACTCCAGTTGAGGATGAAGACAAACAGGGCTGTGCTGGCAAGACCTCCCTTGGCTAGCGGCAACACCACCTTAAGAAAAGCGCCCCAGTTCGACGCTCCGTCGACAATGGCTGCTTCGTCCAGCTCGCGCGGGATCTCATCGAAGAAGCTTTTCATCAGCCAGACGACAAATGGGAAGGTCACCACACCATAGACGGCCACCAGTCCATACCACGTGTCGATTAACTTAAACGCTGACCACATGATCATCACAGGGATCACAATAGCCATAGGTGGAAACATGCGCAGTTGCAGAATGGAGAAGGCCAAGCTGCCAGTTGGCCCGCGATAGATGCGTCCCAAGAGCCGCCCGATCAGCTGGTCAGCGGCGATGCCAAGTATGGTGAAGGTGAGTATGCCATACCAGTAGCGAATGATACCCAGCCAAGCCCAGAGCACCATAAAGGGCAACAACACCAGGATCAATAGGGCCAACCGACCAAGGGCGACATACCAAGGGAGATCGCCCGTATCCACCGAGAAGCGCGACAGACCGTAAGCAGCCAGTGTACCGATGAGGAGAGCAAACAAGGTGCCGCCGATGGAAACGATGATGCTGCTACGGATGGAAGGCAGAGCCGAGCTCTGGTTGGCACGGAAGAACTGACCACGGTATTCGGTCAACACTGTATCAAAATTTTCCAGTGTCGGGTTCTTGGGCACCCAATAGATGGTGCCGTGGGCAGTGGACCACTCGACCTTCGGCTTGAAAGCCATTGTGACCATCCAGTAAGTGGGGAAGGTGAACATCCCCACGACGATGATCACCAGCGCGTAACGGACCACGCGCTGCCAGGTAGGTGTTTTCTGCATCTCACACTACTCCTTCTCATCCACTCTTTATGTACTCGTCTATCCAATTTCCCGCTGAGGTGTCTGTAGCGGACGCAGTGCGTAGGAAGCGATGATGGTCATGATGACCAAGATGGTCATCGCGGCCGCAGCAGCAAAAGACCAGCGTACCTGCTGAAAAGCCACTTTGTACATGTAAATTGAGATGGTCTCCGTCGCTTGTGCCGGCCCCCCCTGAGTCATCAGGTAGACCATGTCGAAGATCTTCACAGCTTCCATTCCGCGGATGACTACGGCGATGATAATAATGGGCTTGAGAATAGGTAGCACCAGATAGCGGAATTTCTGCCATGCTGTAGCGCCTAACATGGTGGCAGCACGCATCTGGTCTTCCGGGAGCCCTACCAGGCCGGACAACATGATGAGAAACATCAAAGGCGTCCATTCCCACACCTCGGCAACGATGACCGCAATCATAGCGGTGACGTCATTAGCCAGCCAAGTCAAAGTAAAGGGTTGGCCGATCAAGAGAGAGATAATGGCATTGAGGGGACCATTGGACTGGAAGAAGAGCCAAAATACATAGCCGGCCACGGCAGGCACGATCATCATAGGGACCAGCATAAGTGTGTAGAAAATGCGTTTGCCAGGAAATTCCTCGAGAAACAAGAAAGCGATGCCCAGACCAAGCAGAAATTCCAAAGCTACAGCCACACCCGCAATCAGAAACGTGCGTCCCAACGCCTGCCAAAAGGCAATGTCGCGAAATACTTCGACATAATTGCGGCCCCAATCCCAAAAACGGTAAGCCTGTGTCCAATCACCACCCCGCGTGGGTGTCCATGAGGTCAGACTGATATAGACCTCCGCTAACAGCGGGAACATAATGATGAACAACAGCACGAACTGTGCGGGTGCGGTGAGCGACGTAGAGAAGATGCGCACATCACTCATGTCCAGAAAGCGGCGGCGTCGCACCCGGCCCGTTTCTCCGATGCGTTCATCCTGGATCACTGGAACAGCAACATTTCCCCCCATGAATTAACTCGCTCCTCACAACGTATAGCAGCTCCCTCCAGCTGGTCGGCTGGAGGGAGCACAGACTAATTGCTTACATCAGGCCTTCTTAATGGTAGGCGTGTCCACCACAGTTGAGTAAGCAGCGACCTGCGCTTTGATGGCCTCGATCTGCTTCTCACGGCCGAGCCGGTCAGTGATGGCATTCCATTCAGCAGCGCAATCCGCCATGGCCTGCTCAGCGGTCTTCTTACCGGTCAGGACCGCCTGGACATTGTTGTCCAGTGCTGTCTCATACTCGCTGGCACCATTGAGATTGAGTGGGGGCACGGAGTGCTCGATCGAGGCGATCATGGTGGGCACGTGGTAGTCATGGTAACTGGCCACGACGACCGGATCGGTGAAGTTCTGCTTCTGGAAGGGATCGTAGTACCCTGCGGGGTTGCCCACCATAAATGTGAACATCGGCGAGGAATCGGCCCATTGCAGGAATAGATAAGCTGCCTCAGGATACTTGGTTTGAGTTGAAACAGCCAGGGTGATATTAGGCCACCATACAGTACGACGGATCAGCTTGCCGTCGATGATGCGACCAGGCGCGAGCCCAGTGCGCAGCTTGCCAACCACCTTGCTGTCCGGGTTCTTTGGGTTGTCCAGGAACTTTGGCATATTGGGGAAGGCGCACGTGATCGCTGCGCCGCCAGCAGCCATGTTATTATATTGCTCCGGCCAACCCCAGCTCAGAGCGTCCTTCGACTTGTACTTTAGGGTGTCGGCGTATTCCTGGGTGGCCTTGATACCTGCTTCGGAGTTGATCAGCGCATCCCCGGTCTCTGGATCGAAGTACATTTGAGCTGGATTGGCGAAGCTGGCATAGCGCTGGATCCAGTTTGTCAGGCCCCAAATCGGATTGCGGAGGTCGGTACAACCGAGCAGATTCTGCTCGGGACGTGTGAAGAACTCGGCCAGTTGATCCAGCTGCTCCCATGTCTCTGGCCACTGCAAGTCCCAACCATACTTGGCCTTGAAGCTCTTCTGCTCCTCAGGGTCTTCGAAGAGATCAATACGGTAATTCCAAGACTGGTAGTCGCCATCGAACGAGACACAGACGTAGTGACCAGCATATTTAGCGAAGCTTTCGACTGTTAGTTGGCCGCCGGCGTAGTACTCTTCCCACTCTGGACGGTATTTGGCAACAAAATCGTCCAAAATCAAGAAGGCGCCCGCTTCGGCGAGTGTGCCTCGGTTATTGCCCCAGAAGGAATAAATATCATACTGACCAGCCTGAGTGGTCACATCCTGGATGATCTTCTGGAACTGCTCGTTTTCGTTGGTGGGAATGACCTCGAGCTTGATACCAGTCTCCTCCTCGAAGACCTGCTGCGCGGTGGGAGCACCTTCGGGGAAAGGAACGCTCCAGTGACCCACAGCGCCAGCTGGATGCATTACCACCAGCTTCTCCGGTTTCTTGTCCGGCGGCAACTCCCTCAGGGCAAGGATAGCCCGTCCAGCCGGGCTGTCAGCACTGTATTGGTAGCGCTCGGCGCCCTCGAAACCGGTGGGACCGCCGATCATACCGGGTGCCAGGCCAGGTTTCTCACCCTGCAGGATAGCCGGAGCGCGTACAGGCGCGTCGAATTTGTTGTTGGCAAGTGCTGCAGGCGCGACATAAGCTGATGCCACCAGCCCAGCGCCAACAATACCCGCTGTGCGCAAGAAATCACGACGAGATAAACGAGCTGAACGCATTTGCTTCTTGTTCATCACTTGTCCCCCTTTCTCCTACTTCGAGAAAATTGACTCCACTTCGAGTGTGTGTCCTGAGAGATCATTTTCTGCCACAAATTGCGCGTCTGTAGGCCTATATCTGAACTTTTATGAAACTTGCGCCTGTCATCCCTCCTTTCACTTGTGTCAATAAAATAAAATTATCATAGAGCTTACTCTGGCAGGATGCCTGATTGCTGGAGTGCACCATCACACATCCAGTAATCTGACAAGGTCTCTCCAATCCGCATGCCCGCTACAATAGTTACCCGCTGGACTGAGCGTAGGCGACTAAGCCAGCCCCTCGCTGTGCCAAAGAGACGGACTCCTTCTGCGCACGAGATTCCAAACAGCGAAGCAGCATGCCGCCTCGGAAGAGACACTGAGGTTGAAACCAAGCTGTGTTGGGGCGTCGGGACAAACCAGCAACGCACTGATGCGCAACTGCTTCCAAGTGAAAGAAAAGAGTATTCGGACTGTGAATGAGCAGCTGCTCACCTCTCGTAGCGCTGCACATACGTCCTCCCGCTTCGTGGAGCATCCCCTCCCGACAGTGTTTTAAAGTATAGCATAGGAACCAGCTTCTGTCAAGGGAAATTGAAGTGAGAGTAGGGCTTTTCAATGTTCCAACAATAGCGATAGGCTACAGTCGGTAGAGGCGAAATGTGTTGGTGGTCATCGGGGACATAGCGATACCTCAGAGCGCGCAGGTCTCCATCCACTCACCATGTTTGGGCATTGAAGAGTTCTACATGCTGGAATGAACGCATTGACACCCATGTGTTTGTGTGTTATGATGAGATGTGCCAGCGTCAGCGTCTTGGCATACGGCCGCTGAGGAGTGCGCACCAAATAGTGAGGGCAGGGTAGCACCACTGTCAGCCCGGAGCGATCACCCGGCCGGCTGTTCCCGATCCTAGCATACAATCGTCCCGGGGGCGCCCGACGGCAACGTGCAGGATGACCCGCAATGAGCGCTGGCGGGCCGGTGGCGGAATGGCAGACGCAGGGGACTTAAAATCCCTTTCCCCTCGGGGAGTGTGGGTTCGACTCCCACCCGGCCCATTGAAACCGTACACCCTACCGAATCGCCGCGACTGTGAGGGAGTGGATTGTACTGCCGCTTGTTCATGCGCCGCCCCTGACCGCTTGCTTACGCGCGTGGCTCTGATCCACACCATGCGCAAGGGATTGGGGCTGTTTTTTCCCCTCTCCACAACAAGAGAGGAACGACCAGGCATCGGGAGACAGAAAGAGGTGCGCGGATCACAAGCTATGGCACACTACATGAGCCGTGTGGGATTCGAACCCACGACTCCCTGCTTAAAAGGCAGGTGCTCTACCAGCCTGAGCTAACGGCTCGCGCGCTAAAGTTTAGCATTCCCCCTATATTTTGTCAATTCAGATTTTCCAGTCGCACCCCTATTATTTTCCGGCTTGACACCGCCACGCTCCAGGACGATAATTCTGCCGGTCAACACTATGAAAGAATGTCCACAGCCCCATTTCAAACACATCGGTCTGTTGTACCACCCCATGATTCCGCAATCCCGCGTCCTGGCTGCCGAGATGCTGGAGTTTCTGGAAGGTCGTGGCGTCTCCGTTTGGGTGGGATCGAACTGGGACGAAGCGGCTGTAGCAGAACAGGCAGCTGCGCTTGACCTGTTTGTCACCCTGGGGGGTGATGGCAGTATGCTGCGCGCCGCACGGATGGGCTCGCGGCACGGCATCCCCATCCTGGGCGTCAATCTGGGGCGTCTGGGCTTCTTGGCTGAGTTGCAACCGCAAGCTTGGCACGAAGGGTTGGAACGCACTCTGGCGGGCGACTACTGGGTGGAAGAACGCATGATGATCGAGGCGCAATACTGGCGTGCTGATCAGCAGATCAGCTGTCATGAAGCACTCAACGAAGTGGTGGTCAGCCGTGGCGCGCTGGCACGCATTGTGCGACTGCCCACCTACATCGATGGCGGCTACCTGACGACCTACGCCGCGGATGGCCTGATCGTTTCCACTGCCACCGGTTCTACGGCATATGCGCTAGCGGCGGGCGGTCCGATTGTGCCTCCCGAGTTGAAGAACATGCTGCTGATCCCGCTGGCGCCTCATCTCAGTTTGGAGCGCGCCATCGTCCTCTCCCAGGGTAGTGTAGTGCGCATCAAAGTTCGCACTGACCATGTCGCCATCCTTACCATTGACGGCCAGTATCAGGTGGAGATGGCCGATCGCGATGAGGTGGTCGTGCATGCTAGCCCGCGCGTGTGTCGCTTCATCCGGCTGCAAGATCGCACCTACTTCTATCGCACCTTGATGCAAAGGCTGGGTGTCTCGGCCAACGAAAGCGGAGACTGAACTGTGCAACCAGAAGGAGAAGTAGCACTCACCTGCTACCGCCATCCTGATACGCCCACCAGTTTGCGCTGCAACCGCTGCGGCAACCCCATTTGTCCCAAATGTGCTGTACGCACACCGGTGGGCTTCCGTTGCCCCGATTGCGTACGTACACAGCAGAATCGCTTCTATACGGGGGGCAAGCTGGACTATGTAATTGCAGGCGTGGTAGCGCTGCCGCTGTCCCTCATAGCAGGGTACATCTTCACCTTTGTGGTGGCACGCATAGGCTTCTTTTCATGGCTGATCGCTTTCCTGCTCGCTCCGCCTGTTGGGGGTCTTATTGCGGAGGCGGTGTGGCGTGCGGTGGGCCGCCGGCGCAGTCGCTATCTGAGCACAGTGGTGTTGGTTTGCCTGATCGTCGGGGTGTTGCCCTTTATTGCACTCGTCTTGCTGAGCGGCAACCTGCTGGGTCTCGTGGTGCCAGGCATTCTGATTTTCCTGGGAAGTGGAGCTGCAGCGGCCCGGTTGCGGTGACCCAGCGGCAACTCAGCAGCGAAGCGTCCCCGCCAGCTGAAACCCAAATTGCACGGCACAGGCAGATGTGCCAAAATTAAATGAGAATGGGATAAGAGCAATGTGTCTACACCATTTCACGCTGAAAGACAGAGGATTTGTGGCGCGTCCATATTGCGCGCGGCAGGGATAGCGGAGCGCGTTGCAACTGTTCTTGCGGGCATTTGTTCCAATGCTGACCGTCCGACTGGCGGGGTAAGGTCAACCGGGCACGATGTTGGTTGAGCTGAACATCGCCAACTTTGCCATTATCGAGCAGTTGCGCCTGCAGCTGGCCCCCGGTTTCAACGTGCTGACAGGCGAGACAGGCGCCGGCAAGTCGATCATCATCGACGCTGTCGGGCTGCTGCTGGGTGGCCGCGCCGACACAACCATGGTGCGCGCTGGAGCTGAGATGGCTCAGATCGAGGGCCTCTTCCACCTGGACGCACGCATGCAAGCCTTGCTGCAACCCATTCTGGCGCGCGAGGGTTTGGAGGGAGATGCTCCGGATGTGCTGGTGCTGGGGCGTGAGATTCGCGCCAACGGGCGTTCCTACTGCCGCGTCAATGGTCGTGTGGTGAGTCTAGGCTTGCTGGAGGAGATAGGTCAGCCGCTGGTGGATATTCATGGTCAGGGCGAGCATCTCAGTTTGCTGCGCACAGCAGCACAGCAGCGTCTGCTGGATCGTTTTGGTGGGTTGGAGGTACAACGTGAGCAGCTGGCGGAGCAAGTGCGCCGGCTGCGCGCTGTGCGTCGCGAACTGGAAATGTTGCTGCGCGATGAAAGGGAACTGGCACGGCGCATTGATCAGCTGACGTACCAGATCCAGGAGATTGACTCGGCCCGGCTGCGTCTCGAGGAGGAAGAGGAGCTGCATGCTGAGCGCACCCGTCTGGCCAACGCCGAGCGCTTGGCCCAGCTGGCCGATGAAGCTTGCCGTCTGCTTTACGAAGGTGATGAGACGCAATTGGCTGCCAGTGACCTGCTTGGTCAGGTATCGCGCGTTTTGTACCAGCTGGCGCAGATCGATGCCTCTCTGGTTGCCAGTCATGAGCAAGCGGACTCATTGACGGTTCAGGTGAGCGAGCTGGCGCACACATTGCGCGCCTACCGCGACAATGTCGAGATCAACCCACGTCGGCTGGAATACGTAGAAGAACGCTTGGCATTGCTCCACAATCTCAAGCGCAAGTATGGTGGCTCCATTGCCGAGGTGCTGGCATATCGTGAGCAGGCGCAGGCAGAGCTGGAGCACATCACGCACAGTGGGGAGCGCACGGAATGGCTGCGCGCCGAAGAGGAGCGACTGCGGCACGAGATTGGCCAGGCGGCGCTGGCTCTATCCCGGGCACGCCGCGCAGCAGCGAAGCGACTGGCTGCTGGCGCCGAAGCCCAGCTGGCTGATCTGAATATGAAGGGGGCACGCTTCGCCGTGGATCTGACCTGGAGCGATGATCCGGAGGGCGTCTACGTCGAAGGACGAACCCTGGCATGCAATGAGAACGGCATCGACCGTGTCGAGTTTATGATCGCGCCTAATCCGGGTGAAGGGCTGAATCCGCTGGCCCGAACGGCCTCAGGTGGCGAGGCCAGTCGGCTGATGTTAGCGCTTAAGACGGTACTGGCGGCAGCCGACGAGACGCCCACGCTCATTTTCGACGAGCTCGACCAGGGCATCGGCGGGCGTGTTGGCGCCGTAGTGGGGCGCAAGTTGCGCGCGATCAGCCACGTCGGGCCGCAAGTGCGCCAGGTGATCTGTGTGACGCATCTGCCGCAGATTGCTGGCTATGCCGACATGCACTTCGTAGTGGAGAAGAGCACCCATGCCGGGCGCACCACGACGCGGGTGCGTGCAGTAGAGGGTGCGGCGCGTGTCGAAGAGCTGGCTGCCATGCTGGGCACGCCCAGCGAAGGAACCCGCCGCAGCGCTCAGGAAATCCTGGAGGAAGCGGCGCAAAGCGTGCATTAGAGCAGGATCCGTTAGAGCACCCCTATCACGAGCAATACACATTCACATGACGAGATCTTCCCAACCACCATTTAAGTTTTGGGTGCCTGCACTCATTGTATTACTTGGCGTCCTGCACGCTCTGTTGTACGCCTTGGTTATGCCACCGTGGGGGCTTCTGGATGAGCAGCAGCACTTCCACTACATTCAGATGATTGCTGAGGAAGGACGCGCGCCTGTTATGTGGCGCGACCGCCTGCCTGAGAGAATCGTGGACTCCATCTTCGCGGTCAAACGATATGTTACGTTGGGTGCTACCCAGATGCCCAGCCGCGAGGAATTTAATGCCGCCTTCGATTCACACAGCTATGAAGGGCATCATCCCCCTCTGTATTACTTGCTTATGGCACCGTTTTACCTGCTAGGGCCTTCTGACATAGTCGGCAATCTGTTCTCCTTGCGCATTGTGGGAGTGTTGCTGAGTGGCATCACCTTGGTGTTGACGTGGGCCAGTACGCACTGGCTGTGGCCCGAAGCACCTTTCATAGCGGTGGTGGCAACATTGTTTGTTGCACTCAACCCAGAGCGAGCAGCGTCGGCCGGGCGCGTGAATAATGACCTGATGGTGGAGATCGCGTGTGCAGGTGCTTTTGCGTGTTTGGCACTCAGCTGGAAGTATGGAACGAGCTGGAGACGAGCCATATTGATAGGCATCGGCTGTGGCGTAGCTGTGCTCAGCAAACTCTCAGCTTGGGTGATCCTTCCAGCTGTAACGCTGGGCTGGATTCTGGCAGGCTCTACTCGACACCAGTCGCTCAAGCGGGTAACCAGTCAGATATTGGCGATAGTAGCCATCGCTGGTATGTGTCTGGTCAGTGTGACAGTCCGTAATGTGGCATTGTATGGCGAGCCGACGGGCGTGAGAGCGTTTGTAGAGCGCATCCCACCGCTTGTTTCAGGATCGCTTTCGGAGCGCATCGCCACTGGGGCCGCCGACTTGGTGCGCAACAACTGGGCGATCACCTGGGATGGTGCCCGCGTGATCACCAAACCCAGTGCAGCGCTGATGCAGCTGGCGCTGATCATCTTGTCGGGCATGCTGGCCTACAAATTGGTAAGGGCATGGATCCAGCGAGACACGCGCTTGGCAACGACAGCGCGTGGTGCATTGGTGATAGGTGGCACGGCGCTGCTGGTGACAGCTGTTGCCACTTTGCTTGGCTACGTCCAGGGGCTGACGCCAGTCATTCAAGGACGTTTTCTGCTACCCGCCCTGCTTCCTTCTGCATGGCTGGTAGGCCTTGGCGTATGGTGGCTAGGCCAACACTGGCGCGCTCCAATTGCTGTGCTGCTGGCTCTCCTGGAAACAGTTCTGGGAATGAGTGTGCTGTTCTTTCATGCGTTGCCCAAGTTCTACGCGCCACGCGACCAGGGCTTTCTCGGCTACTGGGGACAGACGCGCTATCTCCTCTTTGATCCGGCTGGTATGTTTTGGGACAAACCATCTTTTGTGAACCTGTGGACGGTCGGCCTGGTGATATTAGCGCTCGTCGTGTGTGGGGTCGCGCTCTGTCTCACATTGTGGAGGCAATACGGCAGCCCACTGCGGGAATATCACTGGCAGATCATCTGGAACGTCATCCGTGCACAGCGGCTACCACCCGCTCGCGAGGATACCGTCCATGGCACTGGTCGGGCATCCTGGTCGCTATCTGAAATCTTCGCGGGCAGACGAGACGAAACCACGACACAGGTTGGCTTTGCCCGACGTCTGTTGTGCGATCCACTGCTATGGGCAACTGGTAGTCTTCTAGTCTTCTACTTGGCCTGGGTGGCATTCTATCCACCAGAAATCTTCTGGTCTTTGGACGAAGGTGGCAAATACCTTTATATGCAAAGCGCCATACGATCAGGTGATCCAGCTGCGCCCTTGCCATACCCAGGGCGTTATCTGGACCAAAACTTGCAGTTTGTGCCTCTCATGTATTGGTCACGCTCTGATGACCAAATTTACTCGTGGTGGCCAGTAAGTTTTCCGCTCGCGTCAGTCCCGTCGTACCTGGCATTCGGATGGTACGGGGTATATGTCCTGCCGGCGGTCTGTGGTGGCCTAGTGAGCTGGTTCACCGGCCTGCTTGTACGTTGTCTCATCCCCCGTGCTCGATGGTCGGCTGCAGGGGCTGCGCTAATCGCTGGCTTGGCTACACCCGTGACATTCTACAGTACTGTCTTCTGGGAACACACCCTCAGTGCTGCCCTGGTGATGGGGGGTGTTCTGGCAATCTTGCATGCCTGGCGCAGCGGGCGAGCCAGCTGGCTGGTTATCGGTGGAGTGTCCCTGGCGCTAGGTGCTTACTTCCGTTCTGATATGCTGGCTGTGGCAGCTGGAGCGCTTCTGGCGCTGGTGGTTATGCACTGGCGCTGGGGGATCCTGTTCGGGCTTAGCTATGTTCTGGGCGCTATTCCAGGGTTGTTGGCCAACTGGCAGTTGATGGGGCATGTGTTTGGCCGTCAGTTCTTGCCTGGTGGCACTGTGGAGTGGTCACCCCCGTTTGCAGGGCTACAGGACGCGGGCATATGGTACGTGCCCTATATCGTGTTTAACTCACCACGGGTGGGTGCGTTTGCCATCGATCCGGGAATATTAGCACTGGCAACTTTGTGTACCGGGATCGCATTGCTCTACCCGCGTTGGTCTCGACGGCCCTGGCTGTCATTGGCAGCTTATGGTCTTTTGGTGGCGACTTGCAGTTGGGTGTTGTTGCAGGGGGAAGGTTACCGTTCGGTACACGGATTCGTGCTAATTGCGCCACATCTTGTCTTCGCCATATGGCTGTATGGTGTCCACGACTGGCACAGGAAGAGCCCCTTCCCCCTTCTTCTGCTGAGCATCTCCATCGTATACGCGGTTGTCTATGCAGTACGCGCCTGGATCCCAGCAGGCGGCTTGCAGTGGGGACCACGCTATCAGCTGGTTTTTTATCCCTTGTTCGTAGCTGCTTCTCTGATTGGTTTGGCGAGCGCGTGGCACCGATTGGGGATATGGGCAAGGCGCATTGTTGTGGTATTATACATCGCTGGGGTAATGGTGGGGATAGGTTTTGAGATGCGCGGGTTGTTGAGCGCCCAACAGACGCGCTATTATTATCAACTAAGCGAACAGGCGATACAACAGCTGCCATCTGAAACGGTGCTGACCAGTTGCTCTTGGCTGACTATGGTGATGCCACGCATGTACTGGACTGGCAAGGTGTTCAAGGTAGACAATGACGCTGCATTAGGTGGCTGGGTGGGTGAAGCAAGACGCGTCGGTGTGCATTCAGTGTGCCGGGTGGAAATGGACATGTGTTCGACCACACCGCTGGATCAAATTGCATCAGGCAGGGCATTCAATCCAGGAGGACTCGAAGTAAACTGTTATACGGAATAAGTGATGTACACCTGCCCGAGCATCTACCCGATTACCCGCGGACAACCTGTCCTCGTTTGTATAGTCTGACGCTTCGCGGGGAGGAGAATGGCATGCGGATATGTTTTGTGACCACGAACTTCCCTCGCCACGTCAATGATGGAGAGGGCACATTCGTCTGGGAAGCGGCGCGAGCCATTGCGCACCTGGGCCATCAGGTGAGAGTAGTTGCGCAGCACTGGTCCGGGCTGCCGACGCACGAGTGGATGGAGGGCATTGAGGTGTTCCGTCCGCGCTATTGGTGGCCTGAGTCCGCCGAAATGCTGCGTCAACCTGGCGGTGGATTGCCCATTGTATGGCGTCGCTCCCGGATGGCGCGCGTCCAGATCATCCCTTTCATAGCAGTGCACACACTCGCAGTAGCCCGGTGTGCGCGCGACTGCGACATCGTTCATGCCCAATGGACGCTGTCTGCTGCGGCTGCCTGGCTGAGCCGCCTATGGCACGGACGGCCTGTCGTGGCCACCTTGCAAGGAAGTGACATATTCCAGGTGGCTGCAAGCCGCGGAGGGGCCTTGTTGACCCGGCTGGTGCTGCAACACTGTGACCGCATTACAGTGTTGAGTCGCGCACTGGCAGACGCCACGGAGGCGATTGGCCTACCAGCCACCTCCATCACTGTCATACCAAATGGCATTGACCTGGCTCAGTTTACCCCACCTCGTGGGAATCGTGGTCCTGTAATCGCTTATGTGGGATCTTTGATCCCCCGCAAGGGGGTGATCTACCTGCTCAGAGCTATGGCCCGACTGGTGCATATGCATCCTTCTCTGCGTCTTGTGATCGTCGGGGAGGGGATCGAGAAGATCCCGTTACAGGAGACCGCTCGTGATCTCGGGATCAGTGCGCAGGTGTCTTTTGTGGGTGAAGCATCCCGGGAACAGGTGCGCAGTTGGATGCAGCAGGCCAGGATATTCGTATTGCCTTCCACAGAGGAAGGATTCGGGGTCGTGCTGTTGGAAGCTCTGGCGTGCGGTACCCCCATTGTGGCCAGTTGTGTTGGCGGTATTTGCGACGTAGTAACCCCCGAAGTGGGGATGCTTGTGCCACCCAGGGACCCGGATGCTCTGGCGGCCGCAATCGCACAGCTCTTAAGTGACGAAAAACGGTGGCTGGAGTACAGCGTGAACGCCAGAAAGCGAGCCGAAGAGATGTACGACTGGCATCAGATTGCGCGACGTTACCAGGATCTCTACGAAGACCTGTTGTCCCGCAACAAGCATGAGTGAGGAAGAAGACAAGGAATGTCACAGTGGAAAGAGCGCCTGCGCGCCAATCGACGCCGGCTAGAGCTTGACCTGCTGCATTCTGACAACCGTTGTCTCTACTCACCGCTGTATTACGCCCAATACCGCGTTACACTGCCCTTGATCAGGAAATATGTCAAAGGCAAGCTGATCGACCTGGGCTGTGGCGATGCGCCTTTCAAGCGCAAGATCGAGGGACTGGTCACTCGCTATGATACACTTGATCTCTTTCCCAGAAGAACCGAACTCACCTATGTGAGCGACATTCAGGATATGCCCGCTGTGCCTTCTGCTAGCTATAATTCGGCGATCTGCCTGGAAGTCCTTGAGCATGTAGCGGATCCCTTTCGGGCCATCCGCGAGATCTATCGCATCCTGGCGCCCGGGGGTGTATTGATTGCCTCAGCGCCCCACCTCAGTCGTCTGCACGACCCCCCCCACGATTACTTCCGCTACACCAACTTCGGGCTGCAGTCTATGCTGGAGCAGGTTGGTTTCAGGATCGTGTGCATACGCCAAAGAGGGGGCTTGTTGTCTTTCTTGGGTCATCAGATCTCCACCATCTTGCTGGCCTTCGTCTGGAACCGGGAGTGGATTCGGAAGGTCGTTTGGGTGGTAAACAGCTGGCTGATAGCCAAAGCGTGTTTCGTGCTCGATGAGATGCTCTCGTTGGACGAAGAATTCGCCGCAGGTTACGTAGTCGTAGCTGTCAAACCCGCGACCGAGCAGAAGGGAACAGGGGAACTGGGATGAGCTCCGGAGCAAGCGGAGACAAGAAGAGGCAATGGCGCTTGTTTGTCTATTACGGCGGCATATTCACCGGCGTGATTCTCTTCCTCTACCAGCTGTTGGAAGGCCTCAATGGATTCCGTGAACGTCCTCTCAGTTCTGGTCAGATGCCCTATATAGGAGCAGCTCTTGCGACCATTCTTGTAGCATATGCGCTCCAGATGTTGGCATATGCCTGTGTGTTGCGAGGGCTGGGTGTCCATATCTCAACGGCTGAGGTATTTGCACACTATGTTCTGTCGTTCCTACCGCGCTACATCCCAGGCACGGTCTGGGGTTATCTTGGACGGAGCGAATGGTTGAAGACTCGCTGCGGAGTTCCCTACTCCGTCTCTGGCTTGAGTTCTATACTAGAGGCAGGAGCTGGCCTTCTCACCGCTGTAATGGTCAGTGCCATATCTTACCAGTGGTCGAGAGCTTCCACCCCATTTCGCTGGATGAGCATTCCTGCAGTGCTGGTCGTTTGCTGGCTGAGCTGGCTCACCTTCACGAAGGTCAGCCGCTTGCCCTTGTTCCGCAAGCTGAAACGGTACCCTTTCAGTTCGGATGCTCAAGTGGTTGTCGAGCTAAATTACTGGCTCTTGAGCTGCCTTATCTACTGCCTGTTCTGGCTCTGCTATGGGGGTGCGCTCAATCTGTTGCTCCAGGGGCTCGCACAACGATCGGTAGGACTGTTACAACCCACCTTCGCCTACACCCTTGCCTGGACGGTTGGTTTCCTGATTCTGATCGTGCCTTCCGGGCTGGGAGCACGGGAAACAGCACTCTCTCTGCTTCTTGTTAGGGAATTACAGTTAAGTGCCCAATCCGCCAGTGCAGTGTCGGTTGCCTGTCGCATTGTGGTTTACGGCGCCGAGCTGATATGGCTGCTGGCCGGCCAGCTTCTGGCGCGTATAATGGCTGGAAGAGAAGCGAAGCAAGCAAACATCCGTCCACTTTGATCATAAGGCTAAGCCGCGGACACATTGTACCCGAGATTAACACCAAAGTGCTATTGATTTTTCATCCTTTAGCCATTATAGTGAGTAAATAGAAGACATTTCTTCGGAGAAGATGTGCTTGAGCATAAACGGAGAGGAGATCAATGTTATGAAGAAGCTAATCTCTGTACTTTTGGTACTTGCGCTTGTCATCCTGTGGTCGTCATCGATGGTAACGGCACAAGAACCCACCGAAAATGACACAGAAGTAGTGAGTGATCAGCAGGAACCCACATCTACATCTACCCTGACGTTTACATCTACCCTGACGTTGGAGATACCACCTACTGCAGAAACACCCACCAACCAAGCACCAGCCACCGAAGAGGCCACTACCGAGGCACCAGCCACCGAAGAGGCCACTACCGAGGCACCAGCCACCGAAGAGGCCACTACCGAGGCACCAGCCACCGAAGAGGCC
>CAKZLO010000004.1 GCA_937127125.1 uncultured Ardenticatenia bacterium
AAATGGGTCAGCCAACGTCGCACCGCTTTTCCACTACTGTGGTCAAAAAAGATATATCAACCAACCCTATCTTACACCGTTGCTCCATAATAGAGCAAATGTACCCTATCTCTTTGATTCTGTTTCTTTTGCTGCAAGGACGGATACAGTATAATTTCTTCACATCCCAAATCAACCGTATAGGTGACCACCCCAAGCACGAAACACTAGATGTCCCGGAGTGCAACCATTTCTATACTATACCCACATTTGTCCGACATATGTAGTGGGAGGAAAGAGTACCCTATGGCAACCGAAATGCGCATCTATTTCCCCGGTGGCGCCCGAGTTTACGCCGATTACAAAGGGATAACCATTCAGACTGACCAGCCGCCTCCAGCTGGTGAAGGAAGTGCCCCTGCGCCGTTTGATCTGTTTTTGGCTTCATTGGGCACGTGTGTTGGCATTTACATACTGGGGTTTTGTCGTCAACGCAACATCAACAGCGACGGCATGGAAATTCTTCAGACTATGGAGTATGATCCCGACACACGCCTTATCAGCATCATAAACTTGGAGATCAAGCTGCCACCGAATTTCCCTGAAAAGTATCGCGAAGCTTTAATTCAGACGGCTAAGTTATGTGCGGTGAAGAGACATTTGGAGAATCCGCCCGAGTTCCACGTGTTTGTGACGCCTGCATGAGATGCGCACGGCTTCATCACGCTACGTTCCTCATCTGACTGTCCTGGCGAGCTACCTAACGTTAGCGCTGTTACTCACTTATCCGCTTGTACGCGAGTTCGCTAGCGCCATCCCCGGCGATGGTTTTGATGGCTGGCAGAACGTTTGGAACCTGTGGTGGGTGAAACAGGCACTACTGGTCAGGGGCACTTGTCCCTACTTCACTGACCTTTTAGACTACCCTGCTGGGGTGTACCTGTACTTCCACACCCTCAACATTTTCAATGGGCTAACTTTCCTGCCAGTGACGCTCAATGCTGGCGAGCTGGTCGCTTACAATGTCGCTGCGCTTTTCAGCTTTGTCGCGGGCGGATATGGTAGTTATCTGTTAGCCTTGTGGGTTCTGCAAGATCACCCCAACAGAGCAACACTCCCAACACTGTTGAGGCATTTGGCTGCATTCGTGAGCGGCTTCGTCCTCGCCTTTTCGCCATATCATATGGCGCATCTGCTAGGGCATATGCAGCTCATCTCACTGGAATGGTTACCTTTCTACGCTTTGGCGATTCTGGTGCTGTTTCGCCGTACTGCATATCAGCAAGATAGAAGATTGTGGACAACTCTGGCTTACTCTGCGTTTGCCGCGTTTTTGCTGGTGCTTGTAGCACTATGCGACTGGTACTACGCCTTCTACATGGTCTTGCTAAGTGTCCTGTTCTGGGTGGGCACACTGATGCGATGTCGTAGCATGGGCGAGATCGTGAGACAGACGGCAGCATTGGCAATGGTCGGGTTGCTATTTTTGATCGCTACTGGGCCACTATTGATACCAATGATACGAGAAACGCTGACCAGCGATTATATGGTACCAGCTGCGGATAGTGTCGAACGCCTATCAGCCGATCTGACCGCTTTCTTCACCCCCTCCACATTGCATCCTCTATGGGGGGAGTGGTTTAACAGCTGGGCAGATCGTTTCACCGCAAGCCTTTCAGAACGTACCGTATTCGTCGGTTACAGTGTGTTCGTTTTAGCTCTAATCGCCATATTCACTCGATGGCCAGGAGCAGCACTATGGGGCATGGCCGCTGTGATCTTTGCCATACTGGCACTGGGACCACTCTTACACGTTGGAGGACAGATCCGGTTTGGTGGTATTGGACCAATCTCGTTACCTTACACCTTGCTCGCGCAAATATTCCCGCTACTGCGTATCTCCCGCTCGGTAAGCCGTTTTGCCGTGGTGGTGATGCTGAGTCTGGGCGTACTGGCTGCAGCAGGTAGTGCGTGGGTGCTGCAGAATGTGCACCGACGTGTCCATGGTCGAATATCAAGGCCCCTCCCTTTCCTAATCTTTCTTGCCTTGGTCATTGTCATAGGACTGGAATACCTGGCTATCCCCTACCCTCTTTCCTTTCCCGAAACGCATTCCTTCCACTACCAACTGGCACGCGAGCCAGAAGAGTTCGCTGTAATGGACTTGCCTATGGATTACTGGGATCGGCCGGCTAACCTGCTCTTCCAGACGGTGCACGGAAAGCCTCTAGTCTCGGGTTATACCTCGCGCCCCAATCCCTTGGCACCGGCGTGGCGTACACCTGTGTTGCAGACATTTCGTTACCTGGGACCTGATATTAACAGTGGGGACGCGGCAGAACTGGCCGAAACCGTGTTAGCTGATCTGGGCGTGCGCTACGTAATCGTTCACAAGCACGATCTGCCCCCAGGCACATATCGTGCTAAGACGCTGGACCTAGTAGAGCGCGTTTTTGGCAGGTGGCCCGTTGTGGTGGATGACGCATGGTTAAAAGTATTCCGACGACCGGAGATGGTCTCCAAACGTTTGCCCTATCTGGTGCTTGGCACAGGCTGGGACGATCGCACATGGGATGGTGAGAGGCCAGCTCGTCGCATCCGACAATCGCCAGCGACAGTACAGGCGCATATGCCAATAGCAGGAGAAGCGACACTGGAGATAGAAGCGTATGCACTGGGGACAGCAGAACTTCATGTTATTGCTGGTGAGACACGTAAACTGAACCGGCTTTCTTTACAAGAAACCCCTGTTTTGCACTGCATCACTTGGTCGCTGCCAGCTGGCGTAACAACACTCTATTTGGAGGTCACCCCACCTTCTGAGGTTGTCACGGTGAGACGAATCGAACTGTATATGACGGACCCTGAAGGAAAGTGCCATTAGCCCCAAGCGGAATGTCGTAATACGGATTGCATCCTTCAAGATGGTTGTGTAGACTGGGGATATCACCTACAGCCTGTGCAGATTAGCTGACGGTTATGATACGAGCACCTTTACCGATTGTCTTTCAAGTTCTTAACATGGAGGTGAGCTATGGAGTTTTCTCAGCTGATCCGATCTCGCTATAGTGTCCGCTCATACAAGCCTGACCCAATTCCAGACGAAGCGCTGCAGCAGGTTTTGGAGGCAGCACGGCTGGCACCTACTGCGGCTAATCGACAGCCATTCCGGCTGATCGTAGTACATACCAGAGGACGTGAACAGGAGCTCCAGCGCATCTACCCACGCCAGTGGTTTACCCAGGCGCCGCTGATCATTTGCCTCTGTCTGGTACCCAACGAAGCTTGGGTGCGCGAGGATCGACGCAGCTATTGCGATGTAGACGGTGCCATCGCCTTCGATCATCTGGTGCTCGCCGCTGCCAACCTGGGACTTGGCACCTGCTGGATTGCCCACTTCAATGTGCAGGCTGCACGGGAGATCTTGCATATACCGCCTGATATGGAGCCGTTTCTCTTTACACCGTTAGGCTATCCTGCTGACCAACCCACCGCCAAGAAACGCCGTCCACTGGACGAGCTGGTTCGCTATGAGCGATGGGCAAAGTGATCTGACTCGCGCTGTGGAGGACTATGACGCAATGCACCGATTTGACATAGAGGGATTGGACAGTCAATTCGCTGGACTTCATCTCCGACAGGCGCTGAATGACATAGCAGCACAAAACATTATTGCGCGCATCTGGGCACGTGACCACACCGTATGGAAACCCGAAGATCGCGAGATCACCAATCGATTGGGATGGTTGCATAGCCCAGATGAAATGGAGCCACATCTGGACGCATTCCATACGTTTGTTCGGCACTTGCGTGAAGAGCAATTTACCACGGCCGTGTTGCTCGGCATGGGCGGTTCGAGTTTGGCACCTGAGATGTTCCGCAAAGTGTTTGGCGTCCGGGAGGGATTTCTGGAGCTGATAGTGCTTGACAGCACCGATCCAGATGCCGTGTTGGCAGTGCAACACGCTGTTGACCTGAATCGTACTCTGTTCGTGGTCTCCACCAAATCAGGTAGTACAGTGGAAACCCTCTCAGCATTTAAGTATTTTTACAACCAGGTTGCTGCCCTCACTGACAACAGGAAAAAGGCGGGGGATCACTTTATCGCGATCACCGATCCAGCTTCCCCTCTGGCCGAGATAGCAGCGCGTTACAACTTCCGATCTACATTCCTCAACAATCCAGACATTGGCGGCCGCTACTCCGCCCTCTCATACTTTGGCCTAGTGCCGGCAGTGCTAATCGGTGTGGACGTATCGCTTCTGCTGACACGGGGAAAGGAGATGGCCCAGGCTTGTGGTCCACAGGTTTCCCCTGAAAACAATCCGGGAGCACAGCTAGGAACAATTGTTGGACGTGCCGCTTTGACGGGACGTGATAAACTGACTTTTGTGATTTCACCCTCACTGGCCAGCTTCGGTGACTGGATTGAGCAGTTGATCGCTGAGAGCACTGGCAAGGAGGGCAAAGGCATTTTACCTGTTGTGGGGGAACCGATCGGGGCACCCTATCTTTATGGTGACGACCGTCTGTTTGTCCAACTATCACTGGAAGGCGAGCCAGCAGAGGACACAGCCCTAATTCAGGTGGAACGCGCTGGGCACCCGGTGGTGCGCCTCAACCTGCGCGATCGGTATGATGTGGGAGCGCAATTCTTCCTTTGGGAAATGGCGACTGCCGTGGCGGGGCATTTGTTAGGGGTCAATCCGTTTGACCAGCCCAACGTCGAGGCGGCCAAAGCGTTAGCGCGCAAAGTAGTAGCAGAGTATGCTGCTCGTGGGACCTTGTCTTCTGAACCACCTGTCCTGGTCACCGATGGCATCGCCCTATATGCACCTGCTTCCAGCTTGACCAAACCATCAACAAATCTGGCGGATGCATTGGAGCAATTTCTCACTCAGGCGCGCTTAGGAGATTACGTAGCATTGCACGCCTACCTGCAATCAACACCTGCTACAGATGCAAATCTCCAAGCACTGCGTCTAAAGCTTCGAGATCGTCTACGAGTAGCCACCACACTCGGGTATGGACCGCGCTTCCTGCATTCAACTGGCCAGCTCCACAAGGGAGATGCTGGTCGAGGTCTGTTCATTCAGATTACTGCTGAGAGCACACAAGACGCACCAATACCTGATGAGGCTGGCCGATCCGAATCCAGCCTGAGCTTCGGTGTGCTTAAGATGGCGCAGGCGCTGGGCGATTACCAAGCTTTGCTGGAAGCTGGCCGCCGGGTGATCCGAGTTCATCTTCAAGACGTTACAAAAGGCTTAGAATATCTGAGCCGCTGCCTGTAGGCAGGCACGATGAGCATTCCTGAAAAAGCTGCCGAGCGAGGTGTTCCCTCACTGGTATGGCGCGCAGGACAGGAACGGCGACTGGCAATGATCCGCGCTGCTGCTGGAGACCGCCTCACCGGTGGATACATATTGGATGTGGGATGCGGCATTGGCACCTATCTAAGCGCCCTTCGTGCATACACCCCGTTCACGTTCGGGGTAGAAATCGAAGGGAAATATGCACGTGAGGCGGCTGCCCATAGTCATATTGTACAAGCAATGGCTGAACAGTTGCCCTTCACTGACAACTGCTTCGACCTAGTGCTCTCGCATGAAGTGATCGAGCATGTCGCGGACGATCGGACTTGCGTGATGGATATGGTGCGCGTGCTTAAACCGGGTGGCCGCCTAGTGTTGTTTTGTCCTAATCGGCTGTACCCATTTGAAACTCACGGCCACTACTGGCGCGGCACGTACCATTTCGGCAACACCCCTCTAGTCAACTACCTACCTGACCGAATACGCAACCGATTGGTGCCCCACGTGCGCGCGTATACAGTCAGGGGACTGCGTCAATTGCTCAAAGGACTTCCGATTCGCATTCTGACGCACAGTCAAGTGTATCCTGGCTATGATAACTTGGTTGCTCGCAATCCAGCTTTGGGCCGCATCGTGCGTTGGCTTAGCTATCGGTTGGAACGCACCCCTATGCGTCTATTGGGACTATCACATTTCTTAGTGGTGGAGAAGATTGCCACGTGATCGAATAAGAGAAGATGTCCTTGAACAAAATGTGCCTCTCCCCGAGGTTTGCGTTCCATTCACTACCACCCGTCAGTCACGCAGTACTCGGCGGAGATGTGCGCAGCGCGCGGGCCAACGTTAGCAGTGCCCGCAGGGACTCCTCGTCACCACGTGCGATCAAGTCCGCCAGATGGCACAGCTGAGAGGACGCGCACGCCAGCATCTCTCCGATCGCTGCACGATTGGTCATCAGAATATCCAGCATCATATCCACGTCGGAGCCCGCCAGCCGTGACGTATCCCGGAAGCCAGACGCGGCGAGCTGCCACACCATAGCATCGGTCTCGCCTAACCTTGCGACTGCCAACACCAGTGCAACGGCAAGCACATACGGCAAATGGCTGATCGCTGCTACAAGCTGATCGTGGCGTGCTGCTTCCATCAACAGTGGCCGCGCGCCGACAGCGCTGATCAAATCGCTTGCTAAGCTCACAGCAGCATCTGATGTACGTGCCAGGGGCACCAACACCCATAACGCACCTCGGTACAATGCCGGATCCGCCGCTGTCAGTCCGCTCAACTCTTTCCCACACATAGGATGCGAACCTAGCGGCTCCACGTGAGGGGGCAATATTTCCATAGCACGCACGATGTCTTGTTTGGTGCTACCTAAATCAAGCAGCAGACAACGTGGTAAGTTCATTTTACCCAGCTGGTGAATCTGGCGTATTATGTTGCGCACTGGGGTAGCAAGGACGATGATATCTGCTCCATCCAGAGCTTCAGCGAGTTGCGTGGTGGCGCGATGTACCACCTGAAGGGCAAGGGCCTGCTGAGCTGTTTCAGGTCGCCGTGTCACGCCAACGACCTCACGACACAGACCTCCTTGACGGCAGGCCATCGCCAAAGATCCTCCCATCAGACCTAGTCCCACGATGACGATACGCGCCTCAGATAACTTCAGCTGGTGATCGAAAGCTCACCTCCTCAAATAAACAGAGCGGAATCCAACCTGGCACAGAAGCTATCAGTACCATTATGAAGCCAAGTGTACAACTCGGCAAAAAAATGATGCGTACCATCTACTCAAACGAGCAAACTAGCAATTGGCCCTTGCTATACAAGTAACAGGCCCGGTTGGAGAACAAACCTCTCACAGCGCGAGCTTGCGCGTGATCATGATAAATGGCATAGACCACATCCGAGTCGAACATCGGACTGGTGGCCGCGAAAAACACAGCAAAATCGGTCCAGTGCTGCACATCTTTTACGAACACGAGGGCATGGTGCACGTCTGCTTGTTGTACTATCTCCAAAGGCTCTGCTGTGATCCCATAACGGCCACGAAATACTGTTAGCTCAGGTGGCAGAAAGACAAAAGCATTGTAGCTGACCAGAGCGATCACGACCAGATAGAGTGCAGTGACCGGTAAACTAGCCAGCGGTCTCGCAAAGAATTGCCGGCTTATCCGCATTATGTTCTGCGAGATAAGGCTCAGACCACGTGCAGTGAGCAGCAGAAGTGCTGGCAGAGCTGCCAACCAGTAGCGCGGAAACCCACCGTCGTGACCTCCATAGAACCAATAGGTGGTGTAAACCGCTACCACACAGAGGAAGGTTGCCAGCAAAAGGACGTCCCAAGCCTCAGGGGTGGACACCCGCTGTGAGCTGATGTCTCGAGAAACACTTCTTGCTTTGGAGAAGAGCATTCCTCGTGGTAGGGCTCGACCCAGAATTGCGAACGCCGGGACTAACATGGGTATCACATTGGCATAGCCGGGCCAGCCTAGGAATCCAGTGATCATCCGCCCAAGATTATAGCGCAGGTTAAACCAAGCGTTGGTAAGCGTGTAACCTCCATTGCCTACATCAGCTCCGAAACCGGGCCGGTCGTAGGGAAAGACTGCCAGGTAGGGATTGTAGAACCATCGTCCCGAGAGCAGATACCAGTACACAGGCAACAACGCAGCGATAACTCCACCGATAATCGCCAGTATGCCAAGGGCTACCAACCATTCACAACGTCGCGACCTCACCAGCTGCAACATTGCGTAAAGGACAAAAGGTAACCCCACCCCAACGGCATCGTACGGGCGTGTCAGGAATAGAAAACCGAGCGCTATACCACTCAGGATAGCTGGGTACCACAGAATATTCACTCTTCCTGGCCTTACACACGCACAACAGACTTTCCAAACACCAGCAAACGACCAGAGAAACAAAGTGGCCCAGAAAATGGCTGCAGTGTGAGACAACAGCGTACTGGCGGTCACCAACAGTGCCGGACAAGTGAGGCCCAGCACGCCCGCGAGCACTCCGGTTGCATTGGGATAAATGCGCCGTCCCAGATCGGCCACCAACACCAGAGCAAGTGCCCCTAATACTGCATTGACTGCCCAAGGCGCCTCGATAAGCATTCCCAAGCTGAGCAACAGGGGGTATCCCGGGGGATACTTCGCAAAGCGCCAACCATTGTAATCGATTACAAACGGAGACCAGTAAGAATGCGGATACGGCGGCGTAGGCACCGCCAGACGCCCCCGAGCGAAGACTTGCGCTTGAAACCAATAAGCGGCTTCGTCTTCAACATGTGGAATGCGCTCGAAGATCCCTTGTGAGGTGAGAGCGACCAGTCCAACGAAAGCAAAGGCGATCAGCCCAATGATTGCATACTGGGTATGCATTCCGCTCAATTAGCACGCTTGTGTGGCATTAAGAGGCACGAAGGCATCGTAACCTCTCGCTTTGCCTGTTCTCAGGACAGCGCCAGCTTTTGAAAGAGGACAGCTGCCACATCACGGAAGCCTTGCTCCAAGTAGGGGAGAACCAGCCAAGCCGAGCCAATCCCAAACAGGCTCCCCGTGATGACGCGCAGCTCGAAACTGCTGTACCGCAACCCTATTATCTGAGTGAGAGCGTCAATGGCCATTGGGATGACAAAAATCGGGTATATCTGCCAGGGCAATGGCCGAAGATGCTGACGCACCAGACCAAACGCCAATGTCGCGAAAAACAGGGAAGTGTAGATGCCCAGACAACGATCACAGTAACATATCTGATGGCCAAACAGAAAGGAAGAACGCGACGGAAACTGGTGGCAGAACAGACGATACAACGTGTAGATCAGATTAGCAGGGAGTGTCAGACCCGCTGCCATCAAGATTGGCCCTAACATAGGCAACCCGGCGTACACTCCCAAGACACAAGCGATGAATCCCAGCCAATGACGAGCGAACCAATGGATCATCCGTTCAACCTTCATACCCGTTTGACGCGACCTGGCGACGCAATGCCGGCGCGTATCGAGCTCATCCGAAGCCATATCCCGCACGCGTTGAAGGGCAATCTGTACATCTTCGCGGGTGAACGGCCAATACAGGCGCACATTGTTGCCAAAATCCACTACAGGAACGTGGCTGGCGAACAACTGACGCAGCACAACATCCTTGTCGACGTCGACCTCTTGCACCTCAAGAGGCAATTCACGTAAAAGGGCAACAGCCTCATCACACAACGGACAATTCCCACGAATATAGAGGCGCACGAATCTGTCCATAGCACAGCCTCGCGTTTCCTTCAAAAAGACTCTGCAGAGGTTGCGCAACCCTGATTCATTTGGAAGTTCCAGTGGAACAAATCACTGTCATGCCGCTCAGATAGCTGAGATAAACGGGCACCAAGGGCAACACACAAGGTGATAGAAAAGACAACAATCCAGCGAGCCCAGCAAGTGGCAATGTCACCTCAGATACATCAGTGATGAGATTAGCTTCTATTTGGGTGACCCACGGAGGGATCACACCGAAAAGGGCATTCAGTGCAGTGAGCGAGCCCTGAACAAGTATCAGGCCAAAGGCAATCAACAGTATTCCGCTGATTATTTCGATGGCATGCGCGTGGCGATTGAGCCGGTTCAGCAAGCCACCTGTCGAGCTGAGCAGAGCGGCAGCGCACAAGAACGGCATGGCCAATCCGGCTGAATAGGCGAGCAAGAGGGGAATCGCCTGGAAGGGTTGTACAGTTGCCAATGTGAGCACCAAGCCTAGCAGGGGACCAATGCAAGGCGTCCAACCAGCTGCGAATGTGATCCCAACGACGAAAGAGCGCACATAGCTCGAAGACGTGCTATGTCTGCTCTGCAAACGTCGCTCCGGCAGGATCAGCCTGTCAAGTGTCCCACTGATCATGACAAGCGCTGTGCCCAGCGGTCTCAACCAGGTAGTGGAGGCTGTCAAACGCGCTGCCGCTCGTGGTACACCTGTCATGTGCATCCCCAACACAATAAGAAGCAGTCCACCTATAGCAGCGAGCCAATTGCGCTGCGAATGCAGGAGACTGCCCAGTAACGTGGCGGGAATGCCAAACCAGATAATGAAAACCGAGCTAAAACCGCCGACAAACAAGAGAGCGTGGTTAATGACCTGAAGGCGCACAGCTCAACCTCAAACGGGCTGTGCTACTGCCTCGGCTGCCGACGCGGCAGGCTCTTCTACTTCTTCTCCCTCCTCCTGCGGGAGCTCCTGCCATAGATCCTCGGGCTTGGTAATGTGGTCAACAAACAAGATGCCATTCAGATGGTCTATCTCATGCTGAAAGACACGCGCCAGGAGGCCATGTGCTCTGATGCGGATCGGCTTACCATACACACTAAGCGCTTTGACCACAACCCACTCGGACCTTAGGACACGCCCATACCACGTGGGTATCGAGAGGCATCCCTCGACGCCTTCGACTTTTTCTGAGCTCGCTTGCACGATTTGCGGATTAACCAGCACAAAGTCCTTGCCGCTTTGGGAGTCATTCTCGTTCTTTGGTACGTGAGCCACCAACAGTCTCTGCAGTACGCCAACCTGCGGCGCAGCCAAGCCTATGCCATTAGCAGCATGCATAGTTTCTAACATGTCATCAGCTAATGCTTTCAGAGCAGGCCCAAACTGCCTGACCGGTTTCGCCTTCTGTCGCAGACGTGGGTCATCCGCATACAAGATCGATCGAATAGCCATGCTTCGTCAGCCTCCTATCACGAGACTGTAGTTTACACCGGTTCAAGCAATCTGTCAACACGGAACCCCTTTAAAAACATCAAATTAATATATTTTTTGTCTCTGAGGTTTGCACACGAAAGACACGGATAGCTGCTTCACCTTCGACCGGACATTGGTATTCGCAAATGCCACATCCTATACACAAATCGCCCAATACATGCGGACGTTGCACAACCACTTGAGTGCCCCGGCTGTCTAAGACAGCCACCTCCTCCAAGCGAATAGCTTTCGGCGCCACGGGACACATTTCTTCGCATACGATACAGGGTATCCCAGCAGCCCAAGGCAGACAGCGATCACGGTCAATGACAGCATGGCCAAGCACTATCCTGCGCTTGCTCTCCAGATCAAGTGGAGGGATGGCACCAGACGGACAGACTTGACCACATGCATTACAACCATAATTGCAATAACCCAACCGAGGAACCAAATGAGGAGTCCAAAGTGCTTCGAGCCCTCCTTGCAATAGTGTAGGCTGCAACCCAGAAGTCGGGCAAACCTTCATACACTGAGTACAACGCAGACAGCGGGACAGAAATGTTTCTTCATCCTGAGCGCCAGGGGGCCGAATAAGCGCAGGATCAGGAGAATGAGCGCGCGGGCTGGTGCGCATCACCACCACACCAGCAACTCCGAGGCCCAAAGCTGCTAACAACTGGCGACGTGAAGGATCATAAGACTCCCCAGGAGCCGGCCATGCGATTTGCTTGTTCACTCTCATCGTAGACACAGGGATAGCTGCACGCAATCCGATCCCCTGCTCCGGACAGGCTGCCAAGCAGTCAAGACAAACCACACATTCGCTTGGGACAATGCGGTAATCCTCTTGAACTTCGATAGCATCCACTCGGCAAACGTTGCTACAACGGCCACAACGCGCACAGCCTCCTCCGACTGCCGGGCGCAGCAATGATATACGCGAAAACAGGGCAAGCAAGGCACCCAGTGGACACAGATAGCGGCACCAGAAACGATCAGCCAGCCTGTTCAGGGCAAGAATCAGCACAAAGATGCTCGCAATCAACAAATTACCGACAAAAAATGGCTGCTTGACCGGCAACATCGACCCGCGGACCAGCTGCTCCACAGTATCCAGCACCCCTTGCAACAGGGGGATAGGGTACAGAGCACCCAAAACGGCAGTCACAACATAATTGAGCGCCGGCAACACTACTGTAGTCATTGTACGGGTGAAAAGCGCCAAAGGGTCCAAAATGAGCAAGGTTAAGCTCCCAAGAGCTGCCATAGAGAGGACACCTACCAGGATCAAATACTTACCACTGCGCCAACGCGGAGGCACCCCTTGAGTGCGACGGCGCACCTGAGCAGGCCCTATCCACTCTAACAATGTGCCCAACGGGCAAACCCAACCGCACCACATCCTTCCGAGAAGTACGGTCACTCCCACTGTGGCCACCGAAAGCACGAGGCGGGGTAGCCATTCACGACTGGCCAACATAGCACCTAGGGCTCCGAGAGGGTCAAAGCGGAAGAACAGGTCAGCCAACGGGAAGGCAACACGTCTTTGCAGAGCAGCGAACAGCAGGTAAATGAACAACAGGAAGAAGAAAGTCTGGCAAATCTGACGTACCTGCCGCCAGAGTTGCCATTTATTCGATTTACGCATTAATCTCCTCGATATTGATTGCGTTAAGGTCTAGCGTTCCCAAGCCCATGTCGGCGGAGAGCTTGATATAAGCGATGTCCTCGCCGCGCAGCCCGAAAAGAGTCGCCGCAAACGCATCCGCAGCAACCATGTCGTGGCTGGCAATCACCATGTTGGTCTGCCGCACATCATTCAAGCTACCCCCCGTCGGTCCATTTGCCACCAGGATGCGCATTGCATCCACGACGGTCAAGGAAGGTTTTATCAAGCTTGCCAAATCGGCGAGCCGTTGGCCAAGATTGCGATGCATACGATTAGGATAGCGCACAACACCTAAGAGGTTCTTGCATGCCAAGCTCAACCGTGCCAGAGAGTGATGCTTGGCGATAGGCACATTGATGAGCACATCTGCTTCAAGGATGTCCTTGTACACTTCCCACTGGGTAATGTCTCTGCCCTGAGGGATATTGACTATGACGAACTTGAGCGGGCTCATCACTTCCATCTCGCCCCTCGCAGCACGCGTTGCATCAGCAATGCCGCTCACGGCATAAGCTGTCTCCGGAGTGCCACCAAACGGCATATCCATAACACGCACACGACGAGCACCAGCTTCCAGGCACAACATCACCAGCGTGCCAACGACGAGTGGATTGGTGGTTGTGGCGTACTCTGGAGGATGGTAGTCAATACAGATGTTGGGCTTGATGATGACGTCGTCGCCCGCTTTCACGAAACGCCCCATGCCACCCACCGCGGCCAGTGCTGCACGGGTCACCGCTGCTGCATCTTCGCCCCGTGCCACTGATAGATAAGCTTGACCCGATGTCGGCCCAGGCACAGTGCGGCGCGCAGGACTAATCTGTATCGGCGCATTACTGGAGCAGGCGCCGGTCCACAATATGATCCCAGATGAAGCCACCATCCATTTTAAGAACCTTCGGCGCGTCATTCGTCTCATCCTACATTCTCCTTACCTCAATACCTTGTTCACCAATGCCTTTCCGTCCTCCAGCTGGAGATCACCAAACACTGCAACCAGTCTTTCCCCTTGTACCTGCCCAAAAACCATGTTGGGTGTACCACTATATTGAAGTGCTTTCAACGCCTGCTCTGCATCCGCAGCGCGAGTATAAATCACCAACAACAGGCGTGCCTTCCTTCCATCCAGCTCGTAATCCGCTAAGACACCTTGAGTCTCAGCGCTTAGACCTAACAGGTTTCCATCGCCCAACCACAACCAAGGCTGGATAGAGATCTCCTGACGAAAGAAACGTATACTGCGCAGCCGAAGGCCATCACTAGGTAGATGCACCACAATATCAGGTGGCTCTCCACCTGCGGGCAACGCTTCAGATACCTTCTGACCAAACCTAAGCAGCACCTCATTGGCTACAGGCTGTGTCGCCTGAATGCGCACATAGTAACGCTCCTGCCAGAAAGCCAGGCGCCGTCCCGGATCTGTATCGCCTCCTGCACCTATTGCAATTGGCTCACCTGCGATTGAGGCGCTAAAAAGGCCATACGCGTCTGCAGGAGTAGCGAGGCGAAATATCTCGATGCGCATCCCAGTCCCTTGTGGTCCAACGTACCTGCCCAGTGCTGCCTGTGCGAATCCATAGGCGAGAAATGCGTCTGCCTGGCCATCTACCAACTCATAGAGATTGTCACTCGAATAAGTCCGGAGATCGCCCTGCCGCGTCCATCCCGGAACGGCGTCACTCGCGGGCAGAAACCGAGCGATATCCCCGGGAACGCTGCCGAGACACGCAACGCCAAGAATGAGCAATATGCCCAACACGCTTAATATCGTAGCCCGTTTACAGATGCTATGCCCGACCATCCACAAAGTGATCATTTCGGCACTGGAACAAGGGCGAGAATGCATTCGAGTTTACCCTAACACGATTTCGCGCAGGTCTATCAGCTCAGGGTTGGTAGCACCCAGCTGCATATCCTGCGCCGTTACCAGATAATGAGCGCCTTCTACCAGAAAACCAGCATCCGCTCCCGCCGCCCGATGATGGCGCACCAAAATGTCACGTGCCACAGTGTCCAACGCGACCGGATCAAAGGAGAGGAGCAACGCATGCTCGGGTTGCGGAGAATTCCAGTCAAAGGGGCTCACCCGCAGGGCAGCAGCGATATTTAGTCGGGTCTTATCTTTTATGACTGGCTGAGCGTTCAATTCGGGAATGGCTGGATTGCACCCATTACCGTGCAGTTTAGCTGGCTCGTTTACGGAGCCATAGTGGTTTTTCATTGCAACACTCACACCCGCGATGCCATGAGACTTGGGAGTCGGGATATTAATGATTGCATCATACTGGTCCAGCTCTTGCCAGAAACGCACACTAGCTTGGGTGAGTGCTACCTCGCTACCTTCGCCACGGGTGCCGTGACACTGCACGCCGGTACCACTATCATTGAGCTGATAGCCCGCGTCTGCAAGCTCATGATCACTGCGGTCAAAAATGAGCAAATTCTCGGCACTCAGCCCAGCGTCCTGCAACCGCCTGACAACGGCATATGTGACGGCCGGTTGAGTGGGACCACCTGCGGCGATGCAATTGACCTTTAGCAATACATGTTCGTTCTGATCGAACAAGACACGCCAAACCTCCAGTGGATCAGCTCCGTCTGCCAATGCGCTGATCCCCTCATCCAGCATCTGCACAACGATGTCAGGGTTCGGTTGACCATCAATCAAAACTCCACTGTGCCGCACCATTATCACACGACTCTTCTCCACGGTGGGCCAGTGCGCGGTCAATTCGGTGCGGCTTGGCACGGGGGTGACCGGGTCACGAAGGGGCAATCTCAAAGATACAGGCACTGGCCGGTAGCTGGTCGGTAGTGGTATAGAGGGCAATGGTGACGCATAACAAGTGCTCCAGAATGTTGATATGGGTGCACCAGGTAAACGTGCACCAGGATGTGTAGCTGTGCTAATGGCCTTGGCGATCGTATCGCTTCGCCAACTTGCTGCCCAGCCGCCCGCAAGGGCAGCTATAACGTAACTGAGAAATTTTCTCCTGCCAATGCGTCGCATGGGAATCACCTCCTCATTATTCCCAACCCTTATAACCCATAATCTCCTATTTTGCGAATCCTGCTGCATTCCTGCAAGACAAGAAAAAGCTCCTGCCAAACTGACGCGGGCAGGAGCTCTACGTCTGGGCCTAGCCTGGATCTATTGGATGTTGTCCGTCTTCTATTGTTTATCTTCTATTCCGGGGTACTTTCCGCTCGTGAGCTGAGAGCGTTTTTTCACTTCGTCCGATGTTTTCCACCGCCCCCGGCGCCTCCTTCGCCACCAGAGGCGTGTCCGGAATCGCCACCTCCTTCGGAGCCTCCCCCGCTATTGTCCGCACCACCCCCAGAACTGCTCTGAGATCCTCCCGAGTTATCCCCTGTGGCACCTGTCTTCTCCTGACGAGCCTCGCCTCCATCGGAGCTGCCACTCTCGCCTCCCCCTCCATTGTCGCCGTTGGACGGGGAAGGCGTTGAAGCCATTTGAGCTTCTTGGCCAGCAGACTGGCAAGTGTCACAGGGGCCGTTCGTGTGGTTGGCTGTTGCACTCACCCCAGCTCTATATTGATACTGATACATTAGCTGTAACGCTTCCTGTGCCGTCATACGCTGCCACGTTGGTGTTGCTGTAGGCTGAGGACCATGCCGATGTTGGTCACCTTGAGGTGTACACTCTACACACTCACCCTCTGGATTGCCACCCGGCTGACCAGGCCCCGGTTGGGTGGGCTGAGGACCATACCGATGCTGATCCCCTTGAGGCGTGCACTCTACACATTCACCCTCTGGATTGCCACCCGGCTGACCAGGCCCCGGTTGGGTGGGCTGAGGACCATACCGATGCTGATCCTCTTGAGGCGTGCACTCTGCACATCCACCCTCTGGATTGCCACCCGGCTGACCAGGCCACGATCGAGCCGGCGGAGTGACACTTGGCATTGAGTCGTTGGTTCTTTCACCCTCTCGCCCCAATGCACATCGATGACGAAAGGTCTGAGTATTTTGCAGCCCGAGCTCAACTTGCTCCCTAGCTTGATTCATCACCGCAAGCGCGTCGCAGGGCACAGTGGAACCAGCATCCTTGCCAGATGGATACCTACATATGCGCGAAAGTGTCTCCTGCTGTGTCTGGACGGTTTCGCGCGCCCTGATCAGCCATGTTCTCATCTCGGGATCCGGCAAACGAGATGCCAGATCGAGGGCGTTATCCAAACGCAGCCGCATCCGTTCCAGCATAACTTCATCCGGGGAGTATCCCAGTTGAATAAGACTCACCATCTCCTGAATCCGCGCTTGCGCCTGAGCGAGATATAAGAGAGCACGGGCCGACGGATCTGGTACAACCCTTACGGCGACCTCTTCAGTGGCAAGCTTAATAGGATAAAGCGGTGATCCAGGCAAACTGCGCTCCGCAAAAGCTACTGTGCCACCTGCTGATCCAAAACCTATGCCTAGAACTAAGATAACCTTAATAAGCAGTAGAGTAACCATCGCGCGCTTCTCCTTTCTGATTGGCGTCTTGTAGAAAAACCGAGTGATTGAATATGGTGTTGCAACCCACTTTCTTAGACGCATCAGAAGGTTCGGAGATACTGCTTGCGCGCGCAATTGTCTCGCTTCAGCGAGAAAATCAGCTCGATCAGATCTTTGCTGCTCCGGCCGAGGCATCTGCACCGGACGCAGATTTTCGAGCTGTTGTGCAGTCAAGAGCAAAGGCTCCAGCTCAGAAACAACAGAAGGATTCTCTGACAGAATTGCTGACAGCATCTCACCCGACTGCAGTCGCCGCAAAGCGTGATCCAAGATCTCAGGAGAAAGTAGGTCTTTCATTTGTGGTCCTTGCCCTTCTTCCTCTCGGGAATGCTCATCTGGCGTTGCAAAGCATTTAGGGCGCGATGCTGAAGTGACTTCACAGCTCCCACTGATTTGCCCACGATCAAGGCAACCTGTTCGTTAGACAGACCCTCAAGAAATTTAAGCGCGATCACCTGCTGCTGATCAGGCGACAGCTGCTGAAGAGCCCGACGCAGTTGCTCTCTCAACATCCTGTGTTCCACCATCTCTGCTGGCTCATCCATACCCCCGATCATTTGCTCTTCGAGGGTCAAGTGCTGGCGGTGTCGTTGACGCCGATAGTAATCCACCAAGGCGTTATGCGCCGTGCAATACAACCACGCAACCAGGTGGTTCTTCGGACCCTTGCCTGCATGCAGCGCTGCAAGCAGGCGATGAAACACCTCCGCAGCCAGATCACGTGCCACGTCAACATCCCCAAGTTGACGATAAAGATACCGGTAGATTGCGGGATAGTGAAGGTCGTAGATATGCGCTAGAGCTGATTCATCCAGCTGATGCGCACGGCTCAGCAATGAAGTCTCTGAATCCTCTGTGGCGTTCACACAATCCTTTGATTCAAGACGCACAGCATAGGCAAAAGATACGGTCAAGGATAGCCAAAATGATAAAACAAGGGAAATTGCGTTTGTCATTCCGTCACAGCGGAGTAGGAGACACCTGTCCATGAAGGTGCACACCACTCCTTCGCAAAGCGCGAAGACGCCGGTTGCCTACATCGTCGGCCGTCAGCCCTACTCCAGAATGAGGCGGACCAGACATAGTTCGACACGTAAAGTGTTTCCTAAGGTCACGAACAATTTCGAGATGAGCTCTACCCGCCACAACTATGCGACACGGTATCTACTCGTGCATCACGGATTCAATCGTCGTCTGCTTGGATTAAAAGACCATCTAGGGGTACAATGGCTAGGGTTATTAAGGAAGCTGGATAGGCACTTCTTGTGGAAGAAGAGATTAAAATCTTCAACAATCGTTATCAAATTCTAGAAAAGATCGGGCAGGGTGGTCTGGCCGAAGTTTATCGTGCGCAGGATGTAGCCCTGGGCCGCATTGTGGCTGTGAAGGCACTACGTTGCGAGTATGTCACAGACCCTGCATTCTTGATTCGTTTTCACCGAGAAGCACAGAACGCGGCTAACCTGACCCACCCGAATATCGTAGCAGTTTATGACTTTGGCCAGGACCAAGGTCGACCCTATATCGTAATGGAATATGTGCCTGGCCTGGACCTGCGCACCCTCCTGGAGCAGAACGGTGCCCTCTCTATACCTCAGGCAGTGGACATCTGTTATCAGGTGTGTGCTGGGGTGGGGCATGCACATCGTTCAGGATTGGTTCACGGCGACCTAAAGCCGGGAAACGTATTGATCCGATCCGACGGTCACGCCAAAGTAGTGGACTTTGGCTTGGCGCGCGCACTGGGTGAATCTGCTATGGACGAGGCTGGAGAGCTTGTCTGGGGGACACCGGCCTATTTCGCACCGGAACAAGCCGCAGGGGGGCGAGTTTCACCTGCCACTGATGTGTACGCGATCGGGGTTATCCTCTATGAAATGCTAACCGGCCAGCTACCCTTTGGAGGCGATGACCATGAAGTAGCACGCAAACACGTCTATGAGAAGCCGCCAGTGGTACACCGCATAAACCCCCGCATCCCGGTGCAGCTCTCTCGAATCGTGGAACAAGCTTTGCAGAAGAAACCTGAAGAACGTTTCGAGACAGCCGATGAGATGGGAGCCGCTCTTGCTCGCTTCCGGGATGATTTGGAACAGAGCATCTCCTTAGACCATCACCCAAGTCGGACATTCGAATCGGTGCCGCCCGAGTCCAGTGCCCAACTACCAGCACCTCGTCCCACCATAGACAGCGTGGGGCTGATGCTCGGCCTGCTAGCTGTGATCGCTGTGCTAGGGCTTGTGCCACTGCTTGCCGGAGTGCTTCGTGCACACATACGCCCCGCAACACCATGGGTGCCCACCGCGACGGCAACACTTGTCGCCGGCCAAGCGAGAGTGCCAGATGTAATAGGTATGAGCGTGGAACACGCGAGGAGAGTTCTCGAGTCGATTGGGCTGCAGCTGGAGGTAGTTGGTCAAGCTCATCATCCTCTCATCCCGGCTCTGGCAATCGCAGAGCAAACTATCCGACCGGGTGAACCGGTCGCAGAGGGCACTACTGTGGGAGTAGTCATTAGTCAGGGCCCACGGCTGGTGGAAGTGCCCAATGTGACGGGTTATGCACTGGGTGAAGCACAAGAAGAGCTGGAACGCCATAATCTGGTCTTTCAAACCGTGCACTCCTGGAGCAGCGGAGAGCCTGGCACAGTGATTGCGCAATCTCCTACCCCTGGCTCTCTGGTTCAGGAACGCAGCTTGGTAGTGCTGAGCGTCAGTAGCGGCAGCCGGGTACCCATTGGAGCAAGATGGGGTGATAGTATTCTTCTGTTGAGCTACGAGTTGCCACGCATCGAACACGCGCCGGGAGACACATTATCCGTTACACTTACATGGCAGATCACAGCACCTGCTAGCAGGTCGTCATACACTGCCTTCGTGCGCCTCGTGCGTCCGGATGGGAAGTTGATTATGCATCACGAGGGAGTGCTAGCAGGTGGTAATAACCTCTTAGACACGTGGATGCCTGGCGAACAGATAGTCGATGTGCACCAGCTGGACATACCGACAACGACAGCCGCCGGTGAATATTGGCTGTGCGCAGGTATATCCGTCAAAGGAGGTACTCTATTGATCAGTGACGCTGCACAGAGAGAAACGTTAGAAAACACCCTGGTGTTAACCCCTGTACGCGTGGGCATGGTAGCTGGCAGATAGGAAACAAACATGGTATTATTTTAGATAGCGAACAGGGGAGGTTGGCAGTGAATTCAGGCGTTTTACGGAACGGGCTCATTTACTTGCTCATCATCGTGGCCATTGCGGCGCTGATTTTCAGCGTTCTTTCGGGACCACGTCAGATGCGTGAGATCAGCATTACAGAGGTTGCCTCAGATATCAAAAAGGGTGCAGTCAAATCGATTTCTTTGCAGGGCGACCTGGTCACGGTGGAGTATCGCGATCCTAATCTTGGCATGCGTTCCTCACGCAAGGAAACTGATCGCACATTACTTGAAACGCTCGAGGACTTAGGGGTCACCAGCGCTCAGCTGGCCGATGTGAGCATCAAAGTGGAACCCCCAGGGGTATGGGCGGATTGGGCCAGCCTACTGATCACCATAGTACCACTAGTGGTATTTGGTGCTTTGCTGTTCTTCATGGTGCGCCAAGCGCAAGGAACCAACAACCAGGCGCTGACCTTTGGCAAGAGCCGGGCGCGTATGTTCACCGGCGACAAGCCCACCGTCACCTTCGACGACGTCGCCGGCGTGGACGAGGCGAAGCACGAACTGGCCGA
>CAKZLO010000005.1 GCA_937127125.1 uncultured Ardenticatenia bacterium
ATAATATAATTGAAAATGATGGAGGAGTGCCACAGCGAGATCACGGCAGCAGCCCGTGGGGACGGTTAGGAGAGGGGGAGCGTTTGATGATTCCATTGCTTCGCACAGACATCGTTCATCATAAGTGGCAGCACCTTGTGGACACGCTCAGGCGCGAGACAGGCCAGGACCTGATTGAATACGGGCTGCTCGCCGGGCTGATCGCGCTGGTGGCCGTTGCTGCCGTGCACCTGACGGGCGTCGAGATCGGCAACTGGTGGGCCTACATCGGCAATCGCGTCAGCGAGCTGTTGGGCGGCCAGGGGTGACCCGCGTGACGCGCGGCGCAGGCGGGAAAGGAGGTTGACGCTAGCGGGGTAAGGTAAGCATCAACCGGGTCTTCAGGAGGAGGCGGGCAATGCGCCTGCCGCAGGATGGCCGTTTAGGCCGCTTTTCGGGATGCGTTGACAAAAAAAAACTATTCACGATTGAGGGGTAAGGCCCCAAGGAGGAGAACCACATGTTTGCTCTATACTATCTGCGCAATTGGTTGAAGTGCCAACGCGGCCAGGACCTGATCGAGTACGCCCTGTTGGCCGGGTTCATCGCGCTTGCGGCTGTCTTGGCTGTGATGGCGACAGGTCAGGGTGTTAACACACTTTTTGAGGCTGTTAGGACCCAGGTGGAGGAGGCTGCCGGCCAGTGATTAGCTGCCCCGTTGCGGGGTGACAGGAGTTCTTCCTGTCACCCCGCTCGCCCGAGGTGGAATTAACGCTAACAAGTTACTGGTAGAAGGATCATCTGTGAAGCGTTGGGTGCAGCGTGAATACACGCGCGGGCAGGACCTGATCGAGTTCGCGCTCATCCTGCCGCTGCTCCTGTTGCTGCTCACCGGCATCATGGAGTTCGGCCTGGCCATCATGGCCTACAACACAGTGGCCAACGCGGCGCGCGAGGGGGCGCGCTACGGCATCGTGCGCGTCGAGGCCGCCGACTGCGCCGACGATTATGCCGAGCACGCCGCCGCCATCGAGGACGCCGCGCGCCGCCTGACCGTCGGCCTGGATCAGGACCGGCTGGACATCGTGGTCTCCTGCCCGGCGGCGCGCACGCTGCAGGTGGAAGCCACTTACGTGCATCAGTTCATCACTGCTCCCGTCCTTATGGCGCTCGGCGGGGACGGGACGTTGCCCATGTACACCGTTTCGACCATGTATCTGGAGTGAGGATGGAATTATTATGACGCGAATGCGGGGTTGTGTCTGGTTGGCCGCCGGGCTGATCGTTGCCCTGCTGGCCGGCTTTGCTGCCTACGTGACGCTCAACCGCGCGGCGACGGTGCGCGGCGGCGGTGCCGCTGCCGGGCCGCAGGTCTCGGTGGTGGTGGCAGCGCGCGCCGTGGCGGTGCGCAGCCAGCTCACCGCCCAGGACGTGCAGCTCAAGCAGCTGCCGGTGGAGCTGGTGCCGCAGGGCGCGCTGCGCGAGGTGAAACAGGCCGAAGGACGCATCACACTAGTGGACCTCTACCCGGGCGAGATCCTGCTGGAACAGCGCCTGGTGAACCCCAACATGCTCACCGCTAACGGGCGCTACGCGCTCCTTATGGCGGCGGATCAGGTGTTGATGGCCTTTCCCGCTGAGGACCTGATGAGCCGTGTCGGTGTGCTCAAGCCGGGCGATCACGTGGACTTGCTCTTCTCGCTCAACTTCCCGGTCAACCGCAGCGTGGCAGCGCTGGGAGCTGAGGGGGGCGGCGAGGCGGGAGGCGGCGAGGAGGAACAGGCGACCTTCAACCTGCTACAGAACGTCACCATCGCCGCCATCGTGGCGCAGCGTCCGGCAGCCACCACCCGGACGGTCGGGATCGGTGCCGCGGCCACCCCGACGCCGCAGCCGGGGGCCACGGCGCAGCCGGTGGCGCCGCAGACGCCGCCCGAGGCGCTGCTGCTCACCGTCAGCCCACAGGACGCGCTGCTGCTCAAGTATGCGCTGGACGCAGGCGGCAAGGTGGACATCGTGCTGCGCGCGCCCGGCGTCGAGCAGCCCTTCAGAGTGGAGCCGGTGGATGTCGATTACTTGATCAACAAGTATCGCATCCCGACGCAGATCGGGCGGTGAGCGCGGACTGCTGTTGCGGGCCGCCTGCGGGAGCCGGCAGTGCCGGTCGCTGGCCGGCGGTCGCGGCTCGCCTGGAGGTGGGGTGTCGGATACGTTTAAATTGAATCGGGCCGTGCGTGAGCGCGCGGCATCGTGCAACAAGCGGGGATAGATAAGGGAGACGACGAGATTGGTAGACGGTGGAATGAGCGGGACAACGCGCCTGCTGGTGGTGGCGCGCGAACCAAGGCGCGCTGAAATCGAGCAGGCGTTGCTTGGTTGGGGTGGCGATTTGCGCGTTTTCTGGGTGGCGGAGCCGGACCTGGCGCCGGCGCGCGCCCAGGATGTGGTGCCGCACCTCATTCTGGTCGACGACGCGCCGGGCGCCGGCGATGCGGTGGCGTTGATTCGCCAGCTGACCACACGGGTGCCCAGAGCAGCCGTCCTGGCCGTGGTGGACGAGGAGGCGATGGACCGCGCGCGCCAGGCAGTGTTGGCGGGCGCACGCGGGTTTGTCACCCGGCCGCTGCGCGCCGAGGATCTGGTGACCACCCTGCGCCAGGCGCTGGCGGGGACGCGCCCGCCGGTGGGGCCGCCGGAGCCGGAACGCGGGCGCGGCCATGTGCTGGTCTTCTGCTCGCCCAAGGGGGGCAGCGGACGCACCACGCTGGCACTCAACACCGCGGTCAGCCTGCACAAGACGACACAGCAGCCGGTGGTGCTGCTCGACGCCGACTACGCCGCGCCGGCGCTGGATGTGGCGCTCAACCTGCACACCGAGCGCAATCTGGCCGACCTGCTGCCGCGCGCCGCGCGCCTGGACGAGGATCTCCTCTCCAGCGTGCTGGCGACGCATACCTCGGGCGTGAAGGTGTTGCTGGCGCCGCCGCCCGGCGAGCTGCTGACGCCGGTGACGCCGGCGCAGATGCAGACCATCCTAACACTGCTGCGCCGCATGTTCCGCTGGGTGGTGGTGGATTTGGGCGTCGGCCTGGACGAGCTGGCGCTCAGCTTCGTCGAGAGCGCCGACCGCGCCATCGTCTCGGTGCTGCCCGAGCTGGTGGGGCTGCGCAACGCGGCGCTGCTGCTGGAGGAGCTGCGCGCGCACGGCATGCCGACGGAACACATCTGGGTGGTGCTCAACCGGTCCACCATGCGCGGCGGCGTGAGCAAGGGTGACATCGAGAAGCGCCTGCGGCTGGCGGTGAAGCACAGCGTGCCGGACGACCAGCCGCTGGCGACTTACAGCATCAACCGCGGCGTGCCGCTGGTGCTGAGCCATCGCGGCAGCGCGGTGGCGCGCGCCATTGACCAGCTGGCGACGCAGCTCAGCCGCGAGCTGATAGACGGCAGCGGCCCGGCGCGGTGAGCACGGCGAATGGGTGTGTTGCGGAGGGTGGATCGGGAGGTGAGAGGAATGGCCCTGGGTCGTGCGTGTGCATGTCCGAGCCACGCGCGCCAGATCCGAGCCACGCGCGTCAGCAAGTGGATCAGTCATGCGCGTGAGCAAGCGACCGGGCGAATTATGACGGTCGCGGCTCGGATGGCTCGGATATAGGATGGAGGTTAGCGTTTTCGGCTGGAGTGGGGTTCGGTCGGGATAGAGGCCAGTGGAAGACTGGTCGCGCACAGTACACAGCATTCTGGCACCGGAGTCGGTCCAAGGAGATGTCACCATGCAACAACGACGTTTCACCAGCTATGCCTTCTTCATCCTGGCCGTCCTGGCCTTCATCATCTTCGGTCCAGTGATTGGCGACTGGACGATGGCGGTCCTTTTGGCCCTGCTGGCCATTATTGTCGCGGTGATCTTCTACCGACGCGGCAAGTAAAGCGCTCTCGTACCTCCCTGACCCCTCTCTGCCAACGCTCTGGCGGAGGGGCGGGGGCGCGAGCACAATCCCCTCACCTGCAGCCATGAGAGAAGCTGGGGGTGGGGGTATAGAGGAATAGAGGAGATATGATAAGCGGACCCTTGTTGGTCAGTCTGCTGGTAGCGTTGGCTGTCTTCATTATCTTCGTGGGCATCTCGCGCAGCATGCGCCACGGTGACGTGGTGGAGGCGCGCCTGGACGAGTACGGCGCCAACTGGCGCGCGCCGGTCGGCGCGGACGGGGCGGAGCCAGCGCGCCCGGGCGCTAGGCTGGAGAACCTGCTGGCCGGCTTCGGCGCCGGCCGCCGCCTGGCCGAGGCGCTCACTGTGGCCGACCTGCCCATGACCGCCACCGAGTTCACCCTGCTGATGTTGGGCGCCGGTGTCGGCGGCTTCCTGCTCGGCACGCTCTGGCGCGGGCTGGTCGTCGGTCTCTTGCTGGGCGGGCTAGGGGTGGTGGGGCCGCTCATCTACCTGCGCATCGCGCGCAGCCGCCGCCGACAGGCCATCACCATGCAGCTGCCCGAGGTGCTCACGCTGCTGGTGGGGGCGTTGCGCGCTGGCCACGGTGTGGCGCAGGCGATCGAGATGCTGGTCGAGCAGCTGCCGCCGCCCGCCTCGCGCGAGTTCGCCCGCGTGGCGCGCGCCATGGCGCTGGGCGTGCCGCTGCCGCGCGCGCTGGATGACATGGCGCGGCGCGTCGACACCGACGACGTGGCGCTGGTGGTCACCGCCATCACCGTCCAGTACGAGATGGGCGGCAACTTGGCGCAGACGCTCGAGACGATCGGCCAGACGGTGCGCGACCGCATCACTATGCACCGTCAGATTCGCGTTCTCACGGCGCACCAGCGCCTGACCGGTTACGTGTTGGCCGGCTGGCCGATCTTCCTGGGGGTCATGTTCTACCTGCAGAACCCGGCGCGGATGGCGCGCATGTTCCAGCCGGATATGATCTGGTTGCCTATCGCTGCTGGGCTGATGCAGCTGATCGGCTTTCTCATCATCCGTCGCATTGTGGATATTGAAGTATGAGCAGCGTTGATCTGGCCCGTTTGATTGAGAGCAGCGCCCTGTTGTGGTCGCCGGCGACCTTCGGTGCGCTGGTGGGACTGGCCGTGCTGCTGGTGTGGGTGGCGCTGGCGCCCTCGCCCGCGGCGCAGGCGGTGGACGAGCGGCTGGAGATCTACCGTGGGGGGCTGGACATCGCGGAAGAGGAAGAGATGCACCGTCCCTTCGCCGCGCGCGTGCTGGCGCCGCTGCTGCGCAAATTCCTGAGCGCGCTGGGCCGCCTGGCACCGCTGGGCAACCTGGCGCGCACGCAGCAGCTGCTCATCTACGCCGGCGAGCCCTTCGGCATGAGCGCGCTCGACTTCGCCGGGCTGCGCCTGCTGGCGCCGGTGGTGCTGGGCGGGCTGGCCTTCCTGCTGTTGCGCCGCCTGCCCCTCAACACGATGCTGCCCTACCTGTTGCTGGCCATCGGGCTGGGCTATTTCCTGCCCTACATGTGGCTGCGGCGGCGCGCGCGCCGCCGCCAGCACGAGATCGCGCGCGCCCTGCCCGACGCGCTGGATATGATGACCATCGGCGTCGAGGCCGGGCTAGGCTTCGAGTCGGCCATGCTTAAAGTGGGCGAGCGCTGGGACAACGCGCTGTCGCGGGAACTGCGCCGCGTCGTCGCCGAAATGCGCGTCGGCACGCCGCGCGACGAGGCGCTGCGCCGCATGGCCGAGCGCACCGGCGTCGAGGGCGTGCGCAGCTTTGTCACGGTGTTGATTCAGTCCACCCAGCTGGGCGTGAGCATCGCCCAGGTGCTGTACACGCAGGCCGACCAGGAGCGGCTGCGGCGGCGCCAGCGCGCCGAGGAGCTGGCGCGTCAGGCGGGTGGCAAGATGGTTTTCCCGCTGGTGATCTTCATTTTCCCGGCTTTATTCGCGGTTATCCTGGGTCCGATGGTACCGGGCATCCTGAACGCGATACAGAACATCCGGGCCAGCTTCCCCCGGATGCGTTAGAGATGAGAGGTGTGCATGGCGAGCGATTCGTGGCGTGAGGGCATCCTGAAGAACGATGCGCGCTTCCAAAAGGGGCTGGCGCACCTGCAGGCGGGTGAGTGGGAGGCGGCGATTCGCACGTTTGAGGAGCTGGCGCGCGAGTTCTCCGGCAGCCCCACGCTGGAGCGTCTGCTGGAAGAAGCGCGCTTCAAGGCGAATCTCGACGCCACGGCGCGCGTCAAGCCCAAGCGCTGGGCCTTCTCGCTGCGCGACCTGATGATTCGCGGGGTGGTGGCTGTGGTGCTGGTGCTGCTGGCGATCCAGGGGGTGCAGCTCTTCCGCGCGCGCGTCGCGCCGGCGCTGGCGCAAGTGCAGCTGCAGTGGCGGATCGCCAGCCTGCAGCGCGAGGCGGATGCGCGCCTGGAAGCGGGCGACCTGGACGGCGCAGAACAGCGCTACCGCCAGATTCTGGCGCTGGTGCCCGATTCGCAGGCGGCCAAGGACGGGTTGGCGCACGTGGCCGAAGAACGCGAGGTGCTGGCGCTCTATCAGGAGGCGGTGCGTCTGCAAGAGGCAGGCGATTATGCTGCTGCGTTGTCGCTCTACACCGACATTCTGGTGCGGCGGCCGCGCTACCGCGACGTCAGCCTGCGTGTGGACGACATCCGGCGGCGCCAGCAGCGTGACGCGCTCTTCGCTGCGGCGGAGGAGGACTATCACGCGGGCCATCTGGCCGAGGCGGCCGCCAAATACGAGCAAATTCGCACGCTGGATGTCAACTTCCAGCGTGAGTTGATTCAGCAGCGCCTCTTTGAGCTGTACATGCGCATGGGGCGGGCGCTGGTGGAACGCGACCCGCCCGCCGCCGAGGTGATTCCCACCGCGCTGGAGCTCTTCACCAAGGCGCTCGAGCTGGAACCGCGCAACAGCGAAGCTGCATTGGAGCAGCAGCTGGCCAGCGCCTATGTGGACGGCATGGCCCAATTCCAGCAGGGCAACTGGGAGGCAGCCATTGCGCGCCTCAAGGCTGTCTTTGACCTGCGACCGGATTACCTGCGCGGCCTGGTAACCAACACGCTGTATGAAGCTTACATCCGCAGCGGCGACGTCTATCGCGACGCGGGGGACTATTACTTTGCCTACGAGCGCTACCGCGCCGCCGCGGCATTGCCGGTGGCGGACACAGCGCTGGCGCGCGGTCGCATGTTCAGCATCGAGCCGCTCCTGACGCCCACCGCCACGCCGACCAACACGCGCACGCCCACGCCCACAGCGACCAGCACGCCCTATCCGACCCTCACGCCGATCCCGTCGGCCACGGCCACGGCGACGCCTGTGCCGCTCAGCGAGTTCCACAACCAGATCGTCTTCTTCTCCGACAACGAGGAGCAGCCCGGGCTGTGGGTGATGGACCCCACCGGCGAGAATCGGCGCTATCTCGGCGACATCAAGGTGTATCGCGACCAGTATCAACAGCTGTGGGAGCGCGAGTCGCTTTCACCGGACGGTCGTTACCGCGCCTACGTCGGCAAGGGCGACCGCGGCAACGCGCAGATTTTCATCGCCTTTCCGCCGGACCCCAAGTGGGGTGAGATGCCACCCAAGCAGCTCACCCTCTTCACCGGCATCAGCTACGACCCGGTGTGGTCGCCCGATGGCAGCCGTATCGCCTTTGTCAGCCAGGAGAACGGTAGCGACGACATCTGGGTGATCTACACCGACGGCAAGGGAGCGCGCGCCCTGACGCGCAACACGTGGGAGTGGGACAAACATCCGTCCTGGTCGCCGGACGGCACCCGCATCGTCTTCTGGTCCAATCGTACGGGCACCAAGAACATCTTCATCATGGACGCCGGCGGCGAGAACGTGCAGAATATTAGCAACACCCCTTGGGATGAGTATGATCCGATCTGGGTGAAATAGAGGAGGAACATAGAGGTATGATCGGAACGGAACGCAATTCACGTGCGGCACCGCGCGCTGAGCCGACGCGCGGCGGATTTGGTCGCACTGATGGCCGCCAGTCCTACGATGCCATCCGCGACAAGGTACAGCATCAGCTGCTGGCGCAGCTCAGTCCGAGCGCCGACCTGGGCAACGTCGAGGAGGTGCGGCGTGCGCTGGAACGCATTTTCAACGAGGTGATCACTGCCGAGCAGATTCCGCTGACGCGTGCTGAGCGCATCGAGACGTTCGAGCAGATCGTGGCCGACATTCTCGGCTACGGGCCCATCCAGCCCCTGTTGCTGGATGAGACGATCACCGAAGTGCTGGTCAACGGCCCGAACCAGATCTACATCGAGCGCAACGGCATCCTTGAAGAGACCGATCTGCGCTTTCGCGACACGACCGAGCTGATGCACGTGATCGACCGCATCGTCGCACCGCTGGGACGGCGCGTAGATGAGAGCAGCCCAATGGTGGATGCGCGCCTGCCGGATGGCTCGCGCGTCAACGTGATCATCCCGCCCCTGGCGTTGGACGGGCCGTGCATCAGCATCCGCAAGTTTGCCAAAGCGATTTTTTCCGCGGACGACCTCATCCGCGTGGGCACGCTCACACCCGAGATGATCGACCTGTTGCGCGCGTGTGTGCTGGCACGTCTGAACATCGTCATTTCCGGTGGCACCTCGACCGGCAAGACCACCTTGCTGAACGTTCTCTCCAGCTTTCTGCCCGACAACGAGCGCATCATCACCATCGAGGATGCCGCCGAGTTGCAGCTGCACCAGCGCCACGTGGTACGGCTGGAGGCGCGTCCGCCTAACGTGGAGGGCAAGGGGGAGATCACCATCCGCCAACTGGTCATCAACGCGCTGCGCATGCGCCCGGATCGCATCGTCGTGGGTGAGGTGCGCGGCGGCGAGGCGCTCGACATGCTGCAGGCGATGAATACTGGCCACGACGGTTCGCTGACCACGGCGCACTCGAACAGCCCGCGCGACACGCTGCACCGCGTTGAGACGATGGTGCTGATGGCGGGCATGGACCTGCCGCTGCGCGCTATCCGCGAGCAGATCGCCTCTGCCTTCGATGTGATCGTCCACTTGGAACGCCTGGTGGATGGCACGCGCAAGGTGGTCAAGATCTGTGAGGTGCAGGGTATGGAGGGGGATGTCATCGTGTTGCAGGACATCTTCCAATACGTGCAGACTGGCATCCAAAACGGCCGCGTGCAGGGCTATTTCACCGCCACCGGCGTCCGCCCCAGCTTCATGACCAAGCTGGAGACGCATGGCTTCCACTTGCCGGCAAGCATCTTCGCGCCGATGCGCAAACCGGCGCGCTGATAGGGGAGATGGAATGACAGAGTCGGCGATGGTGTCGGGAGAGTTGACGCAGCAGTGGGAGCTGGAAGCGACCGGACCGGCCACGCTGTCTCAGGTGATGGACGAGATCGAGGAGCAGACCGCGCGAGGTCATACGGCGCGTTTTGTGCCGCTGCCCACCGGCTTCGACCCACTCGACGACGTGCTCAACGGTGGCCTGCGCCCGGGCGAACTGCTGGTCATCGGCGGTCCGATAGGCGTGGGCAAGACCATTTGGGGACTGCAGGTGGCGCGCAACGTGGTCTATAACGACCCGGACGCAATGGCGATGTATGTGTGCTACGAGCACGACCGCACGCATCTGCTGCTGCGCCTCCTTTGCCTGGAGAGTGCCGAGCAGGGCTACGATGACGAGGCACTTACATTGCGCGACCTAGCGCGCGTCGCCGCGGACGCGACGGGTGGCAACGCCGGCCTGATTGCGCACCTGCGTCATATGGGCCGGTATGCGCGGTTGATGCGTGCGGTGGACAGCTATGCCGGGCGATTGGTGCTGGCGAAGGCAAGCGGCGACCACACCACGCTGGAGCAGGTGCGCGAATGGGTGGAGGAGGTGGCGGCAAAACAGGCTGGCCGCCTGCTGCTGGTGGTGGATTACCTGCAGAAGGTGCCGGTGCACTGGGAGAAGCTGCAACAGGAGGAAGAGACCACCACCTATTTGACCCATGGCCTGAAAGAGATGGCTATGGCGCTGGGCATCCGCATCGTGGCGATTGCTGCGGCGGATCGTCCCGGCCTCAAAGCGCGCCGCATGCGCCTGGCCGACTTGCGCGGTAGCTCGGCGGTGCAGTACGAAGCCGATGTGGGGATGATTCTCAACAACAAGTATGCCATCATCAGCCGTGAGCATCTGGTCTACAACCTGGCGCAGGCCGAGGCGATGCGCAATTATGTAGTGCTGAGCGTGGAGAAGAACCGCGCCGGGCGCAATGCGATCGACATGGAGTTTATGCTGGATGCTTCGCACTTCCGCATTGTGCCGCGCGGCGGCTTTGTACGCGAACGCCTGGTGGACGAAAAGGTGATACTGGGTTGAAAGCTGGAGGGCACCCGAGAGGTGAGCAACGATGGCCGAGTTGCTGCTGGCCGGCAAAGGATGGATCGAACCAGACTCGCTGGGTGCTTTGCTGCGCGAAGCGCTCTCGGACGAATACCTGGTGGTGGATCATCCGGTCGTGTACGGTTGCCCGCTGGATGCCGTCGTGGTGGGGCCGCGGGGCATCTTCATCCTGCACGAGTTAGTGGCCCCCGACGAGGGCAGCTCTAAGATTCTCAGGCGAGTGCAGCGCGCCGGGAAAGCGGTGCGCGCTTTTCTGAAGGATGAGTTTCCCACGCTGCGGGTGCCCGTGCGCCAGCTGGTGTGCCAGGCCGTCACACCGGTCGCGGTGGCAGCCGCTCAGGGGCCGGAGGTGGAATGGGTGAGCAGGCAGAACGTCGGATCCGCTATTGATACTGCTCCGCTGCCGGCAGATGAACCGCTGGCCGACATCGAGACGCGTGAGGCGGTGGCGGTCGCGTTCCGCGATCGGCGCCTGGCAGCGAACCAGCGCGCCACGCAGCCGTTTGTCTTTCGTTCCAGCAGCTTGCTGGGCAGTGGCACTACCGTGTGGACGATCCGCGACGCCATCCGCCATATGGACCGTCATCCCGAGGACGGCATCTTTCATTTACGCAACGGGACGTTGGCGCGTTGGCTGTCCGAGCAGGGAGCTGAACACCTGGCTGCACTGGCGCGCCAGGTGATCAACCGGCGGGACACCGATATGCGTATGGCGCTGGAGAGCTTCCTAATCGGTACCGGCCTGGTGGCGCGTCCACGCCTGCAGGTGCGTCCGTCGCGCCTGAACCTGGGTTGCGTGCTCTCCGGCGAGAAGTGCAGTATGCGCTTCCGCGTGCAGAAGGGCCCCGGCCGGGGATATCTCTTCGGCAGCGTGAGCACCAATGCGCCCTGGCTGCGCGTTGAGCCGCGAACGTTCGCCGGCGAGCCGTTGGATGCCATCGTGACGGTGGATTCTGAGACGCTACCCATCAGTTCGTCGCCGTGGGTAGGCGAGATTGAGATCGATTCGAGCGCCTCGGCGCAGCCGCTGCGCGTGCCGGTGTACGTGCGCGTGATGGGCATGCCCTCGCCCTTGCAGCGTTACCTGCTACGGCCGCTGGCGGGCGCGTTAGTAGGCGGCGCGTGGGGTGTCATTTTGGGTTGGTTGCTGGCGCGTTACGGCCTGCCCGCCGCCAACTGGACGTCGCAGGCGGCGCACCTCGGTCTGGCGCAGGGTGCTTGGCCGCTGGGCGGTGGGCTGTTTGGGGTGGTGTTGGGGTTGCTGCACGGGCTGGGACAGTCAGTTGTGCTGCCGACCAGCTGGGCGTTGGGGCGCTGGCTGCTGCGCGCGGTGGCATGGGGCGCTGCGCTGGCGCTGGTGTTCATGGCGGCTTACTGGTCGTGGAGATGGTTTGAACAGGGGGAGATGGCTGTTTTGGCGCCGCCGGCTGTGCTGGTGTTGGTGCTGTTGGCGCTCCTGCTGGCGCTGTTGCCTGCGACGCTGGCGGAGGTCGCTTCTGGCGGGCAACGCGAGGCGAGGCAGCTCGTCCGTGGAGAGCGCCTTGCTGCCCTGCCATTGCGCATGGCGCTGATCGGCGTGGGGCTGGCGTTGATCGTGGGGGCTGGAGCCCATTTGGCGGCGTCGGCATTGGAAGGCTGGGACACCTCGCAAGCGGCCGCGACCGCACAGCGCTGGCTGAGCGACAGCCTGAGTCAGCTGGAGGCGACGTTAAACCATCTGGTGGACCAGGCTTATCTGGACTACTACGATCAACGTGCCCCGGTGGAGGCAGCGCCCGAGACGCTGCCGACGGCGACACCAGCCGCCGGCGTGGGGACCGCGACGCCTTGATGGAGGAGGGGAACGGATGGGACGTCAGTTGAAGTGGGTCACGCGTGGGCAGCGCGGCGCCAACCTGATCGAAATGGCTTTGGTGACCACACTGCTCATATTGCTGTTTGGTGGCATCGTCGACCTGGGGCGCGCCTTTCACAGCTATATCGTGATCACCAATGCGGCCCGCGAGGGTGCGCGCATGGGGTCGCACTTCCCGGATCGGGAGGATTTGATCGTCGCTGCTGCCATCCAGGAGGCAGCTACAAGCGGAGTGGAGCTGCTGCCAGGCGATGTTGACGTGGATTTCCCTGCGGGCGCAGATACAGCAGGCAACCCCATCCGCGTGACGGTGGTGCACGAGGTGCCTATGTTCCTGGGGGGCATCTTCGGCTACGGCACCTCACTCACGCTGACAGGCTATGCCGAAATGGTCATCTTTGGACGGGATTTGTAGGGGATTGAGGCAGTTCGCTTCCGGTGCGGAAGGCACAGCGTGCGGCGCGCAGACGCCGACAGGAGGTATCCGATGAACATACGACGTGTGATGGAACAGCAAGGCCAGACGCTCATCATCGTGGCCGTCGCGCTGACGGTGTTGTTGATGTTTGTGGCGCTGGCGATCGACGTGGGCAACATGTATCAGGTGCGCCGCCAAATGCAGAACGCGGCTGACGCCGGCGCGCTGGCCGGTGCGCGCGAACTGTGCTTTGGCGATCCGTCCCAGGCTGAGGCGCGCGCCATCGAATATGCCCGAATGAATGGCGCGGAGGACGTCCAGGTGACTTTCACCAACGGTGGCTGGACAGTAGAGGTCGTGGCCGGCGAGTCAGCCGATATGTACGTGGCCGATATTATGGGCATCCCCACAGTGGATGTGCCGGCCGAGGCGGCAGCGACCTGTGGCGAGGCGGTCAGCGCGTGTGGGCTGTGGCCAATTGCCTTCAAGTTGAGTACCTGGCAATATCTCCTTGACAACGGTTACGGTTGCGGCGATCGTTTCTTTGTATGGACCGGTGACAACCTCAACGACAGTCCGCGCTGTTGGGATCCCAACACCATTTACGACTGCGACGTTGATGACGACGGCAAGATCGACTTCGTGGATATTGTCAGCCGGGGCTGGCTGGACTTCTCCGACATAACCGATGTCACACTCTATCCGGATGCTTGCGCTAAATCAGGTTGTGGCGAGTCTGAGCTGGCCTGCTGGATTGAGGATGACTCGCCGGCTAAGATCATAGTCCCATCGTGCATTCCAGGTTTACAGGGCGTCAAAGCGGGTGTGAAAGATGAGGTCAACTCGCGCATCAACGATCTCGTGGGCGTACCGCTCTTCGAATCCAGAGGTTGCAGCGGCACCAGCTCCTGTCCTGGCGGCGACACGTATTATGTCACGGGATTCGGCTGTATCCGCGTGGAAGGTTGGATACATAACTTCGAGCTGCCCCAGAAACCAGATCCGGTGACGGGCAAGATAAAGCAGCCGCCGTGGAAGGGGCATGTCATCGCCGCTTCCATCAATTGTCGTCCGGGCTGTACCACCGATTGCGGCGAGACTGGGGGCACTCCGCCCGAGATGGGTGGCATACGCGCAGTCAGTCTGGTCAAGTGAGTTTCGTGTGAGTGTTGCCAGGAGTTCGCAGTCGCATGGACGTTATCCTCCTGGGTGGTTTGATCGGCGCCGTGCTGGGCGCGCTCGTCTGGCGCGGCGCTGTTTTCTTCATTGCCCGCTTTGAGCCGGGACGTGTCGCCGATGGGCTGGTCTCGGCGCCGGCAGCAGTCACCATCGCGGGCATGGCGCTGTGGGCTGCCTTCGTCGGCTGGCAGGCAGCAGGCCTACGACAGGCAGTGGCTGCGCTGGTGATCGTTGCCCTGCTGGCGACGATCACGCTGGTGGACTTGCACGTGCACCAGATACCCAACGCCCTGGTGCTGGTGCTGCTGGGCTGGGCGCTCGTGCAGGCGTTCGTCTTTGGGCAGCCGGCGCCGCTGGCGGCCGGGTTGGGGTTGCTAGTCGGCGGGGGGCTTTTCTTCCTGATGGCGGTGGCCGGGCGCGGTGCCATGGGCGCCGGCGACGTCAAGCTGGCGGCTGCGCTGGGTGCCGTGCTGGGCTGGCCAGCAGTGTTGCCAGCGTTGTTATATGGCATCATCGCCGGTGGCTTCGCGGCGTTGCTGCTGTTGTTGCTGCGCCGCGCCAGCCGCAAGAGTGCTTTCGCCTACGGCCCCTATCTGGCGCTGGGTGCGCTGATCATGCTGGTGCGCGCGCTGCTGGCGTAGCCACCACCAAACTCATCATAGGGCAGAACGCGGGGGCAGAGCACGGATGAAACCCAAGGAACCTGTCATTGTCGAGAATCTCACACGCGGGCAGACGCTGGTCAGCCACGGTCAGGTAGCCGACAACCACTGGACGCGCTTGAAAGGTCTGCTGGGCCGCAGCGGCCTGGCAGCCGGTGAGGGACTCCTGATCGTTCCCTGCAACTCGATCCATATGTTCTTCATGCGCTTCCCCATCGATGTGCTCTATCTCGACCGGTCGCTCAAGGTGGTCGGCCTGCATCACACGCTCAAGCCCTGGCGCGTCGGCCAGTTCAATCGGCGTGCCCACTTCGTCATTGAGCTGCCCGCCGGCACACTGGCAGCTACCGGCACCCAGCTGGGCGATCAGCTCGCCGTGCACGGCTACGCGCTGTAATGCCCCAGCCACCCCCCAAGGCCTGATTTGCCGGATCGGCCCATCCGGTTCATTCCCTCGCGCCGCGCATACTTGACGTAAATCACATTCCGTGGTATACTATATATAGTCTACATAACGTCGCTGAAGGAGGACCTGGTATGAAAAGGGCCTCGCGGAGTGTGCTGATCCTGTTGCTGCTGGTATCTCTCGCTGTGGCTGTGGCGAGCTGCACACGGCAGAAACCATCGATTCGTGCACTGGAGGCGGCCGGGGAGGGAGGCACGCCGACTGCCACGTTGGTGCTGGTGGCACCGACGATGCCGATCGGGAAGGATGTGTTGCCCACCCTGACGCCCACCTTGCGCGCCACTGTCATTGCCGTACCCCCTACGGCCACACCGGAAGGAGGTTTTGCAGAGCTGATTGCCCCAACCTCCACGCCGACGCCACCTGCTCCTTCTGCGGAGGTCACCACACCGGCCGTCGGCGTCGCGGAAGCTACCCCGCTTCCCACACCGGTGCCCGTCCTGACGCCACAGCTGGAGACTTTCCCGTTGCAGCCGATCGTGGTGAGTTCGCCCACGCCGATGCCGCCTTCCACATTGCCCACGAGCATCCCTGCGGCACCTTCTGGCACCACCTACACGGTGCGCTGGGGTGACACCCTTTTTTCCATTGCAGCTCAGTTCGGGGTGACGGTGGAAGTGATCAAGAGCGCCAACGGACTCAGCAGTGACACCATCCTGGTGGGACAACAGCTGGTCATTCCGCTGCCATCCTCGCCATCTTCGCCGGCGCCAGGGAGCGGTGCCACCACCGTTCACATCGTGCAGCCCGGCGAGACCCTTTTCCGCATCGCATTGCGCTACAACACCACAGTAGAGGCAATCGCACAGGCCAACAACATCTCCAACCCCTGGTATATTTATCCCGGCCAGCAGCTGACCGTGCCGCTTGGCCCAACGAGCAACGTGCCACCCTCCCCGCGTCGCACTTATGTGGTGCAGCCGGGTGATACGCTGTACGCCATCGCATTACGCTTCAACACCACCGTCGAGGCACTCATGGTGCTCAACAACATGTCCAACGCCAACATGCTGCATCCGGGCCAGGTACTGCAGCTGCCGGAGTAGCGGGATGCCGTAGAACGCATAGCGCATGCGATGCAAGGTGCACAGGCCGGACAACCCCCTGTGCACCTTTTTGTTGCCCCGAGAGGGTGATGGCGTTACACTGGTGTCGGGAAGATGAAAGAGCTAGCAGAAAAAGCTAAAGCCTTGGGCATCGCACTGGATGCGCGTCAGGTGGAACAATTCCAGACGTATTACGCGCTGCTGCGGCAATGGAACCAGCACACCAACCTGACCGCCGTTGACGATTACTGGGGTGTGCTGACGAAGCACTTTCTCGATTCTCTTTCGTGCGCACTCGTTCTCGATCTGACCCCGGGCAAAATACACCTGATTGACGTGGGCAGCGGCGCCGGCTTCCCGGGATTGCCGCTCAAGATCGCCTTCCCTGAAGTTCGCCTCACCCTGCTGGAGGCGACCGGCAAGAAGACTGCATTCTTGCACGTCGTGGTGGAAAACTTGCAGCTTTCCGACGTCACCGTGGTGACTGCCCGCGCAGAAGAGGCCGGCCACGACCCGGCGCACCGTGAGATGTATGAGGTGGCTGTGGCGCGCGCGCTGGCGACGATGCCTGTGCTGGTGGAGCTGTGTCTGCCCTTTGTGCGCTGCGGCGGAGTGTTGGTTGCTCAAAAAGGGGAGCCCCCCACCGCAGAGATTGCGGCAGCGCAGGAGGCGTTGCGTATTCTGGGAGGACAAGTGCGCCAGGTTCAACCAGTGCGCGTGCCCGGACTGGAGGCTGCGCGCCATCTGGTGGTGATCGACAAGGTGGCCACCACGCCGGCACGCTATCCGCGACGGCCGGGTGTGCCGTTGCGGCGGCCGCTGGGGGTGCGCTGAGCGGCTATTCGTGCGCGACCTGCGTGATCCGGCCGGCCACCACCTGCAGGCGATGGGCGCCGGCCAGAAACTCTGGAGCGAAGTCGTTCCAGTCGGTCGTGGTGATGATGAGCTGTTGCACACCTTGGACGGCGCTCATCACGTGCTCACGTCGTCGCGCATCCAGCTCGCTCATCACGTCGTCCAGCAGCAACACTGGCGTCTCGCCGGTGACGCGAGACATCAAGTCCATCTCGGCCAGTTTGAGTGCCAGTGCTGTGCTGCGCTGCTGTCCGCGCGAGCCGTATAGCGTCATATCCACCCCATCCACCAAGAAGTGCATATCGTCGCGATGTGGCCCGCTGACAGTCATCCCGCGCGCGATCTCCTCACGGCGCGTCCGTTCCAGGCGCTGCAGGAATGCCTGCGCCACCTCGGGCACTGGCAATGAGGCCGGACGCTCCGGCCACAGATCCTCGAGGTGCAGCGGGCGCTGATAGTCGATGACAGGGCGATTCTCGGGATCAAAGCTGGGGGCATAGCTCAGACGGAGGCATTCACCGTCACCGCTCAGCGTACGGTAACGCTCGCGCGCCAGCTGATCCAGCTGGTAGATAGCCTCATAACGGGTAGCGATCAACACGGCGCCGTGCTCCGCCAGCTGGTGATCCCAGTAAGCCAGTTGATCCTCACCGCGTCGCCGTTCTGCCAGCTGCTTCAAGAGAGCGTTGCGTTGGAGCAACACCTGGTTGTATGAGCTCAGCGCACGGCAATATGCCGGGTTGATCTGGCAGAGGGTGATGTCCAGATAGCGGCGTCGTAAGACTGGCGCACCGGTGACCAACACGATGTCCTCGGGCAGGAAGAGCACAGCGTTGAGCTGGCCTACCACGTCCAGCGCGCGCTTCTTGACCCCGTTCAGACGCATCTCCTTGTGAATCTGGCCGTTTTCAGTCGGCAACAGGGTGATGTCCACCCGGAAAATGCCCTTGCTGCGCTGCACGCAGCCCTCCAGGCGTGTGTAGGGGAAGGGATCCTCTTGCAGTGCCTGCCAGTTCATCACCTGGCGTTCCGCGCGGGTGAAGGTGGCGCGTGTGGTGGCCAGGAAGAAGACAGCTTCGAGCAGGTTGGTCTTGCCTTGGGCGTTATCGCCACGCAGCACGATGGCGCCGGGCGGCAACTCCAGCTCCAAGTGTGTGTAGTTGCGAAAGTTGATCAAGGCCAGACGTGTGAGGAACATACCAGGTCATTATAGCACGATGGGTGCTTTGGCCGAAACGGGCAGGGATTGCTGAAGGTGGGAACGCTCGTCTCCGAGCGTGTGACACACTGTGGCGAGTCGTAGCCGGGTTCGCCGGCTATCCGTTCTCATGCTGCAGGCGTTGCAGCATGCGGTAGCTCTGAAAAGTGTACCATCCCATCAAGCTGCACAGCAGCAAGCCCACCCAACCGTCGCGATAGCCCTGCAGCTGCACGTAGCGGCGCCAGAACTCGCGCACCGACATGGAGAGGGGACTCCACGGTTTGGGACGGACGCCGCGCGCATGCAACACACGCGCTTCGAAGAGGAGATAGCGGCTTTGTTTGGCGCGAAATTGCTGTAATGAGTCATAGTTGTAATGAATCAGGTGCTCGTGCAGCGTGCCCTCGGGTCCGTCCAAGAGCACAATCTCATGCACGTGGCGCCTCGGGTCGTAACGGGCGCGTTCCGGGCGCATCAGGCGCAGCTGGGCGTCGGGATACCAGCCGCCGCCGCGCATGCGATGGCCCATGATGTAGTTGTAGCGCGGCACCCACCAGCCGACCACTGCTGTGTTCTGCATCGCCTGACGAATCTCGGCGGCCAGTGCAGGCGTGGCGCGCTCGTCGGCATCGATGAAGAAAACCCAGCGGGCGCCGCGCTGGCGTGCCTCATCCAACGAGAGGTTGCGCTGTTCGGCAAAGTTGATGAAGGGGGTTTGCAGCACCTCTGCGCCCAGCTCGCGCGCTATTTCCACCGTGCCATCGTCGCTGAATGAGTCCGAAAGAAGCACCTGATCGGCCCACGCCACGCTCCGGATACACGCAGCGATATGGCGTGCTTCGTTCTTGGTCAGGATGATGGCGATCAGGTCAGGCATGGAGCTTCTCCTTGTCCCTGCTCGCTATTCCGGGTATACCGTTTGGAGACTGTGCGGACCAGCAGTCGAGCTGCCCAGGTGAAAAGCTTGCCGTAGTGCTTCTCGAACAGGCGAAAGCGACTCTGCCACAGCAGCTCGTTCATGCGCGCAGGCTGCTGGCGGGTGCTGCCACCGCCATGATGCACGATCACAGTAGCGGGCAGGCAGTAGATCTGCCAGCCGGCTTTCTTTACGCGCAGGCACCAGTCGACCTCCTCGGCATACATGAAAAACCTCTCGTCCATCAGCCCCACGTGCCGGATGACGTCTGCGCGGGCCATAAAGGCTGCCCCCAGCGGGTGATCGATGCGGAAAGGCTCTCCGGCAGCGTAGAGCGTGCGCGGGTAACGACCGTTGAGCGGTGACTCGACGAAACGTCCCGGCCACTGCACCAGGTCAAACCACACCTGGAACAGGGTGGGAAAGCGAAACGCACTATGCTGGAAGCTGCCATCCGGGTAGATCAGCGAGGGTCCCACCACCCCGGCGTGTGGGGTGACGTGCAGGAATGCGCGCATGCGCAATAGTGCCTCAATGTTCGCCTCGGTATCCGGGTTCAAGAACAGCACATAGTCGGGCACCCATTTGCCCGAGGAGACCCCGTCGAAGCCCAGCTGGCGCAATGCCAGATTGTTGGCCGCGGCAAAGCCGAGGTTGCGTCCGGCCTGAATCAGGTGTGTGCGCGGGAACTCGGATTGCACCATCTCAGCGCTGCCATCATTTGAGGCATTATCCACTACCCAGATGGAAGGCGGATAACTGCTGGGTGGCAACGCCAGTGAGCGCAGGCAGCTGCGCAACAGGTTACATGTATTGTAACTGACGATGATGATCGCCAGGTCGCCCAGGTCTATTTGCTCAGAATATTGCATATGTCCGACAGGTTATCGCATCGAGAGCGCGGTCAGGGCATGCGCATGCCTCGGCAGCTTTAGGTGATGCCCAGCTGTTCCAACCTGCGTGGGCGTGGGGCACCTTGTTCGTCCCAGTCGCGCAGCTCATAATAGGTGCGCAGCATGGTGTCCAGATCGGGCAATACGTTGGCTGCTCCTCCATCGGGGCGCGCTTCGCGCAGCAGGCGCGGCGGCAATGTGTCATCCGCCGCCGTGATGCCCAGCCGCACATTGATCAGTCGCTTGAGCTGAAACAGCCGCTCGCCGATGGTGAGGATGTCCTGTGGCGTCCAGTTCCAGCCCATAGCACTGTTGACAATCTGACACAGACGCTCTGGCCCCACCTTGGCCTTGATGATGAATTTGCACAGCCCGAGCGGGTTGTAGACGCTCACATAATTCTGGTAGTCGTAAGCGACCTTCGCCTGCAGGGCTCCCGACTCATGGGGTGGCACCTTCTCGGGATAACCCAAGTCGGGCAGGGTGATGTTGTAGCCGTTCCAGTAGGAAAGCGACTCCAGGTGGCAAGCACCTCGCACAGCGGTGGCATAGTTGACCGCCATATGGACAAAGGCGCGTGGATCGTGGTAGGGCACTTCCATTCCCTTGACGTGCACGGCAAATTGCCTGGCTTCGTCGCCCAGGTGTTCGGCGGCTGCGCGCACGCCTTCGGCCAGCAGATCTCCGATGTCGCGCCGATAGGCGATCTTCTCGATGAGTGCCAGGACGGCATCTTGATCCCCAAAGCGCAACACCAGACCGCCCGTGTCCTGCGGGCCGATCAGTTCACGTTCATATGCTTCCATGGCAAATGCAATAACGGAAGAGGTGGAGATGGTGTCCAGACCGTAACGGTTGCATAGGGAATTGGCCAGGGCAACTGCTTCCACTTCTGGGTTCATCACCAGTGCGCTGAAACCTGCCAGGGTCTCGTATTCCACCCCTTCGCCGCGTGGGACGATGTAGCGACCTTCGCTGACCTCGATCTCCTTTCCACATCCGATGGGGCAGGCGTGGCAAAACGTGTGCCGCACCAGATACTTGCTGTAGAGCGTCTGGCCGGAGACTTTTTCCGCGTCCGGCCAGCTGCCCAGCATCCAGTTGCGGATGGGTAAATCGCCCTGCTTTTCGGCCCCTAGCAGCCCGCCCGCGGTACCGAAGTGGGACAGCGCGACCGAGTTCTCTTTGATGAAGGCATTCTGAGCTTTCACCACCTCGCGGAAAGCGAATTGATCGGGGTACTCGGGGCGTTGGTTGCCGCGCACCACGATTGCCTTCAGCAGCTTGCTGCCCAGCACAGCACCCATGCCGCCGCGCGCCGCGGCGCGCACGTAGTGCGGTGGGCCAACCATCACACCGGCGATCTTGACCAGGTTCTCGCCCGCCGGGCCAATGCCAGCCACCTGCGCGCGTCGGTCCGTCTCGCCCAGCAAGGTCTCCGCGGTCTCAAAATAGTCCTTGCCCCACACATGTGCCGCGTCGCGCAGCTCGATCGTGTTCGCCAGACCGTTGATGTAGAGGTAGACCGGCTGGCTGGCTCGTCCCGTGATGATCAATCCATCGTAGCCGCTGTAGCGCAACTCAGCCCCCCAATGGTGGCCCACCGTCGCCTCGTTCCAGATGCCGGTCAGTGGTGAGCGACCACACCATGACGTGCGGCAACCAGTGGGTGCAAAGGTGCCAGCCAGCAGGCCGTTGAAGATCAGCAGAGGGCTCTCCGGGTCAAGTGGCGCCCCGTTACTGTCCATCTGCTGGTAATACTTCCAGGCGGCAAAACCCGAACCCAACAGCCATTTCCTGACCTGTTCCTCCGAAATGGTCTCTTCGCGCCAGGATCGGCTGCTCAAATCCACATACAAATACCTGCCTGCGTAAACGCCCATATCGCCTATCTAGCCTCCACTACGCTTCCGTTAGATGATCCTGTGAGAAGAACCCGAGAGTTGTTTCTTTCTCTGCTTCGCTACCTTTGTCTAAGGATACAGTTCCTCGCTGATCGCGGTCATGCGGCCATCCTGCCAGTAGACGCGGGGCAGCCGCGGGAGGAGATGTGTTACCACCTCATAATTGATTGTCTCAGCCCAGGAGGCAACTTCCTCCGCGGAAATAGTCTCATCTCCTTGTCGCCCGATGATGACCACCTCATCGCCAGCGCACGCCTCAGGGATATGTGTGACCTCAGCCACCAGCGTGTCCATGGTGACACGGCCGCGGATGGGTGCACGCCGGCCACGAATCAACACAGCGCCCCGATTGGAGATGAGACGCATGAGCCCGTCTCCATAACCACAGGGCACCAGCGCCACCCGCGTCGTCTCCGTTGTGACATAGCTGCGACCGTAGGAGATGCCGCTGCCGGGCGGCAGCGTACGCACCTGCGCCACGCGACTTTTCAGCGTCAAAGCCGGGCGCAAGGAAATGCAGGGTGGCACTTGTGTCGATGGACGCAGGCCATAGATCGCGATCCCGACGCGCACAGCATCCAGGTGGGTGTCCGGGCGTGCCAACGCCGCGGCACTGTTCGCCACGTGGCGCATCGGCACTGTGATGCCGGCGGACTGCAGCTCCTGCAGAACGTCGAGGTAGAGCGCCAGCTGACGGTCCACCCAACACCCATCCGCCCAGTCGGCACAGGCGAAATGGGTGAAGACACCTTCTAATCGCAGACCGGGCAGGTTGCTCAGCGCGCGCACGAAGTCCACCACCTCGCCGGGCATCAAACCGAAGCGCCCCATGCCGGTGTCCACCTTGACGTGGTAGGGCACCTCTCTGCCGGCTGCCTGGGCTGCCGCGGAGAGCGCCTGCGCCAGCTCCCACGTGGTGAGCGCCGGCCGCAGGTCGTATTCCACGACGCTGGACGCAACGGCAGGGGGCAGATAACCCAACAAGAGGATAGGCACCTGGATGCCCTTGTGACGCAGGGCAATGGCGGGATGGACATGGTTGAGCGCCAGCCATGATGCCCCGTTTTTCAATGCGGTGCGTGCCACCGCCTCCATGCCGTGTCCGTAGCCATTCGCCTTGACCACGGCAATGACGGTCACCTTATCTCCAACGTGGCGCTTGATCGCGGCAACGTTGTGGGCGATGGCGTCCAGGTCAACCTCGGCCCATGCCACGAAGTCGTCCCGCATGGCCTCCTACCTCCTAGTAGGGGTACTGTAGCATGGCGACGGGCAGGTGTCAAAACAGGTTATTGATCACCTGTAACTTTACATAACATAACACACGGCTTCTCCGGTGGACGCCGTGCACCGTGGGCAGAGCTCTTTCGTCCGTCGCGCGTTGCCTGCCCATCGAGGACGTGCTATACTTAGGATGTTGAGGGATAAATTGATTCCCCCGTCGGCCACGATAAAGTTTGCCAGCCAGCTGGGTCTGGAGGGAGCACTTCTCACAGAAGTGATGATGAGGTTACGCCATGGATGATATCAAACGCATTCTCGTCGTAGACGATGAACCTCGCATGCGACGTTTCATCCATATGAATCTGGATTTGGAGGGCTACCAGGTGCTAGAAGCCAGCAACGGGTTGGAGGCGATCAAGCGTGTACGCGAGGATCTGCCCGATTTGGTGCTCCTGGATGTGATGATGCCAGAGATGGATGGCTTTGAGACGCTGCGCGAGATTCGCCAGTTCAGCAATGTGCCAGTCATTATGCTCACCGTCAAGGCGGATGAGGAGGACAAAGTGCGCGGCCTGGAGCTGGGCGCCGACGACTACGTCACTAAGCCCTTTGGCCCGCGTGAGCTCTCCAGCCGTATCAAAGCGGTCTTGCGTCGGGCGGAAATGCCCATCCCGGTCGAACAGTCGATCGTGCGCGTGGACGACCGTTTGCAGATCGATTTCAACTTGCGCCAGGTGATCGTGGATGGCCAGCCGATCAAGTTGCGCCCGACCGAGTATCGCCTCCTCTATCACTTGGTCAACAATGCGGGCTGGACGATGCCCCATGAAACGCTGCTCGCCAAGGTGTGGGGGCATGAATACCGGGAAGAGACGCATTATCTTCGCCTCTATATAACTTATTTGCGCCAGAAGATCGAGAAGGACCCTGCCAATCCCCAGTATATTCTGACAGAGCGAGGCATCGGCTACCGCTTCGTGGACTTCAAGAATCCTCCTAGGGAGCACGGGCAGAGATAGAATCGGGCGATCTCCTACGGCACGAAGCGTGCCGGCAGCTCTTCTCAGCGCGTGCCGGGGCCAGGCCAGCGATGTGCTGCTGCGGATCGTTTGAGATATTTTGGACCACCCTATGAAAGCACTTCTGATCTGGAATCCGGCTGCTGGTTCAGCTGATTTTCATCATCACCTTACAGAAGGGATTCACTCTCTGGAGCGTTGGGGCTGGCAGGTGGAATGTGCAGCGACTGCCGCCAGGGGTGACGCTACCCGGCTGGCGCGTGAATGTGCCCAGCAGGGCTACGATGTGGCCATTGCTGTCGGGGGCGACGGCACGATCAATGAAGTGGTCAATGGCCTGGTGGGGAGTGACACCGCTTTGGGTGTCATCCCTGCCGGCACCGCCAATGTCTATGCTGCCGATGTTGGCATTCCCATCTGGAGCCATTTGCATCCTCACGCGGTGAGCGAAGCAGCCAGCATCATCCACACAGGCCAGCGTCGCCGTCTTGATCTCGGACGCGTACAACTGAAAGATGGTCGGGAACGTTACTTTTTCATGTGGTGCGGCATCGGCCTGGACGCGGCCATCACCCATGAGGTGCGTTCCGAGGACACGCGCCGCATGGGCTATCTCGCCTGGATCATTGCCAGCATAATGGTAGCGGTCAATTTTATGGGCCATGGCGGTCGTGTTACTATGGGCGGTAAGAGAAGGCGGTGGCGATTGCTTTGGGTGGTGGTCAGCAATGGGCAGCTCTATGGTCGCCTGTGGCGTATTGCCCCCACAGCCAAGATGGACGATGGGCTGTTGGATGTGACCGTTTTTGAGGGGTACGGCATCTTGTCCACGATCCGCCACATCCTGGGTCTCACGCTGGGCTTCCACATGCGCGATCCGCGTGTGCACCATGAACGTTGTTCGTCTGTGTTGGTGCGCACGCGCAAACCGTTGCCGGTGCATGTGGACGCCGAGCCCATAGGCAACACGCCGGTGCATGTCAGTGTGGTGCCGCGCGCCATCACAGTCATCCTGCCACCCAGGTTGCCGATGCATGTGCTGTCCCACCAGGATGAGCAGCAAGAGGCAGTTCAGGAGATGACCACAGTATGACAGCCAGGCGACGCAGCGAGTATCCCGACGCGCCGCGGGTCGGGGTGGGAGCAGTGCTGGTCAGGGATGGGCGTGTGCTGCTGGTCAGGCGCGCCAGCCCACCCAATCAAGGCATGTGGGCCATCCCCGGCGGACGGGTGGAGCTGGGCGAAACGCTGCAACAGGCGGCAGAACGGGAGTTGCGCGAAGAAACAGGGGTTATCGCGCGCGCCGGCGAGCCAGTTTACGCGTTTGACTTCATCCAGCGCGACGAAACGGGGCGCGTGCGCTTTCATTATGTCATCGTCGATTTGTGGATGGAGTACGTTTCCGGTGAGGTGCACGCCGGCGACGATGCCCTCGAAGCAGGTTGGAAAAGCGCCCAAGAGATTGCCACACTGCCCATTCACCCGGCCACGCAAGAGCTGCTGGAGCAGGTGATGGCGCTCCACAGCGGCACCATAGGCACCCCCGATGCAGTTAAGAACGTTCCGCCATTCGAGCATTCCGAGCGTGTGCTGGAGCTGCTCAGCGCTGCCCGGGCCTGGCTGCGCAAGGAACCGGGCAGCATCAAGCGTTTAAAGGCAGCGGTACGTGCGCTCGAATAGCACACCCACCTAGACGCGGGTCACATATTCGCCGGTGCGCGTGTCAATGCGAATGACGTCGCCGACCTGGACAAACAGAGGAGTCTGCACCTTGAGGCCGGTGGAAACAATCACCTCTTTGGTGGCACTGGTGGCAGTGTCGCCGGCAACTCCGGGCTCGGCATGAACTACCTCCAGATCCACCGTGGTGGGAAACTCGACGTCGATGGGTTCGCCTTCATACATCAGCATGTTCAGCGTCATCCCATCGGTCAGGTAGTACACCCCATCCCCCAGCATACTGGCAGGCAGCACGGGTTGCTCATACGTCTCCGTGTCCATGAACGTGTATAGGTCGCCATCGTGGTAGAGATATTGCACCTGGCGCTTCTCCAAGCGAATGTCCTGCACCCGTTCGCCCGAGACGAAGGACTTTTCCACTGTCGCCCCGGTGCGCAGGTTGCGCGCTTTGACCCGGATGGTGGCGTTGCCACGCCCCATCTTGATGTGATGATACTCCAACACGCGATAGATTTCGCCGTCCAGCTCGAAGGTTACCCCTTTTTTCAGATCGTTTACGTCAATCATTGTGTCCGCCTGTCCCCTTGGAGAATGATTCAACGAGTCAACCCCGATGCCTTCACCGGCCTCCACGCTGGGTAGAAGGGCATGGGATGTGGTCATCTAGCATCTCGCTATTTTACCACGGTGCCTCTGAAAATGCACATTTTCTCCCCGGTCGATTCATGCCCCCATCGGGTTACTAGCGCGACACGCGTCCCGACACGTCCCCGGCCATAATTGCCTCCACCTCGGCGACGGTCACCATGTTGAAGTCACCCGGGATGGAATGCTTCAGGCACGAGGCCGCGACGGCGAAGTTGAGCGCCTTCTGGCGGTCATCCCCATAAGTGCGCAGGCCATAAATCAGTCCGGCGACGAAGGCATCGCCGGCGCCCACGCGGTCGACGATGTGGGTGATGTTGTAGAGCGGTGCAGTGTAGAAGTGCCCTTGGTCCCATAGCACACCACTCCACGTGTTGTGGCTGGCTGAAATCGAACCGCGCAGGGTGATTGCCACCGTCTTCAGATTGGGGAAGCGCTGGTGCAGTTCCTCGCAGACGTAGCGATACTGTCCTGCCTCCACATGGCCGGCCTGCACGTCCACCTCGGGCGCCTTGATCCCGAACACCTTGTCAGCATCCTCCTCGTTGCCCACTGCGATGTCACACAATTGCACTATGTCGGGCATCACCTCGGAAGCTTTCTTGCCCCACTTCCACAGGTTCTTGCGATAGTTGAGGTCGCACGAGACGGTCAGCCCCATCGTGCGCGCCACCTGGATGCCCTCCAGACAGACGTCGGCCAGGTTGGCCGAGATGGCCGGGGTGATGCCAGTCCAGTGGAACCAATTGGCGTCAGCAAACACCTGTTTCCAGTCGATCATGCCGCGCTCGATGGTGGCGATGGCCGAACCGGCCCGATCGTAGATCACCTTGCTGCCGCGCTGCACGGCGCCGTGCTCGAGGAAATAGATGCCCAGGCGTTCGCCTCCGCGCACAATCTTGCCCACCCCCACACCAAACTGGCGCAGGAACATGATGCATGCGTCGCCCAAATCGTTCTTCGGCAGGCGCGTGACGTAATCCACCGGCACGCCAAAGTTTGCCAGTGATACAGCGACGTTGGCCTCGCCGCCGCCGTAGGTCACGTCGAATGAGCGTGTCTGCGTAATGCGCAGGTGATCCGGCGGCGACAAACGCAGCATAATTTCACCAAAGGTAACGACTGTGTTAGTCATCGCAGTGAATCCTCCTTGGATTATGGGGTTAGGAGCAGTCCGCCTTGGAACACGATGAAGGCAGCCAGCCACGCCAGGCTGAGCTGCCCGAAAACGCTGAAAAGCAGCCAGTAGATCCCCAGCTCCTGGCGACCCGTCGCAGTAGCCACGATGCACGGCGTGTACAGCAATACGAACACCATAAAAGCAACAGCAGCCAGATCGCCACGCCCACCACTCGTGCGCGCAAAGCTCTCCCGCACCCGTTCCGTCAGCTGGGTGGGTGGCGCTTCCTCCTCTTCCGGCAACAGATTGATGCCCACGATGAGCGGCAGCGAGCGCAGCGTGTCGAGCGTCGCTTCGATGAAGCCCAGCCCGATTGTGCCCAGGTCCTGGAAGAAGCTCTGGGTGGGTGCGGACCGAGTGGAGTCGTCTTCGGCCTGATGCACCTGCGCCAGGGTGCTGATGATCACCTCCTTGGCCACCAGTCCGCTCATCAGTGCGCCACTGGTCTCCCAGCTGCCGAAGCCGAGTGGCGTCAAGGCCGGCGCGAGCTGCTCCGCAACGAAGGCGAAGGCGCTGTTGCGCAGCGGAATCTGGCCGAACTCCCCCTCTCCGCGCACCGGCAGCGCGGTCAGAAGCCAGATCACTAAGCTGGCCGCCGCGACAACCGTGACAATGCGCCGCAGGAACGAGGAGATGTGTTCCCACATGTGGAACCACAGCGAGCGCAACGTGGGCAGGCGGTAGGGCGGCAGCTCCATCACGAAAGGCGATTCCTCATAGTGGCGGAACACGGTGTGTTTGAACAGTATGCCCAGCAACACAGCAACGAGGACCCCGGTCAGATAGAGCAAGAAGATGACCTGGCCGACGCGCTCCGGGAAGAAAATCGAAGCAAACAGGACATACACCGGCAGCCGCGCACCGCAGCTCATAAAGGGCACTAGCAGGCCAGTCAGGAAGCGATCCTTGGGGCTGTCGAGCGTGCGCGTGGCGTAGAGCGCGGGCACCGTACACCCAAAGCCGAGCAACATGGGCAGGAAGCTCTTGCCATGCAACCCCAGGACATGCATCAGATTGTCCATCACAAAGGCGCCACGCGCCATGTAGCCCGTGTCCTCGAGAAATGCCAGCATCAGGTAGAGTGCCACCAAGACAGGCACGAAGACGACCACGCCGCCCACACCGCCGATGATGCCGTCCACCAGCAATCCACGCACCCAGCTGTCGCTCAGGCCTGCCAGCTGCAACAGGGCCAGCACCCAATTGGTCAGCGGGCCGTGTACCGCATTGTTCAGCCATTCAACGTAGGGCGAGGTCACATCCGTGGTCACCTTGAACACCACCCACATAAAGAACAGGAAGATGGGGATGCCCAACGCGCGATGCATCACAACGCGATCAATGCGATCCGAAGTGGTAATGCGCTGATCAATCGTGCGCGTCAACACCTGGCGCACCAGGCTGTGCACGAAGCCATAGCGGAAGTCGGCCACGACCAAGGGCACATCGTTGCCGTAGTGCTGGCGCAGGTGGGCGCGGGCTGCTTCCAGCGCGCGGATAACCTCCTCTCCCCATGGGGATCGCTGCACCTCTGCCAGCAGGGCGGGGTCGTCCTCCAGCAGCTGAATGGCCAGCCAGCGCGGCGGGTAGACCTCGGCAAGCGCTGAGCTCTGCCGGATGGCCGTCTCCAGACGCATGATCTCTTCCTCGATGTCCGAGCTGTAACGGATCGGGACGGTGAGCTCGACGAGCGAGGCATCCGTAGTGCTCATGGTGAATCCTCCTCACGCTCCGGAGCGTTCTGCCTCAGCCATGACAGCCGGGGACCGAGCGATGGACATCTTCCTTACGTCTTGGGGCGTTCTGGCCGTCGCGCGAATGCTCGGCCGCGAACTGGGCAATTGCTGCTTTGAGTGCCTCGATCCCCTTGCCGGAGCGCGCCGTCATCGGGATGACGGGCACACCATTCAACAATTCTGAAAGCTTGGCCACGTCGATGCGCAGGCCGCGCGCGTCGGCCATATCGCTCATGTTGAGCGCCAGGATCAGGGGCACACCGGTTTCCAGGATCTGAGCGGTCAGATAGAGATTGCGCTCCAGATTGGCCGCGTCGATCACGTTGACCACCAGATCGGGTTTGTCCTTAACGATGAACGTGCGGGCAATCTCCTCCTCCGGCGAATACGGCGAGAGGCTGTAGGTGCCCGGCAGGTCCACGACCCGCACGACCAGGTCGTTCCATCTGAAGGTGCCTTCACGACGTTCGACGGTCTTGCCGGGCCAGTTGCCCACGTGCTGATGGGCACCTGTCAACGCGTTGAACAGGGTGCTCTTGCCCACATTGGGGTTGCCTGCCAGAGCGACCAACAGCTCCTTGGCCATAGGCATTTACTCGTCCAGCAGCTCCACCCACACCTTGTCGGCCATGCCGCGTCCCAGCGCCAGCCGTGTGTCGCGCACAGCCAGCAGGATTGGCCCGCCACTGTTGCGATGCAATACCTCGATTTCGACGCCGGGGATGAGGCCCAGTTCCGAGAGGCGATGGATGAGACGATGCCCTCCTTGAATGCGCACCAGTCTGGCGCGTCGTCCGGGCATCACACTGGTCAATGGCACGGCTGGTTTGTGTTCCATCACCTCACCTCGATCGTACAGGGATTTGTTACAGGTAGCAACGACACCTCGATTTGCGCAGCCAGTTCCTGGCACATAGTCAGGCAGCGCGCCGTTGTCTGGAGCAACAGCGAGCCGTCAGAAGAGGCAGCCAGCACAGTCAGCTCGGCGCCGGGCGTGATACCTTGGGCACATAGAAACTCGTTGGCGACCGCATCCTCCACGGCCACGCGTGTCACCCGTGCGCGCTGACCGCTGACCAGCTGGGACAGTCGCGGATGGCCCGACGCGGCGGCCTCGGATGCCGTGTCAACGTGCATCCCAGTCTCCGGCCTGGCCAGATACTCCGCCATCCGACGCGCCAGATTATCCGGGGTCGCGTGTTCCAGCTGACAGGCGAAAGCGCGAGCTTCATCCACGTCGGCGCCCAACCGCTCCACCAGGAATGTCTCCCACAGCCGGCGGCGCCGCAGGACTTGGTGGGCCAGCGCTGTCCCTTCGGGGGTGAGCGTCACCCCTCTGTAGGGCTGATAGATGGCCCATCCGCGTTCCACCAGCTTGCGGCACATCTCGTTCACCGACACCGGCGAGTGGGATAGTTGCTCGGCCAGTTGCGATAGCGGCACCGGTTGCTCTGCCGTCGTCTGCAACGTGGCAATCGTCGCCAGGTACATCTCGATGTTCTTGCTGATCTCGCCCTCGGAACCCATAACACACCTCAAGCCCATGTTAGGGCAAGCCAGAGAACCAGCTGCTAGAATTGTAAGGTGTACCTTAATTTTATCACCCCGCGGCATTCTGTCAAATCCAGCCTGAGCGATGTGAGCCCACGCAGCGCCGAGACACCTTGCTCAGCGTCGGCGGATGCGGTATGATGCTCACAAAAAGGCTGCCGTGTATGACTAAGCGTGATGTCATCCGCATGGTCCTCGATGGAGTGCGACCGCCATACATCCCATGGTCCTTTTCCTTCACCCTGGAGGCCAAGGAGAAGCTCATAGCCTATTACGGCACCCCCGACCTGGACACCGTCCTGCACAACCACCTGCTCGCGCTCGGCAACCCGGTCGGCTTCTTCGAGGAACTGGGAAATCATCGTTTTCGCGATGTCTTCGGAGTGGTGTGGGATCGCACGGTCGACCGCGACATCGGCATCGTCGAGCAGACCGTATTGCCGCAGCCCACGCTGCGCGGCTACCAGTTTCCCGACCCGTTCGACGCACGTTTCTTCACCGATATTCCGGAGCGGATTGCACGCTACGGGGACTGTTTTCGCGTCTTCGAGATAGGTTTCTCGCTCTACGAACGCGCCTGGACGATGCGCGGATGGGAAAACCTGATGCTCGATTTCTACGATCATCCCGCCTTTGTGCGCGAGCTGCTCAACACCATTGCCGATTATAACATTGCGCAGGCGCGCAAAGCCATGGAGTATGACATCGACGCGGTCTACTTTGGGGACGACTGGGGGCAGCAACGCGGTCTGCAGATGGGGCCACGCATTTGGTACGAGTTCATCTACCCTGTGTTGAAACGCATGTATGGCGCCGTGCGCGCAGCCGGCAAGTATGTCTTCATCCACTCGTGTGGCGATGTGGACGAGCTGTTCGACGATCTGATCGCCATCGGGCTAAACTGCTTCAATCCGTTTCAGCCGGAGGTGATGGACGTTGCCGACCTACTACAGCGCTACCGGGGCAAGCTGGCCTTCTACGGTGGCCTCTCCACCCAGCGGACGCTGCCCTACGGCACGCCCGAGGACGTGCGCCGCGAGACGCGCCGGCTGTTGGAACTAGGGCGCGCGGGAAGCTACATCCTGGCGCCGGCGCACGATGTCGAGGGCGATGTGCCGCTGGAAAATATGCTGGCCTTCATCGAGGAAACGCACCGTCAAGCGGGTCTCGCCTGACCAGTCGGGACGCCGACGCGTGCGCCTCAGACTTAGCCCTTGAGCGTGCCGGCCATCAACCCGGCAATGAAATAACGACCCAGGAAGATGAAGATGATCAACGGCGGGATCGAGGTGATCATCGCGCCGGCCATCTGAATGTGCCATAGCTGGGCGTAGTTGCCCTTGAGCCCGGCCAATACCGGTGTGGCCATCTGGGTGTAGGGCCCCTGGGTCAACGTGATCGCGATCAGGAACTCGTTCCAGATCATCGTGAAGATGAGAATCGTAGTCGAGACCAGACCCAGCTGGGCCACGGGCAGAAGGATGCGAAAATAGAACGTAACCGGCCCGCAGCCGTCCAGCGCAGCCGCTTCTTGCAACTCGACGGGCAGCATCTGGAAGAAGGTGGCCGAGATCAACGCTGCCATCGGCACGTTGAGCAGCAGATAGGCGACAATCAATCCCCACTGGGTGTTGAACAGGTTCAGCGCAGCCATAAACTGTGTGAACGGGATCAGGATGATCTGATAGGGCAAGAAGGTGGCAACGGAAGCGACAAAGAAGACGGTCTGACTGTGGCGGAAGCGGAACATAGCCAGGAAGAAGCCGGCCCACGAGCCCAGAAACACGGCTAAGGCGGTGGCCGGAATAGCCACCACCACACTGTTGAGCAGGCCTTGCTTGAGCACCCCGAAGGCAACCAGGTAGTTGTTGATCTCCAGACTGTGGGGTGGGGTGATATACTGCCCCAGCGCCACTTCGCGCGGCGTCTTCAGCGACGTGCTCAGCATCACATACATGGGTAGTAGCCATGCCGCAGCGGCGATGGTCAGGACGAAGTACAACCAGAGGCGTTGGGGGCGTTTCATACTTGCATCCGCTTCATGGACCACGATGCATAGGGGATAACCACCAGCACAGCCAGCACCAGGATGATCACGCTGATGGCGGCGCCGATGCCGACCAGCTGCTGGCGGAACGTCGCCACAAACATGAAGTACGAGAGCACTTCGGTGGAGTTGCCCGGGCCCCCCATAGTCATGACCCACACCAGGTCAAACACTTTGAGGGAGAAGAGGGTCAGCATCGCGACAACGATCATTGTGGCGTGCTGCACGTTGGGCACCACAATGTAGGTAAACACCTGCAAGTCATTGGCACCATCCACGCGGGATGCCTCGATGATCTCACGTGAGATATCGCGGATCGCGGCCAGATAGAGCGTCATGGCAAAGCCGGTGTACTGCCAGATGGCGGCGCCGATCATGCAGTAGAGAGCTTGCTTGGGCGAGGCGATCCACGGCTGTGCCAGCGCTCCCAACCCCACCCCCTTCAGCAATGAATTGATCACACCGGTGCCCGGGTCATACATCCACGCCCACAGCGTGCCCGTCACCACGAAGGAGAGCGCCATCGGGTAGAGAAAAATGGGGCGGAAGATTGCCTCGGCGCGCCCGGAGAGCTCCAACGCATAGGCCAGCACCAGGCCGAGGAAGGCAGTGGGCGGGATGAAGATCACCATCCAGAGGATGTTGTTCTGCAGGTTGATCCAGAAGCGCTCCATGCGGAACAGGGTGATATAGTTGGCCAGGCCGTTGAAATCCCAAGACGGTGCCATCCCCACCCAGTTGTTCATGGACACGTAGGCCGTCCACAGCATCATGGCGTACATAAACAGGACGACCAGACTGAGCGGGGTCAGGAACAAGATGATGTGAGCTCTGGTATATCGCATGGGTGATGATGACTCTGGCAGGGAGGCGTCGTGCCTCCCTGCCGTTTATGCCTGAGCGAAATCGGTTTGCTTACTTAGCCCAGTACCACTGGCTGACCTCGGCGACATTGGCAAGCGCCATTGAGTCGGCGATTTCACCCTGGATGCGCTCGATGTCTGGGCTGTACAGGAAGCGCGTCAGGATGTCTTGCCAGTCGCTCAAGAAAGCGGGCGGCGCCAGCACGCCATGGATCGAGCTGGGCACGATACGCTTGGACTTGAACGCAGCAGATGCCCGCTGGTGCAGCGAGTCGGCATACGCCGTGTCGGGCACGTCCTTGTGGATGGCGATGGAACCCTTGATGATGTTAAACTCCTCCTGCACCTTGGGATCGGTCAGGTTGGTCAGCCAGGCGGTGGTGGCCTCCGGCGACTTGGCACCCGTCGGGCGGGTGAAGGTGTCGACGATCATCAAGAAGACTTCTTCCGGCTTCTTGGGGAAGGCCTCCGCTTCCCACTGCACGCCCTCCTGATAGCCTGCCTGCACCAGCAGACCGGCAGCGAAGTCGCCAATGACCATCATGCCAAACTGACCCTCGGCGAGCGGTCCGACGATGTCGCTCCAAGTCTTGGCGCCGTGGAACTCGTACAGGTAGGGGATGAGCTCCTTGTACTTGGTCAGTGCGTCCTTGAGGGCGGGATCGGTCTTGGGGTCGAGCTGGCCGGTGTAGAACTTCTCATAGGCGTCCGGCCCACCCACCGACAGCAGCACCACGTCGAACAGGAAGACCGCTGGCCATTTCTCACGCGTGCCGATGCCGATCGGGGCGACATCCGGCTTTTTCTCCTTGATGGTCTTGGCGACAGCGATCATCTCGTCAACGTCCTGGGGTGGCTGCAGCCCCAGCTCGTCGAAGAGCTGCTTGCTGTAGAACAGCCAATTGGCACGGTGGGCGTTCATGGGAATGCCGTAGTGATGGCCGTTGAACAAGGTCATGCGGCCGATCACAGGCGGGTAGTTGGTGTCCAAGTTGTTTGCCTGCCAGATGTCATCCACCGGGTCGATGTAGTTGCCGTCGACGTACATCTTCAGCTCGGCACCGCTCAGCGACTGGAAGGTGTCTGGAGGCATCTTGGCGGCAAGCAAACCCAGCAATACTGTCTTCAGCGTGATTCCACCGCCGCCAGCGATGGGGTTGTCGACGATCTTGATATCAGGATTTTTCTTGTTGAACCACTCGAAAATCTTGTTCATCGCTTCTCGTTCACCGCCGGCCGTCCACCAGTGGTAAACGATCAGCTCCTTGCCGCCCTCCTGGTCGACGCCTTTGGCCAGCGCACCAAGCGGCAGCACAAACAGAGCGAAAATGACCAGAATGCTGACACACAGGTATACCCTTTTCATGACTGTCCCTCCTTTGCCTTAAACTGGTTTGCGCCTTTGCAGGCCCACAGTGGGTACACACACGGTGCCAAATCTACCAGAAAACCAGCACAAACAGGAGCCCCTCTCAAGATCACCCCCTTTCGAGCATAACCCGCAAGCGTTGTCATTGCCAGGAACACCTGTATCTTTGAAATCCCTCTAGATTATATTATACCACATTTGATATTGTGATGGAAGCAGTTTTTGACCCCAATTTTCACCCATCGGCCCAGTTTCTCTGGCTCTTGAGCCCGTGTCACGATGAGCCTGTGAAGCAGGTAGCATCCTGTTTCTGAGCCTTGTGTCTGCCGAGTCTCTTGCAAACAAACATCCGTTTGATACAACACAACAAACATTCAGCATAAACACAACAACAGCAGCAGCAACACAAATTGCTGCTGCCCTGATTCTGTTCTTGTTCTGTTGTTGTCTGATTCTGATTCTTGATCTGATTCTTGATCTGATTCTGATTCAGCTACATTGCGTAACGCGCGCGTAACGGTCACGTAACGCGTGCGTAACGGCGCGTAACGCACACGTAACACCCGCGTTACATGAGGTGGGGCTGTGGTGACGCACCATACTCATGCGTAGGTGCTTGCTCGACATGCGCGTCCATCCGAGCCGCGCGCGTGAGCAAGCGGCCAGAGTGGCGGTCCACCCCCACGCGTGTGGGGAATACGAACCCAAACCGCTTCCCATAACTGCCCAGTACGGTCCACCCCCACGCGTGTGGGGAATACGCCAACAACGCTTCGATTGTGAAATCAGCTGGTGGTCCACCCCCACGCGTGTGGGGAATACATCCGCACTCCTGCCGACGCGACCAGTTTCATTAGGTCCACCCCCACGCGTGTGGGGAATACGCTGATGACATCCTGCAGTGTGTAACTAACATAGGTCCACCCCCACGCGTGTGGGGAATACTTCACTGGGTCCTGACCGGGGCGCACGCCAGGACGGTCCACCCCCACGCGTGTGGGGAATACTGCTGGATACGGTTGGAGGCTCAGGATGGTAAAGGTCCACCCCCACGCGTGTGGGGAATACATCACTCATCATCTCGATGAGCTCTTTGATACTCGGTCCACCCCCACGCGTGTGGGGAATACGCCGTGCCCTGGACGTGCACAGCACGCTGCTCGAGCGGTCCACCCCCACGCGTGTGGGGAATACGCACTGGCGCATTACGCCCGACAGGCGTCGGACGCGGTCCACCCCCACGCGTGTGGGGAATACGGACCCATCTTCCCCTCTCTTGGCCTGAAATTGGGTCCACCCCCACGCGTGTGGGGAATACGTCATTGGTGCCGCGCGAACGGGCAGCGGCACGGTCCACCCCCACGCGTGTGGGGAATACGG
>CAKZLO010000006.1 GCA_937127125.1 uncultured Ardenticatenia bacterium
AGGACGCGGAGGATGACGCGGAGGCCGACGATGCGGCGGAGTGGGCGTATGGATAAGCGGGCCGTGCAATCCGAGCCAGGCGTGCAATCCGAGCCGCGCGTGTTGGCCGGGGGGCGGGTACGGGCGCAATGTATTGCGCCCCTACGCACGGTCGCGGCTCGGATTCAGGGGGAGTCGCGGCGCGGACTCTCAGTCGCGGCGTGGGCTCGGCATCGGTTGCATCGTACGCCGTTTATGCTACAATTCGGGTTCGCTCTCACCTGCACAACCATACTGTCACAACAGGGAGGACATCGAGATAACACCGTGAGACGTGCCCCTGTTCCGAAACCAGATTTCCGCAAACCTCGTGTCGTGTTCAACCCGGTCGCCTACCGGGGATTTCAGCGGGGTGTCAACCTGATCGCCAACGCAGTGCGTCCTACCCTGGGGCCGCTGCCGCGCAAGGTGGCCGTTGCGCGCACCGCGCTGAGTCTGCCACCCGAGATGCTGGACAACGGCGCATTGATCGCACGGCGCATCCAGGAACTCCCTCGCCGCAACGAGGACATGGGCGCAATGTTTCTGCGCCATGTGCTGTGGCGGTTACAGGATGAGGTGGGTGATGGCACCGCCACAGCAGCCGTGCTGTTTCAATCCGTGTACAACGAGAGCTTGCGCTACATTGTCGCGGGTGGAAACCCTCTTGCTCTGCGCAAGGCCTTCGAGGAAGCGATCCCGCTGGTGCGCAGCGAACTGGATGCGATGACATTTCACGTGGAGGGGGCGACGCAACTGGCCCAACTGGCAGAGTCCATCTGTCACGACCACGAGCTGGCCACCGTTCTGGGCGAGATTCACGACATCATCGGCGAATACGGCCAGCTGGACATCCGCGACGGTCGCCGCCGCGAGATCGAGCGCGAGTATGTCGAGGGCACCTACTGGAACAGCGGCGTGCTCTCGCCGGACATGATCACCGATCACAGCACACTCAGGGTGGATCTTCAGGATGCAGCCATTCTGATCAGCGACCTGGCTATGAAGGACCCGCGCGAACTCGTGCTGGTCCTGGAGGCAGTGCGTCGCGCTGGCATTCGGGCGCTGATGATCACAGTGGACGAGATGTCACCTGCGGTGCGCGGTATGCTGCTGGCCAATCGCCAGCCAGGCAAGTTTGACCTGGCCGCCGTGCGCACCCCAGAGAGCAGACACCCCGAGGGTCGGATGGTGATGGAGGACATGGCGGCCCTGACAGGCGGTCGACCGCTCATCCACGACGCAGGCGAGACGCTCAGCAATTTCACGCTAGAGTGCCTGGGCTATGCACGCCTCATCTGGGCGGACAAGACCAAGTTTGGCATCATCGGCGGCAAGGGCGACCCCAAGGCGCTCCAGGCTCACGTGAACAACCTGAAAGGGGCCTTTGCGCGCGCCCGCGATGTCGACGAACGCAAGCGGCTGCGGGAGCGCATCGGTCGTTTGTTGGGAGGGTCGGCTGTGCTGTGGGTGGGCGGCCTTGGCCCCAGCCATATTGAGGCGCGCAAGTCTCTGGCGATCTACACGTCTGACACCTTGCGTGGCATTTTGCGTGAAGGGGTGGTGCCGGGTGGCGGGACGGCCCTGCTGGATTGTGTTTCGTGCTTGCAAAAGCGATTTAAGCAAGCCTCGGACGCCGACGAGCGCGCAGCCTATCGTATTCTGGCCAAAGCGTTTGAGGCACCTATGCGTGCCATAGTCGCTAATGCCGGTTATGACGCCAGCGAGGTGCTTGCTGAGGTCAAACTGGCCGGGCGCGGCCATGGCTTCGATGTGCGGAGCGGGCGCGTCGTTCAGATGGTTGAAGCGGGCATTCTGGACTCGGCTGCGGTGCAGAAAGCCATTGTGACCGACGTCCTCAGCGCGGTGGGCCTTGCACTGACAATTGAGGTGTTGGTGCAGCGCAAAGACCCACCTGTGGCGCATCACAAAGCTGCAGGATCATAAGCTCGAGCAATGGAAGGAGCGTTGCCTATGCAGGAGGTGAACGACTTTCGGGACTATGTGTACGCCATAGCGCCATCGCCCCACTTCGCACAAGATGGCGTCTGGTTCGTTGGTCGCAAGAGCGGTCTCTTCCAGTGGAATGCTAAGAATCAGAGCTGGCATGATGCCTATGAAACACTCCAGCTGCCGGCGGCTCTTGTCACTCCTGCAGTCGCTCTGTCGCCTGCCTTCTCCATCGACCACACCGTTTATGCCGGGACGAATGGCGGGGTGCTGCGCTCCGAAGACGGGGGTAAGTCGTGGGTGCTCGGCAACATGCCAAAACCGCCGCCGGTAATCACGGTGCTGATGCCATCGCCCAACTTCGCACAAGACGGGATCGTCTTCGCCGGCAGTATGGAAGATGGTGTATTGCGCTCGCCTGACCGCGGCACGCAATGGCATCGCTGGAACTTCGGCCTCACCGATCTCCACGTCCTCTCGATGGCGATTTCCCCGGGTTTCGCTAAAGACCAGACGTTGTGGGTCGGCACGGACACAGCACTCTTTCGGAGCATCAATGGCGGGCGGTCGTGGCGCCCGCTCAACTTTCCCTCTGATCTTGCGCCTGTGCTCAGTGTGGCGGTCTCGCCGGCCTACCCGGACGATGAGACACTGTTTGTGGGGACGGAGGCGCATGGGTTGTACGTATCCCACGACGATGGCAAGAGTTGGGGACGCCTGGCGGCAGAGACATTTCCCGAAACGGTCAATACCATCCTGGTCAGCGCCCAGCCAAGCGGGGGACTCAACGTGGCGGTCGCCACCGACACTGCGCTGTATGTATCATACGATGCCGGGAACGCCTGGCACAATGTAGACCTACACTTGCCTGAGGACGAGGGTATTTCTATCATGGCGGCACCGCTGGGCATCCAGCCTGGCGCGCTGTTGCTCGTAGGCACCACGAACGGTCAGATCGTGCGGTGCACTATAGGCCCCCGGGATTGAGTGCGTGCAGGGGGCGTCGACCGCAGCCCCAGTTGCAATGGAAAAGAGGAGGTAAAGCGTGCTGGGCGGATACATGGGAAAGGTTTTGTGGGTCCACCTCGACACGGGGGTGATAGAAGAGCAGTCGCTCCCGGAGACGATGATGCGCGACTTTGTGGGTGGCTACGGCATCGCCGTCCGGTTGTTGTACGATCGCATTCCGCCCGCCGCAGACGCCCTGTCGCCGCAGAATGTGTTGGGTTTCCTCACCGGCCCGCTGACCGGCACACCCATGCCCACGAGCACGCGCTGGACGGTGGTGTGCAAATCCCCCCTGACCGGTGGCTGGGGAGATGCCAATGGCAGCGGCTTCTTTGCCGTGGCGCTCAAACGGGCCGGCTACGACGGGGTCTTTTTCACCGGCGTGGCGCCGCAACCGGTCTATCTTTACATCGAGAATGGACGGGCAGAGCTGCGCGATGCCTCGAACCTGTGGGGACAGGACTGCTACCAGGTGGAGGACTGGGTGAAGGAACACTTAGGACAAGACGTGGAAGCAGCCTGCATCGGGCCGGCCGGCGAGCGATTGGTGCGTATTGCTGGAGTGGTGCACGCCAAGGGTCGCGTGGCGGCACGCTCGGGGGTGGGTGCCGTCATGGGCGCCAAGCGCCTCAAGCTGGTGGCAGCACGGGGCAATCTGGAAGTGCCGATAGCCGACCCCGAGCGGATCAAAGAGCTGCGGAAGAAGTATGTCGGCCAGATTATGGACGGCGTGGGCTATGCAGATTCCTATCGCAAGACGGGCACGCCGAGCTATACCCCTATTGGGGCTGTCAACGGCGACTCGCCGGTGCGTAACTGGCGGGACAGCGTGGCAGCATTCCATGGTGCTGAGAATCTAGCTTTCGAGGAATTGCTCAAGTATCGTGTCAAGCGCCACGCGTGCTGGCGCTGCCCGATCGCCTGTTGGGGTACCTGCCGCGTGGAATATGCCGGGCGATGGCACGAGACCCATCAGCCTGAGTACGAGACGGGGGCTGCCTTTGGCGCGCTGATGATGAACGACCATTATCCCTCGATCATGGTGGCGAACAGCCTGTGCAACCGCTATGGGCTGGACACCATCTCGGCCGGCGGATGCACCGCGTTTGCTTTCGAGTGCTACGAAGCCGGCATCATTGGGCCGCAGGATACCGATGGGCTGGTGCTCACGTGGGGCGACCACGAGGCGATGAACCGGCTTGTCGAGAAGATCGCGCTGCGCGAGGGCATCGGCGACCTGTTGGCCGAAGGGGTGCAGCGTGCGGCCGAGAGACTGGGACCGGCCGCCCGGCCGTTCGCGATTCACGTCGGTGGGCAAGAGCTCCCCATGCACGATCCGCGCTACGAGCCAGCTTTGGGTGTCATCTACCGGCTCGAGGCGACACCCGGGCGTCACACACAGGGCTGTCAGTTCCTGGTGCCGCCTGGTTACGAATCCGCGCGCCCGGACTTTGGAGAAGAACCGCACAAGCAGGCAGGACGTGGCCACTGGGTCAAAGAGGCGCTTTGTCTCCACCACGTTTCGAACGCGGCCGGTCTCTGTCTGTTTGGCTACCTGTCCATGATGGCCACCGCTCTGCCCGACTTTCTCAGCGCGATCTGGGGAGAGCCGTTCACACTGCAAGACATGATGACTACAGGTGAGCGCATCGCTAATGTGCGTCAGGCGTTCAACGTGCGCGCAGGCATCAATCCGCTGGCGTGGCCGATCCCAGAGCGAGCGTATGGCATGCCCCCTCTGCCGGATGGTCCCACGGCCGGCATCACTGTCCAAATCGAACAAATGACGCGGGAATTTCTTGAAGATATGGACTGGACATTAGACGCCGCGGTACCTCGGCCGGAAGCGTTGCGCCGGCTTGGTCTGGATGACATCGCGCGCGACCTGTGGCCACAGGCCGGACAGACATGTTGAATGCGCCTCCTGGCAACACGCAAGGGAGAAGCACGACGAAACGAACCCGGTTTTGGCATTTCAGGTCGGGAGGATGGAGAAACAGAGAAGAGAAAGGAGGCGGGTAATCCGTGCGCTTCCCCTATGTGGGGAAGCCGTCGCCCGCAGTGGTGGGGAAAATGAAGCTGGCATTGTGCGTTCAGACGCCTGAAATCGAGACGCCCGGTCCCGTCGCGCTGCTCAGTGGTGCCTTCGAGGAAAAAGTGCGCAAGGCGGCAGCGTTGGGCGTGGAGGGGCTTGAGCTGGCTCCGCTGAACCCGGTGGCACTCGATGCGGTTTCTATTCGCGAACTGCTGCGGCGCCACGGCCTGGAGGTGGCTGCTGTGGCCAGCGTATCGCTTGGCATGGGCGGTGTGACCCTGTTGCACGCGGACCCGGCGGTGGCCACACTGGCACGCTCGCGCCTGGACGATCTGATTCGCTTCGCTGCGGCTGTTGGTGCACCTTTGGTGACGGTGGGCAGCTTCCGCGGACGGCTGGGAGACATGGGAGCAGAAGGGCGCGCCAAGCTGGCACAGATCCTGCGTGAGGCGGCTTCCTTCGCCGAGCCACAAGGCGTGCGCCTGGTGATAGAACCCATGAATCGCTTCCAGGCCGACCTTATCACCACTGCGGAAGAAGGGCTAGCATTTCTGGACGAGGTCAATCACACAGCCGTTGGTCTGTTGCTCGATACCAATCATATGCTCACCGAGGAAAAGTCGTGGGAGGAACCGTTCCGACGCGTAATGGCAGCAGGTCGGCTGTGGCACGTCCACCTGGCCGACAGCAACCGTCAGACACCTGGCTACGGGTTGATCGACTTTGCCCCCATTATTCAGATATTGCGCGACATCGGCTATGCGCAATACCTCTCCATCGAGGTGTTCCCCAAACCGGATGCTGATACGGCAGCGCGCGATGGCGTACGCTACATTCGTTCGCTGCTGACGAGGTGATCTTCCAAGACAACATTGCGCCTTGATCGTGGGTCATACGGAGGTGACGGGAAAATGGGAAAAGGCCTGCTAGAAGGACGTGTCGCACTGGTGACCGGTGCCAGTCAAGGGATCGGCGAGGGCATTGCCCGTGAATATGCTGCCGAGGGTGCCCTCGTGGCACTAATTGCGCGCAATGAGGAGAATCTGTGTCGCGTGGCCGCCGAGATCGAAAGCGCGGGCGGTCAGGCGAGGGTGTATGCGTTTGACGTTACCGACTACGAACGTTACCGTGCGACAGTGGATGATGTCTTGCAGCGGTGGGGACACATCGACATCCTGGTCAACAACGCTGCCGTGGTGTGGTACGGCACCATCCTGGAAGAGGCAGACTCCATTGAACACTGGCGACGCACCATGGCGGTTAATCTGGAAGCCACCTGGTATGGCTCAAAACTGGTGGCACCGCACATGGTCAAGCAGCAATGGGGGCGCATCATCAGCATCTCCTCAGTACAGGCGATGACCCCAAGTGGCGGTTGCGGGGCGTATTGTGCCACCAAAGGGGGCATTATCAGCATCACCAAGTCCATGGCAGTCGAACTGGCGCCCTACAACATCCTGTGCAACGTCATCGCACCAGGATTTGTGCGCACCCCCATGTCCATTATTGATGGCGTGGACGAGACCACCACCGACTGGTTTCTTAACTACTATGTGGGGATGCGCAAGATTCCCCTTGCGCGCGCCGGCCTGCCTGAGGATGTCGCTGGCACGGCTGTCTTTCTGGCGTCGGACTATTGTCGGTATCTGACCGGGCAGGTGATTATAGTTGATGGTGGCCTGAGCAGCACCTTCTGAGTGACGGAGACACATCGAGTGGACCAGATATGCTATCGCCCTATTGGGCATGTCGAGAACGAATACCCGGAGCCAGGTCCTCCGGACGCTATGCAAGAGGTCGAATCGCGCATCATCCTGCGGCCCGAACTCACCACCGGTCTGCAGGGACTCGTGGCCGGCCAGCCCATCATGGTCATATTCCACCTTCACCTGTCGCGGGGATATGAACTGCTGCAGCACCCACGCGGAGACGTCAGCCAACCACTGCGTGGGGTGTTTGCCCTGCGCAGTCCTCACCGCCCTAATCCCATTGGCGTGAGTGTCGTGGAATTGTTGGCCGTCGAAGGCAACGTACTGCGTGTGCGCGGACTGGATGCCGTCAACAGCACGCCTGTGCTGGATATCAAACCCGCTGAGCCTAAGGAAATATGACGCAACAAATAGAGCCCGATATACTCGAGCGTGAGCGAGAGGAACAGGAACACGAGGTAGCCCAGCGTGCTGCTCAATTAAACGCTCAGGGTTATCATTGATCAGAAGCGTTCGTGCTCGCCGTGGGCGAGCATCTGCTTGGACAAGTGGACGGACGCCTGTGCCAGCTGGCATGTCCCTTTGGTGGCGGAGTCGGATTGGCCCGTCAGGAGATGTGCGGTGCGCTGAGCGGCGGGATAATGCTGATCGGTCTGCTCTACGGACGCACCCACCCCGGTCAGGATGATCGTCTCTGCCAGCAACTGGCCGCCCAATATCGCGAAGATTTCGTCCGGGAACTGACTGTCACGCGTTGTGCAGATCTCCGGGCGCTGGGTTACGGTTCTCAAGGCAAATGGCCGTGCTCCGTGCTCGTCGGGCGCGCCGTTCGTATCTTCTTGCGCACCTTGCGCCAGCACGAATCGGTGCCAGGGCAGCAAGAGACATAGCTATTCAGCGATGGGTGGCTCGATCTGGAAGTCTTGATTGAAGTCGTACAAGAGCTTGGTGAGGGTGGTCTGTTCGTCCACCTGAGTGATTATCTTGTGCGGCAGGCGATCTTCCACCCCGATCCAGTAGACGTCCGTCAACTGGGTATCACCCACACGCAGCGTCACCTGGACACGGTGGCACCGAATCCCTTCCACCGGTTCCTCGCCCTGGTCTGCCACATCCCAGATGTACCTCTGGGGGATGGTCGCTTCATTCATCAGGCGACCTATGGCAGGCCATTCTTGCTTAACCCATGGGCCTTCGCCAGTGCGACTGTACAGGACATCTCCGATGGCAATCTGCTCTTTCATCTCTGTCTCAGTAATCTGACGATAGCGATCCGGTCGCACATATTCGAGCAGAGCCTGTGTTCGTCCTGCCTCATCCACGACGCGCGCGCGATAACTGCGCAGCAGAGCCAGGCGCGCCAGGGCACGCAGCACCAGTTGCTTGGTCTCGCGCCTGTCCGGTTCATCTGCCGGCGTCGTCGGAGTGGGCGTCGGGGTGATCATGCGCGCAATCTCTGCAAGGCTCGGGGCACGGGTGCGTGTCGGAGCGGCTGAGGTGCAGGCGCTCAGGCAGACAAGGACGACGGGACACACCAACATAGAGAGGAGCACGGCCCGGAAAGCTTTCACTGGGTTACCATCCTGCTTGCTAGCGAATATCCCATGGGGTGTTACTGCTTCGTCTCAGCCGATATCGCCCATCAGATATGCCCGGGTGCGCTCATTGCATGGATTGTTGAAGACCTGCTCCGCTGGACCCGCTTCGACCAGTTCGCCCAGCCATAGGAAGACCACAAAATCGGCCAGCCGGCGTGCCTGTCGCAGAATATGGGTTACCAAGATAATGGTCATGTGCCGTTTCAGACCGCGCAGCAGGTCTTCGATGCGTTGAGCGGAAATCGGATCCAGCGCTGCAGTGGGCTCATCACACAACAAGACTTCCGGCTCCACGGCCAGCGCACGCGCCAGGCACAGACGCTGTTGCTGTCCGGTCGAGAGAGCATGGGCTGGCGATTGCAGCCGGTCGCGCACCTCTTCCCACAAATCGGCCGCTCGCAGATACCGCTCGACGGTGGCATCAGCGTTGTCGCGTCGACACAATCCATGAATCCGTGGCCCGTAGAGGACATTATCATAGATGGACATGGGAAGCGGAAAGGGTTTCGAGGCCAACAAACCGATACGCGTTCGAATCTCGGTCACATCCACTTTGGGGGCATAGATGTCGGTGCCATCGAGCAAGACGCGCCCGCTGATGCGCACCTCGCCGCTTGTTTCCAGCAGCCGGTTCATGCTTCTCAAGAGGGTTGTCTTGCCGCATCCGGAAGGCCCGATTACAGCCGTGATGCCGTGCGCCGGAAAGGCGACGGAGACATCCTTCAGCGCCTGTTGTCCCCCATACCAGACGCTCAGACCTTGCACCTCGATGTGAGGACGGTCGCCCATCTCTCCCTTTTCCCTAGCGCACAACATGATGCATCAGGCGACGTGACAACCAGCGGGCTACCACACTGAGTGTCAACACGATCACGGTCAAAACCAGGCCGGCGGCGTACGCGCGCTGCTGTACCGCGGGGAAGGGTGTACCGAGCTGGAAGAACACAGCCAGGGGCAGCGAGGCAACCGGCCTCAGGAGCGAGTCGGGTAGGCGATCGGTGTAACCCGCTGTGAACAACACGGAAGCAGCATCTCCGATGCCTCGCCCGAACGCCAGCAACACCGCTGTCAGCAAACCTGCCGTCGCCTGACGCAGCAGAATTCGCGTGGCGGTTTCGAAGCGGGTGGCACCCAAAGCGTAGGACGCCTCACTGAGAGCCGATGGAATCAACCGAAACGCTTCGTCCATGCCGCGCACAATGATGGGCAATTCAAGACATGCCAGCGCAATGATACCACCCAGCAACGAAGCGCGCAGGCCAATCCAGAGCATGATGGTGAAGGCGAACGCTCCGTATACAATGCTGGGGATGCCCCACAACACATCCATGGCCAGACGCACCAGATGTGCCGCACGCGAGCAGCCAGCATAGGTATGCAAATAAATCGCTACTGGCAGGCTGAGCAACAAGGCCAACAATGTCGCACCACCTGCCAGACAAAGAGAACCCACGATGGCGTTCAGGATACCACCTTCCTCACCCAAATAGTACCCTCCTTTCGGCACCTGGGTCAACATGGCCAGGCTGAGCGATGGGAGACCGCGCCAGAGCATTGTGCCCAAGATGAGCATCAGGCTGCCCAATACGATCACAAGTGAAAGACCCATCAGGAATCGAAAGAGGTACTCCTCGAGCCGCCGCAACCGCTTCATCCCCAACTCCCCGCGCTGGCTATCCGTAACGGGCAATACGCATCAACACAAGGCGTGCACTGAGGTTGAACAACAGAACCACCACCAGCAAGAGCAACGCTGCCCCCAACAGCGCAGCGTCATACAGAGGAATGGACATCATCTCACCATAACTGTTGGCAATCAATGCCGTCAAGGGATACGCTGCGTCGAACAGCGAACGTGGCACCTGAGGCACATTGCCCACCACCATCATCACAGCCATCGTCTCACCAAAGGCGCGGGAGAAGCCCAATATGACGGCTGCCAGGACGCCAGGTGCCGCGTGGCGCAAGACCACATATTTGATCGTCTCCCAGCGACTGGCACCCAAAGCCCATGAGGCTTCACGTAATCCGACCGGTACGGCGCGAATCACCTCTTCCGCCACCGAAATGATCACCGGAAAGACCATAATGGCCAACACGATGCCCCCTGCCAGCACCGAATAACCCGTTGGGTTGTCTATTTGGAAGAAAGGCAACCGTGAGAGACTGCGTCCGATCTCTGAGGAAGCGATCCGCTGCACAAACGGCACCACCATAATGACTCCCCAGATGCCAAAGATGACCGAGGGAATCCCAGCAGATACATCGATTAGAGGCTTCACCACCGCGTACACACGCCGCGGGGCGTACTCCGCCAAATAGACCGCTGTCAGCAGGCAAATGGGCACGGCGATCACCATGGCCACACCTGTCACGCACAGGGTGCCCATGATGAAGGGATAGTACCCGAAAGCGTTTTGCAGTGGCTTCCACGTGGTGGAGAGGAGCAGCTCGCCCAACGGCCTGGTGGTGAGGATGGGCCAAGCACGGGCCAACAAAACCAACCCAATCGCCACGGCCAGCAAACTGGTCGCTGCGGACAAGGCTGTCGTGCTGCAGCCGGCTAAGCGGTCCGTGAGGCGGCGAAAAGCTAACCGTCTCTCCATATGACCCCGCACACCAGTGTACGACAAATTACTTCAGCCGCGCCAGGGCAGCATCGGCTGCATCCTTGGACAACGCAACATAGCCAACAGTATCCGCCATGGGTTGTCCCTGCGTGAGCACCCACACGAGAAAAGCGCGCACAGTCCCAGAAGGCTTGCCGCGTGTCACCAGATACAGCGCACGGGCCGGAGGCGATGGATAAGTGCCCCGCACAACAGCCTCATGCGCCTGGGTCAAGGTCTGCAATACCTCCTCGGCATCCGCTATGTGATTCTCATTGACATCGATGGGCAACACTATGGCACCCTCCACCGGTTTGCCGGTGGCCATGTTGAAAGCGTAGCCGAGATTGTTGTAACCAATCCCTAGCGGGTCCTTCATCACCGCTTCCATTAAGCCGGGGTCTCCGTACACACCGATGCCCAGCAAATCCTCCTGCCGTTTGCCCAAATAGTTCGCCCACACCTCCGGGGCACCGGCAGCGTCGGAGCGAGTGTAAACGTGAATGGGATCTCTTATTTCCGGACGCCCGATCACTTGTCCCCATGTGGTAACATGACCGGTGACGTAAATGCCAACGAAGATATCTCGTGTGACCCCGCGGCGCATCAGATCATTCAGCACTGGATTGTGAGCATTGACAATGGGGAAGACAGCATCTCGCGCCACCGGCACCGCAAAAGCACCCCGTTCCTCCTCCTCTTTCGAGACCCCGCGCGACACCATGCCGATATCCACCACACCTCCGAGCACGTCGGCCATGCCTTTCCCCGCCCCGCCAGCGGATATGTCGAACTCCACCGCAGGGTGCTGCTTGCGAAACTCCTCGCTCCAACGCACCATAAGCGGATAGAGCGCCCAGGCACCGGAAACCGTGATGGTACCTCGCAGTTCGGACCCACTTTGCTGATGGCTGCCCGGCTGGCAGGCCGCGACGAGGAACAGCATCGCTGTTGCCAGTAGTAATAGTAGGCGACGTATCCTAACCTGCCTCATTGCCCGGTTGCCTCCTTTCGGCACCTTTGCCACACGAACATCACTTCAGTTCAAAAATGGCTGTGGTTGCGCGCAAGTTCTTGTCGCGTCGTGCCGGTATGCGCCGTGAGCCGGCCAGATAGATTTCTGCCGCAATGTGGATGCCACGCTGCTGGCAAAAATCTCGGAAATCTTGCACAGTGAGAGGTCGAATGCGCGGAGGAACATACCAGGGTTGGGGAAGATCTGGTGCAATTGGCATACGACCGGTGAACAGCAAGCTCAAGCGGCAACGCCAATGCCCCCAATTGGCGAAGCTGACGATAGCTCGCTTGCCGACCCGAAGCATTTCTCGCAAGATAAAATCTGGATCGTTGAGGTAGGGTAGAGTCTGGCTGAGGATAACGGTATCAAATGAGCCGTCCGGGTAGTCGCCCAGCCCTTCGTGCAGGTTGCCTTGACGCACGCTTAGCCCCTTGCGCACACACGCCAACACCCCCTCCTCAGACAGCTCAATCCCACGCCCTGTGACGCCCAACACGTCGCGCAGATAGCTCAGCAGAGTGCCATCCCCGCAACCGAGATCCAGCACCTTTTCACCCGGCCGGATGAGCTCGGCGATGGCCTGCAAATCAGGACGCAATTGCACAGGAACGCCTGTGTCGGTCACTGCTGCAACGACTCGCTCACGAATGTAGGCCACTACACGTCCCCCCTCTAACGGCACGAATCTTGCCACGGATGCCTGGCATGGTCAAGCGCTCCAGCCTACCCCCCGGTGTGTCAATGCACATCTGCCATAATCCAGAGACTCCTTGGGAGAACGAGGCCATCACAGCAGCACTGCCTCGAGTCCTGACGATGACTATGGCATAGACATGCGTCGGGTGGTCGAGCTGGTCGTACAGGGGAATGTATGCTCCGGCTTGTGCAGCGAGGAACCATAGCTCACAAGTCGAGCCTGAGATGCAGCTCCTTCAGCTGTTCCGGCGAGACAGGTGAAGGAGCACCCGCCATCAGGTCCATAGCGCTCTGCGACTTGGGGAAGGCGATCACCTCCCGGATGTTGGGTTCACCCGCCAGCAGCATCACGAAGCGGTCGATCCCGGGTGCGATGCCACCATGGGGTGGCGTGCCGTACTCGAACGCCTCGAGCAAATGACCGAACTGCGCCTTGGCTTGCTCCAGCGACAGGCCGATGAGCTGGAATACCTTCTCCTGAACCTCGCGGCGATGGATTCGGATGCTGCCGCCGGCGATCTCATAGCCATTGCACACCAGGTCGTACTGTTTGCCGCGCGCTTTACCCGGGTCGCTGTCCAGCAAGGGCAGGTCTTCGTCCATAGGTGCGGTGAACGGATGGTGGCTGGGGTCCCAGCGTCCTTCCTGCTCGTTCCACACCAGGAAGGGAAAATCGATCACCCAGCACAACGCCAACACCTTATTGTCGCGCAGGCCCAGGCGGTCACCCAACGCCAGGCGCAGGCGAGCCAGCGCCTCGTTGGCCACCGCCGGCCGATCAGCCACAAACAGGAGCAGATCGCCCGGTGCGGCTTCCATGCGCTGTATAATGGCATGCAGGCATTCCTGGTCAAGCGCCTTAACCAGAGGCGAACGCACTTCACCGCGATCGTCCAGCGCCATGCTAATGAGGCCCTGCGCGCCGAACGTGCGCACCAGCTCAGTCAACTCATCCACCTGTTTGCGGCTGTAGCTGGCGCCGCCCGGCAGCCGCAGTCCCTTGACGATGCCGCCGGCAGCGACAACGTCGGCGAAGACGCGAAAGGCGCTGCCAGCCACCAGGTCGGTGATCTCGACCAGCTCCATTCCGAAGCGCATATCGGGGCTGTCGGTGCCGAAACGTCGCATAGCCTCAGCATAGCTCAAGCGGGGGAAGGGCTTGAAAAGCAGCTGGCGGTCGCTGAGCTGCTCGATGACAGCGGTATAGAGTCGTTCGACCACGTCCATCACGTCATCCCGGTCGACGAAGCTCATTTCCATATCCAGCTGGGTAAACTCGGGCTGGCGGTCGCCGCGCTGATCCTCATCGCGGAAACAGCGAGCGATCTGGAAATAGCGTTCGAAGCCGGCCACCATAAGAAGCTGCTTGAGCTGTTGTGGGCTCTGCGGCAACGCGTAGAAGTTGCCCGGATGCAACCGGCTGGGCACCAGATAGTCGCGCGCACCCTCTGGCGTGCTCTTGAACAGGATGGGTGTCTCGATCTCGATGAAGCCTTCATCACACAAAAATTCGCGGATGAACTTGACCACGCGATGGCGCAGGATGATGTTGCGCTGCATACGCTGGCGCCGCAGGTCGAGATAGCGATAGCGCAGACGCAGCGTCTCGTCTACCAGTGCATCCTCATTAATGTAAAATGGAGGAGTTTTCGCCGTATTGAGCACTGTAAGTTGCTGAGCGGTTACCTCCACCTCGCCTGTGGGCAGATCAGGGTTCTCCATTCCTTGTGGACGGCGCACTACTATCCCCTTGACCTGAATCACATATTCCAGGCGCAGCTCGGTGGCGGCAGCATACGCCTCAGGCGAGGTGTCAGGGCTGAAGACAACCTGGGCAAGCCCCCAACGATCACGCAGGTCAATGAAGATCAGCCTGCCATGATCGCGCCGTCGGTGTACCCAGCCCGCCAGTGTGACCGTTTGCCCGATATGGCTTGGACGAAGTTCACCACAAGTATGAGATTTGAGTGGCACGCTACCTCACCTCTCCATATGTAAATTGAACCGTTTGCTACGGCTTGCTCTGTCGCAAGCGCCCTCTAGCGCGATGTATTATCAGGGATGACCAAGAGACGCTAGGCGCGCACTTGGCCGCTGCCGAGGATAACCCACTTGTACGTGGTCAGCTCGCGCAAGCCCATGGGACCACGGGCATGTAGACGCTGGGTGCTGATAGCCACCTCGGCCCCCAAACCCAGCTGTCCGCCATCGGTGAAACGCGTGCTGGCGTTGACATACACTGCCGCCGAATCAACCTCATTGATAAACCGCATGGCGGCGTTGTAGTCCTCGGTGAGAATAGCATCAGAGTGGTGGGTGCTGTGCTGATGGATGTGGTCAAGCGCCTCATCCAGGCCATCCACCACCTTGACCGCTAGCACCAGGGACAGGAATTCGGTGTCGAAATCGGCGGGGGTGGCCGGCCGCACTGCCGGATGCCCCTCAAGCACGGCCAACGCACGCGGTTCACAACGCAGCTCGACACGCGCCGCGGCGAGCATGTCAGCGACCTGAGGCAACAGAGTGTCCGCCACATCGCGGTGCACGAGCAGTGTGTCCAGTGCGTTGCACACGGTCGGCCGTTGTGTCTTGGCATTGTAAATGATAGGCAATGCTTTGCGCAAGTCGGCCGTTTTGTCGACGTAGATGTGACAGATTCCGATGCCGCCCGTGATGACCGGTATGGTGGCGTTCTCCCGGGCAAACTCATGCAGGCCGGCACCGCCGCGCGGGATGATCATGTCGATGTACTGGTGCGCGCGCAGCATAGCGTGCACCAGCGCGCGTTCCTGCGACTCGATGATCTGCACAGCGCCTTCGGGAATGCCGCTGCGCTGGCAAGCGGCTTCGATCGCACGCACGAGCGCAGCATTGCTGTTGGCGGCCTCCTTACCACCGCGCAGGATAACAGCATTGCCCGACTTGAGACAGAGAGCGGAGACATCCACAGTGACGTTGGGGCGCGATTCGTAGATAACACCAATGACCCCGATGGGCACCCGACGTTTGGCTACCTGTAAGCCGTTGGGCAGAGTGCTGCCGTCAAACATCTCGCCCACCGGGTCAGGCAGGGCCACCACGGCGAGAACATCATCAGCGATCGCTTTCAGGCGCTGTGGGGTGATGAGCAGGCGGTCGATCATTGCTTCGCCCAAGCCGGCAGCGCGACCGGCTTCAACATCGCGCGCGTTGGCTTGCAGGATCTCGTCCTGGGCATTATGCAGCTGCTCTGCGATGGCGCGCAGCGCTGCATTCTTCGTGCGCGAGTCGAGGGTGGCCAGCCGCCGCGCCGCGTGCCGCGCCCGCTCGCCTTTCTGTCTGATTTCGTCCGGTATCTCTGTCGCCATGTTCCATCTCCTCAGCTCTTTACAAAGCGTCCCCTAATCTTGCTCTTCTTTACAACTTGATGAAAAAGGACATAGCCTCGTCCTTCACCCATAGATTGGAGAGCGGGGCAAACTGGATAGAAGCGATCCATCCAATCGCCGAGGCAGGCTACACTGTGCTGCCGCTGGGCACGTCCAGCTGGACGAAATCCTCCTCGTTGCGGTCGGGCCGCACGATCACGTTGCGTCCCAATCGTGCCCCGATGGGGATACGCGCACGCTCGCCTACCACGGTGATGCCGGTGTTGACCCAGTCCGGATAGGTGACATTGGGCGTGTCAGCACTGCCGCAGCCTACAATAGCACCCGGGCCAACGACAACGCGACTGTCCAGGATACACATATCCACCAAGGCACCCGGGCCGATCCATGCATCGTTCAAGATGACGGAGCGGCGCACGACAGCGCCAGGTGAGACGTAGACGCCCGGCGACAAAACCGACTCTTCCACCCTGCCGCGCACAATGCAACCGTTTGAGATGAGACTCGTGGTCACATGACCCTGAGGACCAATCTTGCTGGCGGGTCGCTCCTGGTCGCGCGTATGAATGACCCAGCTCTGGTCGTATAGGTCGAGTGGCGGTACCGGCTGTGCCATCTGCAAATTGGTCTCCCAGTAGGCGTGAATGGTACCCACATCTACCCAGTAGCCTTCAAAGCGATGCGCGTAGACTCGCGCCTCCTGAACCAACCGTGGTATCACGTGATTGCCAAAGTCGAGCTCGGGAATCTGACCATGCAGACGTTCCAGCGCTCGCACCAGCACCTCGGTGTTGAAAACGTAAATGCCCATCGAAGCGAGCGTGCCCTTGTCGCGATTGGGTGGTTTTTCGGTGAACTCGACCACCCGCATTTCCTCATCCACCGTCATGATTCCAAAACGGTGGGTCTCTTCAAGCGGCACGTTGCGGACGGCTACGGTCAGCTCGGCATGCTTTTGCTCGTGGAACTCCAGCATCGGGCGATAATCCATCTTATAGATATGATCGCCCGAGAGAATCAGCACGGTATCCGCCCGCCTCTCCAACACGAAATCGAGGTTGCGGTAGACTGCATCCGCCGTGCCCTTATACCAGTCACCTGCCTGACGTCCCAGGTAGGGTTGGCGCAGCTGGATCCCACCGCGATGCCGATCCAGGTCCCACGGTTTGCCGATACCAATGTGCTCGTTGAGCGAGTGTGGCTGGTATTGAGTCAGCACGGCAATCTCATAGATCTCAGAGTTGACACAGTTCGAGAGGGTAAAGTCGATGATGCGAAACTTGCCGGCGAAAGGCACCGCCGGCTTGGCGCGGTACTCACACAGAACTGAAAGGCGTGTGCCGGCGCCACCGGCCATCAGCAGAGCGACCACCCGCATGGGCACCACCTTCTACAATGCAACAGTGAAAGCTGGAGACCCAGTGTAATTCAAAAGGGTATCGCGCGCAAGGGAGGCTGTACGGCAACACCCCCTGCCTTGAATCAAGAGTGCATTGGCCGGGAGCACGGTCTGGCCTCTGCAATTATTTACACCGGTTTGAACTGCGAAGAAGGGCCTCTAATGTACAGCTAAATTTGACTGACCTATATGTCCACCAGTATAATGAGTGCTCTGAGCCTTGGAGGTTAACAAACCCCGACGGGTGGTATGTTGCTGCTCGCCGGTTCATTGTTATTAGGGTTGAGCTGGCGGCAGACAGTGCCAGTTTAGCAGAGAATATGTGAACAGGAGTGACAGGCCCATATGCCCAAGCGAACTTACCAGCCCAAGAAGCGCCATCGGGCACGTGTGCACGGTTTCCGCGCGCGCATGCGCACCCTGGGAGGGCGCAAGGTGCTCAAGGCCCGACGCTTAAAGGGGCGCTATCAGCTGACACCGCAGCCGCGGCACCCCAAACGCATCAATTGGAATGCAGGCTAAGCTTTGTCTCGTAGCAAGCGGCGTGGCCGAGATACCTCCGGGGGATGAAGCGCAAGTACCGCTTGCGAGATCGGGATGATTTCCTGCGCACCCGGCAAGAAGGTAAGTGTTGGGGGCATCGTTTGATTGTGTTGTGTGCATTGCCTAACAGTTTGGGATACAGTCGGTTTGGGTTCGCGGCCAGTAAACGGATCGGCACAGCTGTCGTGCGTAACCGGGCGCGCCGCCGCATGCGTGAGGTCGTGCGGCTCAAGTGGTCAGCCATTCGGCCCGGATGGGATGTCGTGCTTATTGCCCGTCCTGCACTGGTGCAGGCGACCTATGGCGAGCTGAGCGAGGCCATAGGTGGGTTGCTGCAGCGCGCTGGCTTGTGGATTCTGGAGGCAAATCCACCACAGAAATCGGAGTAGTGTGCGAGTGAAGTATATTGTCCTGGCACTGATACGTTTCTATCAGCGGTTTATCTCCCCCGGCCTGCCCCCTTCTTGTCGATTTGAGCCTAGCTGTTCCCAATATGGCTATCAGGCAATTGAGCGATATGGGGTGCTGCGCGGCGGCTGGTTGGCGCTCAAACGTATCAGCCGTTGTCATCCTTTTAACCCTGGAGGATATGACCCGGTGCCAGAGCTGCCGAGGTACCGGTAGGATGTGCCCTCCGCGGAGATTTGGTATCGTTTTGTGTCGGTTGAAGTTGGGAGGTTACTAAGCAATGTGGGATGCCTTTGTGGGGTTGATTGCGGATGCCCTTACTCTGAACAACGAGCTGCTTAAGAGTATTGGCATTCCCTACTCATTCGGCTTCGCTATCATCCTGTTCACGCTGATTATCAAAGTCTTGACATTGCCGCTCACTTTCAAGCAGCTCCAGGCTGCGCGTAAGATGCAGGAGCTGCAGCCAGAGATTCAGAAGCTGCAGAAAAAATACAAGGACGACCGCGAAAAGCTCTCCAAAGCTCAGATGGAGCTCTACAAGGAGGCAGGGGTCAATCCTCTGGGGGGCTGTCTTCCGACGCTGGTGCAGATGCCCATCTGGTTTGCACTGTATCAAGCACTGTTTGAGCTAGCTTCCCATGGCAACCTGAAGGAAGGGTTCTTCTGGATCCCTAGCCTGGCGGAACCGCACGACCTCAGCTGGATTTGGCCGTTGCCCCAGACTCCCGAAGGCTGGTTGCATGCGGCAGCATTGTTGGTGTTGCCAATTCTCACTGTGGTAACCCAGATCATCGTGCAAAAGATGTCAATGCCTTCGACTGGCGATCAGCAGCAGGCGATGATGAGCCAGATGATGATGTTTATGCCGATCATGTTTGGCTTTTTCGCCCTGCAGGTTCCACAGGGATTAGTACTCTACTGGGTCACTTCCAACGTGTTCACCCTGGCGCAGCAGTACTTTATCAACAAGCAGAGCGAGGCAGCTAAACGGGAAGGTGGCACTGCTGTATCCCTTGCCGCGACCAGGGTGGTCGAAGAGGCGCCAGCGGCAGTGGTTGCCTCAGGGGCCGAGACCGTAAAGAAAACAGAAGCGATCAAGAGAGCAAAGGATGGCAAACGCAAAAGCAAGCGTTGAAGTCACAGCCAAGACGGTTGAGGAAGCTATCGCAAAAGGGCTGGAACAACTGGGAGTTCCGCGCGAAGAAGTAGAGATCGAGGTACTCAATCCCGGACGCAGTGGGATGTTCGGGCTGGGTGCCCAGGATGCAAGTGTACGCCTGACACACATTGTCGCGTCGAAACCCGAGCAACCTCTGGAGGAAATCACTGAACAGATGGCGCCTGAGGCTGAGGAGATCCCAGCACAACCCCAACCTGCTGCTTGGCCTGTCGAGACAGTGGAACTGGCAGTGGGTCTGCTGCAGGGCTTGATTGACCGCATGGGGATCAAGGGCAAAGTCGTCGCGCGCATCAGCGATGAGTTCGCAGATGAAGAGGGTGCTTCCACGTTGGTTTTGAACGTGACAGGCAAAGACCTGGGAATTCTTATTGGGCGCCAGGCGGAAACCCTTCAGGCTCTCCAGTACATTGTGCGACTGATGCTCAGCAAAAGCCTTGCCCGTTGGGAGCCTGTGGTGGTCGATGTTGAGTCATATCGGGTGCGCCGGCGACGTGCACTCCAGCGTCTGGCATTGCGCATGGCAGAACGCGCCGTGTCCACCCGGCGTCGCGTCATATTAGAGGCAATGCCGGCGAGCGAACGCCGAATCGTCCATCTGGCCTTGCGTGACCATCCTGGTGTTACCACCAGAAGTATTGGCGAAAGAGACCATCGCAAGGTCACCATTATCCCCAAGTAGCCACTGTGTCCTGGCCCTCTCTTGCCCGAGTGTACGTTTGGGCCAACGGAGAAAAGAGCGCTGGGAGCCTGCTCAATAGTCTTGCGTTGACGTCTGTGGATGAACGAAACAAACCCGGTCCCTGATTATCTGGTCATCGGAGCAATCACCAAAGATGTGATCCCTGGCGGGTTCACGCTGGGTGGCACTGTCACCTACGGCGCCATCACCGCCAGTCGACTGGGCAAACGCGCCGCCATTGTGACCAGCGCAGCACCCGACCTGGTGCTGCCGGAAACGTTCAGGGACATCCGATATGCATTTGTCCCCGCAGAGCAGACCACGACATTTCGTAACGTCTATGTGGACGGTGTACGTCGCCAGTATGTCGAAGCGCTGGCATGTCCCATCGGCGTTCATCACATACCACCCACTTGGCTGACAGCTCCGCTGGTGCATCTGGGTCCGCTGGTAGGCGAGCTGGACGAGACCATGGTGCACTTCTTCCCCAAATCCCTCGTCATTGCCACGCCGCAGGGATGGTTTCGTTCGTGGGATGAGACCGGCTATGTGACGCTGGGCTGTTGGCCGCGCGCAGAGCTATTGTTGCCGCATCTGACCGCCCTCATCCTGAGCGACGAGGACATACGAGGCGATCCGGACTGCATTGAGCGTTTCGCCACTATGACGCGCACGCTGGTGCTGACCCATGGAGCTCGCGGTGCCACGGTGTATCATTGTGGTGAGGTGCGCCACCTACCGACACGGCCGGCGCACGAGGTTGATCCCACCGGGGCCGGCGATGTGTTTGCTGCCGCCTTCGTCATCCGTATGCACGAGCTCCTTATGGAGCGCGGTGTGGAAGATCCTTGGGAAGCCGCCCGTTTTGCCAACGTTGTGGCTTCCTTCTCCGTCGAGGGGATGAGCTACTCGGCTATCCCCGATCGGGCCAAGGTCGAGGCATATCTCGCCAATTTGGCATTGGTGACCTGAGATGCGATGGGCAGGGCGACGGGTCACACAACCCCTGCTGCCCTGAACCGCGCGATCTCCAGCTCGGTGTAGCCCATCTCCTGCAAGATCGCGTCCGTGTGCTCACCCAACAAGGGAGGCGGCAGCCGGTATGTGACCGGCGTCGCGCTGAAGTGGACCGGGTTGGCTAGCGATTTCAACGGGCCCAGCTGGGGATGTACCAGCTCCACGATGAACCCGCGTTCGACCAGCTGTGGATGCGCCAATGCTTCGGGCACCGAATTGATCGGACCGCAGGGAATCTGGGCATCACGCAGGGCCTCCAGCCATGTCTCCGCGTCGCGCTGTAGCAGGATCTCCTGCAACAGTGGAATCAGCTCCGCACGATGCTGCAAGCGCGCTGAGTTCGTTGCGAAACGTTCGTCCCGCATAAGCGTGTCTTCGACGCCCAGAACCTGGCAAAAACGTTCCCACAGGCGCTGAGTACCTACAGCCACAGTGATACACTTGTCCCGCGTCCTGAAGAGCTGGTATGGGACGATGCTGGCGTGGGCATTGCCCACACGCTGGGGAAGCTCTCCACCGTTCAGCAAAGCACTTGCCGGCAACGCCAGATAGGCAGCATGACTTTCCAACAAGCTCAAGTCCAACACTTGCCCACGACCGCTGTGCTCACGCGCCAACAGGGCTGCAAGAATGCCGAGCGCTGCATATATCCCGGTCGTCATATCCGCCAAGGGGATGCCAAATCGCATCGCTTCGCCCTCGGGCTCTCCGGTGATGCTCATCAGGCCACTTTCTGCCTGAGCGACCATATCATAGCCAGGCCGTTCCGCCCACGGCCCGGTCAAACCGTAACCTGTAATCGCTACGTAGATGAGTCGCTCGTTCTGCCTGATGACTGTCTCGGCGTCAATCCCTGTCTCGCGCTGCGAGCTGACGCGTGGCATGTTGTGTATTAATACATCAGCCCGGGCGATCAAACGCTGCAGAATCTCACGTCCTGCAGAGGTCTTGAGATCGAGGGTCAGGCTGCGCTTGTTGCGATTTACCGCCAGAAAATAGGTGCTTTGCGAGTCGACGAAGGGGGGTCCCCATCCGCGCGACTGATCACCCGAGCGCGGCGGCTCAATCTTGATGACGTCGGCCCCCATATCACCCAGTAACATGGTGCAGTATGGTCCTGCCAGTGCCTGGGTCAGGTCGAGGATGAGAAGGTCACGCAATACTCCGCTGCATTCCATCGTTTCTTTGTCTCTTCCTCTGGTACGATGTCTTTGAGTCTACAACGCACTGCTCACAGCTTCGGAGTGAGAACGGAGCGATTCCCAGTTTAAGGTCAGGTGCCAGGCGACGATGTATCTGGCACGCCAAAAGGTGGATCACACTCGGGAAGGAAACGTGTCATAAATGGAACTATTGGCACACACTGAGGTGTTACTTTTTCCTGTTCCAACAGGTGAGCAGCATGCGCTGCATCCTCTTGCACCTGATTCACGAGCGCGTCCACACTGCTGAATCGTCTTTCTGCCCGCAGAAACCCCACCAGCTCCAAACGCAACAGCTGGCCGTACAAGTCGCCGGCGAAACCCAATAGGTGAGCTTCCACATTGAGTCGCTGTTCTGAGAAGGTAGGTCGCAGGCCGATGTTCGCCACTGCTGCCCAACGTTGCCCCTGCACGCAGGCAAAACAGGCATAGACGCCATTCGGCGGCAAGACCACCCCAGATGGCACAGCGATATTCGCAGTGGGAAAGCCGAGTGACTTGCCGCGCGCAGCCCCACGAATCACTGGCCCGCTCAAAGCGTGATAACGACCCAGCAGCTCGTTGGCCTGCCGAATCTGGCCAGATTGCAGCAGCTGACGAATGCGGGTGCTGCTAACCACCTGCCCATCACGTACAACCGGCTCGACCACGTGCACCGAGAAGCCCATCTCCTGTCCCAGCTGGCGCAGGCGCGACACGTCTCCCTCGCGATTGCGTCCCAGGGCAGAGCCCGGACCGATCCACAATTCGCGCATCTGCAGGTGCTTAACCAGGCCGGCAACAAACTCAGCCGCGGATACCTGCGCAAGCTCTCGCGTGAATTGCAGCACAACGGTTACATCAATGCCCAGTTGAGCTAAGAGGGCACACTTCTCTTCTCGAGTTGTCAGGTCGTAATTGGGTCGTTGGGGGAAGAGCACCACCTGAGGCCGCGGGTGAAAAGTGACCACCACACTGTGGAAATTATGAGACTGTGCGGCCTGCTGCATTTGTCGCAACAGACTCTGATGTCCTAGATGAACTCCATCGAAAGAGCCCACGGTCACCAGCGAAGGGCGATGAACAGTAGCATCTGCGAGAGCTTCAACGATTTGCATATAGCATAGCGCCAATCATGTGAGAAAGACTTTATCCGGTTGCCACCAGCCGGGCTTGCCATCCGCCGGCCGCACCAGAGCTGACAATCTGCCGTTGGGAGCATAGACGCGCGCCACGGGCGCCAGGGGCATCTCCGGAAGTAGTACATTCCGACCTTGTGAGAGCTGCGTTGCCACTTCTTCCGAGACCTCAAGACGTGGTAGATCTTGCAGTGCGGCATCCATTGGGTACAAGTATTGCGTCCAGTTGCCCTGCACAATGGCCGCGCGCAGCTGCTCCAGCGTTATAGCGTCCTCAATACGCCAGTGACCGCTGCCAAGGCGCTCCAGAGCGCTCACGTGCCCTCCTACGCCTAACAGCTCGCCCAGGTCGTGGGCCAGCGAGCGCACATATGTGCCCGGCGAACAACGAACCTCTAAGGTGAGCAAAGGTGGTTGCCACGCGACGACCTCAAGAGAGCTGATCTTGATCGGGCGTGGCCTTAACTCGATTGCGATGCCGCGCCGTGCCATGCGATATAGCCGCTGCCCCCCCTGACGCACAGCTGAGAACGGTGGTGGCAACTGATGATCCATACGGCGCAAGTGCTCAAGCGCCTGTTCAATTGCTTCCAGCGAGAGGACAAACGAAGGCGCCTCACGCACGACGGTGCCGTTCGCATCATAGGTGTCCGTTTCAACACCCAAGCGAATCGTGGCACGGTAGAGCTTCTCGCCTTGCATCAGGTATTCTACGATGCGTGTAGCCTGTCCCAGGCATATCAGCAATACGCCGGTGGCAATTTGATCCAACGTGCCGGCGTGCCCAACCCGGCGCAGTCCGGTCAGGCGTCGTACTTCAACCACCACGTCATGAGAGGTCAGCCCACGCGGCTTGTTGATATTGAGTATACCTTGTACGCGCTCGCCACCGCTCATGATCCGTTGGATCTCGAGGATGCGGAACCAGAAATGGAATCCAACAGCTGATCAATGCGCATGCCACGCTCGAGCGAGTCATCCAATCGGAACATTAAGTGTGGCACGACGCGCAGAGACAGAGTGGCCGCGATCTCGCGGCGCAGGAACCCTGTTGCGCTTCTGAGACCAGCGAGCGCCTCTCGAGCCTGTTCCTCGGTCCCCAGCACGCTCACATACACCCATGCGTTCTCCAAATCAGGGCTCACCTCGACACCTGTGACCGTCACTGTTTTCAGACGCGGATCGCGTGCCTTACGCAAGATAAGCGTGCCAATCTCTTCGTGCAGCAGCTCAGCGACCTGACGTTGCCTTCTGGTGGTCATCGCTACAATCTCCGGGAGCTAGGAAACACGCTCCATCTTATAGCCTTCAATGATATCACCCACCTGGTAATCCTGGAAATCCTCCAGAGCGATGCCACACTCGTAACCGGCGTTCACCTCGGCTACATCCTCTGTGAACCGTCGCAGCGAAGCGATCTTACCGTCGTACACCTTTTCCCCATTGCGCAGCAGGCGAGCTGGGCTGTTGCGCGTCAGCTGACCATCTAACACATATGCTCCGGCCACGTTACCGCGGCGCGAGATCTTGAAGACAGCTCGCACCTCTGCATGGCCAGTGACCACCTCTTGATAAGCAGGCTCTAGTCGCCCTTTCAGCGCTTTGTCCAAATCCTCAACCAGCCGGTAGATCACGTTATAGAGGCGGATATCCACCCCCTCTGCCTCGGCCAGCCGTTGTGCAGCCGGGTCGACACTCACGTTAAATCCGATTACGATTGCCGAGGAAGCGACGGCCAGCATAACATCGGACTCGGTGATGTTGCCGGTGCCCTGACGCAGGAAGCGCACTTTGCACTCTTGGCTGCCCAGTTCGCACACGGAGTTGACTATTGGCTCGATGGAACCCTGCACATCCGCCTTGAGTACAATGTTAACCTCTTGGGTTTCTCCACTCTGCATACGAGAGAAGACTTCCTCGAGCGAAACCGTACGACGCTGTTGCTTGTCCGCGGCACGCTCCGCAGCAAGGCGCGCATTCACCGTCTCACGCGCGACGTGCTCGGACACAACCACCTCGAAGCGTTCCCCGGCTAATGGCACCACCGGGAACCCGAGAATGGCAACCGGCGTAGAAGGCCCCGCTTGCTTGATACGGTTGCCACGATCGTCGAACATTGCGCGCACCTTGCCGAAATGGGTCCCAATGACCACGATGTCGCCGACGTGCAGGGTACCGTTTTGGACCAATAGCGTTACCTTGGCACCCTGTCGTTCATCCATTGTGCTTTCAATGACGGTGCCTTGTGCGGGGCGGTCAGGATTAGCGCGCAGATCTGCCACGTCGGTGACGAGGAAAATGTTTTCCAACAGCTCGTCAATGCCTGTCTGCATCTTGGCTGACACAGGCACACAGATGACATCGCCACCCCATTCCTCAACCAGCAACCCCACATCAGCCAGCTGTTGCTTAACCCGATCTGGATTGGCATTGCTCTTGTCGATCTTGTTGAGTGCTACCAAGATGGGCACCTGAGCAGCCCGCGCATGCTCGATTGCTTCGCGTGTCTGAGGCATCACGCCGTCATCTGCGGCGACCACAAGGATAACCAGGTCAGTGACCTGGGCACCGCGTGCACGCATAGCGGTAAAGGCCTGGTGCCCGGGTGTATCCAAGAACGTGATCTTGCGTCCTCCCACTGTCACCTGATAGGCACCAATGTGCTGGGTGATGCCTCCGGCTTCCTCTGCGGTGACATTCGTGGCGCGAATGCGATCCAACAAGGTGGTCTTGCCATGGTCCACGTGGCCAAGTACAGCGACAACAGACGGCCTCGGCTTCAGTTTGCTGGGATCTTCATCAGCAATGAAACGGTCCCGAGCAGGTGCACCAGCTGCCGGTGCTGTCGCCGGCGCTGGCTCGCTCGGGGCCTCGGGCAGCACCTCGAAACCCATGTCGCTTGCTACGATTGCGGCCGTGTCGAAGTCGATCTGCTGATTAATGGTTGCCATGATGCCATTGCTCATCAGCTGCTTGATCACGTCTATGGGGCTCACTTGCATCAGGCTCGCGAGCTCGCGCACTGTCAAGCTAGAGGGCACACGAATAGTTCGCTGTTCTACAGCTGGTGGTGTCTTAATCTGATCTTTGTTCATACCAACCTCCCATGTTCTGGTGGTGGTGAACACACTGTCACCCACCAAGAAATTGCCGTCTTACTCTCGCACAGACTCTGCCCAGAGCGCTTGAGTAACAGCATCAAGTCACCGGGTGAAGCTGGCTACAACGAGTCCCAAGCACAAAAGCTAACAGGTTGGGTTTTGTAAAAATTCTAGATATCGCGGAGAGGGGAGAGACAAGGAGTATTGCCAGAGGAAAATGCTCTTTTACGATAGGGGCTTTAGCCCTCCTTGGCTGTCATTACTGTCCCTCCCGATCCCGCAAGGATCATCACACTGTTCACTTTTGTGTTGCTCTTCCGGTTTGCGTCGCCATGTAAATGATCTCGGTCCGCATATGCGACTCCGTGGACCGATTCACCATAGCCGCTCTTGGGCCTCCTATAAAGTTTCTCTAGCCTCCACAACCGCGTTCTGCACTTCCGCCCACGGCTCATCCGGCAGCCCTTGGGCGTATTCGTGCAAAGCGGACCATTCAGCCTCACTAGGCACAGCATGCAAGGCAGCCGCTAAACGGCTGCGAGTCAATTGTCGGGGCGAACCCCCAATTGCACTTTGCCAACATCGTCGGTTGCGGCAAAGATATGCCCCTCGGCCATTCGCCTTGCCTGTGATATCCACACAAATCTGCCCTTCTGGGGTGCGCACAATGCGAATGAGCTCACGCTTTCCTCGCACAGCCCGACAGGCAATACAGGTGCGCAAAGGTGTATGTTTCATTCTGTCACCAGACCCTACAGAAAGTCTCCCCAGTCACCCCGCTGTCGTCCAGGCTTGCGTCGGCGATGAGAGATGTAAGCACCCAGTTTCTCGTCATAGATGAGCTCGTGCCGCTTGCCACCTTTCTTCTTCTTGGCTTTAGTGCGCGCACGTCCAGGCAGTTCTTCCTCCTCCTCTTCCTCTTCCCAGAAAGAAAACTCTTCAGGCGCCTGGAGATGTTTCAGTTCATCTTCCAATGACACTTCCTGTGCCGATGGCTGAGCTTGCTCGTCCGCTTTGGCATCGCCACCCATAATCACAGCTGCTTCTTCCTCCCACAGGGGGAAGGAGATGGTATCCAATTCTGCAGCTTCAGGCACCTCCTCGGTTTCATCCACGCTGACAACGGCTGCTTCTTGTGCCTGTTCTCTACCTTCTTCCGCAGCCTTGGACGCCAGTATAGCCTCTGCGCGCGCCAGCAAGTCCTCCGGAGATTCCGCGCGAGGTGGTGCGCCGGACGGCTCCACCTGTTCTAGAGCTCGGATGACCTCCTCGCGTAGGCGCAGGGCAGAACGTTCTTTCTCCAACGCCTTCTCAGCCTCGTGGACGATACGCACCACCTGACTAAGTGCCTGCATTTCGCCATCGGACAGGGCAGTCCCTTCCTTCTCCTGCAAGATTTCGCGCGCCATCGTGATCAAGTGTTGCTCGCGCGCAACGGCGGCCTGCAGGTCCTTTTGCTCCGCTATCTTGGCCAGCGCCTCCGAGGCAGCCTCGGAGATGCTTTTGATATCAATGCGCCAGTTGGTCAGCTTGGCAGCCAGACGCGCGTTCTGACCCTCCTTGCCAATGGCGAGCGACAGCTGGCGATCTGGCACTACCACAACGGCAGTCTTGTCATTGGTATCATCCTGCAACATGACATTCAGCACCTTAGCCGGGCTCAGTCCGTTGGCGATCAGAGTTGCAGGATCAGGGCTCCAGGCCACCACGTCGATCTTTTCGCCATTCAGCTCGTTAACAATGCTCTGAATACGCACACCGCGCATCCCGACACAGGACCCAACCGGGTCGACACCTTCCTGTAGAGCGGCGACAGCTACCTTAGAGCGGTAACCTGCTTCGCGCGCGATGGCCTTGATCTCAACGATGCCGTTATAAATCTCTGGCACCTCGAGCTCAAGCAGGCGTCGCAGCATATTCCGGTGGGTACGCGACACAATGATCAGGGGCCCTCGCGGCGTCTTCTGCACCTCGGAAACGTAAGCGCGCAGCCGCTGACCAATGCTGTAGCGCTCGGTAGGTATCTGCTCGCTGCGAGGCAAGACGGCCTCCACTTTGCCCAGGCTCAGCGTCACCTGCTGCGAATCGATGCTCTGCACGGTGCCGTTCACGATCTCGCCTTCGCGGTCGGCGTAGGCGTGATAAAGCGAATCACGTTCTGCCTCGCGGATGCGCTGCAGAATCACCTGACGCGCCGTTTGGGCCGCAATGCGCCCAAAATCCCGCGGTGTGATGTCCACCGACACCACTTCGCCCACGCTGGCATCCGGCTTAATGCGCCGCGCCTCATCCAACGCGATCTCACGGGTCGCATCGGTGACGCGTTCGACCACTGTCTTCTCAGCGTAGATGTGTGCCGTACAGGTCTCCAGGTCCAGACGCGCCGTAATGCCCGGCGTCGGGCCGAATCTACGCCGGTAGGCCGAAACCAATGCCGCATGAATCGCTTCCAGTACCACCTCTTTGGGTAACTGGCGCTCGTGGCACACCTGGTTGATAGCTGCTATGAACTCCTTGTTCACGATTTCCCTTCGACCTCCTGCTTCCGCCGCTCGTTGCGAAGGTCACGCATGCTAGTTTGTACCCTCTTACAAAGAAAAGTGGGGCGAAACCCACTTTTCTATGATGGCATTAGGTTAGATCTAGTTCTATTATACCACGACGACGTAGCAATTGCAAATCCAGCGTCTTTAAGCCTTAAGGAGCACTGCAAATATCTAGGATGCTTCTCTACCGCGCCTGCCCCTTTCGCATAACAGGCCGGGGGCACTTTTCGTGCTATCAGGCTTTCGACGCTTCCAAATTCCTGATGGGAATTTCAAATCTTACGCGCAAATGGCTTGCATGCAAGAAAAAGGCACACGCTGTCTGGGCCAGCTCGGTGTGCGCCCGCGCCATCTATTGGGAGGTGCTCGCCAGCGGTGGCGCACGCAATACATATACTGCTACATCAAGATCGTTGAATCGGTGCAGAGAGATGAGCGTGTAATGTTGTTCCATCCAGAGGCGGTGTGGATGATCGGCATAGCCAGCATTGCGATATTCCTCTATCGCGCGGCGAAATATGACGAGCCACACCCGCTCGTGCCCACGCACTGCGGTCGCCAGATCAGGGACAGCAAACAGGCCCAACGCTTCCTGAGTTGGGTAAGCCAGGGTGTCGTTGGGGCTACCCGGGGGGTCGGCAATGAAACATTGGGGTAACGTGCGGTCGTAATAATGAGCCGGAAAGAAGCTCAGTTTGTTGCTGTGCACTATGACGTCGTCTGCTTGGTAGTGTGCGCGCAGGAAGGCCACGACGCGATCAAAGGGAGCGCGCGGAAAGCTGGCATAGGTATAGTGATTCCAAAGCGAAACAGCTGCAATCAGAGCACAAGGGATGAACACACCCCATCGCACCGCTCTTGGCCACGCATTGCGCATCCAGAGCGCGGAAAGCAGCCCATAATAGGAGAGCGCCGAAGGAAGCAGGGCGCGTACAATGTAGACTGGGCGCAGTTGCGAAATGGCGAACAGGATTATGACAGGCAGGCTACTGAGCATCAGCAGCAGCCCATCTGGCGACGGGAAGCGATTCGATGAAGCTCTATGTCGCTGCCGCCAGAGGGCCAATGCGCACAAAACGAGAAGTAAAATGCTGAAAAACAATGCAAAGGGCAACAACCAAGAGGGCAACGCCTGGTTGTCGTAGGCAAAGTGAAAGATGAGCGATGTCTGAATTAGCTGGACCAAACCGGGTTGCGTCACCCAATACGCTTGCTGTACCTTGCCGAACTGGCCGGGCAGCGCCAGCAGCCACGGGGCAAACAAGAGCACCATGAGCAGATGTGCGAATGTCAGCGGGAGCCAATTGCGCCAGCGCGCACCATTGGGCCCGAACCAACTCCACGTTACCCAAACATCCAGCGCCAGGACAAAAGCAAAGCCCAAGTTGTGCGCGTACAACACCATTGCGCCACACAAGCTCATCGCCAGCCAGTTGATCCATCCCCTACCGACCCAAGCGCGTACAAAAAAGAATGTCATTGCCGTCGCTGCCAGCCCGAGCAGGGCGTACATGCGCGCTTCTTGGGCATAGTAAACGGCAAAAGGAGTACATGCCACGACAAACCCAGCACCCAGGCCACTACGCCTGTCGTACAGTGTACGCCCGAGCAAGTAGGCCATCACCACAGTGGCGATGCCCAGCACCACGGACAGCGCGCGTACCATTACCGCTGACTGCCCAAACAGCTGCATCCATCCATGCAAAATGAAATAGTACAAAAGGGGATGTACATCAGCGGCGACACCATGCACTGGAGTCAATGTGCCGTAGAGCATGGTAGCAAACGGCTTCTCCGCGTACAGCACTGCAAACGCCTCATCATACCACAGAGGACGTCCACCGAGGTTGATGAGACGCAAAGCGGTTGCCAGTGCTATCATGCCGGCCAGCGCGATGTGGTGCCTTGGTCGAGGACTATGCTGATGGTTTGTCGCATCCACTTCTTTGTGCTTCCACGGCTTATGATGGAATTTGCCTATTCCCCATCTATCACCCGATAGATGCTGAGATCTCCATCTTGGAACACGCGCTGCAAATAGGGCACATGCGTGGGATCGAAGTCTCCTAGAGCGCGCTCACGTGGCCCAAGGACCACATAGCGAATGCCATACTTTCGCAGCAGGTCGCGCCGCTCAGAGTCGCTGGCAGAACTATAGAAACGAGCTGCCGCAACGCGCTTCTGCTCCAAATCCACTGTCTCGGTCCAATGGCCCATAAACACGCGCCGGCCGCTGCGTGCGGCGATGAAGCCACCCAATTCATAAGAGGCCAGCACTATGTCATCTGGCTGGCTGTGGGCAATGATCCACTCCACTGCAGCGGCCTCTGCACGGCTGACCACCACATCGGGGTGACCAGCGGCAGCAGCCAGACTTGCACTGGTAATCACCAGCAATGTGGAGGGCAACGTCAAGGCGACCAGCAGCGTGCGCAGCCAAGCGGCCAGCGGCGTATGCGCCGCCTGGGTGGGTGTGCGCATGGGCAAATTGCGCACTCGGTGCCATATCCTGTCGGCCAGCGGCAACACATAGTGCGTCAGCCCCCGCGTTGCCAGCAAACACAGCGCCACCCCACTTCCCTCGATGATGCGTCGTTGCAAGGGGAATACCGATGGGGCATACAACAATGGAGCTACCACCACCAACCATATTACCAGCAGCGGCCAACGCTGTTCCTGGCGCGCCGCCCACCAACCGCCCGGCAGTGCCAATCCCAACACCACCCCATATCCTAAGGCATAATGCCACGGAGCCGGGCTGAGGGTGAGATTCTGCGCCTGCCAGCCGGTAAAGATGGGATTGTGAATGATGGCCACGTACTGATACCCCACTATCGGCAAGGCCACCCACCAGATCGCGCCCAGCCCGGCCAGTGTGGACCATGACACACGATGGCGGACAAACTGGTGCACCCCGTAACCTGCCAGAGTCAGCGCGACCACCAGCACCATGAACGCGTGAATCGAGCTGAGAACCAGTATGGCCAGCATCGCCCCAAGCAAATGGAGCCAGCGCCTCTCCTCAGCAAAGCGCAGCGATAGAGCAAACACAAACAACAGACAGGCCAATGCCACACAGGTGTGGGGGAACAACATCACGGTGAAATAACCATACATTTCGATCAGCCAGAAATCAACCGGTGTGATAGTGCCCACCCTGTAAGAACCTGTCAGCAGCAACGCCAGCCAGCCCAGCCCAGATGCCCAACAGATCAGCCCGAAGGCCAGACGCCGCTCAGCTGTCTGCGTGATGAACAGCGCCACGAAGGCATAGGCGCTGAGCAGAAATGCCATGCCGCTTGCCAATCGCGCCACGTGGTATACTAGAACCAGGTCGGCCTGCAACAACCGCGCTAGGTGACCAAGCGCGATGTAGAACATATTGAGATAGGCACCAGGATGTGGCTCGGGGGTGAAGAGGATGCGATATTCCCAATCGCCACGATAACCCAGCTGCATCTTGGCCAAGTGGCTGTAAGCATCCTCAACATCAATCACGAAGCCCACAAAGAGGCGGTCCGGGGTAGAAGCAGCATAACCCACCAAGTAGGGCAGGCTGGTCACCACCAAAACGGCCAAGGCCATAATCAGAAAGACACCCCATTCTCTCCACAATCTGTCAGATCTCACGTTGTCGTTCCTCGCCTCGGCCACAAGCGCCATAAGCTTAAGATCACCAATGCAGCTGTCACCCCAACGGGCAGAATAGGGCTGATCCACTGATGTTCCCACAAGGTGTATTCCGGGTGATTCGTGGCGGGCAACAGGAAAGCAGCTACTAGCCAGACGACTATCACCAGCCCTATTTCTACTGCGGCGACCGCTATTCTGCCACTACGGCCGGACAGCTGCGCGAAGCAGAAAAACAAAGGCAGAAGCAGAAACAGCTGATTGGCCTGGCTGGTGCGCGGCGCCGTCATCGCGGTGACAGCAATCAACCAGCTGAAGAGCCAATCACGCATCGGGAAGTCTCCTCCCCAAGCTGGAACGTACGAACGACCAGCTGGGAGCAGCTGGCGCATACGCCACCACACCCCTATCGGCCACAGTACCAGGATGCTGCTGAGAATCCAGCTTCCCCAAGATGTACCTGTGAACAACTGAACTGGCGGCGCGAAGAACGTGTAGTCAGCATAGCGTTGCAATCGAGTCAGCCAGTGGAGTGGCCAGTCCGGCACCCAAGCAAGGGGAAGCACCAACAGCAGGGCTAGCGAGATGCCAAAGGATGCCACAACCCGCAGATGACGGTGCCACAGTGCCCACAACAACATTCCCGGTACAATCAAGAAGGTCATCTGGGGCTTGATTGTCGCCAATGCCATACAGATGCCGGCCAGAATCCAGTGTTCGTAGTGTAAACCCCACCATGCCAGCGCTATGCACAATGCGATCACGATAGAAATCTGACCGAGGATGAAAGCCCAGATGTTCTGATACAGTGCGCAGGAGCACAGCAACGTCAGCGCCCACAGCCATAGTGGTGGATGCCAGCCCACTGCGCGTGGTGCAACAAACAGGAAAAGCAAAACGCTGACCTCAAGCGCCAACAACCACAACGCCTGGGCCAGGGGCAATGGCAAGACGGCTAATGGCCCCATCACTGCCACGATTGACATAGGATATGAAAACGCTCGCTGATCTTCATCGGGACGCGCAACACGACCATAGTTGGCAAGTTGCGTCTCGTAGACCACTGTGAGATCGTAAGGATTGACGCCGTCGAGCAACATGCGCCGCAACGCCAGCCACGGGCTAAATAAGTCCCACACGATAGCCCGCTCGTGAGCATTGAACCAGTCATACAATAGCCATCCGCTCAGCGTCAGGCATACCAGAGCCAGTAAGGCAACCATGGTGGAGATCAGCGTTGCGGAAGGCGACATGAGACGATGCGTCATGACTTCAGCCGATACAGGACGTAAGCTACCCCATCGTCATATAGGGCTTCCAGGTAGTGCATTTGAAGGTCAGCCAAGACACCCAAGTCATTGGCAGAAATAGGGTCACTGCCCTCTTGAATAGCTATTCTGAAGATTGTGCGATTGAGCAACACGTGAGTGACGCCCTGCTCGGCAAGTGCCCGTGCCAGATGCGACGCATCGCCATATTGGCGCACCAGGTAGACCAGGTTGTCATATAACGAATCGGGGATACAAACGTTTTGACAATGATAGGTGCGCGGTTCCCATAGAAACAGGGTCTTGGTGGTGGGTGGCAGCACATTGATCTGGTGCATTGCAGCCGTGTAGGCACTGCCCACGCGACGTGCTACATAGGCATCGCGTGACTCAACGCCCAGCAGGGACGCCAGTGGCTGTTCCTGGACAAAGCCGCTCATCAGGGTGAAAACATAGAGAATCAACACCAATACCACAGCTGTCCGTACTACCCACGCAACCGAAAAGATGCGACTGTTTAACACAGGCAGGCGCTGTAGTACCAGCGCAGCCACCAACGCTAACAAGGGAAAGATGGGAAACAGCAACCGACTCTGCATTAGCAACGCCGATCGCGCTACGCCCCATAGCCAGATGGCATAAAGCACTCCAGCGAAGAGCCCCATCCACGCCAAACTGCGTTTCTCTTCTCTGCTGATGCCACGCCACAAGCATAGGAGACCGGGCAACAGCGCCAGCAACAACGGTCCCAATGTCGCTTGGTAGCCTGCTTTGCCCTCGATGCCGAAGATGGTCATCTCCCATGGTGCTGCCAGCAGGCGCCATGGCTGCGTCGCCAGGCCGCTGCCGACACGGTCCCACCATGCTGTGCGGCCGGCATCCCAGGTTACACCGCCCCATATGTAAGGATAGAGCGGATTGCCCATCAGCAGCCAGTTGCGCAAATACCACGGGGCCGCCACAACCGCGGCCAGGCCACCCAGACAAGCTAGCTGCAGCAAACTGACGCGCCATGTGGCCCGACGCAAGCGCAACATCACCAGGACTGCACCGGCCAAAGGATGCCACAGCGCAGTGTACTTGGTCGCCATGGCTAGGCCACAAAACACAGCCGCCAGCACCAGCCAGCGCCAACGTGTCTCCTGCAACCATAGTGTTAGAGCACAGAAGAATAGCAATGTGTAAAACATCAATGCTACGTCCACGTAGGGCCACGTTGCCACAAGCAAGATCGTCGGCACAGTGGTGAGGAGGGCAGCAACTGGCCAAACGAGCTCCAGATGCCACAGCCGCTGGCCCAGCTTCGCAGCGCCTAGGATTGTCAGCGGCAAGAAGGTGAAGTGGATCAACTGCGGTGAGCTGTCGCCGCTCAGCGCCCGTGTGAAGGTAAAGAGCATCTGGATTAGTCCGGGGAATCCAGCATACGCGCTATCCACTGGCACGAAGATGGAACGATGCGCCAAATAAAGCTGTACCTGGCGCAGATGGTACACTGCAGCGTCAAAGGCGTAGGGCGGCGCAAGCGCCCAAATGAACCCCAGCGCTAAACATATCAGAGCGACGCAAGCCAGCAACCACTCGAAGCGTCCGCAAGGGCGAGGAACAACGGTGCGCATCGTCTGCCACGCCAATTGCAGAGGTTGAGGGCGCAGCAACTGCCAGACTAGCAGGGCAATCCCCAACAATCCCACCCAAAGAGGGTGCAGGAGCCCAAGCCACCCCAACGCCATCACGGCATAACCCAACACTGCCAGCCCCAGCCCTAATCCGAAGAGGAGCTGCTCGGCAGATGTCAAACCATAGCTGATCATCCACACCAAGCGTAGTCCACTGCCCACTGCGATAGTGAGTACCCAAAGCCAGAGAACCACGTCGAGCACCACTAACCCAATCGCACGCAGTTGTGGCAGGTCGAAAGGCTTGTGCACGATATGGTAGGCGGCCAACACGATGAACAGCCAGGCAATCAGCCCAGCCGCTGGCAACATGGAACGAACTATCCGCAATGTCGCCAGCTGGCTATTCTCCGAAGACGGTTCAGATTTCTGAACGATCTCACCCGATTCAGGCATCGGGCTGCTCCTATGCCCGTCCAGTCTCGCGTGCTATAGTTGTCGGGCGGCGCACGTCTGTTTCGTGCTTTTCTCTTACTTGCCTGTGAAACTTGCTCGCACTTGCAGCGCACGAGCTGCTATTGGGGAGGTAACTCGTTCAGAATCCCCTTGATCAGCTCGGTCAGGCGCGGCACGATCACCTTAGCGACTTCTAACACTTCCTCATGGGTGGTGCGTCGTTCGGTCGTGGGTTGGTCGAGCGCAATGTTGCTGATGCCGGAAATACCTAACACGCGCATGCCGGCGTGGCGCGCAACGGTTACCTCGGGCGCGGTGGACATACCAACGGCATCCCCACCAATCAGGCGCAGGAAGCGCACCTCGGCAGGAGTCTCAAACGAGGGACCAGCGACACAAATGTAAACACCCTCGTGGATCGGCAACCCACGATGCTGAGCGACACGTCGTGCCAGCGTTCGCAATGTTGGATCGTACACTTGGGACATGTCCGGAAAACGCGGCCCCAATTCATCGAGGTTGGGACCGCGCAGCGGATGAGCTCCCGCCATACCTACCAAATTGATATGATCGCTGAGCACCATTAGATCGCCAGGCGCAAAGGTGGGGTTCAGTGCACCAGCAGCATTGGTGACAATCAGGGTGTGGACGCCCAGCAGGCGCAACACGCGCACCGGAAATGTGATCTGGTACATCGAGTAGCCTTCATAGTAATGCGCGCGCCCCTGAAGCACCACAACGTAATGGCCAGCCAAGCTGCCTACGGTAAGCGCACCGGTGTGCCCGGTAACGGTTGAGACTGGGAAGAGGGGAATCTGAGTATAGGGGATAGTCCGGCCATCCTCCATCGCATCCGCCAGTGAACTCATACCGGACCCCAGAATGACACCCACTTGAGGTGTGCGTGTACAGTGCTGACGGATGGTATCCGCTGCCATGTGTAACTGATCAGAACTGGGAGGATGCTCCATAGTTATAACCTGTCCAGCAACATCTTCTTCTTTTCGTCGAACTCCTGTTGGGTGAGGATGCCCTGTCGGCGCAATTCCTCCAGCTGAGCTATCAGACGCAGAACATTAGGATCCCCAATAGAGGGTGCTGGTACCATATTCTCTGTGATCTCTATGCCCAGCCCAGCTTTTTGGTTCAACATAGCGGTTTTGAAACCAAGTGGATCCTTAATGCGTTGCATGCGATTTACACCCATCTCGCTGGCCGTCATTATCTCAATATCGCCATAGTTCAGCAGACGTCCCCAAAGGGACTGTATCAGTGCCACGTCGTTCACCTTCTCCAACGAGGAGTCAATCACATGTTTGGTGATAATACCTTCCGTCTGGATAACGCGTCGATTGGTGATAATGTATTGTTCATTCCACCACTTCAACAACATTACCACGAAACGACCCAGTGGGAGCAACAGCACCACCAATGCGAGCAGAAGGGGTGGAAATGCCAAGACGGTGGCTGAAATGAACACGGCAGCAGCCAGAAGAAACGCTGGGATAAGGTTGGCGATGGCATGATACAATAATACGATCCAGTGTTGACGGGTGGTGAAAACGATGTACTCGCCGCTGGCGAGCAGCTTTTCTTCGTATCTCATTGCAGGTTCCTCAACGCGCGAAGTATGATGTACGACCTGCCGAGGCGAGAGATGCTGGCATACTCCATCAGCTGGTCACCAGTGGCAAGGAACAGCGATGCAGGGACCTCGCACACGGCCGAGCTGATTTGCCCTATAGATCGCTTTCTTGGCTGACCTGCTGGTACACCTGAGTAGTCGAGATATTGGCGTGTCCCAGCAGCTTCTGAATGTCCTGCAACGACTTACCCTGGCTCAACTTGTGCGCTGCAAAAGAGTGACGCAGCGTGTGAGGGGTAACGTCCTGGGCTATGCCCACCTGTTCCACATAGTGTTTGATGATCAACCACAATCCTTGACGTGTCAACCGCTGACCACGATGGTTCAGGAACAGAGCCTTCTCGTTAGGGCTGTGCACCAGCTGGGTGCGTCCGTGTTCCAGATAGGATGCGACCGCCTGGGTAGCCGTGTCGCCGATGCCGATAACGCGCTCTTTGCTGGGTGTCTTCTTGCCGTGGATGCGCACTGTACCGGCCTGTAGATCAATATCGCTCACATCCAACGACACCAGCTCGGTGACGCGCATGCCCGAGGCATACAGGAGTTCCAGCAAAGCGTGGTCACGTCGTGCTTTGGGCGTGTCGCTGTTGGCGGGAGCGGCAAGCAGTCGTTCAATATCGCGGCGTGGAATTGCCTTGGGCAGGCGTTTCTTGACCTTGGGCGAGTCGAGAGTGACCGTCGGGTCGCTGCGAACAACTCCCGCTGCTACCAAATAATGGAAGAAAGACTTAAGTGCAGCCACTTTGCGGGCGACTGTGGAAGAGGTGTATTCTCGCTCCTTGAGCTCCAGAATGTAGGAGACGATTGTGTCCTTTTCGACGTCACTCCACGTAAGAGACGCGAGGGAGCCTTTCTCCGCGGAGACCGTCTCGGCGGTCGCACCTCTTTCGTATGCTGCTTGTTGTCTCCCAAACCGCCCTTGCAAATAGCCCAGGAACTGGGTGAGATCGTTGCGATAAGCAGCAATTGTGTTTTCAGAATATTTCTTTTCAGTCGCCAGAAAGTCGAGAAAAGCTTGGATTTGTTCTTCCATAGCGCTACTCCTTGTCTCTCATGCAAGTGTTGCCTCAATCAACACTCTGGCTTCAGCTTATCATCTTTATTGTACCACGACTTTTCATAAAATCAAGTTCGACCTCAAGATAAAAACACCCTCTTCCCCACATAGGGCGGAGAGGGCGTGCCAGATATGTATGGCGATTTCGATTGCCAGACCGGGAGCCCTTAAATCACCTCGATGCCCAATACGTGGCACAAATCGATCAGCGATTCTCGGTGGTCGCCGTATGCGAAGAAGAAATGTTGACTTAACACCCGCTGGGCGAATTCTTCCAATGGGGTTTCTAATATCACTTCTAGGCTTGGCAGCTGTGGCGCTGGCTGCTCCCAGCCGGCCTCTTCCCACTTGCGTGGTGTCACCGCTTCACCTGTGGCGATGTGCATGCGATAGCGGTCTCCGCGACTGGCTAAGCGGCAGATGGTAACCCGACCAGCTTTCACCTTTGACACATTTAGAATACCATCCTCGAGACCACCGAAGCCGGGCCATGGTAACACTCGCACCGGCCCATCGACTATCTCAGAAGGGACATAGTCAGGTACTCCCATCAACAATCGGTCGGAGAAGAATTCATAGAACTCAAGATAGGCACCTACCTGACCGGTCAGATAGCGCACTATGAGCTGTGTGACCGCCCCCAGCCCGTCATTTTCCGGAATAGAGGCAACCCCTCCCTTGTCCGCCAGCAACATCAGCACCATTGCTGGCGGGAAATTGAGCAGCTTCTTGACCCCGAAGACGTCCACAAGGGAAATTGCCTGATAGTCGCGCTCGGCAACCTTTTCCATCACAGCCAAATACATGCGGATGCCTCTCTCGAGCGCACTGTCTGCCACAGGCCGCTCAAAGGTCCACTCGCGGCGCAGCGTCGCCAGCAAAGAGGTCACGGCGTCGACTGGCACGCGTTCCATCTTCTGCACAATCTCTAGCGTGTCGAAGACCTCAACCTCTGGGCCTATCACACGCCGCAGTGACACCCCGTCCACCAGGGTGCCGTATAGATTCATGTCCCGGTAGCCCATCATCCCGACGCGCGCCTGCCGAAGCATGGTCACGGCGCGGGCCACTTCGGCAAAACGTTTCACTTTGTCCGCAGCGGCATATGGGGCATCAGGAGTGTCATATACATATTTGAAGCGATAACCCAAAGCCTCCATGGGGTCGCGCAATGCGCTGGTACCCGCCTGGTCGGCAGTTGTCACCAGACGATCGCCTTCCACGTGGCCTGTGAGCCCCCACAGCACCATCGGCTTGTGGGCAAAGGGATCAATGACGCTGATAACAGAGTGGGAAGGGATCCACCCCGCCACGCAGACCACCAGCACATCGAAATCGGCACGTGCCAGATCCTGACGGGCGCGCGCCTCATTCTCACCCCGCGGATCGTCGCAAACGGGAGGCGTGTAAACCAGCTCAATATCTCGTTCTTCGAGCGCCCTCCGCGCAGCCTCAACCTTGCGCTCAATCAAGTCACGAGGACTGTTGACCTCACCAAAACCCACAAAGCCAGCTTTTATTCTGCGCAGTCTCATCAGTGCTCCCTCCTTCTGGGACTTGGGTGTAGCGGAAGAAAATAGGGATTATTAGTGCATCATACAGAAATGCACTGGCTAAAGCAAGCTCTTTTGCGCAGAAGAATCACTCACAACGGGCAGCTTCCCAACAAGCAACACCCTGTCTGATGGAGAGATTCAGCTCGGAAGCGTGCCGAATACGTAATCCCAGAACGGTGTGCTCACTCCGTAACGAGCGTTGGGGGTCTTGAAGTGGTGCAACATATGATGTTTCTTGAGATACTTCCAGGCTCGCCCCTGCACCGGGGTATGATGCGTGACATAGTGGATTATATCATACGCAATGTACCCGCTCACAAAGCCGGCGAACACTGGCAATAACCAGAGGGATGCACTCAAGAGAAGAGCGAACACTAAATGGAATAGACCGAAGAAAAGCACTGCCATCGGTATGCTGACCAGAGGGGGCAACACCAGCCGTGTCTTGCAATGGGGTTGCTGGTGGTGAATCCCATGAAGAAGATAGACCAAGCGCTCCTGCCAAGGCGTCCGTGGGCGCAAGTGGAATATAAAGCGGTGCGCACAATATTCGACAAACGTCCACACCACAAGACCAAGCACAAATCCAGCCAAGATATGCCACGGGACCCCAGAACGTGCATTGACATAACTGACGGCAGCGATTACCAGACAAACCAACACCACCGGTATCCAGAGAAGGGGCACTGTAATCCAATGCACGTGCGTGAATGCTTCCAGGATGTCCGACTTGAAAACGCGAATGGGCTCTTCGCCACGATGGGTGGAAGGATGTTGGGCAGCAGATGTCGACATTGTCCTCTCTCCTTACCGACGCGAGTAACGTGCTCCATTGTAGTCAATTTGTTAGCAGAGATCAACTAAGAGGGTTGAAAAAGTTCATAATCGCTGAACCAGTTGATGCGTGTCCCTGCTGAAAAGACGGTGCATCGCTTTGTGCCCGGAAAGCGGGCGTTTCACATTGCGATGCCGCGCAGAGTATGGTAGCATTCTCGTGTACGACACCTCATTCACACCAAGGAGCAAATAGCTATGCGAACTCCCATCGTGGCAGCTAACTGGAAGATGCACAAGACCATCCGAGAGGCAATCGAGCTCACGCGCGAGGTGCGCAAAGAGCTTATGGACGTTAAGGGAATCGAGGTTGTGCTGTGTCCTCCCTTCACTGCTTTGTCGGCCGTGCGTGACACGCTAGGTTCCTCGTGGATCAAGCTGGGCGCACAGAACATGTACTTCGAGGAACAAGGAGCCTTTACAGGGGAGGTCTCTCCGCTGATGCTGGCAGAATTGTGCCAGTATGTCATCTTGGGCCACTCAGAACGTCGCCAATACTTTGGCGAGACAGATGAGGGTGTAAACAAGAAGACCAAGGCAGCGCTGGCGCATAATCTGATTCCAATCGTTTGCGTGGGGGAGAATCTGGATCAGAATCGCGCCGGACAGACTGCTGCGATTGTCGGCGGTCAGGTACGGGCAGCGTTCCAGGGGCTCAGCCGTGAGGAAGCTTCCCGTGTGATCATAGCGTATGAACCCGTCTGGGCCATTGGCACCGGCATCGCCGCAGAACCGGCAGAGGTCAACCGCATTATCGGAGTAAGCATCCGCGGCGTGCTGGCTGAGCTATATGGAGAGCAGACGGCGCAAACCGTGCGTGTCCAGTACGGTGGCAGCGTCAAACCTGACAATATGGCCGATTTTGCCCGTCAGCCCGAAATCGATGGAGCTCTGGTCGGTGGAGCAAGCCTTAAAGCAGACAGCTTTGCCGCCATTGTCAAGGCAACTTTAGTCTGAGACGCCCTCAGGGCAAGGATGGGTCCTGTTTCTCTTCCTGAACGCAAGAGCTGAGCAACACACTTTTTGACACGCTTGGAAATCTGGGTTTCTTTCCTCTGGCTGGCTGCGACCTTCGTGGTGATGCTATGGTTGCATCACTGGCTTGAGGCGCACTTGCAAGGTCTGGTCTATCTCATCACTGGGCATGCGGGCGTGACCCTGTGGGTGTTTTTTGCCATCTTTCTGCCCGGTACCCTGGTTCACGAGCTGAGTCACTGGATCGTGGCGCGCCTGCTGGGTGTGCGCACTGGCCGCATCGAGATATGGCCCCGCAGACAAAAAGGTGCCGTCTGGCTGGGTTCCGTGCAGATAGGCCGTGCCGATCCTGTGCGCAGCAGTCTGATCGGCCTGGCACCTCTCATCACAGGCAGCCTCGCAGCAGCCGCCATAGGTGCACGCCTGCAGCTGGACACGCTGGGCAGTCTGCTCATCGCCCGAGATTGGTCCCTCATATGGCAACGGTTGAGCACGTCGGCAGGGTTACCCGACTTCTGGCTGTGGATCTATCTCCTTTTCTCGGTCGCAAATCGCATGTTGCCCAGCCCTGCCGACCGACAAGCCTGGAGGCCAGTTCTTGTCTTCCTGGGACTTGTGGCGCTTGTACTGTTGTTTTCTGGCTGGACACCCACCGATCTGGAAAGTGTGGGCACCATGCTGAGAGAGACCATTGACTTTCTGCTTTATGCCCTAACGCTCATTGTAGCGGTGAACATTCTGGCAGCGCTGCTGGTCGCAGTGCTAGAGATAATCATAAGCTTGGTGAAACGGCAGAGGGTTGTCTATTGAGGCGTCCCACATCAAATCGGCGGACCTTTCTTGAGTCCGCCGATTTGATGCATAGCCCAGCAGGTCGAGATGTCTTTCCTTGGCGTATGGGATCGTCCATCCTCCAACGATCTGCTACCTGATCCAGCCTGTCACAGCCGCATTGCTTCCCGGACCCACTCCATCATAGCGGCTTCGGGGATCGCCCCCTCAATCTTGATCTTGTCATTGATCACTGTGCGCGGTACCCCTTGCACCTGGTAAAACAGGGCCAGATGGGGGAATTCGGTGATCTCAATCATATCGGCTTGCACCAGGTCGCTCTGAAACGCCATCTGGTGCGCCAGGCGCACTGCCTGGGGGCAGTATGGACAGGTGGGAGCCACAAACACTTGCACATGCAGGGGTTTTTTCAGCTCTGCCAGCAGTGCTCGACTGGCTTCGCTGAGACCCGAGTCGCCACGCGACACCATGAGGATATCCTCGATAAAGGGGGTGAACTCGTAGCCAGCGGGAATGCCATAGAAACGAATGCCGAAATCCTTGGGCTGATTCCCTCCCTGCATCACCACGATAGCTGGGATGCGGCGGATCGTATAGCGATCGACGGCCTCACGGTCTTTGGTAAAGTCAAAGACTTCCAACGAGATCTTGTCCGAAAGACTGGCAACCTCTTCAGTAACTTCACGTGTTTCGCGGCAGTACATGCACTCCATCGGCTGGGTGAAGACCACCAGCTTGACCGGCCGCTGCAGTGCCTGAAACGCTTGGCGGAGCAGGGACTTGTCTTCTTCCTTCAGCAACCCCATAGGAATCCACCTCCGTCGGAGAGAGACACCCTCTTACGAGATGCACAAGAGACAACCCGTCGGGTCCTCAATTGTCCTTGAGGACTACTTGATCGTACTCGATCTCAAACCGCAGCTTGTGCTTGGCTTCCTCCTGAGCCAAGGCCAACAGGACTTCACGCAGGCTTGGCTCCGGAGCCAGTTCAGCCAGCTGTTGGTACAGGGCAAAAGCAGCTTTTTCTTTCTTCATTGCCAGGATGAGAGCACCCTGATAATCCAAGTCAGGGCTGGGTGTCACGTCGACCACAAAATCGCTGATGCGCAGATCAGAGATCTTGGCGGCAGCCGGGTGCAGCTGCTTGCCAGCCTTCACGGCTAACAACTTGGCCTTGTGACCACGTTCCTCATTGGCAAATTCGAGAAAGATGCGTTCCATTCCGGGCCGCACGCTCTTCTTGGCAAGATCGGTGTAAAATTGCACCGATTCTTCCTCGCCACGGATGGCAAAGTCGAGAATGCCGTCTACAGTTCGCAAGTCTTCCACAGGACACGTCCCCTTTCTCTATAAGCATTTTCAAGTTTAAAGTACTGTAATAGATAAAGCCTATCTTACACTTCTTTGAGGAATGGGACAATTTTTGTACAGCTAAGACCATTCGAGAGAACCTGTGTCCGATCCCCTCGACTTCAGGTGAATTGTACACAACTGGTCAATCAAAGTCGGTTGGCCACTCTGGATGGCGATAATGCTCAAATATGCGCGCTATCTGAGACGGTGTGACGCGACCCAGAGAAAGATCGGAGGGGATTTCATCTTGGCGGAAAAAAGCTACCCCGCTGGTTTCAACGCTTTCGGCAGCACCACCTCCTAGCAGCTCACACCGGAAGAAAATCTTGTAAATGTGAAATGGGCTGAGAGGCTCATGGCCATGCTTGCGCCGGTCATAAACCGCCAACACTTTTACCGCGCGCACCCGATAGCCAGACTCCTCAAAAACCTCTCGCTCCACACTTTGGCTGGGTGTATCGCCAACATCTGCCCAGCCACCAGGCAGGGTCCAGCGGTCGTGATCTGCGCGCTCCCGCACAAGCAACAACGCATCATCGCGAAATACCACGCCGCGCACATCCACCTTCGGTGTCATGTAGCCTTGCTCGGTGCTGAATAGAGCGGCGATCTGCCCGACGTCCACATCAGCAGCGGCGGCGAGCATCTCGTGCGCTATTTTCTGCACCGTTCGGTATCGCTCAACATCGAAGGGATTATCGGCAAACATCAGGCCGTTGTGCGCTAAAGACTGCAAGCGCATCGCCCAGTCCAGGATATGAGGTTCCATTTCTCAGATAGTTGCCTTGCTCATGGTATGCCTGCGAGGGCATTTCTTACGAATACATTATATTGGGCGAAGCTGTTCTTTACAATATTGGGGCGCACCCCTCACCACCGAGACCGGCAACAGATTGCTCACCTTCCTCACGGCTAGTATAATCCGTGCGATTGTGCAATTCTCCTGATTATCCCATAGGGGGGTGTATAGAGTGATGAGCATCAAGCCCGACCACTGGATCGAGAAAATGGCGTTAGAGCACAGGATGATAGAGCCGTTCGAGCCGAAACAAGTCCGTGCAGGAGTTGTGTCGTACGGCCTCTCCTCGTATGGGTATGATATCCGAGTAGCGGATGAGTTTAAGATCTTCACCAATGTGTTCACCACTGTTGTAGACCCCAAGCATTTCGACGACCGTTCGTTCGTCGAGTTTAAGGGTGCGGTGTGCACTATTCCGCCCAACTCTTTTGCGCTGGCGCGCACGGTTGAGTATTTTCGCATTCCGCGCGATGTGTTGACCATCTGCGTGGGCAAGTCAACCTATGCACGCTGTGGCATCATCGTGAACGTGACCCCATTTGAGCCCGAGTGGGAAGGTTACGCCACACTCGAAATCTCCAACACGACCCCCCTGCCGGCACGCATTTATGCTAATGAGGGCATTGCTCAGGTTATCTTCTTCCAGGCGAGCGAAGTGTGTCGGGTATCTTATGCCGACAAGAAGGGCAGATATCAGCGGCAGATGGGTATCACGCTGCCTCAAGTCACACCAGACACTGCATCCGGCCTCTCATAGATGTTCGAAATAGTCTTCCTTGGCACCTCGGCAAGCGCACCCAGTGTTCACCGCGGATTATCTTCCCAGGTGGTCATTTATAACGAACATCGCTTCTTGATCGACTGTGGCGAGGGCACGCAACGTCAGGTGCTTAAAAGTGGCTTGGGGTTCAAGCGGCTGGACAAGATATTGATCACCCATGGCCACTTGGATCACATTCTGGGTCTGGGTGGCTTGATCTCGACCTTCAGCCGCTGGGAAGCTATCGAACATGTCGAGATCTACGCCGGCCAGTGGGCATTGGAACGGGTGCGAGACCTGCTCCTCGGCGTGGTGCTGCGCGGCGAACGCGTCTCGCTGCAGATCGATTTCATCCCACTTGAGCCGGGAATCCTGATGGAGGACAACAAGTTTCAATTGCGCGTGTTCCCTGTCTCGCACCGTGGTCCTGATTGCTACGGTTTCTCATTCGAGGAAAAACCACATCGCCCCTTCTTAGTTGAGAAAGCCGAAGCACTGGGTGTGCCAGCCGGCCCAGAGCGCAGCCAGCTCGTGCGGGGGCACAGCATTACCCTGCCGAATGGTCACATCATCACTCCCGATCAGGTTCTGGGTGATCCCGTGCCGGGAGCCAAACTCGCCTTTGTGGGTGATGCCGGACGCATCGACAACCTGGTTCGCGAGGTAGAAGGGGCTGATCTCTTGGTGATCGAGGCCACCTATCTCGAGATTGAAGCTGACATAGCGCGCCAGTTTGGGCATCTGACCGCTGCCCAAGCGGCTCAGCTCGCAGCCGAGGCGAACGTGCGACAGCTGTGCCTGACGCATATCTCACGCCGTTACCACGCCAGTGCTGTCCTGGCTGAGGCACAGGCGATCTTTCCCAATGTGTGTGTCGCGAACGACTTTGACCATTTCAAGGTCAGCCGACGCTGAGATGTTCATTTATGGAATTATCTTTTGATGTCCTACGCTGTATGATGTGTTTGGTTGTGAAAGAATTGTGTTTCTATGGCGCCTGATCGTACAAAGATTCAGCTGATCGCTCTGGACCTTGACGGCACACTGGTGGGGCGTTCGCTCACAATACCAGAGCGCAATCGGAATGCTCTCCGCGCTGCAATGCAGGCTGGTTGTTGGGTGACGATTGCCACAGGGCGCTCGCTCATTCCCACAGATCGTTTTGCGCGCGAACTCGATCTGAACGCGCCGTTGATCTTGTACCAGGGGGCTCTGATCCAAGACTATCGTGATGGCACAATCATTCATCGCGAGACGCTGCCACTGTCTCTGGCACGCGAGATTGCTGCCTTCGCTGCTGCGCGAGCGTGTGCAACTCAGGTGCACGATGAGGATGGTGCTGCGTTCACTACGCGTACCAACCCGATCGTTGCTCGCATGCAAGCGATCACCGGAGTGCGTGCCACCCTCGTGGACGACCTGGTGACCTGGTTGCATCGCCCTCCACTCAAGTTTCTCTTCATAGAAGAGCCTGAGAGGACGATCGAGCTGGTACAACAGCTCCGAGAGCATTTTGACGGGCGTGTGAACGTCGTGCGCTCCCATGACCTGATTGTGGAAGTCACTGCTCCACAGGTGTCCAAAGGGCGCGCGCTGGCAATCCTGGCCTCGCATTTAGGTGTTCCCCGCGCCGCCACGCTAGCAATGGGAGACCACGACAACGACGCTGACATGCTGGCGTGGGCAGGCCTGGGCATTGCAATGCACAATGCCAGCATCGCCGCACAAACAGCTGCCGATATGGTTGCGCCACCACAGCCATCACCCGAAGGACATGACATAGCGGTCGCTTGGGCAATTGAGAGGTTTGTTTTGGATAGGGTGCCTTCATAAGTATGCGCATCGGAATTGATGCCAGCCGTGCTGTCCGTCCAGAACAGACTGGCACCGAAACTTACTCCTTGCACATCATTCGCGCCTTGTTGCACACGCAGCAAGACCATCGAGAGCATCACCTCATCCTATATGCTCACGCCGCATTGCCCATTGATTTGCTGATCGGAACAGAAGCCAGCCGGAGTAGCTCGTTGTGCTCTGGTACTGGGAGCACGGAGACAACCGGTGCATGTACGATTCGGGTGATCCCTTTTCCGCGTCTCTGGACGCACGTCCGACTTAATTGGGAATTGCGACGTCGTCCACCTGATCTCCTTTTCATCCCGGCACACGTTATGCCGGTTGCCTGCCCAGTGCCAGCAGTGGTCACAGTGCACGACCTGGGCTATCTCTACTACCCGGAAGCGCATCGCGCCTTTGACCGTTGGTACCTGCATTGGAGCACACGCCGCCACGCACGCCTCGCCGCCTGTATCGTCGCTGACTCGCAGGCCACTAAAGAAGATTTAGTGCAACATTATGGAGCAAACGCAGCACGCGTGCGGGTAGTCTACCCCGCATACGACGAAACATTGCAGCGTGTCGAAAATCCTCAAATCATTGCCGCTGTGAAGGCTCGCTACTCCATCCGAGGCGATTATCTACTGCATCTGGGCACGCTCCAGCCGCGCAAGAACCTGTTCCGGCTGATCGAAGCTTTCGCGCGTGTGCAGCTGTCAGGGAGTCCATCGGGTGACGGCGTCTTTCAACTGGTTTTAGCGGGCAAAAAGGGTTGGGATTATGAGGCGCTGGCGCGTTTAGTCGACAAGATGGGGTTGCAAAACCGGGTTATCTTTACGGGCTACGTGGCGCCTGGGGACAAAGCAGCACTTCTCAGTGGCGCGCAGGCGCTGGTCTTTCCCTCGCTCTACGAAGGTTTTGGAATCCCTGTGTTGGAGGCGATGGCCTGTGGCGTGCCGGTATTGACCTCACGAGTGTCCTCACTGCCCGAGGTGGCAGGCGATGCCGCTGTGTTGGTGGATCCTTTGGATGTGGATGACATCGCTGCAGGGTTGCGGCAGATCGTCTGCCAGTCCGATTTGCGTCACACCCTTATCGCCAGAGGCTACCAGCAGGTGCAGAAATTCTCCTGGCACCGTGCTGCGCAGCAATTATGGGAGGTGTTTGATTCTGCGCTCGCCTGACCTTTCCTCGCTATATATACTGGGTGTGCGCGTCGATCGCGTCACCTTCGGACAAACGCTGGCTCTGATAGAAGCCTTCATTGCTCAGGGTACTCCGCATCAGATTGTCACGGTCAACCCCGAGTTTGTCATGCTTGCCCAGCGCAATGCTGAATTCCGGCAGGTTATCAATCAAAGCGCACTAGCACTGCCAGACGGAATAGGCGTGTGGTGGGCGAGCCGTCGCCTGCGCTGTCCGATCCCGGAGCGTGTGCCAGGTGTGGATCTGGTGGTGCGTCTGGCCCAACTCTCAGCGGCCAAAGGATATCGCATGTACTTTCTTGGCGCGATGCCGGGCGTGGCAGCGCGCGCGGCATCTGTGTTGCAAACGCGTTTTCCCGGCGCCGTTGTGGCAGGTCATTACGCTGGTTCGCCGCGTGCAGAGGAAAACGCGTCTATCGTGGAACGCATCCGGGCACAACGCCCTGACATACTGTTCGTCGCCTTCGGTGCACCGGCGCAAGACCTGTGGATCGCACGCAATCTGCAGACATTGCAGGTGCCTGTGTGCATAGGGGTGGGGGGCTCCTTTGATTACATTGCCGGCGTGCGTCCGCTGGCACCTCAGTGGCTGCGCAAGATAGGGTTGGAATGGCTGTACAGATTGATCACCCAACCTTGGCGCTGGCGACGTATGCTGGTGTTGCCACTTTTTGCCTGGCGCGTGTTATGGAGCAGAGCAGTTGACTGAACAAGAAAGGAATATGTGTAGGGCAATCGTCCTGTACCTGAGATGAGACACTGTGCCTGCAGCAAATCCACCCAGTCTTGAACAACCATCGGTAAGCACAACCGACATCGCCGGAGCAGCTTCGCTGATCGCCTTGGGAAATGTTGCCAGTCGCGTGCTGGGGCTTCTCAGGGAGATGACCATTGCTTATCTCTTCGGCGCAAGCGGCTTGGTGTCCGCCTTTGAGGTTGCCAGTCGCGTACCGCGTATGCTGTTTGACCTGCTCATCGATGGGCTGGTTAGCAGTGCACTGGTGCCTGTCTTCTCGGAACTGGCGGAGCGCGACCGTGCCGAGCTGTGGCGCGTTGCCAGCATCATGCTCAGCTTCACCACCCTCCTGATGAGCCTAGCACTGTTGGTGATAGAGGTAGGGGCTCATCAGATTGCCTGGTTGATGTCGGGAGGATTCGACGTCCAGCTCTTGCAGACCACAGCTTACCTCATGCGCCTCACCTCACCGGCGGTGATCTTCCTCAGCCTCTCCGGGATCACCACAGGTTTGCTCTACGCCCTAAAACGTTTTACTCTACCCGCCTTTGCGGTGGCAGTTTTCAACGCCAGTCTGGTCGTAATGGCACTGATACTGACGGGCTGGTTGGGGTTTGGCGTCGAGAGCCTGGCGGTGGGCATGGTGGTTGGCTCGGCAGCGCAGGTGGCCCTGCAGCTGCCAGGATTGCGCGGAGCACGATTACGCTTTGAGCTGAACCTGCAACATCCACAATTGCGGCGCATTGTAAAACTCTATCTGCCCGTTATCCTTGGACTGATTATCAGCCAAGTCGGCATTGTGATTGACCGTAATCTAGCCAGTCGCACAGGGGAGCAAAGCATTGCCTGGATGCGTTATGCCACCACTGTGGTACAATTTCCATTGGGGTTGGTGTCGGCAGCGATTGCGATGGCTATCCTGCCCACGCTAAGTCGGCTGGCGACCCGGCCACAAATTGTTGATGGCATTATAGAAGCTGGCTCAAATTCTGCCGAGTTTGCTGAGACGCTCGTCCGAGGCATTCGTATGGTGTTGGTGCTCATTCTACCTGCCGTTGTGGGCCTTTTTGCGATCGCGGAACCGTTGATCACACTGGTTTTCCAGCATGGTGATTTCACCAGCTATGATACTCAGCAGACAGCGCTGGCATTGCGTCTCTACCTGTTGGGCACCACTTTCGCCGCAATCGACTTGCCGTTGGTTTTCGCCTTTTACGCACGCCGAAATACCCTTACGCCAGCATTGGTGGGCGTGCTAGGTGTTCTCATTTATCTGATAGTTGCGCTGGCACCTGCCCTCTTTCGGGAGCTGCGGATGACCGATTTGGTACTGGCCAATTCGGCCCAGCTGACAGCCCATGCCATTGTGATGTTATGGCTGACTCACCGAAAGGTGTCCCTGACGGGTTATCGTTTGGGATACACCACCATAAGAACACTGCTATCGGCACTCATGATGGGCACGCTGGCCTACTGGGTACAGCTGGAGCTAAGCCGTCACTTCCCAGGCGGAACGCTTCTTGACCAGATCATCATCGTTGCGGGTGCTGTGGTCGCGGGCTGTAGCGTCTATGGCGGCTTGCTAACCGCGCTCCGCGTCGAAGAGGTGCCTATGTTGTTAAGCTTATTGCAACGACCCTTTGCCCGTCTGATCCGATAGCTGATGGCGATTGAACATTTTGTCGTTGTTTTCCTGGATGGCGTTGGTCTGGGCGAGGCGGACCCCGCGATCAACCCACTGGCCCGGGCGGATATGCCCACAGTGCAATCCTTGCTGGACGGTGGCCGCCTGGTGCACGACCACATAGGTCGCATCACACGACAGGCCAACCTGCTTGCTTTGGATGCCCGTTTGGGTGTTCCAGGTCTGCCCCAGAGTGGCACCGGCCAGACCACGCTGCTGACCGGAATCAACGCGCCAGCTCTACTGGGCTATCACGATGGCCCTTATCCAAATGAGACGTTGCGTAAACTCCTGGACCATGAAAACCTGTTTCGTTCCCTCGTCCTCGCTGGTTTTCCTGTGGCCTACGCTAATGCCTACACCGACCGCTTCTTGCACCGCATTGCGCGAGGAACCCAGCGCCTGAGTGCCAACAGTCGTGCCGCATGGGTTGCCGGCCTCACCCTGCGTGGAGCTCAAGAATTGCGGGCAGGCAGGGCAGTATCAGGGCTGCTAACCAACGAATACTTCCACCAACAAGGCTACGAGGTCCCTGCCATCTCGGCAGAGCAAGCAGGGAAGAATCTGGCGCTATTAGCGCAAGACCATGCGCTTAGCTATTTCGAGTTTTGGATCACTGATCTGGCAGGACACCGGCAGCATTGGGAGCTATCTTTGCATGCGCTGCAACAGCTTGACCGCTTCCTGTCCGGCATCCTCGCCCACATTGACTTGAGTCGTTCGCTGGTGCTCGTCATCAGTGATCACGGGAATCTGGAAGATTTGCGCACTCCGCGTCACACGCTCAACCCTGCCATGGCCTTGCTGATCGGCATGGACCATGCAGCGATCGCCACACAACTGTACGATCTAACCGATGTGACACCAGCCCTGCTCGGTGTGTTGACACGGGAACAACAGGGGCAGAAGTAGTCTTTCCCCGTGTTCCAGCCAGCTTCCTTGCCCTGTGTCTTACCTGAGGGCATACAATCAGCTTGTCCACATTATTTATTGACAAAGCATCTGAAGCGTGTATGAATCTCCTGAAAGTGAATATCAAGGAGGGAATCTTTATGAAACCACGGATTGGATTCATCGGTCTAGGTATAATGGGACGCCATATGGCGAACCACCTGTTGCATGCTGGTTATCCCCTGGTGGTGTACGATCTCGTGAGCCAAAAGATGGAAGAAGCGCTCAGTGCTGGTGCGCAGGCAGGTAGCTCGTGTAAAGATGTGGCGGCACGGAGCGATGTGGTCATCTCGATAGTGCCCGATTCTCCCGATGTCGAAGCAGCAGCACTGGGAGAGGACGGCATTATCGCGGCAGCACGAGCTGGGCTGATCTATATTGATATGAGCACCATCGCACCACAGACAGCAATCAAAGTTGCTGAAGTATTGGGCCGGAAAGGAGTGCGCTGCCTCGATGCACCGGTAAGCGGGGGAGAGGTCGGCGCCAAGACCGCCAGTCTCTCTATTATGGTGGGAGGCCCGAGGGATCTTTTCGACGAAATGTTGCCATTGTTCCAGGTCATGGGCAAGACCGTCACATACTGCGGCACCTACGGTGCAGGCCAGACCGTCAAAGCCTGCAACCAGATTCAGGTGGCGCTTAACTTTGTCGGCATGGCCGAGGCGTTGGTGTTGGGCGCCAAGGCGGGAGTTGACCCAGCCATTATCCTGAAAGTGCTGAGCGCTGGCTATGCCCAGACGCGCGTTATGGATGTGCGTGGCCCCAAGGTGATCAAGGGAGAATTCGAGCCAGGCTTCAAGAGCAAGTTTCATTACAAAGACCTTAACATCATCATGGCGACGGCGCGCGACCTACAAGTTCCCTTGCCCGCTACAGCCATCGCGCATGAGCTCTTCAGCGCCTTGCTGGCGGCAGGACGTGGAGAGCTAGATCACTCCGCCGTCATCACTGTGCTGGAGGACCTGGCGGGTGTCCAAGCGCGCACGTCCCAGCCAACGCAGGAGTGAGCTCTATGTTGGGGCCGCTGGGGACAGCCATAAAACCACAACGTTTTACCCTGATAGTCTTGTTAGGCAGTATAGTTTGAACCTCGACGGACACGGAAAGGGTCGAAGATGAGATTTAAGCTGGCATATGGCAAGACAGGCTTGACAGTCGAGCTTCCGGACGAACTGGATGTCACGGTTGTCGCGCCGCGCTATGTTCCGCCTGTGGAAGATGAGCGGGCTGCTTTACTGGAGGCTCTGGCCAAGCCGATCGACTCACCTCCCTTGCGCGATCTGGTGAAACCCGGCGACCGAGTCGGCATTGTTTTCAGTGATATCACGCGACCGACGCCCAACCATCTGGTAGTGCCTGCCGTGATTCATGCTTTGAGTCATATCCCGGCGCGCAACGTCATACTGTTTGACGCGCTCGGCACCCACCGTGCCAATACTGAGACAGAGTTGCGCGAGATGCTGGGTGACGAGACGGTTGATTGTTATCGAATCGTGCAAAACAATGCCTTCGATCCCGCTACACAGGTGTGCCTGGGTATGAGCCAGTACGGCCACGAGATATGGGTGAACCGCGAGTTTTACGAATGTGAGGTCAAAATCTTGACTGGGTTTATCGAGCCACATTTCTTCGCGGGATTTTCGGGAGGAGGCAAGGCGGTCATGCCTGGGATGGCGGGCCAGCAGAGCGTCCTCGGGAATCACGATGCCACTATGATTGCTCACCCCAATGCCACCTGGGGAGTGCTGGAGAACAACCCAGTCCAGGAAGAGATTCGGGAAGTGGCGAGCAAAGTTAACCCCACTTTCCTCCTCAACGTGGCACTTAATCGAGACAAGCGCATCGTTGGTGTGTTTGCTGGCAACGTAGAATCGGCCCACGCGCTAGGATGTCGTTTCGTCAAAGAGCACGCTATGGTGGCCGCGGAAGAACCCTATGACATTGTCATCACCAGTAATTCAGGATACCCATTGGATCTTAACGTGTACCAGTCTGTGAAAGGGATGAGCGCTGCGGCGCAGATAGTCCGTCCCGGCGGCGCCATCATCATCGCTGCCAGCTGTTGGGATGGCATCCCCGATCACGGTCTGTATGGAGAACTGCTGCGCGCGTGCGACAGCCCTCAGGCAGTCCTGGAGATGGTCTCACGACCTGGGTTCTCAAAGCAGGATCAATGGCAGGTGCAGATTCAGGCACAGATCCAGCTCAAGGCTGACGTGTATCTCTACACGGACAATCTGACGGACGAGCAGATATATTCTACTTTGCTGAAACCCAGCCGCCGCATTGAGGAGACCGTGCTGGATCTGGTGAAACGGATGGGGAAGGATGTGCGCATCTGTGTGCTCCCCGAAGGCCCTCAGACGATACCATACCTGCAGTCCTGAGGCGTATTCCACGAAGGCGCCATGTTTCTTCTTTGTCCTGAGGAATTGTTGGAATCTTACTTTATGTTATAATTAAGGAAACTGATGCGCAAATCAAAGCGTCTATGATAGGAGACACAACATCTGACGGATCTGTGTCGAATGGTTTGGTCTTGCACAAGACCTATGTCGTGGCGATGCGCCTCGACGCATCCCAGGAGAGCCTATGAGTATTTCCTTATTGTTAGCGGATGACCATGCCGTCGTACGGGCTGGAACACGACAGCTGCTGGAACGCCAGCCAGACATGCGCGTCGTGGGTGAGGCTTCCAACGGCGAGGAAGCGGTGCGGCTCGCAGTGCAATTGAAGCCCGATGTCGTGGTGATGGATGTGCGCATGCCGGGGATGTCGGGCGTGGAGGCGACGCGCCGAATAAAACAGGAAGTCCCTCAGGTGGCTGTGCTTGTGCTGACCGCCCACGACGATGACGAATACATTTTCGCGCTCTTGCAGGCAGGCGCCAACGGTTATCTCTTGAAGACAGCAGAAATTGATGAGCTCGTCCGTGCCATCCGCGCGGTGGCCGCGGGCCGTTCTATGTTGGACCCCGTTGTTGCAAGCAAAGTGATGGCTCAGTTTGCCAGCGGCCGTGCCCCTGCCGAGTGGTTGTCCGGAGCCAAGAAGGACGAGTATGAGGGCCTGACCGAACGCGAGCTGGAAATTCTTCGCCTGGTGGGCAAGGGTCTTACCAACAAGGAAATTGGCCGCAAACTCTTCATCAGCGATCGCACTGTCCAGGCACACCTCTCGAACATCTTCTCCAAATTGGGGGTTGGGTCGCGTACAGAGGCAGCCATGTACGCGGTCAGGCGTGGTTGGGTCACCGATTACGAGAAGCCTGAACGGGACGAGTAAATGAAGCCGACTAGGCCTTCTTTGACGGGCAGCCGTTCAAGACGCGTTTGGCCTGTATGGTTTGTCATTATCACTCTGCTCGCTGGATGTGTCTTCAACCCGCTATCCTCAGAGCCGTTGAGCGATCTGCCTGCTGTGAATCCTGGGATTCCGATCGAGGCAACGACACTGGAGGTGTGGTTGAGCCTGGACATGGTAGTGCCTGATCGGCTCTTTGAGGAGCTGGCGGCAGATTTCGAGGAAGCGTACCCCAACGTCAATGTCAACATCCATGGGTTCGTCTATCAGAGCATTCCCGATCGGGTGAAGAAGGCGCTGCAGGTGGGTGATCCCCCTGACGTGGTGCAGGCCCATGTAGCAGCAATGGCGGCACAAGGTCTCGCGGAGCCGCTGGACAACCTGTGGGATGAATGGGGTGCCCAAGACGATTTCCTGCCGCAGGCGATGGAACAGGTCACCTGGGACCGGGTGAAATATGGAGTACCTCTGGACATTTATACCCTTGTGCTCATCTACAACGAGGCCCATTTTGATGAAGCAGGGCTCGCATATCCAGATGCCAGCTACACATGGAAGCAATTTGCGGCCGATGCGGCGGCGTTGACACGTCCAGACGGAACCCGCTATGGCGTGGGTTTCACCACAGATCCTTGGCATGTGTTTGCCTGGTTAGCTGAAGCTGGTGGCAACCTGGTGTCAGGTGACTCATTTATTGGCTACCGCTTCACTCTCGACGCTCCCGCGAACGTTGAGGGGCTGCGCTTCCTCACCACGATGGCGCGCAACGGGTATGGCCCTTTGCCGACCACGCGGCCACGCGACTACGAGGATCCGCGCAAACTATTCCTGGCGGGCAAGGTCGCCATGTTCTTTGGTACACCTTACGATATCCATTATATTGTCACCCATGCCCCCGACTTTCCGATTGGGGTAACCGAATTGCCCAAAACGCCTGCGGGTGCTGCAGCTGCTTCAGCGCTGGGCAGCACAGGTTTGTTTGTGCCGCGTGGCAGCCGCAACAGACAGGTCGCTTTTGAGTTTATGAAATGGGTAACCAGTGACCGGTATGGGCTGGCTATGGCGCGCCGTTTGGGGCGCTACCCGGCCCGCAAGTGGTTGTTGTCCACCCCCCACTTCGCCGGTGACCCTTTGCTGAAACCTTTTCTAGTTCAGCTTGAGTCGGCGCGTCCCTACCTGCTCGATGCGTTTCCAGAGGTGGAACGTGCCTACGCGGATGCTATCAAAGCATCTTTCTACGGCGCCGAGGCAGCGGATGCACTTCGCCTTGCTCAGGAGCTGGCCAACCAGTACGCGAGGGAAGCCTCGAAGAGAGTTCAGTAGCTGCTTGGATGAAGCTTATGGGATATAAGCCTTTCAGTGTGGTCGTACGGGGGATCAAAAATCTGGACAGCCTTTCCTTCCTGGCTGTGCTCGTCACTGTCTTGCCGTTGACCGTGCTGTTGGGGCTCTCTGTCGCCGCTGTTTTTTATGTGTATCAGCAAGTAGCCGAGCAACTCGCCCTGGGGCGTAATGAAGAAATCGCTCGCATCTCCGCTGACCGCCTTTCGGAGAATCTAGCTGGTTTTGTGCGCGTGCTGACCACCATCTCACGCCTCGACATCGTGCGCAGTGGTGATCCCGCTCAGCAGCAAAATGCTCTGACTCAGGCGCGTGACTTGCTCCTGGATTTTGATGGGGGTGTCATTGTGCTGAATCAGGCAGGCATCTGCACGGTGACTGAACCCTATCGTCCTGACTTGCTGGGCCAGGATTTCTCAAGCCGCCCTTATTTTCAGACGACCCGCCAGATGAAGCTGGTCACCTTCTCGGACATTATGCAAGAAGAAGGCTCTGGTGAGGATATCATCGTGGTCGCCGTGCCGATCCTCTCACGAGAAGGCGAATTCCGCGGGATACTCTCAGGACGCTTCTATGTCCAATTCCAGCGCATCGGCGAGGAAATCCGCAAGCTGCACAGCGATGAAGTGGGTGAGGCTTACTTGATCGACCGCAAAGGTCGAGTGATTTACCATCCCAACTATGCACTCATCGGCACCGATTTCAGCCAACGCCTCTCGGTCGGTCGTCTGCTGAGCGGGGATCGCCAGGGTGCTGTGATCGTGGAAGGAGAGGATGGCATACGCCGGGTGGTGGGCTATGCTACCGTCGGGGTCACTGGCTGGGGGCTGATCGTCCAGGAACCTTGGGCTGAGGTCGTGGCACCAGCGGTGCGCTCACTACGTCCCATCGTCGTTGCGCTCGTAATTGGAATTGGTGCGCTCATCGCATTTTTGTCCATGGGGGTACAGCGTGTGGTCGGTCCCATCACGAGGATGGCGGCGTACGCACGGCTGGTTGCTGCGGGTGACTACACTGTCCATGTGCCTACGAATCCGATCCGCGAATTGCGGGACATGGCCGATGCATTCAATGAGATGGTCGAACAGATATCGCGTTATCAGGCAGGGCTGCGCCAATATGTGGCTGCCATCACCAAGTCTCAAGAGGAAGAACGTCGTCGCATTGCCCGTGACCTGCATGACGATACGATTCAGGCGCTGATCGCAATTGGTCAACGTCTGGAGCTGGCGCGTGATCTCATCCACGAGTCGCCGGATGAAGCAATTGAGCAGCTGCGCGATTTGCGCAAGATGGTCACGCGAACGATCGAGTCGGTGCGAGCGTTCAGTCGCGATTTGCGGCCAACTGCCTTGGAGGATCTGGGGCTGGTGCCAGCACTACAATACCTGGTGAACAACTTGATACAAAAGGATGGCATTGACGCCTCCCTGAGTGTAGAAGGTTCACCTGAAGGGCTGCCCCCCGATCTGGAGGTGACCATCTATCGCATCGTCCAAGAAGCTCTCACCAATATCCATCGGCATGCCAAGGCTTCCCTTGTGCGCGTGCAGGCCCAGTTTCTGCCGCACGTGATCACTATTACGGTTCGTGACAATGGCGTGGGATTCACCGTGCCCGATGACATCACCGAGCTTGCTAACCAGGGCAATTACGGCCTGTTGGGATTGCGGGAAAGAGCCCAGCTATTTGGAGGTCAGCTGATCATCACCTCACAGCCTGGCGAAGGAACAGAGATACAGGTCCTGTTGCCACTTCAGCTGCCGCCGCCTCAGCCTCAACCCAGCGAGAAGGTGACCGCTGAGGCATTCCACGGAGGATAATATCCGAGGCAGCAGATTCTCCCCCCAACCCTCTCGCTACGCGTAATGGCGTAGCATCACATCGGGCAGATAGGCAGATTGACCATTGAAAATGACGGTCGAAAAAGCCTATACTGAGACATGGTTCGCTAATCTGATGCGCGCACGATTTGGTACAACAGTGCGCAGCAAGAGGGGGTTGTCTCATTCATGGAAGCTGTATTCGTGGTTCTGTTGATCCTGGTGTTGGCTGGGGTAGCATACGCGCAATGGCAGCGTGGAGCTGTCCGCACAGTAGGTTCTTTCTTGTTGGACGAAGAAGAAAACAGAGAGCTCGCCAAACTGGCTGTCACCAGTGGCAAGCCCGACAGCCATTGAGCTGAGCAATTGCTCTCCCCGCTGAACCCTTTTTCACACTTCTGCTGCTTTCTATCGGCACACCGGCTAGCTGTTCCCTGTCCTGTCGCGACGGACGTGAACAGCTTTTGTGTGCCTTTCTCCTGTCTGTCCAGGCATGCCGCGAGAGCACCTTCCGTTCGCCATGTGGGCGGCTGATGCGCCTGCTTGGGAAGAGGCCCCCGTACTATATGCTTCAGTAGGTAGTTCCCCCAGTTTGTTGCAACCCTTGGGCGTGTGCCTTTCCCCGGGGAAGGATTTTGCGGCCCACGCACTCTTCCAGCTATGCCGTCAAAAAAGAATTTTGTGCTACAATTGGGTCAATACCCAGGCAGCGTGCTTGCGAGCTCAGACACCAGTGACCGAGGTGGCTCGATGTTCATACTTGCAGTTGACATAGGTACAGGCACTCAAGATATTTTGCTCTTCGACAGTGAACGCGAAGTGGAAAATTGCTTCAAGCTGGTGATGCCATCGCCGACGGTTCAACTGGCGGAGGCAGTCCGCAGGGCAACCCGTCGCGGTGAGGATATTGTGCTCACCGGGGTCCTGATGGGTGGAGGACCATGCGCATGGGCTGTCCAGAATCATCTGAGCGCAGGTTACCGCGTGTATGCCACGCCTGAGGCAGCTCGCACATTTGATGATGATCTGGAAGCAGTGGCCAACACAGGGGTGACTTTGGTCAGTGAGGATGAAGCACTCGCCATGCGCGATCGGGCCGTCCACCTTCACACAGGCGACTTCAATTACCATGCCATGGCCCTATCTTTCGCACAGTTTGGGATCGATCTGGATCGGGATCTGGACGCTTTAGCGATTGCCGTCTTCGATCACGGTGAGGCGCCACCCGGGGTGAGCGACAGGCTGTTCCGCTTCGAGTACCTGACCGAGCGGATACGGGCGGAGAACCGCCTGTCTGCTTTTGCCTTTTGCGCCGAGAATGTACCGCAGATGCTGACCCGCATGCATGCGGTGGCAGCCAGCATACCCCGAGACGACTTGCCAGTGGTTTTGATGGACACAGCGCCGGCGGCTGTACTGGGTGCATTGCAGGACTCGACCATTGGACAGAGACATTCCGTTATAGTGGTCAATGTGGGCAATTTCCATTGCCTTGCTTTCCGCATGGGCGAGGAAGGCATCGAAGGAATTTTCGAACATCACACAGGTGAAATCACTTCGGCCCAGCTGGAAGGATTCCTGACACGGCTGGCCGAAGGCTCCATCACCCATGAGGAGGTCTTCAACTCCCAAGGTCACGGCGCCATTATGTTTCGCAGGAAGCCCATCCCTCCTGAAGAGCGTCTCCTGGTGGTGACTGGCCCGAGGCGCAGCATGTTGCGCTCATCGCAGCAGCCTATGTTGTTCGCAGCTCCGTTTGGCGACATGATGATGTCGGGATGCTACGGTCTGATCCGTGCCTGTGGCGATGTGATGCCCGAATATGCCCCCATTATTGAGCGCGCCATGAAAGGGGGTGACGGCCGGCCACTGTGGTGACAAAAACGGTACAACGAACTGCCCTCCTTCCTCGAGAGCAGTTCACGAGGTTCACACAGGTGCGACGTTGATCCGGAGGTCACAACATGAGGTTACCTATTCGCGTTTATACTCTGTCTTACTTCATCAGCGGCAGATTTGCTTCCAGCGATGCCTTCCTGACCTGGCTTAACAACCCTAACAAACAGACTCTGGAGCTGGCAGAAGCGCAAATTGTGGTGCTGGATCCGCAAGCGAAACTGCAAAACGTCTCTCAGCCGATGGTCACTGTGCCTAAAGGCCAGATCGTCGCAGTTGGGTTGAATGCACCAGAAGGAGAGACCCTGCTTTCGCTCCCGTCGCGCGCCGAGCTGGCAGTGCTCTATACGCCCCGTTACGTCATCCAGGGTTACCTTCATCCCAGCGGAGATGTGGCGTTGAGCAATCTCTTCAACGTGACCGAGGGGATATTCGTGCCGGTCACCCACGCCCAGCTGCATGCTCTGGTGCCAACCCGGGAGGTATCCGGTGACACGGCGCGTCTGATGATGGTCAACAAAGATTTTGTCGATTGTTACCACCCACGCGTGTGAGCACTCCTTCTCCCGTTCTATGCTGCTAGCTCAAGGTGGAGACCGGGACACCTTGGCGCTCAAAGACCACTTCGCTCGCGCCAGATTGTTGACACACGCAGACATTCTCGACGGGTGGTGGAGACGCCACTGCTTCCCATCCAGGTGGCTGTCTATAGCTATACTTGTGTCCGCTGTGGGATTGGCCATTCTCGCGCCACTGCCTCCCATGGCAGGCAACCGGTTCCATCACGATGAGGCGATCTACAGCGCATGGGCGCTGGACATCGCGACTGGGCGCGACATTATGGTGAGCGGTTCGCCGGTTGACAAGCCGCCACTCTTTATCTACCTGCAGGCCTTGAGCTTCCTGCTGTTCGGTGCCACAGAGACCGCAGCGCGCTTGCCATCCCTGGTAGCTCATATTCTCAGCACATTGCTCATGTATCAGCTCGGGAGACATCTCTACAGGCGGGGTGTTGGGTTGCTGACAGCTCTTCTATGGGCTGCCTCTCCGTTTGCTATCCTGTTCGCCGCCACCGCCTTCACTGACTCGCTCATGGTAATGTTTGTGCTCGCTGCCTGTCTTGCTGCATTGACGCGACATATGGGTTGGGCCGGCGTGTCGCTCGGGTTGGCGGCCATGACCAAGCAACAGGGTATTCTGTTTCTGCCCCTGGTAGCCGCGCTGGGATGGCACTGTCCGCGCAATGCCTGGAAGCGGTTCGCTGTGGGGCTGGGCCTGACATTGGGCATTATGATAACATGGGATCTGGCGCGCGGCCGCCAACCCGGCTTCCTGGAACAGAGCATGCTCAGCTATGGCGCTTTGCCGGTGTCACTGGAGGCGGCGTGGCAACGGCTGATCGGTTTTGTTAGCTGGTTGCAGTATGCCACCGCGTCACCTGCGCTCAATCAGGTGTTGATCATCGGCTTACCGATCCTGTTGCTGGCCGATGGACTGGCATTACTCCTTCGCCGCGAGAAATTCCCACGGATGAAAAGGGCATTGCTGCAAGCGTTATGCTCCTGCAGCACGAGTTTGGAGAAGGGGGTCGCAGGGACCTCCGCCTTACAGGCGGCACAAAATGCCATCTACCACGACATCGTTGTGTGCGGTTTCCTCGTTGTGTTTCTCTTCGGGCATGCACTTGTGGGATTTCAGGTCTGGGATAGGTACATGCTGGGGATAGTTCCGTTGATACTCCTCCTGTTGGCCCGCTGCGTGACCCTGCCGTGGAACATGCTGCATTCTTCCGGAACAGATCGTCCGAGTGAGGCGACCAACGAGGGCCAGGGGCATTCCTCTCTGCATTCCATTCATACCCGCAAGGTCCCCTGGCTATCCGCGCTCTACATTGCAGTTGTGCTTGTCCTCCTATCCACCACTTTGGCGCCGATTCAGGATGCTGCTGCCAGCCGCTTCCCCGTTGGCGGAGATCACGGCGCGTACGACGGGATCGATCAGGTAGTTGCCTACTTCAAGGCAGTCCCGGAAAACACCACCCTCTATCATCGTTGGCTGGGAGGACATTGGCGTTTCTATCTCTGGGGCAGTCCCTATGACTTTCGTGCCTGGACATCCCCTGAGGATCTGGCGACTCAGGCCGAGGCGCGTCCGGGTGCGCGACGTTACGTCGTTTTTCCCAGCTGGCGCTCCGCAACAGAGGTCAGGCTGGCCTTGAAGCACAAGGGGATGTTGCTGCGAGAGGTGTTCCGTACCCTGAGACGTGATGGATCTGTTTCATTCATTGTGTACCGCATTGAGGAGGCACAATGAAACCAGCGCCCATCTTGCGAAGTGGGTTCGCGCTAGGGGCAATCCTTGTTCTACCTTTGCTCTTCTATCGGAAAATCCTCTGCACCAATCTCATCTTGGTGGGCATTGACTCGTTCCTGTATTTCTACCCGTATCGTGCCTTTGTGACGCAGCGGCTGTTGCAAGGCCACCTGCCCCTATGGAATCCCTATCTCTTCTTGGGTGTGCCATTGCTCGCCAATATGCAAGCGGCTGTGCTCTATCCGTTACACTGGCCACTTCTATGGTTGACGGTGCCCAAACAGGTTGCCGTCTCTATCGCACTCCACAGCGTGGTGGCAGCCGGAGGCACTCTGGTGTATGCGCGGGGCAGGTTAGGTCTGAGCTGGCTGGCAAGCACGGCCGCTGCGGTGTCCTTTGCGCTGGGCGGCTTCCTGGCTGCTCAGGCCGAGCACATTAATCAGCTCAACTGCCTCGCGTGGCTGCCATGGGCCTTCTGGCTATTGGATGGGCTCATCGCCGACAGCCTTGATCAGGTGGGGCTGCTGGCACGGGTGCGTCAGAATGCAGGCCGAACACTGATTCTGGCGCTGGTCATTGCTATGATGATTCTGGCTGGCCACGCACAGGCTGTTTTTATTTGTCTGACAGGACTGGCCCTCTACGCTCTGATACGCCCCACGTTTGGGGCGAGCTATGTCCGCAGGGGGCGCGGTATAACCCACTTTGTCAGACAGTACCGAGCTGATGGTGTGCTGGGTCTGGCCTTAGCAGCTGGGCTGGCGACTCTCATGACCGCGGTTCAGATCGTGCCCACGTGGGAGCTGGCACGCCTTTCAGTACGTAGCGATGGGCTCAGCTACCGCGAAGCGACTTCCTTCAGCCTGAATCCATGGCTGTTGCGATACACGTTGTTGCCGCCTTATGGGGTGGATTTGGCGCAAGTCTTCGGCGAAGCGTATGGCGAGTACATCGCTTACGTGGGCATCCTCGGATTGGGGCTGGCAGCTTTCGCGATCTGGCAGGGATGGCGGCGTGGACGAGACATTCCCGCAAACCAGGACGCAGCGCCGGAGGAGATGGGAAACGCAGCAGACGCTATATCAGCACGCCAACGGGCAGCCGCGCGCGCCCTGACCATTCTGGCAGCGGGCGGCATGTTCCTGGCGCTGGGACGCGTCAATCCCTTCTACTACGTGCTCTACCAGCTGGTGCCCGGCTTCGACGCCTTTCGGGCGCCGGCCAGGTGGATGGCGCTGTACGCGTGGGGAATCGCTGTGCTGATCGGCATCGGCTTGGAATGGATTGCCAGACGTACACACTACACAAGCAGACAGAGACAACTTCTGACAGCACCTCTGTCAGCCTTGCTTGGTTTCATCTTGATTGGCGAGCTGTTTGTATCTGGCCAGTCACTGCGCCACAATTATCCCACCGCTCCGGAAGCGTATTCTTTCCTGCGACCGTCAATCGCCCACCTCAAGACGGATGCCGGCGTGCATCGCTTCCTCAGCCTGTCAGGCATCACCTATGATCCGGGCGACCTCGCTGAGATGAGGGCCATACTGGCCGGGCAACTACCGGAACGCGCCATTTATGATTATGTGGTGGCGGCTAAACAAAAAGAGGTGCTCGCCTACAACCTGCCACTCCTGTATGGATTGTACAGTGTGGACGGTTACGATGGCGGACTGCTTCCGCTGCGCGATTTTCTGACCCTTCAGCGGTTGATGTTGCCAGATGACCAGCTTGCGGTGGATGGGCGGTTGCGCGAGAACCTGCGCGAAGTGCCCCCGGGGCGCTTGCTCTCTCTATTGGGGGTCAAGTATGTGATCACCGACAAGGTGCACGACGTGTGGATTGACGGCATCTACTACGACCTGCAATTTAGCGCTCGTCTCAGTGCCCGGGGCATCACGTCGGTAAGACCGACCACTCTGCCCCGTTTTCCAGCCACCGCATTGGGGGTTGTTTCACATCTGGAGGGTGCACCGGCTTTGCCCGATGGGACTCCCGTGGCCCAGTTTCATGTGAGAGGCGAGGCGGGCTGGCAGCGAACGTTCGAACTGGTGGCCGGGCGCGATACCAGTGAGGGTCACTATCACTCCGGCGTGGCGCACAGTCAGGCACGCGTCGGGCACACTTGGCGGGATGATCCTGCTGGCAAGGACTACATTGCCTTGATCCAATTTGGGGAACCGCACTATTTGAAGGATCTGACAGTTGAAGCAGCGTTGCCAGAGGGGGAATTTGTGCTGCGCGGACTGAGCCTGGTGGACACGCGCACGCGCACCGGTCAGCAGCTCACGCTCTCTACAGAGGGGCATTATCGCCTGGTACACTCAGGCGATGTGAAGATCTATGAAAACCTGGATGTCCTACCGCGTGTCGTGGTGGTACATCAGGCGGAGACGATCCCCAATGTGGAACAGATGCTTGCCCGCATGCGGGAACCCGCATTCAACCCAGCTCAATTGGTGCTGCTGAGCGAGGGAGAGCCGATCAACGCGACAGGTAAGGGTACGGCAAAGCTCACTCGCTACGAGCCGGAAGAAATTTCCGTGGTTGTTTCCAGCGATGCGCCGGGTTATCTGGTGCTGTTTGACACCTTCTACCCGGGCTGGGAGGCAACCGTGGACGGCCAGCTATCTCCCATCCTGCGCGCGAATCTGATGTTTCGCGCTGTACCCGTGATGCCCGGCGAGCATCTGGTGGAGTTTCGTTATCGCCCGGCCACGCTCCGCGTCGGCTCGTGGATCAGCCTGGGGGCCTGGGCGGTTTGGCTGAGCCTGTTGATATGGGTGACAGCACAAAGTCGGAAGAGCAAAGGCAGAGCATCACGGACAAGAAGTTAGCAACCGGACGAAACTGCTCAGTCCAACTGACCTGTCACAATGAGCACAGAATCGCCCTCCAATGGCTTCCCGTCCGGTGCAAAAGCTGGCAGGCGTTGACCGGTGGCCGCATTGTATAACCCTAACCGCAGGGCATAAGCCTGGGGCACCAGACGGCCGTCTTGCACAATCTCATGCGGACGCCAGCTGGTGGTTGGATAGTGATTATTCAATGGTGGACTATCCGCCTGCCCCACTAGAGAGCCCCTCGCGTCAAGCGCATGCACGAACACGGTGTAGGATTCAGCGAGCGGCTGAGGTGATCGCCAGTAAAGCGTCAGGCGCATGCTGCGCGCCCACGGAGAGTCCTCCATGGCACTCAAGGGTTCATCCAGCTTGTAGGCCAGAAGACGCACCGGAACCCCCTCTGCGTCGAACGTGTGGCCGAGCGGCACCGGTGCACGCATGCGCCAGAAAGGATCGAGGATCTGCTCGGGGGCCTCGATCAGGGCATCCCCATAGGGATTAATCAGATACAGGGTGTCAGAACCGAAGTCGCCCAGCAGCATCAAGGTGGTGTTGCGCTCCGCGACATAGCGCTCTGCAGTCCGCCAGCGTGAGTGGTCGAAGGGAGCTTCGGCAGAGTGCACGATCAGATAGCGCACACCAAGCTGCCCCAGATCACGCAAGGCGGCTAACGTCTCTGCAGCCGGAAAAGAGGCGAGACGCCTCCCCAGCTCCATCTGGCGCGCGGGAGTGAAGCCACTGTAGCCATTGACCAGCTCCCACCACCCCAGAGAGCTGGCCAGCATGCGCCTCGCCTCAGGATATTCCGGTGCCGGCGCAACATACATCGGCAGTTCGAGCACGGCGCCACGAGCTCCCTCCTCCGCATCCAGGATAAGACGTCTGAGCGCTCCATAGACAGGGGAGATTTCCTCTATCCTGCCGACGTGTGCCAACGGTAGGGGGACCGCAAACGACTCTGCATACATCGCTATGGCGATGAACACCAGCAACCCGTGGCGCAACAGGTAACCGATCAATGCACTCCGCCTGCCAGAATACGATGGCTGGGGGATCTGCACAACGGAGTCCGGCGGAGCGCTCTGCGGAGAAGACAGTGAGCGCGTTGTGCGTCCTTGCAGCCATGTAAGCCCATAGCTGATCAAGCCTGCTAAAGCAAACGTCACGACGATCATCCAGCGCGCCGGTGCCCTTATCACGCGCAACGAGGGGAACAGATGCACCAGCTCGCGGTAGATCCCCTCTATGGTCAGGAGGAATGCAACCCCGAGGATCACCATCAGTGCCACCGCACGCCAATATGCAGTCAACCTCCCCTTCTTCGTGGTGAGGTCATATACCAGCAACCCCACAGACACCAACATCAGAAGCACAATCATCAGCCCGGGGTACAGCATGTGCTCTTCGGTGAAGCTGGGGCGCTCCCGAAACTGCCCGCTTACAGGTCCAGCTAGGCGTAACCATGGTGCCGCGGCCAGAAAATCACTGAAGCGAGCTCCTAGGAGGCTCACCACTTCCACCGGTCGCGTCGCTTCGAGGTGGGGTAACACGTCCAAATAGGGCAACGCCGCAGGAACTACCATAAGAGTTGCGACAACACCACACAGCAGCAACCATAGCAGAGCACTTCGTATCCTTTGCCACCCGTGCCATGCGGCCCACACCACCAGATAGAGGGCCAACAGCGAGGCCGTAAAAACAGCCAGATACCAGCTGGAGAGCGCTTGCAGCACGATGAACAAAACAAATGGTGTTGCCGCTTTCCATGTTTCTGCTCTGCTCTGATGGGTGGGGACAACCTCCTGGCCACGTCGTCCAACTCGGACGAGGAGCTGCTCGAGTGCAAGCACACTCAAGGGCAACCACTGTACTGTCAACAACTGGAGATGTGAGATGGACGCCAGCCGATAGGGTGCGAAAGCATATGCCAGACCAGCAATGAACGCCACCATCCGCCGGCCCGTCCAACGCAGACAGAGCAGGTACATGCCCAGGCCGGACAATCCAAAGCTCAACAACAGTGCAACGTTGTAAGCAAGCAATGGCTGACCACTGACGATCTGCAGCGGCATCACCATAAGTGCTGTTGCGAGCAAATGCTCCGAGTAGGCCAGCGTATTCGGCAGAGGGAAGAAGATGTTTGCGTCGAACAGGCGCTGCGGCTTGCTGAGCAAGGCGTGGGCATCCCACGCCAGCGTCCACGCATTAAGCAGGGGATCACCGATGTCGCTGGGGACAGCCGTGGTCATATGCAACCACAATGGAGAGGTGGTGCCGAGGGCAAGCAGCAGGAAGAGCACCAAGACCCCAGCAACGTGTCTGGAAAACCTAATCCTTGGCATATGACACACGGATCACGACGGCATCATCTGGCACCGGCTGCCCCTCCCGATCTGTGACACTCAGCCGCTGCATACGTGTTGGCTCGTAAAGACCCACCGCCAGCGTGTGGGCATGGGTTGGCAACGTGAAGGTGTGCATATCGGCAATGATCTGGCCCGGCAACCACGCCTCGGTCGGGTACAACCCACCCATGGGAGGCGAGTCTGCCTGGGCGATCATTTGGTTCCGGGCGTCGCGCATGTGAATAAACACTGTGTAGCGCTCCGTTTGTCTGGACTCAGCTCGCCAGTAGAGCGTCAGACGTGCCAGTGTCGCTGTCTCCTCCAGGTGATAGCCAAGCAGCTGGATGGTTGATCCCATTCGATAATCCAACCGCTCCGGTATCATCTCCTCAGTGAGCGGATCAGCAGGCAACAGCCAGACGTGGGCCAGTGTGAACTCCGTGCAACGACACTCCGCCACTTCCAGTCGTTTCCCAGTCTCTCGGTCGTAGAGGCCGGCCTGGAGTACATAACGCACCGGCGGAGCGTCTTGCGGCAACATCAGACTCATCGGATTGCGCACATACATAGTAGCAGGCCATGCAGAGCTGGGAATGTCCTCGGGATGGATCTCGTCGCTGCCGGCATATGTATGCTGATCCAACCCGTTCAGGTGCAGGAACACGCTGTAATCGCGATCGAGTGGTCGCACCGCCTGCCAATACAGAACAGCTGTCAACCGCTGGCCAGCCTGCGCCTGGATTTCTGGAAGCCCATCCGCGGGCGATGTGGTGCAGCGCAATGGGCTCCACCATTGGGTGCATGAGGGCAGGTCGTAGCCCAGCAGTTGCACTTGGTCGGCGAAGGTGGCGCGGCGAGCATACTGCACCCCCATCGCGGTACCTGGCGGCGAGGCGAACCGCAACCAGCTCTCAAGTGGGCGAGTCACGAGCAAGGCGATCAGGAGAAGCAACGAGGCATACAAGGCCTCGCGGACAGGGTAACTCTGGCCGATAGATCGAAGGGTCCCATCTCCTCTCGGAACAGGCGTGCAACCCTTCCCCGAACGACGAAGCAGGACTGTCCCAGCAACTCCTGCATAGACGATCAACGCAAGCGCAGAAACCCATGCGCTGATCTTGCGCAGCGGGGTATCCTCCAATCGCAATGCCACGTCATAGGTGCCAGCAGGCATGGGCGCGCGTATCAGCCCGTCCGGTCTGGTGATTTCTACGTCGGAGACCGGCTGCCATGTCGCGTCGGACTCTCGTTTGATCCAAACCTGCCAGCCCGGCCAGTACAGCACGCGAAAAGTGGCCGTGAAGCTCGTTGGGCTGCTGACGTGCAAGAGGATCTGATGAGCCGTGACCTGCAACGTGCGAGCGGTGGCGTGCGGGGGCAGCGCGCTCAGCTCGAGACGCGAAGCGCGTTCTCCCCCTGTTTGTGGTTCGTCCAACACCTCTGGCGAGGGATAACGATCCACCCAGCGCGGCAGGAACTCACCAGTGCTGGTGGTGCCGATTGCCTTGGACTGTCTTTCATAGGCCATCACATCGCGTGGAGTGGGCGTGCCCCACACGATGAACTGAGCAGGGAACAGGTAGAAGAGGTGGAAGCTGAGAGTTAGCGCCAGTCCACCTGCCAAGGCCAGCTGCCCCAATCGCTGCGAGCGAGCAGAGACGACGGACAGCTGCTCGCACCAGCGCACCCATCCACCAGCCAAGACCGCAGCACACAGGACAGCCGGCCCCAGCATACGCCACGGAAACTCAGCGAGCTCGAGCAGAGGAGCAAATTCCCACAGCGCCTGCGATTCTGGGAGCATCAGAAACCCATACAGCAACAGTGCGGCGCCAAAGAACAGGAGATGACCGAGCATATGGCGGTCGGTATGGCATGTCGGCGCAGAGGCGCCGCTCCCGCCGCGGCATGTGACATTCTTGGCCAAGCGCCACAGTAAGCAGGCCAGCAAACCCAGCAGCACCACGCTGACCAGCACAACTTGAGGCACCCCCAGACTGAGAGGAAAGTAGGGGTTGATAGCCGCCTGGTCGAGCGGCCGGGGCAGTGCTAAGAGTTCATCCAGGCTGATGAAGTTGCGCCGGAAATCGAAGAAACCGGTGGTGATGCCTGCCAGGCGGATGTATCCACGCTCGCCGAAGGCGGGCAGCCAGAAAAACGCGGATAATCCCAGACCCAAGGCGCCTGCCAGGATGAAACGTCTTGCCGCGACAGCGCGTTCGAGCATACCCGGCGCACCGAAGGCCAGCAGGTAGACCAGGTAGCCTGCCAACAGCGGAGCAAACAGCATGAAGCTGATGTTGTGGCTCAGCAACAGAGCAGCCAGCGACAGCGCTGCCAGAAGAGGACCTCGCAGCGACCTGTCAGTAGCAGTGCGGTAGAACGCCCACAAGATGAGAGGGTAGAAGGCCAGCCCGCAGAACTGGCCATAGTTGCCCTGGATGTAGGCTTCGCGCAGACGGTAAGGGGTGTACAAATACAGTGCCGCGGCCAGTACTCCGGCACGCGGACCAAACAGATCCCGGACCAAAAGGTAGCCGCCTACGCTGTAGAGCACCATCATCACGATCAAGGTGCCCTTCATCGCCTCATCCAGAGGCAATCCCCCCGCGTGTAGCAGCTGGGTCACCTGGTACAAGAGCGGTGGCGCATAATGGAAGAGGGGTGCGCCATATCCATAAGCGAGATCAGGCGCCCAACGCGGATACAGAATGCCATCTTGCCAAGCCTGGTTGAGCTCGGCCTGGCGCATCAAGTGGGCAACTCCATCCGCCGTGTTCGGAAGGCCTGCGTGTGTGAGCAGGGGCAGGATGGCAAACAGTGCCAGCACAAGGCAGACCAACAGTCCTGCATCGATGCCACAGATCATACTGCCCGCGGTCGACGCAGAACGCGTTTGCTCTCGTGAGCGCGTGTAGCTGGAAGAATCACCTTCAGCGGTCGGCAACATTGCTTCGCATTCTAACCGTTGCGCAAGGGGAGTCAAGGTCTACAGGACGGTCGAGACTGGGATGTGTGTCAAGTCAAACGATAGTGTTACCGAAGACATCGCCCCTTGGTTAACACTTTAGGTGAACGAAGGGAGGCCCAATTCATTCTCCAACGCCTCATTCCACCCATCCAGCGCCCGTCGGCCGCCTCAGCCGCTTCCATTACAATATCGAATGTGATATAATAGGAAGTAGAACA
>CAKZLO010000007.1 GCA_937127125.1 uncultured Ardenticatenia bacterium
GCTGAGCAGGAGTTCATGCGTAAAGGAACTCTTGCGGTTGCAATTGACAACACCATCCTTGGCCCGATGCAGTCGACAGGGCTATATGTGGTAATGGAGGCCCCAGATGGGAGTCGGTAACATCCCAGAAGTATCAGTACCGGACCCGGCCACCCAGCGGCGCCGGCAGAAGTTGTATCTGGTCTTGGGCATACTAGGGCTGATCGGCGTCGCCTGGGCCCTGGTTGCCATGCAGAATCGAGATGGCACCAGAGATATGACCAGGGAGGAGGTAAAGAGCGACTTTTCTGCTAGCGGCAGACAACTTTCTGACCGTGAAGTCTGGATGGCAAAGTCAGAGCAGCAGATTCAGGAGATGAAGACTGAAAGCGATGACTTGAGGCGCCAGATAGAGACTCTGCGGCAGCAGCTGGAGGCCCAGATGCGCCAGCGTGAGGAAACGGTGGCGCCGCCACCGCCGCCACTTCCGCCGCTGGCAAGTCCCGGCGCTAACCGGGACGCTATGTTGGTCCCCCCAGGCAACCTTCCTCCTGCTCCGGGCAAATCGGGGAAAACGGTGCAGGAAGGATTCCGTGATGTCTTGGAGCTAGACTTAGAAGGCAGCGGCAACAAACAGCAGCAGCGCGAGCGCGGTGAAGGCCAAGATGTAGCAGCAGTAGGCTCTTTGAGGCCGGAGAACGAGATCTTCCGCATCGAGATCGAGCGCCCAAAGGAGGATACGACCGCAACGCAGGACAAACAACAGAAACCCGTGGATAAGGAGGACAAGGAAGGCCACCGGTACGAGACCTACATCCCTGCGGGCTCCTTCGTGCGAGGGGTTCTTCTCGGCGGAGTCGATGCCCCGGCCAGCAATCAAGCGCAAAGCAATCCGCATCCTGTACTGATTCGCGTCAAGGATCTCGCGAGGCTGCCGAATCGGTTTAGGTCAGATGTGCGTGAGTGTTTCGTGGTCGGTGCGGCATATGGCGACATATCGAGTGAGCGCGCCTACATCCGGACTGAAACCTTGTCGTGTGTTCGGAAGGATGGCCAAGTCATCGAGGCCAAGGTTAGTGGCTATGTTTCCGGGGAGGACGGCAAAACCGGGATGCGTGGGCGTCTTGTGACCAAACAAGGTCAGCTCATTGCGCGTGCGCTACTGGCAGGCACCCTGTCTGGGGTTGGGAAAGGCATAGCCGAGTCCTACAAGACCACCAGCGTGAGCCCATTGGGCACGACGACCACAACGGATCCGAACAGGGTCATAGAGAGTGGCATAGCCACGGGCGCTTCAAACGCATTTGACAGATTGGCAAAGTATTACATCGACATGGCCGAGAAAACCTTCCCGATCATCGAGATCGATGCAAACAGGGAGGTGGAGATTGTATTTACCCGTGGGATCACGCTTGAGCTGGTCCTGAAGAATGCACGCGCGAGGGATTAACGATGAAGATGCACTACTTGTTTCCACTGCTGACAGCGACTGTAGCCGCCTTGAGTGTGCAGGCGCGCGATATGGTTCCAGCAGATGTCGCAGCGTCCATTCGGGCGTCTTTCCCGAATACCAGAATCGATTCAATCAGACTGTCTGAGATTCCAAGTCTCTTGGAAGTAACGATGGGCAGGAACATTGCCTATGTCTCCCATGGGCTGCCGTATGTGCTTATCGGACACATCTATGATGTGCGCACCGGCAAAGATCTAACGGCGGAGCGTGTCGCGAGCCTGCAGCCTCGGGTTGCATGGGATGATCTGCCGCTAGGCGACGCGATAAAGCGCGGGAGCGGGAGTAAGAAACTCGCGGTTTTCTCAGACCCGGATTGCCCATACTGCAAGCGTCTGGAACCTGAGCTAGCAAAGCTGAATGACGTGGAGATCTATATCTTCATGGCTCCGATTGTACATCCGCAGGCCGTGGCAAAAGCTAAGACGGTATGGTGCGCAAGCAACCGTCTCAAGGCCTGGGATGACCTCATGGTCGGCAGGCTAGTAACTGGAAAGTCTGACTGCGACGCCAGCGCAGTTGACCGCAATATCGAGCTAACAAAGAAACTTGGATTCAACGGGACGCCTGTGTTGGTGCGCGAAGATGGAGAGGTCGCAGAAGGCTTTAGAAGTGCTAATGTCTTGGCGTCGTGGCTTGGGGTAAGCATGATTGAGGCGGTTGAGCAAGAACAACCCACTACCACCATCACCAAAGATGTGAATGATGTGAAGAACCTGAAGAAAGAACGGAGGGGTATGAAATGATGCCCCGCGCTTGGACAGCTCTTGCCATTCTGGCGGTTCTGGTCAGTGGGTGCTCATCCACGCCGGATTACGCTTGCAAAGCGCCTGACGGCACAACCTGCAAATCTATCACGGAGGTCTATCAAGAAACAGATGGGGAACTGCGCCGCAAGCCTATCTACTCCGGTGACGGCTCGCAGGAAAATACTATAACCTCCTATAAGCCGTCGCTGGCCAGCGAGCGCACTGTATCGCTACCCAAGATCAAACCAGGGGATCCGGTGCGCGTTGAGCCTCGCATCCTGCGCATTTGGCTTGCTCCATGGGAAGACGAGGACGGGGTGTTCTATGACCAGTCTTACATCTATGCGATCATCGATCGTGGGCGTTGGCTGGTATCCCAGAACCGCAACCTGATAGAAAACAGCTGGAGGGCACGCTCACTCAAGCCGCCAAAGAATCTCCAACGCCCAGCAGAAGAGGAACAGAAGGACAAGCCTGCGCCACATCAGCAGCCAGCTTCAGCTGAACAGACTGATGCTAATCGCGCTGCTGCCCGCGCTATGGAGGACGCTAGCAGGTATATCGGAGAAACGCGCTGATGATTGGTGACTATCTGAGCAAGCTGCGAGAATTCTTCAGCCCGATCAGCGTATCGCATACGCCTGAAGGGGCTGTAATAGCGGGAATGCCGCCGCCCACAATTGCGCAACAGCGCGCATTTCTGCATCGACATACCTTGTCCTCAATCCTGCCATATGAAGCTTATGACCCTGAAATCCAAGTCTTCATCAACACCACTTTGGTCGAAGACAAGAAGACAGGCAAGCGACATGGGGACTGCTATGGCTTCATCCTTGAATGCGTACCACTGGCAGGCGCCAACGTCGATACAGCGCGCATTTTGTCGAGCATATTCGAGCAACGCATGCCGGACAATGCGTGCATCCAATTCACGATGTATGCGTCTCCTAAGATCCAGAACTATCTCACATCCTGGGTTGATTCGCGTATAGCACGCGATGATGGCGACCCGATACGTCAGTACTTTGGGCACCCAAGCAGCGATATTTATCGTACCCTGGCGCACAGGCGCGTAGATCACCTCCTTAAGGGGTGTGATAGGTCTCTCTTCAAGGAGCAGCCCTATGTGTTACGCGATTTCCAGCTCTTTATTTCCGTTTCTTTCCCTGGCGAACTAACAGACAAAGGGTTGAGTTACCTTCAGTCTACACGCGAAGCTATCAGGGCGGCATTGAGCACGTCTGGCGTCCCGAACAGAAACGTCGACGCCGCGATGCTGATCAATCTGATTGACGAGATACTTGATCCTGAGCAGGCAACCGGTGAGCTTGTATGGGATGAGGAGCGGGTATTGCGCACGCAAATGCCATCAGCCGATACACGTCTTCTACTCGATCGCGATGGCATGACCATTAACAATCGTGCTGTCCGCTGTCTGCGTGTGCGCTCATACCCAAAGTCGTTCTGGCTTGGGGAAATGGGCAACCTCATCGGTGACCTATATCATGGCTCACTGCAGATTCCATCGCCGTTCCTGTTAAGCCTGAACGTTCAGGTGCCAGACCAAGAGATGTTCAAGCGCAAGCTGGACTTCAAGGCAGCCCGGGCAGTCACGAATGCAGAGGGACAATTGGCTAAGTTTGTGCCAGTTTTCAAAGATCAGGCCGAGGACTGGCGTCATGTGCAAAAGGCAGTGGCCAGCGGCCAGATCGCCCTCAAGATGGTGCACACCATGGTGTTGTTCACACCCTTAGGCGAAGGTGACCGCGTCGAGCAGTCAGTGCGCTCGCTGTTTCGCACCAAGGGATGGATCATGGAGTGCGCAAGCATGTCTGAGTTGCCAACCTTCCTCGCTACATTGCCGTACGGTTTCACACCGGCAATGGCTGATGACATGCTGGCGGAGCTGGTCTTGCGCACACAACTGCAAAGCAACGCGCTCAACACCATGCCGGTTATCGGAGAGTGGAAGGGGACACAAAACCCGCTTTTGTTGCTCTTCGGCCGGCGCGGGCAGGTTAGCTATCTGGATTTCTTTGACAACGATCAGGGCAATTACAACGTAGCGGTGTCAGCAAAATCTGGTGCCGGCAAGTCGTTCTTCCTGAACGAGGTTGTTGTGTCCACGCTGGGTACGGGAGGGCGGGCATGGATTATCGATGTAGGCCGGTCTTACATGCACACCACCAAGATCCTTAAAGGGAGGTTCATCGAGTTCTCTGAAGATTCAAACATCTGCATCAATCCGTTTCCATTAATCACGGACATGGACGAGGAGATGCCGCTTATCAAGTCGATCATCGCGCAGATGGCATCTCCGTCACGTCCGCTAAATGATCTGGAGCTCAGCTACATCGAACAGGCGGTGCGCGCAGTCTGGACCAAATACGGCCGCGATGCCTCCATCACGCCCATCGCCGAGTTTTTGATTGCGCATCGCGATGAGCGGGCGCGCGACTTGGGGGAGATGCTCTATCCATACACGCGCGACGGTGTTTATGCACGTTATTTCGAGGGAACCGAATGCCTGCGCTTCGACAACAATCTGATTACGCTCGAACTCGAAGAGTTGAAGTCGAGAAAAGATCTCCAGTCCGTCGTGTTGCTCATCGTCATGATGCAGATACAACAGGCCATGTACCTGGGAGATCGGGCGCAACGCAAGATCTGCGTCATCGACGAAGCGTGGGATCTGTTCTCCAACGCAGGCAACGCTGCGGACTTCATCGAAACCGGTTATCGCCGGGTTCGTAAATACGGTGGCAGCTTCATGACCGCCACTCAGAACATAGACGACTACTATCGCACGCCTGCGGCCAAGGCGGCCCTGGAAAACTCCGACTGGCTGTGCCTGCTTGCACAGCATCCCGAATCCATCGATCGCCTGGCAGACAGTGGTCGCCTGTACCTGGACGACTATAAGAAACGCATGCTCAGGTCGGTGCATACGCTGCAGGGCCGGTATTCCGAGATATGCATCAAGGGCCCCATGGGTATGTCCATCCAGAGGCTAATCGTCGATCCCTTCACAGCCACGCTCTATTCAACCAAGGCGGCAGAATTCAAACGATTGCAGGAGCTTGAGGCCTCCGGACTGTCCACAGCAGAGGCGATCGAATGGATGATCGAGGAGAAGGCACGTGGCACCAGGATAGATCCTCCAGGAGGGCGTCATGCAGCCTGATCAGAAGGCGCTGCAGGAAGGCGCGAATGCAGCACATTCCAGTTCTGAACATATGCCCAATATCGGAATTACTTGGATGGGTGTGCTGCTGCCGATGATCTACGGGATGCTCGGCGCGCTCATCGCGGTGGTGTCCCTCACGCTTTTTCCTCTTCTCCCAGCATCAGAATCCCATCGTATAGCCACGGTCGATGTGCTAAAGATCATGGACGCCTACGATGCCGAAGCTATTGACGCCATAAAGCAGGGAGACTCGGCGGCAGCGCAACGCGCAGCCGAAAACCGCGCGAAGCGTGGCGCGGAGCTCGACAAGCTGCTAGAGCGCATCGCTCATGAGCGTGGACTGCTGCTGGTGCAGAAGCAAGCGGTACTTGGTGGCGAGACTCAGGATTTGACCTCGGAGATCATGCGGATGATGGAGAGTGGGCAATGAGCCGCTTGTTAAG
>CAKZLO010000008.1 GCA_937127125.1 uncultured Ardenticatenia bacterium
TGTGTAAACTGTGTCAAGTATGTAAGTGTGTAAAGTGTGTAATGTGTGTAACTGTGTAATGTGTGTAAAGTGTGTAAAGTGTGTAATGTGTGTAACTGTGTAATGTGTGTAACTGTGTAATGTGTGTAAAGTGTGTAATGTGTGTAACTGTGTAATGTGTGTAACTGTGTAAAGTGTGTAAAGTGTGTAATGTGTGTAATGTGTGTAAAGTGTGTAAAAAGTGTCATTGGTGTAATCAGTGCCATTTGTGTCTCAACCCCACCACCTCTTGGGAGTGCTGCCGGCGATGCCTGAGCTGCGTTCTCTGAAAGAGCAAGTCAACCTGGTCGCTCTGGTGGGCCAGTACACGCGTCTGCGTCGTGAGAGTGCCCATGAGTACAGTGGGCCGTGTCCTTGCTGTGGTGGCCACGACCGCCTGCATGTGCACGACTCGGGCTGGTTCTTCTGTCGCCAGTGTCATCCGCGGCGTGGCGATGTGATCGAATTTCTGCGTTGGGTGCAGGGGCTCACCTTCCTGGAGGCGGTGCAACGCCTGACTGCCATAGTAGGGTCGGCTGAGGCGTCCGTGCCGGCGCCGCGTGCTCCGCGGGGCTATCCTGAGAGCGACTGGCAACGTCGGGCGTGGCGGCTGGTGGAGACGTGTGAGCGTGTGCTGTGGAGCGAGGCGGGCAGGCGTGCGCGTGACTACTTGGCGCGGCGCGGGTTGGGTGAGGCGACTCTGCTGGCATTTCGCATTGGCTTTCACCCGGGCGGCACCGTCCCCGTCCATGGGATGCATCTGGTGCGCGGCATTGTCATCCCTTGGTGGCGGGACGAGGTCATCTGGAAGGTAAACGTGCGCACTGCCAGCGGCTACCCGAAATATCGTGCCGTGGCGGGCAGCGTTGAAGGGGGGCTGTTTGGAACGCACTATCTGGGCCGTCAGGAGGTGTTGCTGCTCACCGAGGGCGAGTTTGATGCCATGTTGGTGTGGCAGGAAGCGGGCGAGTGGGTGGATGTGAGCACGGCGGGAAGTGCGGCGGCGCGGGTGCGTGCCGAGTGGCTGGTGCTGCTGAGGGGCTATCGGCGCATTCTGGTGTGCACCGACAACGACGCGGCGGGTCACGAGGCGGCGCAGCAGTGGTTGGCCTTGCTGGGTCGTCGCGCGGTGCGACTTTTGCCGCCGGGTGGCAGCAAGGACATCACCGCGGGCCATCTGGCTGGCCACGACGTGCGTGCTTGGTTGGCAGGGGTGTGTGGCTGACGCGCCGATGGGGGTATACCACTAGAGAGGCGAGAGGCGACGGCGGGATTCGAACCCGCGGTCGGGGTTTTGCAGACCCCTGCCTTGCCACTTGGCTACGTCGCCTTCATCACTCATTATATACACATGTCCCATGCGTGTCAAATACCCTCGGCCTCCAGCGGCACTACCACCTCGCCCAACACTTCAAAACCCACTGCATCCCGCTCACCCGTGACCGCCCGATAGATCACCAAGTGCACGCCGTCGGGCAGCACCCCCGTGGACAGGGTGAAGACGTAGTCGTCGCGCACCACCTCGCCGGGCAGCCAGCGGCGGGTGGGAAAGCTGTTCCACACCGGTTGGTGATCCTGGATGAGCGGCGCACCATCCACACCACGCAGGCGCTCACCTCCCCGCAGAGGACGCACCGAGATGGTGTAATCATCTGCCAACGGCGTTTCCGTCTGCCAGTAGAGCGACAGACGCCAGCGTGGCGCATCCGCGATGGCCTGTCCCGTGTGGCCGGTGAGGGGCTGGGGCAGCCAAGCCGTCGCATAGCCGATCACCCGCATGGGCAGGCCCAACTGCCACGTCACCGCGCGGGCCACTGGTGGCAGGGCGTACTCCGGAGCCACTTGTGCCCGAATCAACTCCGCCCCGGCCGCATAGCGACGCCGCTCCACCAGGCAGTCGGGCTGGGCCTCGAGCGCTCGTCGGGTGAGGTAGATCGCTTCCCCAAGGGACACCTCGGATGCAGCAGGCAACTGACAGACCGGCAGCGGGCGCCACCGCGGCGCCGCACCCCAGATGTGCACCAAGTAACTCAGCGCCAGCCATTCATCGTGTTGCGCCAGGATGATGGCATCCGGCGGTGGCGCATCCGCCAGCACCGCCCAACCCGGGTTCAGGCCAGTGTCTTCGGGACGCCAGCTTTGATCCGCGCGCGGCCACGAGAGCGCCAGGCGCCAGGCGACCAGTCCCACCAGCACCAGCACCCCCACTGCGCGCACCACGGCCAGCCCGGGGGCACGCTGCGTCAGCGCCGACCGGCGGTCGATCAGGGCGCTCAATCCTGCAGCAAAACCGACCACGACCAGCGGATAGGCAGGCATGATCACCTGATACCAGTTGCCGAAGCGATCTACCCAGCAGAAGAGGACATAGAGCGCCAGCGTGCCACCGAGGAACAACGCACGGCGCCGTCCCAGCCAGCGCAGGCCGATCAACCCGCCGACCAGCACGATCAGGCTTAGCTCACCCCAGATCAGCGCGGGGAACTCGTCGGTGAACAGGGGGCTCAGCGTCAGGCCAGGCGCCAGCTCGTCGCGCCCTTGATGGGTGGTCAGGAAGTCGAGGAACCACGCCGTCGCATCCGGCCAGTTGCCTTGACCGCGCCATTCGGGATGCGTCGCGCCACGCCAGTACACATAGGCATACGATAGCAGCGGCAAAAGCGCCAGCCCGATGAGGCGCCCCAACAGACGCGGCCGCCGCAGCACATCGGGTTGCCGTGTCAGGACGAAGCCAACCAGCGGCGGCAGGATGAGCAACACAGTCACCAGATTGGCCAGACATGTGCCACACACCAGCGCCAGCCAAAGCAACCAGCGTTCCGCGCGCGACGGATCGGTGGTGCGTGCCTCTTCCCAGCGCCACGCCAACCAGACGATCAGCATGCTCTGGAACACCGCCGAGGTGTACTGTTCCGTGGTGACGCTGTAGTACCAAAAGAAGTAGGTGACGGCGTAGAAGAGCGTTGCCAGTGCCGCGATCGGCCAGGCATGGTGCGTCGCGCGCAGACACACAGCGTAGAGCACCACCAGCGCCAGGAGTGCCCACAGCGTCGAGTAACTCGAAAGCAACTGCACCGGGTTGAGCGCCCAGCCCAGCAGCAGGCCGCTCAGACGAAACCACAGCCAGCCACCCATCGTGTAGAGCGGGTAGCCGGGGGCATTGCTGGGACGCGCCTGAACCTGAGCGTACTGGTGGGTGATCAGATCGCCGCCGCGCAGTTCGTCCGGGCGCAGGCCGGTGTCCAGCGTGAGCAGATAGAGCACCCCGGCCAGCAGCACCACCCCCCAACCAGCCCAGCGCGCCAGCCGCGGCGAGCGCCACACATCTACCGTTGTGATGTCGACTCCATGCATCTTCCCAGCCACAGGGTACACCCGCCGATGTGCCGCGAGGGGCAGCGCGGCCTGTTTCACGTCGCTGGCTCTTCCCTGCTGATCACCGGCAGGTAGACCGGGAAGCCCTGCCCCACCGTGATGACCACCGTCGCCGTGAGGTAGGTGGTGTTGGGATATGCCCCGTCACCGGTGATGGTCGCCGTGTTGGTGATGAGCGTGCCGAATGGCAGCGTATTGCTCAGCACGGCCAACACCTCGATCGTCCCGCCAGCGCCCGGTGCCAGGTCGTCCACCTGCCATGTGTAGCTGAAGCTTCCCGTCGGCGTCACCGTGGCACCGTGGCTGACATAGCTGGCCTGGGTGAAAGTGATCGGGATGGGCAGGTAATCGCTGATGACCACGTTCTGTGCCAGCGTGGGGCTGTCGTTGGTATAGGCCAGCGTGAACGAGACCAGGCCTCCCGGCGCCACCACCGTGGGCGTGGCACTCTTGCTGATCATCAGGCCGCCCCAGCCGAGGCGTGCCACAAAGGCATCCGTCGCTCCTGAGCGGCTGGCATCCAGGGCGTTCAGTGTCGGGAAATCGTTCGACAGCGTCCGACCGGTCACATAGATGTTCCCCGTGGTGTCCACGTCCACCGCGTAGGCCACGTCAGTGCTGCTGCCGCCTAGATAGGTGGAAAAACCGAAGGTGTACGCGCCGGTGGTGCTGATCAGCCGGGTCACAAAGGCGTCAGATGCGCCACGCCGATCGCTTTGCAGCGGAGAGTGAGTGGGGAAGTTGTTGGAGAGGGTATGGCCCGCCACAATCGGATTGTCATTGCTGGCCAACACCAGGCCGTGCCCGACCTCGTCGCTGCGCCCCCCTACGAAGGTGGAGTAGCCGAAGGTGTACACCCCGCCCGCGTCCACAATGTGGGTCAGGAAGGCGTCACCCCCCTCACCGATCGGAGTGCCGCCGCCATAGGTCGGTTGGACGGCGTCGGGCGTACGCGGGAAGTCCATCGAACCGGTGTGGCCGGTCACCCAGGCATTGCCGCTGCTGTCCACGGCAATGGCGCGCCCGCCGTCGGCAAAAGCACCCCCCAGATAGGTGGAATAGGCATACGTATAGCTGCCGCTGGTGGTGATCTGGCAGACGAATCCATCAGGATAGGTGACGGCTGCCGTGGCCTCCAATTCGGCAGTGGGCAGGTGCAGTGCAGCCACGCCCCAAACCGGCTGTGGCGCGTTGAAGATGGGGAAATCCGGCGAGCCGGTCTGCCCGGTCACGAACATGCTGTCGCTCGTCGGGTCCACAGCCACTGCCCGGGCGCGATCTCCTCCCTTGCCGCCCAGGTAACTGGCGTAGGAGAAGGTGTAGCCGCCGCTGTTGGTGATGCGGGCGACAAATCCGTCGAAATAGCACAGCCCGGACGACTTGCCACAGGCCGGTTGGATCGCGGTCGTAGTGGTGTACAGGTTGTTGGACATGGTCTCGCCGACGACAACCGCCTCGCCGGCGCTGTCCAATGCCACGCCATAAGCCCGATCGACGCTACTACCGCCCAGGTAGGTCGAATAGGCGAAGGTGATGACGCCGCTCTGGCTGATGAGGCGCGTCACAAAGGCATCGGGGCTCGTCCCTATGGTCGCCTGCGGTGCGTTAAAAATGGGGAAGTTGCTCGAGAAAGTCTCACCCACGACGGTCACCGCGTCGCCGCTGCCGTTCACCGCAATGTTGTGGGCGGTGTCGCTGCCGCTGCCGCCCAGGTAGGTGGAGAAGCCATACGTGTAGACATCGTCGACGCGCACCAGCTGGGTCACAAAGACATCCGATCCGCCGCGACGCTGCGGCTGGAGGGCCAGGTTGGTCGGGAAGTCATCCGAAGTGGTGTATCCCGCCACGTACACATTGCCCGCGTCGTCCACCGCGATGCCGTTGCCCGACTCGTCCTGGTTGCCGCCCAGGAAACTGGCGTATTGCAACGTCGGGTCGATCACCAGGGGCCAGCGGGGGTCGTAGCCGCTCACCTCGAATTGCACCAGCACGGGCAGGCACAAGGCCGGGAGCGGTGTGCACGGCGCGTAGCGTAGCACATAACGTGCCGCCACGATCTGACGTTTGCCGTCGATCTCTTGGTAGGCCAGCGGGGGCGCTTCCACCAGCTCGCCGTGGGCCGTGCGCAGGCGGAGCGCGCCATCCGGCAGCACCTGGGCGCTAGCGACACCCGCGTAGGCCAGCGCGATCACGCGTGGATGGACGCCTGGCGCCAGGCGAAACTCGCTCTTGAGCCGACCGTGCACACCGCTGTAGACCAGGTCAACGCCTGGGTAGAGCTGGCGGTAGGTGATGGCGGCATAGGCGGGGACGTTCACCCGCCACTGTTGCGGGTCGTTGCCGATGAAGAAGTTGACGCTGCCAGGCAGCGGCGACACTCCTTCAACGCGTGGCTGCCGCTGGGCACCCGGGAAGGTCAGACGAACCTGTGCCACGTCGCCAGCGTGCCCTGCGTTCACGCGAAAGATGACCTGCTGCGGCGTGAAATAGAGCGCGTGGTTGTCACCGCGCACGGCAAATTGCACCACCTCGTCCCACTGACCGCGGTTGGCGATGAAGCGCAACGGCAGGTGTGCCAGCGAGGCAGACTGCGGCACATCCCCCAATGGCACCGACGCAGCCGCGGAGGGTGAACGAAGCGCATCAGATGGTGGCGTGGCGATCGCACCGGCAAGCACGGGTACGCTCGCCACCAGGCTCAACAGTGCGAGCCATGCGGCCACGGCAAGCAGACGGCTCATGCGGGGGGCAACACATGGAGGTTGCATCGTCCTTTGGGGATCCAGCACTGCGTTCATAACATCGTTCCTCCTGTGGTCCACTGGCCTGGCAGGTGGTAGCCTCTCACGAGCGGAGGCCCAATATTGGGCTGCGTCAGTTCCGGTCGGTGAGCAGGCGGGGAAGAAATTGCCCTGGCCATCTAGTGATCAACAGCGTGGCTGTTCATGGAGTCAGCTGCCGACTCAAGCTCGCCTATTTTCCAGTATACACAATTGCAGTATTATATCAAGCCCTTACGCGTGCACCATCTCGGCCAGGGCGAGCAGGCGCCCCGGGTCGGCCTGCACCGGCACCCGATCCGCCACTCCCACGATCACACGAGCGTCCGTGTGTGCCAGTTGCACTGTCTCTTCAACCGCCTGGCGGAAGTTCTCCTCGGGTTGCGTCGCCAGCAGGTAATCCTGGGGAATGCCCCCCCACAACACGACCGATGGGCTGGTTTTCTCGCGTGCCAGCGGCAGCGGCGTGTCGCTCTGCGGTGGCCCAGCCACCCCCTCGATACCATCCACTCCGGCATCTGCTAGCCCGGCCAGCAGGTGTCGTCCCATACCACCCAGGTGCACCACCAGACGTTTGCCCTGCGCGTGGAGCGTCTCGGCCGTGAAACAGTAGCTGTCCGCCATATGCTGCCGGAAGGCTCTCGGGGTGATGAACTGCCCGTCCAGATTATCCGGTGCCAGCACCAACGTGCCCGGCAGGCGTGCCAATACTGCCACCAGTTCGCGATACTGCGCCTCCATCATCTCCAGCAGCTCGAGCACCTGGTCGCGCTCGTTGCCGAGGAGCAGCAGAAGCCCTTCGTCCCAGCCAAGCCAGGTGTGCAAGAGCTCTGAATAAGGGGTCTTGGGCAGCTCGATCACCGGGATGACGTCCTGCGCCGTCTCCTCTTGCCACGGCTGCCAGGCTGCCACATCCGGGACATAGCGGCGTGCCGCGATCGCCAGGCCGGCTGCGGGCAGATCAGCCGCCGTCTTGATCGGATACTCGTTTTGCCACCAGTCGCCGTCCGGCCCCAGCGACCAGCGTGCGCGCAACTCGCCCCCGGCGGTGCGATAGCGCAGGATGCGTTCGCCCTCACGTTCCTCGCGGATTACCTCTACATCGGGCATCTCCGCACGCCATGGACGAACAACCTGCCACAACGGCGTCCCCAGCGCGCGGGCGATCTCGCGCGGCGAACGCCCCTGCCACTCCGCAGGCAGTGTGCCACGGGTGGAATGCCATTCCAACCACAGCGTCAGGTCCGCCACATAGGGGACGGTGCCCTTTGCATCTCCTGCGAAGCAAGCGAGCACATCCGCTCGGGTCGTCATACGCGCCACGGGTGCCGCTCTCCTCTTCCTCCTTGGGTGCGCATCCGCTTGCACTATGCCAGGATACCATGGATTTCGGCGCATTACAAGCAAGTTTTCCGCAGCCTTCGTGTCCCTTCCCACAGAAATCTGAGGAGAGATGGATTTGTGAACCCTCGCTAACCGTTGTTATACTTATCCTGGCTCTCAGATGGTCAATCCAATTAAGAGGGGAAAATCGCGTGCTGGACATCGCCTTCATTCGTACCCATCCCGAAGAGGTCAAAGAGGCACTCAAGAAGCTCAACACCGATGCACCGATCGACGAGATTCTGGCGCTCGATCAGCAGCGGCGCGCCTTGTTGCAAGAGACGGAAGCGCTGCGCGCGGAGCGCAATGCGGGTTCGCGGCAAATTGCTGTGCTGATGCGCGAGGGACGTCAGGCCGAGGCAGAGGCGCTCAAGGCTCACATGAGCGAAATCGGCGACCGAATCGCCCAGCTGGAGGAGATGCTGCGCCAGGTGGAGGCAGCGAGCTACGAGAAGCAGCTCTGGGTGCCCAATCTGCCCCATCCCAGCGTGCCCGTCGGCCCCGACGAATCGCACAACGTGGTGGTGCGCCAGTGGGGTACGCCGCGCACGTTCGACTTTGAGCCGCTGCCGCACTGGGATCTGGGCGAGACGCTGGGCATCATCGACTTTGAGCGTGGGGTGAAAATGAGCGGCACACGCTTCTTCGTGCTACGTGGAGAGGGCGCCAGCCTGCATCGGGCGCTGATCAACTTCTTCCTCGATGTGGGCATCCGCGAACATGGCTACACCGAGGTATATCCACCCTTTATGGTGCATGAGGATGCCATGGTGTGCGCTGCGCACCTGCCCAAATTCCGCGACAACATGTACCACGACGCCGAGGAGGACTTCTGGTTTATTGGCACGGCCGAGGTGCCGTTGACCAATCTCTACCGCGATGAGATTCTCAGCCTGGAGCAGCTGCCCATCAAGCTGCTGGCGCACACACCCTGCTTTCGGCGCGAGAAGATGAGCGCGGGACGCGACGTGCGCGGCATCAAACGCGTCCACCAGTTTGAGAAGGTGGAGATGTACTGGATCACCACGCCTGAAACCAGCTACGACGTGCTGGAACAGCTGGTCGCCGACGCCGAGGATCTCGTGCGACGGCTGGATCTCCCCTACCGCGTGGTGGAGATGTGCACCGGCGACTTGGGCTTTGCCGCCGCCAAGAAGTATGACGTAGAGGTCTGGTGTCCGGGCAGTCAGGAATGGCTGGAGATCAGCTCGTGCAGCAATGTGACCGATTTTCAATCGCGACGCGCCAACATCCGCTTCCGCCGTCAGCCCAAGGGTCGTCCCGAGTATGTGCATACGCTGAACGGATCGGGTCTCCCACCTGGGCGCGTGATGATCGCCATCATGGAAAACTATCAGCAGCGTGACGGCAGCATCGTGGTGCCCGAGGTGCTGCGTCCGTACATGTATGGCCGAGAACGCATCATAGGACAGCCCTGACGTTTGCCTTTGTAACCCCAATTGGATATAGTATGTCCAATGAGGACAGGCGAACGGTCTAGCAAGCGTTGCGCGCGTGAGCGTGTTCTCAGACTGTAGCAAGTTGCCTAGCGAATCGTCTATTAGGTGAAAGGAGACCGACAATGTTAGCTAAATCCGTCCAGGACAAGATGAATGACCAGATCAAGCACGAGCTCTACTCGGCTTACTTTTATCTTTCTATGGCGGCCTACCTGGAGTCCAGCAGCTTACCCGGCGCGGCACACTGGATGCGGCTGCAGGCCCAGGAGGAAGTGGGGCACGCAATGAAATTCTTCAACCACATTCACGACCGGGGTGGCCGTGTGACACTGCAAGCAATCGACCAACCGCCCACTGAGTTCAAAGGTTTGCTCGACGTCTTCGAGAAGACACTGGAACACGAGAAGAAGGTCACCGGTTTGATCAACGACCTCTATGCGCTGGCAGTTCAGGAAAAGGACTACGCCAGCCAGACCTTCTTGCAGTGGTTTGTGGATGAGCAGGTGGAGGAGGAGAAGAACGCTGAGCTGATTGTGCAGCAGGTCAAGATGATCGGCGATCAGCGGGGTGCCCTCTTTATGCTAGATAGACACCTGGGTGAGCGCGAGGCGGAGGAGGAAGAGGAGTAAGTGCCGTCCATAACCCGAGTCGCGCGTGTCCGTAGGGGCGCATTGAATTGCGCCCCTACGCGCGCGTCAGCCAGCGACCGGATCGGCAAGCGGTACACACTGCTCCCCTACGGTTGCGGCTCGGATGGATTTACCCGATCGCGCGTGTCAGAATAGGAGTGACGCGCCGCGTCATCTCCACTGCTGCTCCCTGCGCATAAGGCGATGCCGGGGAGCAGTGGCGTTTTTATGGCGCTCTGACGGGCCACGGGTGGCACATCCACGGGTTGTGCGGTTGACAAAGTGCGCTTCCTGGGCTAGGATATAGGCCAAAAGACGTAGTGCCTTGGCAGGAAATCTGCATGATCGGGGAAACGACCTATGGTAAAGCTGCTGATGAGCTGGGATATTCGACCGGGACGCGAGAGCGAATATTTCGAGTTTGTGGTGCGCGAGTATGCGCCCACGCTGACCCGCCTGGGCATTCAGCCCACTGAAGCCTGGTACACCATCTATGGGGATGGGCCCCAGATCCTCACGGGTGCCGTTACGGAGGACTTGCAGTCGATGCGCGCCGTGCTGGAAAGCGAAGAGTGGCTGGCCCTGCGCGAGAAACTCATGAAATATGTGACCAACTATCGTCAGAAAGTGGTGCAAGCAAGCGGGCGTTTCCAACTGATGTAATCGCCAGGGCATACGGAAGCTAGCGCAAGAGTGCATCCCTGTTGCCAGAATGATAGAAAACAAGAGCGGGTTTCGCACCTGGCTGAAACCCGCTCTTGCTACATAAAAGGGGCCATCCTCATTTTTCCGTCTGGGTGGAAGCAGCTTTTTCTGTGGTTGCCTTGGCACCGTCAGTGTGTTCGCTCTTGTCCTTGCCGTTGGTGTCTTTAGAGTTGGAACCAGCGACGCCGAGCGAGGAGGTCTTGCGGTTGTCAGTTGAATAGAAGCCGGAGCCCTTAAAGACAATCCCCACGGGCTGCAGGACACGCCGCACCGGCCCGTTGCACTCGGGGCATACCTGTAATGGGGCGTCCGAGAAATGCTGGAACCGCTCAAAGTGAAGGCCACACTGCTTGCATTTATACTCGTAGACTGGCATAAGACGATCACCCTCCCTTTGTTCGACTTCCAGACATACAAACCCATATTATATTACCAAGGAGCTATTTTGGCAATTCTCGGGCAGGGCTCAGTTAAACATAGAATTGACAACAGGCGCAAGATGTGGTACATGATGTTTTATCATAACCCGAAGCGGAAAAAGGAAAGCTACTCGTTGTTTTTTGTTTTATCGTTCTGGTATCCTTACATAGCATCAGCGTCGATGCCTGGCGATCTTCATAGTGCGTCGCAGGCTTCGAGGAAGAAGGGCTAGACGTATGGTTGCAATGAAAAAGTTGCACAATATCGAAAAATTTCAACAGAACATCGAAAAGCTTCAGCAGGAGAAGGAACACCTTCTAAGCGAGATCGAGCGGCTGCGGGCTACTCTCAAGACGGAAGTGGATCCCGATGCCGACGAAGGTGACCCCGATCTGGTGGAGCGCGAGAAGGTCATCGCACTTATCAGCACAATGGAGCATCGGCTAGAAGCTATTCAATATGCCCTCCGCCATGCGGAGGAGGGCAACTATGGCATCTGTGAGCGTTGCGGAGAGCCGATCGATCCGGCACGCTTGGAGGCGATACCGGAGGCGACTCTGTGCATCCGATGCAAGACCATACTCGAGCGTCAGCCTCGCCCCGCACCTGCCACAGAAGAGACTCATTTCTTCTGACCCAACCGTCTTCGCCTTGTGCAATGGGATGAAGAAAAGAGTCCGCCCAGAGGAGAATTCCCTGGGCGGACCCTTTTGGTCGGGGCGCGCGGATTTGAACCGCGGACCTCTTGAACCCCATTCAAGCACGCTACCAAACTGCGCTACGCCCCGTCCCTGTCGGGAAGGCCAGATTTGAACTGGCGACCTCACGGTCCCGAACCGTGCGCGCTGACCGAGCTGCGCCACTTCCCGCTGTGTGATAATTCTGCGAGCAATTCTATTTTAATACAGCGCCATCTACCTGTCAAGCGCTATTATTCCAGCAAGAATGGTCTCATCACTTGCCATTTTTCTTGCCACTCACCAGGCAGCTGCTCCTCCCTCGGCAGCGAGAGCATCGCGGCCAAAGAGGCTCGCTCAGCAGGGGGCAGATTGAAGAGCGCGAAGGGAATCACCAGATAGGGTGGCTGGAGATGGTGTCGCGTGTACTCAGCCAGCTGGCGGCAAAGATGGTTGTGTTCTTCCGGAGACAGGTGTTGTGCCAACCGCTCGGCTGTGAAATGCTGTTCCTCCGCTTTGAAGTGGGGAGACCAACCCTCAGCGAGGCGTTCGGCACAGTGGTGCAGCCCGCCCAGCTGCCCTGCTTCTAACGTGCCAGACACCAGCCCATTGGCTACGGTTGCGACATGGTTGACCAATGGCACCATGGCCTTGTGCTGACGTATCAGCATCGCATATGGCGCTTCCGGAAGGCGTGTCTGCAGGAATGGAAACATAAGCTCCTCCTCAGCGCTATGATGCGCATGCAAGAAGGAGGCAAAGCTTTGCACATAGCAAGCGAAGCCTTCACGTGTGGCGGCATCGGGGAAACCCTCTGCACCAAACTTTGGGCAACTCTGCCCGATAACCTGGAGCGCCCGCGTGATGATCCGGTGGGACAGGGTCAAATGGAGTGCTAGGTTCGCTGTGCCTTTCTCTGTCGTCTCTGTCATTCACTGCTCCTGTTCCTCATTTGTGCATCTCTATTCATTCCATCTTAGTGAGTGCTGTGCGAGTGGCATAGATCTCCACACGTGCCGGCGCCGCAGAGACCACTATGGGCACCTCCGCTGTCACCTCACCCTGGGCCGGCACTGCTTCCAGCGCAGTGTGACCACCTCCGATGATGTTGCCCACCGCGTCGTATGCCACTGCAGAAAGATGCAACTGCATCACACGTTGCGGATAGGGATTGATCAAGCGGCCGGTCGCTCGTGGCTGTGCCTCATCATCCTGGTAGACTGCGTCCACGACTCGGAAGGGTGGAACGCTGGCCGAAAGCTGATACTTGCGCGGCAGCACCAACGCCTCCACGCGCGCAATGCGTTCTTCCCCCTCAAGTGGCAGGCTGCCCCCAATCCCCAGCTTTTCACCCGGCAGCACTATCTCCAACCGACCAGCATCGGTGGCCAGCACCTCTCCTGCAGCGCTGTACGCCGTCACGTGGTAGTAAATCTCACGCACCACCAATGTATCGTTGGGGTTTTCCAGCAGGAAGGCATAGCCGAGCTGGTCATCGCGCTGTCCGAAGCCCTGCTGGCCGAGCACCAGTGCACGACCACCCGGAGGCAGGCCTTCGTTGGGCCACGTCACGCTGGATTGGTCGGAGAAGTCGGGATACAGCTCCACGCGTGCCACGTTGGATGCACGGTTCAGCGACGTGATCACCCCCAACGAGCGATTAGCTGGAATGAACGCCAAAAGGGCAAAACCACCACCGACGATTCTGTCATCAGCGTCATAGGCGACGGCAGACACGCGCAAATCGGTGATGTCGCGCTCGAAGGGATTGTTGATCACCCCAGAGACGGTCGCGTCGGGCGCAGCATCATAGCGCACATGCTCGACAGAGAGGAACGGACTTGACCGCACGGCTGCCAATTCACCCGCTCGCAGCTGTACCGAGAGGTTCGCCACCCGCGCCGACTCTGTCACAAACAATGTACCGCCAATTCCCAACGTTTGTCCGGGCATCACGAGCACAATCGAGCCACCATCAGAGGCAAGCACATTGTTCTCGGCGTCGCGTGCGACGACCCGATAGGCTGAGCTCTGCAAGGCACGCTTTGCATCGCTGTTGCGCACCAAAAAGGCATAGCCCACCCGCACACTGGAGGTAGTTCCCGGCGTCTCTTCCTGGCCGAACCCCTGATCAACCAGCTGGAGTGCGCCATCCGCCTGGCCAGGAGTGAGCTCCGTGAGCGGGAGATCTTTGCGTTCCGCAGTGGATTGAAACATGGGGGTCACCACGTTCGCTACGGTTATGACCAGCACGAAGGCCACTAATAACCAAAAGTATTCCTTACTCACCAGCGATTTTTTCATCGCGCTCTCCAGCCGTATCGCGCTTCCTGGTGGGGCAACGCGTTCATCCTCCTATCATATTATCCCATCGGTGTGCAATGCACAAGCGTCAGACGTTGCCCGAGGATACATCGTAGTTGCCCGAAAACAGGCTCGATTGCATCGTGCTCTTCAGAGCCCGGCCACTTTGTCCAGAGGGATTGCGACTTTGTCCTTGACATTTCGCTTTTGTCGCGATATGATTATTCAATGTTTGACTAATGGACTGTCGTGACTCTCGGGCACGGCATAGTGACTAATCCGTTCACGCTTAGGAGGTAGACTACCATGCGACTTCGTTCTATCCTGTGCATCCTGTTGCTCAGCAGCCTGCTGGGGACGTTACTCCCTTCTCTCGGTTTAGCCGCCCCACCCAAACAGGAACAAGAAGTGAGCTGTGCAGTGGAATATGTCGTGCAGTCGGGTGACCAGCTCGGTGCCATTGCGCAGCAGTACCTGGAGGACAGGCAGGCGTATCCTGCCATTGTCGTCGCCACCAATCGCCAGCATGCCCGTGATGCCTCTTTTGCCCAGATCGCTGATCCTGGCCGGCTGGCCGCCGGCGACAAACTCTGCATCCCTGACCTTGCGGATGTTCCGTCGCTCCTGTCGGCTGCTGAACGTCCCAGCGGCGTAGAGGTTGTGGACGCCTTGGGGCGCATCGTCCGCTTCGCCGAGCCGCCTCAGCGCATCGTGGCGGCGGGCAAGGCGGTGCGCTTCACGGTGGATGTGCTCTACCTGTTCCCTGAGGGCAGGGAACGCGTGGTGGCCATAGAAGGACGTACGCCCGAAATGGTGGAGTTCCTCTCGCTGGTCAACCCTGAGCTGATGCAGGTGCAGTTCTTGGAACGCAATGCCGGGCCGGAGCAGATTGCTGCGACCAATCCTGATGCCGTCGTGCTGAAGAGCTACCTGGCAGCCAGTCTGGGTGAGCCACTGGTGGCGCTTGGCCTCCCCGTGATCTATGTCGATCTAGAGACACCGCAGCAGTTCTACCAGGACCTGGTCACGCTGGGCCAGCTGTTCGGCAATTCCCAACGTGCCGCCGAGGTGATCGACTTCCTGCGCCAGCGCGTTACCAAAGTGACCCAGGTTGTGCAGGACCTCCCAGAAGAGCAGAAGTTGGATGTCCTCGTTCTTCAGCATAGCACACAAGGAGAACAGGTGGCATTCAGCATTCCACCGGCAACCTGGATTCAGACCACCATGGTGGAGATGGCAGGCGGTCGACCAGTCTGGCGCGAGGCGGCGCAGGGCGGTGGCTGGCAGGTTGTCAGTCTGGAACAGATTGCCGCGTGGAATCCAGATATCATCTGCATCGTCTCGTATTTTCAGGATCCTGAGGCGGTCGTCGCCGCCTTGCGCAGCGACCCACGCTGGCAGGCACTCGGCGCGGTGCAAGCCGGCAAGTTGTTCGCCTTCCCGGCCGACTTCCTCACGTACAACTGGGATCAACCTGATACGCGCTGGGTTCTGGGACTGATGTGGCTGGCTAAGACTCTGCATCCCGATCGCTTCACCACTTTGGACATCCGGGAGGAAATGTATCTCTTCTTTGAGGAGCTGTATGGGCTCGACCGAGCCACCATCGAGGCGAAAATCATGCCAGTCTTGCGAGGCGATATTCCTTGAGCGCTTCCTACAACGATTATAATCATCGCATAGCCAGACAGCTGCGCTATCTGGTTATTGCGCTCATATGTGTGCTGGTCATCTCGACGTTGTGGGGACGTTATCCAGTGCCCTCACTTGCGTTGCCTGACGCGTTGTGGCATGACCCGCTGGCGCAGCGCCTCATTGTCACGCTGCGCCTGCCGCGCGTGCTGATGGCCTGTCTCCTGGGCATGGGACTGGCCGCCTCCGGCAGCACGCTGCAGATGATCTTCCGCAATCCGCTGGTCGAACCTGGCTTCTTGGGCGTCTCGCAGGGGGCTGCTTTTGGGGCGGCGTGTGCCATCATGGTATTGGGCGCGGTGCCGTTTGCCGTACAGGGTCTGGCGCTCTTTTTCGCCGGCCTGGGGGTGGTGCTCTCGTATCTGCTGGCGCGGCACATTCGCTTTGGGGGATGGGTGTTGCGGCTGGTGTTGAGCGGCATTGCCATCTCGGCGCTGTTTGCGTCCGGGGTGGGGGTGCTCAAGTACATGGCCGACCCGTTGACCCAGCTGCCCGAGATCGTCTTCTGGATGCTTGGCGGCCTGTACGCCACGACCTGGTCGAAGTTGTTGACCGTTTTGCCCGTCGCAGTGCCCAGCCTGGTGGTGATCTTGCTGATGCGTTGGCGGCTCAACCTGCTCTCAATGGGTGAACAGACCGCTTTCTCGCTGGGCGCAGCCACCACGCGTGAGCGCGCGTTTGTCCTGGCAGCAGCGGTGGGTGCTACCGCAGCCGTCGTGTCGGTCTCTGGTGTGGTGGGCTGGGTCGGCCTGATCGTCCCACATCTGGCGCGGCGCCTTGCCGGCAGCGATGCTCAAAGGTCGTTGCCAGCAGCACTGCTGATGGGGGGCATCTTCGCTCTCGTCTGTGATAATCTCGCGCGTACACTATTGGCCGGAGAGATTCCCTTGGGTACGTTGACCTCGCTGTTCGGCGCCGGTCTCTTCATTGTCTTGATGACCACCGCCAATCCGTGGTTGCGCGGAGCGCATTGAACCGTCGTGGACGCAATTGTCTTACTCGATCACGTGCATTTCGCCTATCGCGGCAACGCCCAGCCTGTGTTCAGCGACCTTGATCTGGCGATCCCGAATGGCGCATTTGCGGCCGTGTTGGGCCCCAATGGCACGGGCAAGACCACCTTGCTGCATCTCATTTTGGGGTATCGGCGCCCGCAACGCGGCCGCGTTCAGCTGGCCGGCAGGCCGCAGGAAACGTACACACGGCGTGAGATGAGCCGCCTGGTAGGATTGGTGCCGCAGGACGAAGCCATCACCTTCGAGTTCAGCGTCCTCGAGTATGTCCTTCTGGGGCGTGCTCCCTACGTCGGTCCGCTCGACATGCCCACGGATCGGGATGTTCAGATTGCCGTGGAAGCACTTGAGACGGTCGGCGTTGCCCATCTGGGTAGCCGCTCGATCATGGCGCTGAGCGGTGGAGAGCGCCAGCTGGTGCTCATCGCGCGCGCACTAGCCCAGCAACCTCGCATCCTGTTGCTGGATGAGCCCACCGCCCACCTGGACCTGAGCAACCGCAATCGCGTTCTGCGCGTGCTGCGCATCTTGAACCGGCGAGGCACCACCATCGTGATGACCACCCACGATCCAGTTGCGGCTGCGGCGGTGGCCGACTTTGTCGTCCTGATGCGCGATGGCAGAGCCGTCGCCGCGGGACGGCCCGAGGATGTTTTTACCGCGGAAACGTTGAGCGCCACATATGGCGTGCCAGTGCAGGTGCTGCGTCTGGATGAACAGCTGATCGCGTACCATCCGCTGGACTAGTTTGTCTTCCCCACACGTGCGTGCCGGCTGGACCCTCGAGATGGTTTTGACATAAAATGGAAGTTGTCATTGGCGCACCGGCGATCCCGGCATGGCCGTCAGATAGTTGCACTGGCGCAATTGACGCATTAGTGTTATAGTTAAGCAGAGTGTGGCAACGACAATCAGGTTGTTCCGGAGGGAACGGGAGGACAGCATGCCTGCCCCACGTGACCCTACGCCCGAAGAGCATGTCGAAGTCGTGCGCGCCCTGGAGGCGATGAGGCCGCCGCTGCCACTGAGCCCCAGCGAGATGATCCGCTGGGCCAGGCGTGCCAAAATGCTGGAAGTGCCGCAAGGCCAGACGCTCATGACCCAGGGGAGCGCACCCGATTACCTCTACCTGCTGATTTCCGGACAGCTGCGCGCGCTGGACACTTCCGGTGACCAGCCGAGGCTGCTCAACTATGTCGGAGCACCCGCGTTTGTCGGCGAGTGGGGCGTATTGCATCACACCGAGCGCACGGCGACGGTGGATGTCATTTCTGATGCCAGGCTGGCGTGCTGGTCTGAGGAGGAAGCTAATCGCCTCTTGCGGGGTAACGGGGCGATGCGCGCCTATCTGACAGGGCTCTACGCGCGCTACACCGAGCGGGCAGGCCAGCAATTTCCGGGCAAACATTGGGACGAGACTGTGGTGTTTCGCGGTCGGAGGCATGTGGCGCGGCTCGTGGGCGCGCTGATATTTCCGTTCTTCCTGTTCATGGGCGGGCTCGCATTGTGGCTGGTTTCTGGTGTGATGTGGGCGCCGTCTTTCTCGGTCGATCTGGTGAGCATGGGGCTTATCCTGGCAGGGTTGGCCTGGGGTGCATTCAGTTTCTTCGAATGGGCGAACGATGAGTATATTGTCACCAGCCAGCGGGTGATTCACATTGAACAGTGGCTGCTCTACGGCGAGCAAATGGACGCGGCACCTCTGGAACGCGTCCAGGACGTCACGGTGACGACCACCAGCCTGTTTCAGCGCCTGCTCGACTACAGCGACATGTACATCAAGACGGCCGGCGCCGGGGTGATCGAGTTCTCAGGCATACGCCATGCCGAACAGGTTAAGGAACTCATTTTCCAGGAACAGGCCAGAGAGCGCGAACGTCGTTTTGCTGAGGACAGGGCCATGGTTCGGGCTGCGCTGAAGCAAAGTATGTACCCGGCAGGGTTGAACGGTCAACCCGGGCGTGCAGCGAATGCGTCGTCTTTGTCGGTTGGGACGTCGGGTTATGCCTCAGACGTGGTGCACATCCGTCGCCTGCCCCCGGTGATCGGATACCTCTACCCGCGCCTGAAGATTATGGAGAATAACTCGATTACCTGGCGCAAGCACTGGTTCATCCTGATGCGTAAGGTGTTCCCCCCTGTGCTCGCGCTGAACGGGACGCTGGCCACGCTTATCGTGTTCCTCGTGCTTCGAGCGCCCATCCATTATCTGGCTATGTCGGCTGCAGGTGCTGCGGTGGCGTTTGTCTGGTATCTTTGGCGGTATGACGACTGGTATCGAGATGTTTACATCATCAGGGGCGATCGCATCATCGATGTTAAGAGCAGCGGCTTCAGACTGCGTGGAGAGGAACGTCGGGAAACAACGTTTGACAAGATCCAGAATGTGAACTATGCCATTCCTACCTTCTGGCATCGCCTGATCAACATGGGCAATGTGGTTATCGAGACGGCGGGCACGGAGAGAACGCTCAACTTCAACTCTGTGTTTGACCCCAGCGGTGTGCAACAGGAAGTGTTCGATCGCTGGCACGCCTATCACGAAGAACGACGACGCCGTGAGCAGGAACTACAAAGGCAGCAGCTGGCAGGGTGGTTTGGCGAGTATCATCTGCTCCAATCGCAGCTGGACTAGCTGTGCTGGTGTGAGCAAGTCTGTTTCGGGGGTAAGAAAGGGGGATTTGATGCCGGTCATTGCGATTGTGGGATCTCAATGGGGAGATGAAGGCAAAGGACGGGTGGTAGACTACCTGGCGGCTACAGGTGGACGCAACGGTGGGCCAGCGGATATGGTGATTCGCTACCAAGGGGGAGACAACGCCGGGCACACTGTGGTCAACGCGCTGGGCGAATTCAGATTGCATCTGGTGCCTTCGGGCATCTTCACTCCGCGGACGCGCTGTCTAATCGGCACGGGTTGCGTGGTCAATCCCGAAACCCTGATCGAGGAGATGGACAGCCTGATCGCGGTGGGGCTTTCCCTGGATAATTTGTATATTTCCAGCCGTGCCCACCTGACACTGCCCTACCATCGTCAGCTTGACACCCTCGAGGAACGCGCCCGAGGAGGCAAGGCGCTGGGCACCACCCAAAGGGGCATCGGTCCGACCTATAGCGATAAGGCAGCGCGTTGGGGACTGCGCGTAGGGGAGCTCTTGCGACCGGATCGCCTGCGCGATCGTCTGGCTGTCTGTCTGGAGCGTAAGAATCCGCTGATTCGTTCGTTGGGGGGAGAGCCCGTTAACCTCGAAGCCATGATGGAGCGGTGTCTTGCCTGGCGCGATCGCCTGGCACCGTACATTGTGGACACCGTGCCGCTCACCCGCGCCGCGCTGGAGACGGATCAGACTATCCTGCTGGAGGGCCAGCTGGGTGTGATGCGTGATCTCGATTGGGGTGCCTATCCCTATGTGACCTCGTCCAATCCTCTTGCTTCCTATGGACCTGTGGGTGCTGGCTTGCCGGCGCGCGCAATCGATCGGGTGATTGGGGTGGTGAAAGCATACGTGACGGCAGTTGGTGCGGGCCCGCTGCCCACAGAGCTGCACGGCGAAGTGGGCGAGACGTTGCGCCGGATTGGCAATGAGTATGGCGCAACCACCGGGCGCCCACGTCGCTGCGGTTGGTTAGATGCCGTGGCCCTCAAATATGCCCACTGGCTCAATGGGTTCACCGATCTGGTGATCACCAAACTGGATGTGCTCGACGGCTTCCCGGAGATAAAAATCTGTGTGGCATATCGCCTGCCCTCGGGAGAGGAGACCGACCATATGCCAGACCCGTCTACCCTGGACGAAGTTGAGCCCATCTATGAGACGTGGCCGGGCTGGCAGTGCGAGACAGGCAGCGTGCGCAGCTGGGAGGATTTGCCTCTGGCGGCACGCCGCTACGTGCAGCGTGTCGAAGAGCTAGTTGGTGTGCCTGTCCGATGGATTTCGGTGGGTAAAGAGCGTGAAGCCATCATCGCGGTGAACCCAGGCCTGTGAAAGAAAGGCCCCCTTACCAGCGCGTCATCCTCATTGTGCTCGATAGTGTGGGATGTGGCGATGCACCGGATGCCGCTGCCTATGGCGACACAGGATCGAACACCCTAGCCAACACGGCCCGCGCCGTCGGGGGGTTGCACCTGCCCCATCTGGAGCGTCTTGGGTTGGGCCATCTCACAGCGATCGAGGGCGTGCCGCCCCATCCTGCGCCTGAGGGATGCTTCGGTCGTCTGACCGAGATCTCAGCCGGCAAGGACACCACCACTGGTCACTGGGAGCTGGCCGGGTTACCCCTGCTCAAACCCTTCCCCACCTATCCCGAGGGATTTCCGGCAGACCTGATCGCCGACTTTGAGCGACGCATTGGCCGCTGTGTATTGGGCAATTATCCGGCTTCCGGCACGGCCATCATCGAGCAGCTCGGGGCCCAGCATATGCGCACTGGCTGCCCGATTGTGTACACCAGCGCGGACAGCGTTTTCCAGATTGCTGCGCACGAGGAGATCATCCCGGTTGAGGAGCTCTACCATATGTGTCAGATCGCGCGCGAACTGCTCACTGGCGATCACGCGGTGGCGCGTGTGATTGCACGGCCGTTTCTCGGGCAGCCCGGCAACTTCCAGCGGACGGAGCGTCGCAAAGATTTCTCGCTGCCTCCACCGGGGGATACAATCTTGGATGTGCTCAAGGCAGCTGGCAAATCCGTCATCGGGATAGGCAAAATCGAGGATATCTTCGCCTACCGCGGCCTCACTCACAGTCTGCATACTACCAACAATGTGGATGGGGTGGATGCTATCCTGCGCCTGATGGCTCAGCCAGACGCTGGACTCATTTTCGCTAATCTGGTGGACTTCGATATGCTCTACGGCCATCGTAACGATCCCCATGGCTACGCGCAGGCGCTGGAACAGTTTGACGCACGCCTGCCCGCGCTCGAGGCAGGATTGCGCGACGGGGACATCTTGATGCTCACAGCCGACCACGGCAACGACCCCACCACGCCCAGCACGGATCACTCGCGTGAGCGGGTACCCATCTTAGTAACGGGGCCACGCGTGCGCCGTGGGGTATTCTTGGGCACGCGGGACAGCTTTGCGGACGTGGCTGCTACTGTGGCCGAGCTGCTGAACGTGGAGTGGAATAGCGCTGGGGAGAGCTTTGCCTCACTGATCGCGCTTTGAGGCGAGAGAACGGAAGAAACAGCTACGCTGTCCGGTGTGGCACGCCGGCCCGGCAGGCACCACGCGCACCAGGAGTGCGTCTCCGTCGCAATCGTAACACACTTCTACCACACGCTGTGTATTGCCACTGGTGGCACCTTTGTGCCAGAGCTGACGTCGGCTGCGGCTCCAAAACCATGTTTCTCCCGTCTCTATGGTCCGCTGGAGCGCTTCGCGGTTCATATAGGCGAGCATCAGCACTTCGCCTGTTTGGGCATCCTGGACGATCGCCGGGATCAACCCATTTTGGTCAAACGTGAGCTCGTCGAGAGGGGTCATCGTCTCACCCACACCCCGCGCTCTGCCAGAAAGTCCTTCACCTGCGCGATGGACAGCGTGCGGAAGTGGAACAGGCTTGCCACCAGAGCGGCATCGGCGCCGCCTTCGGTCAGTACGTCGTAAAAGTGTTGCAGGGTGCCAGCGCCCCCGCTGGCGATCACGGGAATGCTGACCGCATCGGCCACAGCGCGTGTGAGCTCGATGTCGTAGCCGGCCTGTGTCCCATCGCGATCCATGCTAGTCAACAAGATTTCCCCGGCACCGCGCCGCTCACATTCGATCGCCCATTCGATGGCGTCCAGGCCGGTGCGCCTGCGTCCACCGTGGGTGGTGGTTTCCCACTCTACGTAGGGCGTGTCCAGTCGGCGGCGCGCATCGATGGCGACCACGATGGCGTTGCTGCCGAATGCGCGTGCGCCGCGGGTGATCAGGTCGGGATCACGCACGGCGGCTGTGTTGATGCTCACCTTGTCGGCGCCCGTGGATATGATGGCACGCATATCATCCACGCTGGCGATCCCACCACCAACGGTGAAGGGTATGAAGATTCTCTCGGCCACGCGACGGGCCATTTCGAGCGTCAGCCCGCGCTGCTCGTGGCTGGCGGTGATGTCCAGGAAGACCAGCTCGTCGGCGCCCTCTTCGCCGTAGACCTGCGCCTGCTCGACCGGATCGCCCGCGTCGCGCAGTCGCACAAACTGCACCCCTTTGACCACGCGGCCATCTTTGACATCCAAACATGGGATAATTCGCTTTGCCAGCATTGCACTACTCTCCGGATGAACGCGCTACGGCGAGCGCTTCCCGCAAGGTAATCTGACCCGTGTAAAGCGCTCGGCCAATGATGACGCCCTCCACGCCTGCCCACTCCACCTGCCTGACACGTCGCACATCCTCCAGCGAGGCCACGCCGCCCGAGGCGATGACTTTCAGGCCTGTCGCCTGAGCCAGCTCCACACACGCCATCACGTTCATGCCGCTCAGCATGCCATCGCGTCCTATGTCAGTATACACCAGGCGCAAGATCCCTGCTTCCTGTAGGCGCCGGGCCAGTTCCAGTGGGGTCAGGTGGCTGGTCACCCGCCAGCCGTGTGTGGCAACCTGTCCCTCGCGCACATCGAGGGCGACGGCGATGCGTTCGGCACCGAACTGACGGACAGCTTGATCCATCACCTCGGGTGTCGCAATCGCGGCTGTGCCCAACACCACACGTTGAATTCCTAACTCGAGAGCTCTCTCAATGTCGTCCAGCGAGCGCAATCCGCCTCCCAGCTGCACCGGTATCGTGATGGTGCTGAGAATACCACGCAGCGCCGTCAGATTGGCACCTGCCGCCTCGGTGTCGCCGAATGCGCCATCCAGATTCACAATGTGCAACCATTCTGCACCCTCCTCTTGCCACCGCAGAGCAGTAACGATGGGATCTTCGCTGAAGACGGTTTCCGCCTGCGGGTCACCCTGTATCAGGCGTACACACCGACCGCGGCGCAGGTCAATCGCGGGATAGATGATCACCGAGGTACTCCAGGAAATTGCGCAGAATGGTCAGCCCCACGCGATGGCTCTTTTCGGGGTGAAACTGCACAGCCCACACATTGTCCTTTGCCACAACGGAAGGGAAGTCTTCTCCATAATCTGTGGTTGCGATCACGATAGTTTCGTCATTGGTGACGGCGTGATAGGAGTGGGCAAAATACACAAACGCGCCGTCCGGCACATCTGCCAGTAATGGGTGAGCGCGACGCTGATGCAGCTGGTTCCACCCCATGTGTGGCACGGTGAGGGATCGGGGAAAACGGACAATCCGACCCGGGAAAATGCCCAGCCCGCGGTGCCATCCCATCTCTTCACTTTCTTCGAACAGGAGCTGCAATCCCACGCAGATGCCGAGAAACGGACGACCGTTCTGAATGGCCTGGCGGATCGCTTCGTCCATCCCGTGCTGCTGCAGACCTTGCATGCCATCGCCAAACGCACCCACACCGGGCAACACCACCGCGTCGGCGCGTAGGACAGCCTCGGGATCGTGGGTGATCTGAGGGGTGACACCCAGGAACTCGAACGCCTTCTGCACGCTGCGCAGGTTGCCGATACCGGCATCAATGATTGCGATCGGAGCTCTTTCAGACATAGTGTGTGGCAGCGCTCACGTTTCGATGAGTCGTTTGGTGCTGGGTATCTCCCCAGCTAAAGTGCTATCCGGGCGCGTCGCCTGATGCAGAGCGCGCGCCAGTGCTTTGAAAAGTGCCTCTGCGCGATGATGGTCGTCCGCACCCGCGAGCAGCTGCGCGTGCAGGTTGATGCGACTCTCGGCCGCGAGGGACTGGAAGAAATGACCCACCAGACTGGTCGCCATGGTGCCGACGCGGTCCGTGTTGAACGTTGCCTCGAAGGCGCAATAACCTCGTCCCCCGATGTCGACTGCCACCAATGCCAGCGCCTCGTCCATCGGCACGATGGCATGCCCCATGCGTGCGATGCCGGAACGGTCACCCAGCGCGTTACTCAGCGCGCGTCCCAGTGTGATCGCTACATCTTCTACCGTATGGTGCTCGTCGACCTGCAAGTCGCCGGTGGCTTCCAGCTCCAGATCGAAGCGTGCGTGGCGCGCCAGGGCATTTAGCATATGGTCCAGGAAGCCTACCCCAGTACTGACGTCCGCGTGTCCCCGCCCATCCAGGTTCAGCTGCACCTCAACACGTGTTTCGGCGGTCTCGCGGCAGACTTTCACCATACGGCTCATATAATTCTTCTCCTATATCACAGTGCACGCAGCGCCTGGATCACACGATCGGTGTCCTCCGGACGTCCCACGGTAAAGCGGACGTGGTCGGTCAGGCCAGGCGTGTAGTAATAGCGTATCAGGATGCCACGTTCGGCCAGGCTGCGCTTGAGGTCGAATGCGTCGCGTCCAGTAACTTTACATAATATAAAGTTCGCGTGACTCGGATAAGGATGGAGATAGGGGATGGTTTTCAGCAACGCAGCCATTCGCTCGCGCTCGGCGATCAGGCGGCGCACGTTGCCCAGCAGATACTCCCGATCCTCGAGCGAGGCGATCCCGGCCACCTGCGCGGCCACACTGACGTTGTAGGGCTGTTTGATCTTCCACAGGTGCTCGATGAGCGCGAGGGGGAAAGCGCCATATCCCAGGCGCAATCCGGCCAGGGCGGCCCACTTGCTGAATGAACGCAGCACGATCAGGTTGTCGTAGCGGGGCACCAGGTGGATGTGGCTGTGCTCCAGGCCGGCGAATTCTACGTAGGCTTCATCCAGCACGATCACCACGGGCAGGGTCAGCAGCAGGTGCAGCTCGTCGTCTGAGATCAACCCACCATCCGGGTTGTTGGGCGAGGTGACAAAGACAAGTTTGCAGCGAGGCTCTGCATTGACCGCCTGGGCGATTGCCTCCACATCGAGGGCGAAATCCTGACGGCGTGGCACGTTACACACCCGGGCACCGTTGACTGCTGCATCGAACGGGTAGATGCCGAATGTCGGCGGGCAGTTGATGATGGCATCGCCTGGCTGCAGAAACAGGCGCATTACCAGGTCGATCAGCTCGTCCGCTCCATGCCCCACCAGCAAATACTCCGCAGGCAGCTGTACGTAGTCGCTGAGTGCGGCACGCAGCAGTCGCGATTCAGGGTCAGGGTAGATGTGTGGGTAAGGCATTGTGGCCAGTGCTTGGCGCACCCGGGGCGAGGGCCCATAGGGATTCTCGTTGGCATCCAGCTTGATGATCTGGTCCGCCGGCCGACCGAGCTGGGCACTTAACACCTCGAACGGCAGAATGGGCACGTAGGGCTCCATACCTGCCACTTCGGATCGGATTAGGGATGTGACGTCGAAACTCATAGCAGCTCAGTCACCATAGGTGTGCCATCTTTTTGCCACGGCGGCGGCGTGGGCGGTCAGTCCTTCCGCCTGGGCCAGGGTATAAGCGGCTTCTCCGATGCGGCGCGCCTCCTCCTCGCTCAGGCCGAAGACGCTGATAATCTTGGTGAAATCGCGCACCGTCAGCGGCGAGGCGAACCGCGCCGTGCCGAGTGTGGGCATGACATGGCTGGGACCCACCACATAGTCTCCCAGCGCCTCGTATGAGTGTTCGCCCAGGAACACGCCACCAGCATGGCGCACTCTGCCGAGCCAGGCCCAAGGCTGCGCCACGTGCAGGCACAGGTGTTCCGGAGCGTACAGGTTGGCCAGATCAATTGCCTCTTCCAAGCTGGCGCACACCACGATACCCCCTTGAGCGCGCAGGCTCTCCACGATGACATCCTTGCGACTCAAGTTCTCCAGCTGAGCAGCCACCTCTACCTGCACTGCCTGGGCCAATTGGTGACTGGCAGTGATTAAGATGGCACTTGCCAACGGGTCGTGCTCAGCCTGGGCCAGCAGATCGGCAGCCACCAAGGTGGGATTTGCCTCCTCATTGGCTACGATCAGCGTCTCGGTGGGGCCTGCCAGCCCGTCAATGTCCACCAATCCATACACCTGGCGCTTGGCCAATGCCACGAAGATGTTGCCCGGTCCCACAATCTTGTCCACACGGGGGATGCTGTGCGTGCCGTATGCGAACGCGGCAATGGCTTGGGCTCCTCCCACACGGTAGACACCTTGTACGCCACAAGCAAAAGCGGCTGCGAGAATAACCGCAGCCGGCCAACCATCCTTTCCGGCCGGGCTGGCGACGTAGACTTCTTCTACGCCGGCAACCTGAGCTGGCACTGCACTCATGATAACTGTGCTGGGATAAGGCGCGGTGCCTCCGGGCGTATAGATCATGACACGTTCCAGCGGCCGCACAATTTGCCCCAGTGCGCTGCCATCATCTGACCACTCGATCCAGCTGTGCGATGGCTGTTTCTGATGGAACATGCGCACTCGGTCAATGGCGGTGTGCAGGGCGGTGCGCAATCCCGATGGCAGCGTCTCATATGCTTGGTGTAGCTGTTCTCTTGGGACGGCGAAGCTTTCCAAATCGACGCCTTCGATGCGGTGTGTCCACTCTCGCACGGCGTCATCACCTCGTTGGCGGACATCCTCCAAGATGTGTGCCACCACCTGTTCTGCGCTCAGAGCGCGTCCAAACAGGCGCTCAATGCTGGCGGCAAGATGTGGGGTGAGATGCACTTCGCCGGGCAGGCGGCGCGACAGGATAGTACGTCGTGCTTCTTCCGGTTCATAAAGCCGAATGGGAATTGCTTCTTGCATCACAATACCTGCTATGACAAGGCTACAACTTTGGGTCTCTACAGGCCGCGCAAAAAGAGGCAGCGAGCCTCAGAAGCATCTGCGCTTCAGGAGTTCAAAGGGCTATGCACTAGCATGACAAACAGAGCTGTCACGATCACGCCAACCAAACCGATGCTCAGGCAGGGGATGTTTGTCTTGCCGGCGGTCTCGGATGGTGGTGGGGTGCCGCCGGAAGGCATTGCCTCCTCCGTCAGTGGAGGGGTCAGGGACAAGGTTGGTGCTGTAATTATTGCCTGCTCAGTCTCTGGTGCCTGTTCGCCAGCTCCAGGCCTCTTGAGGGGGGGTGCCCCTATGCTTTCCCGCCACGCGTTGTCCAGTTCCCACATATCCACACCGAGCGCTTCGCGCAAGGCATCGTCATAGAGGGAACCCTGCGAGAAAATGTTCAACAACTTGGCCATTGTCTCTTTGCCATAATGTTGGATGATGAACTCGACCACCAGCCCACTCTGAGCATAGGCCTGGTTCGCTTGTTCTGGATCGGCAGGAAAGCTGCTGGATAGCGTCTGCAGCGTCATTAGGCGATTTTGCCTGGCATACAGCCTCACCAGCTCACGGTAGCCACGGAAAGGGCTATCTAACTCGCCCGACATATATACTGACAGACCCTCATCCAGCCAACGCGGGATGTCGCTGTATGGATTGTCGGTGGCTCGGTGGATAACTATGTGGGTCAGCTCGTGAGGAACAGCGATCAGACCAAAATCCAAATCATTTGGCGACACATTGATGACCACCACGCCGTGTTCCGTGAATGCCTGGCCGCCTGTCCATTCGTGAGCGCCAACTTCGACTGCATCCATCAGATCGCGATGGCTGCCATAGATGAAAATTTTCACCGGTTTCTCGACGCGCACGCCGGCTTCGTCCTCAATTTGATCCAGCGTCCTGTTCGCCTGCTGGAAGAGTGCCTGCCCGAAATCCTGGTCGCCCCTGTACCAGTACAGCGCTAACCGTTCGTTACTTAGCATTTGCCATTCGTGGCGATCATCCATGTAAAGGTAGGTCTGTGGCTCGGTTTTCAGTGTGTCACCGGCCTCAGTGGTCACACGCCACCAATAGCTGATCTCACTGCCCGGGGGGAGGTAATCACGCCGCTGATCAATGGTGAAGGTGGCCTCGACTGTCTTGCCGGGTTCGAATTGGGCATCTCCGCGCGACGTGGCGGGCAAGCCGGTCACTCGATAGAGCAGACGGACTTCCTTGATGACACTGTCGCTCTCCAGTTTGATGCGAAACGTGACATGGTCACGGAAGACCGACTCCACGGACTGATCAAGCACGCGAACGGCTTCCTGGGCTTCCGCCGAGGGAATCCAGACCACACTTGCCAATACTAGAACAACGAGAAATATTAAACGTTTCATTTTTCTACCTGTACAAGAGGGCCTGGCTCGGGGAGCTGATCGATAGGAGTCTGGATCCACTTATCACCTTCTTCAATCAACATCACCGGGATCCCCTCTCGGATGGGGTATTTGCGCTGACAGTCTGGCTCGGTACACACCAGCCACTTTCCCTCGCGCACCAATTCCAGGCGACCCGGGTCGGGGCCCGGTTTGCGCGTTTCGCCACTGACGCAATAAGGACACCGCAGAATCTCTAACAGATCCGAACTGATGGTCATGCATCGCCTCCACCAATCGGTATTAGATGCAAGTATACCACAGCTGACTTGTGATAAACAACTGCTTTGGCGTTGTGTTTCTCCAGAAAGAGAGCTCATTTGACTCAGGCATTGATCGCGTTTCGAGCACGCCGCCTCGCTATAGGCCTGGGCGAAGTGGGAGGTAGCAAGCTGTGCAGGTCACCCTTCCGCTTCCGAAGGATCCCCAGAAGTTGGCATCCCTTTGGGCCTTCGGTATAATAGCTGGTGCGTCTGCTTGCTCACCTTATAAGCCTGGAGTTAAAGGATTACCTCTCGATGAACCATCATATTCAGCAGCTAGAGACCATTGCCAATGAACTGCGTTGTTTAGCTCTGCGTGCTATCTATCTGGCTGGATCGGGTCATCCTGGAGGGTCACTTTCCGCAGCAGAAATCGTTACCGCGTTGTATTTCTCGGTATTGAATGTTGATCCGAGCCGCCCCGATTGGCCCGAACGTGATCGCGTGGTGCTGTCCAAGGGGCATGGCTGTCCCATCCTTTACGCCGCCCTGGCCAAACGGGGCTACTTCCCGATTGAGGAACTGTGGACGTTGCGCAAGTTGGGCAGCCGGCTGCAGGGGCATCCCGACATGCGCAAGACGCCTGGCATAGATGCCACGACGGGATCATTGGGGCAGGGAATTTCGGTGGCAGTGGGAATGGCCTTAGGTGGCAAGTTTCAAAGTAAATCCTATCGCGTATACGCGATCATGGGCTGTGGCGAACAACAGGAAGGGCAGGTGTGGGAGGCCGCGATGTCGGCCGCGCACTACTGTCTGGACAATCTGGTCGGCATCGTGGACTATAACACGTTGCAGATCGACGGTTGCAACGCTGAAATCATGGAAATCGCCCCTCTGACTGACAAGTGGCGCGCTTTCGGCTGGCACGTCATCCAGGTGGATGGGCACGACATCGCGGCCTTGCTGGATGCCTTTGCCGGGGCAAAGAACACCCACGGCAAGCCGACCGCCATCATCGCGCGTACGATCAAGGGCAAAGGTGTCTCCTTTATGGAAGATCAAGTGAAATGGCATTCTTCGGTGGTGACAAAGGAGCATTTCGAGCAGGCCATGGCAGAACTGGGTTGCGATCGCATCTTTGACACCGAGTTGGAGGCCACGCATGGCTGAGAGAATTCCTAATAATCGTGTCGCTTATGGCAAGGCGCTGGTGACTGTCGGGGAGACCCGTCCGAACGTGGTCGTGCTCGAGGCAGATCTGGGCAAGGGCACCCAAACTGTGCTCTTTCGGGAACGGTTCCCAGAGCGTTACTTCCCGGTGGGGATCGCAGAGGCCAACATGATGGGAGTGGCAGCTGGTCTGGCCACTACAGGCCTGGTACCTTTTGCCAGCACGTTCTGTGTGTTTGCCAGTATGCGCGCCGTGGAACAGTTTCGCAACAGCATTGCTTATCCCAGGCTGAATGTCAAGGTGGTAGCCACCAATGCTGGGATTGAAATCGGCCCAGACGGCGCGACGCATCAAGCGATTGAAGACATCGCAATCATGCGGGCAATCCCCAACGTCACTGTGTTGGTGCCGTCTGATCCTGTGATGACTATGAAGCTGATCCCTATGGTGGCTGATTCGGTCGGACCGGTGTATGTGCGCATCGGCCGCCAGGACACACCCTACATTTACGATGAAGACAGGTTGCACTTAGAGTTTGGGAAGGCTGTGCTGGCACGTGAAGGTCATGATGTGACCATCATCGCCATCGGCAATATGGTGTGTCGTTCGCTGGCTGCAGCCGAGCTGCTAGAGCGTGAAGGCATCTCGGCACGGGTGCTGGATATGTTTTCCATCAAGCCACTCGACACGGCTGCCATTGTGCAAGCAGCGCGTGAGACGGGGTGCATTGTCACCGCAGAGGATCACAATGTCCTGGGTGGACTGGGTGGGGCGGTGGCTGAGGTGCTGAGCGCCGAGATGCCGGTGCCGCTCGTCAGAGTGGGCGTCCAGGACACCTTCGCCGAGTCGGGTGACGGAGAAGAAGTGTTGCGCGCGTATGGCCTCACCGCTGAACGGATCGCCGCGGCAGCGCGCACAGCAATGGCACGACGCAATGAGCTCAAACGAATACTCTGATCCAGAGGCTCACCAGACCGACCAGGGTCCATACCCTGGATTGAGTGTGACACCGCTGCGCATCCTGATGCTGGCACCCACGATGTTTTTTGCGGATTATGGGTGCCATGTGCGCATTCTCGAAGAAGCCACCGTCCTGCAGCGCATGGGGCATCAGGTGACCATTCTGGCGTATCCGAACGGGCGCGACATTGCCGGATTGCGGGTGGAACGCTGTTGGGGCGTGCCATTCAATTATCGCGTCATTGTGGGATCGTCGCGGCACAAGATTTACCTAGATGTGATGCTTGGCATCAAGTCGCTCGGGTACGTGTTGCGCCAGAGACCACATATCATCCATGCGCACTTGCACGAAGGGGCACTCTTAGGGTGGTTCCTCAGTCGCTTGACAGGAGCTCCTCTGGTTTTTGACTTTCAAGGCAGCATGACGGGCGAAATGATCGACCACCACTTCTTGCGCGGCACAGATAGCCCATTCTATCGCCCGCTATGTTGGTTAGAAGGACGCATTGACCGAGCTGCCTCTGTGGTGCTGACCAGCTCGTTTCACGCCGCAAAGCTGCTTAACGAAGAGTTCCATGTGTCCGCAGAGCGCATTGTCCCTCTGCCGGATTGTGTCAACGCCGAAATCTTCTCGCCAACGATTATCACCCGCGAGGAAAAAGAGCATCTAAAACGTGCGCTACACCTGCCATTTGATCGTAAGATCATCGTCTATTTGGGCCTGTTGACTGAATATCAGGGCATTGGACTCCTATTGAAAGCTGTGCAAGATTTGGCCAGCCAGCGCGACGATTTCCATGTCTTATTGATGGGCTTTCCGCACGCCTTCTACCAGGCGCGTGCCGCCGAGATGGGTATTGCCGATCGTTTCACCTTTACCGGCAAACTGGCTTACGAGGAGGCACCGCGCTACCTGGCGCTGGGTGACATTGCCGTGGCACCGAAGATCTCTGCAACGGAGGGCAGCGGCAAGCTATTGAACTACATGAGCATGGCATTGCCCACGGTAGCGTTTCCAGTGCCGGTCAGTCGAGAATTCCTGGGAGAAATGGGGCTGTACGCAACGGAGTGTTCGGCGTCTGCCTTGGCTGCCGTCCTGGCCAAAGCGTTGGACATGGGGGATGTTGAGCGGGCAAGACTGGGCGCTCAGCTGAGGGAACGCGTGTGTAGCTGCTATTCCTGGCAACAGGCTGGGAAGCAGCTGGTAGAAATCTATCACCGGCTGCTGGAGAAGCGTGCGAAGCGCGTCCGCAGTCAGACTGCGATTGTCCACAGCTGCTCACAGGCATCGGCCTCGTCCAGAGTGGCGACGGAAGCCAGCCGTGAGCAGAGTAGATCTAAGATCTAGAAGGGAGATGGTATGAGGTGCTCTCTTGCCCTGTCCCTTCTGGTGCCTCCGTGAGCATACCTGTTGTGTCCATTGTGATTATTAATTGGAATGGCCGAGAGCACCTCGCCCGTTGTCTCGCTTCCCTGGAGGCGCAAACCTATCGCGATTTCGAGATCATCGTCGTGGATAACAGATCAACCGATGGATCGGTCTCGTTCGTCCGCGAGCACTTTCCAACCGTCCGTTTGATTTGCAATGATCGCAATCTCGGGTTCGCGCGTGCCAACAACCAGGGCATTGCGATAGCGCGGGGGCGTTATATTGTCATCCTCAACAACGACACGCAGGTGGTACCGCAATGGCTGGAAGCGTTAGTCTGTGCTGCCGAGACCCATCCTGAGATGGGCGCGTTCGCGTGTCTGGTTTTGTTCAATGACAGGCGCGACATAGTCGACTCGGCGGGTCTGACAGTCTCGGTGCTGGGACATGGCATCCAGAGACATCTAGGAGAGAGCATTGACAGGATCGGCGACGCGCACGAGGTTTTTGGGGTGAGCGCAACGGCAGCGTTATTTCGTAGGGAGCTGCTCCAGGATGTGGGGCTGTTCGACGAGGATTACTTTATCTATTACGAGGATGTGGACCTGGCCTGGCGTGCACGCCTGCGCGGCTGGCGTTCGCTTCTCGTGCCTCAAGCGATAGTGTATCACGCTCATTCGGCCACCGTCGGTCGCGGCTCACCCTTCAAGAAGCGCCTGCTGACACGGAACCGCTTGTGGACGATTGCAAAGGACTATCACTTCCCAACGCTGTTGCTTTTTCTTCCGCTTATCGCAGCCTTCGAATGGGGGTTTGCCATTTTGTCTTTAGCGCAAGGCGAAGTGGCGCCGATGACAGGTCTCTGGCAAGGATTAGTGGGACTCCCCGGCGCGCTGCGCAAGCGCGTTCGCATCCAGTCTACGCGTACAGCATCTTTCAGAGACCTGGCGCCTTTGATGCATTGGTGTAGCTCCCCGTTTTCGGCTTGGCGTGTCCGTCGACAGATCGGCCGCCTTTAGGGCAATCCGCCTGTGATCCTCTGGGGTTTGGCGTCTGGCCGAGAATGGTACCCTCAACCTATTCTCCCCACACAAAATCCCCTTTAGAATACAAGACGAGACTAGATAGGCATATACACTGAGAGGCGATTATGAATGGCCAATTGAGGTTAGGAATATGGATATTGTGCATTGTAGCGGGCATTTTGACCGCACTACCGGGTACAACCGGTCGTATGGCTGAAATCACGACGCAGGTGCCTGAGACGGGAATCCTCGTCAATCATCACCCTTTGAGTAGGGGAGAGGCCAACAGCCATGCTCAGGCACTGCAGTTACAGCCTCCTAGCGTAACCATTGTAGCCCCTTCGGCTGCCATCGGTGATTTTGCTGCCAACCGCGGGAATGTCTGGGACATGGCTGATTCACGTGACATCGTGATGGTGCATAATGCGGAGAGTAGGGACCTGATGATCGCCGACGGGAATACCATCTTGAGGGGCAACATGCGAGACGGCCCACCCCATGTTGGCGGAATCGCTTTTTGGGGGTCCTCAAGTGAACTCTTTCCCGCCCGAGAGTACCATCATATGGTCTTTCGGATGAAAATTCGGGCACAGAAAGACTGCTGGACCAACGGCCGGGTGGGCTATGCAAAGAATTGGTCAGGTCGGGAAGATGTGGTCATCCGATCGCTGGTGACCACTTTCCCCTATGTGCCCCACATTTACCCGATGAACTGTCCATATGGCACCTTCTGCATCTACTACATTGACCTGGCGCGCAACAACAATTGGCCCAGTTGGCCTACATGGCACACGGCCCGATCACCCAATGACCCATCGACTTGGCTAAGTGACCCCGTCAGGGGAGTTGTTCTGGTGCCCCACGAATGGTGCGTCACGACCGGCGGCGTGCCGATTGGCAACCCGGATTATTTTGATTTGGACTTCGTCTATCTCACCGGCGACATCGTAGCGCGTGCCGAGGACGGCTACCGGTATCTGCTTCGCTATGATCTCAGTGCGCCGGGTGCGCAGCAGGTAACCATCACGATCCGTTACTACGAGGTACACGAACTGCGTCCCCCCGGACAGGAACCAGCCTGTGATGCCAATCAGTTCTACAGCCTCTGGAGAGATTTCAATCCCCCTGCACGCACGGTCATCTCGCTGGTGCCATCGCAGCCGCCTCAGCCAGCGGGTGACAACCGCGTTTTCCTGCCAATTATTGCTCGGGCGCCAGCAGGGGGAGGAAGCTTGAGCTACGAGCTGAGTTTTTCTGATGGCACCCGCTTCAAGGATGGCAAGAGCTATTACCTGTGTGTTGAGGCAGACAACGGAGTGCAGCGGACATATCGCGTGAGTAACGCACCGGTCATCCGTGTGCCGCGCAGTCCCTGGTTTGGCCCGGACTGAGCCGCAGGCCGGTAACGGGGACACCTCGGATCACACGAGAACGATGGCTCAGGGTGGACAGGGATGCAATAAGCAGGTAGAATCAAGCCCATTCTGACAGCTTGCGGGCCATAACGTGCGGAAGATCTCTGCTTTCATCGGACGAGGGTCCTCGTCACTCCTTCTACGTCAATCCCTGGAGGTAGTTTTGTGGGGAACCGTGTGCCTGCTGATCGCCAGCTGCAGTTCTCCGATGCCACCTCTGCCTACTACCCCACCCGCCGACCGACCTCGGTTGCGTGTAGCGCTGACAGTGCCGCTGAGCGGTGAGCTGGCCACCTACGGCGAGGTCGTGCGCAACGCTGCTGAGCTGGCTTTCGACGAGTGGAATAAGCGCCAGAGTGATAGCGGGGTATTCATTCAAGTTGTTCCGCAAGATACTCCGTGTGATGCCGCCGGCGCACAACAGGTGGCCGAACGCATTGTGGCCAGTGGGATACTGTTCATCGTGGGGGGAATCTGCTCCGAGGCAGCAATTCCTGTTGCCCGTGTGGCGAATGACAGCGGTGCACTGTTCATTGCCACGAGCGCAACGCATCCGCTGGTCACCGTGGACGCGCAGGGTAATACGCGCCGGCTGGTGTTTCGCACTGCTTTCGCCTATCCCCAGCAAGGGCACGCTGTGAGCCGATTCCTCCTACAGACACTGCGCCTGGATCACGTCCTGGTAGTGAACAACAAGTTGAGTCCATTTTCACGTGACGTGACCACTGCTTTTTATAAGAGTTTCGCTACATTGGGAGGCGATGCTCTGATTGTGACTGGTGATCCGATGCAACAGTCTTTCAGCGATTACCTGAAGTCGGCGATGAAACCTGAGATTCAGGCGGTATATGTGCCGGATCGTCAGTCGGCTGTGGCGCAGGTGCAAGATGTGTTGCGTGCACAAGGAATCGAGAAAACTATAGTGGGGAGTGATTGGTGGAACGTTCAGGAGTTGGATCTGAAGGCACTGGAAGGGGTCTATCTGTTGGCCCACTACAGCGGTGATGTCGTCAATCCGATTGTGCGAGAGTGGGCAGCGCGGTATCGTGCCGCCTTCGCTGTGGAGCCAGATGCGCTGGCTGCGTTGGCGTATGACGCCGCCACACTGCTCATACAGGGGATCGAGCAGTCGGGAAGCACGTCGCCAGAGGTGGTAGCAGGGGCACTCAGCTCACTAGACTATAAAGGAGTCACCGGCCACTGGCGATTCAATGCGCAGCACAATCCGACGAAGCAAGCGTTTTTTCTCCGCGTTCAGGCGGGTGCTCTGCAATTTGCGGGCAGCGCGAGCGTGGAATAGAGTCTCTGTGTACGAGAGTTTCATGAAATCAGGGAGGCACCACCGTGAGCGCACGCATCAAAGTTACCTACGCGACAATGTCTGCTGACAATGAAGAACTTCAATCCGCCTTTGACAGGGCAATCGATCGCGTGACCTCTGAATGGTTCGAGGTCGATCTGCCCATGTTCATTGATGGGAAGCGCGTGACGGGTGCACGCAAGGCGGAGAAAGTCAGCCCGGCAGACACCTCGCTGCGCCTGTGCAGCTTTGCCCAAGGAACAGCAGCAGATGCCAAGGCGGCGATTGCTGCGGCCAAGAGAGCGTTCCCAGAATGGCGCAAGGTGCCGTGGCAGGAGCGTGTTGCACTTATACGCCAGCTGGCCGAGCGCATCAGTGACAACAGCTTGGAGCTGGCCGCGCTTATGATCCTCGAGGTGGGCAAAAGTCGTCTGGAGGCCTTGGGTGAAGTCGAAGAGACAGCCGACCTGTTCCGTTACTATGCCAACTCTATGGAGAAAAACCATGGCTTCATCAACGAGCTTGGTAAGCTTAATCCAGATGATCCCCACGAACGCAACTTCAGTGTGCTGCGGCCGTACGGCGTGTGGGCGGTGATATCTCCTTTCAACTTCCCGATGGCTTTGTCCGCGGCGCCCATTGCTGCTGCGCTGCTCACCGGCAACACTGTGGTGTTTAAGGGTTCATCGGAGACACCCTACACAAATTGGAAGGTAGCCGAGCTGTTTGCAGAGGCGGACTTGCCACCAGGCGTGTTCAACGCCCTAAGTGGCCCAGGCAGCACTGTGGGCCAGGAGCTGCTGGATAATCCGGACATTTGCGGATGGACTTTCACCGGGTCGTACGAGACTGGCATGCAGCTATACAGAAAAGCGGCGAGCGGCGTCTATCCGCGCTTCGCAATTATCGAAATGGGGGGCAGGAACCCGGTCATCGTTTCTAATACGGCAGATATAACCAAGGCAGTAACTGGGGTGGTGCGCGCCGCGTTCGGCCTCAGCGGACAGAAGTGTTCCGCCTGTTCGCGCGTCTACGTCCAAGAGGGTGTCTACGACGCCTTCAAAGCAAAGCTGATCGAGATGACCTGTGGGCTGAAGGTTGGCCTGCCGACTCGTCGCGATGTGTTTATGGGAAGCGTCATCAACCGCGCTGCCTACGAGAATTACCAGCGATATATCGCGCTTGCACAGCGTGATGGCACTGTGCTGGTGGGTGGGCGTGTTCTGACAGAGGGGCCCTTGGCACGAGGCTATTACGTTGAGCCAGCTGTTGTAGAAGGCTTGGCGGAAGATCACGAGCTAGTCAAGACAGAACTCTTCCTGCCCATTCTGCACCTGGCGCGGGTCAAGACGTTGCAGGAGGCGATGGACAAGGCAAATAACACCATTTATGGTCTCACCGCTGGTTTCTTCAGTGAGGATCCAGCGGAGATCGAATGGTTCTTTGAGAACATCGAAGCCGGTACCACCTATGTTAACCGCGCTGCCGGCGCCACGACAGGTGCTTGGCCGGGTGTCCAGGCTTTTGGAGGTTGGAAGGGGAGCGGTTCAAGTGGGAAGGGCATCGGTGGGCTGTACACTCTGGCGCTGTACATGCATGAACAGAGCCGCACGATTATGGGATAACGGTTCTCAGGCATTTGCCTGAAGGGTCTATCTCATCTGACGTTGGAATTGTGAAGAGGATCGTCTCTAATAGTGGGTAAGCCCACCTGATCAGGTTCCTAGGACGGACTGCAGGTGGCTTCTAACTCGAGCTCCAGGCCTAGGATGCGAGCCAGATAGCTCAGGATAAACTTGTGACGCACTGTGAGCTTAATCTCGCGCTGCCATGCAGCCCAGATTCCCCCGCGCGTATACCCGCGTGAGTCGTGTGCCAAGACACCGGTTGCCATAATCAAAGGCGTTCCCTCTTCTCCAAGCAAATCTAAGAGCATGGTCACTGCGAAAGTCTGCGACATAAGATTGGGTGTCTGGGTGAGAGAGGTCCACTGCAGACGGCGCAGGAGCTCAGGGACAGATTCAACAGATATCCCCAGCCATCCTCTTGGCTTGGGTGTGCCCTCTTCCTGCCACTGTACCCAGCCAACGGCACTCGCACCAAGCACGATGCGCACTTGTTTGAGTGTGCTTGGGTCCCGAAACGAGACCGCTGGTCCCAGACGGCCAACTGCTTCATACAGGCGGCTCACTTCGAGCTCGCGCGTGACGAATACGTTGTCATCTGACCTCTGTTCTGGCTCATATTCGTCCAGCAGAGCTGACTGATAGACACGGACTCGGTTGCGCCCTGCTTGCTTAGCCTCGTAGGCCGCTGCGTCAGCTGCGCGCAACAAAGCTTGGGCTGTCTTTTCGCTGAGCTGATCGAGAGAAGCTACTCCCAGACTGGCTGTCAGCTCGCCAGATTCTTCCAAGGATGGGGCGAGGGGTGTATCCGCCAGAGAACGCACAACCGACGGCCACAGGCTCGCAGCGATCACCTGGCGCAATCGTCTGGCGACACTCCACGCAGCGTTGAGGTCCACGCCCGGCAAAACGATGACAAACTCTTCACCACCGTAACGCGCCGGGATATCTGTCGCTCGCACTTGGGCACGTATGATATCCGCCAGTTCTTGCAGCGCCCGATCCCCTACTGCGTGACCAAATGTATCGTTGATCTTCTTGAAATGGTCAAGGTCGAGCCAGATAACGCTGAGAGGCTCTTCAGCCCTTACAGCTACTGCCACTTCCCGTGCGAGCACTTCATCAAGCATGTACCGATTAGGAAGCAATGTCAGGCTATCGCTGGTGGCAATACGCTGCAGCTGTACCTGAGACCTGACCCAACGCAATCCCGCTTCGATACGGGCACGCAATTCCTGCAATGTCGCTGGCTTGACGATGTAGTCATCTGCGCCTAACTCCAGGTTGGCGATGTAGCTGTCCCGTTCGTCCTTGGCGGTCAAAATAATGACATAAATGGGGTGCAAGTCGGGGTTGCTCTTCAGCTCGCGGCACAGCGCTGTGCCATCCATTCCGGGCATCATAAGGTCTGTAATAACTACCTGGGGGTGCAGCTCCAACGCCTGGCGAAGAGCCTCCTGGCCGCTGAGTGCGACTGCAACGTGGTAGCCATCCTTGCATAGTGTGTACTTCAGCAGCCGCACCATGTCGGGATCGTCGTCTACTACTAGTACGCACAGCTTTTCAGCCATGAGAATACTATGCCATATCGTGTCTGGCTCGTCAAGCAGGGGAAATTCTGGCGGCAAGCTGCTTCACCAGATGATCCTGCTCCATTAGTCTTCAGGGGGATAGTACCATGTCTCGCCTGGCTCCAATACCACTGGTTTCACCACCGGTCCGGTGTCAGAGTGCAAGTTGTTGATGAGAGTGAGGAATTTCTCTACATCCGGATTGCCCTTCGCTCGAGAGTAGTGGTTGGTGAGAGCATATTCCACGCCCAGCCACAGGCATGCCAGTGCTGCTTCGTGGGGGCTCATCTCTCCACAGAAAGGCACGGGAATACCATGTTTCTGCAACTGACCGCTCTCTGGCATCGACACACATATCAGTGCAATGTTAGGCTGATACAACTGACCGAACAATTTCAGGTCGCTGAAAATTGCGGTGTCGCCAGAGTGATACACGCGCACCCCTTCATCCGGGTAGAAGATGAAACCCATAGGCGGCCCAGAAATGAACGTTCCGTCTGGGTATTCGATAAAGGACCAGTGCATCGAGGCCACTGAGCGCACACGAATGCCAGCTTCGACCACCTGCAGCCCCCAGCACATGCCGCGAACTTTGTTCGGGTCCACGCCGTGGCGCACCAGGTGGTGGCGCACTTCGCCACCGCATATCACGGGGCAGTTGAATTTGAGCGCGATTTCCAAGGTATCTCCCATGTGATCCCATGCGGCATGGGTCACCAGGACGAGATCTACCCGCTCCAAATCTTTCACCTTGATAGGTGAGCAGTCGCTCTCGTTCAGAAAGGGGTCAATCAGCACGACTGTCCCCTGGCTGTTGGTGATGCGATAGGCAGCATTGCCTAAGAATTCAAACTTCGTCCGAGGCTTCATTTCTTGCTATGATCCTTTCTCAAGTGAAAGTTTTTGACATAACATTATACTGCCAGACTGTGTTTCATTGGCCTGTTTCAGCCAGGTAACGACGGTATGTTTCAATGTAATGGGCAACGCCTTGCTCGATGTCGCCAAACTGTGGTTCGTAGCCGAGCTGTTGCCGTGCGTTCTCAATGCTGAGAACGCCGCGATAACGAATCTCAATCAAGTCGTTCTCGGATAATCCGGAGCCAATCTCAATATCTGCGCCAGGTATGAGCTTCTTCACTACCTCTGCGACCTGACCCGCCGTGACCAATGGACGCCCTGTGGCAGCATAGAAGACACGATCCTGTATTTTCTCAGCGGGGATGTCTATCGCTTTTAATACCATCTGTGTGACATCGAGGACGTGGGTGTAGTCGCGTGGGAACTCGCGGCCTTGTGCAAAACGTGTCGGCAGGCCACGTACCGAGTTTTCCACCATTGGTTTTATGTAGATCGGATACCGCATTCCAAAGCCATAAACAGCCGAAGGACGCAAGATGATATGGTCCAATCCAAAGGACTGATGATAGGCCCAACAGAAGGCCTCACCCGCTACTTTGGCAGCAGCATAGAAGCTGCCTCCTGGTCCTTCATTCGCCAGGAAGATAGGGTGTTTGGCGTCAACCGGCTGGTACTGAATGCTCGGTAACAAGGCGATGCTCGAGACGTAGATGACGCGAGAAACACCAAACACGCGTGCTGCTTCCAATATGTTAAATGTACCGCCAAAATTGATACTGGCTGCCAGCCCGGGACGTTTGTTGAGCAGGGGCAGGTCGACGATGGCGGCGGTGTGCACGATGACGTCCGGGGCAAATTCCCGGACCACACTGGCCACATCGCCCCACGTATCCACACCGCCTGCTACGAAGTGAATGCGATCGGCTACCGGTTTGAGCCACCAAGCCAGTTCGCCTGCGGGTTCGCGCGCGTCAAAGTTGATCACCCGATCTCCACGTTCCGCCAGCTGGCGCACGACGTAGCTGCCCAGAAGGCCAGAACCTCCAGTCACCAGAATGGTACGTCTCATCAGCGTTCCTTTCTAGGGTCTATCGAGAGTGTTTAGAGCCAGTCGGCAGTGACGATGGCATATGGCAACAGCGTCAGCATGATCGTCTCCCCTTGGGCCGTGATGATCTCACCAGGTCGACCCCGAAACTCTTCAGGTGACGTGATCGCCTGCCTGGCATTGGTCTCGTCGAGATGTCGCACGCACACCGTGGTGCCGGGGCCTGCTATGCGCACGATTTGCTGCTGGTTGGTCATGTTGGCCAGCAACGTGCGCGTCTTCCCATCCCTGCAGACGGTCAGACCGTCCACACGAAGGGTGTCGCTGGAAACAGATGGGATGACCTGAGCGCCATTGAACTCACCAATGTCAGCAAAGACGTGGTACATAGGGAAGACCGTGCCGGGCAGTGAACGAAAGACTTCAGGTAGCGGACAGCCTTCTTCACGCTCCATGACCCCCAGCCAGCCACTTGTCTCATAGTAGGTGGCGCTGTGTACGCCGCTCTCGGCTAGGTACTTCAGGCTGCCGACAGTCCAGCCGGCACCGAACAACGACATCTGGCGAACGTCCACACGAGAGGGAAGCTGGCCCGGAGCGGGTTCTGGTTCCGGGGCGGTAGCGTTAGGGTTGAGTCGCATGCGCAGTGTCACCGGACTGACAATGATGGGCAAGCCACCGCTGAACTGACGGGCGCTCTCAACGGTTGAAGCCTGAGCCTCTAGATTCTCTACCAAGGAAGCGTTGTCAAAGGCGTGCACCTGGGGATTGATGGAATAGGTTACCCCGTCCAGCAATTCGATTGGCGGGCGACCACGGTTCAGCTCGGCGAAAAAGTGATTGGTGCCAGAGACGAACTGTGCTGAGGGGGCGCAGTCGGTCAAATACTGGCGAGCCAAAGCGATCCAGCGCGCAGTGGTGGACTTTTCTCGCTCGTGGAAGATCAGCCAGCGGTCGATCCGTGGTCGGCTACTACGCGCTGCAGCTCCGAGCGCACCCACTAGTGCCTTAAGCTCCTCTTCGGCTGCGTCTGAGAGAATCAGCGCCATCTCCAGTCCGAGGCCTAACGCATTAGCTTCATCGATGGCGCGTGCCAGCTCAACTGCCCAGTTGCCCTGCGAGAACCACAGATCAGCGCGCAGGTGGGACAGATTCAACATTCCGAGACGTTGCAGCTCGCGCGCTGTGAGACGTCCTCCGTGGCTTGCCATCCCGAGTCCGATGGCGGGCAGGTTGGCTGTCGGATGACTCCCCACCTGGAATACGATCTCGTCTGTCTGCGCTCGACTGGCTGCCCCAATGGCTGTCCCCTCAATTTTCAACGTCACTGACTGAACGATGCGCGTTCCTTGCTCAACCTTCACTGGGAAGGGTAGGGCAAGAGGGGTACAGTACGTCTTGTAGGAGGCGTCTGTCCAGTTGCGCTGGTCCTCCATCTCAAAGACGTCCCCCGCAAAGCGTACCTCAGCCCACAGGTTGGGCACCACCTGATGTTTAATAGCTTGCATATCCAAGAATGGCTGGTGCGGCGAGACGTAGAGCGGGAATGAACCTTGCTCTTGCGAGCCGTCCACCTTTTCGACAATGCAAGGCTTTCCAGCACATTCCTTGATGGGATGTAAAACACAGAAGCCGATGCGATTACGCAAAAAGGTGGAGCGTGCTACCCCATCCATGGAAAATATGATCGTGCCGTGAGCGTCACCCTCGATGCTACCTCTCCAGAAGAAGTCGATATCGCCCTCCTTGTTCTCCACGTCGTAGCGGATCCGGAACGAGGATGAATCGGCTTCGATCTGGAGGTTGCTCAGTCGTGGCAACACAGTGCCCCAGTTGCGATCACGCACGGCGACGTAGACACGCCGCAGTATTTCCTGATCCTCATAACGTACATAACGCAGGTCGCCTTCCTCATAGACGACTGTCAACGGCCCGGCCCGGAGCAGGTGTTGCTCGGGCAGGTCCTCGTCCTTTCCGTAGTACAGCACGTTCTTCGGGATCATTCCTGCACCTCCAGCAATGGTCATAGCGAAAACGAGCGCGGTAATCAGCCGGTTAATCGGCTATGAACGCGCGCAGGTAGGCAATGCTGGATCTGGCCCATGCATCCTCAAGCGCGATGGTGTCCTCCAAGGTGGCCTGAGGAGGTGTCCACAGCTCCAAGATGGCGTTAACGTCGCGCCCCATGTGGCTTAACTTTTGCAACAGCCATGGGATGTCGAGTTGCCCCTGACCGGCAGGACGACCCTCAACCGTGAAGCCCATGTTGTGCGCGGCGCGAACGACTGCGAAATCCTTGATGTGCAGGTTCACGGTGAGGGGACCGAGCACCCTGACGACAGCCTCTGGTCCCTCCTGAGCGCCAAACGAATTCACTGTGTCCAGACAAATGCCCACGTAGTGGCTGCCTGTGCGGTGGATGATGTCCGCCAGCGTCGCTGCTCGGAAGCGATCGTGATTCTCAATGGCCAGGCAGACGCCGGCCCGTTCGAACTCGGGGATCACTATCCGCAGCAGGCTGACCACCTCGTCAGGCTCTGGATGATGGTCAGCGGTATCGATGACCACGCGCAGGATCGGAGAGCCAAAACGTTGCGCGAGCTCTAGATAACGCAACAAATGATCGGGTGCAATGCCACGCGTACCCACCTCGATGCAGACATTCTGTTCCCTGGCACGCGTCTGGAAGGTGGTCAGCTCCTCTGGCGACAGCCGATGCAGCGGCAGATTGTCGGCTACCTGAATCAGGTGCACGCCCAGCTCGGCCGCTTTGTTCAGCAGCCCCATCATTCCCAAGGGATGTTTGGGGGGGTGGCCTGGCGCGCCAACAGCCCAGCCGTAAGTAAAGGAGCTGATGCCTAAGCGCATAGGCATCCCCGACAGAGAATACCGCGCACACGGGATGTCCCGCTCACTTTGCTGCTGCCCTTCCTTGCGTGATGGCTTTGACCTCGGCCAGGACATTCTCGGGCTCAAAAACCTTCTTCCAGTCGGGCTGAAAGATGGTTTGTTTGGCGCGCGCGACGGCCAGCTTGGCGCCGTCCGAAAGCTGGGCATCAATGTAGCCGAACAGGATGCCGACGTTGACTTTCATATGGCCTAGCACGAAGTCGCGAGCAACCTGATAGGGTACCCCTCGCCGCACGGCCTCTTCAATGGCCTCGCTGATGACCACCTGGCACGTCAGCACCACGGTCTCTGCTAGTGCTGGTTCTAGGATGGCCATCTGTTCCACCGTGACTCTGTAGGCGTTCATCACCGGTGCAAATGCTTTGCGCGCGATGCGTTCGCCTCTCAGGTAATCGCTTTCAGTACCTTGCATCAGGGCGCACACGATGTTCTGTTTTGCCTTACCGCCCCAGAAATCGAGACGTGCTTCCGGGTCATCCTCATCGCATACGATGGGTGGATGGCATGGATGCACAACGAAATAACTGATGTCCTTGCGCTCAGGCAGCTCGCCGCCGTACGGGGCAGCCGGGTCAAGCAGGATCACCAGAGTACCACTTTGCAGCATTGGCACCAGCTCACTGGCTACTTTTCCAATCAGAACATCGGGGATCGCCAGTATGATCACCCCTGCTTCGCGAACGGCTTCCTCCGGAGTAGAGGGTGTCAGACCGCGCTCGCGCAATCGCGCGATCCCTGCCTCTCCCGCTTCGACATACAACATGCGAAACTCTGGTGCGTCCCTAAGCGCGGTAGCGATCCGCGTGCCGATCTTCCCGGCGGCTCCAAACAGTGCAATTGTTTCCATAGGATGTTTGGCATTGCCCCTTTCTGTGTGATCAATCTTGATCAATCTGCTGACGCTACGCCCTCCCCGGCAGCTGGCTTCCCATTTTCCCCTGTCCCATCGCCCGGGGAGGGAGGCTTGCAACCCCCTGCTTGCTGGCCGTGCTCGCTGTGCAACGCAATGGCCTTGCGCATAGTGTCCTCGGACTCGACCAAGTGCTCGCTCATGGCCCGGCGAGCGCCTTCCACATCCCCGCGCTTGATTTGCTCATAGATGGCGCGATGATACATTACTGCACGTTCTGGCGTACCCGGGACGTCAAAAGTGAACTGTCGCCACGTCAGCAAGATGTCTGCCACCGAGTCCAGCAGCAGGGAGAACAGCTCATTTTGGGTCGCGCGTGCTACAGCTGCGTGAAATGCGACATCGAACTCGGCGAAGCGATAGCGGTCGACGGAGAAAGTGCTCGCGTCGCGCAGAATCTGCTCCATCTCTTCCAAATCCTTGGGGGTGCGTCTTTGTGCCGCAAAACCGGCGTTGGCTACTTCGAGCACGCGACGAATCTCCATCACCTTTTCGCAATCAAACTCGGGATGCCCAGCACGTAAGAACATCATCAGCGACTGTGCGACTGCGTCTGCGCTCGGGCTGCGCACCGAGGTACCACTGCCTGGTCGCACTTCTAACAGACCTTTGGCGACGAGGGAGCGCACCGCTTCGCGCACCACAGTTCGACTCACACCAAACTGGCGTGCCAGCTCACGTTCAGGCGGCAGGCGATCGCCTGGTCGCAGTTCACCTTTGACGATCAGCTGTTCAATCTGTCCGGTCACACGGTGAACCAGCGTGGTCGAGCGCTGGATTGTTTTGAACAATTGAATCGTATCGGATACACTCTGTTCCACCATAATCCATCCCCTTTAGCGCGCATTGTTACCTGGGTAAGCCATTATGGTAAGACTGAAATCATAGTCCTTCTCGATCATCGCGTCAATCAAACCTATCAGCCTGGGAGTCGGGCGCTTCGGGCGCGATGGTTTCTATGACATGACCCTACCTGCTCTGCTCTTCAGCCTTTACTTGTTCTCCGGAACGGACGCTAAGAATTTGAACCACTTTGAGCAATGATTCAGCATCACCCACATTGCCGGGGAAGACCACATATGTCAGACCTGGGAAACGGCTCTCAGATCCTAAACGCCATACAGGCACGCCAGGCAATATTTGTCCTATGACCATTGCACGCCTGACACCCAAACCATACGCGGCCACATCGCTCGACGTGATACCCCCTTTCGCTACCAGGAAGCGCGGCCGGGTCGCAATGGCGCGTACGATGGAGACCAGACCTTCTGATATACGTCTGCCGATATCGAGACTGCGCTCGGCGGTTTCGCCAGTGACCAGTGTGCGGCTCGTGTACAGCAGGACGTTGCAATCGGCCTGCAACCGTTGATCCGTCTGTTGCGCCAAGCGTTTTACCTCCTGCTGCAACTGGCCGTCATCGAGTAACGCCTGAACGGGGACCTCGAGGCTGCAAACATCGGACCCGGCGAGGAGAGCGTTAACCTGAGCTGTGGTGCGTGGTACATGGGAACCGACCACAATCAGGCCGCCGTTCCCAGCGGTCAAGTCAAACTCGGTATGCTGGAGCAATGGGCGCGGCGCCAGCCCGGCGCGCACCTGTACGAAGGAGGCAGCGGTGCGATACAGAAAACGCTTTCCTTGTGCTTCGGCATGCAACAGGCCCAGAACGAACACTTGGAGGTCGCGCATGCTAGCAGCATTGACCACGCACATGCTTCCACGTCGCAGGCTGGACAGCTTCTCAAAGACCCGATTGGGGCCGCCGAGCCGCAGGTCGTCTATGCTGATGGAAGCCACATCGTCGGCACGGACGGCACCCTTTGTTTTTTCTTCCACCCAGTGCCGCAGGTTGGAGGAACGGTAGCCGAAGACGACGTCTTGGGCAAACTCGGTTTCACCTGCTGGCACTAGTCGCTCTCCATCGGCGACATAGTGGATATCGTGGATGGTGTAGCGTCCACCTTCAAGGAAGAACGGGATAATCAGCCAGGCATCGAACTCGTGTTGCAATGCCTGTGCTAGCGCCTCCACCTCGCCAGGGAAGTGCCCGCGCAGAGTGGAATCGCTCCGGCTCACCACGACAAACTCGCGCCCTGAGCGGCGCCTCGCTTCTAGCAGGTTGTGTCCAATTGTCGCGTTGAGTGTTGCTGCCTCGGCACAGGACAGGCTGCGCGAATTGGTGAGCACATAGAAGGCGGGCAGCTCGCTCTCGAGCTCAGCGCATAGTGTCTCCACTGACCATTCTGTGAGCACAGGGATGTCGTACACCGTCTGAGTGCCGGTGGGATCGTCGTCTAGCACGACGACCTTGCGTCGACTGGTGCGAATTTGTTTGCGAATCTCTGGCAGTAGGTCAGTTGCCCACTCTGGAGGCAACCTGTCAAGCATTTCCTGGCGATTCATAGAGGTTCCCTTCGTAGCTCAATCTTCCTGTGCGTGCAAGTTCACGCACGAGAGCAACTCCTTCGGTCAAAGCGTCAAGGTAGATAGCAAAATCAGCCCCGAACGAGATCACGTTGAAGCCTATCTTTAACCATTCCTGCGCCTGGGCTAGGGTGCGCGGTTGAATGGCAGCAGCAAGCTTATGTCGCCTTGCCACCTCTACTACCTGTTGGAGTGCTTGAAACAGACGCGGGTGATTCAGCTGTCCAACAATACCCAAAGAGTGGCTGAGGTCAAAATGACCCACCCACAATACATCCACCCCGGGGGTGGCTGCAATTTCTTCCAGATGGTCAAGGCCTTCTTGACTCTCAATCTGGCAGATAATGGTCGTGTTTCGGTTAGCCTCTGCGAGGAACTCGGTGGCGTTGACGGGCCGGAAGTCTGTGTTGGCTGTGCCAAGTGCCACGCCACGTTCACCCAAAGGAGCATACTTGGCTGCACGGATGATGGCGCGTGCTTCGGCGCCATTTCTGACGTTGGGTGCCATAATGCCTTGTGCTCCGGCGTCCAGGCAGCGTGCAATGAAGTGATATTCGATCTGGGGAACACGCACGAAGGTGGCAATCGGAGTACCCTTGAACAATGCCAACAGGGTAGCGACCTCCCGGAAGCCGAATCCTGAGTGTTCCATATCCACGACCACGAAGTCGACCCCGGCGCATTCGAGTATGCGCGCAATGCCGGGGGATGTAAACTCGATCAACATATGCCCCACGGGCACTTTGCCCTGCGCTAGAATTTGTCTGAAACGATTGGGTTTCACGCGTTCGTCCCTTGTTGTCCTTGTGTAATAGCTTTGATCTCGCGCATCACATTTTCTGGCTCAAAGATCTTCTTCCAATCGGGTTGCAAGATCATTTTTCTGGCGCGCTCGGCAGCTTTTCTGGCGCCGTCAGACACCTGTGCGTCGTAGAACCCGAAGAGGATGCCTGTGAAAATACCCATGTGGCCGAGCAAGAAATCGCGCGCTGCCTCCTCTGGCACGCCGCGACGGATGACTTCGTCAAGACCCTCTCGCAGTGCCAGCATCAAGGTGAGCGCCATGGTCTCCGCCATGGCAGGTTCCAGCAGCACCATCTGCTCGACCGTGATGCGATGGGCGCGCACCACTGGAGCAAACATTGCCCGTGCCAATGCCTCGCCACGCGCGTAGTCGGCCTCCGATCCCTGCATCAACGCACAGACGATTGCTTGCTTGGCCGCAACCCCACCGAAAAAGTCCTGACGCGCCGCTGGGTCAGTCTCCTCTTTTATGATGGAAGGATGACACGGGTGGGTAACAAAATAGGCGATGTCGTCACGCAAAAGGAGCTCACCACCGTGAGGCGCAGCAGGGTCGAGGCAACACAGCATCGCACCGCTTTTCATCTGGGGGACGACCGTTCGGCTCACTTTGCCAATCAGAACATCCGGTATTGCCATCACAACGATGTCAGCCCGTAGTATGGCGTCCTCGAGTGGGGTAGGGATGAGACCCCGTGTACGCAGTCGTTCCTCACCTGCTCCAGAGGCTTCGACATACAACACCTCATACGCCGTCGTCCTAGCAAGATTGTTGCTGATGCGGGTGCCCATCTTTCCGGCGGCACCCAGCAAAGCCACCGTCTCGCTCATAGTCACCTCTCATCATGTCTCACACAGGTTCTTCTCCGGTGGCAGCTGCCCAACGCTGTGCCAGCGATCGCAGCTTGGTCTGAAAGCCGGGCTGATGGATGACTTCGCGATTAACTGTATGCTCAGGCACTCCACCCTGCAGGACTGTCAAGACGTTGTGACAGGCGCCCAACCCATTTCCGCGGTAGAGCGCATCCGACCATGCGATGCGGTGCGGTGTCAGAATGACATTGGGCAGAGCAGCTAGCGGATGATCGGGGGGCAAAGGTTCCTGTTCAAAAACGTCCAGCCCAGCTCCCGCGATGCGACGTTCCTGTAGAATGGCCACCAGGTCTGCCTCCTTGACGATCCCACCGCGCGCCACGTTGACAAAGAACGCGGTTGGCTTCATCAGAGAGAGCAGCCTACGGTCGATCATGCCCCTTGTTTCATCATTAAGAAGGCAGGCGACCGCCAGGAAATCAGACTCACGAAACAGGGTCTCGAGATCAACCAGCTCTACACCCAGCCGCTGCGCTTTGGTAGGGCTCGCGTAAGGATCGCAGGCAAGCATACGCGCTGGACCGAAGGCGTGAATTAGCCGAAACATCTGGGAAGCGATGTTGCCCAACCCTACTGAGCCGAACACTTTCCCGGACAGGCTGACACCGCTGTTTTCGATTGTAAGATCGCGTCCTCCGCTGCGCGTGAGCCGGTCCCTAGCTGGCAAATTCTTAGCCAACGCTAAGAAAAAAGCCAGAATGCCCTCCGCAACTGGCTGGCGCACCGCTTCAGGGGTGATGGCAAGCAAGATGTCTGCAGCAGTACACGCTGGCACGTCAACCATATCATAGCCAGCTCCCCAGCGCGCGATGATCGTCAGGCGCTCATTCCCGATCAGCGATGCCGTGGTATATCGTGGTTTCAGGGTGATCACCGCGTCGTAACCTCTGATATCGTCTGATACCACCACATGGCCTTTCACCGGGAAGAAGCAACACTGTACGAAGGGGAGCGGACCGAACACTTGGTCCAGAAAAGGCTCTAGCAATCCAGGAGCATCACTTTTGAAATCATCAGAAACGCCAACACGGAAAGAGATCTCTTTCATCAGTTTCTCTCGACTATGATCGGGTCCTGTCTCCAGCTTTTGGTATGCTGGCATACCATACGATGAAACAAACTATAAATTTTCCCTGGGACTATGTCAATTCTTGAACCGGGGTGAGCTTCAAGGAGGGCACATCCCTGCAAGCAATGACACGGTCTATGAGCACTTTTCTTAACCTCTCATTTGCCCTGACCTGCTGCCATGCCCCAATTCACAGCTCAGGAGCGACCTGATGCAATGGGATGGCGCCATCTGATTCAACCAGGACTGTGCCGCCCACAAAAACTCCCCCGACACCCGGTTTGTGCAGCCCGGGGTGGATGCACAGCACCATCCCGGGCTCAACTGGCACCTCCGATTCAGGCGTAACGGCCGGCAGCTCGGGATGGTCCAATCCGTCGCCATGTCCCAGGTCGTAGGCATGCCACCTGAGCCAGCCGGCGTCTTCCAGGACAGTCAGCTCCGCTCTGGCGACGTCACCGATCGTGTTGCCAGGGCGGGCAGCGCGCACTCCGGCCAAATAGCCGGCATAAGCCACTGAGTACATCTCTCGCTGTTCTGCGCTGGGTGTGCCGGTATGAAAAACACTAGGCACTTGGGTGAAGTACCCATTTACCTGGACGGCAAATTCCGCAACAAGTATTTCTCCTTCGCCCAACCGGCGTTCTTCCGGAGGTCTGATCAGTTCCTGCGCGGCTGGTGCAATCACTGAGAGCATCTCCTCTGCTCCCATAGCCCGCGCGGTTGCCTCGGCTGCGGCGATAACCTCGTACTCGGAATGGCCTGCCTGTGCTGCACTACGAGCTGCCGCCAGCGCGGCATCGGCGACCCGTGCCGATTCGCGCATCAGGGTTGCTTCGGCAGCACTCTTACGCAGCCTAAGTTGCTCCAAGATATGAGGCACTGGCACCAGTTTGCGCCCGCCCAGTGCCTGGCTGAGCATCTCGTGCAAGCTGTGCGGCAGCTCGTCCACTACGGAGTCTCCACCAATCAGCCCGACGCTAGCATTAGACGGGCTACCCCTGTCGAGGATGGCGCAGCAGTCGCGCACTAAGCCCTCCAAATTGCCACTGGCCCGGACGTCCTGCAGCCAGGACATCTTGCGCGCTCGCTCCAGATCGAAAGGAAAACGCACCAGCAGGCTGGGCTCGCCTTCGGGCAGGATGACTAGCATGGCGACGTTAGCCACGTAATCTGGCTTATAGCCTGATAAATAACGCACCTGACCACGCTTCCAAGAATAGATCACCAATGCGCCCAGTTCCATACGCGCCATTACTTGGCGTGTCGCCTGAAGCCGCGTCTGATATTCCTGCTTGCTGATGCCCTCACACGTGCGGGCGCTGTCGTCCGGCATGCTCCGATTCATCTGTTGTCTACGGTACAAACTCAGGAAGCCCCAACCGGTAGAAGCGGTTGGGATTATTGTAGAGCCATTCTGCTGCAAGCTGGACTGCTTCTTCCTCCTCCAGCCAACTGCTCTCTACGAGATCGGTCAGTGCGGCTGCAATGGTCTCACGCGCCAACGTCAGATGGGCCATAGAATGCGCAGGCGATAGGAAGTAATCGCCACCAAAGCCGAACACTTTCGTGTGTGGCACGGTGAGAACAGCGCGCTTGAGCAACTCCTGACTGTAGAGTGGATCTATCATGTGCACCCAGCACAAGTTCAGGTGCACATTAGGATAGTTCTTGGCCAAGAACAGAGCATCGCCTAAATAGGGCCAGTTGCCATGGAAGAGGTCGAAACGCACCCCTTTATGCAGTTCCAGCACAGGGGCCAGGTGGGCTGCGTTAGCTTTGTCCACTCGATTGCGTGCATTCGCTAGATGACCGGTATGGACCTGGACCGGGAGCTCTAGCTCGCGTGCCCAGCGCATCATTTGGTGAAACAGATAATCATCCAGCGGCTTCGAGTCCGGCCACGCGAGCTGTTGGCGCGGATCAATCAACAAACGATTGAACAGGCGCTCCGCATCGCTGCGGGATGGCAGCTCATAGGCGATGATACGCCGATAGGCAGATTGGTCTTTAAAGGCGACAACACCTTTTTCGACAGCACGCTCAATAAGCGTGTATAGGGCTTCTTCATACTCTGCCAGCGATGTGATGCTTTGTTCGGCCAGGCTGCTGACAAAATCAATGAAGTCATACAGGCGGATCTCATGGTAGTAGGGCAGCGAGAACACTGGATGCCATATGATAGGCAGCTGAAAACGACCCTGAAGGAATTGCCGCAGCACTGGGCTGCCAAAATAGCGCACAGGGCGTTCCCACGGAGGCGGGAAGAGCACATCGGCGACCACGGCTTTGATGCCGGCCTCATCGAATAGGCGCAGATAGTCCGCTTCGTCTTGTCCGGCCAGGTGCTCTGCCACAAGTTCCAACGACTCTCGTGTTATCTCCTCAATATCATACTGTTGTTTCAACATCAGGCGCGTCACACGCGCGTAGGCTGTGTGCCGGCAGGCTTCCCAAAGGCGCTCGAACAGGGGCCATTTTTCGCCTGTGCTGACGTCGGGATCCTGTAGGAAACCGATTTCACGATCGGTAGCTCCAGCTGACCATAGGTCACTGATCAGGTACATAGTCGTCAGAGCAGCGATCGGTTCACACGGCAAGTCTCTTAGGTCGCGCTCCGGGCCCCGCAGGTGCTCGTGGCAATCTACAACGGGCATCTGCGCAATGCGATCGAGCAACCGGTTGAAGACAGGGCTAGGGGAACGTAGCATCAAAATTCTCCTCTGGTAATCTATCTGTGCCCCACAAGCAACAGCTTCTGAAATGCTGCCTTACCGCTGCGACACGCACAATGCACTTGTCTATGTGTAGAGTGGCAGCCCGTCTGTTCCGACGTCGAATACTTCGATCGTACCGAATTCGTCCTCGGTGACGTAGAGCTTGTGGCTGCCCGGAGGACCAAACACACAATTGGTGGGCATTTTACCCTCTGTCTTGATACGCTCGACCACCTGACCATCAGGTCCGAGCACTGTGACATCTCCTTGACCGAAGACGGTCACATATAGGCACCCATTCGCTCCAAACTTATGTCCGTCCGGGAATTTCATCTGAGCCGGGCTGTCTGGGTCAGCTACGTTGCCGAAGTATTGCCGGCCACTGACGATGTGACCATCTCGCCACTCGTAGCGCCAGACGATGGCCGGGATCATCTCGTTCACATACAGGTTTTCATCCGGTCCAAAGGCAATGCCGTTCGGGAACTTCATTCCCGAGTCGATCTTGACCACCGCGCGAGTTTTGGGGTTGATCCGGTAGATGCGTCCATCCATTGGGCAAGTGGCCCAATCGGGTCGCACTTTCCCTCCCGGCGCGAAATCCTTAACCAGGATGCCCGAATCGGTCATGTAGATTTCGCCGTCAGGCCCAATCGCTAAATCATTGGGGAAGAGAAATGGTTCGCCGTCGCACTCGGTTGCGAACACCTCAATCTGACCATCCATGGTGACGCGCAGCAGTGCGGGCAAACTTCCCGACTCGGCCACCCAGATATAACCATGCCGATCTACTGCCAGTCCGTTGGGCCGACCAGTCCTGGCAATAATGCGCTTCTCCTTTCCATCGGGGCTGATATGGGTCACGCATCCGCGATCCGACCCCATCTCAACCACCAGGAAGCTGCCATCCGACAAGAGCACCGGTCCCTCGGGTACACTGAGTCCTGTACAGAAGATCATCGATCAAAACCTCCCTGAATAGTTTTATGGTCTTCGGTATGGGGAACGTGCGATGCGAAAATACATAGCCGCATCAAAGCGCCTTCTACCGTGATATGTTGCCTTCGATGGCGACAGCACGCACAGGAGATCCATCGCCGCCCTCGAGTTTCAGAGGAAGGGCAATGAATGTCACCTGGTCTGTGGAAAGCGCAGTCAGGTTGGCAAGCCCTTCCACGATGACGATTTCAGCGTGCAGCAGCGCTTGATGGACCGAGATAAGCTCTTCGCGGTCGTCCATTGAGGCCACGGCAGGTGTCTCGACGCCGAGCAAGGAGATACCACGCTGGGCAAACCATTCTGCCAGTGGCAAGCTTACACGCGGGAAATGAGTGCGATAGTCTGGCAGGTCGGCATGAGCACTCCAGCCGGTTCGCAGCAGCAAGCGCGCGCCCTGAGTCACCTTGCTGGCGTGAGGGGCGAGATGTTCTACTGTGATCAGCTCGCGTGGCCTAAGGAAGCTCAGGTCGATCACCCATGCGGGGCCAATGCATTTCTCCAGAGACAGATTCTCCAGTGTCAGGCTGCCCTCGAGAAAGTGTGCCGGCGCATCCAGATGGGTGCCGGCGTGGGAATGAAGGTGAAGCAGTCTTGTATGCCAACCTTTGGCAGCAAAGGTGGATTGGTCTTCGTACTCTACGCCTTGCATACCCGGGCGCAAAGTCAAACTCAAATCAACGATACGAGCCACAGTCAACCACCTTACCCTTCTATTTCACCGCGCCTAGGGTTAGGCCACGGACCAGATAACGTTGCATTAAGAAGCTAATGATGAATAGAGGGAACATAGAGACAATCGAAGTAGCCCCAATTTCACCCCACTGCACCATCATTTTGCCGAAGAAGTTCACGATGTAGACCGAGAGCGTTACGGCTTGCGACTTAGTTATCGCAACGGCGAAGAAGAACTCAGCCCAAGAGAAAATGAAACAGAAGACCCCTGTGGCCACCAATCCGGGCGAGACTAGTGGAAGAGCGATGCGCCAAAATGCACCCAGTGGTGAACACCCATCCACCAGAGCCGATTCCTCGATTTCGCGAGGTATTTCCATAAAGAAACCTCGCATCATCCACACCGCATAAGGCAAGTTGAAAGTGAGGTAGATGAGGATGAGCGCTTGATGAGTGTCCATCCATCTCAGCGCTTTGAAGAACAGCAGAAACGGAAAAATGACAGCGACAGGTGGCATAAAGCGCTGCGACAGGATGAAGAAGGGAAGATTGTCCCCACCCACCCGGTAGCGTGCCAGTGCATAGGCAGCCAGTGAACCTATCAGAAGCGCCAGAAGCGTGGTCGAGGTAGAAATGATAAGGGTATTGCTCAACGCCTTCAGGCCGCCCGTCTTGATCACATGCTCGAAGTACACCAGGCTGGGCGTCTGAGGGATCCACACCGGGGGATTCCTCAAGAACTCATTGGGTGTCTTGAAGGCTGTCAAAACGATCCACACGATCGGAAACAGGAAGAACGCGAGAGCGATCAACGCGATGGGATAGCGAATAGCCTGCGACAACCACTTACGCGTGTGTAAACCCATAGTCACTCACCTGTGCTTATGAACTACTATTGTCACTTACATTGCAGTGCTGGGCCCAAGACCCACAGCAGGAACACTTCATGTCGCACCCCACGTCAGGTCAAACCTACGGAATGCACACTTGATTCGGTGACCTGCTCCATCTCCATCAACCTTCCACCGTTGCTCTGAAGGCTTTGAGCAGATAGGTCAGAAACAGGGCTAAGAAGACAAGCAATACAAAAGAGGCCGCAGCGCCATAGCCGAGGCGGAAGAACTGATAGCCCGTCTGGTAGATGTAAAATGAGAGCGTCTCTGTAGAGTTGCCTGGCCCCCCGCCGGTCAGCGTGAAGATGATGTCAAAGAATTTCAGCGCATCAAGCCCCCGAATGAGAAGCGCCACAATAATGATGGGTCGCATCAAAGGCAACGTCATGTACCAGAGCTTGGCCCATCCAGAAGCGCCATCGATGTCCGCCGCCTCAAAGACTTCTGGATCCATCACAGCCAGACCAGATAGGAAAACGAGGAACATAAAAGGTGTCCACTGCCAGATCTCGGTCACCAGGATGGCGAAGAGTGCCGTTTCCGTTTTGGCCAGCCATGTATAGGTGAAGGGTTGCCCGATGATCCAGCCGATAATCTGATTGATGGGACCATATTGCGCGTCCCAAAGAAGCCGCCACGTGTAGCCCACCACTACTGGCATCACCATCACTGGCAACAGCAGAGCTGCCACAATGACCCGCTTGCCTTTCATCTCGCCCGACAACAACTGAGCCAGGCTAAAGCCCAGACCAAATTCGACGCTTACGCCCACTACCACGACGAGCAACGTGATCAGCAAAGAATGGAGGAAACGCGGTGTGCTGAACAGCTCAATATAATTGCCCAGTCCAATAAACGGTCGTTCCTGCAGGCCAATTTCCCATTTGGTCAGGCTCAGACCTAGAGAGTAGATGGTTGGGAATATTGTCACCAGCAGGATAACCAACATACACGGGGCGACGAACATCCAGGGGATGAGATTGCGTTTTCTGCGCTGAGGCATCCCCGAGCTCATTGCTATGGCCTCGCTCGCAGCTGCCATTTGTGTCGTCCTCCAACCTCTCTTGAGAGTCACGTACAGCGTATCGTGAAGCCTATGTCAGTCGTCATCCAAGTAATCTAGATACCAGTTACATGTGATCGGTGCCCCGCAGGCTGTCATGTGTCCACGGGGCACCGACACGTGGGTGGTCTATCTTACTCCGTTGGCACCTCGACCGTGGGCCCAAGGCGGTTCCACGGGTTCTTCAGCCACTGCTCATACGCTTTCTTCTGATTCTCGACGCCGAGTCGCTCAGTGATGGCATCCCACTTGGCGGCTGCTTCATCCAGAGCAGCTTTGGGGTCTTTACCGGCGTATGCAGCTGTGAGGGCATTATCAATGGCCTCCATATATTCGCGCGCGCCCGGGATGCCCAGCTCATACTGGCCGGACATGCCTGCCTTCTTGAGGGTGTCAAGATACTCACCAGCCTCGGGCCAGGCGGAGCGGTACAGCGGCGAGCTGAAGTGGGACAGGCGATAGGGGTCGCGCAAAGCGAATGGGAGCATCACGCGCTGCAGACTGATATCCGGGCTGGTCATCCACTGGATGAACAGATAGGCCGCTTCCTTGTTGGCGCTGGTGGCGGTGACGCACATGTTGAAACCACCTGCCAGCGTGGGACGCCCACCCGGCTGCGGCATATAGCCCACCTTGCCGACAACCTTGCTGGCCGGCACCCAGGCCAGCTGCTTGGCCGTGTCACCGTACCCGGCTGACCAACGGCCAATGGGTGGCCACGTGACGATCATGGCCACTTTGCCGTCCATCCAGGCGCTCAAGACTTCCATAAAGCCCCACTTTTCGACGCCAGGCGGCATCACCTTGTTCTGTTTCACCATATCGGTGAGCAACTGGACGCCGATGTCGCTGTTAATGGTGGCCTTCATATTCTCGTCGAAGAACTGGCCGCCGCGGCCGCTGAAGGGACCGACAAACCAGGAGTAGGCTTGACCCTCGATGCGCTGAATGGCCAGTCCGTAGAGCTCGGGCGCATATTTGTTGGTGAAGAATTCAGCGGCATCGTACATCTGCTGCTCCGTCTCGGGAGGTACCAGCTCGTAGCCATACTTCGCCTTGAACTCAGCCTTGTTGGTCTCATCCTCAAATAGGTCCTTGCGGTAGTAGAGGATGAAGACGTCCCCATCGTCATACAGGCCGTAGGTAACGCCGTTGATCTTCATGACCCCTTCGGAGCGATAGACCGGCAGGAAGTCCTCCATGTCGGCCGGGTTCATGTACTTTTCGATGTAGGGATCCAGCGGCTCCAGAGCACCAGCGTTGACATAGTCCTGCATCCACATTGGGGACAGGTCGATGGCATCGTAGGCGCCACCGCCGGTCAGATGGTCCTGCAGCGGTTTGGTGTACATGTCCAGATAGGCCAGCTCGATCACGTTGACCTTGATGCCGGTCAGCTCCTCCCAGATTGGGGCCATCGTCAGGGGATCTTGTGCTTGCAATCCAGCCTCACGCACATAGTTGATCGTAGTGCCCGCGAATTTCTTGGCCGCCTCGACGGCGCACTGTGATGAACTGCCCTGGCAAGGTTCCTGCGCGTACGCAATCGGAGCCGCCAGGCCCAGCAGCATGGTGACTGCCAGCAAGACACCTAGAACCTTGAACATTTTGGTACTCATCGGGTCCTCCTCCATTCATGGATCATAGAGTTTCAATGGTTGAGCAACTACACTGTTGTTCGTCATACCGCTCTCATTTCTGACAGGCCATCTTTGCCTCCTGAGTAACCGTTTTTGCCCGATTTGCTTTTCCACTTGCGAACACGTCCGTCTCCGAGCAGGCCAAACTCGGGGACTACACTAATCACGCGACTGCCACGTAGGAATAGCTTTGCCGATCGACCTCGAGCGATGTCTGTTAGGATGATCTTCTCGCGATAACGCGTGTCTCACCTCCTTTCATCTGATTGGATGTAACGGCGCAGAAACTCGATCGTCCTTTGTGCGGCCGTGTCCGGGTCCGGCAGTGGCAACATTTCGGCCGAGACATATCCTTGGTAGTTCATATCTCGTAGGGTGGCAAAGATGCTGTCATAGGGCATGTGTCCACTGCCCGGGTAACGTCGATTCGTGTCAGCAATGTGGACGTGCCAAAGCAGGTCGCCTGCCTGTCGCAATCCTTCTTCGATTGAGGCATCCTCGATGTTCATGTGAAACAGGTCGAGCATCAAGCCCACATTGTCGCAGCCCATCGCTTCAATGAAACGGCGACCCTCAATGGCATTGGGGATGAAATCACTTTCATAGCGATTCAGGGGTTCCAGAGTTATCTTGACACCGCGCTCAGCCGCGTACAGGGCTACTTTGCGTAGACGTTCCACTGCGACGCTGTAGGGGTCAGCGACATCGCCCAGCAGGCGCAGCTGGCCACGCAACCGGCCAATATTGACCATTGCACCTAGGTAAGCGGCCAGATCGATCACCAAGCGCGTGCGCTCCTCCGCTCGGCGATACAGGTCATCGTCTGCCGTTACCAGGCAGAGGCCATCTGCGCCGAACAACTCGCCGGTTACCACCTGGGGAACCTCCAGCCCAGCGTTCTGGATGGTCGCCTTTACCCATGCCCAGTCCAACCCTGCAGGATCGCGCACCATGAATTCGATGCCGCGGTAGCCCATACGCGCTGCCTTGGCCACCTTTTCCTCAAATGTGCCACTGAGGAGAGCTAACGGCCCGTAAATCACGTCTGGTCCATTCACCACCACGCCTGGCTTCATCGCGAGCTCACCTGCATATCGGGGGCAGAGGTATGCTGGTATACCGTATGACCGATTCCATTATATGATCTCCATCCCTTCGTGTCAACTGGTAGAAGCTGCCGAATTGCCCACTGGAGAGACATTGTCTCATCTCTTTATTGCAACAGCTTCCCGAGCCGCTTTGACAATATTTGTAACAGCCATACCGTATCGGTCCAGCAGGGCAGCGTAGGGGCCTGTTTCTGTAAAGCGGTCTGGGATGCCCACACGCTTTACCGGAACGGGGTATACATCGCTCACGACTTCGGCCACCGCGGCACCCAGCCCGCCTATGATGTTGTGTTCCTCTGCGGTGACCAGGGCACCTGTCTCGCGCGCGCAACGCGCTATGGTCTCCGCGTCCAGCGGCTTGATGGTGTGTATTTCCACAACTCTGGCATCGATTCCTTCGTTAGCGAGGAGTTCTGCGGCTTCCAGGCAGCGGCTGAGCATCAGACCGGTGCCCAGCAGGGTTACATCCCTGCCCGGTCGCACATCCACCGCTTTGCCGATGGTCGGTTCGTAGGTGTGGTCAAACAAGACCGGCACCTCATTGCGGTTCAGGCGGAAGTAGACCGCTCCCTGCCAAGCCGCGACCTGAGGCAATAGCTTGGCCACCGCCACGGTGTCGCTGGGCACCACCACGGTCATGTTGGGCAGGCTGCGCATAATGGCGATGTCGGTGATAGCATGGTGGGTGGGACCATCGAACGAGTCCGAGATGCCCCCATAGGCGGCCATCAGTTTGACATTTGCCTCCCCGTAGCAGCAATGGGTGCGGATCATCTCCAGCGCGCGCGTGGCGAGCAGGAACGCAAACGTATTGGCGAAGGGGATTTTACCGCTGTAAGCAAGACCGACGGCCACATCCACTAGGCACTGCTCGGCGATTCCCACGTTGAAGAAGCGGTCTGGGAAGGCTTCCTGGAACATATAGCTGAAGTCCGAGTTGGAGACATCTGCGCTGAGCACAACCACATCCGGGTTGTCATGACCCAGCTGCACCAATGCCTCACCGTACGCTTTGCGCATCAAGACCAGCTCTGCCATGCTCTTAGTCCCTCCTCCAGCTCGGCCATAGCCTGTTCATACTGCTCCTTGTTGGGGGGCATGCCGTGCCAGCGGTTGTCGTACTCCATAAAGCTGACACCCTTGCCCTTTGTCGTGTGGGCGATAATGATACTGGGCCGTGCGTGTACTTCGTCGGCACGGTCAAGCGCATTGAGAATCTCGCCCATGTTGTGGCCGTCGATTTCCTGAACGTGCCAACCGAATGATTCCCACTTCGCTGCAACAGGCTCCATGGGCATCACATCTGCCACTGCGCCGGTCTGCTGGACGCCGTTGTAGTCCAGGATGGCTTTCAGGTTGCCCAGACGATACTTGGCGGCTGTCATCGCGCCTTCCCACACGACACCGGCATTGATCTCACCGTCCCCCAACACCACGTACACGCGTGCGCGTGAAGCGCGGGCTGAGGGTGCTGTGGCGGCGGATGGCTTTGGCTGGCCCATTTTCAGCGCCAAGGCCATCCCGACTCCAATGGCGACCCCATGGCCCAGCGGTCCGGCACATATCTCCACGCCAGGCAATTTGACACGATCGGGATGTCCTTGCAGCCGGCTGTCCAGTTGACGGAAGGTCCTCAGCTCTTCCACCGGGAAGAAACCACGATGGGCCATCGCAGTATAGAGCATGGCACACGCGTGGCCCTTGGAGAAGAGCAGTCGGTCGCGCTCCGGCCAGTCGGGACGCGACGGATCAAGCCGCAGGTGGTGGAAAAGCAGCGCGGTTAGGATCTCGGCCACCGAAAAGGCACCGCCCAGGTGACCTGTTTGGGCGTTGTAGACCATCTGGAGCACCTGAATGCGGAAAGATTGTGCCTTGGCAGAGAGCTCGCGGATCAATGTTTCCGAATGATAGTGCATACCCCCAAACCTCCCTATGCGTGGCGAATTGCCTCGTCCAGCGATGCGCGCAGGCGCTGCAGGCGTGATGGGCGCTCGGATACGAAGCGTTCAATGCCGCTCAGGATCCATTCGGGTGTCAGATGGGCCTCGTCCAACACCTCTTCCACACTACCGCCAGTGCGCCAGCGATTGTCCCAGTCGCTAGACAGGGCGTATTCCTCGGCCAACTCATTGAACAGCCAATCGCTCATTAAGCGGCGTGCCTGGGTCGTGATTACCGTGGAGTCAATGCGGTCGGCGGGGGACAATACGCGGAGGCGATAGTCCTCGGATTGCAGCGCAAACAATTCTGGGCTCGTAGCGCACACGATTTTCACGTTCAGTCCTCGTCGATCGAGCTCAGGCAGCAACTTGATCGTATTCGCAACAGCACTAGTTCCTTGCACGATCAAGGTGCCACCTCGCGGCTGGTCTGCGCGATAACCGCGGAGCACGTAGGCACCGCGCGCCGCTTCAAAATGCGACGGGATGCCCAACTTCTCTCGATCCGACACCTCGATGGGCGGCCGCGTCAGGTGGAGCGCTACAATGGGAACGGGCTGTTGCAGCGCTGCACCCAACAAGACGGGCACCTCATTGTATTCCCACGGATGCAGGTTGATGATGGAGCCCTCTGGGAACAGCTGGGTCACGCCGGGGGCAAAGATGCCGAAATGGGTGCGGCTGTCTTCCGCCGTCTCAGGTCCGGAGTGGCCGGCGACCCATAATACCTTGCCAACCTTCCACTGGCAGTCCTGTGCCAGCTGGCTGAACAGGCGGAACATGCCATATTTAAGATAGGAAAAGGACCCATATGTGGAACACGCTCCCCAGAAGCCATCAAACTCCTCTTCCGGGTTGAGAGCGAAGTTCACAGTTGCTATACCGACCAAGATACCTGCGTTGGCAAATTCCGTGATCTCCTGAGGCAACAGGACACCCTCGGGGGAGCCGTAGCGCTCGTACCACCCGTAGCCAGGAAAGTCTCCGTAGGGCTCGGCGAAGCCAATGATGTTGGTTGACCCTGCTAGGTCGGCGGAACAGGCGATGAACAAGGGGCGACCATACTCCCGCGCTCCGAATGCGTTGACCCAAGCACCCCATTTTGCCAGCGCCATGCGATTCGCGATTATCGTCCCGGGCCTGACATACAGGTCAGCCGGATAGTTGCGGTAATCATAGATGCGTTCGTCCTTGTAGGGATTGCCCCGCCGGCCCAAGCGGAATGCAGGTATCTCTTGAGGTACTGCTTCGCCCAGCTCCACCAGCCGGTCAGCCAGATAATCCACCAACGCCTGGTCACGGTGAAGCACGTTGATGACGGCTTTGAGATTGGCCTCGAATTCCGCGCGTAACGCCATAGGGTCACTCGGAGCACAGCCACCGAAGTTGACAAACTCTACTCCGTATTTTTCAGCGAACGGGCGTTTGGTCTCCCAAAACAGCTCACAGTTGAGTTTGTGCGGCACACCGTGCACCAGATTGTCATACTTCAAGTAGCCGCGTCCTTTGCGCGTCTTGAACCAGGCCATGCTGGGTCTGCGTTCGGGGTTGTCCGTTAACACCATTGAGAGGATCGCCTGAGTCACCGCATTCCAATCTTCGCCGTTCTCAGTGCCGAATACGCGCCAACCGTGCGCTGCGTACCAGTCACCTGGGCGACCATACACAGCGCTGCTGATAGGATGGTCATCTATGCCAAAGTCATTCCAATCGACCAGATGGTACAAGTTGTCCAGAGCCAGGCCCCAGGCAGAATTCATTGTTTCGTAATTGGCACCGGGGGTCAATCCACCTTCTCCCTCGATGACGAACACTTTTACCCCCTCAGCGCCGGCACGTTTGAGCGCCAGTGCTTCGCCTGCTGAAGCAGGGCTACCGTGACCGGAAGGCCCCGTGTTGAACTTGAGGAAGAGCGTTTTTCCCTCCATCTCGGCATGTCCTGACAGTCCGCCACGATGGCGGAAATTGAGCAGATCTTCCCAGTACAACACATGTTTCCCCAGGTGGGACAGGTCGTAGCGAGCATCGCCGGTCTGCTGATACTTGATGCGTAGCGCCTCATTCAGAACCGCCAATGTACAATAGACCAGTGGTACCGTGTGACCGGCGCCTAAGATGAAGCGGTCGCCGAAACGTTTCTCCGGATGACGAATGTCCCAGCGCATGGCCCCACTCAGCAGCAGGCTGATCAGCATATACACTTTGGAGCGGGAACCGCCAGGATGGCCGCTTTGGCGATAGTTGAGGATCAGATCAATCAGGTTATCCACCATGTCCTTGATCTTTTCCCAATGATGAAAATGGCGGAACAGTTCTTCGTGGCGTTGCGTAATCTGTTCTTCAGTGACAGTTGTGGACACGAGCTCACTCCTCCATTTCGTGCTGAGATAACGTCACACATGTGACCAGGCTTCTTGCCAGACACGTTTAGTTCCAGCGATCACCAGTTCGGGGGTTTCGCCTGGCGCCTGCGGCTTGACCTCGAAGCCAACCCATGGGCGCTCGCTGCCCTCCCTCAGGTAACCGATGCGGAACAAAGCGCGCAGAAACTCCACCAGCTCCGGAACATCGTTGGATCCGCCAGGCCAGCCAAAACGGGGATGCAGGTCGCCGTAGCCGGGCGTGTTGGCATCCACCACAGCATTGCCGATGTGGATGTGGACGAGAAAGTCCTTGATAGCGGCCAGGGCTGTCTCCGCTTTTTCAAAGAGGAGCGGCAGGTGGCTCAGATCATACATCAGGCCGAAGTCTGGGTAGTCTTCCCGCACGATGCGGGCGTACTCAGCAGCATAGGAGCTTGGGCCGATCAAAGCTTTCTTATCAATGGCGCGATCAAAGATTTCACACGTCAATGCGATGCCTTTCTCGCGGCCATAGGCACATAGCTCCCGAGTGGACTTCACAAGTGCCTCCAATGCAGCTGTTCGGTCGGTGTCCCCGGGATCCCTGCCGGACAAATAGGCAACCCGGTGTGCACCCAACTCAGCCGCCTCGTCGATGCACTTCTTTAACTCGGCCACGGCGTGCTGCCGTTCCGCCTCATCCAAGCTGTTCAAATTGAGCTTCTGAAGCAACACGGCGGATTGGGCTGCATAACCGACCTTCATGTGGGCCGCTTCGATCACGGCACGGGTTGCCTTGCGTGCCTGTGGGTCCTTGATCCAGCCGATCTCAACAGCGCCGAAGAAAGGGTCTTCGGCGATCTTGCTCACCGTCTCGACAATAGGCCCTTCACCGCTGATGGTCTGCGGAAAGGCCATAAAGTGCACAATGCTCATTGTACAGTAGTTGCTCCAATGTTTGTCCACGCTCGGTTGGTCCTTTCTAGAGATGGAGTTGTCATAGTCAGTTTGTAACGCCTCATGGCTTTAGCAAAACTTTCATCGTGCTGGCACTCTTGACCAGCTCAAATCCTCTCACATATTCCTCTAATGGAAGAATGTGGGAGATAAGCGGCTTGAGCTGTACTTTGTCTGCCTCGATAAGTTGGTTCATTCTGCGCCAGGTTTCCCAGGTGCGCCCCATAATGCTTAGCAGCTTTATCTCACGACGTGTCATCTTGAAGAAGGGATTGAAAGTAACTGGCTGGCTGAAAGTACCGATGGTCACCACTGTGCCACACAGTCGCACCATGTCGAAGGCTTGATCGAACGCTTTTTGAGTGGCACCCATTTCCACTACCAGATCGGCACCGCGGCCATGGGTTAGCTCCAGCACGGCCTGCACCGGGTCCTCGCGTCCTGCATCTACTACGATGGCCCCACCGACGCAGCGGCGTGCCATCTCCAGACGTGGCTCGGCTAGTTCCGTGATCACTGTGTTGACGCCCCACGCCACAAGGGTTTGGGCGGCGAGAATGCCGATCGGCCCGGCGCCGATGATGACGGCCCAGTCGCCTGGATCGCGCCGTTCTACTTCTACAGCGTGGACAGCGATGCCAAAGTTCTCAAGCACGGCACCTTCTTCCAAGCTGAGCTTGTCTGGCAGAGGGCAGATAATCCTCTCCGGCAATACAGCGTATTCGGCAAATGCGCCTCGTTGCTTGCCGTAGATCTCGCGGTTTTCACACATGTTGGTAAAACCGCTGCGACAGGTTCGACAGTATCCGCAGTAGATCAAAGGATCGTTTACAATCCGGTCACCTGGTTTGAAGCGAGTGACAGCGTTCCCTACTTCGATCACGACCCCCGAAGCCTCATGTCCCAAGACGGCCGGCAGACGGAACGTTTTGTCGTTAGCAGCCCATTCGTTCCACTCATATGCCTTGGTCTCACCGACACAAATGGCACAGTACTCGACCTTGAAAAGCACATCATCCGGGTTCTTGATCTGGGGCTTCTCGATGTCCAAGAGAGATAACCCCGGGGCCGGTTTCTCTTTGACTAGAGCTTTCACCTCTATTCCTCCGTTGGCCTGTGACAAGTTGGTGCACACGCGGTCCCCAATGGGTCTTCCTGTGCTAACTGAGAACTTCTAGGCGGGTGACACCAGAATCTTGGCATGCTCTTCCTTGTGCCTGATCAGAGTGTTGAATCCTTCAAGGATGTCGTCCAACTTGATTTTGCCTGTGATCAGCGCTTCGCCGTTGAACGCATTGCTTGCCATAACCTGTATGGCCTCGTCGAACAGGCCGTAGCCACCCATGCTGCCCATTACGACCTTTTCTCCGTAGACCAAGTCGGTGTAATCGAACGGAGCAGGGCGCTCGAAGACCCCCATCACCACGATGCGCCCTTTGCGGCGGGCAATGCGACCGGCCAGGATGCCGGTTGCCTCAATACCGGCGGACTCGAGGACCACATCTGCTCCTGCTCCTTCTGTGAGGTCACGAACAGCGGTCAGGGCATCCTGACGCATGGGATCGACCACGATCGTGGCGCCACAGCGATGCGCCAGCTCCTGTCGTCTGGCGGCCGGCTCAATAGCAATGACTCGCCCAGCACCCTGAACGCGCGCCGCCTGGATGCCCATCAGTCCAATGGGGCCCGCGCCGACGACTGCTACAGTCTCCCCAGGCTGTATGTTAGCCTGTTTCATAGCGCGATAGACTGCCGCAAAAGGCTCCACCAGAGCCCCCACCTCATAGGACACTTCGGGTGGCAACCGGTAACACATATACTCATACACGTTGACGTACTGCGCGAAGCCACCACCCGTCCACGAGACACCCAGGAAAGCGATGTTGGGACACAGACCCATCAGGCCAGATTGGCACCATGTGCATTGCAGGCAACCGATGATAGGGCAGAGCGCCACCCGGTCACCCACTTTGAAGCGGGTCACTCCGTTGCCCACTTCCACTACCTCGCCGGACATCTCGTGGCCCAGAATGACCGGTGCCTTGACCCCTGTTAGAGGGTGCGGTGCGTCAGCCGGGATGTAGAGCGGGCCACCGAGATATTCGTGCAGATCGGTCCCGCACAGTCCACACCAGGCCACCTTTACCTTGACTTGGCCAGGTGGTGGAGAGGGCGGCTCAGGCACTTCTTCGACTCGTACGTCACCTCGTGCATACCACACAGCTGCTTTCATAGCCTGTTCTCCTGATAAACATCCTTACGCAGCGTAGTCCAGTGTACGCTGCACTGCTGCAATAACGTCCCGATCATCTGGCAGGATCTCACGCTCCAAGATGGGGCTAAATGGGATGGGTGAATCCTTGGCACCTACCCGCTCGATAGGAGCCACCAAGTAGTCAAAAGCGCGGTAGACGACCTGCATGGCGATCTCAGCCCCCACACCTCCTGTCACGCAGGCTTCGTGGGCCACAACCAGTCGCCCTGTCTTTTGCACCGAACGCACAATGGTATCGATGTCCAATGGCACCAGCGTGCGTGGATCGATCACTTCGACAGAAATGCCCTCCGTTGCCAGCTGCTCAGCAGCTTTCATAGAGAAGTCCACCATGTCAGAGAGTGCCACGACTGTAACGTCCTTGCCCTCGCGCACCACTCTTGCCTGGCCCCATGGCACGAAGTATGGCTCGTCGGGTACTTCACCTTTCGTGTTATACAGCATCTTATTCTCAAGGATGATGGTTGGGTTGGGGTCGCGCACAGCCGTTTTCAGCAGTCCTTTGGCATCGTACGGGTTGGAAGGTAGGGCGAGCTTGAGGCCAGGGATGTGCATGAACCAGGCTTCTAGGCACTGGCTGTGCTGTGCGGCGGCTGAGCGGCGTCCTCCCATCGTCGAGCGGATGGTCAGCGGCAACGATATCTTGCCACCGAACATGTAACGCATCTTGGCTGCCTGATTCACCATCTGATCCATCGCCACGGCGAAGAAGTCACTATACATAATCTCCACAATAGGGCGCAGACCAGTGGCTGCTGCGCCGATTGCTGCCCCCAGGATGGCTGTCTCAGAAATGGGGGTGTTGCGGATACGCCGTGGTCCAAATTCATCCAGCAGACCCAGCGATACCTTGAAGGTGCCTCCGAATTCAGCGATGTCCTCGCCAATCAGAATGACGCGCTCGTCGTTCAGGAGCTCCTCGCGTAGTGCCTGACGCACTGCCTCGCGGTACGTCATCACGGTCATGTTATGCCACCTCGGGAGTTGGAGTGAAGATGTCCGCCCGGGCTTCGGACGGATCCGGCCATGGGCTCTGCTCGGCAAAAGCGACCGCGCGTTCCAGCTCTTCCTGAATGCGCTGGTCAATTGCGTCCAGTTCGGCAACCGGTATTCCAGACGCGATCAGCACGCTGCGCCAGCGGGCGATAGGGCATTTCTTTTCCCAGGCTTCGATTTCGGCCTTGCTGCGGTACATTTGGGGATCGCCCTCGTAGTGCCCGCGCCAGCGATAGGTTTTAGCTTCGATCAAAGTCGGTCCGCCACCAGAGCGTGCCCGTGTGACTGCTTCCAGTGTAGCCAGATAGACTGCCCCCACGTCGTTGCCGTCTACGATTGAGGACGGGATGTCGTAGGCTATGGCACGCACGGCTATGTCCTTGATCTTCTGGTGCTGACGCTGTGGAGTCGACTCGGCGTAACCGTTGTTCTCGCAGATAAAGATCGAGGGTAGGTTCCATACCGATGCAAGGTTGAGCGCTTCATGGAACGCGCCTGTGTTGGAAGCGCCATCGCCGAAGAAGGCCACTGCAACGCGGTCGAGGCCCAGATACTGTGCGGTCAGCGCTGCACCATTGATGATGGCAATACCAGCACCTACGATGGCATTGGCGCCGAGCATGCACAACGCAGGTTCGGCAATGTGCATAGACCCCCCTTTCCCTTTGCAGTATCCGGTGCGCCGGCCGAACAGCTCAGCCATCATCAGATCGAACTGTCCTCCCTTGGCGATCAGATGGCCATGACCACGGTGTGTGCTGATGATGTAGTCATCCGGACGCAGAGCTTTGCACGCACCCGCTGCAACTGCTTCTTCGCCAACGTACGTGTGCAGAAATCCCGGGATCTTACCCCGCGCGAAAAGGTCGACCACTGTTAGCTCAAACTGTCTGATGCGCTGCATGGTTTCATATAGCTGCAATGCCACTTCTTTGGGGATGCGACTGTCAAGAGCTTCTGTCATCGCTTGCTCCAGGTTATTGGCCTTCTTTAAGATCATCGGTTCCCTGCAAGAACACGGCACGCTGAAATTGACGTGCATGCTCTATATGCTCGCGCATCGCATTGCGTGCGCCTTCCTCGTCGCCTGCCATAACGCATTCCAACACGCGATAATGATCGGGTATGATGACGTCCACAACGCCTGGGTAGCTGCTAACCCGCAGACGCACTTCCTGCATCAGATCCCGTATCGAGTCTAAAAGGATAACCAGCAAAGGGTTGTGGGTGGCCTGTGCTAGAGCACGGTGAAATTCGGCGTCATAGGCGGCTAACGCCATAGGATCATCCACGACCTTGCTCATTGCCTCCACAGCCTCTCTGAGCCTGGCAAGGTCTTCGTTGGTGGCTTGCTGTGCAGCCGATCCGGCAATTTCTACCTCGAGGATGCCACGCACTTCATGCAGGTCGTCCAGAGTGACATTGTGCGCACGCAGCATGTAGCTCAGCGGTTCGACTACTCGATCCCGCGTCACCTGACGTACAATGCTGCCCACACCCGGACGTGTTTCCAACAGCCCTTTGGCCGTTAGAATGCGCACCGCTTCGCGGACAACCGTGCGGCTCACCCCCAGTTGTGCCGCTAATTCTGTCTCCGAGGGCAGCCGCGTGCCGGCTTGCAGATGTCCATCCACAATCAGCCGCTGGATTTGGTCGACGACGCGGTCGACCAGGCGTCCTTCTGGAGCTACCGAATGGAATAGGCTTCCCACGCTCGTGATCTCCACAGAATTCTATGCCATCTCACCCTAATCTCGGTTCCCCATCATACTTGTGCTGTCTGTCCTCCATCCACTGCCAGGATGGCTCCTGTGATGAATGAGGCTTCGTCGGATGCCAGGAAGAGGATTGCACGGGCCAGCTCTTCTGGGCGTCCTAGGCGTCCCATTGGGAAAGTGGCGGCAAAGGCTGCCAGCTGTTCGGGCGACATAGCGTCTCGCAGCATAGGAGTATCCGTAGGACCCGGGGCGACAGCATTGATCCGCACGTTGTGCTTTGCATGGTCAATTGCCATTGCCCTAGTCAACAGTGCCACTCCTCCTTTGGATGTGACATAAGCAACCGTGTTGGCTGCGGCATCGTGCGCGCCGGTCGAAGAAGTGAGATTGACAATGGCACCTCCTCCGCGCGCGATCATGTGGGGGAGTACGGCTTTGCTGACCAGAAACGTGCCTGTCAGGTTTATCGCGATGACGCGTTCCCAATCCTGTGGGCTGGTGTCGAGTGCTGTGCCGAACAGAAGGATACCGGCATTGTTTACCAGGATGTCGATGCCGCCATAAGTCTGGAGCGTTGTATCGACCAGGCGTTGGACATGTGCCCAGTCCGACACATCAACCCGTACAAAGATCGCCTCCCCGCCCGCCTGCCGGATTGCTGTGACAGTTTCCTCGCCAGCTTTTTCGTTGTAGTCGGCTACCACCACCCTGGCCCCCTCACGCGCAAACAATTCAGACGTGGCGCGCCCGATGCCCGAGGCACCACCCGTTATGATTGCGACTTTATCTCTCAGACGCATTGGCTCCTCCACACTAGAGTAGGAAATAAGGTTTCTCAATCTTATCCTTGACCGCGGAAAGAAAACGCGCGCCTTGCACGCCATCGAGTACACGATGGTCCACCGTGAGCGTAAGACTCATCAGCGGTCGCAGGGCGATTGTGTCGTCCGGCATGCCTACTGGAGTCTTGACAGTGCGTCCGACCGCTAGAATAGCGGCTTGGGGAGGGTTGATGATAGCGTCGAAACGTTCGATTCCATACATACCCAGATTGGAAATCGTGAAGGTGCCTCCCGAGAGGTCTTCGCCGGTGAAGCGCATCACTTGTGCTTTGTTCTGAAATGTTTTGAGCTCCTGGACAACCTGCGCGATGGTTTTCTGATCTGCTTCCTTGATTACTGGTACCACCAAACCGTCATCTGTCCCGACTGCTACTCCAATGTTTATTTCACGATACAGCCTGATGCGTCCACCCTCAAAGGAGGCATTCACACGAGGGTGTTCTTTCAAGGCTGCCGCGACGATCTTCACCAGCAGCGCCGTGATTGACAGCCGTTCGCCGGTTTCTGCCAGGATGCGTTCCATCAACGCGTCGCGCAGCCAAAGCAGGTTCGTGGCATCGGCGTTGATATTAAGGGTGAACTGGGGTGCGTTGTGCACGCTTTCCAGCATACGTTGACCTGTGAGGCGCTGCACTGGGGTCAGATCAATCCACTCGGCCTGTGGAGCTATTGCTGCTGGAGCTGCTGCTTTCTGAGCCTCGGCGAACGCGCGCACGTCTTCCTCGCGGATGCGTCCACCCGGACCGGTGCCGCGCACTTTAGTGAGATCCACGTCCAGCTCGCGGGCGATGCGTCGCGCGAGGGGCGAGGCACGAACCACTTCCATTTCTTCGGGGGCTTCCTGTTCCTCGGGGACTTTCTGCAACTTCTGTGCCTGGACAAAGGAATGCACATCTTCCTCGCGGATGCGTCCACCTGGACCGGTGCCGCGCACAAGGCTCAGATCAACACCCAGCTCTTTCGCCAGGCGGCGCACCGCTGGCGTAGCAAGTATTTGTCCTGGCTCAACTGAGGATGGGGCGGTTTCCACGGTTGGTGTACCAGATGGGGGTGTTTGGGCAGCCGAGGAAGGGTGAGGCAGCAGCGGAGGCAGTACAGGCACTTCCTCATTCGGCTCGGCAATGTAGGCGAATGTCTCACCCACCGGAACAATGGCACCATCTACGGCACCCGGGCGAATGCCCTTTAAAATGCCAGAAGCAGGGGCCTCAAGGTCAGCGACGACCTTATCTGTCATCACCTCCATAATCACTTGGCCCTGCTCGACTCTGTCACCTTCTTTGACCAGCCAACGGATAATCTCACCAACTTCCATGTGATCCGTCATCTTAGGCATAAAGATCTCAATTGCCATTCACTCCTCCTCGATCGTAACCAATACCCATAGTGCGGATGTACTACCTCGCGCTTGCGTTGAGTGGATAGATGCCATACTTGCGCGTTGCCTCTGCCATTGCGATCACGTTCTGAGGTGGAACGTCGGGCTGAATGTTGTGCACAGCCGCGACAACATAGCCTCCTCCCGGCGCGAGATCGTGAATGCGCCGACGCACTTCCGCCTCCACATCACCTGGGCTGCCATAAGGCATTACATGTTGGGTGTCAATAGCACCCCAAAATGTAAGGCGATCACCAAAGCGAGATTTTAAGGCGGCGGTATCACCCATAGCGGATACCTGCACCGGGTTGATGATCTCTACTCCGATCTCGATCAGATCATCGAGCAGCTCGGTTACGTTACCGCAGCTGTGGAAGAAAATTTTAGCTGTCGTCTTAGACTTGACGAACTCCACATAACGCTTGTAGAAGGGTTTGAGCAGCTGACGGAACACGTGGGGTGACATCAACGGTCCGCGCTGAGTTGCCAAATCATCTGCGAGGCGGAACACCTGAATGTAGGGCCCCACGGCGTCCAGAAAACGGCCGGTCATCTTAACATTGATCTCGAGCAGTCTCTCTAGCAGTGCGACAACAAACTCAGGCGCTGTGACCAGATCCATGAGGAATCGTTCCAAACCGCGCAGCATGTACCCAAGTTCCCAAAAGCTTTTGAAGATGGGATCTGCCATCACAGCTTTATCTGTATTCTCATACAGATCTCGTGCCTCTTCGGCAAGACCGTGAGTGTAACCCGGATCATTCGTGTCCGGCCATGGATAATGGTCAAGCTCGGCGACATCAGCTTCTGCCAATGGGTGTCTGGCCAGCTCCCAGTAGTAGCAATTGTCTCCGTAAGTCGCCTGTCTCCAAGTGATTCCCCAGATGTCCACGAAGGTGCCTGGAGGCGACGGTGGAGGCGTCCATTGTGCGGGTCCTTTCATCAACAACGGCCGACAATCGCTGCCGAGTTGCTGCATTACCTGCTCATCTAGGCGAGCCAAGCGAAACGCTTTGTTCATCTCGCGGGTTGGTAGATTGATACCCAAGTATTCCTTCAGTCGTTCATAGGCCTCAACGACGATGGTGGTGCTGTTTCCACCACCAATGTCCAGTGGCACTCGATCCGGTTCCTGATGGTTGATCGCAGCCCAAACGCGTTCGCGAGAGGTCATTTCAGCCATAGGTGCTTATCCTTCCTAACTTGCCTACTTGCCCTGTGCCGGGATGTAGCGGCGTAGCGACTCAATCGTCGCGCGAGCGGCCGTATCGGGATCCGGCCACGGCAGAATCTCGGTCGACACGTAGCCGGAGTAACCGATTTCGTTTAGGACACGCACGATTTGCTCGAAATCGAGATGAGCGCTGCCTGGCCAGTGACGGTTGTTGTCGGCAAAATGCACGAACCAGCACAGACTGCCTGCCTCGCGGAAGCCGTCGTAGATACTGACGTCCTCGATGTTCATGTGATAGACGTCCAGCATCAGGCCGAAATTAGGGCGGTTGACCCGTCTGACCATAGCGATGCCTTCCTGCGTGGTGTGGATGTAGTGCGCCTGATGCACATTGATCGGTTCGAGCACCAGGCGAACACCTCGCGGCAAGGCATAGTCGGCCAGTTCGCCAAAGGCGGCTGCCATTTCAGCCAGCGATCGTTCTGCATCATCCGCATAACCGGGCCCTCGGGAGCGCCCAATAGTGACTATTGTCCCTTTCTCGAAGTAGCTTGCCGCAAAGTCAACGATGGATTTCATGCGCTGCATAGCGCGCTGGCACACCTGCACATCGGGGCCCACCAGACCTAAACCATCTTCACCGTAGACGTGGCCGGTACAGATGGCTGCCAGCTGTAAGTTGTGCTCGTCCAGCCAACGTCGCAGTTGCGCACCATCCAGCAAGGCGGGGTCGCGCATCATAAACTCGACCCCGTCGTACCCGAGCATAGCCACCTTGTGCACGGCCGCAGCAACGTCTCCACTGTAGACAGCCAGCGTCTCTGTGTGCAGATCAGGGGTGCCGATGGTTGCGGCGATCTTAATCAACCTCGTCCCTCATTCCGTCCCGGACCGAATCAGTAGGCCATCACCTTGCGGATCGCTTGTACTACGTCATCAGTGTCGGGCCAGAAACCCTTTTCGATGCTGTCGGCAAAGGGCACAGGTGAGAAACGCCCTGTCAGACGCACAATGGGTGCCTTGAGGTAGTCGAATGCCTGCTCAATGATCACCATAGCCCACTCGCTGGCTGGCCCGTACGAACGCACGGCTTCCGCAACGACCACAGCCCGGCCAGTCTTGCGAACCGATTGTCCGATGGTATCCTCGTCCAACGGGCTGATGGTGCGCACATCGACCACTTCGACGCTGATGCCTTCCGGTTCGAGCAGTTTAGCAGCAGCCATTGCGTGCCAGACCATATAACCGGACGCCACCACTGTGACATCCGTGCCCTGGCGCTTGATGTCGCATTTGCCTATGGGCAGTACGTAATCCTCCTTCGGCACCAGGCCACGGAACGAGTAGAGGAATTTCTGTTCTAGGAATACAACAGGGTTATCGTCGCGGATGGCTGCTTTGAGCAGGCCTTTGGCATCATACGGCGTGGAAGGAAAGACAACCTTTAGACCGGGGATGTGGGCATACCATACTTCCAGGCTTTGGGAGTGTTGCGCTGCTGTGCTCTTGCCGGCGCCACCGCCTTGAGGCATGCGCACCACCATGGGCACCTTGCACTGTCCACCTGTCATAAAGCGCAACTTGGCCGCTTGGTTCGCAATCTGGTCGATCGCCAACCCGGAGAAGTCCACAAACATGATCTCGGCCACCGGCCGCATGCCGACCAGTGCCGCGCCAATAGCAGTGCCAGCGATAGTATTCTCGGATATGGGGGTGTTACGCACGCGCTCTGGGCCGAACTGATCGTATAGAGTACGGGTGACCCCAAAGGCGCCACCATGTTTGCCGATGTCCTCACCAAGCAGAAAGACGCTGGGGTCGCGCATCATTTCCTCACGCAACGCCTCACGGATTGCCTCCTGATAAGACATTTCTTCGGCGGGCACACCAGGTGGAACCTGCACAATCAGGTCGGGCGACATGACCGGTTTGGTGACACCCAGCGATACAGCATCCTTTTCTACTGCAGCCATGGTTCGTCTCCTGCTCCCCTATGCGTAGATGTAATCCATTGCCGTGGCCGGATCGGGCTGAGGGCTTTCCTGAGCAAACTTCACTGCCTCGGCAATCTCCTGCTTGATTTCGGCCTCGATAGCAGCCACTTCGCTTTCTGTGGCGACGCCATTGTCAAGCAGGTACTTGCGGAAGCGCGGGATGGGATCCTTCTTGCGCCATTCCTGTACCTCCGCCCGATCGCGGTAGACTTCTGGCTCGCCGGCGTAATGTCCTTCGAAGCGGTACGACTCCGTTACTAGGAGTGTGGGTCCCTCACCGCGGCGCGCACGTTCCACGGCTTCCTTAGCCGCTTGATAGACAGCCAGCACGTCGAAGCCGTCAACACGCACACCGGGTATGCCGTAGGATTGGGCACGCAGCGAGAGATCCTCGATCTTGCAGCTATTGGTAATGCGCGTGGACACACCGTACTGATTATTCTCCAGAACGAAAACCACCGGCAGGTCCCAGATCGAGGCCATATTGAGCCCCTCGTGCCAGTTGCCCGTGTTGCAGCCGGCATCGCCGGTGAAAGGCACTGCCACACGATCTTCGCCGCGCATCTTAAAAGCCAGCGCAGCCCCTACGGCAATGGGGATGCCGGCACCCACCACCGCCAATGCTCCCAGGCTGCCCGTCTCGAAGGCAGCTATGTGCATTGAGCCTCCTCGCCCCTTGCAGTAGCCCGTCTCCTTGCCCAGGATCTCCGCCATCATTTTCTTGGTATCGGCACCTTTGGCAATGTTGTGCCCGTGGCTGCGATGTGTCCCGGCGATGAGGTCATCCTTGCGCAGTGCCATGCACACGCCTACTCCCGATGCCTCCTGCCCGATGTAGGCGTGGATGGCCCCTTTCACCATACCGCGTTTGAAAAGGTCAATTGCCGCCAGCTCGAACTCTCGAATGCGCACCATGCGACGATACATCTCAAGCATCATGTCTTTGCTTACGTCCACTGAATCACACCTCCCATATTACAGTCTCAGGTTACAAGTCCCCGTGGCGCTCTGGCTTATGTGCGCTTCGACGCCATATTAGGCTGCAACGGGGTCTCAAGCTTCCGGCACCAGAATCACTTTTATCAGGCCTGGTTCGCGGGCGGCCAGGCGTTGGAACCACGTCGCCCCTTCCGAAAGTGGCGCAACAGCGCTGATAAGTGGTTCCACGCTAACTGCCCCAGAGGCTAGCATTTCCAGGCTTGCCTCTGTTTCACCAGCAGCGTTGGTGCTGCCGACCAAGGTGAGCTGACGAACGACTACTTCTTGGAGAGGCAGTTCGACCTCAGGTGAGAGGTTGCCCACCAGTGTGACCACTCCACCCTTGCGCACACTTTTCACAGCCATTTGGACCGTTGGTGTGGTGCCCACGACCTCAAAGGCGACATCGGCACCACGTCCTCCGGTGTGCCGACGCACCTCGGTTGGCACATCGTCCACATTGGACAACAGCCCGATGTCAGCGCCCAGAGCGAGGGCCAGTTGCAGACGTTCCGGTTCGAGGTCCACGGCGATAATTTGCCCACATCCTGCCCGTCGCAGCAGCTGCACAATCAGTAGGCCAATCACGCCAGTGCCAACTACCACGGCGGTATCCTGCAGCGTGATGGGCGTGCGATGCATTGCATGGGCTGCCACTGAGACCGCTTCTGTCATAGCGGCGTGTTCAAACGACAGGGTGTCGGGCAGCCGATATAACACGCGATGGGGTAT
>CAKZLO010000009.1 GCA_937127125.1 uncultured Ardenticatenia bacterium
GACGCCACACCGGACAGGTTATCGTCGCAGGTGAAGGAGACGGTGACATCGGTGTTGTTCCAGCCGTTGGCGTTGGGATCAGGCGAGCGGCTCCCTGTGATTGTCGGCGCAGTCGCATCGCGCTTGATCGTCACCGACTGCGAGCTGGTGCCCCCAGCGCTGCTGGCGGTGCAGATCAGAGTCACACCACCGGTGTCGGAGTCGATCGTGGTGTCAACGCAGCCTTCATCAATTGTGACCTCCGACTCGGGATCCGTCACCGTCCACTCAACGGAAACGTTGCTGACATACCAGCCGTTGCTGCCTTCGGTGCCACTAATGGTGTACGAGATCTCCGGCGGCGTGGTGTCGGGCACAGGCGTCGGTGTGGGTTCAGGGTTCACAATAAGCATGAACTCCGCCGGCGCGGTTTCCCACAAACTTCCATCTTTTCCCCCGGTGACGCTCGCCACGCTGATGGTGTAGCTGCCCGGAGTGCTGGACGAGAAGGTCGCGGATTTCATGTTCCTGTGCCGCAGCCTGTGAATGTCAGCGAGCTGGGCGATGCGCTGACACCAGCTGGCACGCTGAGCGTCACCGTGGCTGAATTGCTTCCGGTGGCGTTGCAGCCACTGGCATCGCCTGATGGAATTTTGTTTTCTGGTTGGATGTAGAAACCCACCGGTACCGAACCGCCGGCCGTAATGGTAGCTGTCTCAAGCGTTGCGTCGATCGTATTGTCCAAATTGTTCACCACCTGATCCGCCAGCGCCGCCAGCGGCAGCCCTACCATGAGCGCCAGCGCGAGCACGGCGCCCAACCAGAGTAGCGGTTTCCTCGTTATGTGTTGCATGTGTCTGTGTCCTCCTCCTTACTTGTTACATAGTTGTACAAAACGGGGAAAACTGTGCGGAAATCTGAAGAACTTTTCTCACATTGTCCTTTCCCTCCTCCGGGCACATCACATCCGATGCGGTCAGGCCCCGATCGCCGGCGCAGCCCGATCAGCACGGGAGCGGCAACCGGCAACACTTATGAATAAGTATAGCAAATTTGTCAGCAAAAGTCAATGTGAATCTGGTTTGAATCCGACGTTCTTGCCTCTCTGCTGCATGTCCTGGCCGGCGCGCTCGCCACCCCTTCGACGCACCTGATGTGCATCCCGCCAGATCCATCTGTTCGCGGCACAGTCTGATGCTGCGCTTTCAATGTCTATTATATCAGATGAACATTACGAATCACATTACGAAGGCAGGAAAATGGCGCCAAATGGTGCCACTTCTTTCCATTTTGGCGCCGGAACGGCCCGAGGCGGATGCGCACGTCGGAGCTTTTCGGTTGTGGCGCCCACAGCGGGATCACGGGCTGCCCGGCGACGCGGGCGGCGGCTTGAACCAGACTGGGTCCCAATCGTTGTAGGGGTTGTTGCTGATGTTGCGCTGATTGCCGCCCGGGTAGTTCATCCCCTGAAAGTCCATCACATAGATCTGGTTGTGACCGTCGCGGTTGGAGTAGAAGACGATCTGGCTGCAGTCGGGCGACCAGCTGGGGTGCTTGTCCCACGGCCACTCGTTCTCGGTCAGGCGCGTGGTGACCAGCACGGCACCCTCGCGGTCGCCGCTCAGCAGGTCGACCACGAAGATCTCGTCGTTGCCGCTCTGCTGCGAGGTGTAGGCGATGTAACGCGGGTTGGCCTGGCAGTAGGCGGGAAAATAGTCGGCGCCACGCGTCTGCCCGATGATGTACCACTGGTAGCCGTCCGACAGGCGGCGCAGGCTCAGCTCATAGTTCCTGCCCACCTCGCGGTCAAATGTCTGGGTGCGCGGCTCGGTCACAATCACCTGATATTCACCGCTCGGGTCAATGGTGTCGCGCACCAGCGCGGCCTGGTAGATTTCCGGCCCCGACAGTCGCTGCACATTGTTGCCATCGGGGTCCATAATATAGTACGCAGCGCGGCCGCTGTCGCGGTCGGAGATGAAGCCAATGCGCCCCCAGAACTCGGGCGGCACGATGGCCGGGTCGGGCGTGGGGGTCAACACCTGTGGCGTCGGCGTGGGAAATATGGCCGCCCCAACCAGGATGAGCGGCGTCGGCGTGACTGTCCACAGGTTGATCGGCGTGGGCGTGGGGGTGCCGGCCAGCACGGCGAGGATCGCCCGCTGCTCGGCGGTGGCCTGATTAGCCGGCGTGGGCGTAGGAGTGACGACGACGGGTGTCACCCAATGGCGCGGCAGCGGTGTGGGCGTGCCCTCGCGCGCCATCTGGGTGGCCAAAGCGATGGCGGTCTCGAGATTGGCCGGCGTCGGCGTGTTGGTGACGATAACGTAGGTCGGCGTAGAGGTGGCGGTCCACACGTTGATCGGTGTGGGCGTGGGCGTGCCGGTGAGCATAGTCAAATAAGCTTGCAGGGTCAGCCATACGACGGTGGCCTGATTGGCCGGCGTGGGCGTAGGGGTGACGACGACGGGCGTCACCCAATGGCGCGGCAGCGGCGTGGATGTGCCCTCGCGCGCCATCTGGGTGGCCAACGCAACCACCTCGGCGAGCAGTGTCGCCGCGTTGAGCGGCGTCGGCGTGTTGGTGATGACAACGTAGGTCGGTGTGGGGGTGGCCGTCCACACATTGACCGGCGTGGGCGTCGGTGTCCCGGTCAACGAGACGAGGAACGCAGCCACCGTCAGCCATTCGGCGGTCGCCTGATTGGCCGGCGTGGGCGTGGCAGTGACAATGATAGGCGTCACCCAATTGCGCGGCAACGGCGTGGGTGTGCCCTCGCGCGCAATCTGGGTAGCCAGCGTGGCCAGCTCGGCGAGCGCAGTCGCCGCGTTGAGCGGCGTCGGCGTGCTGGTGATGACGACATAGGTCGGTGTCACAGTGGGTGTGGGCGAAGGCGTGCGCGTTGCCGTGGATGTGGGTGTGGGCGTGCCCGACGGAGCGGCGGCGTATGCCGTCCACTCGGGTACACGCCAGAAGAGACCGTTGACGCCTAGCAGGATCACCAACCCCACCAGCGTCACAACCCCTGTCAGCACATAGTGACCCGATCGCGTCTGCGTCGGGTTCCGCTGTTCAAGGGGTGAAACACGGAAAAGTTTCTCCACCCGCCAACTTGGCAGATGGACCTTAGGCAGGCGGTGGGTGTGCCAGTGTTCAGGGCAGCGCTTGATGCGATCGGCCAGTCTGATCAGCGACATAGTTCGTCCTCACTCCTTGTTGGGCAGATCTCGATGTGTTTCGCCATACAGGTAGCGGATAATGCAGGATGTCTGTTTCTCTTGGCCCATGCGCAGCGTCCGGGCTGACCGCGGCAGCGTTGTCTGAGATCGATGGCCTATAATATAGCATAGCCGTCGCGCGCGCAAGCGGTTGACCCGGACGGCCGGCAAGAGGGCGCACTGTTCTCTGGCGAGCCCGGACGGAGTATGTGGCTTGCCAGAGATGTCGTTTTGATTGATGCGCGCGATGACCCTTGAGCGACTGCTCCGTGACCGACCCGCGGAGATGCCCCATACACGTTTTGCAGTGTTGGCGTTGACCGTTGCCGGGGTGTCTCCCGTCAGCGGCCTCTGCGCCACAGCTGATGCTGCTCGTCAAACTCCCACCCGGGTGCGCTCAGACGCAGTTCGTGGTGTGCCCAGCCGCTGGCAACGCGCTGCCATGTCTCTTCCCAAGAGCGCACGCCGCTCAGTGTATCCGCTGCCTCCACATTGCAGGCGCCCACCGCGACCGCTGCTATGACCGCGTCCACCAGCTCCATATTGCGCAACAGGGCGGCCAGAAAGCCAGCAATGGTGGAGTCGCCGGAGCCGGCGGTGCCTACCACTTTCACTTTGAAACAAGGGATCCACATCTCCTGACTCGCCCAGGCGCTCAGGTTCGAAGGACATGCGCGCCCCATCTCCTTCAGAGTCGCTTCGTCCGCCGTGCGCACGTAGAAGCCGCGATGACCCAGCTTCAGCCCGATGACTTTGCCACCCCAGTCAAGCAATTCCCGACTCAAGTCGGAAAGGATTTCGGGTGTGATCAGCGGCAAAATGTCGCTGTTTGGGCCGGCTTGGCGAGACAAAGCATCATAAGTCTCCCGGCGCACCATAAAGAGCATCTCCTCGATGCTGGGCAGAAACACGTCCACGAAGGGCATCGTCGCTTTCAGAATCTTGCGCCAGTCCGCACGCCCCGCTTCTGAGGATGGGTCGGGCACGCTCATATCCAGCGAGGTCGTGACACCCGTCTGCTTCGCCCGACGAAACACCTCCGTCAATTGGACGCCGTCATCCGTGTGCATCAGGCGCATGATGGGGGGATAGCCGAAGTGAAACAGGCTCGCTTGAGCCACCACGTCGTAGCGCACGTCATCCGCGCCGAAGGTGTCATTGGCACCCGGATAGTGGAGGAAAAAGCGGTCCACATCGGGCGGGCTGATAACGATCGTGTACGAGGTACTGACGGAGGAATCGACCACCATCCCGTCCACGAGATGGGGATCGTATGAGGCGATAATGCGCAACACGATCTGCCCAAATGGGTCATCGCCGACTTTGCCCATCAACTGAGTTGAAATGCCCAGTTTGTGCAGAGCCAAACCTGTGTTGGACACAGGTCCGCCCGTCGAAAGGATGACCGGGCCAATCACGGTCAGGCTGCTGGGCCGAAACATTGTGGCGAAGGTTTTCTTCTCGCCCCCGACTTCCAGAGTGGGGATCATATCTAGGCAAAGATGCCCTGCGACAACGGCAGTGTGGGCTCCGGGCACAGGTAGGCCTCCTTCCTCAATGCAGGGGTGATCAAAGTGACAGCCCCCATTATAGCACAGCCCCTGATAAGCATAAATTTACACCACCCTCAGCGCGCAGAAGCCCTCGGGGTGGGTTTCCAAAGCTTGATGCCTTGCCTTCCTGATGCTACAATCAGTGGAACATATTGGGAGTATCTTGTCGCTGTCGAAGCGTGTGAGCGTATGATGGTGGGGAGGTGAGATGGCGTTTACCATTGCAGTCGCGGGCAAGGGCGGTACCGGCAAGACCACGGTGGCAGCCTTGACAATTGACTATCTGGCGCGGATGGGAAAAGGCAGCATTCTGGCGATTGATGCCGATCCCAGTATGAACCTTAACCTGGCCTTGGGTGTGGAGGTCGAGGAGACAATTGGCAGTGGCCGCGAAGAGATCGTGGGTGGCATCCGCACCGGGCAGTACAATTTGGGTCTGGACAAACAGCAGGCGTTTCGCCTCATGATTCAGGAGTGTCTGGTCGAGACAGAGCACTTTGATCTGCTGGCCATGGGTCGCCCAGAGGGGCCAGGATGTTATTGTGCGCCCAATCATCTGTTACGTCAGAGCATTGACGCTTTGGCCAGCAGCTACACCTTTGTGGTGATTGACAACGAGGCAGGTCTGGAGCATATCAGCCGCCGTACGACGCGCGACGTCGACCTGTTGTTCGTGATCTCAGATCCCACCGTGCGCGGTCTGGTGGCTGCGCAACGCGTGTTCGAGCTGGTAGCTGAGCTGGGTTCGCGGGTGCACCGGGCACACCTGATCGTCAACCGAGCGCCCGGCGACACCAATGGACATCCCCAGCTGGCACCCGAATTGGCCAACAAGGTTGCCGAGCTCCAGCTGCCATTATTGGGCGTGCTGCCCCAGGATCCCGCAGTGGCGCAATGGGATGTTCTGGGTCGGCCGCTCATCACGCTGCCCCCAGATACCCCGCTCAGACAACACTTGGAGGCTTTGCTGACACAGGTCTTGCCGTTCGGGCAGGACGGTCGGCAGCGCTAGCAACAAAGCTCTGGTGGCCTCTGCCATGGCCGTCTGTTGTGCAGTTTTGTCTGTGCTATAGGGAAGATATGCAACCCGTCCCGGGTGCATCTGCCGCAGTGGGCTCTGCTAGACTCGCTCAGCCTCCTCGCGTGCCACCCGGCACCAATGGATGACGCGCGTCGGGTCGCCCCCGAGAGTATGATTGTCTTTCATGATCGCTTCAACGCGACAATGACGCGTCAGGCGAAACGCCTCGCGTATCTTGGTGCGAATGCGCTCTTCGTCGAACGGCATGGCCAGGTCGGTCGGGCTTGGTTTCCAAGAGAAGATGTAGCGGTCGCCCAGCTTCTCCGCCATGTCCGCCACGTTGGCCCATGGTGAAACCGACACGCGCCGCAGACAGGGTATTTGCTGCACCACGTGCCAGCGCTTGTCTAATGGCTCACAGCACCCGTAGCAGTTCAGGCCGAAGCGCTCCAGGATCGGCAGCTGGTATGGCATCACGAACTCGGCGAACATCGCCGGCGATATGCCCACGGTCTCCTGGCTCTCGGCAAAGCCCCACATGTCGCACATGCGCACCCGACCATCGAAATCAGGTTGCGGCAGCTCATTCGACCAACCTAACCCGCCTGATCCCACATAGCTGCCGTCGTTGTTCAGGCTGAGCAATCCTTCTGTTTCCAAGTACTCGAGCAGGCGGAGCGTACCATCCCTCAGGAAGGTCATCAGCCTGTGAATCAGCTGGGGATTGTCCACCATGTCGAGCATGATCTGCTGGAGACCGCGCAGGTGGGCCAGCTTCATGGTCATGCCAAGTGTCCACCACCAGTTGGTCCGGATGCGCACGGTCAATAGGTCACCGAAGATCTCATGTGCCAGCTCGGCCAGGCGATGGGTCGCTGGCCAGTCAACATGCACCTGTGGCATACGTAACTGCTCAAAGTCCTCTTCAGAACGAATAGGTGCCTCCCAGACGTATGAGCCGCCATGTTCGCCGCCGATGACTGTTTCCTTGAGCCCCCAGTCTTCCAGACCGCCTGTGTGCACATGGGGCGTGTCGAAATAGGGCATAATGGTATAATCGTCGCCCATCTGGGTGCCCCAGAAGATCTCCTTGCGCAGGCGCATCTCCCACCAACGGCCTATCATTCCATCGCATTCTAGATCAGCTGGGCGGATGATCTCGTTCCAGCCATTCTCCGGATCACAGAAGATCACCGGGCGAGTGGGCTGGAGAGCATTATGCGCATACCACAGAGCGCGCTTTTCCTCCTCAACCGGCCGTGCCGCCAGCTCAGCGACCTGGCCGGCCAGGCGACGCAATACCTCACGTTCTTGTGAGCTAATGAAGAAATACTGTGGTTGCAGCTGCTGGATCAGCACAGCGTCCAGACGCGTCTGCATAGTGGCCAGATCAACAGTCGTGCTCAATCTCCTGCCTCCCTAAATGAAATATAGACTGCCAACACTCCTCAACCGGTCGCACTAGTGATACCGTCCGTATTCATAAACCGTGTCAAATAGGGCCAAGATGTTCTCGGGTGGCACCCCAGTCTGGATATTGTGGCCCGCGCAGAAGACGAAACCACCACCCGGCATGAAGTCATCCAGCAAGCGTTTCGCCTCCTCGCGGACCTGATCCGGAGTGCCAAAGGGCAGCACACGCTGCTGGTCGAAACCGCCCCAAAAGGTAATGTGCTCTCCGTATGCCCGCTTGAGCTTCTTGCGATCGCCCATTCCACGCGCCAGCGGCTGCACCGGATGCAGAATATCCACCCCGCCTTCGATCAAGTGTTTGATCATCGGCTCGATTCCGCCGCAGGAGTGGTAGAAGATTTTGGCGCTGGTCTTGTCTTTGATGCGCCGCCATAACTTTACATAACGAGGCCACACCAGCTGGCGGTACACCGTTTCGGATATTGCTGGCCCTGCTTGCGTCCCCAAGTCGGAGCCTGTCATAACGACAGACACATAACTGCCGACGCGTGATAGAATCTCCTCGAACAGAGCTGACTGGAGTTCCAACATAGCGTCCAGCAATGCCTCGACCATCTTGGGGCGCAACAGGAGATCCTCAAAGAACTGTATGTAGCCGCGCAAATACCACGAGAACTCAAAGATTGAGCCGATGGCATTGACAATGATGGCGTAGTCGGTTGTCTCATACATCTGGCGCGCTTTCTCTTCGAGGCCGGCATAACGTGCCGGGTCGTGTGGGTCGGGCCATTGGAAAGCAGCGATGTCGGCGACTGTCTCCGCTTGCGCCAGTGGATGCGCGTTCTCGCGCGCGAAGTCGTAATAAAGCAGGTGGCCAGTCTCGGGATGGAAAGCTGCCGTGCGCCGTACACCGAACTCATCCTGGTAACTGTTATCCGGCAGCTCGATATCGTGCCAGTCACGTGAAGCACTCAGATAGATGTAGCGTGTGTCCACGTGCAGCCGCTCCAACAATTGTGAGCTGGGTAACGCAAGTTGCTGGATGCGGTCCACTACCGGGTCATCCGAGATGATACCCAGGTGGTGTTTGAGTGTGGCATTGGCGCCTGTGGTGATGCCCGTGACAATGCTGCCCAGATCAATGGGGACGCGATCCGGCTCGGAGTGGGCAAGGGTGGTTTCCAGTCGTGTGCGTGAGTCCAACAAGTTCCTCTCGCGAAGAGTATGTGACAGACGCAACCTCAGGCGGTGGCGCGCTGCACCTGCTTTTCAACCGCTAGATCGAGCAACACGGCACCCAGGATCACGAGTCCAAAAGCGATGTAGGTCCATTCATAGGGCAAGCGTGCCTGGCCGATCATATTGTCGATCACCATGATCACCAGGGCACCCAGAAAGATGCCCACCATTGTGCCGCGGCCACCGCGCAGCGAGGTACCGCCCACCACGGCTGCTGCTACCGCCTGTAGCTCCCATCCGGTGCCCATATGAGTGGTGAAGGCGGCGGTGCGTGTAATCTGCAGGAGAGACGCGAAAGAGCACATGAATCCTACCAGCATAAAGCAGGTGAGTTTCACCAGATCTGTGGGCACAGCCATAGCCCGCGCCGCCTCCACATTGTCGCCGGTGGCATAGATCCAGTTGCCGAAGCGCCCGCGTTGCAGCACAAAGTACAGGATGACAGCGAAGAGGATAAACCAGATGAGCTGCATCGGCACGACGCCGCCCAGCCGCCCCGTAACCAATTGGGTAAACAAGGGGTATTGCTCAAAATTATGCGATCGAACGACACCGGCGGTGAGGATCTCGGCCAGCCCGCGCCACGTCAGCATAAAGCCGAGCGTGGCAATGAAGGAAACGATCCGCGCCTTCACGACAACCAACCCGTGCACGAACCCGATGGCGATCCCGCTGACCAGCGTGATGAGCGCTGCCACGAATGGGTTTAGGCCCGAGCCAACTAACCATATGAAGAAGAAACCGCACAGGGTCAGCACTGATCCCACCGATAAGTCAAACTCGCCAGCCACCATCAGCACCCCGACTCCCAATGCGATGATGCCAAACTCGGGCCCCAGTGCCAGCAGGGTTTTGAGATTCGCCTCTTGGATGAAGGTGTGCTGCGGGGTCAACGCTGCTGCCCCGATCACCAACAGGAGCAATACTCCGAGAACGCCAATACTTCGAAACCGGGCTAGAAGTGGCATAGCTGCACTGTCCTGTTAATATTGACTTTGACTAGATCTCTTGTTCGGCTTCTGTGTCCTCTTCACACGTTGCCTGCTGTGCGAGAGCGGCTGCCGCTGCCTCCGACTCCGGCTTATGTGTAGGGGCGGCATCCCCAAGGGTACCCCGCGCGATAATGTCAGATAGCTCGTCCACTGTGGTGTCCTTAGTGCGTATGTCTACCAGATTGCAGCCGTGCGCCAGCACCACGATTCGATCAGCTACAGAGAAAACGTGATGCAACGTATGGGTGATGAAAACAGCTGCCACGCCTTGGTCTTTTAGATGGCGCACAAAGTCGAGTACCTCGCGCACTTCTTTGACCGAGAGGGCAATCGTAGGCTCGTCCAGGATGACCAGCTTCGCCCGGAAATGGATAGCGCGCGCAATCGCCACACCCTGACGCTGACCGCCTGACAACGCCGAGACAAGTGCGTGTGGCGAGCGCAGCTTCAATCCCATGCTGGCCAGCGCTTCCATGCTCTCCTCGTTCATCCTGCTCTGGTCGAGGAGTCCCAGCACGGTAGTGGGCTCCCGGCCCATAAAAATGTTGCGCGCGATGCTAAGATGGGGGCAAAGCGCTTGCTCCTGATACACTGTTTCGATTCCTAGTGCGCGCGCGTCCTTGGGTGACCTGAGCTTGACTTCCCGGCCCTCAAAGAAGATTTGCCCTGCGTCGGCCATATGGTACCCAGAAGCCACCTTGATCAATGTGGACTTGCCGGCGCCGTTGTCACCGCACAGACCCACCACCTCGCCCCGATTGACCGAAAAGTTCACGCCGCGCAGCGCGTGCACTCGTCCGAAGTACTTATGGATGCCCACCATTTTGAGCAATTCCTGGCCATTGGCACTGCTCGTTGCTGACATAGGTCCTCACCTCACCGTACACATTTTCTATGCCACGCAGTCATTATACTGCGCATTCAAAAACCCTGCCCGGCAAGCTGCCGGTTGGTCAGATTGTTTATGATAACGAACAAGATGACAGCGAGCCCGATGAAGGTGTTTACACCAAATACTGGCACCCGAAGCAGAATCAATCCATTCTCAAGGATCTGGATAATAAAGACGCCCAACGCAATGCCCACCATGCTGCCGACACCACCGCGTAAGGAGGTACCACCGACCACCACAGCAGCGATGGCTTTGAGCTCAAATCCAATGCCTTGCGTGGCGGCAAAGGAGCCCAACCGCGTGGCCTGCATCATAGCGGCGAAAGCGCATAGGGATCCCACGATCATGTAGCACACGATCTTTACCAGGCGGACGTCAACGCCCATCGCGCGTGCTGCGTCCTGGTTGCTTCCGGTTGCATAGATCCAGTTGCCCAACCTGCCAAAATGGAGCACCACGCCCAACACCAGCGCGATGCCCAGAAACCACAATAATTGCACTGGCACAGGTCCAATTTGCCCCGTCAACATCTGCGCAAAGGGCGAGCCGGTTGGTATGTAGGGCAGTATGCTGATTGGCATCAACCCGCTCGCAACGTAGACGATGCCACGCCAGAAAAGCATTGTGCTGAGCGTGATGATAAACGAAGGCAGCCCGGTGCGCACCACGAGCAAACCGTTGATCAGGCCAAAAACCGCTCCGATGGGCAGCAAGAGAACAAAAGCCACAAAAGGGCTCACGCCGGCCATCAGGAGCTGTGTGAATATGAAAGAGCAAGTAGGCAACACCGAAGCGATAGAGAGGTCAAACTCTCCGCAGATCATCAAGACACCGATGCCAAGGGCAACTACACCTAGATCCGGGGTAAGCTTGGCAATAGCTGCTACGTTGCGCGGATCGAGGAAACGATGGCCTGGGGAGAAAGCCCAGAAGATGAGAATGGTGATAATAAAAACCAGCGGGGTGCTAAATCCTCCCAGGGACAGGTTCTGTATTGTGCGACGTTGCATCTTCCTCTCCACATCGACAACCAATCGCTTGGCCGGATAATCACTTGGGGGCAGGTAAGATCCTGCCCCCTTTGCCTCCATTGCGAAGGATAGCCAGATGGCTTAGCGATACTTGCCTGATAGCGGCTCGATGAACTCTATGTTCTCTTTGGTGACCAGATAGCCACCAGTGTCGATGTTAGGCGTCAGGCGCAGCTTGTTGTACAGGTAGAGCACGATCACGGCGAAGTAACCCTGCAGATACTGCTGCTGGTCAATGGTAGCCAGCACGTAATCCGACTTGAGCCCTTCCACCGTGCCCGGCGCCGTATCGAAGCCACCGGCGATAACCTCACCCGGTGCCTTGCCCGCGTTCTTCAGTGCGCTGGTCAAGCGGTCGGTGCAGATGCCGCCCGCGCCTAGCATGAAGGTGGTCTCGGGATGGGCCAGCAGGTAGGCAGTGATGCGCTGCTCGTTGGTGGTCATTTCGATGCCGCCGCCGTCGATCATCTCGAAGGAAGTGATGCCAAACTCGGCCATGGCGTCCTTGACACCGGCAGAGCGCACTTGAGCGTACATCGCGGCGGGGACTTCAGCTGCCATCGCAACGTGTGCCTTGGTCAGGTCAATGCCCTTGGCCTTGCCCGCCTCAAACAACGTTCGGCCGATGATGTAACCGGCGCGGCGTTCGTTCTGACCAATGTAGCACAGGCGCTTGTTGCCGGCAGCACCCTCTTTGTCATCGTTGTTGATGCCGATCACCGGAATGCCTGCTGCCAGTGCGTCTTCCACCGGCTTGTCCCAGGCCTGATCATCGTTGATGACCAAGGCGATGCCATTCGGCTTGCTGGCAACAGCCTCCTGGAACTTCTTCTGCTGGTTTGCCAAGTCGCTCCCGGCCAGATCAATCTCGGCCTTGCAGCCATACAGCTCGGCCGCATCCATCATGCCCTGCTTGACCACTGCCCAGAAGGGATCATCACCGCCATGCGTTACCAGACGAAAATACATCCCCTCGGCAGGCTTCTGTCCTGCTGGTGCGGCCAGGACATCAGAGGCGATCATCGGCGCCAACAACCCACCCGCGGCGGCAGCTGCCGTCACGGCTAGAAAATCCCTGCGGTGCATCTTTTGACTGGACATACTTTCCCTCCTTTGGTTTTTCTGTCTACCGGTCTTCTCGATGCAGAAGTTACCGCTTGTCAATTCGCGGAACGTCTAAGACCACCGAAGTCAACACAACCTTATCCGCGCCATCACCTCCTTTCAGGAAGCTCAGCCGGAAACAACGCGAGAAGCGATGAAACACAACTGTATTCAGGTGAGCAGGGTTTCTATGCTACAGAATCCTAGTATTAGTTTAGCATCAAATGGGTATGCTGTCAATTCTATCTTTTCTTTGGTCAATTCACCACTCAATGTCAAATTGGAGAGTGCGCGCACAGTACCGTTGACCTATTGCGCAATCTGACATGTGAGGTTACAATCGCAGTAGAATTGTATCTTTATGAAAGGAGGTAGAGGAACATGTTGTACCTTCCACGGGAAAAGGGCCAGGGATTGGTGGAATACGCGCTGATTCTCGTCCTAGTTGCCATCGTGGTGATTGCCATCCTGCTCCTGTTGGGCCCTATCGTCGGCAACGTGTTCAGCAATGTTGTCAGCAACCTGTAATTTCGTTTATTGTTAGTAGATCTAGTTGGTTTATCATTCGGCCCCACCCCGTGTGGGGCCTTTTCATTTTCCCGTGTCTCTATGTAACTTTTGGCAGTGTCTCAGAGATGTTGCAGGTGGACGGTGGACACAACCTTTTGACTCACATAGGGGGCCAGCCTATAATCCACTTCCAATCTTGTTGCGAGAATACATTCCTAGGCGCAGCCTGAACATCTGAATGATGCAACCTCGTGAGAGAGAGATCAAAGACTTAGTCCGCCACGTGCTTGGTCGCATCCTGCGTGAGACAACGCGCAGTGAGCGCAAGGTGCTTACCAGCGATGAGGTTGAACGTCTGGAACCAGGAAGCAGGATTCAGGTCGAGGCGGGCACCCTTGTTACCCCTATGGCGCGCGAGACCGCGATGGCGCGCAAGATTGCCATTGAGGAAGTGCCAGCCAAAGCGGGCCAGGCTACTCCGGCGCCCACCACAGGCAAAGTCATTGCATTAGGGGCAGATCACGGCGGATACGAACTCAAAGAGATGCTCAAGCCTTTCTTAGCCGAGCTGGGTTATGAGGTTCTCGACGTCGGCACACATAGCAAAGAATCTGTGGATTATCCTGACTTTGCTTACGCGGTGGCTCTACACGTAGCCGATGGAAGTGCTTTCCGCGGAATTGTCATCGATGGCGCGGGCATCGGTTCGTGTATGGTGGCGAACAAGGTGCCGGGCGTGCGCGCAGCCATGTGTTACGACCAGATGTCGGCTGTCAACAGTCGTGCGCACAACGATGCCAACGTGCTCACCCTAGGGGCAGGGTTGTTGGGTCCTAATCTGGTGAAGCAAATTGTGAAGACCTGGTTGAGCACCAACTTTGAGGGAGGTCGCCATCAACCGCGCATTGACAAGATGATGGCGATAGAAGCGCGTTATCTCAAGAAGTAAGGCCTGATCTATCTCTTGGGTAAATAGAAACTATCTTGTTGGGGTTTCATATGCAGCTAGATCCTAAAACGCTCGATTCACTCGTTGAGGAAATTACCAGACAGGTATTGGTCGTCCTGAAAGAACAGGGCAACCAATTTGTCACCCCTCGGCCGGCAGCAGGCGCAGAGAGCTCCTGTTCCCGATGCGAAAGACAGGTGGCCGCACCGCGTCGTCCCGAAGTGGCTCCTCAGATCTTTCTTGATACCGCTGCGCGTCCCAGCGATGTGCCGGATGTCCGTGATGCCGTCCGGAACCTTGCGCGCTATATTGATCACACCTTGCTGAAACCGGATGCCAGCTATGCCCAAATTGCCCAACTGTGTGAAGAGGCGCGCCAGTACGGATTTGCCACGGTGTGCGTCAATCCGATCAACGTGCAACGGTGCAGTCAGCTGTTACGCGGATCAGGTGTAGGGGTTTGCTCCGTAGTGGCGTTCCCCTTGGGGGCTGTTCCGACCAGAGTCAAGTGCTATGAGACGCAACAGGCGATCAACGATGGCGCGCGTGAGATTGACATGGTGATGAACATCGGTGCGCTCAAAAGCAAAGATTATGATTTGGTGAGAGAAGACATTGCTGCTGTCGTGCGCACTTGTCATAGTAACGGCGCCATCTGTAAGGTGATCATCGAAGCAGCTCTGTTGACCGACGACGAGAAAATCAAAGCTTGTCAATTGGCCAAGGAAGCTGGTGCTGACTACGTGAAGACCTCGACTGGCTTTGGGCCCGGGGGCGCGACGTTGCACGATGTGACGCTGATGCGGCAGGCAGTGGGGCCAGATGTGGGGGTCAAAGCAGCTGGTGGGATTAAGACTTACCAGGATGCGATGGCTATGCTGAGGGCAGGAGCCACGCGCATCGGTGCCAGCGCCAGCGTCAAAATCATGCAGGAAGCTCGGTCGGCATCTTGAGGCGATAGGGGAGGCGGCCTGTGAGTCGCATAGCCGCCTACATTGATCATACGTTGGTGCGTGCGGATGCCACGCCAGATCAGATTGTCAATCTCTGTCAGGAGGCGCAGGAATATCGCTTCGCTGCCGTAGCCGTGAATGAGGTGCATGTGCGTCTGGCTGCCCGGTTATTGCGCGGGACAGGGATTGCCGTAGCCTGTGCCATAGGCTTTCCGCTGGGTGGCACAAGCACATGGGTAAAGTGGTACGAAGCACGCAGTGCGCTGCGTGGGGGTGCCAGTGAGCTGGATGTGATGATCTACCTGGGCGCTCTCAAGAGCGGTCGTTATGACTTGGTGGAGCAGGATCTGGCCGCCATCGCACGTTTGTGTCACGATCACGGTGCGCTGTGCAAGGCGATTCTGGAGTGTGCCTTGCTGAGCGACGACGAAAAGGTGCGAGCGTGTCAGCTCGCTGTCGCGGCCGGAGCTGACTTCGTCAAGACCTCGACGGGTTATGGCCCCGGCGGCGCGACGGTTGATGACGTGGCACTGCTGCGTCGTACGGTTCCACCTAGCGTGGGGGTCAAGGCAGCTGGTGGCATTCGTACGTATTATGATGCCATAGCTCTGATAGAAGCTGGAGCGAGTCGTCTGGGGGTTAGCGCTCAGGCCAGCCTTCAGATTCTCAGTGAAGAACGCGTGCTCCTGGAAAATCCATAGTACGTAGTGCGGAAACGAGGTATCTCCCGAAATGTACATTGGGCGTGTGCGCGGATCAGTAATGAGTACCATCAAGTTGGAGATCTACGAAGGTCGCCGCCTGCTGGTCGTCGATCAACTGGATTTGAATGGCAACCCGACAGGCGAATATGACATTTGCGTGGACGTTGCCCAGGCCGGCCCGGGGGACATCGTATTTGTTATTGACGAGGGCAATTCAGGTCGCCAAATCCTCGGCCGTGAGCCGGATGGCGCTGTGCGTGCCGTGCTGGCAGGTGTGGTCGATGAGATCGAATGGCATGCTTAGTTTTGAGCATGCCTGAGGGAGGTAGCTGAAGATGAGAATAAGCCGCTTCGTCAAACTTTTGCTGGCGCTTATTTTGGTTATGGCTGTCTCCTTCTTAGGAGGCGGGGCGGCCGCTTATCTCATCCTGGAACATGTCTCCGTGGTCGCACAGCAAACCAGTCGCGAAGTGGCTGAAATGGCTGTGCAGGACTGGTCCGTCCTCCTCAGCGAGCAGCTGAAAAAATCTTTGGAAACCCAGGCTCAAAATGTTGCAGCCCGACTTGCCTTAGATCTCTCTCGCATCGAAGCAGATGCCGTTTATTTAGCTGATTACGCCACTTACCTTTACAACCACGCCGATACACTAAAACGCTATGCGCGTCCACACCGTTATGGAATTGGTGCCAACGGAGCATTTTCCAGCCTGAGCGGGGGTGACTATTCATGGATGGTGGTGCTTAACCCTGGACTCGATGCAAACGGTCAGGTCAGCGAGGAATTGCTCCAGGAAATCTACTTGACCGAGTACATGGATCTTGCGTTTGCCAGCGTTGGGCAGCGTAATCCGATGATCGGTCAGGCCTATATCAATACCCAGAGTAACTTCACACGTGGCATGCGCTTCGTGGACGGTCAGCCTGTGGACGTAGACGCCGATACCACCATCTCACCCGATCAAGATGTGACCACATACGAATTCTACTATCTGGCCGATGCGCAGCACAACCCTGAACGCAAGCCTGTGTGGACCGGCGTTTATTGGGATCCGGCTGGTATGGGCTGGATGGCTTCCTGCATTGCGCCCGTCTATCGTGGGGACAGGGAGCTGGTTGGTGTAGTGGGCCTGGATGTTACCCTCGACACCTTGGGCGAATATGTAGAAAATATTCGTGTCCAACAAACCGGCTTTGCCTTCTTGATGGCGCGCAGCGGTCAGCTCATTGCTTTTCCACCGCGATCTGTTCCCTTCCTAGGCATTGATGCCGAGTTGAGCGGAGAGTTCAAACTAGGCCAGGCTCTTTCAATCTATCTCACTCAAGCAGCAGATAGCGCGTTTCGTGAAGTGGTTGAACGCATTCGACGCGGTGAGAGTGGTATGGAAAGCTATACTGCTCCAGATGGCAAAGTATACTTCTGGACCTTTCAATCCGTTGATCCGCCTGGGTGGTCCATCAGCCTTGTTGCACCGGTCGAGGAGGTTGTGACACTCAAGAATCTGACACTTGCTCGTCTGGGTGAGCACATCGATCGCGGCACGGCGGAGATCGCACAAACCATTATCCGCTTGCGGCAGTCTTACGTGGCAGCTGTTTTGTTGATATTGTTCTTCGTCATAGTGATTGCCGTTCTGCTAGCTCGTTCCATCAATCGCCCCCTTGCGGTGATCAGTCAGGCAGCGCAGAATTTGGGGCGCGGCGATTATGAGCAACCCATCCCTGTTCCTTCTCACGATGAGATTGGCACTTTGGCGACCACACTGGAACACATGCGCCAGGCGGTACAGGCGCGTCAGATGGCTTTGCAGGCAAGCGAGGCGCGCTTCCGCGAAATGGCTGAGATGTTGCCCGACGTTATTTTCGAGCTCGATGTCAATTTAAACATCACCTATGTGAATCAGGCGGCTCATCGCCTATCTGGATATGAAACCCAACAAATTCTTCAGCTATCTCTCAGCGATTTGCTGACCTCAGAGTCTTTTGAGAGAGTCGTGAAAGCGGCCCAAGAGCTCCAAGCTGGACAACCCATACCTCCTCTACCCCTATGGGTGCGACGTCAGGACGGTACACTCATCGCGTGCGAGGCAGTAGCAATTGCCATCCAAGACACCCAGGGGAGAATTGTTGGCTTCCGTGGTGCGTTGCGTGATATTACCGAGCGGGTGCGCGCCGAAGAACTAAGCCGTGCTCAGCGCGACCTGGGTCTGGCACTAAGTGCAGTCGAAGAAGTGGACCGTGCATTTCAGCTGTGCATTGCTGCAGCGTTGCGCGTTTCTGATATGGAGGGTGGTGCTGCCTATCTGGTCGATGCGCACACGGGCGCCCTGTCCTTAGTTTATCAACAAGGAATGTCGGAAGAATTCATTGCCATTACAGCTCACAGTGCACCGAATTCACCGTTGACACAGCTGCTGATGGCTGGAGAGCCTGTTTATACACATTGTGATCACCTGCATACTCTTTTCAACTATAAACCTAAGCATCCAGGACGGGCCATTGCCCTACTGCCAATACAACACGAAGGACGCGTGATCGCCGGTATGGTAGTGATGTCCCGAAAGAGAGATGAAGTGTCCCCATATGCTCGCGTCGCTTTGGAAGCCATCGCAGCAGCTGTAGGCAGTGCTATTGTGCGTGTGCAGGCGGAGGAGGCACATCGTGCCAGCGAGGCGCGCTATCGTGAGCTGTTACAGCACGCTAACAGCATCATCCTGCGGGTTGACGCGCAGGGGCATATCACCTTCTTCAACGAGTTCGCCGAAAAGGTTTTCGGCTGCAAGGCGGAGGAAGTGCTCGGCCGGCACGTAGTAGGCACCATCGTGCCACCGGTCGACTCGGCCGGTCGTTATCTCGATGCTGTGGTGGAACGCATCCTGCGAGATCCCGAGAGCGGCTATTATAACGAAAACGAGAACATGCGCCGGGATGGTTCACGCCTTTGGGTGGCATGGACCAACAAACCCATCTACGACGACCAGGGACGGTTGCAAGAAATTCTTTCCATCGGCACGGACATCACGTGGCGTAAGGAAATGGAAGCGCGTCTGGAGGCCGAAGGAAACCTGTTGCGCACCTTGGTCGACAATTTGCCGGACTACATCTATGTGAAGGATACCGAAAGCCGTTTCCTCCTGGGCAACGTAGCCGTGGCGCGGCTGATGGGTACCACTCCGGATGACTTGCTTGGAAAGACCGACTTTGATTTCTATCCTATTGAGATTGCTCGGAAATTCTATCACGACGAACAGCGTATCATCGCAAGCGGCGAACCGCTGGTCAATATTGAGGAGCAGGCGCTGGACCCGCAGGGCAATCGGGTTTGGCTTGCGACCACCAAGGTGCCGCTGCGCGATGCAGAGGGCAAGATCATTGGTCTGGTAGGTATCGGGCATGACATCACCCAGCGCAAGCATGCCGAGCAAGAGATACAGCGCAGCTTGGGACGCCTGCAGCTTATGAACCGTGTGTTGATGGCTGCAGCCTCAACGTTAGATCCTCATCAGGTCCTCGAAGCAATCTGTGCCGAGCTGGCGCAAGCGCTTGACCTGCCGCAAGCCGCCTTTGCGTTGCTCACTGAAGATCAGCAGGCACTTCGCGTTGTGGCTGAGTATCGTCGCGAGGGGCGCCCATCAGGATTGGGCTCAATTATTCCAGTTGCCGACAACCCGGCGACACAATATGTATTGACTACCCGTGCTCCGCTGATTATTCCCGATGCCCAAACGGACGAGCGCACAACTGCCACACATGCGTTACATCGTGCGCGTGGCACGGTGGCGCTCATGATTGTGCCGCTGTTGATACGGGATCAGGTTGTGGGGACCCTAGGGTTGGATGCCACCGAATCACACCAGTTCACCGATGAGGAGATCAACCTGGTGCAGGCGGTGGCAGCCATAGCAGGTCAGGCGCTGGAAAACAGCCGTCTGTACGAGGCAGCACAGCGAGAACTGATCGAGCGGAAACGCGTGGAGGAAGAACTGCTTCAGGCCAAGGAGGCTGCCGAGGCGGCTAGCCGTGCCAAGAGCCAGTTCCTTGCGAATATGAGCCATGAGATCCGCACCCCGATGAACGCGATCGTAGGCATGACAAGCCTGTTATTGGACACACCGCTTAACAAGGAACAACACGAGTATGTTGAGACGGTGCGCCAAAGTGCCGAATCGCTGCTGCAGATCATTAACGATATCCTGGACTACTCCAAGATCGAGGCGGGGCGGCTCGAGCTGGAAATGCTCGACTTTGACTTGCGCGCTGCCATTGAAGACACAGCCGACATGTTGGCTATCGAGGCACAACGTAAGGACCTGGAGTTTGCCTATCACATCGCTGCGGATGTGCCGAGGCGCGTGCGCGGTGACCCGGGTCGGCTGCGTCAGATTCTCACCAATCTGATCAGCAACGCCATCAAGTTCACTGAGAGAGGGGAGGTGGTCCTGCATGTCACCCGCGAGCAAGAATCCGATGTCCACGCCAAGCTACGCTTTGTGGTGCGAGACACAGGAATCGGTATTCCCAAAGATCGTTTCGACCGCCTCTTCCAGTCCTTCTCACAGCTGGATGCTTCTACGACGCGTAGATATGGCGGGACCGGACTAGGCCTGGCGATCTCGAAGCGACTTGCAGAACTGATGGGCGGAGAAATCGGTGTTGAGAGCGAGGTGGGCAAGGGCTCTACTTTCTGGTTCACCGCTGTCTTCGAAAAGCTGCCTGGAGCTGATGCAGCAGAAGAGGCTGTGCCGGTCTTGCCGGAATGGCTGCGTGGACGACGTGTGCTGATTGCGGATGACAATGCTACCAATCGAGTGATCCTGCGCGAGCAGCTCCGCAGTTGGGGTTGTTATCCAGAGGAGGCGGCGAGCGCCGAGGAAGCGTTGCAAAAACTGATACAGGCGGTTGAGAAGAAGGAGGAGCTGTATCGCGTTGCGCTGATCGACATGCAAATGCCAGGTATGGACGGAGAAATGCTGGCCCACTGCATCCGCACGAACCGCGATCTGGACTCGGTTGCGCTTGTCCTGGTCTCCTCAATGGACCAGCGTGCCCACGCTGCCAAATTGCGCTCGATCGGGGTGGATGCTGTGCTTACCAAGCCTGTGCGCAGCCGTCAGCTGGTGGAGGCGCTGATTGCCGCTGGCCATCGGCGTGCTACCAAACCATTGCCGACTGGGGCATTGCCTGTTACAGCTCCACTGCGCACTGGAGAGGGTGAAGTCGAGGAGCGGCCCAAGGCACGGATCCTGCTTGCCGAGGACAACGTGATCAATCAGAAAGTCACGCTGCGCATGCTGGAGAAACTGGGTTATCGGGTGGACGTGGTTGCCAACGGTGTAGAAGCCGTGCGCGCGTGGCAGACGATACCATACCACCTGATTCTGATGGATGTGCAGATGCCTGAGATGGACGGTTTTGAGGCAACGAGATTGATTCGCAAACAAGAGACCAGCACCGGTCGTCACGTGCCCATCATCGCGCTCACTGCCCATGCTATGAAGGGTGACCGTGAACGCTGTCTGGAGGCTGGCATGGATGGGTATCTTGCCAAGCCGATCCAATTCAAAGAGCTGGACGAGGTGCTGCAGCGCATGTTGGGGACGCCTTCGTCTTCTTAGCTGGGTGTTGGTGGCTTGCAAGAACCCCAAACGAGCATATAACCTATGGGCGATGGGCCGGAAAGACCAGGGATCTAATGTAACATCTTGTCCCAGGCTTGTTTTTGGACGCGCGATGGCCTGGGGTTGGGAAATCTTCTCCGGTGGGTGACGTTCTTGAGAGACAAGCAAATAGGCGTCCGACTTGCTCTTGTCCAGGACCTATGCTAAAATAGGTTAAAGGTTGAATGGAAATATTCCGGGGTCGTCTAACGGTAGGACAGCGGCCTTTGGAGCCGTATGTCGAGGTTCGAGTCCTCGCCCCGGAGTTGTGTGTCTGACATGATGGTGTGAGCAACCCTTAGCTACATTGCCTCTTGGCCCCATCGTCGCCAGAATGGCCGAGCCTGTCGGGTGTACCGGGAAGCTAGGTCCAGCTATGCTTGAGACCATGTAGCCTTGTGCTGTGCGAGATAGGACTCAACAGCAGATCCTGTTCGCTAGATAACTGGAGCGAGCCTGACAGGAAAACGCTAACCGGGCAACCCTCTTCCACCTGAGCGTAGAGGCTTGGTCGTTCGAGGTAAATCCTCTCGTGCCGCGCGATACCCCGAGAGAACGAGCGCCCCGGCTTCGTGTGGCTGATTTGGGCTGTGCTTGCGAACCAGTTGAGGAGGTTCATCATGCGGATCATCAAGTTGGCTGCCGTTCTTATCGGGTGCAGCCTCGCGTTCGGCTGGAGCGGGCTTTTCAGCGCACTGGTTGTAAATGCAGCATACGCCCTCGCACCACCATCCGTTCCCTTAAATCAGGTGTATGAGGACAATCGCCGCGCCTGTGTATTGATCGCAGCGTTGCGTTCGGGCCAGTTGCACAATTTCGGGGCAGGCAGTGTGGTGGACGGGCAGGGCTATGTGTTGACGAACTACCACATCGTTCAAGAGGCCGATGCGCTTTACATCGGTGTCAACGGCACGCAGCAGGGTGTTCCTCCCGAGATATGGTATAGGGCGGAAGTCATCGCAACAGATGAACAGCTTAACATAGCCCTGCTTCACCTTCTGGCTGACGAAGCAGGCAATCCGCTAATTCAACCTTTGCAGCTGGTTAGCGTCAAGATGGGTGACTCGGACGCAGTGCGCTTGCAGGATCCGGTGGTTATCTGGAGCTACACATGGCCGAGGCCAAGCACATTCGAACAACTGAAACAGCTCACCATCACGGTGAACCGGGGAACGGTTAAAGCGTTCACATTGGAGGCAGACACATCGTTGATGATTGTGGCAGCCAAGGGAGGCGCGGCTATCCCAAGTGGTATGGTGGTGGACCGGGATGGCTACATGATCGGCATAGCGGGCCTGGTTCCCGGCAAGGAGGGAACGTCTGTCACTTTGGTGCGTCCGGTCAATCTTATGCATCACTTGTTGGCATACATACCTCCTGTGTCTTCACCCAGTCACACGCCCACACCGACACCAAGCGAGACGCCCACGTCTACCTCCACACCGACGCCGACCGAAACACCTGCACCGACCAACACACCTGTACCCACTTTCACACTCACGCCAGTGCCCAGTGATACACCTACTTTCACACCCGCAGCGACGCCGAGCAATACGCCTACGATCACTGCCCTGCCTCTACCGATACCTGCCGAGACACCCACGCACACAGCCACACCCAGCCCAACGCCACTCCCTGTCGGCGAGATCATCTTGCTCAAACCGTTGCCGCCCGACAACACCACTGCCGGCCCCACGCACTTTGAGTGGCTCTATGGGGGTGTCGTGCAACCGGATCAGGGCTTCGAAGTGCGCGTCTGGCCCGAAGGCAGTGCCCCGCTCGGTGCGCACGACGCTGTGGAGGCTAACCTCAAGGGCTGGGTGAAAGCGCTCGGCGAAGGCAGATACGCGCTGGACATTGACATCAGCCAGTCCGCCGGGGTGCAGGGGCGATCAGGCGAGTACTGGTGGAGCGTGGCATTGGTGCAGGTCAACCCGACATACCGTGACCTGGGTATCCAGGCAGTGCCGTCCCGATTACATTTTGTGCCACCTGGGGAGGACAGAGGGGAGTGGCACCCCACATTCTAGGATCAGCCAGGAGGTGTCCCGGTGCTACGCGACAGGATGGTTGCTGTCTTGACAACGTGCGGTGTGTTTGTGTTGCTGTTCATCACAGTAGTAAGGGCGGACGATCCCTCAGAGTTGGCCATCCCCGAGAAAATCGGTGTCGTTCAGTCTGGCGAAACGGGAGGGATAGGGATAGCCAATTGGCATCTCGACCGTGGTTCCGCAGGGATCACCTCACTCGAGGTGGTACCAGTTGCACCAGCTATGCCTCAGCTGAATGAATTCTCGCCGGGGTGTTTTCTTCCTCCAGGTAAACCGGTAACCGCCAGCCGGGGTGAAGCAATACTTCGCCTCATTCCTGCTGAGGAAGAAGATGCCATGCCCGAGCAGGGGGTCTCGACAGGAGAGACACACGCAGCTGCTTCGACAGACCTAACCCTCTTGAACTTTGAAAGCACACCCTCATTTCCTGGTTGGGCACGCAGTTCGAACTCACAAGCCTTCTGGGGCCGAGCGGAATGCAAAGCACTGGAGGGCAGCTATGCCGCCTGGCCAGCGCGGGAGGGCAGCGCCGGCGTGGACCCCTGTTCGAACAACCCATACCCTAATGGTCTCGATTCGTGGATGGTGTTCGGCCCGTTCAGCCTGACGAGCTACCGTGCCGCTGAACTTGTGTTATTTTTCCGTTTGGAGAGCCAAGCTGACCACGACTATCTTTTCTGGGGCGCGTCTACTAATGGCACCAATTTTTGGGGCTACGTTGCCTCGGGCGAGCACGCCGGCGGGCCCTATGGCGCCAACGGATATAACCTGGCCACGCTGGACCTGGCTGCCGTACCGACCTTGGGAGACCTGACCGGTCGGTCAGGACTGTACGTCGCGATTGCGTTCCGAAGTGACGGGGAGGGCACCGACTCCGGTCCTTTCGTAGACGGCATCTGGCTGCGTGCCAACACTGACCGACGCCAGTATGTCACAGATGAGAGTTTTGACGATCCAGCCTCGACATATCCGAACTGGTATGTATTTGATAATAACGGCTCAACAGCCGGGGAGTACTGGTGGGGACTGGTCAGTTGCAATGCTCACTCCAATGGATGGGCGCTGTGGCCTGCGGCGGGCGGTGACGACGGCCGTAATCCCTGCACTGGTGCTTCTTATCCCAACAATGCCCAGTCGTGGGCGCTCTACGGCCCCTTCAGCCTGAGCGGCGCCAGCGAAGCATGGGTGGACTTCTATTTTCGTAACAAGAGTGAGCTGAGGTTCGACTTTTTTGCCTGGCTGGCTTCAGTGGATGGTAGCAGTTTCTACGGTTACGGTGTCTCGGGTGATCTTGAGAACGGTCCCTATCGCAATCGTCACAATCTAGCACGCTTCTATCTGGATATGGTGCCCATTTTGGGGGATCTGCGCGGCAGGTCTCAGGTGTGGTTGGCCTTTATCTTCAAGAGCAACGATTCAACAGTGTCAGGTCAGGGGCCTTTCCTAGACGACGTGCGTATCATTGTGGAGAGACCCGTAAGCGGCAAAGTCTACCTACCCGTCGTGCGACGTGGGCCCACCGTGGCGCTGACGACGCTGTACGTAGAAAATCAGACCAGCAAGCTCGTCCGCGAATATCGCGTCTCCAGCGGAAGCTCCATACTGGCGCGCTGCACAGATATCCCCGCGGGGAGGCGAGTGCAGTGCGGTGCACCGTTTGCGCCGGGCACCTATCGCGTCTCGGTCAATACAGAGCAGTGCGGCAGCAGCAGCGGTCAGGTCACCTTCCCGGCAGGGGCGGTCACGCGGGTAGTGCGCTGTGTACGGGACTGAAGTCCATAAAGCCGCTCGTCGTGCGGTGGTTTCGCGGTAAGTGCTCAAGGGCAAGATATCTTCTGGCTGTCGGGGGAGGCGCGCTGGAGGATGCATATGAAGCTCGTGGGATACGTGTTAGTCATCCTGAGCTGCAGTCTTGTCGTGCTCGCTAATATTGGGCCGAGGCTGGCTGGTGCATCGTTTGAACCAGCCCAGCTCACGCCATTGGCTCTGTCGTCCAGGGACGAGATAAACCGCCGTGCCTGCGTGCTGATCATCGTCGAGCGCGCAGGTGAGATCACTGGCTTCGGGTCAGGCAGTATTGTAGACGCGCGTGGGTATGTGTTGACCAACTTTCACGTGGTTGAGGATGCTGACACTTTCTATATCGGCGTCAACGGCGCGCGCCAGGATGCACCGCCCGAATTCTGGTACCGTGCGGAGGTGATTGCGACCGACAAACCGCTGGACCTGGCTCTGCTGCAGATCACTATGGACGAATGGGGCCACCGACTGACAGAGCCCCTGAACCTGCCTTCGGTCGAAATCGGCGACTCGGACACTGTCCAGCTGCAAGACAGTGTAGTGATTTGGGGCTACTCGTGGCTTTGGCGGAAGGTGCGCTCGCTGGAGGAACTGAAGCGGGTTATGACAGTCACCGTGACTCGAGGGATGATCTCCGGCTTTGAGCCCCAGGGAGACATCGCCAGAGCATGGATGCGCTCTGATGCGCTGATCGGTCCGGGCAACTCAGGCGGCACAGCGGTAGATCAAAATGGCCAGATGATCGGCATCCCCTCTGCCACCGTAGGGCCAGGAGAAGGGCTTGGCATTGCTATGATACGGCCTATCAACTTGGCCAAGCATGTGCTGGCCAACATCCCGACACCGATCACGCCCACGCCGACACCCAGTGAAACGCCTGCTCCTTCACCAACGATCACCCCGACATCCACACCCTCTCCCACCTTTACGCCGGCGCTCAGTCGTGAGGAGATCCTTCGACTCGCCTGTGTGCGCGTGTTGGCTCACGATGGCGAAGGGTTTCGCGCGGGCGCGGGAGGTGTAATCGACGCGCGTGGATATGTGTTGACCAGTTATCGGCTGATCCAGGATACCACTGTGATCTACATCGGGGTTAACAGTGTGCAGCGAGACGCTCCTCCTGAGAAATGGTACCAGGCAGAGGTGGTCGCAATGGACAGTGGGTTGGGCCTCGCGTTGCTACGGTTGACCGCAGAGTTAGGCAATCCCGCTGCCTCGTCTCCACTGTTGGCCGCTGTCGAACTCGGCGACTCGGACAATATCAAGCTCCTAGACCCCGTCATTGTTTGCGGCTACGCGCATGAGCCTTACCAGCGTATCGAACAGCTAATGCGAGTTAGTATGACAATGGAGGAGGGGATCGTCACTGCGTTTGAGGGCGCGGCTGATTACGTACGCGCCTGGATATGGAGCGATGCTGCTGCCGGCCCAGGGAGCTTGGGTGGCATCGTTGTTGACCACGATGGCACGATGATAGGGTTGGTTGGCGACATAGTCGAGCCTGGCAATGCCCCCGGGCTCACTAAGGTGCGTCCAATCAACATAGCACGCCGTCTGATTGCACTCGTACCCGCGCGCCCGACCGAGACGCCCACGCCGTCGGCAACGCCCACGGAAACACTTGCACCTACATGGACACCAACACCGGCGGCCACGCCCACACCGACCTCGACTATGACGCCTACGCCTACTGTGGGAGTGCCGTTGGTCACAGCGCTGGTAGACCTCAACGTGCGCAGTGGACCTGGGGTGGAGTACCCGCGCATCGGTGCACTGATGAAGGGCCAATCGGCACGGGTGACTGGCCGCAGTCCCGACCTTATGTGGTGGCAGATCGTTTACCCGCCGGACTCCTCGGGACGTGGTTGGGTGTCTGGCCGACCCCAATACACCAGCGCAGCCAATGTTGATAACGTGCCGATTGTCTCACCGCCGCCGTTGCCTACTGCTACCCCGACGCCTACCCCTGTACCGACGCCTGACCTGCGTCCGCGGGTTTCGGTCGTCGTGCGCAATGACACGGGTGGCCCAATCACACTGAACCTTAGTGGGCCAATGAACTACAGCTTCAAACTGGGGCCTGGCGATCATACCATCACAGTGGTTGTGGCCGAGTACCGTTACGAAGCCTTCGGTTGCGGAGGTTCAGTCAAAAGGGGTACGATCTTTCTAGGGTTGGCCAGCGATGTGTGGCGGTTCTGGTGCGAGCGATTCTAAATCTGCTGTCTCGGCGGAAAATGTATTGCTGGAGAAAATCCTTTGGTGCAATGCTGAGATGACCACCCCAAGCGGTCACGGTAGCTCTTCTCCAATATATAAGATTGGCACTAGCGTGAGGTCATTTCAGACGCCAGCGAAGTTTCTGTTGCA
>CAKZLO010000010.1 GCA_937127125.1 uncultured Ardenticatenia bacterium
AGGATGAGGGGTTGTGTGGCAAGCCGGGTGAGGAGCCCAAGGTAGTGATTAGTGGTCTGGGGTTGCCGGTGGAGATGATTTCGTACACGTTGAATGGTTGTGCACCCCAGTTCGCTCTGTGGAGCTTCAGGGATTTGGGCTACCTGACCTACTATGTAACCTACCTAATGGCTACTGGCGCGATCAAAGGGGTCGAGGGTGAACAGTTCGAAGCAGGCCGCATGGGCGTCTACACCATCCACAAGGATCCTACCCGTGAGAAGGGTCTGCGCGTCCTGATGGGCCCCTTCACTGTTTACACCAAGGACAACATTGAGGCAGAGGTAGGCGCCCCAACCGGGGCAGCGCCAGTGGCGAAGGTGACGCCGGGCCAGGCGGTGAAGATGGTGTTGCTGCCCAAGTTCCTGGGCAACCTGGTGTTTGATCAGGCGCACGAGGGTGCGCTGGAGGCTGCCAAAGAGGTGCAAAATCCGGAGCCGCTGCAATTCTTGGGGCCGACGCCGCAGGACAGTGTGGCTGGGCAGATTGAGATAGTGACGAACAGCACGACGCAGGGTGTCGATGCGATCATGCTGTCGAACAATGCGGGGGATCAGATAGTGCCGGCGGCGAAGGCGGCGCGAGAGGCTGGGATCACGTTTGTGACGTGGGACTCGCCGATACCTTCGGCGGAAGGTGAGCAGGTATTTGTAGCCCAGGTGGACTTCAACGAGACGGGCAAAGTGATGGCCGACATGGCGTTGAACATACTGGGTCCGGAGGGTGGCAAGTTTGCGGTGTTGTCGGCTTCGCCGGATGCGGCCAATCAGAATGCCTGGATAGCGGCGTTGAAGGAAGTGTTGAAGCAACCGGAGTATGCGAAATTAGAGTTGTTGGACATTGTGTATGGGAATGATGTGTCGGAGGACAGTTACAACCAGGCATTGGCGTTGGTGGACAAGTATCCGGACATGAAGTTGATTATGGCGCCGACGACGATAGGTATAGCGGCGGGTGCGAAGGCGCTGCAGGATGAGGGGTTGTGTGGCAAGCCGGGTGAGGAGCCCAAGGTAGTGATTAGTGGTCTGGGGTTGCCGGTGGAGATGGTTTCGTACACGTTGAATGGTTGTGCACCTCAGTTCGCTCTGTGGAGCTTCAGGAACCTCGGCTATCTCACCTACTATGTCACCTATGCCCTGGCCACCGGTGCCATTAAGGGTGAGGTAGGCGAGCGCTTCGAAGCAGGCCGCATGGGCGTTTACACTATCCACAAGGATCCTACCCGCCCGAAGGGTCTGCGTGTCCTGATGGGCCCCTTCAGCATCTACGATAAGACCAACGTCGAGGCGGAAGCTAAGTAGTTTACCGCGCCATTCTGCTCCGGCCGGATGCCCCATCCGGCCGGAGCGATCTACTGTCGGGGATTCCTCTTTAGATAGCTTTGCTCTGCGAGGCGTGATGAACTCCAAACAGCGTGTCCTAGCGGCAATGACCCGTCAGAGCTTGCCCGATCGGGTGCCGCTCCAGTTCGATCTTTCGCGGGCGCTGGCAGATCGACTCTGCCAGAAGCATAGTATCTCGCCGCATTATACAACTGCTTACTACGAGGATGTTACCTATAGGCTGTCCAATAACGAGCTGCGCGTGGCTATGGGCAGTGACTGTGTGGTCGTGGGTGCCAGCTTACCAAGAGGTTACCAACATCCTGTAGACAAGGATGGCTGCATCATCAATGAATTCAAGATGCGCATGCGACAGGGGCCTATCTATATGGAGGTGGTTGAGCATCCGCTGGCTCACGTAACGGAAGCTGCCGAAGTGGAAGACTTTCCATTTCCTGATCCTCTGGCGGAGGGTCGTTTCGACGATGCGGCCGCCCTGATTGAGAAATATCGTGACGAGAATTTCATCGTTGGCGATGTCGAGCTCACAATGTTCGATATGATGCAACAGCTTGTCGGTATGGAAAAGCTCCTCACCGATATGGCCACGGGAGCGCCCTACATCGAGCCGCTGATCGAAAAGTGCAAAAACTTTGCCCTGGCGATCGGACAACAGTTGGTGCGGATGGGTGTGGATGGTATCTGGACCGGGGATGACTTTGGGGCCCAGCATGGATTGCTGATTTCCCCACGTATGTGGAGGCAGTACTTCAAGGAACATTATCGCGAGATATATGCAGCTTTCAAGGCAATCAATCCGCACATCGTCATTATGCAACACTGCGACGGTGCCGTTGCGCCTATCCTCGAGGAATGGATCGAAGTTGGCCTGGAAGTGTTTAATCCAGTCCAGCCGAACGTTCCAGGTCATGATCCTCAGGAGCTCAAACGTCGCTTTGGTGATCGACTCTCTTTTTGGGGCGCGATTGACCAGCAGAAGCTGCTGCCATTTGGCAGCCCCGCGGAAATTGAAGCTGATGTGAAGGCGAAGATTGAGGTGTTGGGGCAGGGTGGCGGTTACATGGTCGCTCCGGCGCATATCATTCAAGCAGATACTCCGATCGAAAATGTGGAAGCCTTCATCGCTGCAGTGAAGAAACACGGCACGTACGAATGAAGGGAAATTGTATACCCCAAGGTTGTAAATCTGCCCAACGGCTATCATTGGAGATGAGGGGATTATGCGTCTCAAGGACAAAGTAGCCATTGTCACAGGGGGTTCGCGCGGAATTGGGCGTGCCATTGCCTTGCGCCTAGGTCAGGAGGGGGCCAAGGTGGCCGTAGTGCATCTGCGCGGCAGCGAAGGGGAAGACGTGGCCCGGCTGATCCGGCAGCACGGTAGCACCGCTATCGCCATACACTGTGACGTCTCTGATAGTCAGCAGGTGCAGGCGATGGTGAATCGGGTTGTGCAAGAATGGGGCCGGATTGATATCCTGGTTAACAATGCGGCCATCTGCCCCTTCAAACCATTTCTCGAAATCTCTGAGGAACTCTGGGATCAGGTGCTGGAGACCAATCTAAAGGGCTACTTCCTGTGCTCACAGGCAGTAGCGCGGGTGATGGTTGAACAGGGGATAAAGGGACGCATCATCGCTGTCAGCTCCATCTCTTCTGAGTTTGGGGGCAGCCAACAAACGCACTACTGTGCCTCCAAGGCTGGCATCAATCTGTTGATCAAGTCTATGGCGATCGCCCTCGGGCCGTATGGCATTACCTGCAATGCTGTATTGCCAGGCACTGTGGAGACAGATATCAATCGTGAACAGCTGGCTGACCCCGAAGTGCGGGCGTATTGGTCACGGCGTGCGCCGCTGGGACGCATTGGCATGCCTGAGGATATTGCGGGTCCGGTGGTGTTTTTTGCCAGTGATGACTCTGCCTGGTGTACGGGTGCGATGTTGGTGGTCGATGGCGGTGTGTCCGTCAACCTTCAGTGAAGAACGCAATGGCTTAGGGGAACTAGCAGGGGAATGTGGACAATGACGACTTACACGATCAAAGCGGTGAAGTATTGTGAACAGAGCGTGCCCGGTGCGCAGATGTTTTACATGGCACGCTGGGATGAATGGCTGGAAGCGGATTTCTTCTTCTTCATCCTGCGCCGTGATGATGGTAAGGTTATGCTGATAGATACAGGTATTCGCGACGTGGCAGAGATCCAGCCACTTGTGACTGCTGGGGTGGGGGAGCGCGGGCGTTTTCGCATGGATATGGCTACACAGAACATCCCTCTGCTGCTGCGTCGCGAAGGGATTGATCCGAATGAGGTTGAGTACGTCTTTCTCACCCACTTGCACTATGATCACTGCTCCAATGTACACCTTTTCCCCAATGCGAAGATTGTGGTCTCGCGCACAGGCTGGCATCGCACGCTCGACCCTCCCCATCCGAACCTAGTGCCGGATGTGCTCTTCCCGCGCGATGTGCTGGCCTATCTGATCAGCGAGGCCCGTGATCGGTTGATCCTGGCCGATGATGAATCCCCTGAAATCATTCCTGGCATTGGCGCGTTCTATATAGGTGGCCATACGATGTGTAGTCAGGCGGTCACAGTGCAGACCAAACAAGGTTGCGCCGTTTTCCCTGGTGACACCATTTTCTACTATGAAAATTTGGAGAAGAAGCATCCGGTTGGACTTGCAGTGGACATTGTGCAGTGCTATCAGGCAATGGAGCGTGTGCGTGCTGTGGCAGACATCGTTGTGCCACCTCACGACCCACTCCTCCTGAAGCGATATCCTGACGGAGTGGTTGTGGGTGACACCTGAGCCGAATGCTCAGGTCACCTGTCTCGTAGGGTGTCCTCGATTTGTTCAGTCGTATAGTCTATCAATCTCGTCATCCATGGAGGTTAGAATGCCCCACCTTGAGTCGGCAACTCGCGAGAGTGCTCGTGTATATCGCCTGCCCGGGCGCAACTGGTATTATCTGATCGGCCCACAGAATAGCCAAGCGAGAAACATGACTTTTGGCTTGGCGGAATTTCCTGGTGGCACAGCTGCCGCGTTTCACGTGCATGCCGAGGAAGAAGAGATCGTATACATCCTTTCGGGAAATGGCGCTGTGGTCACCGAGGATCAAGTTGTGGAGACTCGCCCTGGTGTCGCTGTCTTTATCCCGCCGGGTGTATCGCATCAAATTCGTGCTGATGGGCCGGAACCGCTCTGGCTTGTGTCCGTTTTCTCCCCACCTGTCATTCCAGGCAGTTACGACCCCACTAGGGATGCAAAATAGTACTGTAGATCTTGTGTCGGGCCTGACTTCAGTTGGGGATAACGTAAAAAACGTCTTATCCCTGGATGGGAAGATGAGATGAAGTCCGATGAACTGAGCGGACGTGTAGCGGTTGTCACTGGCGCGGCGCGTGGCATTGGATTGGCCATTGCTCAGGCCTTGATTGCGCGTAGTGCATCTGTCGCCTTGTGGGATTTGGATGCGCAAGCGCTGGAGCAGGCAACGCCTTCCGTGGGAGGAAATGCCTTGCCCCTTGTGGTCGATGTGACTGACGCCGAGGCGGTGCGTGCGGCGGTCATGCAGGTGGTGGATCATTTCGGTGCATTGCACATTTTGGTCAACAATGCTGGCATCTGTCCGATGACCCCCTTTGAGCAGATCAGCGAGCAGGAATGGGAACGGGTGCTGGCTGTTAATCTCAAGAGTGCGTTCCTGTGTTGTCAGGCAGCGTGGCCTTCTTTGTGTCGTGCTGGGCCACACGGGCGTATCATTAACATCTCATCAGTGGCGGGGCAGATGGGTGGCGTCTCGGTGGGAGTGCATTATGCGGCCGCCAAGGCCGGCCTAGTCGGGCTGACCAAAGCACTGGCCCAACGGTTGGCACAATACGGAGTGACTGTTAATTGTGTGGCGCCCGGCACAACGGCAACAGAGATGACTGCTACCTGGTCGCAGGAAGATCTAGGGCGGGCATTGGCCAAAATCCCGTTGGGACGTCTGGCGCAGCCGGACGAAATCGCCGAGGCAGTATGTTACTTGGCATCAGACCGGGCTGCTTTCATCACTGGCGCAACACTTGACATAAATGGGGGTCTTTACTTACGCTGACGCCACTCAGGCTCCAAGTCTTTCCCGCGGTTTTCGTGTAGAAAAGCCGAAAACCTATTCTGCTTCCAGCGTTGCGCCGGCCACCGGCTCGACGCGGTAGATAGCTTGTGCACCGGCGGCTTGCAGCGCCGTCTCTAGCGGTGTGATATCCTCTTCAAGCCAGAGCACGATGATCGTTCCGCCATCACCGGCGCCAGCGAGCTTGGCTGCTGGTGCACCGGCGGCCAGTGCGGCGGCAATAAGTCTCTCATTTGACTCACCCGATCCGCCCAAATCGCGCTGGATGGCATGATTTTCATTCATCACCCGTGCTAGCAGATCCCAGTCTTCGAGCAGCAACGCGCGCTTGCCGATACGTGCCAGTTCGGTAATGCGTTTGTAGCCTTCCACCACCTGTGGGTCGCCTTCCAGCCATCGTTCGCGCAATGGCTTGTGCACCGCGCCTGACGAGTGTTGCACGCCGGTAAAGCCCAGGACGAACGGCAGCTGGCGTACGTAGGGTGCGATGGGCTCGACGGTGGCGAACAATTCCGCTTCTTCAGCGCGGTAGAATTGCTTGCCACGAAAGTCCATGTAGTTGAGGCCTCCGAAGGTGCACATATAGGCATCCTGGTAGCCACAGACCACTTTGAGGTGGTGTAGCTCGATAAACCGGGCCTTCTCTGCCAGCTGGTAACGATTCAGGTGCTTTCCCATCCATGCTAACAACCCTTGCAACAGGGACACCACCAACGCGGTAGATCCTGCTAACCCGCTGCGCAGTGGAATTTCGCTTTCATATTCGATACAGCAAGTGATGGGTGGCAGGCGTAAATAGGTGAGTACAGCGCGCGCTACATCGAAAGCATCACCCCGTGGGCGCAGGTCACCCCAATTCTGAACGTGGCAAGTTTCGCCATTGGTGCATAAAGTCAGTCTGTCCGCTGAGGTGATGTGCACGCGAGCACGCATCGGCACGGAGCAGGACAACACTGCGCCGCCGTACATGTCTGTGGGGTTACCAATCACTCCGGCTCGGCCAGGCGCCGAGCTAACTATCTTTCGGTTAGAGCTCATACGCTTTGGACTTTAGATATTGACGTGCTAGATAGCCGTAACGCTCGTCGGCGAGGGCAAAGTCAATAAAGGTTCGAAAATAGCTTTCGAAGTTGCCAATGTCATAGCGTCTTTCGTTAGGTCGGAATAACCAAGCATAGACAGGTTGTCCCATTTGGATGAGCAGTTTGATCGCGTCAGTGAGCTGGATCTCGCCCCGGCTGTCAGGTGGAGTACGCGCAAGCGCCTCAAAGATAAGCGGGCTGAACGTATAACGCGCTGCCACTGCAAGTCGGCTGGCCACTGTACCTCGTGGCGGTTTCTCGACAATATCGACCATTGGAGTCGGTTGACCGGGAGGTGGTGGCTCGCGCTGGACGATTACAATGCCATAGCGGTGAGTCTCTTCCGGGGGTACTTCCTCGACGGCCACGACGGCAGCCGCGTTCAGGCTCAGATGAGCCTCCATCATCGCACGCAGTGGGGCGGAAGGTTCCATGGCGGCAATAAGCGAGTCGCCTAACGCCACAACGCAGTGATCACCGTCCACAAACTCAGCACCCAATGCCACGGCGTCGCCCAGTCCACGCGGACTGCTCTGTCGCGTGTAGAAGAAGTGGGAGTCGCGTTGGATGTAGGCCAGCTCAGCCAGCATAGCCTCATTGCCTGCCTGCTTCAATGCGGCCAGCAATACAGGGTCGGTGTCAAAGTGATCCTCGATAGCCTGTTTGCGCCGTCCTGTGATGATGAGGATCTGTTTGACGCCGGCGTCTTGCAACTCCTCAACGACATATTGCATAGCGGGCTTGCGTCCGACTGGTAGCATCTCTTTAGGTTGTGACTTGGTGGCTGGCAGCAACCGCGTGCCTAATCCAGCAGCAGGTATAATCGCCTTGGTAATTCGCTGAGTCATTACTCCCTCCGCCACGTTAGGGTTAGGGTACTCGCTCTGATTGTCCATCATACTTTGAAGTGGGAGTTGATGCAATCTGGGATGTTAGCTTGTTCAGACGCATTGGGCTGTCAGGGAATGTTCGCCTGCGGCACAAGGTCAAGCGTTGTGCCACAATCGGCTGTGGGTTGATCTCTTCGAGGTTGGTCCATATGTAGTGCTGTATAACCTCAACGATAGCTGGTTGCTGACCACTGTGCCTCCCTGTATAATGGGAGTGATAAAGTGCCCGCCTGACGATGCTGGTGAAGGAGAGTGGGTCATGAGTCGCAGCCAGATGTTGTATGATTTGCAACAGACAGACCTGGAACTGGAGAGTATTGCCCAGCGACTGGAACAGATCGCCACCAGATTGTCTGAGGACAGTCACCTCAAGCAAGCACAACAACGCGCTGCCGAGGCGGAGGCGAAACTGCATGGATGCCATGTCCAAACTAAAGATCTAGATTTGGAGATTCGCAGCCTGACGCAGCGCATCGAAGCTGACGAACAGAAGCTTTACGGTGGGCGCGTGACCAACCCCAAAGAGCTGTCAAGTCTCCAAAATGATATTGCAGCTCTCAAGCGCTGGCGCGAGAAGAAGGAAGAGAGCTTGCTGGAGGCGATGGAAGCAGAGGAAACGGCCCAGGCCCAATTAGCAGAAGCGCGCACAGCATTGGCGCATATTATGGAAGAGTGGCAGTCAACGCAGGCCAGCCTTCTCGCCGAAAGAGAACGCCTTGAGGAACGCCGGCGTGAGTTGGAGGAATATCGCAATTTCCTGCTCTCCTCATTAGCGCAGGCTGACATCGAGACATACGATCGATTGCGTGCACGCAAGGGAGGCCGTGCGGTGGCGGGGGTGAAAGGAGGTATCTGCCAGGGATGCCACGTGGCGCCCCCGCTTCACCAGATACAACAGGCAAGCGTTGGGGTTGAGCTGGTCTTCTGTAACAACTGTGGGCGCATTCTCCACGTGCTGTAGCTAGCGCGTACTCCGGCATCTTTAAGTTTACGTTGTGGTGGAAAAACAAAGGGGCACTCGTTTACTCTTCAGGTGGCAGGCATAGCACTGCATAGTTTCCGCGGTCTGTGTGGTATTCATACAATCTCCCTTGTGCCTGCAAGAGGATCAGGAAGCCTGGAGTGATGACTTGGGCATACATCATGCCCTCCTTGGGGCAACCCAAGCTGGTATCCGACCATTCGACTGCTGCCACTTTCAACACGTGTATCGCGCTGGGTAACACCCCAAGGCGCTGGGCCAGATCCTCGATTGCCACCTGAGTTGCCATACGAGCTTCAGGATCGGTGTGAACAGGTGACATTTCCGCCACAGTTGCAAAGCGTGCTACTGCTGTTGCAGTGGCACTTATTTTCTGAGTCTCCCGGGCAATTTGCGTGGCGAGACGCAAGGGAGGATATCTCTCTGCTTGGCATCCTATGATGCCGAACAACAACATCATTTGAGATAGAATTGCTATCAAATACACAACCGGAAAGGTATATCGTTTCATCGTTTGCCTTCCCATGGTCCCTTCACCTGGGCTTCTCGCTCTTGCCCATACCATCCTCTCCAATAACATGGGCAAGGCGCTGCGCAACCTCCTGTGGCGACAAGCCAAGGATACACACAATCTTGTTGCGCGACGAATTGCCCTTGATTATTTCGATACTGCTTTTTGGTACCCTCAGAGATTTCGCAAGCAGCTGGGCTAATGCGCTGTTGGCCGCACCTTCCACCGGTGCGGCTGTCAGCCGAACTTTGAGTGCTTCCCCTTCCCAGCCTGTGATCTCGCTTCTGTCCGACCGGGTCACCACGTGCACAGGGAGTGCCGCGCCGCCACATGCTTCGGTGATCTTGAGCTCACATTTATGCATCTCCCTGTCTCTCTTTCTGAGCCCCTGAAGTAAGCCTCGTTCGAAAGGTACTTTGTATTGTCTAAATGTAATGTAATGAAGACCTGCTAGATTACAAGCTTTACTTTATGTCACACTTCGCAGTAGAAGACCCTCCAACAGCCGACGTATCACTTCAAGCAGGATCAGAGCAACAATTGGGCTGAAGTCCACGGCGCCGAAGGTGGTGAAGCGGCGCAGCGGGTCCAGTAGAGGATCTGTGACTTGATGGAGCACGCGCACGAACGGGTTGTGGGCATCAATGCGCACTCCCATCAATGGCAGCCATGTCAGGATAACCCTTGCGAGAATAGCTAGCGAGGTCAGCTGAAATAGAAGGTTGACAAGCACAACGAGAAATTGGGCAACGTTACTCACTGTCATTATCGAGGCTCCCCAGATATTTCGATTTTTGATACGCTGCCCACACTGCCTTTGATATGACAGTGCGCAAGCCACCTTTCTCAAGCTGGTAGATTGCTTCAGCCGAGGTGCCACCTGGGGAGGTAACCATATTCCGCAGCACAGCGGGGTGCAGCCTTGAACGACGGGCGAACTCGACCGAACCGCGCATAGTCTGAAGCACCAGCTGCTCGGCGACGCGGCGTGAGAAGCCCATATGGACGCCAGCGTCGATTAGCGCTTCCATGACCAGAAAGATATAGGCTGGACCGGTGCCCGACAGTGCCGTGGCCATATCCAAGTAATCCTCGTGATTAACATACAGTTCCTCTCCTAGTGCGCCCAGAATAGCCTTAACCTGCGCGCGCTGTTGCTCGCTGGTCCCGGGAGTGGCTGTCCATACAGACATACCCATGCCCACTTGTGCAGGAGTGTTAGGCATCACCCGTACGATGGCAGGGTGTTGCAACCCTTTGGCGAGTCGCGCAATGGCTACACCGGCAACGATTGAGATCACTAGGGCTTCGGGGCGTACGGCTCCGCCGTCCAGCTCGGCCAATACCTCGCCGATCACCTGTGGCTTGACCGCCAGAATCACTACATCCCCGAAGGCGGCAGCTTGGCGGTTGTCCTGGGTGGTCTGAATCCCATACTGCAGGACGAGTTCCTCTGCACGATCGGCGCGCACATCACTGGCCAGGATGTTCTGGGCCGGCAGGAGCTGCTGATCCAGCAACCCTTTGATCATCGCTTCGGCCATCACGCCACTACCAATGAAACTGATCTTGGTGTCTTGTAACATTAAAACCCTCACAAATTCTACTGGCGCTCACCGAAGATAGCGCGCCCAATACGCACTATCGTCGCACCCTCCTCAATTGCTACCTCAAAGTCATCTGTCATTCCCATCGAAAGGTGTAGCCACTCTACATCAGGGATCTCCTGACGCAGCACCTCTCGCAGAGCACGCAGTGAGGCAAACACAGGCCGAGCGAGCTCAGCGTCCGGTACGATAGGTGCCATGGTCATCAGCCCTTGCAGCTTAAGATGGGCGAAGCGAGCAATGGTGCGCACATCTTGGATAAACGTGTCACGCTTTTCGCGATCATGCTGCCAGTTGGCGAGCGGAAAGCCATACTTGCTGGCTTCGCCTGACACATTGCACTCCAGCAACACGGGGACTACTCGTTGCTGTCCAGCAGCGCGCGCCTCGAGGCGCTCTGCCAAGCGTAGGCTATCTACTGAATGGATCATGTCGAAACAAATCGCCTGTGCCGTTTTGCGGTGCTGAATATGTCCAATCATGTGCCATATCGGGCGCTCATTCGATTTGGCTAACGCACCCAACGACTCCGCCAGAGCGGACATCTTGGGGATGCCTTCTTCGACGCGATTTTCGCCAAAGTGGCGGACACCAATGTGGTGCGCTATCTGCACCACCGCGAGAGGTTGTGTCTTAGTCACTGCCACAAGCGTAACTTCATTGGGCGTACGTCCGACACGATACGCTGCCGCGGCGATGCGTGCACGCACATGCTCCAGATTGATAGCAATAGTCTCCGACCTGAGGTCTTCCCGGGTGATACCTGAGCCCGCAGAAGCGGCCGCTTCATATATCTGTTGTTCCGTCATCATTGTGCGTCCGATATCCAATGATCACACCAAAGCGACCGGTGCGTCCGTTGTCTCCGCGGTGAGAAAAGAACAAGTCGCGATGACAAGCAGTGCAGAGCGCCATGTTGAGCACGTGCCCAACTCCTGCAGATAGGAGTTGCTGATAATTTGCCTGCCACAAGTCGAGGTAAGTACGACGACCACTATCACGCAACAGCAGAGCAGCTATCTCGGGCAGTGCCATAGTGACCTTGCGAACTGTTTCGGGCCCCACTTCATAGCAACAAGGCCCAATGGAAGGCCCAATCAGGGCAGTGATATCGTTGGCATCGCAACCCAGCTCCTCTACCATCGCACGCACGGCGGCCCCGGCCACGTTTTGTAACGTGCCACGCCAGCCGGCGTGCACAAGCCCGACTGCCCGCCGCTGGGGCGAGTGGAGAAGAATAGGTATACAGTCGGCAAAGCGCATGCTCAGCATGACACCCGGTTGTGCTGTGATCAAGCCGTCTGCCTGGCCTAACCATTGTCCGGCTTCTTGTGCCGTGACGCGTCTTATAGTGCGCCCATGCACCAGATGACACTGTGCCACTTGGGTGCTCTGGATCCCCAGCGCACTGTACACACGGGCATGGTTGCATTCTACAGCGCTGGGCTCATCACCTACGGCGCGGCTGAGATTAAGGGTAGCGTAGGGGGGGCGGCTGACACCACCATGTCGCGTAAGAATGACATGCACCAGATGCGGCTGGTTCGTCCATGGCTCAAACTGATAAATTGGGAGCCCGTCCAACTGGGTATATCGGAAGCCAGAGTTAACATCTTCTGTCATCGTCAGCCAAAAGTTTAACACAAAGGATGGTGCGGAGCAAGCAAGTATGGTGAGGCTACGTTCTCGCCCTCGAGTATTGTGAAACGTTACCTCGTTCTTATTTCAGCTACATCTGAAACGAGAAGCATTCTGTTTCTCGATTGCTCTGTTCTTGGCGGAGACTAACAGGCTCAAAATTACTAAAAGCTGTTTGACTTAGAGTGGAAGCTGTGTTATAATACTTTATAGATAAAAATTATTTATTAGGAGTATTTATCAACAAGGATGTGACTGACCAGCGGTCTAGGGTGCAGGAGCTGATACAAAGGCTGCGCGAACGGGGTTGTCGCATTACACCGCAACGGCTTGCTATACTTCACATCTTGACACGTGATCAGAGCCACCCCAGCGCCGAGGATATCTTCAAGGAACTCTACACACAGTTCCCTACCACTAGCCGGGCTACTGTCTATAAGATGATCGCGGTACTGAAGGAGATGAACGAGATACTTGAACTTGAGTTCAGTGATCAGAGCAACCGTTACGATGGCAATCGGCCATATCCTCATACCCATCTCATTTGTTTGTATTGTGGTGCAATTAGCGATCCGGAGCACGCGGGGTTGGATGATTTGCCGCGCGAGCTTGCATTGCATGCTGGCTATGAGCTAGTGAGTTATCGTTTTGATGTCTACGGTATCTGCCCTGCCTGCCGGGCAACAAAATAGAAGGTGTTTTTTATGCTTCTTCCGGCTGTTACCGGCGTGTTATTTGATGATCAAGCCTATCTAGTAGGTTGCGCAAGGAGGTGAACTGTTCGTTTATTTGTACTATCAGACGCACTATAAACCGCACAATTGGTGACTCACTGAGTGTTCTGTTCATTTCAAATCTTAAAAATCTTACGGGTTTGCAGAAAGGGAGATGTTCCTATGGCACAAGTAGCGCGAGAAGTGGTGGAAAAGGCTGGAGTGGATGTTGACAAGCTGCTGGATTTGCTCATCCGCAATGCCTCGGCCGAGTTGACAACGTATTACTACTATACGATCCTGCGCGTAAATCTGATCGGGTTGCAAGGGGAGGGTCTTAAGGCTATTGCTGAGGATGCTCGCATTGAAGACCGCAATCACTTTGAGGCATTGGTGCCGCGCATCTACGAGCTGGGTGGTAAGCTGCCCCGCAATATGAACGAGTTTCACGATATTTCGGCCTGTAAGCCTGCCTACTTACCTGAGGATCCAACCGATATCCAAGCCATGCTTAAAGTGCTGGTGAATGCCGAGCGTTGCGCGGTCAAGGGTTACACCGAGATCTGCAACATGACGGCTGGGAAGGATCACCGGACCTATGACCTGGCTTTGGCTATCCTACACGAGGAGGTCGAGCACGAGTCGTGGTTCGCTGAGTTCTTGGGCGAGGGTCCCTCAGGGCATGGTGGTGTGCGGCGCCAGGGACATTCGCCGCACGTGTCACGCTTCCTGACATAGGCAGACATCGTCTTAACGCATAAAGGATTAGACACCGCTGCCGACGAGATCATTCGCCGGCAGCGGTGTCACGTATGAAGAGCGTTGCCATTTGGTCGCGGAAACGCTCTTGCCAGCCCGCTTCGCGGCGCAGGAAACGTGCCAAGGTACTATCTGCCTCGACAAGCACTGTGCGCACGTTGTATCTTTTTAGTTGTTCCTGCCAACCTTCGGTGGCACTGTGGATTGCCAGATATTGACGTAGGAACGCATCATCATACAGATCGGTGCGACCATCCACAAAGACTTGATACTCGGGCCACAGAGTGAAGATGAGATAACCGCCCCAGTTGTAACTGTTGAACAGTGCACCCGGTGCTCGCTGGGCGCGAAGGACAGACACCGCATCCACCGGCATAGTTTCCCGGATAGCCTTTTGTAATGTTGCTGGTTGCAATGCTACATAGATCTTCAATATCGCTGCACACACAACGAGCACCAGGAATGCTCCATGCAGAACCGTCTGCGCTCGTCCGCTGGCCAGCGGACGCGTTGTTCCGTTCAACCAGCGCTGCATATGTGGTAACGCGCGCCAATCTTCCAGCTGGTGTTCCAGTGCCAGACTGGAATAGCGCACCAAGATCGGAGCACTCAATAAGGCAAAAAGTGCCATATTGCGTCCTGCCAACAAAGCGGCGATTGTCCATACCCCTAGGATGAGGAGATCGCTGAAGTCGGCTCTTCGACCGGAGCGTCCCAATGCCAACAGTACACCCAGAAACAGCAGCAGAAGTGGTTGTTGCCACAGCTGGTGGAAGTCGGGCGATTGCCATTCCTGTATGAATTCGCGCAACACATCGATCCCAACGGTGCGAAATGGATAAACCCACATGTGCCATGTGTGTGGATTGACACCCACAGCCGCGAAGCTCAACAACATCACAAGCCCCAAATGTCGCAGCCGTGTCGTCGAGAGGACAGCATCGTCGTGATGGCACGTCAGATGATTGAGTGCTTCACCCACTAAATAGCATCCCATTACAATGAATGCAATAGCATAGCCCCCATGTACATTGGCCCACACCAGTATCACAAGAGGCATCCATGGCAACAGCCTGCCTTTGTGGTGCTTGTAGCGATACAAAAGGTAGCTCACTAAGGCTGTCAACAGGAAGGAGACGAGCTGCGGACGCGCAGCCCAAATAACCGATGAGGTAATAGCTCCCCACACGACTACCATAGCGCGCACATAGGCGTTGCCCTCACATTGAAGCCAGACTAGGTACCAAGCTAACGTCACGAGCGCGGCCACACCTAACGCCAGTAGTTGCCAGCTGCCCAGATGATACAACGCGTACCAGAAAATCTGTGCTAGCCAGCCATGGTTGATCCACGGCATGCCGTAACGCGTGTAGGAAAAGGGGTCTGTCAGTGGGATAGCGCGTTGCTCGACGATGTAACGTCCGCTGGCCAAGTGCCACCAGGTGTCTGTGTCAGCCGGCATGCGTACTGCCATAGCGAAAATCGCGACAAAGACAAAAACGGTGAGCACACGCTGCAGAGGCAGAGAGGACAAGTACATATATATTTCTGGCTAGCTCCTCACCCTATCTGTTTTGGCGATCTGTTTGCGCTGGCTGGCGATCTCTTGGTTGGCGGCCTGGAAACCAGCTGCTGATACATCTCCCAGACAAGTGTGGTGAACAAGAGCGTGCGTATTCCAATTGTGAGTGGCAACAGCTGGGTGAGGCCGCGGGACAGAATCACTGGCCATTCCAGCGCGTTAACCAGACCCAATACCACGATAAACAGCACTGCACGTTCCAAGGGCAAAGAGAGCAACAGCAGTGGAATAGCCACCAGCTGCCATTGCGGACTCCACCCTTTTGACCAAAGGAAGAGAAGAGTAAGAAGTAACGCAGCAAATGTCGGCAGGTCTTGGGCCAGACCGCGTGCTGGGCGACGTGTCAAGGCCAATACTGCCAGTCCAGCAAACGGTATGAAGGTTAACCAGGAGGGCAGGCGGGAAGGGTTATGGAGTGGCAACGCGGCATATGCTGCAGAAAAGCGCTCCACCAGAGGACCAAAGTTGCCAGTGTTACCTATATTGCCATCCAGCAATGCCCACACCGTCTGCCAGGACGACTTGCTCATCTGGGCCTGTAGTGAGGCCAGAGTAAACGTGGGGCTGAGCACATACAATGGCGCCAGGAAGGCCAAACAGATGAGCAAGGCGTTCAATCCACACACCAGGGCAGTGCGCCAGCCACCGGCCCGCCAAGCAACCAGGAGCAAACCCAACGGCCATAGCTTGGTCATCGTGCCCAATCCAATGCACAGACCAGCTAACTTATCGTGCCTGTGCTGCAACGCCCATAGGCTACCCAGCACGAACAGGACTACCAGCGCTTCGAAGGTGCCGATCCAGATGAAAACGGGCACATATAGGGCTGCGTACACCCAGACGATGCGCAGTGCTCGTGCCTGACCCCAACTGGCAGAGGCCAGACGATACAACAAACATAGAACGCCCACCTCACAGGTTAGCAGCACGAGGCTCAATAGCACTACATAGTTCGGAAAGGTTCCGCCGCTCAACCAATAAATTGGGATGTTGATCAGCAGAGGAAACAAGGGGGGATATTCAGACCAGTAGTGCACAAAAGGCCAGTGACCTGTCTCAGAGAACGCCGCCAGTCGGAAAAGCACTTCATAGTCGCCATAGCGAGTCAGCTGATCTGCTGGCCAGATCATCAAAATCATCAGGCGTGTGCTGATGAAGACCAGCAGCGTCCACCCAAAAGGCTCGAGACGCAGCTGGTTCGCGAAGCGCATAGGGCGTCCTCAGGCAATGGGAGAACGGCACTTGCTCTGTGTGCTCCGAGCGCGCTTGCCATAACGCTCGGCAGAGCGCCAGAAGAGCAGTCGACTAACAAACAGGCGCAGCACTGTCCACATAGCTTTGTAGATCTCCACTTGGGAGATCTTTGAGCTGCCCTGGCGACGATTCTCAAAAAGGATAGGGGTTTCCCCGAACGTGTATCCCAGTTGTTGGCAACGAAACATCATCTCAATCAAGAAAGAATAACCATTAGAAAAGATGCGATCCAGCTCGATACTTTGCAGCACCTCGCGCCGATAACAGCGAAAGCCAGCAGTGCAGTCGTGGGCCTTCAGGCCAAGCAATGTGCGCGCGAAGAGATTGGCGCCTCGGCTCAGCCAGCGCCGGCGTATGCCCCACTCTTCGCTAACACCACCGCCAGGCACGTAGCGTGAACCGATGCCAACGTCATAGCGCTCGATCAGTGCTACCACCGCAGGTAAATAGCGTGGGTGATGGGAGAAGTCGGCGTCCATCGTCACCACGCGCTCAGCTCCCCGCGCAAGGGCATACTTGAAGCCGGCAATGTAGGCGGTGCCCAACCCCATCTTGCCGGCGCGGTGGATGACGTGCACCCGAGCGTCACGTTGGGCCAACTCATCTGCCAGCTGGCCAGTTCCATCGGGCGAATTGTCATCTACTACGATGATTTCTAGATCCATCTCGAGCGCCATCAGCTGGCCAATCAGCGCCTCTAGATTGTCGCGCTCGTTATAAGTTGGAAGTATGACTGCTACGTTCACGCGCTTATGCATTGTTGCAAGGTCGACGGGCCGTATATACTAGCGACCAACACTCTAAAGAATCTTAAATCTCCCCGTCTTGTAGCACGGGAGATTGCCTTTCATACTTTTTCGTGCGTGCACGCCGGGTGTCTCGTATCTGACACCACGCTTGACATATCACCATACTCATCAACGCTAAGATGGTCAAACCGCTGATGCAAATTCCCCACGTTAGAGATGCTGGCTGATAATGCAGCACCACCTCATGAGAGCCTGCCGGGACGGGTAATGCCATAAATGCATAGTTGGCACACGTAATAGGCACCGGTTGACCGTCTACCGTGGCTTGCCAACCCGGGTAGTATGTGTACGCAAGCACCAGGTAGGCTGGCCGAGTTGCCGTGAAGCGTATTGTACGTTGATTGGGTTTCTCCTGCAAGGATGGCGGCAAAAGATGAGAAGGCAGTGAGGTCTCGGTGGCGCTTAGACCTATGCGTGCGGATGCGGAGGCAGTGGGCAGAGGAAGTGGTGTCTCCAACAGCACACTGGTTCGCGGATCAAAACGAGGATCAAGCAGCCGGTCGAGTATCTGTTGCGGGCTGCTGATGACCTCGCTATGTTCTACCAACCAGGCGCGTGGCAGCGTGGCAGACAATTGATAGAGATGGGGAACGTTATGCATTGGTTGCCAGCTCGGCGCTGGCGTTCTCGTTAGCACAAAGCCTACGCTCATCAATCTGAGCAACTGCTCGGCCTTGGATGGATCAGCGAGCCGGATGCGATCCAGCAGGCTGCGCCAGCGTTCTATCACTAATGGTTCGTTATTTCCCGTTGAAGCGATATCATCTACTGCGTTCAGGTTGGGCAGCAAGCTAGTACGCAAAGGCTGCCAGTAGTGGATCTCCGCAGGAGCGAATTTTTTGAAGGTAAAGTAATGGTTAAACATAAGATCATACTGGTATTCGGCGTCCACATGTAAACGCAGTGGAGTTGCAGGGCGCACCATCTCAGCGACGGGGTTGGCGGCGCGGTAGAGTTCAGCGGAAATCGTTGGTGTAAGTGGGGCTGCAGCTACCACCAGATCTACACCAAGCAAAATGATCACCAATCCCTGCCAGACAGCATGGGGCAAAGGGGATACTGACACGCGTGTGTCTGCATCATCTGATGCTCTCCCACGCAACAGTAGTACGACACACGCCAGACCCAGTAGGATGGCCAGTCGTTCCAAGGCAGGGATATATACCTGGGGTGGGTTCAGACCGCTGTGTTCAGCTACCCGCGCAACCACGAACGTTGCAAGTGCGCCGGCCAGCGTTAGACGCAATACATACTGCACGCGGTAGCTCAAGCCAAACCGATGCATTCCGAGGCCAGCCAGTGTACTGGCGCCTATAGCAAACCACAGCATCAGTCGCGCTGGCGCTTGAAAGAAGTCGAAACCGGGCACATATTGAAATATGAGCGGATACAATGGCGTATGGTCACCCATCGCCAGCACAATGGCTGCCACTATTAATACGGCGAAAAAAGGCTGTGGCGCTCGGGTATTCCCCGGGTCCGAGGTATCGGCGGCCTCAGGGGCTTGGTAACCCTGACGTCGCAAACTTCGGACCCACCGCAGTACTGCCAGGAAGATTGACATAAGCGGCAGCACACCAATATAAGCATGGTCTTCCCAATAATTAGCATAGCCAGCATAGTTGCCCATTGCCGGGTTGCCGTACAGGTCTGGTGCCAGCAACGTCAGCAGGCGCCACGGCCAGTAGGAATACGTCATAGCAAAGTTCCAGTCCGTGCCGCTAGTACGCTGTGAGTGCAATAGAAGTTCTGCTGTGGGCAACACTTGCACCGCTGACAGGCCGAGTGCCAGGCCGACAGAGAGGAACATCGCGAGCAGGGGGCGCACACTCCGGGAGCGGTAGGTCGCATACAGGAACAGTAGCACCAGGCTGTAGAACCAGGTCTGTGCGTGTCCTGCCAGGAATTGCATACTGAGCGGGATGCCCAGCCACACACTATCCAGTAGACGTTGCCGCTGCACCAGGCGATCGGTCAGTGCCAGCAATAATGGCAACCAGGCATAAGCTGCCACCATGGTGATAAACTGAGTGCGCCCGACGACGTAGCCACCAAGCGCATAGCTGAGCGCCAGCACACAGCAACCCAGCCGGTCCAGGTGCAGTGTGCGTCCCCATACTAACGCTGCCAGGCCGGCACCAATAATGTGGAGCACCACCACATAACCCAGTGCCTGTTCCACTGGCAACAGACGCATTAACACATTGGGCGGGTAGAAGAAAGCGCTTTGGTGGTTGGCTAGCAGCGGCGCACCGTTGCCTAACAAGTCGCTCCACAGCGGCAACTGTCCAGCTGCTAAGGCTCGATTGATCAGGGTATGCCAGGGGTAGAACTGGATGAGTGGCACCCCCCAGTAGAGTACTTCGCCGGCAAACACCAGTCGCCAAAAAGCCAACAGTGGTGTCAGGATAGTGACTATGATTGGGACAAGGCGGTATATAGATTGCGTCCTCACTCGCAGTGCTATTTGAATCCGCTCTGAATGGTCAGTCTCATAGCAGCTATCTCAAGAGTCCACCGTTACAAGCGATAGTGGGCTGACAGAAGCGCAGGCCTGCGACAGCGAGAAAAGATAGCGCTGAGGACATCCGCAGTGCCTAGTGCCCTTTATTCGTTTGAAGTGTCCTGCTGCCTGTCCGAGGTTGGTTTCTTGCCGGACGATATCTCGTCGGCACCGTTTCCCTCTCTATCATTCGCCGCCTCGCCGATGCCGTAAGGTTGCCACTTATCCGCGTTAGCGCTCAGGCGATGTTCACTTGTGCGTCCACGTCGATGTAGTGCGTCGAACCCCTGCGGCTTGATCGCGATCCTGTCGCCTTCCAGCAAGCTCAGCAAGCCCTCTTGACCAGGCTCTGGACGGCGTGTCACTTGTGCTTCTAGGTGCTGGATGCGCGTCGGGTCGTAGTCCAAGGGCTCTGTATAGGTAGCAATATAGCCCTCAAAGTTGCGCAGGACCACACGACCAGGTGATTGGGCCAGTAGGTAGTTGGGTCCCACTGGAACCTTGCCACCGCCACCTGGCACGTCGATTGTGTACTGAGGTACCGCGAAACCAGAGGTGTGGCCACGCAGCCCCTCGATGATCTCGATGCCCTTGCTAACAGGTGTGCGGAAATGGCCAGCTCCTGGCACCAAATCACACTGGTAGAGATAGTAGGGTCGTACCCGCATTTGTACTAACTCATGCACCAGCTGACGCTGGATGTGCACTGAGTCATTAATGCCAGCGAGCAACACGCTTTGATTGCCGAGTGGGATACCTGCATCTGCCATGGACTCGCAGGCAGCGCACAACTCGGGCGTAATCTCGCGTGGGTGGTTGACATGAATGTTGATCCACACTGGATGATAGCGGCGTATCATTTGTAACAGGGCGTCATCAATACGCATAGGAAGGAAGACCGGCACACGCGTGCCGATACGGATAACCTCGACGTGCGGGATGTCGCGCAGCCGCGCTAGCAAATCCTCCAGCACACGTAGACTGAGAGTGAGCGGATCGCCGCCGGAGAGGAGCACATCGCGCACTTGAGGCGTACGCCGAATGTACTCAATTTGGGCATCGTAATCCTGAGGGCTAAAAGTGGCGTGCAGGTCGCCCACAAGGCGACTGCGGGTGCAATAGCGACAGTAGCTGGCACAATGCGTGGTCACCATCATAAGGACACGATCAGGATAACGATGCACTAGCCCAGGCACTGGTGAGTGGGCGTCTTCAGCCAATGCGTCAACCGTCATAGCGGTAAATGCAGCTAACTCGCGTCCCTTGGGAATGACCTGCTGACGTACTGGACAAAGTGGGTCATCCGGATCGATCAGCGAGGCAAAGTAGGGGGTAATGTCGAGACGGAAACGACGCGCCGCAATGCCTTCTACCTCTTCGGGTGTCAGGCGGATCAACTGTTGCAACTCTTCCAGTGTATTAAGGCGTCGGCTGAGCTGCCAACGCCAATCGTGCCATTGCTCGTCAGGCACATGTGCCCAAATCGCAGGGCGTGGTGTGCGAGAAGCTTTCCACTCACGACTGAATTTGCGAATCATCTTGTTTTTTTACCCCTTTGTCTCTCGACCCATATACTGAAGTATAAGGGGATTCGCCTATAGGTCAATGCTGGTAGGTGGCATGGATTCTCTTCAGCAAGGTGGCAACATGGCAAAAGGCCCTCCAGTAAGTGGAGGTAACCCTCTCTGAAGGTGGAACTTAGCTTAGCAAACTTGCTAGAATGAGATCTCGACAATCCTCGATAGAGACATCCCGAGGATTGTTCGCAATGCTCTCCGCTTGCATCGCCTCGCTGGCGATGCTATGCCAGTCATAATCGACAACAGCTGCGTCGAGCTCCTTGAGACAGGTGGGCAGGCCCAAGTAACGCACGAATTGAATCAACCGTTCAACCAGCTGTTCTTCGGGTGCGTCTGTCGCTAAGGCGAGAGCATTATTGAGTCGTTGCCGCCTGATAGGTGAAATGGCAGTTAGATTGAAATGCACGACATGCGGTAATACGAGAGCATTAGCAATACCATTGTGAAGACGAAGGTGACGTCTCAGAGGGGTAGATAGCGCATCTATCAACCCTCCGCCGCACTGATCGCGACACCATCCGGCCCACAAGGCAGCCAGCATCATAGCTTGGCGAGCGGTTAGGTCATTACCATCGGCAAGTGCTCTGGGCAAGTAATGCCACACCGTTTGGATGGCGGCTACTGCCAGCGGATCGACAAAGGGGTTGCTCTGGCGAGCGATGTAGGCTTCTAAGGCCTGGCTCATCGCCGTGATACCGGTAGCGGCAGTGTACAGAGGAGGCAAGGAAAAGGTAAACTCTGGGTTGATTAGTGCTACGTGGGGAAACATCAAAGGACTGGCAACTGTCTTGCTGGTTGTGTCTCCGTCACTGAAGATGGCGCAAGAGCGGGTTACCTCGCTGCCTGTGCCCGCTGTGGTTGGAATCGCTGCCAAAAAGCAGCTACGTCGCTGAACTTGCCGGTTGCCGTCAAGATAATCGGAATAGTTCCCCCCGTTCGCCAGAAGCATAGCAATTGCCTTGGCGACATCTATGACGCTACCACCACCGAGTGCCACTATTCCTTGTACCTCTTCTTCCCGTGCCAGCTCCACCCCCCGGCTGACCTCTTGTACGTCGGGATTGCTGCTTACGTCGGTGAAAACGGCCACTCTGCAACCAGAGGCGGTCAAGGCGGAATACACTTGCCTGGCCCATGGGAGATCGACGACTAGCGGATCACTCACGAACAAAATACGCCGCAGTTGTGCACTACGCAATTGGGCGACCAAGCTCTCTCCTGTTGGCCGCCCAAAGATAACCTGCGTGGGGATGTACAGGACAAAGTGCATATCAGGACGCTTGTGTTACGCCTTTTCGTACACCTCGAGCATAGCCAGTAATACCTCGTTGGTAAACTGGCTGATTTGTTGGTACGCTGCCACTAGGTCTATGTTAGCACTTTGGCCTACTGTCTTGGCCATCTGGCGCACGCCGTCCATCAGGAAATCCTGAAAGTAAAGAAAGGCGTTCACGGATTCAGTAATACGCAGGTTACGCGAGACGGAACGTTCGCCGTAAGCTCGCCCCAGCGAGCGTGCTTCCTCAAGAATGTTTTGGCGATCACCGGGCTGGGTAAGATATTGCATTACCAGTGAGAGCAACTTACGCCCTAGCTCGCGATGTTCTGCTTTGTCGGATTCGTCAAATCGCTTGTACCAGCTTTGATCGCTCATCTTGCCACCGCTCACCTCCAGGCGGGCGCGTCCCAGAGCACTCTGTACGAGCAATTGGATTCCAGCTGGCTCGAGTGGCTCTGGCTCCAGCAAAGCGCGCACATCTGTCTCAGCAAAACGGCGATGTCCACCAGGAGTGCGCACCGTATGAATCTTGCCCGCATCGGCCCATTGGCGGAGAGTGGATGGATGGACGCCCAGCATGCGACTGGCAGCTTGTAGCGACAACCATTTCACATTAGGGGTAAGACCTGATCCTTTCCCAGGCATGCACTACCTCCTCCTAACTCCTAACCTTGTGGTCGACACTCATTTCACCTTACCCAAGTTCGTTGCCAGAGCTATGGAACATGCTGGCTGTCCCCTCAGGTTTCTGAGGTGATCTCGACAACATAATGTAATTATACAATGATTCCATTATGTTCGCAAACTCACTAGCGGAAGCGTTTGAATTTGGTTGGAAAGTTGTCTACGGGAGAAATTCGATTATGCTTTGGTAAAACTGTGCTTCATGCTAGAATAATGCCTATGATCGGTTTCGAGGAGGTCGAACACACGGCTGATGTAGCTTTGCGCGTGCGTGGGCGTGATCTGAGCGATTTGCTGGTAAACGCCGCTCTGGGATTGACCACGTTGCTGGCGGACCAGACTGACTCGCCTGGACAGGCTACGCAAGAGCGCCAAGTCGAGGTAGAAGCATTCGACCCAGAGAGTCTGTTGGTTAGCTGGCTGAGCGAGCTGATCTTCTGGGCAGAGAAAGACGGCTTTGTATGCAACAAGGTCGAGGTGTATGATGTCTCACCGACTCGACTCAAAGCTGTGTGCGTCGGTGGCTTCGTTTCTGAGTTGCGTCACCACATAAAGGCGGTGACTTACCATAATCTGAAAATCATTCAGACAGATCAGGGCTTGGAAACAATTGTGGTGTTTGATGTATGAGTGTAATGGGAGGTGAAAGATGGTGGACAGTCAAGCGATCAAACGCGTAGATAAATATGTATATGAAATCGATTCCTCATTTCGCGAGGATATGCGGGTACCGGCACGATTGTATACCGATGCCGAGCTCCTGGAGCATGCATTGGGTGATGCCAGTGTGGATCAGCTGGTTAACACTGCCACACTGCCAGGCGTGGTGAAATATGTGCTTGCGATGCCGGATATTCATCAAGGCTATGGCTTTCCGATTGGTGGGGTGGTAGCCACACAACTGCCTGATGGTATCATCTCGCCGGGAGGTGTGGGGTACGACATCAACTGTGGGGTGCGCTTGCTCGGTACACATCTGTCAGAGGAGGAGGTCAAGCCCTACTTGGACGACCTTGCAACCGCCATTTACAAAAACTGTCCCAGTGGCGTAGGGAAGGGGGGAGAAATCAAGCTAAAGACAGGTGAGCTGGATCGTGTCTTGGAGGAAGGTTCACGCTGGGCCAAGGCTCGCGGATTTGCCACGGATGAAGACTTGGAGCGCACCGAAGCAGGCGGATGCCTGGAGGGGGCTGACGCCGCTACCGTCAGTGCCAAAGCGAAAGAGCGTGGCCACGATCAGGTGGGCACATTGGGCGCTGGCAACCATTTCATAGAGTTGGATGTCGTGCGGGATATTTACGATGAGGAAGCGGCGCAGCGTTATGGTCTTTTTGTGGGCCAAATTGCGGTGCAGATCCACTGCGGTTCGCGGGGGCTGGGCCATCAAGTCTGCACAGATTATGTGCAACGCTTCCAGCAGACAGTGCAGAGGTATGGTATCCGGTTGCCTGATCGCGAGCTGGTGTGTGCCCCGCTCAATAGTGCTGATGGTCAAGCCTATCTTGCTGCTATGAAAGCGGCAGCAAACTATGCTTTTGCAAACCGTCAGGTGCTGGCGCATCACGTGCGACATGCTTTTGTTGAGGCCTTGTCTGGGAAAGTCCGGAACCCGCATGTGTTCCAGATCTACGATGTCGGTCATAATATGGCCAAGATTGAACAGCATGAAGTGGATGGGAAGCGCATCACAGTTTGTGTGCATCGCAAAGGGGCCACACGTGCTTTTGGTCCCCATCACCCTGACGTCCCCTCTGCCTATCGAGATGTCGGACAGCCAGTCTTGGTACCGGGTTCGATGGGCACTGCCAGCTGGGTGTTGCGAGGCACAGAAGAAGCTATGCGCCAGACCTTTGGTTCCACCTGCCATGGCGCTGGTCGTGCAATGAGCCGTACACAGGCCAAGAAGAAGGTGTGGGGGGGGGAGCTGCGTGAACAGCTCGAGGGCCAAGGTATTCGAGTGAGGGCTGGTAGCATGTCAGGTCTAGCAGAGGAAGCTCCTTCGGCCTACAAGGATGTAGATCGGGTTGTGGAGGTCATGCATGGATCTGGCATTGCCACCAAAGTAGCTCGCTTGGTACCGATCGCTATTATTAAGGGCTAGAATTGGGAGGACGGCCACGCCTAGCCAGGCGTGGCCGTCTGCTGCTTGTGCTCCATTAGAGGTTAGGGACCAAAGTCCGGTATACTTCCAGCGTCGCACGGGCAGCCAGTTCCCATGAGAATTGGGTGGCATGGATCAGACCTCGCTGACGCATAGCATCGCGGAGCGCGTCATCCCGCCATACCTCCCCGATGGCCTCTGCCATTGCGCCGCTGTCATGGGGGTCGAAATAGTAGGCTGCTTCACCCCCCACTTCGGGCAAGCTGGAAGCATTGCTGCACACTACAGGTGTGCCGCATGCCATCGCTTCGAGAAGCGGTAGACCAAAACCTTCGTAGAGGGAGGGCTCGACCAGCAATCTAGCGCCACTGTAAATGGCCGGCAGGTCTGTGTCACGCACGTGGCCGGTCAAAATCACCGTGTGGTGCAATCCTGACGTCTCCAATCTCCGGAAGAACTTTTTGTACAGCCACCCCTTGCTTCCGACAATTACCAGCCGTATGGTGGGATCACTGCGTTGCAGCACCTGCAAGGCATCTAACAATCGTTCGAGGTTCTTGCGCGGCTCGATGGTGCCCACACGCAGAATATAGTGTTCTGGCAGGCCATAACGGTTGCGCACCGCTGCAATCTGTTCTGGCGAGGCCGGTTTGAAATGTGGAGCTGCTGCCTCATGAATGACTGTGATCTTGTTCTCCGGCACCCCATACAGGCGCATTAAATCGCATTTCGTTGCTTCAGAAACAGTGATGATGGCGCCTGCGCGGCGACAGTAGAGGGGCATTGTAGCGTTGAGATACCAGAAATTGAGACGTTTGTGGTGTTCGGGGAAAAGATGGAAGATAAGGTCATGTACAGTGAGTACAGTTGGTATCCGCTGCAGTGGCAGCAGCAGGTGTTCCGTAGCATGGAACAGCTCGGCGTCTGGTAGTAGTGAGTCAAAACTGATGCTAAGCAAATGGCCCAGCCAGACCGCCATACGCCATGGTTTATAACCTGCACACACTCGCCGGCTTGGGAGCACCTTTAAATTTGCTGGCAGGGGAGGCTCCTTCAGGGCCGAATTGTAGAAAAGGGCGCAGCGGGCGGGTTGCAACTCTGCCAGCGCACTGGCTAGGCTCTCGGCATAACGTCCCAGCCCTGCACGCGCGTTGACAGCGGCAGAGATATCAATGTAAATGCTCATTGATGGTACGCTCAGCGCAAGACCCTGTCGTCACCTATGCGCCGTGTGATGTGCTGATCGTCCAGGTACTCCAAAAACGCCAATGCATACTTGCGACTGGTATTGAAAGCATCCCGCAGCATAGCCACGTTGACGCTGCCCCGATCAGCTATGGTTTGTTTTACCCATTCGAGCATCTCAGAGTAAGTCTCTGGCAGGATTAATACATCCGCACTCAGGCGTATTAGCTGGCCACTTTCCACTAATGCCTGGGTCACGAGCTCGCCTAATGCGGCGGTTACCTCTTTGTACGAAGGAGTAGTATACGGGTTGGCGCGGAACTCGCTGAACACATTGTCGATGGCTTTCTGCTGTTCGGGAGTAAACCGAACTTGATGGTCAGGATGACGCACCAAGGAATTGGCCTCCGCCAATGCGCCCTGACTAATGCCTCTTGCAAGTGCCTCGTTGAAGAGACGCGTCTCCAGCTTAAGACGACTCTTCAACATCTCGCGCGGGATACCTTGTCGCAAAGGGTTTTCGCGGTGGAAGCGGAGCACTTCCTCCGCAATACGGGCAAGAAGGGAGTTCCAACCGGCCGCGGATGTAATATATCGATTGGCCGCTATCAGTGTATCTGCATTCTCGCTTACCGTCTCGCCCGGCTGGAGCAGGAATATTCGTTCCTGCTTCAGCAGCTGTTCCAGCGCACGGGTAGCCGTTGCGGCAGGTATAGCACTACCCTCTATTACCTCGCGTGCCGGCAAAGGACCACGTCGATTCAATAGCTCCAGAATCAGGTCAGCGGGTGTTCCGCGTGCAAGTGTTTCTAAGCGCTGAATGACTTCAGGGCGAAAGCGACGGTGACGACGACGTGGTAAAGCGTCCACGATCACACCCCCGCCGATAGTTACAGAGGGGGAAAGCTGCCGGATAATGAAGCGATCACCCCTTACCAGTGGAATGGGTCGCGCCAAGCGCAATTGCACCCAACCACTTTCACCCGGTGCCAAGCTGTGCACACCCAACAATCTTACAAAAGCGGTGGTCTCTGCGGCACCGCTGAAGAACGCAACCTGTTGATTATGACGCAGTGCACTAGGAGCTGCACTCAGGTAGTGCAGCTGGGCATCTAGCAATTGAGTGGGTTCGAGCCATCCGGGGGTGGTCAGTACATCGCCGCGCTCAATTTCTTCTGTACTGACACCAGTCAGGTTGACCGCCACGCGACTTCCCGGCTGTGCTATCTCGATTTTCTGCTTGTGGGTTTGTAGTCCGCGTACACGTACTTTGAGGTACTTTGGCAAAATTTGTACCTCCTGACCCAAGTGCAACGTTCCATCAATCAACGTGCCGGTCACCACAGTGCCAAAGCCGGCAACAGTGAACACACGGTCAATCGGCAAACGAGGTCTGCTGCAATCGGGTCGTGGCGGCACACGCGCTAGGACATCATCTAAAGTGCAGCGCAAAACTTCGAGACCCTCGCCTGTGACGGCCGAGACTGGCACTATAGGTGACCCTTCCAATACAGTGCCTTCCACAGCCTCCAGCACGTCAGCTTGGACGAGATCAATCCATTCTGGGCTTTCGGCCAAGTCAATCTTGGTGAGAGCGATAACACCAGCAGGTATCTGTAGCAGGTCTAGGATGGCCAAGTGTTCGCGTGTCTGTGGCATGACCCCTTCGTCTGCAGCGACTACCAGCATGGCAGCGTCGATACCGCCGACACCAGCCAGCATGTTCTTAATGAAGTCCTGATGTCCTGGAACGTCCACTATCCCAACCTGTTCGCCTGAAGGCAATGTCATCCAGGCGAAGCCCAGGTCTATGGTCATCTGGCGTTCCTTTTCCTCCTTCAAACGGTCCGGATCAATGCCAGTGAGCGCTTTGACCAGGGTGGATTTGCCGTGATCGACGTGGCCGGCAGTGCCGAGGACGCGCAAGGCTACTCCTCTTTCTCCATCATCTGTTCGAACCGAGTTTGCCACTCTTGGGCAGCTATTGTGCGCATCTGAGCGTCCTCTTCAGCGATCTGGATCAGGAGCTGGGTACGTTTTTCAAGTGTGCCCAAGCGCCCGCTTATAACAGTTATCTGGTCACTCAGCGTCGCCAATGCGCGATCGTAGTCGGCCCACTGGCGATCCCACTCGGAGATGTGTTGCTGCCAACGTTGCTCCTGTTGTGTTTGCCACTCCTCTAACTGGGTTTTCTGGCGATTTTGGGAGAGACGTAGCAATTCAGCGGTCTCTTGTTGATCGCGTGCGATTTGCTCCTGAAACGCTTGTAATCCTTCAGTTGCCTTCTTAACAACTTGCTGATATTCGGCATATTGCTCAATACGCCGCTCGAAGTTGTCCATGCGCTGGCGGTAGGCGTCGATTTCCTCGGTCCATAGTTTAATCTGACGGTCAACTTGAGCTTCGAGGAATTGGTGCTTCTCGAGTTCTCTCCCTTGGTTCTGGCGCAGCTCGTCCAGCTGGCTGCGCAGCTCCATCAAGCGCGGTGAGAGCTGCTCCAAATACTGGAGGCGTGGCAGCAGTACGTCCACGCGCCTGCCTACCTCGGCGATTTGGGCCTGCAAATCGGCAATGCGGCGCGCATCCTGGCGACGCTGCTCTTCGACAAAACTGGCGGTGCGTGTCCATTCCTCCCGTTGCCTGGCCAGGTTTTCCACTGCCATTTGGAGCTTGGCGAGCTCACCGCTCATGCGCTGCATGTCCACGCGACGGGCGGCCATTTCTTCGTCATATTTTCGATATCTCTCAATCTCCTTGCGAAAATCATTGACAGCGTTCATGAGCGTGGCAATCTCAGCCTGACGGGCTCGATCACCCTCCTGAAGTGCTTTCTGTCGCTGCGCCTCCCCTCGTTCCAACATAGCGTTGACCTGTTCTTTGAAGCGCTCGAAGTATCCCTCGAGCAGAGTCAGGCGTTCCAGCTGAGCACTTAGGACGCTGAACTGAGCTTCCAGTGCTGCAATACGTTGTTCCGTTTCCTCCCGTCCTCCGGTCAACCGTTCTACGTGTTGACGCAGCTGCTCGAGCACACGACGATCTTGTTGATGTGCCTGGTCGAGCCAGTTGACCATTTGAGACAACTGGCTTTGTTCCATTTGTGATGCCTCCTTAGTGTTTCTTCAGAGGATTCCATCAAGGACGCCAGAACGGCTCCTGCTCGTCCACGTCAGGTGTGTTGGTCAGATTGACCACGTTCTGCCCATCGACCGACATTACAAAAATGTCCCAATTGCCAGCACGATTTGAGTAAAACATAATCTGTCTGCCGTCGGGCGACCACACTGGGCCGTGGTCCGCCGCGCCCGGAAAATTGCTTACGTTGCGTTGGTTTGATCCATCGGCATTCATTACATAGATTTCTGTGTTTCCGTCGCGGTTGCTTTCGAACGCGATGCGTCGACCATCTGGAGAGTACACTGGTGAAAGATCGTTGCCCTCGGCAGACGTCAGCCGACGTTCTTGCTCCGGCTTAGCACCTTGTCCATCTGAACCTGGCGCCGGCATTACATAGATATCCCAATTGTTCTCACGCTTGGCTGAATAGGCCATGGCTTTATAATCCGGAGACCACACCGGTGATAAACGGTTGACACCATCACTGGTAATCGGATACGTTGCCGTTCCATCTGCGCGTGCGACAAAGACTTGCCAGTAACCGGCACGGTTGGAAGAAAACGCGATCTGAGTGCTATCCGGAGACCACGCAATTGTCCAATCGTTCGATGGATGGCGGGTAATGTTGATTGCTCGTGTTTCATATTGCTCGGGTGAGAGACGATTGGCCTCGATGCCAGCTGTCCCCAGCACATCTGGTGCTGGCATCACCATAATCTCCCGATTTTCGCCGCGTTTGGATACATAGGCGACCCAACGCCCATCTGGTGACCAAATGGGCGTGATATCTTCGTTGTTGGTAAATGTCAGTCGCTGGCGTTCGGATCCATCCACGTTCATCACAAAGATCTGCCAATTGGGGAGATCGCCGACCCCACCCACGTTACGTGCGCGAAACACGATCGAAGGCATTGTGCGCGTGATAATGATAGGGCTGGTTGGGGTCGGTGTCGGTGGAATCGGTGTCGGAGTGGGCGTCGCGACAGGTGAGACCGCATCCACCAGTAACGGTGAGACGGTTGGCGTACTAGACGACTCAAACAGGTCCACCTGCCAAATCCCGGCGAAAATCAGACCCCACAGCAGAAGTCCCAGCAACGCTGTGGTTCCCAGCCCGGCAATGATCCAATGCCCAATGGTCGATCTAGGCGATATTTCATCATCGGGTTGCTCGGAGGGCGTTTCAGCTACTGTCATCGGAACATTGAGACTTTCCCAATCAATGCCGTCTAGCACCCTCTCTAGCGTGAAATGGCGTTCTAGCCAGTAGCTGAACAGTTTCACCCTAAAGCGGTAGCTAACTGCCCCCATGCGCATCAAAACACCACGCGCAGCCAGCTGGTCAAGAGCTTTCAATATTGGCTGCGCTGGTATCTCACTGTCGAACCGTTGAAGGTGGGTGATTACTTCTTGGTGTGTCGTCAGGCCGTGAGTGCCTTTGATACGACTCATTGCTACCAACACAGCGCGCTCTACTGCTCCTGATTGTTCCCAGATCGCCTTGAAGTGCTGCTCGGGCTGGTGCAACATCTCCTCCAACACAGCATCCACATCGCTTTGGTTGAGATTGCCATCGCGCGCACAGCGCTCAAACAGGGCATAGCAGAAACGCTGTAAATAGTAAGGATGGTTGGAGGCAAGATCAGCAATGCGTCTCACTGCACCTGGATCAAAACGGATGAGAATTTGCGCTGGTCTTGTGACAAGCTGCTGGGCATCTTCGTTGCTCAACGGCCCCAGATGGAGCACTTCGGCACTATGCAACAGCGGGTAGCTAAGACACTCGAAGGTGGGCTCAGACATAGTCAGGAACAGACGTAGAGAGGGGACTGTGCCCAACAGACTGGAGAGTGCTTCTAACACTCGCAAACGCGCCGTCTCGTCCTGCTGCCCTGCCCAAAGCAGATGCACATCGTCCAGGATCAACAGTACAGGGCGGACTTCCCCGGGGGCGGACAAACTACACAGTTGAGCACGTAAGCGCTCCAGTGAGTCCTCGTCTGTTTGGTTGGGGAGAGGGACGTACTGACCTCCTGCCTGGCTCGCAACTGCTTTTGCCAGTTCATTCCAAGCCTCTGAGATCATGCATCCTTGATAGGGCTTGCATTCAAACAAGACACAGTGTTGTATCTCAGTGGGAAGTTCTGAGCGAAGAGCCAACGCTAGGGAGGACTTACCGATAAGATCAGCCCCGTAGACGATAAACAGTCGCCTTCCTGCGGCGAGTTGTTGCCCAATCCACAAGAGGGTATCATCGCGACCATACAGCATCGCCCGATCCTGTACTGGTCGCGTCGGGTCATATGGATTCGCAAACTCCCTCAAACCCATCACCTCAAATCTTCAGTGGGTGGTGTAAGCAATCCCTGAACGCTCCCCTTTGTTCAGGTTTTCTGGATGTGTGCTGCCTAGGACACCCTGTTGTCAGGATTTTCATTATATCATCTATTATTTTGCTAGCGACGATGTAATCCTAGCGTGATGGGCATCCCTTCAATTGCGTGTTGTTGCACAAAGGCCTCGTGCGGTGGCTGGCCTGGTATCAGAGACACTGTAAGGGTCTCCGCTTTGATATAGTCTGCCCACTCGTGCACCACTTTCGCCAGCTCGCCATCCGCTATGAAGTACGTGGTGATACGATCTTCAATGTTGAAGCCGGCGTCTTTGCGCTGTGTTTGGATGCGTCGTACAATCTCGCGGGCCAGCCCTTCAGCACGCAGCTCAGCGGTGATGACTGTGTCGACTGCTACGGTGATCCCTTTCTCTGCTGCCACGGATAATCCAGCTGCTGGCTGCGTCTGCACAATGATCTCCTCTGGTGACAACTGTACCGTTTCGCCGTCAACCACCAAGGATATTGGAAAACCATTCCTCACCTGCTGCACGATCTCTTTAGTGTTTGCTGCCATCAATGCAGCGCGAACTTTGGGGAAAACGGCGCCAAAGCGTGGTCCAAGCAGCTTATTGTCTGGCAACACCTGATAGCGAACCAGTGTGCTTTCGTCCGAGACGATCTCCAAGGATTTCACATTTAGTTCATCTACGATGATCGCTCTCATTGCGTCGTCCATCATGGACGCCATACTGGCGTCGCTCAGATACACCAGTGCTTTCTGGAGTGGCTGACGCACTTTGATGTTAGCGCTTCCGCGCGCGCCCAGGCCAAGGCTGGCAACGCGACGTGCCAGCTCCATGCGCTTGAGAAGATGCTCATCCACTGCTGCTACATCAGCTAATGGCCAGGACGTATGATGTACACTGTTATAAGCTTGGGGATGCACTTCACGCACCAAGTTTTGGTACATTGCCTCAGTTACAAATGGAGTGAAGGGGGCAAGCAGTCTGACAAGTCGCACCAGCACGTAGTACAGCGTTGCATATGCATCTTTCTTGTCGGCATCGTGTTCGCTCTTCCAGAAACGTCGCCGGCTCCTGCGCACATACCAATTTGTCAGATCGTCCAGAAACTCTTCGATTAAGACAGTGGCGGTATAAGCATCAGAGTTCTCCAGAGCTTCTGTACAGCGTCCTACGATCTGGTTAATGCGGGCAAGAATCCAGCGGTCGAGCAGAGTCTCTGTTTGCGGCAGAGCTCCCTCGGGCTGAGCTGGGTCAAATCCATCTGTTGCGGGCTCCCATTGGTCCAGCCGTGCGTAGGTGACAAGGAAATTGTACGCGTTCCATAGTGGTATCAAGAAACGGCGACGTGTTTCATCGGCGCGCCGGTAACCGAACAGCAGGTTTTGATCCGGTTTTTGGGAACAATAGAGCCAGCGCATGACATCCACACCCATTTTGTCCGCTGCATCGTTGAACTCGATGGCGTTTCCCCAGCTCTTGTGCATAGGGCGTCCATCTTCGGCCAATAGCGTGGCGTACCCGAAGTTTTGCAGGAAGGGCGGGCTGTTCTCAAGCACGGTTGCCATAGCCAACAGACTGTAAAACCAGTTACGGAACTGACCGGGAAATGACTCGCTGATCCAATGTGCCGGGTACCACTTGCGCCAGTATTCCCGATCTGATCGGTAGCGCAAAGTGCTGAAGCTCACGATGCCGGCATCGAGCCACGGATTACCTACATCTGGAATGCGGCTCATCAGCTCCTGACAACGCGGGCAGCGAATCTTCACTGCGTCAATGTAGGGACGATGGGGTGTATGTCCAGCGAATTCTTCCCACCCTGCTGCCGCTCGTGCCTCGAGCTCGAATTCGTCACCGATCACCTCGTAATGGCCGCACTGAGGGCAGCTCCAGAACGGAAGTGCAAGTCCCCAGTAACGTTTCTTGCTGATCATCCAGTCGTGCATGTTGTACAGCCAGTCCATTTCCCGCGCGTAGCCAAACTCTGGGATCCAGCGGATCTGGCTGACAATATCCATAATTTGATAGCGCAGGCTTCTCTCCTTCTCCTCTTTAGAGAGTGCCTCCCGCGGTTTGTCGTAGACCGGGCCCATGCTGATGAACCACTCATCCACCAAGCGGAAAACCAGCTCAGTTTTGCAGCGCCAACAAACCGGGTAACGGTGGACATAAGAAGAGACATCGTAAAGGATGCCTTTGTGCCTCAGGTGCTCGAAGATCATTTCACGTACTTCGGTGACGTGCTTGCCGCTTAGCCAATCGAAGTGGGCCGTAAAATAGCCCTCCTCGTCCAACGGTGCGATCATTGGCAGGCGGTGTTGCTTGGCCAGCTGGAAGTCCTCGGCACCACAGCCTGGCGCTATGTGTACGACACCTGTGCCCTCTGTTTCACCTACTTCATCCCACAGAATGACACGATGGGCGTCGCAAGCGCTTTCCTTGATATCGCGGATCAGCTCCTCCTGTTCTGGATATCCTCCCGGCATCCGGGCTGCTTCCAGTTCATCGAAAGGACCCTCATATGTCCAACCTTCCAGCGCCGATCCAGGCATCTCGGCCAGAATCTCGTAGGGTCCTTTTAGCATATGGAGCGTGCCCTTTGAGAGATAGAGGATCTCCCCATTGTGGCGTAACTTTACATAAGTCAAAGCCGGACCCACAGCTGCTGCTACATTGCTCGTAAGGGTCCAGGGCGTGGTAGTCCACACCAACAGCGACTCTCCTGGTCGGTTGCGCAATGGGAAACGTAGAGTCACACCAGGGTGGGTCATTTCTACATAACCATCGGTTACGATTTCGTGCTGACTGATGCCTGTGGCACAACGCGGGCACCATGGCATCACGTCGGCACCACGGTAAAGCCAACCCTTTTGCCAACATTTCTTCAGGAAGGTCCAGATCATGTGATTGTTCTCGTCGGAGAACGTGAAGTAGCTGCCGCCCAGTTCTGGCATTCCGAGCCGAGCTACAATCTGTTCCACCGTGTCGGTGACTGGGCCTAGCGGACCCTGGACTGTGATAACACGCGATGGATCTTCGACGATTAGGTCTGCCAGCCAGCGCAGCTGATCTGGATCATTCCAATCCATCCAATAGCCTAGGCGAATAGATTGTTCCGTCTGGACTGCAGCATATCGGAGCACACGTTCTTTACACTTTCGCACAAAACGATCGAGACCATATGCCTCAATGTCGCGCTTCGATTTGAACCCGAGCTCCTTTTCGACTTCTACTTCGACCCACAGACCCTGACAATCGAAGCCATTCTGATAGCGCAGCTCACGCCCGCGCATGGTCCAGAAACGATTGAATAGATCTTTGTAGGTGCGTCCCCAGCCATGATGAACACCCATCGGGTTGTTGGCTGTGATGGGCCCGTCGATGAAGGACCAGGTCGGCTGCCCGCGATGCAGCTCCCGCATCGCCTCGAAAGCATGTGTCTCTTTCCAAAATCGGAGTATCTCATACTCTTGAGCGATGAAATCTACGTTGGCAGGAACTTCCCGAAAAGTCATATGATAAATGTCCTCATACAGCGTCCAGTTGAATCTCGATGCGCTTGTTAATGCGTCCTTTACTCTTGTAGTCTACCACGCGTACATGCCCTACCTCACGTGTGTTCGCTACGTGGGTGCCACCGTCGGCTTGCAAGTCCAACCCCACAATCTCGACCGTACGCACTTGGGTGATGTGCGGTGGCAGCAAGTTGATTTTGGTGCGAATCAGGTCGGGTATGCGAAATGCCTCTTCGCGTGACAACAGCTGCACGCGCACTTCGCGGCCGGCGGATACTTCAATGTTCACCCGTTCCTCAGTCTCATGTACTAGCTCCTGGTGTAGAGTCTCGAACTCAAAGTCCATGCGGCCCCTGAGCGGTTCCATGTTGCCACCCGTGACCAGGGCACCATAGTCACGCCATACCACCCCGCACAGGATATGGAGAGCGGTGTGTGTACGCATTAAGCAATAGCGATATTCCCAGTCCAATTGACCTATCACAGGCGTCCCTGTCACTGGGAGTGTTCCCTCCAGAACGTGCCAGACGACCTCGCCATCGCGCTTAATTTGGGTGACAGGCAAGAGGCGACCGCCTATGACCAGCCAGCCGCGATCTGCTGGCTGGCCGCCTCCACCGGGGAAAAATGCGGTGCGATCCAATGCCACAGCGTTTAGCTGAGGATGGAGATCAAGGACACAGGCCTCAAATTCTTTTATGTAGCTGTCGGTCTGGTACAACAAGATTGTCATTCGATTTGGTCATCTCCTGGTATAATGCGCGCAGATTAGCATAATGGAGGTCTTGGACCATCCCGTTGAGGGAAATGCGAGATTTGCCGCACGACTCAATGTCCAGCTTGCGCAACGCTTCTTCAATGTTCTGTCCTGCTCTGATGATCTCCCCTAAGCGCTGCTGAATCGTATTCAGGTAACGGATGTTGCTTTGTATTGCTTCTCGCACCTCGCCGCGCAGCAACACCTCACCGTGGCCTTGGATCACTGTGTCGATGCTTAGCTGCAGTAGAGTCTCCAAGGACCTTATGAAGTCCATATGGTTGCCCCCTACAAAATAAGGGATAGGCATCATTGTGTCTGCTGCTATGAGTACTTTGTCCTCTCTAATGTATGCCACGATTGAGTCGGGGGTATGTCCCGGGGTTGGGATCATTTGTAATGACTTGCCGCCTAGGTGAAGGCATAGTTCTCCCTCATCAAAGGTAATATCAGGTACCCGGATTGGCACATCGTCCTCGTCCGATGGCCGCCTGTCTCGGATCTGGCTTGTCCTCAACTTAAGCATATCCAGCATTGTCTGAGCGCATAGCTGGTGGCATACCAGTTGTACATTTTCGAAGAGGAAATTGCCGTTGGAGTGGTCTCCGTGCCAGTGCGTATTAACGAGGTAGCGGATGGGGCCACGACCCAATCCCTTAAGGAAGCTAAGCATTCCACGCGTTTCTTCTGGAAACGGTAAGGTGTCAAAAACCACGATACCCTCGCCCGTTATGACGGCTGTAGCAGTCACTTGGGCATACAGATCGCTGGTAAACACGTAAATGTCGTCTGAGACTCGTTCGCGTCGCATACTGCTTGGGTCACCTCTTAGGATGCTATCACGTCTGGTTAGCCGCTGCAGACTGCAGCGCATCGAGAAGGGAGTGCCACCTGTAAGAGTTCAGGATCAAAGAGCATACAGCTCCCCAAACTTCTGTTTAATGTAATCGATGTAGTTCTTAGCAGTGAGCTCGTTGCCTGTGACTCTGGCGACCAGTTCTGCAGGTGTATATTTGCGTCCATGTCGGTGGATATTTTGGCGCAACCAGTCCAGTAATTCACTAAAATGCCCTGTCGCAATCTGGTCTGCTAATCCACTAATGTCACGTTTCGCCTGGTCAAAGAATTGGACAGAGTACAAGTTGCCCAGTGAATAGGTGGGAAAATAGCCCAACATTCCACCAGACCAGTGCACGTCCTGCAATACACCCAGAGCATCATTAGGCGGTACAATGCCTAGGTATTCTTCCATTTTGGCGTTCCATGCCTCTGGTAGTTCGCGGATGTGTACCCGTCGTTCCAACATGTCGTTTTCCAGCTCAAAGCGGATCATTATGTGTAGATTGTAAGTCACCTCATCGGCTTCGACACGGATAAAAGTGGGTTTTACAGCATTAATGGCTTGATAGAAATCTTCGAAGTCAACATCGCCCATCTGCTCAGGAAACATTTGCTGTAGACGCGGAAAGTAGTGGTACCAAAAGGCCTGGCTACGTCCTATCAGGTTTTCCCATAGACGTGACTGCGACTCATGAATGCCCAGCGAGGCACCATCATCCAGGCCGGTGCGTTCTAGCGTCTTTGCCAGTCCCTGTTCGTAGAGACCATGGCCGCCCTCATGAATGGTGCCAAACAGAGCGGTTGGAAAATAGTTAGGGTCTAAGCGCGTGGTTAATCGCACATCGTCGATCGAAAAGGCAGTAGTAAATGGATGGACCGACTTGTCCTGACGACCACGGTTGAAGTCAAACCCCATGTCGCGCAGGATGGCCAACCCGAAGTCCCACTGTTTTTGAATGTCCATAGGACGTCTCAGGATCGCATCATTCCCGAGCCTCGTCTGGCTTGCGATGGTTTTAACCAGCGGCACCAGTTCTGCTTTTAGGTTCTCAAACAGAGTGGCTACCTGCGCGGTCTTCATATCCGGCTCATACTGATCTAACAATGCGTCGTATAAGCGATCCTGGTATCCCAACGCTTCTGCAATTTGAATGTTCAGGTCCACAATCTTCTCAAGGTGAGGTAAGAAGATCGCGAAGTCGGCCGCAGCTTTGGCCTTGGTCCATGCCTCATAAGCAAGTGTCGAGGCACGCGCCAACTCGGCGACCAGAGCAGGGGGAATTCTGCGGGCTTTTTCGTAATCGCGCAACGTCACCCGTACCAAGCTAGCTTCATCCGAGTCATAATCCCACTCGGCCGCCGGAGCACGCAACGCTTCCAACAGTTGTCCGATCTCGTCGCTGATGAACCAAACGTGCGCGGTTCGCTGCAGGGTGGCCAGCTGTTCTGCGCGCGCAACGGCACCGCCAGGTGGCATATACGTCTGTTGGTCCCACGACAACACAGCCGAAGCGCGATGCAAATCGCGGATCTCGCCCAGTCGGTGCCTGAGTTCTTGCAGCTCTTTTGGCTCATCTTTCATAATATTATCCACCTAGGTCCCGTGAAGTGAACCCGAAAACACGATGGTCTCTCTTCCTGGCTCTGGGGTGACCGAATACCCATTTCTCCACCCGGGGACCATGCCTTTGACTGCAAAGCTCAAAAAATTATACACCAATGGGATAAAAAAGAAAAGGTCGAAAAGCTAAACTTTCGACCTTTTGCATTTTCGTTTGTCCAGAGACCGGGGGAACGGGCCGCTCTCTGGACGGAAGAAGGAGATGCGCGAGGTACTCGCTTTTATTTAAAATTGTAGAGCTATAGAGATTGGAGCACATCAGCCATAAAGCCAATCCGTTGTATATCTTTATGCGCAAAGTGACTGATACGCACAGACGCTTACTAGGCCAAATGGCGGATAGTACATCCCCACGCTATCGCCTGAGACTGGCCCAAAATGCCTGCCAGTCTGGTGGCAAACGCACCGGTCGCCCAGCTCTATCAATACATATATGCATGGTGGCGCCGGTCGCTAGACACTCGCCGGTTTCTGCATCTACCACCTCGTATTCGAAGTCCACTTGCCGGCTGCGGACTTTGCTTACCCGCACCCGCACCGTCACCGCTTGGTCATAACGTGCGGGTGTGGCAAAACGCAAATGTAGTTCGGTGACGGCCAGTCCGTATCCTGCGCGCTCAAGGTCGGCATAGGGTTTCCCGTATTGGCGCGACAGGGCGCTACGCGCCTCCTCCAACCATGGGACATAGGCACTATGGTGGACGATGCCCATTTGATCAGTCTCGGCATATCGCACATGGAAGGTGACCTCGGCGGCCCAACCGCTGTTGATGTCAAGTGCATGTTCATCCGGCTTAGTCAGAGTGAGTATCACAATGCATTTGCCCCTTTCAGGATATGCTTTCATTATACTGCACAGGGCGCGGTTCATCAGAATCTACCATGTTTGTTTGGCGAATCGTGGCAAGAGCGATTACTCTACGTTTTATGTTCGATCTGCTGGTCCGTGTCTTGATCCACGTTAGGCCACGTCTGTCCTCAGTTTTAGCACTGGTGGTCGTGGCCTTGCACCCTATGCTAATCTCAAGGGCTACCTTACCCCCGCAAGATGCTGTCACGATGCTTTGGCAAGCAGCGGAGGAGCTTCGTGCCCTTAGATCTTACACCGGCGCGATTCAGGCGTATGAACGGATAGCAGCTCTCTCACCCACTGATCCTGCTCCGTTGGTTGCTGTTGGCTATATCTATCTGGCTCAGCAAGAATGGCTGCTTGCAACGGATGCTTTCAATCGCGCACTGGCACGTCGGATTGACTTTGGTTCCGCTTGGACTGGACTCGCGAGTGCTAGCTGGGCCCGGGGCGATCTTCATGCAGCTGTTACCCAGTGGCAAACCGCCTTGGAGTATCAACCTGATATGATGCAAGCGCGTTTGGGCCTTGCGCTGGGCTTCATTTACGAGGGGCAGTTGCACGAAGCTGCGACCACCTTGGCGGCTGGTGTGGCGATGTTGCAATCCGGTGCCTCGCTCCCGATCGAGCAGTCTGGTGCAATGGCTTCGGCGTATCTGTTGCGAGGAGCCATATTGGCGTTGGAGTCGCCAGTGGAAGCTCGGCGTGAGCTCTCCCTTATCGCGGACAATGCTCCCCAAGAGACGTTGGTGGCGCGCAATCACCTCGTAGAGGCGCTTGACCGTGCTGCCGCGGCCGATACGCCTGCCCAGGCAACCAAGTACATTGGGTTAGCCATAATGAAGGCCGAGCTGTGGCCACTGGCTCGTCTGGCGCTAATGCGTGCCTACAGCCTACAGCCGGATGATGCAGAAACAGTGGCATCGTTGGGATATGTAGAGGCGATGATGGGCCTGGACCGTCCAGCTTGGGAACATCTCAGCACAGCAGTCGTTCTGCGTCCGCAGTGGTCACTTGCTCGCTTGTGGTTAGGCAGATACTGTCTACAGAATGGTCTGTTGTACCTATCTATCGCTCAGTTGCGTATGGCTTCCGCTTTAGAATTGTCCGATACGACAGCCTTGCTTGAATTATCCCGTGCTTATGTGAGTCTGGGCAATTATGCACAAGCGGAGCAGGCTCTGCTTGCTGCCGTGGAGCGGGCGCCCTATGATCTGGATGTCCGTCTAGCTCTGGTGAATTTCTATGCGGATAGCTTGTGGCACGTTGCCGATCGTGGGTTGGCTGCTGCCAAATCTGCTGCCGAGATGGCGCCTCAGGATGCTCGTGTACGCGACATGCTCGGATGGATGTACCTTCTGGCCGGAGATATGGATCAAGCTCGTCTGCATCTATTCAGTGCACTTGCGCTGAAGCCCGACCAAGCTAGCACTTACTACCATTTGGGCAAGTTTTACCTCGCATTGGGGTTTCAGGATCATGCCCGTACAGCGTTTTGTCGTGCCGTTGATTTGGATAGTACAGGTCAGCTGCGCCCACGAGCTCTAAGAAGCCTCACCCAGCTGAACCAGACCAGTTAGCTTGTCACTACCACTCTTCCGAGCTCAATAGGACCACCTGCCGACTGCATCGATGGGTAGAGATACATCCCAACCCAGAGACGATATTCCCCTGGCTCGACCGTAATAGGCAGCGCCATCGTGTGGACATCTAGTAGCCTTTCCCCTTGTTTCCAGAGTGAGGTGGGGTAGTAGACGCCGCCCGGGCGGTGGTCACTCTGCGTGATGAGATTGCCTTCCTCATCTGTCAAGTGCACAAAAGTTGTGTAATCGTATTGGATCTCCTGCAATGGTTCCCAATAAAGCTGAACTATAACTGCATTTCCGGGGTGTATTGCTGGAGGTGAGATGTCGTACCCTATCAAACGCACTAGGCCACTCAGCCGATCGTCTAACTGGTATTGGGGCACTCGATTCGCTGCCAATCCTACCACTTTCACTAACGGTGACATCTCTTCTTCGTTTTCCAGCTGCACCTTGACCTCCAACCCCTGCATCTGCTTGATCAAAAAAACTGGTCTGTTGCTGCCCATTGCCTCATCCAGCACTCCCCCGATGTCCTCATAGGCTGGATCGCCGACGATACGGGGAAAAAGCCCTAGCAGGTCACCTCGTTGGCCCTCCACATACTGATAGTACCATAACGGCATCATCTCATCTCGGTCATTGCTGATCAAGATCGCGCCAAATGGTATAGGACGCTGCAGTATGGGTTGCCAAAGCGTTGCAGCTGCATTGTCAGAGGAACGGTCGACTCGAGGCAGGTTTTGTATGAATGTCCACACTGGAAGTATCAGGCTGAGTAAAATGACCCCATGCCTTATGTGGTGGACTTTCATCTTGGATGCTGCGTCTGTCAGACTGACCAGGCCGATACCAATCAATGGGGTGATCAGCAGATATGATGGGATGTAGAGCACTTCTACATCCCCAATGGCGTAGAGAAGGTTAAAAGCTACATAGGCCGTATAGCTTAACGCTATCAATATCAACCAAGGCCACCGGCGTCCCAACAACATACGAGTCACCCCAATGAATGCCAGACAGATACCGATCAGTCCAAACTGCTTGTCTAGCAACTCCATCACTGTTTTTAGGTGAGCTGCCCATTCTGTCAGTTTGCTCGCTGAGGCAGCGCCCAGGCGCAAGTTTTCTGCGAAAGCAGCCCCCACTATGTGGTTCAGCATTCCGCGCCCAGTGTTTTCATAGAGCACCAGCTGCTGTTCTGGACTCAGAGTAAGGACAGTGTAAGGTACGTAGGGAGCCCGAAGTGGTAGATACAGATACAGGAGTAAAGGCAACAACACTCCAGCTGTGCCGATCACTACAGTACGCCATAGGGTGTACCTTTGGGGGGATGACGGGGGGTTGCCACTGCTTGTCTGTCCTCGCCTGGACCATATGGCGCAGACTAATATTCCTGGTAGCAGTGCCAGGATGGTGCGGTGATGGGTCAGTGCCAGCCCAAAACCGATAGCAAGTGCTATAGTAAGACCTCGATAGTGAGGCATTTCCACCCAGCGTAAAAGAAGGAGAAGCAAGGATACCACGAAAAATGCATTGAGGGAGTATACCTCGGCGATGATCGCTTGACTCCAGAAGGTTTGGGTAACCGCGAAGGTAGCACTGGCTATCCCAGCAGCCATACGTGTCACCAAGGGTTCAACTCCACCTACTGTGCGCACAATAAGGTTTCGCACTAAAAAATAGCTCAACCCGACCGTCAGGGAAGCCCAGAAGCATGAGAACAGGTTCATACGATAAGCTACATTTCCTATCGGCAGCAGATGGCTCCATAACCAACCAAGTATTACATAGAGGGGGTAGCCGGTAGGATGAGCGATCCCCAGGATATAGGGCACAAACTGAAACTCTCCGCTGTCGCCGAAAAGGACGGAAGGCGCGCATGTTGTCACGTAGAGCACTGCGCTGAGTACTGTCAAGCTCGTTGCAATGAGCTTGTCCGGCGAGGTGGCGCTGGATAATAAGGCCAAAACATCATGGATGAGACGCGGTTTGGGTGAACGAATCATAAATTGAATTATAGCATTGGCCATAAGGCGTTTACAATGTCCAAACGTGTTTTCCTTGTGAAACCAGAAGCGCGCCGTCCATCACCACGCCGGCTGGTTGTTCAAATATGGGGTGCCTCTGAGTGGATAACCCTAATAGGATCTTGTTGTCATCTCTTGCTGCCGTGCAGGGATTGTCCGGTGTAGGCGACAGTGTCACCAGTCTCTGCGTAGCGAATTTTCCCCTACTGTTCTCCGGCTACACCGCGCCCAGGATAACCAACAACATTGCAGTACTCGTAGCGATACCAAAACAAACCTTGAAAACGATCCGAAAAAACTCTTGACGTAATAGCAAACTGTTGATATAATATGTAGTGTATAACACATTCGAATGTTCCCTTTAGCACCAGGGAACAGGCTGGTACGTTGATTGTTGAATACTCGCACGCTGCTGGCCGTTTCTACCTGGTGCAAGGCGATTTTCTCGTCTAGCCCTCCGTAGTTTGTGCTATCCCGCATCGATCACTGCCAAGTAGAACGCACCCGCAGCGTGGATCTCCGCAGACTTGTCCAATTGTTTTAACAATTTAGTTCTACACTGCGCAGATCCTCCACTTTGATCCCTTGCCTGTCGGTGAGTCACCGCCACATTTGTGGAGTGTGGTGGCGTCGGATTGCGCAACCGTAGGGTTGTAGAGCATTTCGATGCTACTGCTATCTGATATGTGGTTGCCCTGGCTGCGTATCGAACTTTTCACTAAGTGGGAGAGAGTGGAGGGGCAGCACAATTTGCGTTCCGTTCCAGACGCGCAGAAAAAATTTTAAGGTTCGGACCGTTCGACATCGCTGCGGCTGGAGCTCTCTCGCGAGCGCCGCAAGAAGTTGTATCATGACATAACTAGAATACAACATATTGTGCAGAGCAAGGTTTGCGTATGATGCCTATTTTGCAGGCAAGACTGGGAGGTTAATGCGTTAAGTCGGAAAAGCCATTGACACGATAGGGAGGATAGTGGTATAATTTGGGTTGAAGTGGATCAAAGTGGGGCCGGAGGCCTTAAAACCCCTGTTCCGGTGTCCACGATGGAATCCCGGCGGGAGGAGATGTTCTCCAATGCTTATGCTTGGTACATACCTGCACAGCCTCGATCCAAAGGGACGTCTCACGATACCCGCCCGATTCCGTGACGAACTCACCCCAGGGATAGTAATTACCAAAGGGATAGGCAATTATCTTGAGCTCTATCCACACAATGTATTCGAAGTGTTTGCGAAACGTGTGGAAGGAGTCCCTGTGCCGGATCGTGATCTAGCACGCTACGTCTTTGCAAATGCATCATATGAGGTACCAGATCGACAGGGGAGAATATTAATACCCCAAATGTTGCGTGAGCATGCTCATCTAACACCAAATGGCGAGGTGCTGATCGCTGGTGTTGGTAACCATCTCGAGATATGGAATCGTGAGCTTTGGGATGCTAAGATGGCTGGGATCACGACCGCGATGCTTGAGGAAAAGCTAATCCAGTATGGTATTTGACCGATGCATACAGATAGCCTAGTCCAATGCACATCCCTGTGTTGATACAAGAGGTGTTAGCAATGCTCAATCCGCAGCCAGGACAGTGGTTTATCGACGGTACAGTTGGCACGGGTGGGCATGCTCAAGCTATCCTGGAGGCAACTGCTCCGGATGGTCGACTTCTAGGATTGGATGCAGATCCAGACACGCTTGAAGTAGCGCACGAACGTTTGAAAACCTATAGTGATCGAGTCTGTCTCGTCAACGCAAACTTTGCCGACTTGGCTGAGGTAGCCCACAATTTGGGTTTCTTTCCAGTTCATGGGGTCTTGCTCGATCTGGGGATCTCATCGCGGCAATTGGAGGCGGCTGAAAGAGGTTTTTCTTTCCAGGTTGAAGGTCCCCTAGATATGCGATACAGCCCGAGCTCATCGGTGACGGCATACGACCTGGTTAATAGCCTGCCAGAAGAGGAATTGGCTGAGTTGCTCTATCGTTTTGGTGAGGAACGGCGCAGTCGGATAATTGCACGCGCAATTGTGGCAGCACGACCGGTCTCGACGACCACTCAGTTAGCCGAAATCGTGACTCGTGCAGTTGGTGGGCGACGTGGCGCGCGTCTCCATCCTGCTACGCGTACGTTTCAAGCGCTGCGTATTGCGGTGAATAACGAGCTGGAAGCTCTAGCGCGTGCTTTGCCCTCAGCTACCAGTGTATTGATGCCCGGAGGTAGACTGGCGGTCATCGGTTTCCATTCTTTGGAGGATCGCATTGTAAAGGAATATTTCGCGCGAGAGGCCAGAGATTGTATATGCTCGTCGGCGTCCTATGTCGTGCCGTGCACGTGTGGTCATCGTGCCACTTTGCGCATCGTCACGAAGAAGCCCGTGGTACCAAGCGCCGAGGAGATCAGGATGAATGTGCGTGCTCGTAGTGCTAAATTGCGTGTCGCCGAGCGCAGGGGGTTTGAATAGGTCTATGAACACTCGAACTTCTCCCCAGATTCAAACCTTGCTTCGTCCTGGCCACCTGATGCATCGTTTCATGGGGCGGATAGGACTGAGGGACACTCTTGGGCTGTTGCTGATGATCTTCATTGTCAGCCTTATCGGGTGGTTATATCTAATACAGGCACATGCCATTTCTGCGATCAATCTCCAGATTGAGGAATCTCGGCAGAAGCTCGAGGAGATCGAAGCCGAGAACGCAGCACTTCGAGTTGAGATCGCGAAGTGGGAGTCCCTCCCACTCGTGGAAGAGCGGGCACGTGAGCTGGGTTTTGCCCCAGCTACCAACGCATTCTATTTATCGGTTCCGGGTTACTCGGTCGAAGAAGCTTCTGTGTGGGAGGCTAGTCGGCTTGAGATTAACCCGTAGTGTATCCTTGGACTGACGGACGTGAGTTTTTATGGCGGTTAGTCGCGAAACTCGTTTACGTGTTCTGATCGTGATGGCATTGCTGGCGATTGCCTTGTTAGTGTTGATGGGCCAGCTATTACGTTGGCAGGTTTTTGACCGGGCCACTCCTCTGGCGTATGCCAAACGTGGAGAAGGAGGACAAGTCCAAGAGACTCTTGAGCCGCGCAGGGGTCTCATCTTTGACCGCGATGGGATCTTGCTGGCGTCCAATCTAACTACCTACAGCGTGGGTGCTTCGCCGAATGCTATGCCTGATGAGGCTTACCGTCGTAGGTTTGCCGAAAAGATTGCTCCATTGCTGGGCCAGGACCCAGCCGCCGTTATGGAGAAAATAGCGGATACGACACGTGTGTACGTCCGACTCGAAGATCACGTTTCGCAGGCGACGGCACGCGAGATTGCAGATCTGGGTTATCTGATAGTCACGCTCGAGGAGCGTAGCCAACGTATCTACCCACGGGGCACACTTGCAGCCCATCTGCTAGGTTTTGTGACAAGCGATTTGGCGGGCTATCGTGGCAGCTATGGAGTCGAAGGTTTCTATGAAAGTGTGCTGCGAGGTAAGCCAGGTAGCGGTGTCGCTGAGCCTGACCCTTGGGGCAAGCCAATTCCTGTGGCGCGGGCTCAGTACACGCCTCCTGAAGATGGGAAGAACTTGTATCTAAGTGTTAGGTATACAGTGCAGCACATCATCGAACGTGAGCTAGCGCAAGCGCTAGAGGACTCGGGTGCTGAAAGTGGCACTGTAGTGGTGTTACAACCCCACACAGGTGCGATCCTCGCGATGGCCAGCCTACCGGCCTATGATCCTAACCGCTATGCCCAAGAGACCTATGAAAGCTTTATCGATCCTGCAATTAGCAAGGTTTACGAGCCGGGTTCTGTCATTAAAGTGGTGACAGTGGCAGCTGCGCTGGATTCAGGCGTGATATCTCCTGATGAGATCCTATATGACCCTGGCGCAATCGAAGTGGGCGGCAGCCCTATTTACAATCCGGACAAGCAGGCATATGGCCAGGTTGATCTCACTACGGTCTTGGGTAAGTCTCTAAATGTGGAAGTGGCCCAGATCGCGGTCCGATTGGGGCCTGAGCGTTTTTATCATTATTTGCGACGTTTCGGGTTTGGCAGTGCTACAGGGGTTGATCTGGCTGGCGAAGTGACTGGTGGTTTCAAGACCCCAGATGATCCTGAATGGTCAGAAAGCGATCTCGGCAGAAACAGCTTTGGTCAGGCGATGGCTGCAACTCCCCTTCAGGTTGCGGTGGCGCTTGCGTCCATTGCGAATGGCGGCTTACTGATGAAGCCATATGTGGTTCAGGCAATTGCGGACAATAATGGCCATAGTGTCACGACGGCATCGAAACCGATACGGCGTACTGTCACAGCCCAAACCGCACATGCTGTAACGAGAATTTTGGAGAAAGCTGTTGAGCAGGATACGAGTCTCGCCCAAGTACCGGGTTACCGGGTGGCGGGCAAATCGGGGACTGCTCAAGTATACGTGGCGGGAGGATATCATCCCACAGCCACTATTGCTTCGTTTGCGGGTTATCTGCCTTCTAATGATCCGGCAGTGCTTATTCTGGTAGTGCTGCGACGTCCTCAAACTTCACCATGGGGTTCGCAAGTAGCGGCACCAGTGTTTGCCCGCATTGCCAAGCAGCTTATGGTGCTGTTAGATGTGCCTCCTGATGTAGTGCGCGAGCGAGTCACGAGCTCGTCGACAGCTGTGGTGGTGCAATGGTGAGATCTCGGATGAGTGAGCAAGTGACTTTAACATTGTCTGAGGTCTTGGCTGGACTCACTGGCTGGACAGAATGGAGTGGAACGATAGCCAACACTCCTATCAGCCAGGTGATCATTGACTCACGGCAGGCATCGTCGGGTGCTATGTTTGTCGCACTTCCTGGCAAGCAAGTCGATGGTCATGACTATGTGGCCGACGCTTTCCAGCGTGGAGCCATCGTGGCATTAGTGCACCATCCTGTGCAGGGAGATTGGGGTACCATCGATGCGACAGCTGTCGATTCGATGCCGAAGAATCTCGATGAGCTGCGATTACCAGTGTGTGTCAGGGTGCTAAACACGTTGAGCGCCCTCCAGCGTCTGGCTGCCTATTGGCGGAAGAAGTTTTCCGTGCGCGTCGTTGGCATCACGGGTAGCGTCGGAAAGACGATGACGAAGGAACTCACTTGGGCGGTTCTGAGCCGCCGCTTCTCCACCTTGAAGAACCCTGGCAACCTCAACAATGAGATAGGGCTGCCTCTAACGTTGTTACAGCTGCGTCCCACTCATGAACGTGTCGTCCTGGAAATGGGGATGTACAACGTAGGGGAGATAGCTCAACTGTGCGCAATCGCTTGTCCTCAAGTGGGAGTAGTGACGAACGTCGGTCCAACCCATCTAGAGCGTCTGGGCAGTATCGAGCGCATTGCTGAGGCAAAATCAGAGCTGGTACAGGCATTGCCTCCGGGTGGCACTGCAGTGCTCAATCACGATGACCCGCTGGTGCGCGCAATGTCTGGCAAGGTGACGAAAGGCGTGCGCGTGTTCCACTATGGCCTCACCTCAGAGGCAGATTTGTGGGCTAGTGATGTATTGAGTGAAGGATGGGAAGGAATTCGCTTTGTATTACATTATGGACGTGAGGCCGTCCACGTTAAAGTTCCTCTTTTGGGACGCCACAGCGTTCATAATGCTTTGTGTGCCACAGCAGTAGGGCTCATCGAAGGGATGCACTGGGAGGAGATCCTTCTCGGTTTGCAGGATAGCTCTGTGCAATTGCGTTTGGTAAGCGTGCCCGGCATAAACGACTCGATCATACTCGATGATACTTATAATGCCAGCCCAGTATCCACCATTGCAGCACTCAACTTGCTGGATGACCTGACATCTAGTGGGCGCAAGATAGCTGTCTTGGGCGACATGGCCGAATTGGGAGAGTTTGCGGAAGAAGGACATCGCAAAGTGGGCTGCCGAGTAGTTACTACTGCTTCGCTCCTGGTCACAGTTGGGTCACTCGCACGGCTTATTGCCGAGGAGGCTCGCGCCTGTGGGATGCCAGCTGAAACAATTATTCAGGTTGCAACTAATCAGGAAGCTATCGCTCATTTGCGTCAGCTCGTTCAGCCGGGGGACATCATTTTGGTGAAAGGCTCGCGTTCTATGGCGATGGAGGAGATTGTAGAAGCTATTCAGAAGGCTGAGGGCGGTCGCTGATGCACTATCCTTTGACCTTGGCAGCTATCTCCTTCTTAGTGGCAGTGATTTGGGGCGCGCCGCTTATCAGTTTGCTTCGACGTTGGCGTATTGGCAAGCAAGTTCGAATTGATGGCCCTGCCACTCATCAAATGAAAGTGGGAACACCCACCATGGGTGGCCTCATGATACTGGTGCCGGTTTTGGTGATCACTGGGGTCTTGAATTTGGCCAATCTATGGGGACTCACTTTGATTGGGCGCTCCATATTAGTGCCTATGGGGGTGATGGCTGCCTACGGTGCGCTTGGTGCATTGGACGATCTCACCGGAGTACGCCGCGTGCCGACAGGTATGTTGGCACGCCATAAGTTCTTATGGCAGACGCTCCTCGCAGTAATGACAGCGCTTGTCCTGCACTTTGGACTTGGCTTACGCAGTGTCGCCATCCCGGGTATCCCAGAGAAGATCGACATAGGCGGATGGTACATCCCCATTGCCACGTTTGTCATTGTGGCCACATCGAATGCTGTTAACCTTTCTGATGGGTTGGATGGGCTTGCGGGGAGCTTGTGCACGCTGGCCTTCGCAGCTTATGGAGTGATTGCTTATCTGCAAGGCCAGACTTGGTTGGTAGCTTTTGACTTCACAGTAGTGGGTGGCGTTTTAGCTTTCTTGTGGTACAACGCCTATCCTGCCCAGCTCTTTATGGGTGACACGGGGTCGCTCGCCTTGGGTGCTACGCTCGGGGTGGTGGCGTTGATGACTGGCCAATGGCTATTGCTTCCGGTAGTTGGAGCCGTGTTTCTGGCTGAAGCGCTATCTGACATCCTCCAGGTGGTCTATTTCAAGCTCACCAAAGGTAGACGATTGTTCAGAATGGCGCCACTGCACCATCATTTTGAGCTGCTGGGCTGGTCCGAGACACAGGTGGCCCAGCGTTTCTGGCTGGTGGGTATTCTGGCAGCGATGTTAGGTGTTGCATTAGCTCTGATCTGAGCAAATTGGCGATCTAACTTCGATGCCAAGGGGTAAGTTCTGCAACATTTTTTCATAATGGAATCCGAAGCAGGAGGCAAAAAGAAATGAAAATGTCCACTACAGTCCCCAACACCAAGCAGATGACATTCCGGAGTCACAACGGGCGAAGCCGCAGCATAGAACCTCAGATGGATGACGCTGATGCGCGCTACGCCGCTGCCCTGCGTCTCGTACAGCTCATAGATCGTGATTTACAGAAGGGAACACGCCATTATTACGACGCAAGTGGCAAGCTCCTCGTGTCGCTAGACGAGGTTGTACAAGCCATTCTCAACGATACCCTAGTGGTGGACAAGCCTCCCCGATTCTTGTCCGAGCAGGATGTGGTGAACTGGTCGGCAGTGGGGGAGGTCGTCGTTTAGGGTGGTTGTCTTGATCTAACCGATTCGGACGGTTAAGGCTGTCCGAGCCACACAGTAGGCGAGGCAGTCGGTATGCGCTGCTTTTACAATGTGATGCAGGCGGCCGATTTGCGCGACCGTCGCGCTGTTGTTATTGGCTTGGCGCGTGAAGGAGAAGCCTTGACACGGTTTCTGATCTCTCATGGATGCCAAGTCGTGGCGACGGATCTGCGACCTTCGGAGGCGTTTGGCGAGCGACTAAACACACTTGTTGACGCCGGTGTGCAGCTTGTGTTGGGGGGTCACCCTTTCTCTCTGTTGGACAAGGCTGAAATTGTCTTTGTCAGTCCTGGTGTCCCGTTCGATGCCCCCTTGCTAAATGAAGCGCGCAAACGCGGCCTGCCGCTGAGCACAGAAAGTCGCCTTTTCTGTGAGCTTTGTACAGCCCCGATCGTAGGGATCACCGGCTCAAGCGGCAAGACAACTACCACTGCCTTGATTGGAGAAATGCTTCGCGTTGATGGGCATCGGACTTGGGTAGGGGGTAACATCGGAAGACCTCTCATTGAGGAGGTGGAACAAATCCGAGCAACAGATTACGTTGTGATGGAGCTCTCCAGCTTTCAGCTGGAGTACTATCACCCTTCGACAAATGCTCACGTGTATGATGTGGACCCAGCCTGGATGTCCCTCTTGTGTGGCTGGAGCCCGCACATTGGGGTCATTCTGAATGTCACGCCCAATCATTTGGATCGTCATCCATCTATGGAGGCGTATGTTCATGCGAAGCGAGCAGTAGTGGCCTATCGGAAGCCGGAGAGCGTCGCAGTATTAAACTATGACAACCCAATTACCAGAATGATCGGTGAGGAGCTATTTGGCGATGTCCGTTGGTTCAGCCAGCGTGCACAAGTCGCATCAGGCGCGTGCCTGACGGAAACTGAATATGGATTTGAAATCGTGGTTCAGAGGAACCCATCGGTGCACTCATATAGGGTAGAAAGCTACCCAGTGTGCCGTGTGAGTGACATACGTCTGCGAGGTGAACACAACGTAGCCAATGTTCTGGCTGCTTGTGCTGTCGCTGACGCGTTGGGAATCTCGGTTGAAGCGATGCGTCAGGTCTGTACCACTTTCTCTGGTGTCAGCCATCGTCTAGAGTGGGTAGCAAATATAGGGGGTGTCCAGTACTACAATGACAGCATTGCTACAACTCCAGAAAGGCTAATGGCTGCGCTTCAATCATTTCGAGAGCCTATCGTGCTCCTTGCAGGTGGAAGAGATAAGCATCTTCCATGGTCAGAAGCAGCGCGTTTGATTCTAGAGCGAACCCGTCACGTCATCTTGTTCGGCGAGGCCGCTGCACTGATCCATGAGGAACTTTTGAAGGCCAAGGCGACAATATCCCCTAACTTTAGTGGTTGTTGGCCGGTTGTGCATCGCGCGAAATCATTTGATGAAGTGGTGGAGTTGGCTGCTTCCGTTGCCAGGTCAGGTGATGTCGTGCTCTTGTCACCGGGATGCGCCAGTTTTGATGCCTTCACCGATTTTGCTGAGCGTGGCCTCCGATTTCGGGAGTTAGTGGAACGGCTGCAAAGACGCACAGCGCAGGGAGATGCTCCTGTTGAGTCGAGGAGTGGAACAGGATGAGCATTGGGCGTGGTGCAGGAAACCTTTCAGGGTATGACTGGCTGCTTGTAGTAGCCATAGTGGCGTTAGTTATTCTCGGATTGATGATGGTCTATAGCGCCACTGCATTCCACGGCCTCAAGTATCGACTGGATGCAGATCCTTCGCTACTATTTTTGAAGCAAGTTCTCTGGACTGCAGTTGGTATCGTCGCGCTCATCGTGCTGGCACGCATTGATTATCATCGATGGCGCAGATTCTCGGTATTGATATTGGCCGCCACCCTGGCGCTTTTGGGACTTGTCTTAGTGCTTGGCAGGGAAGAGTTTGGAGCTCAGCGCTGGCTGCTGGGTCGTTTGTTCGGAGAGAAAGGAGGATCTTTACAACCCAGTGAGCTGGCCAAGCTCACCATGGTGCTATATGCTGCCGATTGGCTTGCTTCTAAGGGGGAACGCATTCGCCTTGTCAAAGCAGGGCTGATACCCTTCGCAGTCTTGCTTGGTTTGGTAGTTGGGCTCATCGTTGCACAGCAACACCTGACTTCGGCAGCCATTATCGCCACAAACGGTATCGTGATGTTCTTTATCGCGGGTGGCAGTATCTGGCAGATGGTAGTGTGTGGAATTCTTGGGGGCGCCTCAATGGTGTTGCTTATTCTGGAATCCCCATATCGATTGGAACGTGTTCTCGCATTTCTCTCCCCATTCGGCGAACGGGCGAGGAGCGACTCTCCAGCTATTCAGAACCTCATCGCTCTGGCCTCCGGTGGTCTGACAGGGGTCGGCCTTGGAGAGAGCCGGTCGAAGTTTGGATATGTTTCGGTGCCCCATAGTGATAACATCTTCGCTGTGTTGGGGGAGGAGATGGGGCTGATTGGCTGCCTTATCGTTTTGGGGTTATTTGCATTCATCGCTTACCGGGGATTTCGTATTGCAATGAATGCCCCCGATATGTTTGGGACATTGCTGGCCGCTGGCTTAACTTTTGGACTGGTTTTTCAAGCGATTTACAACATTGCTGTTGTTACAGCGACTGCCCCCATAGCGGGTATCACATTGCCGTTTGTTAGCTATGGCGGCTCCTCTATGGTGGTGTCGTTAGCGAGTATTGGTCTCCTTTTGTCCGTTTCGCGGGGGACAGCTGGATCTGAGGGGGTGGATCCTCTGACAGGAGGAACTCTAAGCAGTGAGACTCATGATTTCTGGAGGAGGGACAGGAGGGCACGTCTATCCCGCACTCGCCGTAGTAGCCTGTTTAACGGGCCAAAGTGATGCGGGCGCTTTTTCGTGCGCTCCGCCTTCTGCGTTGTGTTGGGTGGGCAGCAGCGATGGGATGGAGAGAGTACTCGTCGAGCGGAATGGGATCCCATTTGCTGGCATCGCAGCATCAGGGATACGCGGCCGTGGTCTATTACATGCAGCTCGTGGAGTGGTCACATTGGCGCGCGGTTTTGCTCAGGCGCGCCGTCTGATATCTGTATTTCGGCCAGATGTATTGTTTGTGACCGGAGGATACGTTTGTGCGCCAGTTATGCTCGCAGCTTGGCTGGCGCGCGTACCAATTTTGATTTACTTACCTGACGTTGAGCCTGGTTTGACAATCCGATTATTGGCACGTTTTGCGCGAAGGGTAGCTGTTACTACGGGAGCGTCGGTGCGTTTCTTCAGTCCGGGCCAGGCGGTGGTGACCGGTTATCCGGTGCGAAAATCTCTTTGGGCAAATTTCGACCGTGGAGCTGCCCGAGAGCGGTTGGGGTTGGCAATCCAATCTCAAGAGGGAGAAGATGAGCAGGTGTTGTTAGTGATGGGTGGTAGCCAGGGAGCACACAGCATTAACCGGGCGATCTGCAACGGGATCACAGAGTTGTTGGTGGAAGCACAGGTGATCCATCTCACCGGCCGGCGGGATGGAGAATGGGTGCGAAGTCACCAGGCTTCACTGCCGAATGAACTGCGTGCTCGCTATCATGTGCACGAGTATTTGAACGAAGAGATGACGGACGCTCTGCTGGCGGCTGATTTGGTGGTCGGGCGCGCAGGGGCTTCCACCTTGGGTGAGTTTCCTGCTGCAGGGCTCCCTAGCGTGTTGGTACCCTACCCTTATGCTGGTGCACATCAATGGGCGAATGCGCGTTTTCTTGCTGATGCAGGTGCAGCTGTAATTGTGCCAGATCATCTTGTAGATAGCCAGTTGGTGCCAGTTGTGATTTCGCTCCTGAGGGATACTGAGCGCAGAGCAGCGATGGGACGTGCAGCGCGCAGTCTGGCACAGCCGAATGCAGCCGAACGCATTGTTTGTGAATTAAGAGAGCTGGCATCGTGAACCAATTGCTGCAGATTGACTACACGCTGGTCACCTATATTGTGATCGGCATTTTTGCACTAGTAGGATTTATGCGTGGCTGGTGGAAGGAAGCAATCACCACTGGCCTTCTGACACTTTTGGTCTTGGTGGTCAAACGCCCCGAAGCCGCTGCTACCGTATTCGACTTCATCGATAAACTGGTTATGACGTTGTGGCAAGCTCTGCAACGAGTGCGCGAGACTTCTGATCTGATCGCCTCAGCACTCCCTGCGGAGGAACCACCCGTGATAGATGCCAAGCGGCATACTGTCTATATCATTATTCTGATTGTAGCTGTGGTTGCTTCGTACTTCTTCAGTAAGATAGGTCTCGCCCAGAATATGAGCGCTGGTGCGCGTCTGATTGGCGGACTACTAGGTGCTTACAACGGGTACATCGTGCTTAATCTCCTCGATTGGTTTATGCGAGGACGGCTGCCCGGAGCCGAGGAGGTGGCAGCGGCTGGTGCTCCGCCTAGTGAAGTTACTCTCAAAGTAACCAACCTCCCCGCAACGAGGACTTTAGAACAAGATAGCTTGGTCCTGTTGATCTTGGCAGGGGGATTCCTTGTATTTCTATTGGCGCTTGTGACCTCAATCAAGCTTGGTCGTCAACAGCCACCTTTATATCGCAAAGCCGAAAAGGAGAGGGCACGGGCAAGGAGGTCTTGAAGTTAGCAGTGGCCAAGCAAGGCTTGCCTGAAAGGTGTATACATCTGGTCGGCATCGGGGGGGCTGGTCTTTCCGCGATTGCCCGCGTATTGCTGGCGCAGGGATATCGCGTGTCCGGAAGCGATTTGCAGTCTTCCGAGATGACTCGACAGCTGGAAGCGATGGGTGCTGTGGTCTATATCGGTCACTCAGCAGATCACCTGGGTGCAGAAGAGAATACAGATCTAGAAGCTGTGATCATCTCCTCTGCCATTGCGGCGGACAATCCAGAAGTGTTAGAAGCACATCGCCGTGGCGTGCCGGTGTACAAACGGGCAGAGTGGCTGAGGCGTATGATTGCTCAACAGCATCTGCGTTGCGTGGCTGTTGCAGGTACCCATGGCAAGACGACCACTACTGCTATGATCACGTTGATTGCACATCGAGCTGGTCTGCAGCCTACTTTCATCGTAGGAGGTACACTGAGTCAGCTGGGTACGAACGCTGGGGCAGGATCCGGCAATGTATTCGTCGTAGAGGCTGATGAGTATGATCGTATGTTCTTGGGTCTGTACCCAGAGATCGCTGTGTTAACTACAGCGGAGTGGGATCATCCTGATTGCTATCCCACGTGGGAGTCTATGCAGGAGGCCTTCGTCCAGTTTGTTGAACATATCCCTCAAAAGGGCTGGTTGGTTGCATGTGTAGACGACAGAGGTGTGTGTGAAGTGGTCGAGCGTGCCCGTCACAGCCATCGGCTATTTGCACAGCTGAACACCTATGGGTTGACACCCGAGGCTCATTGGCAAGCGAAGAATCTGAGCGCGAACGAACATGGTGGTTACGACTTTGAAGCGGTAAGTGGCGGACGTACTGTAGCAAGGGTCTCATTGCAAGTGCCAGGGATTCACAACGTGCGAAATGCACTTGGCGCTATGGCAGCGGCAGACCATTTGGGAGTAGATCTCCAATGTACAGTTGACACCATCTCTAACTTTACAGGCGTTGCACGCCGTTTCGAGCACAAGGGCGAGGTTGGTGGGGTGACCGTGCTAGATGACTATGCTCACCATCCTACCGAAATTCGGGCCACTTTATCAGCCGCGCGAACGATGTATGGAGGGCGTCCGTTGTGGGCTGTGTTCCAACCACATACTTACTCGCGCACGCGGGTGTTACTGGACGATTTCGCCCAGGCATTTGGAAACGCTGATCATGTCATAGTACTTGATGTTTATGCTGCCCGTGAGGCTGAGGACGAGGAAATTAATGGTGCGCTTGTTGTGAGGCATATGAGTCATCCTGATGCGCACTACGTGGGGCAGATAGAACAAGCAGCTGAGTACGTGCTGGAGCATATTGAGCCTGATGCTGTCTTGATCACAATGGGTGCAGGTGATGGCTATCGGGTGGGAGATCTGGTGCTCGAAGGACTGAGATGCCGTGTGCAACAACGAGCATAATGCTGACACGTTGCCCCTTGGTCTAGCTCCAAACGTTGCAGCGTTGGGAGCCGATCTGCAAGCCATATTTGGCGACCGTGTGCGCCGTCACGAACCTATGGCGTTTCACACTTTGCTGAGAGTGGGCGGCCCGGCTGATCTGTGGCTCGTAGTCACCGCGTTAGATGAGCTGATCACCGCGGTACAGCTGGCGCGACAGCATCGTTGCCCGGTGCTGTTAGTGGGGAGCGGTGCTAATTTGTTGGTGAGTGATAAGGGAGTGCGTGGGCTCGTGCTGCACAATCGCTGTGAAGGGACCATTTTCGTAACCGATGATGAGCAACCTCGTGTGACGGCACTCTCCGGGACTCGGCTGAGCTCTCTGGCGCGCAAGGCTGCTCATCACGGGCTGAGTGGCCTGGAGTGGGCAATAGGTGTGCCGGGTACTCTAGGGGGTGCGCTGATCAATAATGCTGGCGCTTTTGGCAGCTGCATCGCAGATTGCCTTGTTCAAGCCGAGCTGCTTACCTCCACCGGGGAGCGCCTGTGGCGATCGGTGGAGTGGTTTGGGTATACGTATCGGTCGAGTCGCCTGAAACGTGAGACAGCGGAGACGTCGATCTCCTTTGTTGTGCTACAGGCCGAACTTCGCCTTAACCGTGCATCACCAGTGGAGATTGAGGATCGAATGTCTTTGTTCGACGCACAGCGCAGACGCAGCCAGCCGAATGGTGCCAGTTTGGGCAGTATGTTCAAGAATCCTCCGGGCGATTATGCCGGACGCCTTATTGAGGCTGCTGGATTGAAAGGAACGCAAATCGGGGGAGCGCGCATTTCTGAGCAGCATGCGAACTTCTTCTTGAACATAGGTGGGGCGCGTGCTGCTGATTTTGTTGCTCTCATTGAGCTCGCACGGGACGAAGTGCGAGCAAGATTTGGCGTGGAGATGGAACTGGAAATTCAGCGGGCAGGAGAGTGGGGGTGACCAGTACAGATAGCAACACAGCACGTGTGCAGCCGCGGAAGCTGCGAGTGGGAATTCTCTTTGGGGGTCGCTCTGGCGAGCATGAGGTAAGTCTCGTTTCGGCTCGTGGGATCATCGATGCTATTGATCGTGAGCGCTATGAGATCGTGCTGATTGGGATCACTCGTGAAGGTCGGTGGGTTGTGGGAGGTGATCCGTTGGAAGCCCTTTCTACAGGTCAGGGCGCAGAAGACTTAAGCACGGTAAGGGTCTCGCTTGAACCAGGCACCAGCTTTAGAGGAGACTTCTCCATTAAGGAGCTGCAACTACAGGACCTGGATGTCATCTTCCCTGTCCTGCACGGTCCGTACGGTGAGGACGGTACGGTACAGGGCTTGCTCGAGGTTCTGGCTATACCATATGTGGGAGCCGGTGTGTTAGCAAGCGCGGTTGCAATGGATAAGGCGATCGCCAGACAACTATTTGTCGCCAATGGGCTGCCTGTGTTGCCGTATTGCGTTTTCCTGAGTCGTTCGTGGAAGTCACGTCCAGCGGATGTGATCACCGAGTGCGAGCGGACGCTGCAGTATCCGATGTTTACTAAACCTGCCAACTTGGGGTCGAGCGTAGGTGTGAATAAGGTGCGTAATCGCACTGAACTTGAGGCAGGATTGGATGAAGCGGCTCGCTACGATCGCAAGATAATCGTGGAGCAGGGTATCGAAGCACGTGAGATCGAAGTGAGTGTCTTGGGGAATGACACACGTATAGTCTCAATGCCTGGGGAAATTATCCCTTCCCGTGAATTCTACAGCTATGCTGCCAAATACTTGGACAATGCTTCTCAGTTGCTGATCCCGGCACCGCTGTCGTCCCGAGAGGTGCAACATGTTCAAGAAATTGCGCTCAAGGCTTGTGCTGCTGTGGACTGCGCCGGCATGGCGCGAGTGGACTTCCTAATGGACAAGCGCACTGGGGAAGTATGGCTAAGTGAGATCAACACAATCCCTGGTTTCACTCCTATCAGTATGTATCCCAAGCTGTGGGAAGCAAGTGGTATCAGCTACTCTGAGCTCATTGATCGCTTGATTCAGTTGGCATTGGAGCGGTTCGAGGATCGTCAGCGTTGTGTGACACGTTTTGATCCATCACGAGCAGCATAAAGCAAGGAAGAGTTGGATTTTTATTGGAGTGTGTTAAGTCTGGTCAGGGAAAGATCTATGTTTCGAGCACGCAGTAAGCGCCGTTCGCAGAGGCGATTGGGAACAGCATATCGAAGCTACACCGATGGCTATCAAGATGCAATCGGGACGCTGCAAGTCCAGCGCCTGCCAGTCTTTGATATGGGGCGTTTTTCAAAGCTGTTGGCTGGGGGACTGCTCGTGTTCTTCGCTTGGTCGTTCTACTTATTGTTCTCTTCTTCGACCTTTTACGTTTCCCAAGTCGAGGTGCAAGGCAATGTATTGACAAACCTTAACGAGATATACGCGGCCACTGAGCTCGAAGGTATGAGTATATTCTGGGTAGATCCTGAAGTTGTTAGAGGACGCGTTGAAGCTTTGCCATACGTTAAGAGAGCTGAGGTACAGGTAACACTACCGGCGAATGTGGTTATTGCAATAGAGGAACGCGTTCCACAACTGGTGTGGAGGTCGAACAACGACAACAAGACCTGGTGGATAGATGCAGAAGGAGTGGTGCTGGAACCGCGGGGAGTTCTGGAGAAGGCACTTGTGGTATGTGATGAGAGCGTTCCCCCGTTGGTACGCGAAGCTGGGCAGAGACTTGCTCCTTCTATTCTGGCATCTGTTCGTGAGCTACACGCCTTGTTACCAGATCTTATGGAAATGACATACACGGCAGATTGGGGCATTAGTTTCAAGACAGGCGAGGGGTGGCCCGTTTACTTGGGAGATGAGCGCAATATGGAACTTAAGCTCACCATTTTAAAGGCCCTGCGGAGGCAATTAGTCGAACAGAATACTACCCCTCGTTATATAGATCTGCGATTTCCACCGGATGCTCGCTTTCAGATTGCGATCGGATATTGAAATGGCATATGTTGTAGTATATAATCTTGCCAAATACGATATGTTGTGGTATCTTAGATCATACAAAACCTCTCTTGCCCGGTTGTCTTCTAGGGGAAGCTCACAAGGAGGGAGCAGGTGGAGCGCATTGTTGCCTGCATAGACGTCGGCACCTCTAAGATATGCACCCTGATTGGTGAAGTAGATCAGGTTGGCAACTTGCGGGTCGTGGGTGTCGGCATCGTGCCTTCGCGTGGCATTCGCAAGGGCGTAGTGGTCAATGCTCAAGAGGCAACCAGTGCTATTCTCGCATCGGTGGAGAAAGCGGAGAGATTAGCAGGCTATGAGATTGAAACCGCTTACGTAGGGCTGGCTGGCGCACATATATCTTGCATTAACAGCCGTGGGGCAGTGGCTATCAACCGCGGTGAGCGCGGTGTGCAACCCGCTGACATTGACCGTGCCCTTGATGCTGCGAGGGCTATCCCAATACCACATAATCGCCAAGTGTTACACGCGATTCCACGTAGCTATGTGTTGGATGGAGATGATGGGGTACGGGATCCCCTGGGCATGCAAGCTTATCGGCTCGAGGTAGAAGCCCACATCATCACAGGCGCCACAACTTCTATACAGAATCTGGTTAAGTGTGTGCAGGCAACTGGTCTCGGGATCAACGCACTCGTCTTGGAACCATTGGCTTCAGGGGAGGCAGTCCTGACCGACATCGAACGCGAGATGGGCGTTGTGTTGGTGGATATGGGGGGTGGCACTACTGACATTGCCATTTTCATCGAAGGGAGCATTTGGCACACAGTGGTGCTGCCCGTGGGAGGCGAACAAATTACCCACGACATCGCTGTCGGTCTGCGCACTCCTTTCGAGGTTGCCGAGGAACTCAAGATCAAATACGGCCATGCTTGTTCCAGGAGTGTGCAAGTTGAGGACTTATTAGAGGTAGCTGCTTTTGGAGAAGGTGGTAGCCAAAGAATATCCCGTCAATTCCTGGCCCAAATCATCGAAGCACGCGTCGAAGAGATCTTCGAACTGGTGTACCAGGAGATCAAACGCTCTGGTTACGACGGCTTGTTGCCAGCGGGCATTGTGCTATGTGGTGGCAGTGCCGATCTAGCTGGTGTCCGAGATGCAGCGCGCGAGGTGCTGGGCTTGCCGGTGCGTATTGGAGTGCCTCACGATCTACGCGGCTTGGTAGATGCTCTTGGGCGTCCAGCATTTGCCACTAGTGTGGGTTTGTTGCAATGGGGTCTGCGTCGCGATATGGTGCAGAACGTCCGGCCGCGACGCAGTGAAGGTTCCCGGATATTGGGTTGGTTGAGGGCTTTGTTGCCGGATCGCTCGGTGTAGAGAACAGGGGTGCCTTTCATAACCTGTCACGTGAGAGTCAGCGGCTGGACACCCTGCCGCGCAGACAGAATGTTGCCAGAGGGTAAGCACAACCAGAAGGGGGAAAATCAAAATGGAATACAAGGCATATGAACCAGAGAACTTCGCCCAAATCAAAGTCATCGGCGTGGGAGGTGCGGGCACAAACGCAGTCAATCGCATGATCGCGGAAGGATTGCGTGGCGTTGAGTTCATCGCAGTTAACACCGACGCGCAAGCTTTACTGATGAGCGAGGCACCACAGCGAGTCCGTATTGGAGACAAACTTACCCGTGGGCTAGGCGCTGGGGGAAAGCCAGAGATCGGGCAGAAAGCTGCAGAAGAATCGGCGGAACAGCTGCGAGAGCTTGTGGTTGGAGCTGATATGGTGTTTGTTACGTGCGGCATGGGAGGCGGGACAGGTACCGGCGCCGCGCCGATCATCGCTGGACTAGCCAAGGGCAACGGCGCGCTTACTATTGGAGTGGTGACCCGGCCGTTTAACTTTGAAGGATCAAAGCGTCAGAAGGTGGCGGAAGAAGGTATCGAGAACCTCAAAAACAATGTGGACACACTGATTGTGATCCCGAATGATCGATTGCTTGAGTTGGTCGACAAAAAGGTGTCGATGACACAGGCTTTTCGTATGGCAGACGATGTGTTACGTCAAGGTATCCAGGGCATTTCCGAACTTATCACGGTGCCTGGTCTGATCAATCTCGATTTCGCCGATGTACGCACCATTATGAGTGAAGGGGGATCTGCTCTCATGGCAGTGGGCACTGCCAGTGGGGAAAACGCTGCCGTTGAAGCTGCGAAGAGTGCGGTGTCGAGTGCCTTGCTCGATGTGAGCATTGATGGAGCAAGAGGTATCCTTTTCAATGTGACTGGCCCATCCAGTTTGAGCCTATTGGAGGTACAGGAAGCGGCCGAGATTATTCGGTCCAAAGCGCACCCGGAGGCGAACATCATCTTCGGCTCTGTCATCGACGACTCAATGGGAGACACGGTTCGTATTACGTTGATTGCCACCGGGTTTGATGGAAGTAGGGCGCAGCGCAGGCCGGTCGTGACTGCTGCCGCTACATCAGCAGGGAGCGCACGCACTATCCCGTTCCCACAAACATCCCAGCATTCTTCGACAGGTGAACGTAGTGACATAGATATTCCAGCATTTCTGCGTAGGCATCGCTAACGACCTACCCGGTGCACATACTATTAGCGCATTGCTTACCCTCCTTTGCCTAGTGGTCGGGCGAAAGACCACAACGCATCCCCACCAGCCCCTGACCAAGTCAAGCGGTCAGGGGCAAAACTACGATTTGGGGCCATAGCGTGGTATACTGACAGCGACTGGAAATCCGAAGCCAAAGAGGTACCGAGATCTTGCTATCATACCATTGTGATAGTATATGCACACCCCACCAGAAACCAAGAGGTAAGAGACCCCGAACCCCTGATGGCTGATCTTCTCGAGCAAGTAAAGGATACCGTCGAGTATCATAAGATGTGGCAACCTGGCCAGACCGTCGTGGTTGGGGTGTCGGGAGGACCGGATTCCTTGTGTCTGCTCCACGTATTGCACAGATTAGCTCCTGACCTCTCATTCAGGATACACGTTGGGCATCTCAACCACAGTATCCGAGGTCTTGAGGGAGATGCGGATGCCGCGTTTGTCGCACAGGTTGCAGAGAGCTGGGGGTTGCCAGTTACGATTGAGAGAGCAGATGTTCCAGCATTGGCGCGTCGTTACCGACTGGCCCTTGAAGAAGCGGCGCGTTGTGCTCGCTATGCCTTCTTGGGCCGGCTTGCACGCCAGGTCAACGCTTCTGCGATTGCGGTGGCCCACCATGCTGATGATCAGGTTGAAACCGTTCTGATGCATTGGTTGCGAGGTTCAGGGCTGGCAGGTTTGCGTGGGATGTTGCCCGTCACCGCTTTAGCAGACTATCGGTTGATTGAGGATCAGACGATGTCGCTGGATGGTTCGGACATTGCTCAGGAGGACAATCTTCCCCCCGAGTGCCGAGTTGCCCCGCCTGTACTTGTCCGACCGCTACTTAACATCACTCGTGCTGAAATCGATGCGTATTGTGAGCGTCACAATCTGCATCCGCGCATAGATCGTTCAAATCTGGACACTACTTACTTCCGTAATCGGCTGCGCCATGAGTTGCTACCTTACCTGGAGACATACAATCCCAACATCCGAGAGGTGCTGCGCCGTACTGCGGAGGTCATCGCGGCTGACTATGCATTGTTGCAATCTCATCTTGAGAGGGCATGGACAGAAGTTGTGCGAAACGAAGCGAGTGAGGCTATAGTGTTCAATCTGGCTGCGTGGCGGCGTCTCCCGCTTAGCCTGCAGCGCTCGACTTTGCGTCAGGCTATTCATCGGCTGCGTCGCGCGTTACGCAATATCAACTTTGTCCATATAGAGGAGGCACTGAAGGTTGCGCGGTGTGGTGCCACTGGGTCTAAGGCGACTTTACCACAAGGCCTCCTGCTGACAGTCAGCTATGACGTGTTAGTGATCGCCTCAAGTGATTATCGGATGCTGCCTGATGTACCACGCGTATGCGATGAGGAGGCTATTGCGGTGCGTGTGCCGGGCATTACTCTGTTGCCCTGCAGCGGATGGGTTCTGTTTGTGGAAGAGATGTCCGCGCCTGTTGGAGAAGCGCTTCGCATGCGCCCGGAAACTCGGTGGGAGGTGATGCTAGATGCTGAGTTTTTAGGTTCTTCACCACGCCTGCGCCGTCGGCGTCCGGGTGATCGTTTCTGTCCGCTGGGCATGGCAGGGCGGGCTAAGCGGTTGAATGAATTCATGATCAACGAAAAGATCCCTGCACTGTGGCGCGATAGCATTCCCTTGTTGGTGAATGAACTTGACCAGATCGCTTGGGTGTGCGGCTGGCGGCTTGATGAGCGCGCGCGCGTCACGGCGCAGACCCGACGAGTGCTGCGCTTGCGTTTCCTACGCAGGAACTCGTGATCCCCATATACATTTCATAGCTCTCGGAAGGTCGTTATGATGAACAATGCCAAAGCTTTGACAGCATCATCCTACTTGAGCATGTTCTTTCTGGGGTTTACCTCGACATTGGTCGGTGCGGCAGCACGTAACATTGGAATCACACCCTTTCAGATCGGTTTGATGCTGGCCTTTCAGAATGTGGGTTTTGTAGTATCTGTTTCGTTGTCCGGTGCGCTGGCGGATATGCGTGAAAAGCCCAGATTATTGTTTCTGGGCAGTCTGGCAGTGGTTGCAGGGTTGCTCGTCTTCTACGTTACAAACATATTCACTTTCTACTTGTTGGCGATGTTGCTGCTCGGTGTTGGGATCGGCACTTATGAAGGGGTCTCGGACGCCATGTTGATGGATTTACACGAGGGGCGCGAGAGTCTGCACATTAGCATCAATCACTTCTTTGTCACCTTCGGCTCAGTAGCGATTACCGTGTATATGATCTTTTTACAGATGAACTGGCGTAATGCCATTATTCAGTCGGCTGTGGTGGTATCGGCGCTTGCTGCCTTTTTTGCTTTGGCCAAGCTGGGGGTAAAGCGCATCCATAGTAATAGCTATCGCGAACGGATCTCCATCCTGGGACGTGAGCCGATCATTTTGGTACTCTTTGTTTGCATTATGTTGGCCGTGGGTGTCGAGACCAGTTCTATTGGCATACTCACGACTTTTTTAATGGAATTGCGAGGTTTTGATCAGGTTACCTCTAAGGTTGGGCTGTTAGTATTGCTTTCTGGGATGGTAACAGGTCGCTTGCTGGTGGGGTTTTGGGCTTCTCGACAGCATATTCCTCGGCTCATTTTGGGCTTGATGGGACTGGCATTGGTGGTCTATGGTATATTGTTCACAGCTAATTTGGGCAATCTAGTGTATGTGCTGGCCTACATCGCTGGCTTTGCACTGTCCGCTCTGCTGCCAATGATGCTTAGTGCAGCCGGCCTGCTCTATCGTGAGATGCCAGGTACAGTGTTAGGTCTGGTTAAGGTTGCCATTCCTTTGGGCAGCATCGTTCTCCCATTAATTATGGGTCTAGTGGCTCAATACAGCTCGTTTCAAAGCTCGCTTTTGGTTTTTCCGGCAGCTTTTGCGCTGGCTTTTCTGCTGATGTTGTTGATCCAACCACGCATGCAGTTGAGTAAAACGAGCGCCTAGTCAGAGCTCGATGGATGGGGGACAATCAAATACTTGCGTACGTTGTTTACGAGATCGGTGTCAAAGGTGTCGGCGTATAGAGTATCCAACACCTGTCCGCTGTGAGGATCTACGATGGCGAGGTTATAACCTCGATGTTGCGGCGAGACTTGTCGGCGACCTATCCAAATGTCACCCCGGTCTCCTGCATCTAGGCCGGCAGAGTGTATTGTGATGTCCACCGGGGAGAATGTGCCAGTATGACCGATTTCCGTGCCTGCCGGCACGGATAGCACTTTCGGACCGGTGCCGTATGCTTCCAGTGCGCTTCCCGGTCTGGCTCCCTTTACTCCAATCAGCCCATGTGCGCAGCGGAAGCATCCACGCAAATCCACTCTGCCGCCCACCAGTTTCCATGCAGCCACAGCCGCGTCAGTCAGATGGCGCGAGGCTTCATCCTTCACGGCTGCGACGACAATGGTTCCCTCAGGCAAGTTGGCAATGTAGTCCGCTAGTCTTACTTTGGAGGAATCGACCGTTTGTAGGTTATAGCGCTCAGCAACCTCTGGCATCCATACCGCCAGATAGACGGGGCGTTTGCCGACCCATTGATCTATCTCACGCGAAGGGATAAAGCCAACATCGCTGCGTATACCTTCGGCGAGCATCATGTACAACAGCACCTGCTTCTGACTGTAGAAGTAAGGTTGTGGCAGCACCACCAGTGCATTGGGTTGCAGATTGTCCAGGAATCTCTCTGCCCACTGCCGCGCACTGGTATCATGGCTGCGGTCGAGCATGGGCCAGTGGTAGATCAGAGGCCACAGGATCATGGCAAGACACATCAGTATCCAGACCGATGAGCTCAGAACAGAACCAATGCGACGCACAACAAGGGGAACAGGATGCTGCACTCCTGCTATGTACTGACGTAGTTGAAGGCTCCACACGGCAAGCCATTTTAGGCCACTGGATATGAAGATACACCAGATAAGCCAGGTAGGGATGAAGTATGGCTCGGGATCTATGATCTGATAGCCCATCGCGAAGAGTACCTGCATGAGCAATGCTATCCCAAGCCCGATTGCCCATGTTCGCTCACGCCACCCCAGTATGACAGCTCCCAATAGTCCCAGTGCAATGCCCCACCAGCTGAATTGTTGCCACGTCAGTGCACAAGCCAGCTGTGCTCTTTCCCAAATTGCCGGGGCGCCTTGCATGAACACCCCCAAGAAGCTGCCGCGAAATTGGGCGCCGGTCACGAACTCGATGAAGGCGCCTAGAAGGGCAGTCAGCGAATGTTCTGCGACGGGGGGAAACTCGCTATATGCGGATCCTTGGGACGCGCGCACCAGGATGTATGTGTATGGAAGTGCGGCCAATAAGAGCCCTGCCAGGAGCACCAGCCCAGTGCGGCGTTGCCACAGTATCTGATGCTTGTATTGTACAACCCAGTAAATGATAGCCGGCAGCAGCAAAACCATGCTGGCGTGATGACTGAGGCTCAACCCATATGTTAGAATGAGAGCGTTCAGCCAGACATGGCTGCCAGTACGGCACCAAATGAAGGAGAGTGTCAAGCATAGAACAAAGAACAGGGCATTGAGCGTATAGACTTCGGCCACGGTAGCTTGAGACCAAAAAACTGGGCTGAAGGCAAACATAAGAGCAGCGGTCAGTGCTGCCAAGCGATTCCAAGTTACCATCTGGCCCAGTGTTGTTATGACACCAATGGTCAGAGCGGCACTTATGGCTGAAAGCAGGTTGACGCGGTAGGCGATCTCTCCCCACGGAAACCACGTGAAGATGCGTGTCAGCAGAATATAGAGCGGATAGCCTGTAGGATGGGGGATGCCCCAGATCTGGGCGATGTACTGGAACTTGGCACTATCACCCCACATGCTGACGGTGGGCTGCAAAGTGCGCCAATATACGAGGAATGTGGCTATGGCCCCCAGAACAGACAAAGCAAAGCTGATGCGCTGGGCCCTTTCCCTCATCCTCCATCATTGCCTTGTTGATACGATCCTACGGGGCGATAATGGTATATAGTGCGCCCCATGCCAGTGTTTGCGACAGGATGCCGCCTGTCCATATCAAGTAGGCAGCTACACGGTCATGCCGATAGAGGGCGAAACCTAATCCCAAGTCGGCAGTGAGCATTAATAATGCTACAATTGGTAAATGTAGTACTTCACTGCGTTGGCCAATACGATCTGGCTGCCCGAATACATCGAAGTGTAAAGCCAATTTTTCGGGCAGTTGAGGATAGGCGATTGCCATTGTGCCGAAGAGAGCCAAAGAAGTCACTAATATTCCGCCCATCAGTCCCCAGGCAACGCGATCACTCCAGAGGGGAGAGGCAAGCCAGTGAGCATGTCTTTCCTCTTCGCGCCAATCTTGCGTTGTGCCCAAGAACCGACGCTCTCGCCAGCTCCGGATAAAGACCTCCGGTTGTTCGGGGGAAACAACATAGACATGTGTAACAGTGAGAACGGCAAGGCTGTGCTCCAAAGGCTCATTGCTGCGCCACACTGCCGTACGATTGTCATTCAGTGTCCTGTATCCGGCCCACCCACCAAGCCAGGCCCGATGTTGGTAAGCTTGTTTTAACCCCCAGTCGTCGCCGAGCTCCTTAATCGGGATGATCGCTTCAATGTTGCGAATAGGGATTACCCAGCGAGAGCTACCCCACTGGATTCTTATTCCGTTGCGATCGAGACGATAACGCAGTCCTAATGTCGCTATCGTCCAATAGATCGCTATTCCCAGGGCAACCAGACATGCCAATACCCCTATGCTCAACCCGAATGTTACTAGAGAGAATGGCAGCCGAGCGATTTGCCAAATCAGTGTGCCTGTGATCAAGAACAGGCTGCACACGATTGCCAGGCCAATCAACCCGCTGCGATATGAGGAAGAATGGAATTCCAACGGCGTTCACACCTCGGAATGTACGTACTACTTCGGACGCGCTAGGTCGATTGTCCAGTAGTAGTGATAACGTCCGCCGACTGCATAACCTGCCCCGATCTCTGTAAAATCAGCTGAGAGGATATTAGCCTGATGTGCGGCACTGTTCATCCAGGCTCCGAATACACTCTGTGCAGTCGGATAACCAGCGCCTATGTTCTCTCCACATGCTTGCCAGGCGTAACCAGCACTTGCCATACGTGTGCACGGATCTGATCCGGTGAGATCGGTATGAGAGAAAAAGTCTTGTTCCATCATGTTTTGGCTATGCACCTGAGCGACTTGCATCAGAATGAGGTTCACTTGCAAAGATGGTAAGCCTTGTCTCAGGCGCTCTGTGTTGATCAGTCCGACTAAGGTATCTACAGGCTCTGCCGACAAATAGTTGATGATGACGGGTAGGTAGTTGGTATATCCCAGAGTAGCTGTCAGAGTACCAACCGTTGAAGTCATTCCTCCCGTAGGCACATACGCCGCTGCTGGGGAGAAGACAACTTCCACCTCGTAAGTTGTAGGTGACGTTCTGGCACTTCCAGCCCATGCTGGCCAGGCCAGCACGCTCGCCAAAGCTATGAATAGCCCAAGTGAGACCCAAGAACCTTTTAGTTTTCTGCTCAGCATGCCTGCGTGGGCCCGGATGATCGTAGTGTCGGCGTCCTTGCTGCCCATGCGGCAACCGCTAGGATTAACACACCAGCGGCCAGAAATGGAAATTGGGTGCTGAGCTCGAGCATAGCACCTACTAACAGCTGAGATATGGGGATCACCCCCACAACCGCTAGAACCATCAAACTCATCATACGACCCATCAAATGGGCAGGTGTGCGTTGTTGCAACCAAGTGGTCATAACCACGATGGTGTAGCCTAAGCCACCTCCCATGATCAGCGCTGACAAGGCAATGGGAAACGTGGAAGTCGCGATCCCAAATGTAAGCATTCCGAAGCCCATCAGGCCACACGCGGTTGGCAAGAGTATGTGGAGGCGTTGGTCAGCCGGCCTGGAGCTGGACCGTGCGCCTGCCAGAACGATCCCTGTTACTGAGCCGAAACCAAAGCACGACATAACAATGCCAAAGGCTGCTGGACCTTCCGGCAGGCGCGTGTCGGCAAGCACAGGGACTCCTACCAGAACTGGTCCTTCACCGAGCAAGCTCAACGCAGCAGCAATGCCAAATATCGTCCGCAGCGCGCCATCATGCCAGACATAGAGCATGCCGTCCTTGATGGATGACAAGATGTTGGCAACGGAGTGTAAGTCTGTTTCGAGGATCTTGACATAACGCGGGCGTATAGCTCGCAGGGTGAGCACCGAGATCATGAACGTGAGAGCGTTAATGGCGAAGGCTAATGCAATGCCTTCCGTGCGCAGCTCGTACGCCTTTTGAGGTAGGGCGGCGCCGCGTGCCAAGGATTGGGAGTCCAGGGTAGTTCCACCCACTGTCGCGATGAGCAGGCCGGCCAACACCGGCCCGGCTGCGATACTCAGCTGGGAGATGCCTTGCACAATCGCATTACCGGATTGTAGCGATTTCTTATCCAGAATCTGGGGAATGATGGCGAACAGAGCTGGGTAGAAGAATGCGTCTGCCAAACCGAACAGAAAGGCAAGTGCATAAAGGATCCAGATTTCAACGCTTCTAGCAATTACCAGCACTGCCAGCAGGCTCACCAATGCCAGACGAGCAACATTCGAGGCTAACATCAATGTGCGCGGAGAGAAGTAGTCAGTCAGGACTCCCCCTAAGAGTAGCAGTAATGCGCGCGGAACGCCAGCCAGTCCCAGTACACTTCCTAAAGTGAAGGTACTCCCTGTCAGTTTCAATACCAACCAGGGCAATGCTATCAGGTAAAACTGAGTGCCAAGTGTGGAGATACCCTCACCAATCCAGAGCAGGCGAAAGTTGGGCTCCTGCAACACTTTTAGCAATGAGTTTCTGGATCTGAAATCGTCGCCCGATGCTAGATCTTCGCCCAACATAGCTTCATCTAAGACCTTGTCGAAATGTCTCGGCCCCTGTTCAACGCTAGACAACGTAACCTGCTTCATTCAAAAGCTTGAATATCCATCAGATGGTTAAATTGTATGGTAACACAGGCTCCCATACAGCGCAAAGCATGTTATCGGGGAAAACGTGGCAGGCTTCTATTGAACAGAAGGGGATTAGGTGCCTGGCATTGTGTCTTTGTCAAATTTCTCGGTTTGATCCAGCAGGGGAATGCGTTCGAGCCACCACATAGCATATAATGAGAGAATCAACGCTGCTCCACCAAGCATGTATGCCTCTAGCACGGTAGCATGGGTCACAAATTGAGCAACCATCCCTGATAGACCACTTACTAGATAAAGCAGCATCACTGTCTCGCGCTGGGTGAAGCCTTTGCGCACCAACCGGTGCGAAACGTGGTCTTTTCCTGGTGTGGCAGGGTGCAAGCCACGGCGAATGCGTGACACCACCACTAAGGTTGTATCGAAGATAGGTAGACCCAGCACCAGCACAGGCACCATCCAAGTCACGATGGCATAGTTGCCGGGAAACCGCAACTTGATCCCCAATGCTGCCAGCACAAAACCAAGAAAGAGGCTACCTGTGTCCCCCATAAAGATGCTGGCCGGGTTAAGGTTGTAAAACAGAAAACCCACACTAGCGCCCAATAGTGCTGCTGCCAGCCCGCCGACCAGGTACTGGCCACTTTGCACAGCTAAAAGTAGAAAATAGCCGGAGGCGATTGCAACCACTCCGCTTGAGAGGCCATCCATATTGTCCAGAAAATTGATGGCGTTCGTGATACCCACAATCCATACGATGGTAACCAGCCAGTTCAGGTATGGGGAAGGCAGAAAAGAAACCTGCACGCCGGAAAGAAGCAGGAAAATGGAGGCACCAATCTGGCCGAGCAACTTGTAGATTGGGCGCAATCCCCAACGGTCGTCTAACGCGCCCAAAATGGACACCCAGCTCGCGCCAATCAGGATGCTTGCGAGCTGGCTCATTCCGTATCGATCTTCGAATATTAGCAAAGCAATCAGAACAGCGCTTACCATGGCGACACCACCGAATCGTGGCACAGCGCTCGTATGGATCTTGCGCGCGGAGGGTCGATCGATGAATCCCCAGCGCATGCCTGCGCGCCGGGCAAGGGGTGTGGACACAGTGGCAATCAGCAAGGCCGCTGTAAAAATGATCAGCAGCGTAGTCAGTGTCACGGTGGATTGCCTTCTCTAAGCGCCTGAATATCCGCCAACAGTTGCTCCAGCTCGCTGCGGTGGGAAGGTGGAGCCTTTTCCAATGCCATCTGGATCTCGTTAAGTGCTTGATCTATCTGACCCAGTTGGCGGTAAATGAGTGCCAGCTGACGGTGTACTGTGTAGTCGTCAGGTATCATCTGCGCAAGTTGCTGATAGATGTGCAGTGCATCCTGCAAACGATTCTGGTCCAAATAGAGTTTGCCAAGTGCAACATACGCCTCAGCGAGGTCAGGAGCCACTTTAATCGCTTGCTCATACGCATTCGTTGCTTCAGTCAACCTGCCAGCGCTCTGATAGAGCTCGCCAATCAACATCCAGGTCAGCCCTAATTCATTCTGTGGTGTCTGTTCGGGCAAGAGTTGAGCTTCTTGGATAGCCTGCTCGATCCTGCCCGTGTCTCGGTACAGAAGGACCAAATTGCGACGGCTGATGTAATCTTGGGGCGCAAGCTGCAGAGCAATCTGATTCTCCTGAATAGCATCTTCCAACCGTCCCATCCGAGCGTAGCAGTACGCTAAGTGGCTATGCACCTGTGCGTTTTTAGGATCTATGCGCAATGCCTGCCGGTAAGCTTCTGCCGCACTCTCCCAGTCTTGCATTGCCACATATTCATTGCCAAGGCTTATTACTGTCTGGATGTCAGCGGATCCTGTCTGAACGGCGCGCTGATAGAAGCGCACAGCATTGTGCTGGTCGCCAACCCGGCTATAGAGACGTCCTAGAATGTCCAGGATTTTGGGGTCATCGGGATGCGCTGCCAAGACTTCTTCGTACGCAGCGATAATTTCCTTGAGCTGGTCTGGGTATGCTTTGTAGAAATCAACACGTTGGTTAAAGAATTGGTCGGCGAAACTTTGTGGCGCGATCAGTATAGCGGCACGATGTGCGCGGGCTGCGTCTGCAGCACGACCCAACGCGCCATAGGTATCGCCCAACAGCATTTGGGTCTGCTCGAACTTGGGATCAATAGCGAGTGATTTGGCTAAGATGGCTTCCGCGTCCTGATAGCGACCTAGGATATAATAGACTTGTGCCCACAGGTTGTAGTAAATCACATTTTGGGGCGCCAGATGGGTCGCTTTCTGGAAATACTCTATAGCCCGATCAAAGCGAGCTTGTCTTTGAGGATCCTCAGCTGGTGTATTCTGCGCCCAGGTAAGATACCAGCGTCCTAGGTTACCTGTGTTGTCAGGGTTGTAAGGATTAAGCTCTCGTGCCCGTAAGGCAATTTGCTCGCCCAACTGCCAGCTACGCGCACGCACTTCTGGGGAGAGCCGAATGTCCTGACCTTGTAGCTGATATGCTAGTGCCAACATCAGGTAGTAGAAATCCTCGTCCGAGTCCAATTCGACGGACCATTGGTGCAATGCGATGGCAGGCTCGTACAGCCCTTGGTTACGATACTGATCTGCTTGCTTGAGCACTATGTCTGCCCGCACTACATCCACGTTCTTGAACAGGATCACTGCACCAGCAGCGACAATCATCAGTGGATAGAGCCACCAGTTAGCGGATTGCCACATGCGCCGCTGAGGCAACCACGGCGCAGCGAGTGTTATAGCGATTAATAAAATTACCAGGAATGCAAAAAGATAGAAAAATCCGTAAATCCAGGTGACTGCGCTAGCAGATTGAAAAGCTCCTTGCACTGTGCTGACATTCGTTAGTGTGCGAGTTTGAAGGCGCCAAACGTGGATAAGCATATATAGCGCGCCATAGCCTAACGAAGTAGCGACAAATAACAGCAGAGCACGACCGATACGTACAGGTGTCTGCCACGCTCGAATACGTGTCACTACTTCGCCCAGTCCAATTGCCAATGCCACGAACCATGTAATGCCGAACATCCATATCAGGCTGTAGTTGTGACGTGTGATATCAAATTGTGCTGTTACGAAGTCAAAAATCATTGCGACCAAGATAAGAGCAACGACCAACCCAAACGCGCTTAGCCATATGTCCCAGTTTTCTACAATGATCATCTGGTGAATTAGCGGGCGGGGCTGATTTGCTGAGATCTCTCCATATTGTCGCGTTCGCTTCTTAGAGCGCTTACCTGATCCCGAAGGTTTCGCTGATTCTGTTTTCGGCTCTGACAACGCTGAAGAACTATCCACTACCCCTGAACTCCGAAGATCCCTTGACAACCAAGCGACGATGACACCAGCATAGGTCCAGAAGTATACATAAGTTGCTGCTATTGAAAAGACAAAGTGTACTTCAACAAAGTGAGCCAACAAGGCGGCCAAGATCCCAATCAGGACCAAATGCTGACTGGCCATATCCATTTGGAGATGGGCGGATGGCGTCTGTGCGTGCGAATGTATTCCTGTCAAAGGTTTCGAGAGCTGTTGCTCCTGGGCTGATTGAAGGGTAGGCGAAGAGGATTGGACCGAGTCACTAGCAGGAGCTCTTCGCTCCGCGATTCCCTGCCACACCAGGAACACGAAAAGCATACCAATCATGCCGGCTGGCAAACCAACTGCTGAGAAAACAAAGCTGCCAGCGACCAGACGTGGAACGATTGCGCCTATTAAGCCGCCCAGGCCGACTAGGATGAGCAACCGGCGACGCGCAGCATTATCCGGTATCCAATCTACTGCTTTCAGGAGGTAGTAGAACAGGCTGAAAATAAGCCAGTAATACGCGACAAAACCCAAGAAGCCCAGCATTGCCAGGAAGTCAAAGGTTTCGTTGTGCGAACGGTCAGCAGAACTACCGCGCGCCTCCACGTGTGCTAGTTCAGGCGGGTATACGCGCGCAAAGGCGTTGAACATCGACTCTGGTCCGTAGCCGATTAGTGGACGCAATACATGTAGGTTATCGGTGAGCTCTCCCGGAATTCCGAGGGGTTCGTCCAGTGTGATGAGATTGAGCACACCTTCCCAAATGAGCGCACGCACTTTGCCAGTGCCTTCTCCAGGCTGGAAGAGCTGAGCAAGACGCCCTACCACTGGTGCCTCACGCACACTGTTTAGTGGTGATTCCTTCAGGTTAATGACCACCAGGATGGCGATCATAGCGAAGGCCAGCACAGTCCAATTGAGCCACAATCGCCAAGGACGCTGGCTTAGAACTACCCGTGCAACAATTGCTAGGACGTTAAGGGCTACGCCCCCCAGCATTCCCAGAGCCAACATGGCGCCATGATCCAGACGTGCTTCTCCAATATTGACGGGGCCGACCAGAGCAAAAGCAACAATACCAGCCAAAGAGCCCAGCAGAATCAGCAGAAGCACCTCTGCCACGCTCAATGTGATTGCTCTTAGGTGGTGCTTTGTTTCAGGAGCGTGTTGTCGGTAAATGGACAATAATGCCAGCAGAACGAAGAAGAAAATGCCAGCCATCAACCCTAGCATGGGGCCGCGGCTGCCGCTGAAAATGACAGCAATAATGTCTACGGCAAGTATAAAAATGTAAACGGCTGCCAGTAATGTATTACCCCAATTGGTGTTTTCCTCTTGCAAGAGGGCACGCATCGCGTTCAGTATGCGCGACAAAGTAGGGGGAATCGCCATAATCAGGTAGCTGGCTAAAAAGATAGCGTTTCCCAGAGTGGAAGCGACCCGTGTCTGGACATCGCCAGCCCAGGGTAAGGGATCAAGTCCGTAGCGCTGGACGATCCCGTATAGTCCTACTGGCAAGCTGGTCAGGATGATGGCGGTCATAAGCCTGTCCAGCTGAGCTCGCGTGCGCAGGTGAGAGGCTACGAGAGCAAAGATCACAATATAGGAAAGCGTGGTGTATGTGCCCTGCAGACGTTGATACGAACCCCAAAGTGCTACCGTGGGGCTGATGGATAGTGCTGTGCTGATAAGATATGCAAGGATCACCAACAACAAGGGGGGCAAAAGGGGCACTCCGAACAACTTTTGCAGCCAATTGGATGTGTATGGTGTTGTGTTCGTTATCCCTGACGCAGGTTGTGTCAGGCGCTTTCGGCCAATCCCCTGCTCAGCTACCTTGATGAGCCAAGCAAGTGCCATCACGATAGCGATCGAGCGCATCAGGGTAATCTTATCTGGTTCAAAAGTGCGCGCTGAGTAAATGTTGAACCAGATCGGGACAAGCACGGCGACGGCTAGCCAACCTGCTTCGATTACCTTGTCGCAAATGAGACTCAAACGTGTAGGCATATAGGGATCATTCTGCTCGCAAACTCAATCAAGTTGGCGCCTGAACCACTCGATAGTGTGACGTAAACCTTCCTCCAAAGGGACTTGTGCCTCGAAACCTAGCAGTTCACGCGCTCTCCGCACGTCTGGCACGCGCCGACGTGTCTCTTCAAAATGTGGTCCATATGCTTCGCTGTATGGGATATACACGATATCCACTCGGGCTCCTGTGATCTCACGCACCATGTGGGCAAGGTCACCGATGGCGGTCTCACGATCGGTGCCAATATTGAGCGCTTTGCCTTCTGCCCTTAGTGAGGAAACTGCCATCAGTGTGCCGCGCACGGTGTCGCTGACAAAAGTAAAACAGCGCGTCTGACGACCGTCATCATAGACGGTGATGGGTTGGCCGGAGAGTGCTTGACTGATGAAGCGTGCGACTACGCTGCCATATCCGCGCGGATCCAAACGTGGCCCGTATGAATTAAAGAAGCGAACCACACTTACGGGCAGTCCCTGACGATGGTAGGCAAAGGCGAGATGTTCATCTAGCGCTTTGCTCAGTGAGTAGGACCAGCGACCTACAGCAGTAGGACCTAACAAGCTATCGTCCTCTTCACTCAATGGCACCTTCTCTGACTTGCCGTACACCTCGGAGCTGGATGCAATTACAACACGTCGCCAGTATCGATAGCACGATTCCAGCACGACCTCCGTGCCACGCACGTTAGTAACGATGCACAGCAGAGGGTTCTCCACCACGTACTTGACCCCCACCATCGCTGCCAAGTGGAAGACCACGTCACATTCGGCAATCAAACGATCCACAAGTGGGGCGTTGAGAAGCGAATCACACACGAGGCGGAAGTGAGAGTTATTGAGATGATGCTGGATGTTAGCTATTTTACCAGTGCTAAGGTTGTCGAGAACGGTGACTCTGTGGCCAGCTTTGACCAGCTCGTCCACCAGATGCGAACCGATGTAGCCGGCTCCTCCTGTTACCAAAGCGTGCATGAGCGATGTTCCCTCGCGGAGAGCAACTGGAAATTTAGGTAGAAAGCGCATATATGGTAGCATGTTGTAATGCATTGGTCAACCATTCGCTCGAGAGCATTGAGAAACTTCCAGGTTATCCGCTTTATGAGCTTATCTTCATACAAAAATTTGTGTGACATAGGACCTTTTTCAACACTCTCTACCCTTCTTGGTAAGTTTCCCTGTCACAAGTGAGATCCCTATATGGTACAAGGAATATGCCCTCGGTTATCCAGTCGGTTGTCGATAGGGAGCTATCTCCTCATAGGAGTATGCGGAATGTGTTTAGTCGCGTTAGGGGGTTGTGCATTCGGCACAGGCACTGCGCGTGAGGCTTCGCTCACACCCATCTTGACCTCGACATTGTCGTCCCCGCTCTTACCTTCAACAACTCCGACCTCCTTGATAGTCTCTGTTACCCCTGCGTCTCATCCAAAGCCTGAGACTCATCCGTCTCCCACTCCTTCTTCGAGCGCTCAAGAGATGTCTCTGAAAGTGTACGAAACGCAGTTGCACCTGGTGACCTATGACTATCGATCAGCATTGCTGCCTACCACACCCGATGATCCAATATACCCCTATCCACGCCTGGACCATAACCGGGTAGGGTCTCCTGTGTCACGCGCGTATCGGGCAGTAGTGTTGGAGAATCGTTACCTCCGTCTCACTATTTTGCCCGAGCTAGGGGGACGACTCTACCAGTGGATAGACAAAGAGAGTGGCCGCAACCTTTTCTATGAGAATCCGGTGATCAAGCCGACACACTGGGGCATCCGAGGATGGTGGTTGGCGACTGGAGGTATGGAGTGGGCATTACCTCTAGACGAGCACGGTCTGAACGAGGCGACACCTTGGCAATATTCCGTTGATCGTAATCCTGGTAATATCAGCGTCACAGTGAGCGATGTAGAAGAGCGTTCCGGCCTGGTCTGCACTATCACTGTGCGTCTGGATGAGCAGCATTCCTACTTTACCCTTCTCCCTCAGATCACCAACCCGACCGGCAATCCAGTGCGCTATAAGTTCTGGATCAATGGAATGTTTAGTTTGGGCAGTCGACGTCCTGATGAAGGCCTCCAGTTTATTCTGCCTGTTACTCGTGTGATGGTGCATTCCAGTGGCGACGAGAGACTGCCCCGTTCGGGTCAGCTCATAAGCTGGCCAGAATTCAGAGGGCTTGATATGAGCCTGGCTAGCAATTGGCGAAGGTATCTTGGTGTCTTTGCATATCCTGCCGCTACCGCCGACTTCATGGGCGCGTACAATCACGAAACGCAACTTGGTGTGGTGCGCGTCTTTCCCCACCATATAGCGCGCGGTGCCAAGCTCTTCAGCTTGGGCGACATCGCTTCATCGACGTGGACAGACGATGATAGTCGCTATTTCGAGCTATGGGGTGGTTTGGGGCCCACATTTTGGGATGAGGTCACGTTGGCGCCTGGCCAGACTGTGAGCTGGCAAGAACGCTGGTATGCTGTGAACGGCACAGGAGGCTTTGGATATGCAAACGAAAACGCAGCGCTCAACTTAGTGTTATCTTCATCAACGGTTGACGTGGCAGTGGCTGTGACGACCGCTATGGATGGTCGCGTACAATTACGACGCAATAACTATGTAGTGGCCTCTTGGCCAGTATCGTTGTTGCCCGGGCAAGCGTTTCGCAGCACCTTTCGACCTGCTATGGCTCAGCTCAATGGGAAATGGGTGGTGGAGCTGCTCGATATGCAGAATAGAGAGATCGCTACGTTGCAACGGAGTGTTGGGCACACACATAGGAGATACTTGCGGTAGCTCATCCCCTTGTTACTGCTGGTGCTCCTTCCCCGATCCGGAGCCTTGTCAGATATCTCTCCATATGCATGACTGAGACGCGGTAGGATCAGCTTATGGCTTTGCACCGTAAACGGCCATTACTACAAGCGGAGTGATTTGTACCTCGAGCACAGCGGCGACGAGCAGCAATGGTATTATGAGCAACAGAAAGACCTTAAGGAAGTCGGCCAGCACCAACAAAAAACCCTGACCCACATCGAGGCCGAAGGGTGGTGAAACCAGTGCAACGCCAGCACGCAATGCGAAGCCTGTGGCGATAATGGCAGCCGGTAGCTCCACTACTCCGTGGGGTAGTATGAAGGTTGCCACAAATACTAGCGGGCTGTAGCCCAGCACGGCCACTTGTGCAGCGAAGAAGCCCACCAGTGCCAGTGGCGCCATCAACAGCACCAAAGGCATAACCCCGAATGAGAAAATGGCCAACACGCCTGCCAGTGCCAGCGCCCGGAGGTTGTTGAAAAATACTCCTGTGATGCTGAAGCGAGGCAAGAAACCCAGCTGAGGCACGTGATCAAAGGTATCCTGCGGAAGCGCATCCAGACGGATGGCATTGGCTGGCAATGGCCACTGCATTGCCAACAGTGCTCCTAGCACAATAGCTCCCACGAGGGTGAGCAGCACCACGCCGAGCGGCTGCCACTGCGTCCGTAAGAGACAGGGGATATCGTGGTGGAGCATGCGCCATATGTCCAGGGAAGGGTATATCTCACGCTGGAGTGCTTGTTCGGGCGGCCGCAGAAAATATCCGGCAAAATCGCGCAAAACCTTGCGCAAGTTGAGGCTGTCGAGCTCCCTGGCCAGAATCTCTTCCCGGTTGAAGATGCGTACACCCATACGTACCATAATAAAGTTCGCCACGCACAGCGCGGCGATAATCCACCAGAGAACCTCGTACTGTCCCCAGAAGAGCAGAATGCTTTCACCCTGCACAAGGAGTGCCATCGGAATAATAATAAAGCTGGCTAACAAGTTAGCAGCGCGTACACTGCTTGTTTGGCTGGAGACAATCACAGCTCCCGACACCATCACTGATGCTTTTGCGCTGTTAAGCAGAAGCATCTGCAACAACATCAGAGCATCGGGTAGCCATCCGGAAGCCATAGCCATACCGATCAGATAGGCAGAAATGGCGAGATAGCTCGCGGCCAGTGGGAGAATCAGCGCTGCAAGCACTTTGCCTAGGTAGAGTTCGCCATCGGAGATAGGCATTGCCAGCAATGGCTCCAGACTGCCACGCTCTTTCTCTCCTACGAAAGTCTCCAGGGCCAAAACCAGCGAGAAAGTAATAGGGAAGAAGCCCACAATCATCAGCAGGAAGGGGTTGAGACGCTCTACAATAAGAGCATTCTGACCACCATAGCGCAGCACGAAATCACGTGCCATACCCGCAGTAAAGTTCATCAACAGCGGGAACAGCAGCGTGAGGATAACAATAGGGGTCATAATACGCCAGTCACGCAAACTATCACGCAGTTCGCGCCGCGTTACAACAAGGGCGAGGCGCAATCTCTCATACAATGTGACTTTTCTGCTAAATAGAGACTTGGGTGTCCTTGCGATCTCTGATTCAATCATCCGACAATTCCTCACCCTCTTGTGCATCGCTCACAATGCGTAGGTACACTTCTTCCAGGCTACGGGGTACTTCGCTCAGAGTTATGACGGGCACCCCACGCTTGCTTAGCCGTTGCACCAACTGCGGGTTTACTTTTTCTGGTGCGGGGGTGGTATAACGTACCCAATTGTCTCCATGTTCTTGCACCTGAACCAGGTCTTCCAAGAGCGTTAACAAGCCGTCCAGCGACGTTCCCAAGCGCAACTCAAGTAAGGTGTCGCCCAACAGACGACGTTTGAGCTCGGAGGCGCTGCCTATGGCAGCTATGCGACCGCGGCGAATAATGGCAATGCGATCCGCCAGCATCTCCGCTTCGCCCAAATTGTGCGTGCATAATACAATTGTGCGCCGCTCGCGGCGCAGATCAAGGATTGCCTGTCGTACCAGGCGTGCACTGAAGGGATCCATAGCGGATGTCGGTTCGTCGAGGAAGAGCACCAATGGATCGTGCAGCATGGCCCGTACCAATGCCAGCTTCTGACGCATTCCCTTTGAATACTCGCCTGTACGTCGATGGCGTGCTTCCCATAGGTCAAAGCGGCGTAACATCTCCTCGCTTCGGTTGGCACGCAGGCGTGGTGTCATACCATGTAGCTGTCCGAAGAAATCAAGGTACTCCAGAGCGTTCATACGCGCGTAGAGGCCAGGGAACTCTGTCAGCAGCCCCACGATACTTCGTACCTCGCGTGCGTTGTGCACCGTATCCAAGCCAGCGATGCGTGCCCAACCAGCAGTTGGCTTGAGAATGGCTGCCAGCATACGCACTGTGGTGGTCTTGCCGGCTCCGTTAGGTCCTAGCAGAGCCAACACCTCCCCTTCGCGCACGCTCAGGTCGATGCCATCAACGGCGCGTATGGGACCGAAGTGTTTGCTAAGAGCTGCCGTTTCGATCATATGCTACGCAATAGTTCCTATTTGACCATTATAGCAGATATACCAAGGTTAGGGTACAGGTATTTGGTCATGGTGATGTTTCCATAAGGTGCCTTGGGGCTTAGACGTGGGGTAGCAGAACACTCGCGGTGTCGCACGCTGGCATACGTCTAGGCATCACTGCACGCGGATGGGGCTCCGGCTGAGCAACAGGCGATTGCCTATAGGCTGGCCCTTTCCATCGCTCACCTCCAATCGTTGGCCACTTATCGGGTCGTATAATCCAATCTCCAGCCAGTACTCACCTGCGGGTGTGTCTGGATTGACCGGCACTTTATAAATGTCCACCAGGTATTCACCGCTCACCCAACTGGTGGTGGGAAACTGCCCAGCTCCCGGCTCCTGATCATGCTGTCCAAAGATGTGGTCTTGGGTATCAATCAGATGCACAAAGACGCTGTAGCGTTGTGGGGCCGGTTGCAGCGCCTGCCAGTAGAGTACCAACTCCAAGTTCTCACCAGGCGATATGGGGTCAGTCGCTTTCAACTCGTAACCCAACAAATGCACGTATGCGCCAAAACGTGCTTCGGCGACTTCATAGCGTTCGGAGGGCGTTGGTGGAGTGAAGTGATGGACTCGCTGTATCGTTGGTACACGCGCTAGCACTACTTGATCGCCTTCTTCAGTCATCAAACGTGTACCGTCCGGGCGCAGCAATCCTACTACTAGGTGGTACTCGGCGGCAGGAAGTCCGGGCGGCAACAAGATTTGATGCGGATCGCGCAGCAGTATGCCAGCTGTCCAACGCTCGCTCGGATAAACTGGAGGGGTCTCGCTCAATGCGACTGGCTGACCCGCCTCATCTTGCAGCTGGGCAAATACGATGTAGGGTTCTTGCGGGGCGCGAAGCACTTGCCAAAACAAGCTAAACGATAATGCTTCCCCTGCCCTGATTGGCATATCCCCTATGCTATAGCCCAGTAGCCGTATTCCCTCCCCAAAATCTACCTGCAGAGGATGTTGCACAGGGAGAGCTTCAGGGGACAAGGGCTCGGTAGGGAGCACTACGCGTACGTTACCCAAAATCACCTCGCTTCCCTGCGGTTGGTCCTGTTCATCCAGTACGTCCAGTGGTCGCTCGTCCTGTTCGCGTACTATGCCAAGCCGCAACTGGTACTCACCAGGTGGGGTACCTGCTGGAATCAGCACACCGTGGCGGTCGATAAGCGTCTCACCCTCTCTCATAAGATGGAAGGAACCTAGTCCGCCCATAGGGCGACTGTCACGTCCGGCCCAGCGTTGCCCTGTGGAATCGATCAAACGCAACGCTACGCGCAATTCCTTGGAGACATCGGTGAGCTCCTTTTCCTTGCGCCAAATCAGAACTACTGGTAACACGCCACGTCCAGACTCGAGTGGCTCGCTACCTACCTGAACCCGCTCGAGCACCAACGCATTAGCAAAGTTTGCCACGCCTGGTTGAGCACTTTGCGCAAGTATTGGTATAACCTCCCGCAAGGTGCCTCCCCGACCGTATAATATCAACTTGATGCCAGGTAGATTCCAATCCATCTGCGTTGGGAAGGCGATGCGGTTAAGTATCTCCTCTACGCGGGTTTCCCAAAGGCGTCCCAGCACCTGATAAGCTGGAAACCACAAACGGGGGTGCTCATTCATCAGCTCTATGAGATCTGCGCGCATGCGTTGCGGATCGTCTGCCCAGCTTTTGCCCCAGCCGGGCACAACGAAGAAACGCGGATGAGGTGACGGGAGGTAGGCCTGGTACAACCCTAATTGCCACTGGTAGCTGGCCAAGATGACATCCTGCGTGCTGCTATGGGTCCGCACATAACGCAGTAGTGGACGATAGTCCTCATCGCGATAGCGTGGTACGGTGTAGAAATCGATCAGCGACGCCGAGAGGAGGCCCAAGAGCAGCACACCAGTGCTGATAAAGACGACGCGACTGCGTCTCCACAACCAATCTAGTCCCTCTGACACAAGTAACCACCATACGGGTGCAACCAGCAGGAGGGTGCGTTCGAAATAGCGCGGTGTAAATGGGTAGGCAAGATTGATGATAAAGCCGCCTCCTAGCGGTACCAACAGACAGCAGAGTAGCAACACTGTGGACAACAGATATCGGCGCTGTGCCATCCCGTATAGCAGCCCCAATAAAGCCAGCGCACCGAATCCCAGAGTTGCCCAACGAAACAGGTCAAGCGCCTCGGAGGTGTGCCCTATGCTAAACGCGGCCAGATGAGCGCTAAAATACTGGGCAGCATTGAGTGGCACGTATGCTTCTGCCACGCGCTTGCCTTGAACATAGTTCACGAGCTGCTGTGCAACGTACGCCACCCACGGCGCGTACAGCACGCCTGCCGTTGCCATTGCAGAAGCTACCCGTCGCCACGGTATCGGTGCATTGCCTACAACTCCCCCGCTGTATCTCCATTGGGAGGCACGATGGGCAAAGCGCTCCCTCAACAGGGATATTCCCAACCAGAGCGTCTGTGCTAGGAGCAGGAACAAGGCGTAGTACATGGTGTAGAGCGCTGCGGCCGTGGTTAGTACATATCCCAGCCATAGCCATTTGTTCCGTCTGGAAATTTGTCGCCCTGCGAAAGATGATTCTCTGTTGGCACTCCAAGAGGTGGAGAACACCAGACGCACAAGGAAGTACGACGATGAAACGCTGAGAAGTGTTACCATGCCGTACATGCGCACCTCTTGGGAGTAGTAAACGGCGAGTGGTGCAAGAGCTGTCAGTGCACTCGCTAACAATGCGGCGCGTTGATTGTGCAAAAGATTTCCCACACGCCAGATGACCCCGACTGTAAGCGTTCCCATTATCACCGAGAGCAGGCGCGCTGTCTCAGGGGTGCTTCCTGTGACGCCGAGCCAGCTGTGCAGCAGAGCGTAATATAGCGGCGGATGGATGTCCTGCGCCGTGCGTTCAATCATCTCTGGCAACCTGAGTCCGGCGAAGTAGAAACTCCACCCTTCGTCGCCCCACAGAGGTTGGAAGCTAAGCCGATACAACCGCAGCCCAAATGCCAGCAAGGTTAAGAACAGCACCACCTCTGTATATCTTGGGGGCCACCAGCGTCGTATGTCCATCTCGCGCTTATGGATCTGCATAGCCATGTCGGGACAGATTTGTTCTCTCGGAGAGACGATCAGCTCATTTGTTCAGTCGCAGAGGAAGTCTCTGCTCGTAGCTGAATGCTATTTCTTCTCTTTGGCGCTCTATCAAGATGCCTACCAGTCGACCTATCTGCCGACGCAACACTGCTCGCAGCAAGCATGGATAGAGCGATCGCCACGCTCTCGCCGCCGCAAGCAGATCTGTGTCTTTGGGGGGATGTTCAGCATAGCGGATGTGCGTCACAATCTCTGCCAGTTGCCAAATGTAGGCTCCACCGTTTGGTACTGCTGTCGCAATGGCGGCAGCTTGCTCAAGAGGGGTCTGCCATGGCTGCAGCGGTATCCCAGCCCAGCTGGCCAGTCTTCCCAACCGAGCATAAAAAGCTTCTACCCGTTTGTCGCCGACCGAGGTGCTCAGGCGGCGTGACATGACAAGCGCCAATAGTAGCGCTAACACGATCCCAGCTCCGAGCAACAAGGATGCCAAAAGGGGGATTGGGAGAGTATTACTTATCCCCTCTCCTTCCATTGCTTGCGTTGTATCTGGAGAGCGATCAAACGGGGGCGGTTGCCTTTCATATGGCGACTTTGAATCCATAGGCGGGGCGACTACGTCGCTGGCAGGCGATCGTTCGATCTGGGGTCGTGCTGCAGTCGGCTCGAAGATAACCCAACCGTACTCAGGGAAGAAAACCTCAGGCCACGCGTGGGCATCCTTTTGGCGCACTAGGAAAGTGTTCGTTTCAACGCGGTGCTCACCCTGAGCGTAGCCTGCTGCCAGGCGCGCTGGGATACCAACGGCGCGCAGCATGACAACCATAGCGCTGGCATAGTAGTCGCAATATCCTTCACGCTTCTCGAACAGGACGTAATCGACGGCGTCATACTCGGCTGGGGGTGGATCAATCTGTTCATTGTAGGTGATAGTATGACGCAAGTAATCTTCCACTGCCGTGGCTTTGTCATAGGCATTGGAAGCTCGGTCAGTAATGGTTTCTGCCAGAAAGCGAACGCGCTCGGGCAGGGTGTCTGGTAGCTGGAGATAACGCTGGCGGATCCATTCAGGATAGATTGCTTCGCTCTGCTGGAGCTGCTCGATGCTAGCGTTGCCCAGTAATGTGGCAACTGTGTAATGATCACCTATGCGCAATGGCAGACGTGAGCGTGCGTAGGAGATCCCCTCTGCGAGTTGGTCCTGGATAAAGCTGACGCGAGCGCGTGCAGGAATGCTGACCCACGTCGGTTGCCCAGCCATCGCTAACACGGTCATATCAGGTTGCAACACAGTGACTGTGTGGTTTCTTGGTATCTGGGCCTGATAGCGCGCTATAGCCAGTGGAGGATAATCGCTACCGAACTGTACTACGACTTCATCGCTGTTAATCCACCTGCGACCTGTGTAGTAGTCCAGTGCTACCTCTCTCCAGTAATGGATCCCTTCCAAGGAGGTTATTTCCATCACAGGTGCATCGCCCAGTTGGCGTGGCCCGCCCAAGGTCAATTCCTGTCCAGAGAAATCGGCGCTGGGTGTACTGCGGTAATGAAGTGTGGTGAAGAGACGTCCCCAACGCTCCTCGATGTCGTACCATCCGGTACGTAGGGTGTCCAGTGCACGGCTACGCGCGTCCATAGGAATTGCAGGCGTCAGCCAGGCCAGCGCGACTACCAACAGCGTTAGCAACATTCCAATTCGCCAGAAGTTAAAGATGACCTCACCTGCATGATAGGGTATACGAGCACGCCGCCAGTTACGTTCCTGCTGGTGCAGATTGAATCGGATTACCAGAAGGAGTGCTACCACCAAGAATAGAATCATATAACCTGTCAGCTCGGCTGGTGCATAGTAGAGTGTGCCTAGGAGCAGCAGCCCAGCCAACACGATCGCGTCCCAGACGCGCCTCGCACGGAAGATAAACCACACGATAAGCCAAATGACAACCCACACCAGCAGACACATCTGAAGTAGGAAAATGAGATTGTCAGCGCTGCTGCTCCCAGAAAGTGCCTTCTTGCCAAAAAGGTAGATGCGATACCACATCCACGCCCAGCGCTGCGGCCAGGTGTCTGTTCCGGGTATGAGATCGGCGGTGAGGCGAAAAGACAGCGCTGTCCCGACAGGCAAGCTGAAAAGGGGACCCAAAGGATCTGGCAGACGACTGCGTGCTGCCAAGAATGCAAAGGCAAACGCCCCCAGTCCAACTGGCGTCACAATGTGTAATCCCTCCGTCCAGCCAGCACTGGTGACGACAGCGCAAATGATCAGAACAAGCCCCAAGGTTAGAAGGAAAACGCCCCAGCCTTCGCGTAACCAACGACTTTCGTGCAATGAATTGCTCATAGCTTCATTGTAGTGAGCCCGGGTACGGAGGGCAAAAGCTCGTGCACAGGGGTGGCCTGATTGTCTGTCGAGTCTGTGCATAAGCGTTCAAGTGGTTCAATGCTCGGCTCTTCTCAGAAAGTGACGGGTGCTCACTCCAACCGCTTTGCTGCATGGTAAGTTGCAGTTGACGTTGTTCTGATACCTGCCATGAAAAAACTAGCGACCAGCGCGGATCCTTTTGGTTTTGGCAAAAAGTCTATGGTATTATGCACTTCAGTCTTTCAGCTGGATGTGAGAGACGCTCGGCTCTTTGTGTGGAGATGAACTCGCCATCAGTACTACCAAGAGGGAGCTGACGTTGTGGCTTCGTTACACGCTATCGAGTTCGCCGAAACCAACAGAATGCATCATTTGCAGCACTTGATGGATTTCCTCTCCATTCCCAGTATTGGTACATCGCCAGCACATCGCACGGACATGGAACGGGCTGCTCAGTGGCTGATGACCTTTATGGAGCGCATTGGGCTGCACAGCGTGAAACTACTTCCTACAGATCTGTATCCGGTTGTCTATGGTGAGTGGAAGTCGGCTGATGCTAAGGTCCCCACTTTGCTGGTATATGGTCACTATGACGTGCAACCTGCTGACCCCGAGGAACAATGGCTGACTCCTCCCTTTGAGCCGACCGTGCAGGATGAAAACCTCTACGCGCGTGGTGCCTCAGATAACAAAGGGCAGCTGTTCACCTATCTGGCTGCCGCTGAAGCATATCTGCGCACGTCGGGCAGGATACCTGTCAATCTCAAGTTCCTCATAGAGGGACAGGAGGAATGTGGCAGCACGGGTCTGGAGCAGGTCATTCAACAGCACAGACATATGCTGCAGTGTGACGCAGTTGTCATATCTGATGACAGTTTCTGGGACGCTGTTACCCCGAAGATCACTACGGGGACACGCGGGTTGATCTACTGCGAGGTGGACATCCAGGGCCCACGCCATGATCTGCACTCCGGTGTCTACGGCGGCGCTGTGCACAATCCATTGCAGGTCGCTGCGGAGATGATTGCCCAGCTCCATGATGCTCAAGGGAGGGTAGCAATTCCTGGGTTCTATGATCGTGTGCGACCATTATCGGTGGACGAGCGACGCCAGCTGGAAAGCCTTCCGTTCGATGAAGAACGCTTCTTGCATGAGGAAATTGGTGCTCCTGCCTTGTGGTCCGGCGAGTCTGGCTACAGCGTGTTTGAGCGCATCACGGCTCGGCCGACGCTGGAGATCCATGGTATTGGCGGCGGTTTTGTCAACGAGGGACAGAAGACAGTTATCCCAGCACGCGCTGTGGTCAAGTTGAGCATGCGCCTGGTGCCCGATCAAGATCCCTTGGAGATTGCTCGTTTGTTTGAGCAATATGTGCAACGCATCACGCCATCCACTGTGCATGTGACAGTGCGAGTGCTTTCCCATGCCCATCCTGCATTGGTTGACCCCCACACACCAGCAATGCAGGCTGCTGTGGAAGCGCTTCGGCTGGGTTTTGGGACTGCCCCAGTTTTCCTGCGTAGCGGTGGCACCTTGCCAGTGGTGGCGGATCTCACGCGCATCTTGCAGGTGCCTGTGGTGATGATGGGCTTTGGTCTGCCTGATGACAATCTGCACGCACCCAATGAAAAGTTCCGCTTAGCACAGTTCTTCGGTGGCATTCGCACCGCCATCTACTTTATGGAGTGCATGGCGCGCCAATATTCCTCTCATAAGGTGGAGGGCTGAGAACGACATAACAGTGTACAATGCGCTGTCCGGGCGACCTTATGGCGCAGGGAATTTTTCCATTGCGTCATATATCACGGGGCCGTGACCTAAGCAGACGATGCGGGGTCGTAATGCAGATTGCTTGTACAGAGAGGCAAGCGCCAATTCTTCGTTCCAGGTGACCGATGCAAATGGCGGGCGCATTCTGCCGCCGTGATAGGCGATCGAGTCACCAGCAAACAGAATACCGCTCCCGAACGCAAAGAAGGAGAGGTGGCCAGGTGTATGACCGGGGGTTTCTATGACGCGCAGTCCCCCTAAGCCTGGCAAGATATCCCCTTCCTTGACGACTTCCACAGCTTCAAAAGGTTGCACACGGTAAAGGGGCTGTGCCAGCCAAAACAGAAAGCGCAGCAAGCCGCGTAAACGCAGTTGGCGCGAGAATTGACCGCGGGCCATCGCTTCTGCTTCGATCGCACTGGTGTACACCCGCGCCTGTGAAATAGCTACCAGGGGCACCACTCCTCCTACATGGTCACCGTCAGCATGCGTGATAAGAATGTGACGCAACTGGGAGGGTGTATAGCCGAGATCAGCGATGGCACGCAGAATCCGCCGATGGCTGATAGCGGTGCCTGTATCAATCAACACCAGTCCTTCATCTGTAGTAATCAGGTAACAAACACTCAGGATGCCCTCGATGCGGTACAGACTAGGTACTATTGCCACCTTGACCTCTTTGATATTTTGATCTCTTCACTCTGCTCCTAACATCGCTTGTGCTTCTCTAACCCAATGAGGATTCCTGAGCATTGCTCGCCCGATCGCGACCAAGTCAGCCTGGCCTGAACGTACCACCTGATCGGCGAAGTGTGGATCGGTGATCCCGCCGGCCACGATGACAGGCACAGGTACTACCGCCTTGATCGCAGCCGCTACCGGGACGAAGTAACCCTGACTCTTGCAGTCCCAGTTGGGGATCTCGGCGCCACACATTCCACCTGACACATCCAACACTTCTACGCCGGCGGCTACCAGTGCTTGAGCTGCCTGCTGTCCTTCTTCTTCAGTCAGCCCTCCGGGCAGAAAGTCACTCCCTGGCATACGGTATAGAAGCAGGTGGTCGTTGGGAAGTGCGCGTCGCACTGCTCTCACCACACGCAATGGGAAGCGCAAGCGATTCTCGAGACTGCCTCCATAGATATCTGCACGACGATTGGCAAGTGGTGAGAGGAACTCACACAGAAGGAAACAATGCGCACCGTGCACTTCTACGAAGTCGAAGCCTGCTTCGGAAGCGCGCCTTGCGGCGGCGACAAAAGCTGATTCAATCTCATCCATCTCTTCCAACGTAAGAGCACGCGCTGGTTCGTGGCCTCCCGGCATTAGCACCCCATCCGACGGCGCCACCGGCTGACTACCTGTGCTGTTATAGGTGGCACGAGCTCCAGCGTGAGCAATCTGCACGCCAACTACAGCACCACACGCTTTTACCGCCTGGGCGAGCCGGGCTAAGCCTGACACCAGAGCGTCATCGTGGATGCCCAGCTGGTGTGGGTGATAGCGTCCATCCCGACGCACGTAACAATGCTCAACGATTATCATCCCGACACCGGCCGCTGCACGTCGCACATAATGCTCAATATGTGACTCGGTCACCTGACCGTCGTCGCCTGCCATATCGTTTGCCATAGGGGGTAAAACGATGCGGTTACGCAGTGTAAAATTCTTGACTTGAAACGGGGAAAATAGGCCTGCCATATTTTGCCCTTCTTTGTTGTGGCCACTGTGACATGAAAAAATCCCAGCCTTTTGTGCTTGAGATGAGTGCCTTGACGTCGTGGCAGCTCTACGTCAGCACCAGCTTTGCCAGTGCACCCTCGGCCGGGTAACCGTAGGCGAGCGCCAGAAGCTCCACCGGATGCACTGCTGGTTTGCCAGTGCCGTGGGTGATTTGCCAGCGGCATGTCTCACTATCGCATACGACCAAAGGGCCACCCACTGTCTCGATAAAATCAAACAACTGTTGTCCTACTGCCATTGCAATAGCGTATTTCTCTACCTTGTAGCCATATGTACCGCCGATGCCACAGCAAGCGGCGTGGCTCTCAATGATCTCCAATTGCGGTATCAAACTCATGATCTCCGCTGCTGGCCGTCCCAGTCGGTGGGCACGGTACTGACAGGGTGGATGATAGGCCAGGCGCAGAGGCAATGGCCTGAAGTCGGTCCGCAGGGTGCCCTCTTCCCATAACAAGAGCAGAAACTCGTGCAGGTCAAACGAATGCTCAGCAACCAGCTGCGTGTTCTCGTCCCACATATCCAGCAGCTCGGGAGCTTCTTCCTTCAGGGTGAGAATGCAGCTGGTAGACGTGCCAATAATAGGCAATCCCTGCCGAGCATACTCCACCAAGTGCTGCACATTGCGCTCGTGATACTTGCGTGCTGCCTCGAATTCTCCATTGGAAAGCAGTGGTAACCCGCAGCAATTCTGCGGCGGGACAATCACCTCGCATCCATTGTGTTCGAGAACGTAGACCGCAGCGCGGCCTACACGTGGCTCATAATACTCTGTTGAGCATCCGTGGAAGTACACCACACGCCGCGAGGTACCTTGTGGTCGTTGATAGCGGCGAAACCAGGAGGTGAAGCGTTCATGCGCAAAACGGGGCAGCGGCGCCTCACGCGCAATGCCCAGCGTACGCTCGGCAAACCAGCGTGATAATGGGTTCTGCAACAGCGCGTTGGCCAATGGAGCTATTGGTTGTCCTATGCGCCCCAGCAGCTCAGAGCGTGCGATCAGATTATTGCGGATGCGCAGGTTAAGTGGCACTCGTCCCTGTTGTACCATTGCCGCGCGTGCCCGTGCGTTCATCTCGGCGATTTTGACCCCGCTGGGGCATACCATGTTACAGACACGACAACCACTGCAGTAATCCACTGAATGGTCGGGACTTGGCTGGCCTGGTGCACGGAAGCGAGCAGCTTGTGGACCGACATACTTCGGACCAGGGAAAAGGTCACTCACCGCCGCCACTGGACAAGCAGATGTGCAGATGTTGCACTTGATGCAGCAGTCTAAAGTTAATTCGGCAAGGCGAAGATGTTCAGTGTTCATATCTCGCTCGTTGGTTTACACTGTTGCGCTGCGACGAATCCGGTGCTGAGTGCCACGCCCTCAAATGAACGCTCGCGTACCGCGTCGCAATGTGCTAGTGTAGTTCCTGCCACGTACAGATTCGTGTATATCACATGGTGATTCGCATCGAGCGGCTGAAGACGCTCATTTGCCAAGACCCCCGCTTGGTAGATGGGATGGCCACCCGGAGAAAGGAATTCTGCACTAAACCAGTTGCTGCGCTCCGGCACTGCCGCCAAAGGCAGATTGAAGATTACCTCACGCAGTGTGCCAGGATCCGCGGCGACAATGCCCGAGCCCAAGATGCCACCAGTTGCCAGTACGAAGGAGTGTGCGCGATGCGGTTTGCGCCGTGCCGCCGCCTGTGTCCAAACAGCTTCTACCACTCCATCTCGCTTGTCTGCGGCGATAACCTCCATCCCTTCAAAGACATGCCCACCTGCCCTCGCGATCGCGTTCATCAGAATGCGATGCAACCGCATTCCCGGTACAGAAGGCGGGAGCACTGGGATCTCAAATACGGGACATCCTAGTCGTTCCTGCAGATCATGCTGTACGCTGAGTGCGTTGTGGATGCCCAAGACTGCAGGGAATCCCACCCGCGCTGCATCGTGCAAATGAGGCTTGATGGCGTCTGCCACTTGGGCACGAAAATCGGCAGTCTCAAACAGCTGCGCGAGAGTTGTGGCGTTCACCAGGCGACGCTGCTCGGGTCGAGGGAGATCTAGCGTCAGATCGCGTGCCGGAAATCCTTGGGCAGCCAGATTATCAGCCGCGAGTGCTGGATAGAAGTCCAGGAAAGGACGGAATCCCACCAGTAGCATAGGATCTTGACGCTTCAGATCGCCCGCAATCATTGTTTCGGGTGCCAGGCAGGTGGGACGTATGGTGCCCAGAGCTGAGGGCAGCAGCCAGTTGCGTTCCAGAGACCCATGCATCGGGTAACCTGCTGTCGCGCATAATGTCTGAAACGCGGTAAGCGCCTGTTCCAGTGCTTCTGTACCCACCAGCGCATAAGGATGCTGAGGCATTGCCCTCACCAGTTGCGCTAAAGCTTCAGCTGGCACCTCTACAGGCTTCTGATTATCAATCGGGTAATAGCCCAGAACGTCGATACAGCCTGCATGCCAATGTGTGGCACCCCAGCCTTTGGCGATTACCCGCACGCGGCATCCCTTGCCAGCTGCTTGCCAACCAGCTACCAACCCTGCTAGCCCGGCGCCGATAATCACAACATCTAGAACTGCTTCCATAGCTTCAGGTCCTTAGCCCAGATATCTTTCCTACGACAGAAACCTCCATCACGCCATCTGGGTGATTTTACGGTCAGCGTTGAGTATGGCGCGATATAGCAGCTCATTCAGACGTGCTTGGCGCAGCTGATCGCCATTTAGCACAGGGGCCAACCCTTTCCAGCGTTCCTGCAGGAAGTCCTGCAACAGGCGAAAAGTTTCTATGCTGTTCTGAGTGTGCATCTGGTGCATAATGCCAGCAGCACGATAGCTGCAAAAGCCTCCCTGACACGGTCCCATACCCAACCGCACATCGCGCCGCAAGTCATCCAGACTGGTCACTTCTCCACTAGCGAGGGCATGTTCTACCATCTGGTATGTAGCTAGCTCGCATTCGCACACCAGCTCGCCTGGAGCGTTTCTCTCTTCTACGTGAGCTAGTGGAGCGCCCAAGTAGTGGTAGGTTCTACTGCTGCCTTCCTCTACCACTGGCAGCTCCTCGAGGTGAGTACGACATTCGCGTTGCGTGCCCAATAAACGGCACACGAGGTCGACCGTGTCCTCCGCCATTAGGCGATAGGTGGTCCACTTTCCTCCGACAATGGTGACCAAACCTGCCAAACCATCTCGTTCTGTGTGATTCAGCAACACATGTCCGCGGCTGATACCACGATCGTTCTGTGCAGGTTCTGATGCGTACAGCGGTCGTACTCCCGCCCAAGTACGCAGTATGCGCATCTCAGACAAGCGGGGCAAAAGCTTACTTCCCTCATCAAGCATGCGCTGAATTTCCCACGGTTCGATACCGTAGTGGTCAGCATCTTCCACAGGCACGTCAGTAGTACCGATAACTGCTACTGTATGTGCTGGCACGATGATATCGCCGTCTGACGGCGGACGGCAACGATTGACCACCGTGTTAAGGACGCGATGGTTGATGGCTACCATTGTCCCTTTGCCGCACAATACAGGTACATTCAGACCGGCTAACGCTGCAATCTGCCCAGCCCATGCCCCGGCAGCGTTAACCACCACATCAGTGTAGATGACTACTTCTTCATCTCGTACCATATCGCGACAGATGGCACCATTAACTTTGTCTGCTGTAACAAGCAGCTTTTGCACCTGGTGGTAGGTAAAAGCTTGTGCGCCATGAGCACGCGCGGAAGCTACATTGGCTTCAGCAGCACGGAATGAGTCAGCAGCTCCATCAGGCACATGGAAACAGCGTGTGATGTGAGGGTTCAACAGTGGCTCAGCACGCAGCATCTGGGAGATTGAGATCTCTTCTACCGGGATGTTTGCTTGGCGACAGCCAGCCAGGAACTGTGGCACAAAGGATTCTTCATCCCAGGGGGTCACAACAAAGAAACCCCCTGTGTCTTCAATGCAGTGTGGCATGATGCGTCGAAGGATGCGATTCTCCTGGATACATTCACTGGCTGTTTGGGGGTCGCGCACGACGTAGCGTGCACCGCTGTGCAACAGTCCGTGATAGCGCCCGGTAGTGCCATGGGCAAGGTCATAGCGCTCTACCAACATAGCACGGAAACCTCGCATCGCGAGGTCACGCAGCACCCCTATGCCGGTGGCCCCACCACCAATTACTAGTACTTCAGTCTCAAGTCGCCGCATTGTGATGTAATCTCTCACGCACCTCGTTGAGCATCCCGGCACAGCCGAACTGTTCGCTGCGCGTCGTGATCAAGCGTACGAATTCCTCCATAAAAATGGCACCAGGATGACGAAAATCGAAGTTTTTCGGATAATCGCGAAAATGTTCGCGATGGACGCGATACCACACGAGATGTGCATCCGTGTGAATATTGACCTTGGTCACACCCAATGGCCACAAATGTGCAAATTCAGTTGGATCTACTCCGCGTGCATCCGGATTAAGGTTTCCACCGGCGGCATTGATTCGAGCTATCTCATCCGACGGAACCGAAGAGGCCCCGTGCAGCACGAGAGGAAAACCCTGAGGAAGTCGTGCTCTAATTTCTGCCAGTCGGTCGAGGTGTAGACGCTGTTCTCCTTGGAACTTGTAGGCACCGTGGCTGGTGCCGATAGCAACTGCGAGGCTATCACAGCCGGTACGCGCAACGAACTCAGCTGCCTGGTCAGGATCAGTCAATGCAGACTGTGCATTTGCGCTATGATCTGCTTCCTGACCAGCCACAACGCCTAACTCTGCTTCTACGCTGATTCCGGCCGCGTGTGCACGTTCAACAATACGCCGTGTGATAGCGATGTTCTCGTCAAATGGAAGGTGCGAAGCGTCGATCATCACAGAACTGTAGAATCCAGAACGGATGGCATCCAAGCAGTGTGCTTCGTCCCCGTGATCGAGATGCATTGCAGCAACAGCTTGGGGGTACATTTCATCGGCAGCACGCACCATTGCTTGCAACATGCGTGCACCGGCATAGTCGCGTGCAAATGGCACCGTGGCAATGATAACCGGAGCCTGTGCTTTCAGACTACCTCGGAAAACGGCTAACACCTGCTCCATATTCTGCACGTTGTAGGCACCGACGATGAAACGACCGTAAGCGATTTTAAGCAGGTCTAGAGTGGGTACGAGCATTGAAGGTGACTCCCGAGCACTTGATGTTGAGAACTATTGCGAACAAGTGACATAGATAACTCAATTCAGTACTTAGGTGGACAGGTGAACTGACCTCATAACTTTCTTGGGATGTCCATCTTAGAGAGAACGGTGTCAACGTGGCGTTTCAATCAAGAAATAGATCTCCAGTTCGACGTTGCCGCGATTAGCACGATTGGGGTCAATAGTGTGATAGTCACGCAGAATGGCCCCTTCGAAGATCTCGGGAAATGCTTCAACTAACACACGGTTGACCTCACGAGCGATCCTATTCCCTTCAAATGGATCTGGTGAAACGCCAAAGGTTAGCACAATACCTGCGCGGCGCGATCTGAGGGCAGCCAATCTCTCTCGTATCTGAGCGCGCACCTGCTCAACAGCGCGTGCTTTTTCCTCCCCAGCCGGTGACAACAGTGCGTCTGCATTGGTCACCAAGGTAATCGTCGAGGAACGCGCATCAAGCCCAGTACGGGGTAGCGGTGTATGCGTAGGCAGCGGTCGCGGTGTCGGCCACGGAGTGTAGGTCGGATACGGTGTCGGTGTTGGGCCTGGCGTATAGGTCGGGTAGGGGGTGGGTGATGGCCCTGGCGTATAGGTTGGGTAAGGGGTCGGCGTCGGCCCTGGCGTATAGGTTGGGTAAGGGGTCGGTGTCGGCCCCGGTGTGTAGGTTGGGTAAGGGGTCGGTGTTGGGCCTGGCGTATAGGTTGGGTAGGGGGTCGGCGTCGGCCCCGGTGTGTAGGTTGGGTAAGGGGTCGGTGTTGGGCCTGGCGTATAGGTCGGATAGGGTGTGTAGGTTGGTCCTGGTGTGTAAGTCGGATAGGGTGTGAAGGTTGGGCCAGGAGTAAACGTAGGATATGGTGTTGGTGTTGGGCCAGGTGTATATGTCGGATATGGCGTCGGCGTGGGACCGGGTGTAGGTGTCGGCCGTACACCAACTGTGTTAAATACGAAAAACAACATAGCTAGCCCAAGCAGCAGATCGGCAAACAACCACCCTGCTAGGGCGATGGTATCACGATAACGTGAACGACGCGGTACCCGGATGGTCATCGCAGCACCGGGAGTAATCCGATTAAGAGCAGAATGTAGGCACCTGCCCCGACGCCCAGGCCGAAGCCTAGACCGATGCCCAGGAACAGCATTCGCGAGCGCGGCGCCGGCGTTGAGTAAGCCGGCTTACCCCGATACAAGAGCAAACGTGCACCCATCTGATCCGGGCTGCTGACCACCTCGCTAAGGCGGCGGGCCTGTTCGGACAGCAGGTCTATCGCTCCGCGCAAATCGTTGGTGACAGGCTGCAGTTCGCGGAATGTGATACCGGCTGTCTCGGCAGCGCTGCTCAGGTTGTCGGAGACGCGAACAATTTGCCCTGCAGATTGGGCGAGTTGCTGGGCTAAGCTGGCTTGCGACTGAATTGCTCGTGTCAGTTCGTCTGTTACATGAGCAAGAGCAGAGATCGTCTGTTGGTTTACAGTGGCAGTACTTTTGAGCTGGCTGATGGCTTGGTAGGTTGTGGCGCTCAAGTCTTCAGCAGATCGCGACATCTGCTCGGCAGACTGGGTAAGTTGGCGGGACATTTCAGCGTTTGATTGAATGAGTCTTGTCAACTCCGCGACCGCCTGACGCAGCGTCGAGGCAGCAATCTGATTGATGCTAGTGGTGTCGCGGAACTCACTTGTGGCAGTCTGCAGATTGCGTGTGATTTCGCGGTTCGTTTCGCGTGTTTCCAGCAATGCGCGCCGCAACGCGGTATCTTCCTCCACCAGACGTGATGCCAAGTCACGCATCTCGTCTATGGCTGCAGCTAGACCGGTGATGTTATCGCTGCTACGCGATGCAGCTATCCCTAGTTCACTGACCGCTGTGGCTAGGCTCTGACGCAGTACGCGCACTGCCTCTGCCATTTCATGTGAGCCGATGTCGGCCGAATCCAGTGACCTGAGTAGTAACTCTTGCTGCTGGCCTACACGTTGAATCTCATCCGAGAACCGATCAATCGAGCTCTGCAACCGTTCATAGACTTGTTCCACTGACTGCCCGTATTGGGTAAGCTTGGTGGCTGCTTCGCTCACCAAGTGCAGATGGTCGAGCTCTTGTTCACGTGAGGCTGCAATGCTTTCAAGCCGTTGACGCTCAGCGAGCATCAGGTCGAGCAGCTCATTAGCGTGGATGCGAAAGCGATCGACAGCCTCGCCCATAGTGATCGCTACTTGGTTGATGTCCTGATTGCTACGTTGTGCAGCGATATACCGGTCCAGATCCCAAATAATCTCTTCTACCTGACTGCGCAGCGTAGCGGCCTCTCGCTCAGCGCTCGTCTCTTGAACATCACGCCATCGGTGCACTACCACTGTCAACGCAATGACAACAAATAAAACGATGAAGTCCACGAGTGCTAATTCGCTGAATGTCGGCCCATGGCGTGCACCTAGTTCCTGAAAACCACGTTCCCAAAGTAGCAGAAAAGGCTGGTCCACCAGCTCCGGGTAAAGGGTGATGACCCGGTCGTAGTTAGCACTTGCCTGGGACAGACCAATCCACGTAAATGCAATTGGAAAGAGCACGAGTACATTGCGTAGCCATTCCACCCAACTTAAATAGCTGGGTCTGCGCTGTACGACGACACGTTCCTCAATCCCTTGTGGATCCAAGATAGCACGTGCGTCGAGATAGGCCAGGTCACGTCGTGGGGGGACTTCTTCCAGCGCAGCCTTAATGTCACGCAGACGACGGGCGGCGTCACTGTCGACCCTCTCCAATTGTATTGCAAGTGACTGGATCTTGGCTGATAGATCAGAATTACTCATGCTCACCTTACCTTTCGATTTGGAACGCAGCACGCGTGTTTTGCCTCTGCCGCTGTGTTGGCTTGTGAGACCTCAGGATATAAGAAAATCATTCTCGCTCAGTCCGCGGCGTTACCATCGAGGACAAATGCTGACGCACTAATGTGATGCGTTCATCGTCCCCAGATCTAGTCGCCCACAGCAAGCGCGAACGAGCGCCTAACCTTTTCTTAGCACTTGCAATGCGTTCGCGTTCCTCTGGTGTCACCAGCTCAGGAAATCGTTCCAACGCTAGTTCGCCCAGGCGCACAATGTCCTCATCGTTTGTGATTGGATAGTACAGCGTAGCGCGAAAGCGCTCAAGTAGTACCAGCTGCTGTTCCGCTTTTATGAGCGCTTCTCGATCTATCCCAGCAGGTACACTAACGCGTGCCTGTCGAAGCGCTCGATAGGCATCTACAATGCGCACGATATCACCACTTTTCCAGGCTTTGATCAACAGGGCTTGATAGCGAGCATCCTCGATCCGCTGTCTCTGCTGTGCGGTCAATAGTGAGGATTGGTCCAGCAGCTCTGCATCGTAGGCATCCAGGATGTGCTGCGGGTCGTCTGTCTGTAGTGCCTGTTGCAAGCGCTCATATGCTTGTACACGTTGCAGGGCCAGCTCGCAACGGGCACGTTGCTCAGGGCTCATTAGCGTGAACTGCTCGAATAAAGCGGGATCATACAGTGAGGCAATGCGACGATCATCCTCTCTGTCTAACGCTAGTTGGAGCAACTGCCAGCGATGCAGTCGGTCCTGTGCCTGACGCACACGTTTCTTCTCCTGAACAGATACCTGACGACAATTGTCCAACAGCTCGGCATTGTACGCTTGCACGATTGCAATGTCATCATCATCTTGGATAGCCTGTCGCAGCTGATGTAGTGCTGCAATAGTCTGGCGTGCGCGCTCCACAGCAAGATATTGTTCATGGGAGAGCTGGCATCCGCCCTCAGCAGCGCTACGGCCGGCACGTTCGATCCATACGATATCGCCAACGCGCATTGCCATTTCTAAGTCACGCAACAAAAGAGCACGCCTGGCCTGCACTACGCGCTGCCGTTCTTCCCGGGTGAAGTTCCGACACCCCTCCAGTACATCGGCATGCTTTAGATAGGCGCGCATAATGCCATCGGGTGACTGGCGTGCGATTGCGTCCCTGAGCTCGGTCAATGCTTGCACACGTTCGAACGCCAAGGTAATCCGCTTTCTTTCTTCCTCTGAGAAAGCATGTAGAAGCCGTTCGTTGCCGCGGCAAAGGTTTACGATCTGCTCGTCATCCCCTGAGAAGATAGCTGCGCGAATACGTTGTTCAGGTGCAAGCTCTGAGGGTGTCTCTTGTTCTCTGTCCATTATGACGGTTGCCTACCCGATGTACGCGAGACCATTGAACTTGGCTTGCCTCTTCAGCAAAACAAACAGGTCATAGCTCGACAGCCCTACAAGACCAGTGACTGAATGGAAAAAGCAGAGGGGAGCTGACAAGGTCACAGACCATCCCGAATCCCACGTGACCTAGGCATTGTAGACAATATGCCCAAGGCGGAACGTCAGACACTTTAGCCCCAATTCTACATATCGCTATTATAGCACTCACACGCTAGGCGTCAAGCGAAGTTGTGAAGCAATGTAATAAGGTCTATCCGCTTGCAGAGCAAGTGGAATGGAAGCAAAATGCCATTGTGTTGAATCAGGTTCTTGTACTTGTCTGGTAGGTGGGAAGAGATTGCAGTCAACCCTGCTGTGGTACTAGGTCAAGTCCTGACATAGCTGCCAGTTGTCCATGTTCCCCATCTGGTTGTTCGGGGAAGCATGGCTGTCTAAACTGCAGAGGGTATCTGGACGTTGAAAACAGATCTTTTTATTATAAAATGAAACTTTTAAGGATGAGATTCTATTATGCGGTGGGAATTGGTTCTTTGGGCAATCCTTGGTCTGGTTCTAATTGTAACACTAGGGATTGTATACGGTAGATTGCGGTGGGAAGCGTTCACGAATGAGCTGCACGCACAGCTCGAGGCGGGCCGCATACCGAACTCACCTGAGACATTTGACAGGCGCGAGCTTGAAGGCCTGCCTGTGCCGGTTCAGCGTTATTTTGACACAGTGCTCCGGGAAGGACAACCCATTGTGAGTGCCGTCCAAGTGGAACACGTGGGGACTTTCAATATGAGCGAAAGTGGCGAGCAGTGGAAGTCTTTTGGGTCGCGGCAGCGGGTCGTCACGCAGCGGCCGGGCTTTGTTTGGGATGCTCGAGTTAGGATGATGCCCGGAGTTGTGGTCCACGTCCACGACGCGTATGTGGGAGGCAAGGGTGTCTTGCATGCCGCTTTGCTGGGGCTGGCAACCGTGATGGAGCTGCCAAGCACGCATGAGCTGGCGCGGAGCGAGCTCATGCGTTTCTTTGCTGAGTCGGCTTGGTACCCCACGGCACTCCTGCCCAGTCAAGGGGTGCGATGGGAGGCGATCGACGATGTGTCAGCCAAAGCAACTATGACAGATGGCGACATAACACTAACCATGTCGTTTCGGTTTGATGAGGCTGGATTGATCGAGTCAGTGCGTGCTGAAGCACGAGAGCGTATTGTTGGGAGCGCGGTGATTCCTACACCATGGGAGGGACGTTGGCGAGACTATGAATGGAGGAGTGGGATGCTCGTCCCACTCGAAGGCGAGGTAGCTTGGCTGCTGCCTGAGGGAGCTCACCCGTATTGGCGTGGGCGCATTACAGCTCTCGCGTATGAATTCGTGCACTAGCAACAATAGCAAAGGGCCAGGAGCGTGGGAAATTGTCATAAGTATAGCGTTGTGGTCGTTTTTCGTGGCAGTGGGCGGCTGTATGTGGATCCGCTGAAGAAACGTTTGTCACTTTCTTGCAAAGGGGGGGTCATAACGAAGTAGTAACCGTGACATTTCGAGACTCTCGGCATGGGAAACTTGACAAATATGTTTCTTCAGTGTATAAGAAGCTTTTGCAAATGCGGAAGAGCCCATAAAATAACTAAGTAGCGATTGAGTTGTTCTTTTCTGACCACAAGTTTAGAATCGCTTGGTGAAGCAAAGTCGTCAAGCGCAGCCCCAAGGAAGAGGAGACTAGGCCATTTCAGTCCCTTCTCGTCTTTCGTTTTGGACCTTTCTGTAATGGCAGTGGAGTTTACAGCTTGTAGTCGTTGGGCTAGTGAGTGAATGTCACTGCGCGTTTATTTATCTCTGTTTTTCAGTTCTTGTTCAGGTAATGTGTGAGTGGGGATCAGTACCACTTAGGTGAGGAGTGGAAAAAGCTTATGGCGCATGTAAGAGCATCCAAGAGCTATGCCCGTATTCCGGATGTGGTGGAGCTGCCGCGTCTGATCGAGGTGCAAATTGAGTCGTTCCGCTGGTTCCGCGAGGAAGGGCTTAAGGAGCTGTTCCAGGAGATCTCACCCATTGTTAGTTTCAATAAGAACCTGGAGCTGCACTTTCTAGATTATCGCTTCGACGAGCCGAAATACTCAGAAAAGGAATGCCGCGAGCGAGATATGACGTTTGCCAGCCCGCTGTGGGTGAAGGTCAGGCTGGTAAACAAAGAAACTGGGCAAATCATAGATCAAGACGTATTCATGGGGGACTTCCCCTTGATGACAGATAATGGCACCTTTGTGATCAACGGGGCCGAGAGGGTAGTGGTCTCCCAGCTCATCCGCTCACCCGGAGCATACTTTACAGTCGAAGAGGATCGGGTAACTGGACGTGGTCTGTGTTTCGCCAAACTTATCCCTAATCGGGGTGCTTGGCTGGAGTTTGAAACGTCCAAACGAAATGTGATCTCGGTCAAAGTGGATCGCAAGCGCAAGCTACCGGTGACCGTTTTGTTGCGCGCGGTGGGTTATGGCACTGACGAAGAACTGTATCGATTGTTTGAGACGGAGGATGTTCACTCTGACTACCACTATATCGAGGCTACCATTGAGCGTGATCCAACTAAGTCGGTGGAAGAGGCACTGCTGGAGTTCTACAAGAAGTTGCGTCCAGGTGACCCTCCCACTCTTGAAAATGCAAAGATGTTCCTCAATTCGTTGTTCTTCTCGCCTAGACGTTACGACTTGGGAAAGGTGGGACGGTACAAGCTCAATCGACGGCTCGATCCCTATAAGATTGAAGAAGCAGGGGGAGTGTTGGGTGATCTGTTAGATCTGTTCGAGGTGTCCGAAACGGATATGGACCGGGCCGAAGCAATAGCGCTTGTACAAAGTGTGCAAAACCTGCCGGTGGACGAAGCTTTGGTCAAGATCTACCGGCGACTGTGCCGTCAGGAATCGGCCACGCTGGAAGAGGTGGAATCTTATTTGGCTAAGCGTCCTCTCGGCAAGGTGACTTGGTACCATCTCTCCCGACGTCTCGGTCTTCACGAATCGCTTAATCAGCGTACGCTCACTCCCAACGACTTGGTGAAGGTCGTGGCCCATATGATCTTGGTGAACAATGGTAGTGAGCGACCGGATGACATTGATCACCTGGGAAATCGGCGCGTAAAGACAGTAGGGGAGCTGATCCAAAATCAGCTGCGCATTGGTTTGTTGCGAATGGAGCGGGTCATTCGCGAGCGCATGTCAATTCGCGATCCTGAGCAGGTCACACCGACCGCGTTAATCAATATCCGTCCGGTAGTGGCTGCCACACGCGAGTTCTTCGGCGGTAGTCAGCTTTCGCAATTCATGGATCAAACGAATCCACTCGCCGAGCTCACGCATAAGCGGACGCTGAGTGCATTGGGGCCGGGCGGTCTGCGGCGTGAACGGGCTGGTTTTGATGTGCGCGACGTTCATCATAGCCATTATGGTCGTATCTGCCCCATCGAGACCCCTGAAGGTCCCAATATCGGTCTCATCGGACGCCTTGCTACATTTGGGCGCGTCAATGAGTATGGCTTCATTGAGACGCCCTACCGCAAGGTGATTAGTGAGCTCTCACCTCAGGATGTGGACAATCTGGTTGGTAAGGTGCTCCGTGAGTCAGTGGTAGATCCACGCACGGAAGAAGTAATCGCTGAAAAGGGCACTCAGGTTGATGAGGAGCTGGTAATCCGGATTAGCCAGATTCCGCTAGAGGGAACGGTCAAGATCAGGCCTGTGGTGACCAATGAAATTGTATACATGTCGGCCGATGAAGAGGACCGATACACGATCGCGCAAGCCAATGCCAAGCTGGATGAGAAGGGACAGTTTGTGGAACCACGCGTCAGCGTGCGGCGGCATCAAAGCTTCTTCCTGGAAAACGCCGAGCGTGTGGGTTACATGGATGTGTCGCCCAAGCAGATTGTAGGTATCAGTGCTGCCCTAATACCCTTCCTGGAGCACGATGATGCAAACCGTGCGTTGATGGGCTCGAATATGCAGCGTCAGGCTGTGCCGCTGGTACAGCCCGAAGCGCCAATGGTGAGCACTGGTATGGAGTTTCAAGCGGCTGTGGACTCCGGACAGGTGGTACTGGCGCGGGAGAATGGAAAGGTTATCAGTGTGACCGGCGATCGCATCGTGGTGCGGCGAGATGATGGCACGCTGGATGTCTATACGTTGCGCAAATTCAATCGCTCCAATCAATCCACCTGTATTGATCAGCGGCCGATTGTACATAAAGGGGATTATGTACGTAAGGGTGATGTATTGGCCGACTCTAGCTCCACAGAGTATGGAGAGCTGGCGCTGGGCCAGAATGTCTTATGCGCTTTCCTCAGCTGGGAAGGGGGCAATTATGAAGATGCCATCCTGATCAGCCAGGACTTGGTGCGCCGTGACAAGTTCTCTTCGATCCATATTGAGAAGCATGAAGTCGAGGCACGTGATACCAAGCTGGGACCAGAGGAGATCACGCGTGACATACCCAACGTGGGTGAAGAGGCCCTTAAGGACCTGGATGAGGGAGGTATCGTGCGCATTGGCGCTGAAGTGCGCCCAGGGGACATCCTGGTAGGTAAGATAACCCCGAAGGGTGAGACTGAGCTCACTCCAGAGGAGAAGCTGCTACGCGCTATCTTCGGCGAAAAGGCACGTGAGGTGAAGGATTCCAGCTTGCGCCTTCCGCATGGCGAGAAGGGCATCGTAGTGGATGTACGTGAGTTTAGCCGCGAGGAACATCGTGACCTGCCTGCCGGTGTGGATAAGATGGTGCGCGTAATGGTCGCCCAGCGACGTAAGATCACTGAAGGTGACAAGATGGCTGGCCGTCACGGTAATAAAGGAGTGATCTCTAAAGTAGTGCCTGTCGAAGACATGCCTTTTATGGCAGATGGTACTCCAATCGAGATTATTCTTAATCCGCTGGGTGTGCCGGCACGTATGAACATTGGCCAGATTCTGGAGACCCATCTGGGTTGGGCTGCCTCGCGTCTGGGGTTTCAAGCGATTTCCTCCGTGTTCGACGGTGCGCGCGAGGATGAGATTGCTGCTGAGCTGGCCCGGGCATGGTTGATCGATCACGCGTGGCGTATCGTAGCCGAGCGCGCTTGGACCTGGTTCCTGGAGCAGAATGAGATCTTAGCTGAAGATGTAGAAGACGAAAACGAAGTGATAGCCCTGTATCTGGTGCGCTGGCTGGGTGAACAGGGATATGATCCAGAGCGACTCGCGACCGATCAGGTCTATGCTCGGCGCGCAGTGCTGCGCGAGTGGCTGCGCGAGCGTGGCTACGACCCCGACTTCTTGCTGGCTTTCGAGGGCGCGCGCCGTGCTGAGGCATTGGGAGTACAGGCACGTGAAGCAGTGCGCATTGCTTGCCTGCGAGAGTGGCTGCATTTCGTGCGCGGGGAGCGCGAGCGCAACCCCGATCCGCGTTACGCTCGGTTGCCGCAGGAACTATTGGATGCCGACCTCGAGAAGATGAGTGCAGAGGAAGTAGATCTGTTGGCTGTTGCCTGTATGCGAGCAGCAGACATACCGATGCCTACCACTGGCAAGATGATCCTCTATGACGGCAAGACAGGAGAGCCGTTCGATCAGCCGGTCACAGTAGGGGTCATCACTATGCTGAAGCTGGCGCACCTGGTCGAGGACAAGGTGCACGCGCGTTCCACTGGTCCGTACTCACTGGTGACGCAGCAACCGCTGGGTGGCAAGGCCCAATTTGGTGGTCAACGTTTCGGTGAGATGGAAGTCTGGGCGCTCGAGGCTTATGGCGCAGCGTACACCTTGCAAGAGATGCTTACCGTTAAAAGCGACGACGTGACGGGACGCGTGAACACCTACGAAGCGATCGTGAAGGGCGAACCAATTGAGGAACCAGGCATTCCCGAGGGGTTCCGCGTCTTGGTCAAGGAGCTGCAATCGCTTGGTCTGGCAGTGGAAGTCATCACGGACAATGAGGAGCGGATCCAGTTTGGCAAGGAAGATCAGAAAGAGAAGCCTCCCAAGCTGGGCCTGGGATTGGGCCTCGATATGATGGCACCTCCGCGATAGTATGGACCGGGTCGGTGGAGAGTGAAACAGCCGACGTTCTCTCGCCAAGGCGTCGGCTGTTCTCCCCAGGTGCCCGGGCGCGAGCTCAGAAATACCAATAGCCCTGATTCGTGCTGTGAGTGCCTTACCGTGTTCATCCTGCCCATACTCTATGAGCCTTGCATCTAGTTGCGGAACGAGGTAGTCTGGAAAGTATCTGGATTGATACCGTTACAATTTGTTTCCTGTGCAAATGGGGATTGAGGGCTTTCTTAACACTTCAGCATAGTTGACGATAGCCTGAAATAGTGTTATAATAAAAATGGTTCTTGCCCCAGAAATCGGATCTCTGCATATCGTCACTGAGTTTTCTTTAGACCCATCGTCCCAAAAACCCTGGTTCAGACGTTGCTATAGCACAGATGAATGGTGAACAAGTCTTGTTTCTGATGTGACTTGTAATGATCATCAAGAAGTGATCATCTCGTCGTAATGTGGGTCTCACCATAGCTCCCTAGACGCTCTAGTTAGTCTCAGTATGGCACTGTGACACATTGGATTGGTTGCCTCGGTGTACAGAAGCCTGGTGCGCCATTCCATATGTATGATCAGTATCCATTAGGAGAGAAAAGTGAACATATCAGAACTTGAGACAAAAACCCTTGAAGAACTACGTGAAATTGCGCGAGCAAAGGAGATTTCTGGCTACAGCCGGCTGAAGAAGGATGAGCTCATTTTGCGCTTGTTGAAAGCCCATGCTGAGGAACAAGGGCTCATTTTCGGCGGCGGGGTGTTGGAAATTGTACAAGACGGGATTGGCTTCTTGCGTTCTGATCACTTGCTGCCCGGCGCAGATGACGTTTACGTATCTCAGTCACAGATACGTCGCTTCGGCTTGCGCACTGGTGACATGGTCATCGGCCACGTACGTCCACCCAAGGATAACGAGAAGTATTACGGTCTGTTACGTGTTGAGGCCGTCAATGGGATGGATCCCGAGGTGGCCAAGAAGCGACCTGAGTTCGAAAAGCTGACCCCCATTTTCCCTGATCGACAGCTGAAGCTGGAGACAGATCGCTCTAACCTGACCACGCGCTTGATAGATCTGCTGGCCCCCATCGGTCGCGGCCAGCGTGGTTTAATTGTCTCTCCGCCAAAGGCAGGCAAAACCACAGTGCTCAAACAAATCGCGAATGGCATCACTGCTAACTACCGAGACATCCATCTCATGGTAGTGTTGATCGGGGAGCGTCCTGAAGAGGTGACCGACATGGATAGATCGGTGACGGCGGAGGTGATTAGTTCGACCTTCGACGAACCTGTGACCAACCACACCCGTGTCGCTGAGATGGCCCTGGAACGTGCGAAGCGATTGGTAGAGTGTGGTCGCGATGTGGTCATCCTCTTGGACTCCATCACTCGTCTTACGCGTGCATACAACTTGGTGGTGCCTCCCAGCGGTCGCACCTTGTCAGGTGGGATTGATCCAGCGGCGCTTTATCCGCCTAAGCGATTCTTCGGGGCCGCGCGCAACATAGAAGAAGGGGGCAGCCTAACCATTATTGCCACGTGTCTGGTGGACACTGGTAGTCGTATGGATGAGGTGATCTACGAGGAATTCAAGGGCACTGGCAATATGGAGCTTCACCTCAATCGCAAGCTGGCCGAACGTCGTGTGTTCCCTGCTTTTGACATCGAGCGGTCGGGCACCCGCCGTGAAGAGTTGATGCTGGATGAGAAGACGCTCAACCGCATCTGGACGCTGCGCCATATGATCCAGGCAGTTGGCGGCAGCAACGAAGCGCTCGAGCTCGTCCTGGAGCGGCTGCGCAGAACGGCCACCAACGAAGAGTTCCTCAATACGCTGCACCAACAAGTTGATTAGAAGTAACTCTAGTGGCTCCGCTGAGTACAAATTACGAGATATGGGTTGGACAAATTGCCCGCCAACGTTGTTCAAGGGTTAATGATGACTTTATTGTGTTCCAGTGTGTCCATAACTGCCAAAGCATCGTGGATACGTGTTAGTGGGAAGCGATGAGAAATGATCTTCTCAGGATCCACCAGTCCTCGTTGCATCAGACGTATTGCCTTGGACATAGCGAGTGGTGTGGTGCCAAAGCTAGCATCCATGCGCCCTTCAAGGAAGTGGGTATGTCCACCGTCTAGTTCGAACTTTTCATGTGTGGTGATACCGAATAAATTCCATCGCGTGCCACGCCGACGCAGATCAACCATCAAACGCACGGCCTCAATTGGGCCAGCTGCCTCGACAATCAAGTCTGGCCCTTTTGGCATAATCTCGTACACGCGTTTGCGGACATCTCCCTGTGTAGGGTTAATCGCGTGACTGGCTCCCAACTTGAGAGCGTTCTGGAGCGCGTAATCACTCACATCAATTGCCACTAAGCGTCCTGCACCGGCTGCCCGGGCCACCATAACGCACAACAAACCGATACTGCCAACGCCTATTACTACCACGTCATCGCCGACTTCCATCTCGCTGTATTGGATGACCCCTTTCCACGCGCCCGATAACGGTTCAGTGAGAGCGGCAGCGTCGAAACTGATTTCGGGTGGCTTGTGAAATAGGGTGTGTTCCTCAACCTTCATATACTCGGCAAAAGCACCAGGCCGCACATCTTCGGGTCCATCTCCACCAGTAGTATAGGCGTGTTCACAGTAATGTGTGCGGCCGATGCGGCAGTTTTCACAAAATCCACAATAGCCCCCGGGCATCACGATAACTTCATCTCCTTCCTTGAAGTGTGTGACTCCATGGCCCACCTCAGCGACAATTCCACTTGGTTCGTGACCGAGAATAGCAGGGAACGAGACATTCCTGCGAATGCCTCGTATGGCCTTGTGGTCCGTAGCACAAATGCCACATGATTTGACGCGCACTACTACCTCGCTGGCACGCTCAGGGTGCGGCATAGGTACATCCTCAAGTTCAAGCCGGTTAAAATCGTACAATACAGCTGCGAGCATAAGGTTCTCCTTGACCAAGTGGGGATTCTCTTGCTATCTATGAATGACCCAAGCACCACAGTCACAAACTAATGACAGCAACATTACCATTTACCTTGTAACTATAACAAGATTTGTCCGTTGCCAAACCTGTCCTCACAATTTAGCAGGGATCAGAGCCACTCTAGCACCACCTTTACGACATTATCCTTGCGGCTGCGTACAAGTTCTATGCCCTCTGCGAAATGCTCTGCTGGTAGTCGTTGAGTAACTAAGCGCTGCAAAGGTAGCTCACCGCTCACTGCCAAGGACACGGCTTCGGACCAGGCACCAGCACTCGCATTGCTTCCGATCAGTTCGATCTCGCGATGTAACAGGTGATTCCATAGAAAATTTGCATGTGTTTCCTCATAATCCCCCAGGATTAGGATATGTCCTTCTGGGGCAATTATCTCAAGTGCGGCCTGTATGGCGCGTGATGAGCCACTCGCCTCGACAATGTTGGGGAAAGATCGCCCTTCAGTCTCCATAATAGCGGCGACCAGATCGTCGCCAGCTCGATGGTAGTTCACCGTGGCAGCGGCTCCGAACTCGCGCGCTAACGCTAGCCTGCCCGCGCGTCCTCCTATTACTACTACTTTCTCGACACCTGCGCGACGTAGTAACAGCAGCATGAGCAAGCCAATCACTCCGTCACCAAACACCAAAGCACCTCGCAGATCTGCTATGCGCAACCGCCTTATGCCTCGTACTGCGACCGCTAGAGGCTCAATAAGAGCTGCTAGGCTAAACGGAAAATCATCTGGCAATAGATAGAGATTAGGTGCTTCAGTGATTAGGTACTCGCCATAGCCACCTGGGTGCTCAAAGCCAATCTCGCCGCCATCCTTGAGAACGTTCTGGCCCACGCAGCGTCGGCCCAATAACTCGGATGGAACATTGTCACCGATTGCATCGATGATGCCAGACCACTCGTGTCCCGGGATAGCTGGAAAACCGGTTCTTTGCCAACCAGCGATCATATGTAAATCAGTAGCACAGATACCACAAGCACCTGTGCGAATTCGAACTTGCCCTGGTCCAGGTTGTGGCAATGGCCTTTCTGTCCAACGCAATTCCCCAGGACCTGTGTTCACGATTGCTCGCATCGTGTTGACTATCGACTCTCGGTTCACCCTTTCACCGCTCCCACGGTCACGCCTCGGATGAAGAAGCGCTGGAAGCCCAAGAAGATAGCTACAGTAGGTAAAGTGGCAATAATTGCGGCAGCAGACCGGATGTGCCATTTTCCAGCATACTGACCAGCCAACAGAGTCATACCCACAGTGATAGGAGCATTTGTCTTTTGGGGCACGATCACCAGCGCTTTGAAGTAGTCGTTCCAGATCCATGTGAATTGCAGGATAAAAGTGGCTGCCAAAGCAGCACCGCTTAGTGGTAGTACAATGCGCCAATAGATGCCCAAGATCGAGCAACCGTCAACGCGTGCTGCGTCCAAAATGTCCTCATGGATGGTGGCGAAGAAGCGCGCTAACAAGAAGACGACAATTACCTGTCCATGTGCAGTGTGTACCAATATTATGCCTGGAATGGTATTGATCAGCCCTATGTTGTCCAGCAAGCGTACCAGACTAGGGATAATAGAAGCAAATGGGATAGTAATGCTAGCCACAATTAGCAGATAGATCAGCTGACTTGCTGGAAGGCGTAAGCGCGCGATTGCATATGCACCCAAAGATCCAATAGCTACTGAAAACAAAGATGACGGCACAGTGATCAACACAGTATTTATGAAATTTCCTATCACCGTCTGCCAGGCATCAACGAAGTTAGCTAAAGTTGGTGCGCGAGGCAACATCCAGGCAGTAGTGGCATAGATCTCTCCCTCGGGTTTGAGAGATGTAAAAATCACGCTTATCAGCGGTAATAGCCAGATCACCGATATCACTATAAGCGCAATATACAGCAGTGCACGTGCCAGACGTTGTTTCAACCGACGCCATAGTGAAGAGTCTGAGGCTATGTTCAAGCTGTTACCTCCTGAGAGATCATTTGGCGGACATACAGGATGCCACCCGCAGCTGCTAGAAGGAACATGATGATGCCGACAGCCGAGGCCATTCCTGCTTGATGTTCCAGAAACGTTTTTACATACAAATAAATCGAAAGCACCTCCGAAGCACGTCCTGGGCCACCCTTCGTCAGAATATTGATCTGATCAAATACGTTGACCGAGAGCATCAAAGTCCATCCTAACACGACGGTGAATGCCGGACGCAATAAAGGGATGAGGATATGGCGGATAGTCTGCCATTGACTGGCACCATCGATTGTTGCTGCTTCGATGAGCTCGTCAGGGATGCTTCGTAGACCTGCCAGAAAAACCACTAATGCAAAGCCGACGTGCACCCACGATGAGGCTATATTAATTGCAGGTAACACAAATGTGTTGCTCGCAAGCCATGGTTGTGCCAATACGCCTAGGTTCAGTGCGCGCAACATCTGATTGATCAAGCCACCTGCTGGGTGATACATCCACCCCCATATGAAAGCCACCACTGCAAAAGAGATCGCTGAAGGCAGGTAGAGAATCCCTTTAAAGATATTTTCACCTCCGATTCGTGCGTTAAGCATTAATGCGGCGACCAAGCCGATGACCACTGGAATAGTGACGTACATGGCGGACCAAATTAAGGTATTTTTAACAGCATTCCAAAAGTATGGGTCCTCAAAGAGGAGCGTGCGGTAATTGGCCAATCCAACAAAATGTTGTAGCGGTGACAAGCCATCCCAATTGAAGAAACTAGCATATAATACTTCAAGTAGTGGATACCACCAGAATAGAGCAACCAGAGCAACAGTAGGTAACATTAATAAGTAGCCCACCAAAATGCTCGTGGAGCTGCTCAGGTGCCAAATGTACGTGTCGCGTTTAATGCGGCAGACGGCAGAATGCAGCACAGTGTGCCAATCCTGCATTGCCTGAAAATATCCTTTCTTCTCCATTCCAAGGCTCCTGAGGGACGAAGGAGCCGGCGCTCTCTGTTAACAAGCGCCGGCTCCTTCGTTATGCACAGCCTGTCAACCTTGCTGGAGCCACTTCTGTACTGAGTCTTCGATTTCCTTGGTCACCTTGGCAATCGTGGCAGGTGTTGGATCGGCAACAAACTCCTGGATGGCCGGTTGCGCTACAGAGAAAGCAGCCTCGGGTAGATCCCAATCGAAGCCGAGAACACTTGGCAATGTATGGGCATCCTTAATCATCTTCTGGATCGGCTCTGGTTGATTGCTTACATCCACGTCCAGGTTGGCCATAGGAATGTTGGTGATATCCATGAAGATTTGTTGTGCCTCTTTGCTTCCCAGGAAATCAAGTAGCAACTTTGCCTCTTCAGGGTGCGGCGCGTTCTTGGAGATGCTAAAAGGCTCCGCGTTCACAATGCCAACCACTGGATCGCCCTCTTTCAGCACTGGGAAGGGGAAGTAATCGGCATCGCGGCCAGCCAGCTTAGCGTTTTCGAACGCCCACGGTCCACACGGACCGCACATGCCGATCTGATCGGAGGTCCAATAGGGATACAGGTCTGTAATATCGTAGGCGTTCATATCAGGGTAGAAGTATCCTTTATTGAGCCAATCGGCGAACTTCTCGAAAGCAGCTACCACTTCAGGATCGGTCCAGTGGGCTGAGCCATCAGCCAAGCCTTTCCAAGTCTTCACACCACCTAGGCGCAGAATCAGGTACTCCACCATATAAGGGGCGTGCCAGCGGTCGCGGTTGCCAATCCAGATTGCTGAGATGTTGTTTTTCTTAAACTCGGCCAGGATGACTTCAAGCTCATCCAAGGTCGTGGGCGGCTTAAGCCCCATCTTTTCAAATACATCCTTGAAATACCATACACCGGGAAATTGATCAAGGTTGAAGGGTATTGACCACTTCCTGCCCTTCCAATCTGCAGTATCGCCCAACGGTCCAAACCGCTTGTCGTATCCCTTCTCCTCATACATCTCAGTGATGTCCATTACGAGACCCGCATCAATAGAGATACGTGCGAGGCTAGTTGTGCGCAGCTGAATAACATCAGGTGGACGCGAGGTCTTGATCACGTTGGGGAAGACTACTTTGGCATCTTGATGGAAGACAGCATTTGCTTCCACTTTGATCTCAGGGTAAGCCTTCTCGAACGCAGAAATCACAGCCTCAACCCCTTTGTTGCGTGGCTCTTCAGTGTAGATGTGCCAGAAGCTAACTAGTTTCTTCTCTTGAGCTGATACTGCTGGGTAGCTACTCGTGAATTGGTTTTTAGCAGCTGCACTGACCTGGGCAGGTACAAGGTTGGTAACGGCAAGGCTACCACCGACAAGAGCGGCTGTGCGCAAGAACCTACGGCGGCTCAAAACTTTTGTTTTCATAGGATTTTCCCTCCTAACCTGAACCATTAGAGTTAGAGGTGGCCTTTTCCGGTTTGTTCATTACAACGTCGAGAAGCTCAGTCTTAATCTAGGTTATAATCACCCCCCTTCTACACCTGTTCGTGGCTAAAGCCTCTGCTCGAGTCGCCCCTCCTTGATGGCGAGCTTGATGTCTTGGAGCGTTTCATCCAAGTGTTGGCGCATAGCAACAGCAGCAGTTTCAGGATCCTTAGCCTTGACTGCCTCGTAAATGCGGTAGTGAGCACGTAATGCTCTGATCGCGCCAACAGGGGGTCCTCGAAAGGTGATCTCGCGACTCTTAACTAGGAGATCTTGTAGTGAACTAGTCACACTGATCAGAACAGGATTATGGGTAGCTCGCACCAATGCATTATGGAATCCTACGTCGGCATCAACATAGCCGCGTGGCACCTCTGCTGCTTGTTCCATCTCTTGCAAGTAATCTTGCATCTCACGAAGATTGTGATCAGTTCGACGTTCAGCTGCCAGCCGAGCTACCTCTATTTCTAGTATGGTGCGGAATTCCATTAAGTGGAACAATGTGCCTTCGTGGAGGCGAAAAACTGCGTTAAGGGAAGTGCTCAATGCGTCGGATGAATTGAGGGACACAATGACACCCTTGCCGTGCTGGACCTGTACCAGCCCACGTGTTTCCAACATCCTTAGTGCTTCACGCACCACTGTGTGGCTGACACCTAAGCGTTTCTCCAGCTCGGCCATAGGCGGCAACTTGTCGCCCGGACGCAAACTGGACGACAAAATCATATGACTGATTTCGTCAGCAACCCGATGGGTCAAGTTATAACGTAGAATGCGCAATGCTGATAGCCCACTATCCTTTCGGAACTTTAGGTGTCGTGATATCATATGATATATTATCATATGATATGATATCATAGAACTTTTCAAAAGTCAATATTTTTCTGGCCCGCTTTTCTACAAATCAGAAGGTGAGCCAATTATCCATGCCTTTTGACTTTAGTGGGTAGCTGTGTTACACGTGCGCCTAGCCCAATACCTCTGCAAAGCCTGTCATGTCATCTTTTCTGAGCATTGCCGCTAACATTGTTGCTCCTGTCTTCATTATTGCGGGACTCTCGGCGCTGGTTGATCGTCATTTCCGACCTGACGCATGTGCACTCTCCGGTATCGCTGTCTATTTACTCACTCCTAGTCTGGTGTTGGACAATATCGCTCATTCAACCTTGGAGGTCGGTGAGGTCTGGCAAATTGTCGCGTTGGCCTTCCTCAATAGTCTCCTTATGGTGGTACTGGGTATAGGCATTTGTCGCCTGCTGAGCTTTGAACGCGACTTAGCGACCGGATTTATCCTCGCGGTTGCCCTTCTGAACACGGGGAATTATGGTCTTCCGATCAGTGATTTCGCCTTTGGGAAGGAGGGCCTGCAACGGGCGGTGATTTTCTTCCTGGCGTCCTCGGTGTGGACGAATACGGTCGGCATCTACGTTGCCTCACGTGGCACTGGTACAGCACGCCAAGCAGTGCTTAATGTCCTGAAGGCCCCCCTGATCTATGCGATGGTGGCCGGATTCATTCTTAACATAACAAACACTGCACTACCTCTCCCTTTGGAACGCGCAGTCAGCCTTCTCAGTCAGGCAACAGTGCCCTTTATGTTGGTGGTATTGGGATTGCAGCTATCCCGTACCTCACTCACCGGACGACTAGCACCCTTGGGGCTGGCAGTGTTTGTGATGCTCGTCATTGGTCCATTGCTCACCATCGGTCTGGCAGCTCTGCTAGGTGTTTCTGGTTTGGCACGTCAGGTAAGTGTGTTGCAGGCTGCTATGCCCACTGGTGTGATGAGCAGTGTGTTGGCTACACTGTTTGGTGGTGATGCCCGGTTTGTCGCTGCAACCATACTCCTGAGCACGCTCGCTAGCATGGCTACCCTCACTGTATTGCTGGCGTATCTGATGTGAGCCGATCAACATAAAGCAGGTTGTAACATTCTTATGGCTGTGCTACGATAGGGCGCGTGGGGATCGCTACGAGAAGAGATATGTTAAAGAATCTCAGGGTCTCGTCCTGCACTGCTAGTCTTCCCTCGGTGGCTGCCGTCTTGCTTTTCTCTGTGTTCATATGGTTGCCATTGTTGTCACCCGCTTATTTTTTCAATGCGCACGATGCACCTCACAGTGTCTTCTTCCTAGTCGAGTTTGACCAGACGCTGCGCGATGGTTACCTGTGGCCACGGTGGTCACCTGATTTCGCTTTCGGTTATGGTTATCCTTTGTTTAATATCTATGCTCCATTGGCCTTTTATGCGGCGGAGTTGCTCCATCTGCTGGGGTTGAGTTTTGTTGAAGCTGTCAAAGGTGTATACGTGTTGGCCACTATTGCAGGGGGGCTGGCCATGTACGGTTTCCTGGCCCAGCTTGTAGGACCATCGGCCGGTATCTTGGGCGCAGTTGTTTATATGTGGGCTCCCTTTCATTTATTAGAGCTCTATGTTCGCAGTGCCTTCCCTGAGTATGTCGCCTTGGCGCTCCTCCCGATGACGATGTGGGCTTTCACAAACTTGGTTATGCATCCTAACGCAAGGCGTGTGGCGTGGGCAGCGCTTGCCTATGGCTTGCTGGCATTGACACACCATGCTTCTTTGTTCACCTTCACCCCATTTCTGGCGTGCTATCTTCTGTTCCTTCTGGTGGTGAACCTTTGGACGAAGAGCAATGTAGGCGGCTGGTCGAGGGCTCAGCTTATAGATATCCTGGTAAGGCCAATGAGTAAGGTGCTGGCTGCCGCAGCCTTGGGCCTTGGGCTGGCTGCTATCTACCTGGTGCCCCTAGTAGCTGAATTGCGTTATGTGAAAGTCGAGCAGTGGACGGCCTACAGCTATGACTACCGTCAACACTTCGTTTACCCTGCGCAGCTCTTGTCCCCGTTCTGGGGATACGGTTATTCCGGCCCTGGTTTGCAGGATGGAATGTCGTTTCAGCTGGGCGTCAGCGCAGCGAGCTTGGCTCTCTTAGGCGGATGGCTGACAATCGGCGATCTGGTGCGTAGAGGCTTGCGCCGAGTTTCTCCGGATGGGCCTGGACAAGAAAAGGTGTATGCCTACAGCTCGACGTGGCCTAAGATGATTTCGCTCTTTATGTTGGCATCCGCGTTGTCAGTCATATGGCTGATGTCCCCATCTGCAGAAGCACTCTGGAGGGCGCTCCCGATTGCCAGCTTGGTGCAATTTCCCTGGCGTCTGCTGGGGCTGTTAATCTTTATGCTATCGGTAGTAGCATCTACACTAGGGCATTCTTTCTTTGCCGGTCGCATTCAATGCAAGACTGCGGGGGGAAACCTAACAGCCGAGCAGTCACTACGGATGCAATCAACAGTGCTTGTACCTATAGAGCTGCATATTCTGTGCTGGGTGATCGTGTTGACATCTTTTGCGTATGCTTTGCCTCAATACACGGAGGTGGAGAGTTGGCGCGAGACTCCTCAGGCAGTTGTTCGCTGGGATCGCTTTTCGCCTGCCGACCGTGTGGCAATGGTAGCAGTCACAGAGGAACAGCCCACGACCAGTCCGATGGAAGCCCAATACATGACGGGTGATCCTTTGCAAGTGGCGACTATTGTGCGGGGTGAGGGCACACTTGAGACGCTGCGCCACGGAGGAGCATCGGACGAAGTGCGTCTGCACGCCCTTACTCCTGTTACTGTGCAGTTTTACACTTATGACTACCCGGGCTGGCAAGTAATCTTGAACGGGGTGCCCATTCCTCATCGCCACGAGGCGCCTTATGGGCTGATTACGGTGGACGTGCCTGCTGGCGAGCATCATCTGCTGTTACGTATGGGGAGCACTCCGCCACGCTTAGCTGGTGGACTCACTAGCTTGGCCTCTGGTGCCACAATCCTGTTGTTTCTTATACGACACAGCTGGCCCCAACTATTTCGGCAACGCTATGAATGAGTAAGGTGACTGATCAGGGCGAAGGCGCATTGCAGTGATACCCTTGATAAAATTACAAGAACAAGGCGTTCTTGCTCTTCGGGTTATGTTGGTATACTATGCCTTTGCCTCTTATGGTATGATATTGATCAATTGATAGAGCTTATCCAAAGCAGAGTGTAATCCGAGAAACCCGCTATGACCCCCTGTTGGCTTAGGAGATGCTCCCAAAGATAAGTCCACTTGAGTTTGTGCGCGCCATCGTGCGTATCGTGACAGCGAAGCCTCACGTTCCTTCGACAGTGCAGGGCAATCCACTGCTCAAAACCATTCTCGGGCGTCGCAGTATAAGACACTTTAGTGAGCGTGAGATTCCTGATGATGTCTTTACTGCCATTCTCGAAGCTGGCCGGCTGGCACCGTCTACGGTCAATCTGCAGACATGGGCGTTTGCTGTTTTTACCGCGCAGTCATGGCAGCAATTTTTCGGGCGCCCTATCCCGTTCAATGGTCAGCGTGCTGTGATCGTACTTGGCGACGCACATTGGAACAAGGCAATCGCCGACATGTTCTCTGATAGTCCCTTGGTGACCTACACGGTGGCGGTGATCAACGCTTCTCTGGCGGCAATGACCATGAATCTGGCCGCTGAATCACTGGGGGTTTCTTCTGTTATGCTGTCGGAGACAGGGCGTACTGGCTTCTTGGATGCCGGTTACTTGAAACAGAAACTGGCATTGCCAGATGGGGTTTTTCCTTTGATGACCATTGTCTTCGGTTATGCCAAAGGTCCATATCCCCCCATGCCGCCGAAGCTACCGCTTGATCAGATTTGCTTCACCGGTCAATATCGTGGGGTCAGTCCAGCAATAGCTGAGGATTGGCTAAAGCAGATGATCGCCGGCTATAAAGCGGCGTATCCACTTTCCTCATTTGAACGACAGCTCCACATCTATCGTGCCAAGATCGGACAGGCGGAGCAAGACCTCTCCAGAATGGTGTTCCGCCGCGACAGGCGATTAGATTAACTCTTCCTCGGCCTTGGTAAGTGCATAGTCTAGGATTTGCAATCCTTCCATCATCTCGGCACGCGAGATGATCAGCGGAGGAGCTATGCGGATCGTACTTGTGCCACATCCTAGCACCAAGAGACCGTGCTCAAATGCGAGGTGAACCGCCCGGTCGCGAAGTTCCTTAGCGGGCTCACGAGTTGCTTTGTCCTTGACCAGCTCAAGTCCAATCATCAAGCCCTTGCCGCGCACATCACCAATGCTGGGGTGACGAGCGGCCATTTCTTTAAGCACCTCAAGCGCATAGTCTCCCTGTATCCGGGCGTTCTCCAGACCTTCGTCTTCGATGACCTCAATAGTGGCGAGTGCTGCAGCACATGCCAACGGATTGCCCCCGTATGTGTTACCATGGCTTCCCGGCGGCCAGTTCATCAATCTGCGACGGGCAATCGCAGCACCCAAAGGCATACCACTCGCAATTCCTTTAGCTGTGCAGACAATGTCGGGTTCTACATCCCAATGCTCAATTGCCCACCATTCCCCAGTACGCCCCATCCCGGATTGTACCTCATCCACGATCAACAGGATGTCATAGCGATCACATAGCGCACGGAGATGATGGAAGAAGCTGTTCGCTGGAACAATGTATCCCCCTTCACCTAAGATCGGCTCGACCAACACAGCGGCTACCTCTTGGGGAGGCACCAATTGCCGAAAGATGACCTGCTCGATGTAATTCACAACCGTCTCGCCGTAGTCTTCGTCTTCTGGATGCATAGCTAACACAGGACGATAGGGGTCGGGAAAGGGAACGTGCACCACATCTGGCATGGTACCAAAAAACCTGTACCGATGGGCCACCTTGCTACCATTGAAGGCTAACGACCCCATCGTCCGCCCGTGGAAAGCGCCGAGGAAGCCGATGAAACGATGGCGGCCAGTATGATAGCGTGCCAGTTTGATGGCTGCTTCGATTGCTTCGGTACCTGAGTTGGTCATAAATGACATAGCTTCTTCCTCGAAGGGTGCCAGCTCGTCGAGCTTTTCGGCCAGCTGCACCCACAGCTCGTGGTAGTAATCCGAAGAGATGTGGATGAATCGTTCGAGCTGTTGTTTGATTGCTTGTACTACCTTGGGATGGCAGTGCCCGGTGGAATTGACCGCGACACCTGCTGCAAAGTCCAGGAATCGGTTGCCATCCACATCAAACACTTCGCAGCCGCGGCCGTATGCCATTACAAACCCATAGTCACGTGGATAGGATGGTGAAATCACTTGCGCATCGCGACTGATAAGCGCGCGGGCCTTAGGACCAGGCACGTTCAGTCGGACCAAATCTTGCATTTGCCTGGGCACAGCGAACTGCTCATCTGAATGGGTGGATACGTTTCTCACCTGTGTTGTCATAGTTGTGCAATTCCTTCCCGGTATCCCAGCGGTAGTGTGCTCTGCTACTAAGCGTGTTATGCCAACATATCAATGTTCTCTAAAACCAAGACGTCCCGAAATGAGCCGACCAGCCTGTCGTACAAGGTCAATGAACTCTGGCATACGTCCCGCATTCAGCCGTGTGATCGGGCCGCCAATGGAAACCGCGGCCACCACATTGCCATCGTGGTTGTGTATTGGTGCGCTGACTGCTACATAGCCATCTTCAAGTTCCTCGATCGCTGTGGCATAGCCTTGCGTCCTGATCAAGGCCATTTGCCGTTCTAGCTCCTCCAAGTCGGTAATGGTCTTATCGGTCAGGCGTTGCAGCGGTGGACGTAGACGTGCGACACGCTCCTGTGTCGGCAGGAATGCCAGGAGCAGCTTCCCAGTAGAAGTCGCATGGGCTGGATGCCGCGTGCCAATAGTCTGCCATGGTGCCAGCAAGTGACTGGCAGGGATTTCTTCTAGGATGAGCACTTGATCGTCCACCAGAACTTCCAACGTTGCAGCTTCACCTGCTGTGCATGCCAACCACTCCAGCTCACTATAGCCCGCAGAACGCAAGTCGTTGGAACGCAGCGCTCGTCCTCCCAAGGCAATGGCTTCAGGACCCAGTCGGTAGGCCCCAGTGCGCGAATCGCGCATCAGCAGGCCTTCGTCTTCCATGGCGCTTAACAGCCGGTAGGCGGTGGCCTTATTCATCTCCGCTGCACGAGCTAGATCTTTTAGCCGCCACTCAGGATGCGCATCAGTGAACATCTTGAGCAAGCGAATAGCCCGTAATACAGATTGGGTGCCAGCGAGCGCGCGCGATCGTGTCATATATTGTAACACCATCTCATATATTGAATCCATTTTACTCAGCTCTAAGTCCTTGTCAAGCGCGCACTCTTGCTTGCTGCGGCAATCTCTGCCAAGAAGGTGTTCGAAAACTCTCGAGTTGGTGTATCAGCTGCTCTGTCCTCCTGTGCAGATCTAATCGAGCATTAAGAAGGGAGATCCCTCAGTGTTGGTGTACTCTGATCTTGAAGCTTGCCACCTAGGTAGGGGTTGCATAGAATTAAAAACTATATGCCGATTGGTTTGATATTACGCCAGTTATGTATCCAAATGCGGGCGTGGTGGTTGTATAGAATTAAAAACTAGATGCCGATTGATTTGAATACCTGAGTTCACCAGAGGGGCGATGCGATGTGGTGTTTGCAGCGCTAGAGCTAGTCAGCTCTGGAGATATGCTGTTCCTTCTGGAGAGAGTGGGGGATCCCTGCTAGGAGAACATGGTTTGCCCTTTCTTCAGTTGACGAATTACTTTTTTCTTGAGGAGTGAAGGGTATGCACATTTCGCTGGAGAATCGAGTGGCTGTGGTGACTGGGGGTGGCCAGGGACTTGGTCAAGCCATCTGCCAACGTCTGGCACAGGAGGGATGCGATGTAGTGGTTGCCGACATAAATGCAGAGACTGCTTCTCGTACTGCCTCTGAGCTTAATGCGTACTATAAGCAAGCGGGACAAACTAACCGGCGTGCCATCGCGATGCGCGTGGATGTGACAAACGAAGATGAAGTTGCAGCTTTGGTGGATCGGACAGTGCAAGAGTTCGGCCGGCTGGACATCTTCGTTGCCAACGCGGGTATCTTGATCTCTGGGGAGATTGATCAGTTCCCGGCTGAGAAGTGGGAAGCCGTCATCCGGGTGAACCTCATTGGTTACTTTCTGTGTGCCAAGCATGCTTGCCGGGTTATGAAGCAACAACGAAGTGGCACCATTATTCAGATCAACTCGAAATCGGGTAAGAAGGGTAGCTATAAGAATTCTGCGTACTCCGCCTCCAAGTTCGGTGGCATTGGCTTGACACAAAGTCTGGCGCTGGAAATGGCTGAATATGGTGTGCGGGTGAACGCAATTTGCCCCGGGAATCTCTTGGACTCTCCGTTGTGGGTAAGCTCTTTGTACAGTCAATACGCCAAAAAGTGGGGCATTAGTGAGGAAGAGGTGCGTCGCAAGTATCTCGAGCAGGTGCCCCTTGGACGCGGCTGCACTTATGACGATGTGTGCAATATTCTGGTTTATCTGGCGTCTGACGAAGCGAGCTATATGACGGGGCAGGCAATTAATGTAGCCGGTGGGCAGGAGATGCACTGAGTATGCTTCTGGAATATCGCGTTGACCAGCTGCAACGTGTGCTGGCTAACCTGTGCAAGAGCTTAGAAGGAGCACGCGCAGCAGTGGTGGTCAGCGTTGAGGGTCTGGTGGTGGCTTCGTACCCGCCCGGGGACGGGTCGTTCCTGGGCGAGGGAATGACCGATAGCTCCCAGGTGGCGGCAATGGCCTCTATCATGCTGTCGCTGGCAGAGCGGACGTTGGTGCGACTTGGTCTTAGTGACGATGGAATCGAACGACTCCTGATCGAGGGCTGTCGGGGCAGTGTCATCGTGCTACCAGTTGACCATGAAGTGGCTATTGCTGTAGTATTGGAAAAGGAAGCCAAACCGGGTGTGGCATTCCACATTATCCCGCGCGCTGTGCAGCAGGTGCAACAGATTCTGAAGCGATAGCTGCTTATCGTCAGAATCGTGCTCTTTTCTCACTCGGGCGGAGGATCCTTCTGAAAAGACAAAAGATCGCTTTATCCTTTTTCCTCTTCGCGCGATCCAGAAGTGGGGTAGGAGGATACACAGGTCGAGAGAACCTGAGTGGCGCCGGCCCGCTCCAGTGCTTTGCTCACGGAAATGATGTTTTCCTCTTCCACGAGGGCGATCACGAAACCACCTTGTCCGGCGCCTGAGAGTTTAGCTCCCAAAGCGCCTGCAGAACGCGCTGCTGTGAGCAGCCTTTCCAGAGCGGGCGCGGAGACGCCCAGCTCCTCCAGCAAAGCTTGATTCTCGTTCATAAGCGGTCCAAGAGCCCGCCATTCTCCCTTGAGAATCGATTCCCTGGCCGCACGCACAACCGCTGCGATGCCGTCAAACAGGGCCTCATACCGGACACGCTCGACCTCCCAATGTTGACGCACTTCGCGGACTACCTCGCGCGTTGCACTCGCTACGCCGGAGTCGGCGATTACCAGGTGAAACGGATTGCTAACCTTCAACAGCTCGACCGGTTCACCTCGCACATAGTACACAGGCTGCTGGTAGGCGATCACGGTGTTGTCAATACCGCTGGGCGTCCCGTGGAAGATTTTTTCCACCTCAAACACCAGACGTGAGGTCTCCTCTGGGGATAATGGATAATCGAGATAGGTCGCTAGTGCTCGGATAATCGCTGTTGCCACGGCTGCGCCGCTGCCCAGACCACGCGCAATCGGAATAGTGGATGATATCGTAATGATCAGGTCTGGTTCCGGAGGGGTGACCATCCCCATGTGAGTCAGCCCAATTGTGACCACAACACACAAAGGATCACCAGGCGGAGCTTCTCTTATGGGGTAGTAACAGCCCTCCCGGCCCTTCTCCGCAGCGGGCAAGTTGCAGCACTCGAGCCAGATGCCGCTGCCTTGCTCGCCCGGTCGTACTGTGGCGCACGCCTCCACCCCATCCACTGGCACAGCAATAGCAGGCCGTCCGTACACCACGGCATGCTCGCCGAATAGGATCACTTTTCCTGGCGCCGTCCCTGTCGCCATCGTGGTAGCTCGTCCTGGAAAAATTGCTGCCGGGATAGCGGGTATAGGAAAGATTATCTGCTCTACACCCTTCGCTTATCCCGGCAGCTTCGTGTAAGCCTATACAGGAAGCAATCCCATTTAGAACAGTCCCACTACGCGGCCATCATCGGTCAAATCCACCTGCATAAAGGCTGGGCGTGAGGGCAGACCGGGCATCGTGCGCATTTCACCGCATAATGGATAGATGAAACCGGCACCCACGCTGGCGCGCACCTCTCGGACTGGCAGAGTGAAATTGGTCGGCACACCCTTCAGGTTGGGATCGTGGCTGAGGCTCAGGTGTGTCTTGGCCATGCAAATAGGCAAGTTGCCGAAACCTGCTTTTTCATAAGCTTCGATCTGCTGATTGGCCAATGGTGTGTAGTCCACTCCATCTGCGCCGTATACTTTGGTGGCAATAGTCTCAATTTTCTTCTTGATTGGCCAGTCAAGCGGGTAAAGGAAATCGAAATGGTTAGGTTGCTCGCTTGCGGAGATCACTGCCTCGGCCAGCTCGATGGCGCCGGCGCCTCCATTGGCCCAGTGATCCGATGGCACTGCTGCGTAGGCACCTGCTTCCTCGGCAATGCGTTTGACAAGCTTCAGCTCAGCTTCTGTATCATGCTTGAATCGATTGATGGCCACCACCACCGGAATCCCAAATAGCTTGACAATCTGGATATTCTTCACCAGATTAGCGCATCCCTTTTCCAACAGAGGCAGGTTCTCTTCAGTGTAGGCTGGGTCAAGCGGACGCCCAGGAATAACCTTTGGACCGCCTCCATGCATCTTCAAAGCGCGAACCGTAGCGACAAGCACTACTACGCTGGGGATCAGTCCTGAGTAGCGACACTTGATGTTGAAGAACTTCTCCATCCCGATATCCGCGCCGAATCCGGACTCGGTGACCACGTAGTCCGCAAGCTTGACAGCAATTTGATCGGCGATAATGCTGCTGTTGCCATGGGCGATATTGGCGAAGGGGCCTGCATGCACAAAGGCGGGAGTACCTTCTAGCGTCTGCATCAAGTTGGGCATAATGGCATCCTTCAGCAGCACGGTCATGGCACCGGCAACACCTAGCTGTTCTGCCGTTACCGGCTCACCAGCAACATTCTGCGCCACTACGATGCGCCCCAGCCGTTGACGCAGATCTCGCAAACCGGTAGTGAGCGCAAGGATTGCCATAACCTCACTGGCGACGGCAATGTCAAATCCTGTCTCACGTGGCACGCCATCGTTACGGGCACCCAGACCGATTACAATCTTGCGCAGCGCGCTATCATTGACATCTACTACCCGATTCCATGTGATGGTGTAGGGATTGATGCGCAACGGATCCAGGCCGGTCACTTCCTTGAAGCGTTCGCCTAGGTTGCGTTCGTGGAGCATACGAGCATCAATCGCTGCTGCTAGCAAGTTGTTCGCTGCCGCTACGGCGTGGATGTCGCCGGTCAGATGCAGATTGAAATCCTCCATCGGCACGATCTGGCTGTAGCCACCTCCAGCGGCACCGCCTTTGATGCCAAAGGTGGGTCCTTGAGAGGGCTGGCGAATGCAAGTGATGATCCTCTTGCCTAAATGAGCACCTAAAGCTTGACTGAGACCTACCGTGGTAGTCGTCTTCCCCTCGCCCAATGGGGTTGGTGTGATCGCTGTCACATCGATGTATTTTCCTTGGGGGCGATCTTTAAACTTCTCGAGCACATCCAAGTGAATCTTGGCTTTGTACTTGCCATAGAAATCCAGGTCGTCCTCGGTCAAGCCGATCGACTCTGCCACCTCTTTGATGGGCCGCAAGATAGCAGCCTGGGCAATTTCAATGTCGCTCGGGACTGGATGTTTGATTTCGATCATAGCGCCTTCTCCCTTTCGTCTTGATCTGGACTGCTTTAATAGAGCTAGAGTTTCGTGGTCACACTGAATATAGAGTCGGGGACCTGCAGAATGTCTGTCTCATGCTATGCAATCGGGAATCATGCCGAGTATTAAGAAATGATAACATGGGCACGGACACTTGTCAAAAGGCTCCAGTCTACAGAGGCCCAGAAGGGCTTCTTGTGTTGGGCACCTAGCTTGACAATCATTTTTTCTTTGTTATAATTTCGATGATCGTTGAATTATTATATCGCTGTCCTTTGTGATTAAAGCCAGAATATGGTTAAACGACCGTAAGGCCTGTCTGGTGCTGTGTTGGCCAAACGGGCAAGCAGGATTACCTATGGTTTAGGATTTCAGCAAGTATCGAAAAGTCAAGTCGGATCGCCACGTTTGATTAGCAGGAGCAAGATGAGATGACAACGGTTTCGCAGGTAGTGCTCAGATCGGTGGGCCGGAGCGTGGTCGGGCAGCTTTCGTTGCTTGATCGTTTGCTGCCGCTCTGGATTTTCGTCACGATGGCAATTGGGGTTGGTATCGGTGCTGTAGCTCCAGGCATTAAGGAGGTGTTCGATGCACTAAGTATTGGCACTGTGTCGGCACCCATTGCTCTTGGCCTCCTGTGGATGATGTATCCGGTACTGGCCAAGGTGAAGTATGAAGAGCTAGGTCGCATCACCCAGGCCGGTCGTCAATTCAGTGTCTCGCTAGTGCTCAACTGGCTTGTCGGACCGGCAGTGATGTTTGGACTGGCGTGGCTGTTCTTGCCCAATGACCCCGGCTTCCGTACTGGGTTGATCATTGTGGGTCTAGCGCGTTGCATTGCTATGGTGCTTATTTGGAATCTACTTGCCGGCGGCGACAACGAATACTGCGCCGTGCTAGTGGCACTTAACTCAGTTTTCCAGATCCTCATGTACAGCCCCTTGGCCTATATATCTCTCAAAGTGGTACCCGAATGGCTGGGATTTCCTGGCACAGTGGTCAACATCACGATGTGGGACATTGCAAAAAGCGTGCTGATCTTTTTGGGCATCCCGTTAGTGGCGGGGATTCTCACTCGTTTCTATTTCCTGAAGCGGCGTGGCAAAGAGTGGTATGAGGCGCAGCTGATGCCACGCTTGGGCCCTACTGCGCTGGTTGGTCTGCTGTTCACCATCGTGGTTATGTTCGCTATGCAGGGCGATCGTATTCTGGCCCAGCCATTGGATGTGCTGCGCGTCGCTGTCCCTCTGGTGGTATATTTCGTTTTAATGTTTTTCCTGTCCTTTGGCTTGTCGGCGCTCTTGGGTTTCAGTTACGAGATGGCAGCCACCCAATCGTTCACTGCTGCCAGCAACAACTTCGAGCTGGCCATCGCTGTCGCTGTGGGCACCTTTACCATTACCTCACAAGAGGCGTTGGCGACAGTGATTGGGCCACTGATTGAAGTGCCAGTGCTGATTGGTCTGGTGTATGTTGCGCTATGGATGAAACGCACCTGGTTCCAAGTTGCTCGAATGCAGTTGGCGACGGTACAAAGCACCCCGGTTGTAGACTCATGAACCGTTCAGTGGATAAGATGAGCACATCAAGGTAAGGGTGTGCTGCAGATAATAGTATGATGTAATGTAGGTTTGCTAATGACAGAAGACGGGAACGATGTAACGTTATTGATGGAGCAGCGACCTGACCGGACTGAGCTCATGAGGCTGTTGCGGGCGTTGGCCGATCCAAACCGTCTGCGCATCTTTGAGTACTTAATGGAGGGTGACTCCTGCAACTGCGAGCTAAACGAGAAGTTAGGTCTGCCGTCCAACCTGCTTTCGCACCATCTGCGTGTGTTGCGTGAGGCTGGACTAATCACGAGTCGACGTGACATCGTGGACAATCGTTGGATTTACTACTCAGTGAATCGCGAGGCGGTGGCGAGGTGGCGCAGCTGGTTTGCGTGGTTTTTCGATCCCAAGCGCGTACGAAAGCGCGCTGTACTGTGCGGGCCAGAAGGAGCTTTGACCGTAGTGAATGGAGATCGATCAGCGGTAGGTGCTGGTCTTTGCACTGTTAGGTTCGCTGAGGAATACAGGAAGGATAGAAAGAGATGAGCCGACGAATTGCTGTGTTTAGTGACATTCACGCCAATCTGCCTGCTCTGGAAGCGGTTCTGGCTGATATGAGATCACGTGGTCTGACAGAACGCTATTGCCTGGGCGATCTGGTAGGCTATGCCACCTTTCCCAACGAGGTGGTAGCGCTTATTCGTGACCTTGGCATCCCGACTGTTATGGGCAATTATGATCAGGGTGTGGGCAACGACAGTGATGACTGTGGGTGTGCGTACAAAACCCCAGAAGCAAAAGCGCTGGGCAATCGCTCGATCGCATGGACGAATGAGCATACAACGGCGGAGAGCAAAGCCTTTTTACGTGGCCTGCTGCCAGATATTCGGTTGCAGTTGGGCGATTTGCGCCTGGCGCTGGTGCACGGCAGCCCCCGCAAGATTAACGAGTACCTTTTTGTTGAGCGGCCTGACGCAAGTCTCGAGCGGCTGCTCGATTTGGCAGAGGCAGATGTGTTGGTGTGTGGGCATACGCACCTGCCATATCATCGTGTTCTCCCAAGCGGGCGTCACGTGGTCAACGATGGAAGCGTGGGCAAACCGAAGGATGGCGATTCGCGCGCCTGTTACGCAGTGGTGGAAGCGGACGGTCGTGATTTGCGCGTGAGCTTTGCACGCGTGGAATACGATGTGGAGCGCACTGCGCAGGCGATTGAATCGAGTGCGATGCCGCGCGAATTTGCGGCAATGCTGCGCACAGGGATGGGTTAGGGGAGGGTATAAAGCTGCGAAGACGGAGGCGTTGGACCTCGCCCCGGCTGGATTGTGGCGGATGGCACTGGCTTAAGCGGATGTATGAACACACAGCTGAAGCTGGTGGGCAGGCCTGTCGCTCAAGTCAGAGTACCAGTGTCTTCCTGAAGCAAGGAGAGAGTTAGTGGAAGTTTTCGATGTCGCGGCCAAATTGGTCCAGGGTGGTCTGGGTAATCTGGCTGCCTATCTGGCGGCGCACGTGCTGCTTTGCTTGCTGCCAGCCTTCTTTATCGCCGGTGCGATGTCGGCATTGTTGCCTAAGGAGGCGATTACACGTTTTTTGGGGCGTTGTACACCCAAGTATGTATCCTACCCAGCAGCGGTGTCGGCTGGTTCACTGCTGGCTGTCTGCTCGTGCACCATTGTTCCCTTGTTTGCCGGCATCTACAAGAAAGGCGCCGGGTTGGGACCTGCCATCACCTTCCTGTTCTTCGCGCCGGCGGCCAATATTCTGGCGCTGGCGTATACTGGCGTGGCGATCGGGCTCGACCTCGCCGTTGCACGCATGCTGCTCGCGCTTGCTTTCGGTATCGGCATTGGCATGATTATGGCGCTCATCTTCAGCCGTTCAGACATCGCACACGCTCAGGAGAACGACCGAGGTTTTGCCGGACACGGTCGTATTCCGCGCCGGTCGTGGGCGCTGATCTTGATCCTGGCAGCGTTGCTGTTGTTCGGAACGCTGAAGTTGAACGCGCTCACAGACAACTATGCCTTCGTGAACCTGCCGGTCGGCGGAGTGGACCGCTTTCAGGCGACACTGTACCAGCTGGTGCCGTTCGATCCCACCCAGGGCGAAGAGGGGGTCAGTGTGCAGGGCGCCATCCTTATTGGGCTGCTGGCAATCATCGGTGCTTTGGCGTGGCGGGGACTGAATCGAGTAGACGAGGGCTTCAACCGCTGGACGTGGGTGACGTTGGGTCTCGTTGTCCTGACACTCTTGGTGGCGGCTACGAACATGATGCCTTACGACGGCGGCCTCGTGGTATATTTCCCGGGCAAGTTCTTCGGCGTCGCCGCTGCCTTGCTCGCAGTGACGTTCGTTGCGTGGCGTTTCTTTGATCCTTATGAGATTCAGGAGTGGCTGTGGGAATCTTGGCGCTTTGTCAAGCAAATCTTCCCGCTGCTGCTCGTAGGCGTCTTTGGGGTAGGCATCGCTCGCCAGCTCATACAGCCTGACTGGATTCAGTTCCTGGCTGGCAGCAATACTGTATCGGGCAACCTCGCCGGAGTGGCCTTCGGCGTTTTCATGTACTTCCCCACGTTGGTCGAGGTGCCGATTGCCAATATGTTCTTGAGTCTGGGGATGCATCGTGGTCCACTGCTTGCCTACCTGATGGCCGATCCGGAACTGAGCCTGCAGAGCATCCTGATGGTGTCGGCCATCATCGGACGGACCAAGACTTTTACGTACGTCGGATGGGTGGCGCTGTTCAGCACGCTGGCTGGGCTGCTGTATGGCATGCTCGTCGATGGCGCCAGCCTGTGGCTGAGCGCTGGTTGTGTGTTGGCACTCTTGGCCGTGCTCGTGGCCAGTTTGTGGTTGATTGGGCGGCGTACTCGACCAGTGCCTATACCTGTTCGTGAACACCCATCGTAAAAGTGGACATTCATCGTGGAAGTCATAGAAAGAGCAGCTCGCCAAATACCAGATGAAAGGAGCCTGATGCAATGGAAGTAAAGATCCTGGGCACAGGATGCCCCAAGTGCAAGCGGTTGGAGGAGCTGGCGCGCGAGGCTGTAGCCGAAGTGGGTGTGCCGGTAGAGATCATCAAGGTAACGGATATGGATGCCATTATGGCATATCCGATCATAAGCACACCTGGTTTGGTCATCAATGAGGAACTCAAGTCATCGGGTCGCCTGCCGCGCAAGGAAGAGATTGTTGCGTGGCTTAAAGAGAGCAAAGGGTAGCGGGGAAGACCACCGTTTATAGTTTTCTTTAAGACTCGGTGGTTTACCCGATGTCTTGACGATCTGCTGTGAGGAAATTTTATAAACGACGAGGGGGGACTATAGAATGTGTGTCTTGTTAGAGTACTGTTGCGATCGTGATGATCCCTCTAGGACCTGATTTTGAGAGGCACCCTTGGGCGACGCCTATAGAGGTCTCTCAGCCGTTGCCTAGGACGAACTGTAAGTTTTGTGATGAGCCACTATGCCTCGCGTTTGTCTTGAAGTTGGTAACCGGTCAGATGAATCCGCAGAACTGTCCCCCGATCCGCAAGCTTGCCTGTACCGAACAGCTGACTATCTCGCGGGAACGGTTGGGCAATATGCCGGCACCGGGTTGATTGTAGCTCTGATGAGGTGACACAATGTATCGAATTTGGCAACTTATTCTCGGAGTGTTGGGGCTCGCTATTGTATACATTGGGGGCATATCATCAATCGCCCCCAGAGCTCATTCTTTTGTTGCGCCGTATGCAACACAGGCGACCCCGTCCCCTATACCTATTTCCAGCCCGACGTTAACAGCGGTGAGTAGTCCGACCATTGCACCGTCAGTCACCCCGATAACCACCCCAACGCCTTTGCGGCGGTCGCTCACTGGTCTGGTAAGGACATTTGCGCTCGTACCAGAAGAAAGTACGCTCACCTACACTGTCACACAGGTGCTGTTAGGAGAGGGGGGACGCACTGAACAGGTTGTCGGTAGCACGCACCAGCTGGCCGGCCAGTTCGCGCTCAACTACGACGACCCAACTGCTAGTAGTTTTGGGTTGATAACTGTCAATCTTAACACACTGGACAGCGGCAATCGCGAACGCGACGAAGCGTTGCGTTCCGACTGGTTAGAGTTTGCACGTTTTCCCTTAGCCTACTTTTGGATTAAAGAGGTGCGCGACTTCCCACTAGATTTTCGTCCAGCCCAACCACTGAATTTCCAATTGGTGGGCGATCTGACCCTAAAAGATGTCACCCGTACTGTGGTGTGGGATACAACCGCCACCTTATCGGTGGATCGGATCGAAGGCATTGCCACCACTCGTATTGATTTGGCCGACTTTGGCATACCGCTTCCCAGGATGCCAGGTTTGATTGAGGTGACAGACGGGGTGACGGTGACAGTGGATTACACGTTCAAAATGGAGCAACCACTGCCCCCGTCGGGTGGCTCCTGAGGGTAAGCCTTGCTGCCCGTGGGGCAGCATCATCAATGTCTAATATTGGGTGTATCGGCTACGCAATGTTAATGCACCATAACCATGTTCACGAAAGCCCCAATCTGTGAGATGGCAAGTTCTATAAAGGAATAAAGGACGACATGTCAACTAATGTAACAGAGCGCGTGCTAAGAACATTGAATGGGCAGACACCTGATCGTATTCCCTTTCTCGTTCGTCTGGATGTATGGTATGCCTGTCACAAACGTGCGGGCAGCATACCACCTGAGTTTCGTGATATGTCACTGGAGGCCATCCACCATGCATTGGGAGTAGGGCGCCAGCGCTTCGTGGTTCCCTTTCGGTGGCGATTGCGCGGTGTTGATATGACTGTCACGTTTAACGGTGCTGAGGTTTTCCGCGAACACGAACCGGTTGTTGAGCTGATCTGTGGATCACATGAGTGGGTCAGGGCAGATCAGGCGGGTGAAACGGTCACTCACTATGAGACACCAGTGGGTTCACTGAGGACGTGCCACACTCTGTCGCTTTTGGGTGTGCAGAGTGGCACGGAGCCTTATCTGAAGGAGCATTTTATAAAAGAAGATGCCGACTACCGAGTAGTGGAGTATCTGATCGAACATGCTGAGTATATGCCTGTGTATGAGAGCATCTTGGAGGAACAACGTCGATTAGAAGGTATCGGTTTCGTTATTCCCTTGTTGCCGCGCATCCCTTTCCAGCAAGCATTGCTTGAATATCTGGGCGAGATGTCGCTATTCTACGCCCTACATGACAGCCCACGCCAGGTCGAGCGCCTACTTCAACTGCTAGATGAACAACTTGTAAATGTTTTGCATCATATGGAGGAACTCTATGTCCCTTACGTAGAGTTTCCTGATAACTTGCATGGCCTGATGACAAATCCTTCGCTGTTCCGGACCCATTGCCTGACAGCATACCAACGCTACTGTGATATCCTACACGCTCAGGGCAAAAAAGTGGGTAGTCACACCGATGGAGATGTTAAACCTCTGCTGAAGTTGCTGAAAGAGTCTGGTTTGGATGTATGCGAGTCGTTCTCGCCTGCTCCATTGACCAGCTGCACTTTTGATGAGGCTTGGAATGCTTGGCAAGGCAAACCGATGATCTGGGGCGGTATCCCTTCCCCTTTGTTGGAGGAACGTACTGATGAGCAAGTGTTGTATGAGTATCTGGAGCACTTGCTCGCCACGGTTGGATGGCAACCAATCGTCCTCTCCGTCGTGGATATGGTGATGGGCCATAATTCTCCGGAACGTATCCGCTCCATCGCGAGGCGGTTGGAACACCACATCATTACTACACCCGATATTGCCTAGGGTTACCCCGCCCGAATTCCTAGACCAGGGCTCTGAAACTTTTTCAGCAGAGAGGTAGTGTAATAATGCAGCACTTCCGAATACTTGCATAAACGACTATCTAGCGTTTACAATGCAATGCAATGCGGTTACTGAGAGTGCGTTCATCAGATGACAGTGTAAGTGGACACTGTATTTTTTCTTGATACGCCAGAGTCTGAGACATTGAGGAAATGAAGGGGAAAGACTGCCTGTGAGCAGTTCTGATCCGGTTGTCAACCAAAAGCAGCCAATTGAGTTCGGGTGGCTCGGTAGGTTGATCGTTCTGGCTTGGCGGCTTGGGCTGGGACGTTGGGTACCACTATGGTCTCCACTTGCGGGGCAGTTAATGGTTCTAGGACACAGCGCGCGCAAGGGAGGCCGAAACCATTTTATCCCAGCACATTATGCTCTCGTAGATGGCGAAATATATTGCCTGCCCACTTTCGGAGATCGGTGCGGTTGGTATCGTAATGTGCACACCAGTCCGGAGGTGGAAATATGGCTGCCGGACAGCTGGTGGGCAGGTATTGCTGAAGAAGTCACCGATTCACGGCTGCGCATACCCTTGTTAAGACAGGTTCTGCTTGGTAGCGGTTTGTTTTGCCAGGCAGCTGGTCTTGAGCCGCATATCATGACCAACGAGGAGTTAGACGCTGCTACACGCCACTTTCGGCTGATCCGCATAGTCCGTACGCGCCCGTGTACCGGAAGAGGAGGGCCTGGCGAGTTCGGCTGGATCTGGCAGGTGACAACAATGGTCTTGTTGTTAACTCTGTTGTTCCGTCGTAGGAAAGAATGAGAACTCTGGACTCTTTGACAGAAACCCTTGGACTTGGGTGTGGTTATGAGTGAAGAACTGGGGACCTCGTCGGAAAAAGCACGTGATGAAGCAGTGCGAGCACTCAATGGTCGCCTTGGTTTAACACCTCAACAGATTTCAGCGCTCAAGCTGAGCGACGTGCACTTGGCGACACGTTCCCTGACACTCGCGGTTGATGATTATGCTGCGTTTGGTGAATTTCAGGAAAAGCCCCAAGCCCTGACGCTGGATGATGAGACACAGCGCGCATTGATTGCATGGCTGGTGGTCAGACCAGATGGTCCTAACGACCATCTCTTCCCGGGACGCGAGCTGGACGGCCTCGATACCGCTGTGATCGAGCACATCATAGGGGTCATAGTGGCGGAGAGGGGGGCTTTATCGGAGCAAGTACAGCAGGTACCAGCGAGTAAGACAGAGGAAGTGCCGTCTGGAACAGGGGCACCTCCTGTGTCTGAGCCAACGCAGCAGGAAGCCGTCAGTTTGCGTGAGATCGAAGCGTTACGTGAGGAGCTGGCCGCTGTCGACGAAGGCTGGTCACCAGTGTCAAAGCCAGAGCCCGTTGGCCCTGCAGCGGCGCGCCCGGGAGTGGAAGGAGCACCAACTTCTATTCCGGAAGCAATCGTTCGACGACCCGAACCTGGCGCACCGGCACAGCCTTCGCCTCCACCTCCACCACCACGTCCTCCTCGTCCAGCTGTGAGTGCGCGGTCTCGCCCAGTGCGTCCTTCTGCGCCTAAGCCGCTGCCGGCTCCAACTCCTGGTGTCCCTAAGGCATCTGCTAAGAAAGCAGCGCCGGCGCCCATGCCGCGACCCATTGAGGAAACCTCGGAAGAAAAGCAGCGACCATTCTCCCCTATCCTCGCAGCCGTTGCAGCTATTGTCGTGATCGCCTGCTGTGCAGTCCCGATCGGGTTGGTTGCACTGACTGTGGGTGGCGAAGGAGTGAATGAGTTGATAGCGCGAGTTCTTCCTGCTGGCGTGTTTGGTTCAACAGCAACCCCTACGCCGCTGCCCACTGAGACGCCGACCCCCACGTCCACTGCGACACCTGTGCCGACTGAGACCCCGACACCCACTTCGGTTCCTACGGATACTCCAACACCAATTATTGAGCAGCCCCCTACACCCACACCAATCATCATTGTGGTCACTGCCACGCCGACTCCGGAACCTCCACCGAAGCCGCGACCTGCTCCGACGGAGACACCAGTACCGCCTGAGGCATCGGAGGAAACCGGATCGCCGGAAGCTTCATATAAGTATGATGCGCCCAAGCTACTTGAGCCGGAGAACAATGGTAAGATAGGGGGATCATTGGCCTATCTGAAGTGGGAACCGGTCGGCACATTGGCCGAAGACGAATGGTACGCAGTGCGTCTGATCTATTTGCAGCAGGGGCAACCAGTATACCAGGGGGATGACATTAAGGAGACGACGTGGCGTGTACCCGAACGATTCTACTACCAGGCTGACGGTCCAGCGTTGTTATACCGTTGGTACGTGTACGTGGAAAGAAAGAATCCGGACGGGACAACTACTCAACTGAGCCCTAACAGCGAAGAATTTGTCTTCCGCTGGGAATGACATCTTAGTCTACCTATCACCCCCAATTGCTTTTCTCTGATCAAGTTGAGCAACCACGCTTCTGACGCGTGCTGTTGTTTCGCAGGCAGGATGACTTCGTGGCAGATGAATTTCTCTGTTGTTTGAGAACTGTTGATCCGTGAGTGTTTCAGCACCCGGTGCAACGCTTCGTGTAGGCTCTTTTTATGCAGGCGCACTTTTCCCATCTTGGTCTCAGCGCTGGCGCGCAGCTAGCCAGCCGGGACGTATGAAGCGCCCTAAGATATCACCGTCGCTTCGCGTGGTGGCCTGGTAGACTTCTGCTACCAGGCATTCACCGTTCGGAGCGCATGCCACGGCTGGCTCTAACTGTTTGCCTGTTCCCTGGTCTATGGCAAATCCAGTGCTGTGTGATGTATCTTGCTCCTCCAGTACGTGATAGCCATACACGTCTGCTTCCCAACGAGTAGAGCTTGCGTAGCAAGAGACGACCAGGTAACCATACCCTTCACTGTAAGCGACATCTGGATCATAGTGCTCATCGAAAAGATGGTCCATGAGCAATGTTCCGCCTGGTTTTCCGATAGCAACCCCGGAACCGTCTATTCGTTGGAGATACAGATCAATGTACTCAGTGGAGGGCGGCGGCGCCTGCAGGTAACGCACTGGCCAGACCACCAGGTATTCATCCGCTCCGGTGGTCACAACTGGGGGGAGTGCGTGGAGAGCGGCAGTGTGTTCCCACAAGGGATATTCTGTGCCAAGACTCGAAAGGTCACCAGGCATTGATCTGAAGCGTACGTCTGCGGGGCCGTCGGCTTCGAAGAGATAGGCAAGCAAATAACGGTCTTGTATCGCGTTGTAGGCCACATCAGCCATAGCACGCTGTTCGCCGGTTAGTCCGCTCACTTCTATGGCATCTCCTAACCATTTCCCGCTGGATGCCACTATTCGCCTCAACCACAAGCTGGCGTCGAAGCGGTCGCTTCGCTCTGTCCAGACCAGCAGATACTCATCGGAACGGACGTTGTAGGCGACCGCTGGGTGGGTTTCCGCACGTTTTGTGGCAGCAACCGCGATAGCATCGTGCGCTTGCCAGACGGTCTCTCGGTACAGGCGCGTTGCAAATACATCGTAACCTGTGAGCCCATGCCAACAGGTGAAGACTACCATATATTCGTCCTGCGTCGGGTTGTAGACTGCGCGTGGTTGATAGCAATAGCGCCCTGGATAGCTGGTGACCAAGAAGGCATCTGTCATACGCCCGTCGCGACTTACGTGGCGTGCCCAAATGTCACGCGTGGTAGGGTTGCGCCGAGTGGTCCACAATACCAGGAATTCTTGATGGCGGCTGTTGTAGACCACCCGCGGTTCATTATTCGGGTATGTATCTACCCAAATGGATACAGGTACACTGATCTCACGGAAGCTGATTGGCTGTGCAGCTAGACACGGAGCGCTCCAGAGGAGTAGAGCTACACCTATATGTGTTACTGCGATGCCCCAAATGGTAGATCGACCAATCACCAGATACCCTCTTCATAACTGAACTGAGACAAACACCCCGAGGACTGAATCACTCTCTCGTTCTTCATAGTGTTATGAAAAAGTATTCTCAGTATATGACAGCTTGAACCTATGTTCTGGTTCTGGAAACATCATAGCACGCATCTGAGCAAGGATACAATGCGGTGGAACAGTGTAGTGCACATTTTCCGAAATGTATTGTGCATGGTGGCCTTGACTGTTGTGGAGAGGCATTTCATCCCGTTCGTTCATGATTAGACATAAAACGAACTGTCTCTGAAAACCACTTGCTCGCTTGAAGATAAAATGCTATAGTTAGTGTGGTGAGGTGGTTTTGATGGAGCTTCTGCGTCTCCTGGACTCGCTGCCTTCATACCAGATCCAGTGGGGTGACCCAAGTGCCAACGTAACTGCCTTGGTGTGGGACTCGCGCCGGGCGTGTCCCGGCAGCCTGTTTGTCGCCTATCGTGGCGTGTCGACGGACGGACACGCGTTCATCGGGCAAGCGCTTGGAAATGGCGCGCGGTGTGTGATTGGCGAGAGAGACTTCCATGAGGTGTCATCCGGTTTGGGGCAAAGCTGGGACCACGAAATGGTCTATGTGCGTGTGCCTGACGGGCGAGAAGCGTTAGCGTGGCTCAGTGCTGCATGGCACGGTTTCCCAGCACGTCGAATGGTCACAGTGGGTGTAACGGGAACGGATGGCAAGACCACTACCGTTAACTTGCTCTATCATATTCTTCGTGCGGATGGACGCCGGGCGGGGATGGTCAACACAGTTGGTGCTGTTTTTGGGGATAGGGTGATTGACACAGGTCTCCATACGACCACTCCGGATGCATATAGCTTGCAGGAGTTGCTAGCTAACATGGCATCCGACGATGTAAAAGTCTGTGTCCTAGAAGCCACCTCACATGGGCTTGCACAACATCGCGTGACCGCCTGTGACTTCGATGTGGCTGTCGTGACGAATATAACCCACGAGCATCTGGACTTGCATGGTACATTGGAGGCTTACAGAGCTGCCAAGGCGAGATTGTTTGCAGCGCTGAGCACAGCTGTTCGCAAACCGGGCGTGCCCAAAGTTGCTATCCTGAATAGGGATGACAGCTCGTATGAGTACTTGCGTGTGCACCCAGCTGATGTGACACTTACTTATGGGGTGCACGAGTGCGCAGATGTAAGAGCAAAACAGATGCACTGTACCTCAGAGGGGATCCGGATGCTTATTGAGTCTCCCTATGGGGTTTTTCCTGTACAGAGTCCTCTGGTCGGTAGCTTTAATATGTTCAACATGTTGGCTGCTGCAGCTGCAGGGCTGGCGCTGGGAGTATCACCTGAGGCAGTGCAACAAGCTTTCAGTGAGTTCCGGGGTGTGGCAGGGCGCATGGAACGCGTGGAGCAGGGCCAGCCTTTTGTTGCAATGATTGACTTCGCTCACACACCTAACTCGTTGTGCCAAGCTCTGGGAGCGGCACGCGGGATCGCTGCTCCTGGAGGACGTGTCATCGTGGTGTTTGGATGTGCCGGTATGCGCGATGTGGAAAAGCGCGGATTAATGGGACGTGTTGCGGCTGAGATGGCCGATTATGCCATCCTGACGGCGGAGGATCCACGTACCGAACCACTCGACTCCATTCTGGAGGCCATCGCTGATGGGTGCCGTCAGGGAGGAGGTGTTGAGGGCAAGACGTTTGAACGGGTGCGCGACCGAGGAGCAGCTATAGCACGTGGAGTTGCACTAGCGAGGCCTGGCGATGTGCTCTTGGTGTGTGGCAAAGGACACGAACGTAGCATGTGTTTCGGCGACATAGAATATGAATGGGATGATCGTGCTGCCCTGGTACTGGCCCTAAATGGGAAGGTTATGAATACCTTGCCCACTGCGCTTTGAAGGGTTGTTCGTTTGTGAATGGAAAAAGGTGACGTCGCTGGGGAAATTGTCAGATCTTTGGGAGGGAGGTCGTTCGTCGTTCGAACATCTTGAGCAAAATCAAATAAAGGTGTAAAATTTAGTATTAAGAAAGGCACTGAGCGATGCACCAATTCAAGGAGGCTCACCCATGGACGTCATCAAGGTATCAGCCAAGTCCCGTTCAACAGCGGTAGCTGGCGCGATTGCAGGCGTCATCCGAGGGACCGGTCGCGCCGAAGTGCAAGCCATTGGTGCCGGAGCAGTAAATCAGGCGATCAAGGCAATCGCGATTGCCAGAGGATATCTGGCCCTTGAAGGCCTGGATGTTATCTGTATCCCTTCCTTTGCCGAGGTAGATATTGAAGGACAGGAGCGGACAGCCCTCAAGATTGTAGTTGAACCGCGCTGAACTTTTATCTTAATTGTCAAATGCCTGATATGGGCACCTGCTCAGTTCGAGGATCTGCCGCCCGAACGGGTGGGGCGCTTTTGCTCAGCGAGGGGTGTTACCTCGTTGGCTTTGACCTCTACCATGAGCTCATTTTGCAATTCCACCGTCAGCGTTTCGGTCAGGACATTCAAGCTAACGATGGTGCCTTTTCCGTGAGGGGTGCTCACCACGGAACCAACTTTCGGCATAGATTGCTTGATCTCAGCATAAAGCTCGTTCTCGAACTTCAGGCAGCAGAGCAAGCGGCCACACACCCCCGATATTTCAGTAGGTGTTAGGGGTAGGTCTTGTTGTTTTGCCATTTTGATGGAAACAGGATGAAATTCGGTGAGCCACGAGGCGCAGCACAACTCCCTTCCACAGACTGCGTAGCCACCAAGCAATTTCGCCTCATCACGAGCACCCACTTGTTTCATTTCTATGTGTGTCTTAAGTGATTTCGCCAGCTGACGCACAAGCTCACGAAAATCCACCCGTTCTTCTGCCACAAAGGAGATCACTAGCCGCTCACCATTGAAGCTATACTCTGCCTTTATTGCCTTCATTGGGAGTCCCAGCTCGGCGATTTTTTCCCGGCATTTGGCCAGCGCAGCAGCCTCCTTGTTGTGAAATTCTTCTGCAATAACCAGATCGATAGGAGTGGCGCGTCGGATAATCGGCTTCAGCTTCCCTTTGATCTCATCATCGCTGATCATCGTGGGGGCCATCACGACCCAGCCGAGCTCCTCACCTTGGACGGTTTCCACGATAACCGGATCACCAACTTTCAGGTCGTTTACCGCGCCAGGGCTAAAGTAATACATCTTGGTACAAGGCTTGAAGCGGACTCCTACAACCTCGGCCATTTAATCGCTAGCTCTCTACCTCTTTTCCTCCACCCGTGGCCAACTAAGCAACAACACTTCGATAGCTAACCGCGTGTTCACGTTCTGCTCAAGACCTCGCGTCACAAATTCGATTTGTTCCACCATACGGCGTGCTTCATCAAGTGTAACGTTTTGTGCCTGCGCACGCAAACGTTCCGACTGATCAATGTTGCGCAGGGGAACGTCTGCTCCTGCCTTGACCAGTAGGATATCATGCCACCAGCTGCCCCATAACATCAGAGTCTCTTCCAATAGCTTGGGGTTACGACTGAGCGCAGCGGCGTATGTCAGGCGTTGCGTTCGGGTCCGGTGTAGCAGGTTGAATGTCTGTTCCATGAGATCCTCGCGCCGGCTCAGAGCCTCGCGATCCTGGAATACGCTTACCGCCCATCCGATGCGCCCTCCAGATAGGTGTGCGAGCAGTTCTGCTAAAGTGGCCTCGACACCCCACCGAGAGATCAGAGCTTGTTGCACTTGGTCGATTGGAAGAGGCCGTAGCCACAAGAGCTGGCAGCGAGAGATAATGGTGGGTAACAGCTGATCCACACGTGTTGCCGTTAATAGCAGCACGACATAGGAGGGCGGTTCTTCTAAAGTCTTGAGCAGGGCATTAGCGGCTTCGGCTGTTGCTCGCTCAAACTCTGAGAGAATGGCGACACGCCATCGTCCTTCGTATGGTAGCAAGGAGAGCTCGCGTTGCAGCTCTCGCACTTGATCGATCTTGATGGGTTGGCCAGGCGCATCAAGGATGCGCACGTCGGGATGATTACCTGTCATCACACGGCGGCAAGACGAGCACACCTCACAGGGCATCGGGTTGGCTGCAGTACATTGCAACGCTTGGGCTATAACACGCGCCAACGTTGTCTTGCCAATGTTAGGCGGGCCAAGCAGAAGAGTCGCATGGGATATGCGACCAGCTTGCCATCCATTAAGGAGAAGTTGTAATGCCCACTCGTGGCCGATCAAAGCACCCATTCACGCACTCAAGAAGATGCTCTCATCCACCTTCGCCAGTACCCACCAGGTAGACAGCTCGCCACGGACGATAATGGCTTACAAATTCGTCTTGGTGAATAACGACCCCGTCTTGTGTGACAGTCCGCCTTACCGTTACTTTTGCCCCTTCTTTCTGCCACTCCACTTGTTTTACCGTGCCCTTGGGCAACTTGGGATCTTGCTGATACTCAGGGGCCCCGGGACTTGTCACATTCTCTATCAGGGGACCCTCCACGGCGACTTGGCGATTGATAGGAGTTCCATAGAAGCGGAATGTCAATGTGCCTGCCTCTCGGTCTACATAGGTCTGAATGAGGAGAGGGTGGTTTGTATCGTTGCGAAACTTGAAGTCTATGTTGGGCGCATATATGGTGGCATCCAGGCCGGGTCCAAACTCTATCTCATACCAGCTTACGCGGTAGCCGTGAGCCCACCGCTCGACAATGTCGAAGCCCCCAAAGAATGCGGCACGAAAAGCGGTTGTCGAGACTTGGCAAACGCCCCCGCCAATTCCGACTGCGGTGCGATCTCCCCATATGATCAAGGAATTCTCGAACCCCTGTTCAGCCGTAACTGGTCCTAAGTGCTCGTTGAACGAGAAGATGGCGCCTGGTGGCACCACAATGCCATGGAACTTGCTGGCTGCTACCTGAATGTTGCGTACACGTGCTTCCGACGAGCCTTTAAAGGTTGTGGTGGCTTCGGCCACAACATCTATAAAACTCATTTCGCTCAACGCTTCTGAGTGCACTGTCGGCATAATGGTGTGCACTGGTAGCTCAAGGTGATGTTTGGGGTGGTTAAGCAATTCAGCAATTAGCGCAAGAGATTGTTCTATATCGAGTGCATAACCAACCTGACTCGGCTGTAACACTGAGACCATCTTGCTCTGGGGGTCGATTTGAAAACGTGCGTTAACAGGAGTCTGATCCACTTCGCTGGCCATATCTTTCAGGAAAGATCGCCACTTATCCAAGTCAAAACTTACTGCAATATGTCCTGCGCCGTTCTGGGACACCTCTTCCTGAATAATTAGCATAGCGCTCAGCTCATTTGGAGGAATAACGCGCTCAACTTTACGATCCGGCAATGTCACACTAAGCACTAACGGGGCACTCAGCAGCGTTTGAACAATCTGATAGGCTGGTTCAATCTCGGTAATAGCAGGTGGTGTTTCACGCACGACCAGGTCCACTGGAGCCAGATCTCGCAAGACTGCGCGTTGATGGATAAGCTCTCGAGTAGCTTCCATATCAACGGCGAGGCCATTCTGTGCTGGCAGGGCTATCACGGTGAGATCTGGTTGAATAATTAGTTCCGCATCACGCGCTGTACGGTCAATCTGACGAGCGATCTCGGCTAGCAGAGCGTTAGCTGGTCCGCTGTCATAACGGATAACAACATCCACCTCGGCACCGAAGAATAGTGCCCTCAGCTGTTCCAGCATGTTGCTCACCATATTACTGCGGCGACCGAACGCGTAGGCATGTGCAACCGCCTGGGATACATCCAAGACTGCACCCGCTTGGCGCACTGAAGCAATCCAGGTCTGTTGTCCATAGCGAAGGACTATAGGAAAGTTGAGATAGCTCTCGGTGCGTGTCGTGAGCGCGACGAGCGCCTGTGTGCGTGTCATGCCACCTAGTTCGACTCCCAGTGCGCGTACGCCGATAAAGATGCGGTCCAGGAACACTATCTGATAAAGCACCACGGCCAGGAAGATAGCTATCAGCAGACTGGCCAGGATGATCACTCCAGCTGCAAAGGCGTGCCGCATAGCTCTGGCAGCTCTGACATGGCCCTGTGGCAGCTGCAGGACGCGGGCGGGTAATTCGACCGTCTGTTCCTGGACTTCTTTCATCGCTTTTTCCCCAACATGACAAGGATTGTAGTGCAGGCACATCTCCTTGACAAGATGTTGGGATCTCCCATTTAGCCTCAGGCATAAGTTGCAAATGGCTCAGTACAGGTCGCATTGACATACGGAGCACGGTGCGTTATCTTTTCCTTGTAAAGAGCGCAAGCAGATCGATCGAAGGAATGCCTCTGTGATGGTTACTTCGGCAAGCGATGGAGGGTATCAGCAGCTGTTGAAATCGATATCGTTCTCTAATCCGGCGGCGGCGTGCCGGGCGCTGGAACGTACGTTCGGGTGGTGTGATGATTCAGAGATAACATCTCGAGTATCAGCACATCTGAATGCAGCGCTGTCTGCGGCAGCTGACCCCGACCGCGTGCTAATCAATCTAGAGCGTTTCATTGCGGCGGCGACAGAGCGTCGCGCGCTCTGGCTTGCCCTGGCGGCCACGCCCCGTCCTTTGGACATGCTGGCTACCCTTTTCGCGGGCAGCCAGTTTCTCACTGAGATCCTATTGCGTCACCCAGAGTACTTCTGGCAACTTATGGAACGTCGTTACCTGACGCGTTGCAAAAGTCGCGAGCAATTATATCACGAAGCCCGCGCCGTGCTCGCCCAGCAACCAACTGTGGAAGCCCAGTTAGACGCTCTGCGACGTTATCAACGTCGTGAGTTGCTACGTATCGGTGCGAGTGATCTGTTCGGTTTTCTAGATTTGCCTTCGGTTACCAAACAGCTTTCTTACCTCGCCGACACCATGATACGCCTAAGCCTAGAGGTTGCTGCCAGACAAACAGGCACCCCGCTGGATGGTTTTGCAGTAATTGGCCTAGGCAAATTGGGGGGTGAGGAGCTGAACTACAGCTCTGACATAGATCTGCTCTTCGTAACCGGTGGTGATCCGAGCAGCTATCAACGGCTCGGTGAACGCTTGGTCGATGCGCTCTCACGCGTTACGGCAGGCGGATTTTTGTACCGGGTGGATATGCGGCTGCGCCCTTGGGGTAGCAGTGGCATGCTGGTGTCTTCCCTGTGTGGATACGTCAACTACATGCACCAGCACGCACATGCGTGGGAAAAGCAGGCGCTCTTGAAGGCACGATTTGTGGCGGGCGATGAACAATCTGGTGCAGCATTCCTTCGCTGTGCCGAAGAGATTTTGTTCGATGCGGGGAACTCACGCAGTCTGTGTGTCGATATCCACACGATGAAACAACGGACCGAGGCATTCTTGAAGGCGCTCGGCCGCCTGTGGGGTGAGGTGAAGCTGGGCATCGGATCAATCCGCGACGTCGAGTTTGTGACCCAATACCTCCAGCTCGTGCACGGCACGAGTAAGCGTCATCTCTATTGTCCCAACACGTTGGAGGCTCTGCATCGCCTGGTGTCGAGTGGGGTATTGGCGCCCGATCACTATTGCATACTTGCAGATGGATATGTCTTCTTGCGCACTGTGGAACACTATCTGCAAATGATGGAATATCGTCAGACCTCTACGTTGCCCCGCGATACCAAAGCTTTACAGTATCTTGCGTGGCGGTTGGGCTTCCACGGAGCACATGCGGATGAGGAGCTGCTATTGCGTTACGAGCAACACAGCACAGCAATTCGCAGTGTGTATCAGCACTTCCTAGAAGGAGGATATATGACAGAAGCTCGCCCATCCTGCACGATGGGGCCATCTTATGAGGTCGATCGCCACGTAGCACGTATGGACGCCTCCTACAGCAACATTTTCAGTCAAGCGGAGATTGCACGCCATGCAGCTTTGGCTGAGTTGCTGAATGATGAGAATCTGGTCGAGATAGACGTGCAGCCGTTGGAGCAGAACCGTTGGCGTGTCACGGTGGTGGCGTATGATTATCCGGGTGAGCTCTCTCTTATCTGCGGTCTACTCTTCGTCTACGGTTTTAGCATTCTGGACGGCTATGTTTTCACTTATGAGCCACTGCCAGGAGAGCACGAAGCCGATGGGATATCACAACCCTCCCAAGGTTCACAACTAGACAGTGCCAGGAAGATCGTGGACGTGTTCACCGTTGAGCCAGTGCGTGGCGACAGCAATGTTGATTTGTGGTATAGCTACCGGAACGACCTAGCAGCTTTGCTGCGTATGATGCAAACCGGTGAACGCCGCAAGGCACGTGGTGAGCTGGCTAAACGCGTTGCGGCAGTTATGCGAGAAACGGACAAAGTGCCTGCAACGTTGTATCCGGTGGACATTGAGATCGACAATACAAGTTCCTCTCGTTACACTGTGCTCACAATTGAAACACCCGACACACCAGGGTTCTTGTACGAGTTTTCTAACGCGCTGGCAATCAATCGCGTCTACATCGCACGGGTAATCGTCTCTTCGGTCGGAAATCGTGTGCGGGATGTGTTGTACGTAACCGACGAGCATGGCCAGAAGATCACTGCGCCGGAGAGACAACGTGAGCTGCGTGCCGCTACTGTGCTTATCAAGCATTTTACACACTTGCTGCCACATTCACCTGACCCTGAAACAGCATTGCTCCACTTCAGAGAGTTCCTTGCCCAGCTGTTCACACGGCCAAATTGGCCAGATGAGCTTGCCTCATTGGAACGTCACGATGTACTAGACGCGCTGGCACGTTTGTTGGGGGTTAGTGAGTTCCTGTGGGACGATTTTCTGCGGATGCAGTACGCCAACTTGTTCCCTGTGGTGCGTGATGTGGATGCCTTATCAATAGCGCGCTCTCAGGAGCAGCTGCGCGAAATGCTCCGCCGCGAATTGGCAGCTGCCCCAGATAGTACCACACGACGCGACGTGCTAAATGCCTTCAAGGATCGCGAGATGTTTCGCGCGGATATGCGCCACATTTTGGGCTACATTACGGAATTCGGCCAGTTTTCCTCAGAACTCACTGACCTGGCTGAAGTGGTGGTCGAGGCTGCCGTTGAACTGTGCGAGGATGAGCTGCGAGCTCGTTATGGCTTGCCGTTGCGCGCGGATGAGCAACCGGCTCAACTGTGTGTGTGTGCTTTGGGTAAATTCGGGGGGCGCGAGCTGGGGTTCGCCTCGGACATCGAGCTCATGTTTGTGTTTCAAGGTGGTGGCCAAACTTCTGGCCCTCAGCGAATCAGCACAGCAGAGTATTATGAGCGGCTGGTGCAATCTTTTGTCGCCGCAATACGCGCCCGCCGTGAGGGTACTTTCCACATCGACTTGCAATTGCGACCATACGGCAAACATGGAAGCATGGCAGTGCCTCTGGAAGCGTTTCGACGTTATTTTGCGCCAGAGGGCGAAGCATGGGCCTATGAGCGTCAAGCGCTGGTCAAATTGCGCCCTATATTTGGCGATGTGGCATTGGCACGCGAGATTGTCGCACTGCGCGATGCGTACGTGTACCGCGGCGAGCCGTTTGATGTGGCGGCTATGCGCGCAATGCGCGAACGGCAGATACGCCACTTGGTAGCTGGGGGCACATTGAATGCTAAATTCAGCCCGGGTGGTCTCGTGGATCTCGAATATATTGTACAAGCCCTGCAGATTAACCATGGGGCGAGTAATCCTGCTTTGCGCGAGACTAACACTGGCCGCGCCCTGACCGCATTGGCAGAGGCAGGTATCCTGTCTCCAGAGCAGTACACGTGTTTGCGTGAAGCGCTCATCTTCTTGCGCCGGCTTATCAATGCGTTGCGAGTGGTACGTGGCAATGCACGCGACCTGACGGTGCCGCCAGCCGACAGTGAGGAATTTGCCTTCTTGGCGCGTCGGTTGGGTTACGGTAAAGAGATCGCTCGGCTGCGTGAGGATCTGCTACGCCATACTGGCAATGTCCAAGAGCTGAGTCGCCAGCTGTTGGGTTAGCTGTTGTCCAACCTTCGTTCCCTTTTCGGGGCGCTCCGAGCTGCACAAGGATAGGCTGGGAACGGCCCAGATCGAGCACAGGGGCTTCAAGATCTCTGTCATCTTATAACTTTTGATAGATTTGACACGACACGCACGCGTCTATTATATTGGCGCGCAATATAATGCTTCTATTGCTATATGCTGCCCTCGAAAGAGTGTCAGCCGCTCGTCTCGCTGCCGAGACCCCCAAGGACGACGTCGTTGCCTGTAAACATAGTATCTTTGCGCCATACTTTGTGCGAATCGGGACAAAGGCACAAAAAGTGAGTTTATGCATCTCTATAGTAAGATAACAGGGTTAAAGGGAATTCCACCGAGTGGGTGCAAAGGTGTTTTCGTAGCTTTGAGTGCACTGTCCTCTTGTATTCTGGCAAAAACATAGATGGCTGGAACGGAGATCTCGCGCAAACAGGGGGATAATCATTTATGATCCAATGGCCAAAGTCCAATGACGTTTTAGGCACCAACAATCGCGGTGATGCCACCGAATCGGGCCTTTGTACGTTGTGCCGCTCGGATTGCAAGGGACGATGTGAAACTTGGTTGGCCAGCTTGCGTGGTCGTAGTCTCTTATATCCGCGCAGTTTCGGACATGTTACAGCAGGTAGCCGCAATCTCACTCATGTTGGTGTCAGTTACAATGCGCTGCGTATCCAAGGTTACAGCTATGGTGCTGTGGGCTTGCCGCCCGGACTGTCAAACTCGCCGGAAGACTGTATTTTCCCGAATGTGCGGCTTGAAACGGAATTCGGGTGGCTTGTCAAGACCAAATGTCGCATGCCTTTGATGACTGGAGCTCTGGGTTCTACTTTCGTTGCAGCCAAGTACTGGGATCCGCTAGCTATTGGGGCAGCATTGGTTGGCATCCCCATTGTTGTTGGGGAGAACGTAGTCGGTGTTGATCAACAGGCGGAAATCAAGGACGGGCGCGTCGTTAGATCGCCAGAGCTGGATCGTCGTGTGCAGACCTACCTGCGTTACTATGATGGCTACGGCGCCATCTTGGTGCAGATGAATGTGGAAGACACGCGTAACGGTGTGGCGGAGTATGTCATTGAGCGTTACGGTGATCATGCCGTTATTGAGCTGAAATGGGGCCAGGGTGCGAAAAATATCGGTGGCGAGATCCAGGTCACCAATATCGAGTATGCCCGTTTCCTCAAGCAGCGCGGCTATCTAGTTGATCCTGATCCAGATAAGTTGGAAGTACAGGAAGCATTCCGTCACGGCGCCATTCGCTCCTTCGCTCGACATAGCCGGTTGGGTTACACAGATCTCAACAACGCCAATGCGGTGCGGGAGGCATTTATGGAACAAATCGCCTATCTGCGCCGATTGGGATATAAGCGCATTACTCTTAAGACTGGTTCATATGGTATGGAAGCCTTGGCTATGGCGATCAAATTCGCTACGGAAGCACAGCTGGATCTTCTCACCATAGATGGCTCGGGCGGTGGCACTGGTATGAGCCCTTGGAATATGATGGAGCACTGGGGTGTGCCTTCAATCTTTTTGCATGCCAAGGCTTATGAATATGCTTCCATTTTGGCAAGTAAGGGGAATCATATAGTGGACATGGCTTTCGCCGGGGGGTTGGCGCGCGAGGATCATATCTTCAAAGCACTGGCTCTGGGCGCTCCTTACACGAAGCTCGTCTGTATGGGACGAGCGCTTATGATCCCCGCCTTCCTGGGCTCGAACATTGAAGGGGCACTTAACCCTGACGTCCGCGAAAGAGTGCACGGCAATTGGGATACCCTGCCTCCTAATATGGTCGAATTTGGCACGCAGCCCGAGGAGATCTTTGCAGGTTACTACGATGTACGTGCCAAAGTGGGCGCTGAGGAGATGAAGAATATCCCATATGGTGCCGTTGCATTGTGGACTCTGGCAGACAAGCTGGCAGCTGGCTTGCAGCAGCTGCTGGCAGGAGTCAGGAAATTCTCTGTTTCAGAGATCTCACGGCAGGATCTCTTCTCCGGAAACCGGGAGACTGAGCGTGAGACTGGTATTCCTTTTATGACCGATGTACAGGATGATGTAGCTCGAGCCATTTTGGAGATGTAGGACACCAGGCCTGTTTCTCAAAGTTTGTTTCCTAATTAACTCTTGGTTTGTCTGCGCGACGGGGCGTGCTGGTTTTCGATGGGATTCGATGTAGGAGAGGTTGGTCGTATGGATCTATGGAATGAGGGGTCGTGGCATGGCACGCTCTACGCGCCGCGTTTCGAACACGCTGCGTGTGGAATAGGGTTCGTCGTAAATGTTAAAGGAGAAAAATCCAACGCGGTAGTTCGCCAGGCGCTTACGATGTTGCGCAACATGGCGCATCGAGGAGCTACCGGAGCGGATCCTAACACGGGGGATGGCGCCGGCATCATGCTCCAGATCCCTCACACTTTCCTCAAGAAAGCATGCTGGGAGATCGGGATCGACCTGCCACCTCCAGGTCAATACGGAGTTGGTATGCTTTTCCTATCCCCTATGGACAAAGCGCGCAGCGAACGCATTTGCGAAAGATGTCTGGAGCAGATTGTACAAGAGGAGGGACAACGCGTATTGGGGTGGCGTACTGTGCCCACAGATGCCACCTGTCTGGGTGAAACGGCACGTGCCTCTAAACCGTTTGTGCGCCAGATCTTCATTGGCCGCGATCCGCGTATCGAAGATGATATGGCCTTTGAGCGCAAACTCTATGTTATTCGCCGCCGCATTGAGAACGAAATCCGGCGACGGCGGATGCTGGATCTAGTCAGTCGTCCGGGACAGCTGCCGTTCGGCTCGTTTTTCTATGTGAGCAGCATGTCACACCGGACAATTGTTTACAAGGGGATGCTCACGGCGACACAGCTCGAGCTATTCTACCCTGACCTTTCCCACCCCGCGATGGAGTCGGCGCTAGCTCTGGTGCATTCGCGCTTCAGTACCAACACTTTTCCTAGCTGGGACCGTGCCCATCCCTATCGCATGATCATCCACAATGGCGAGATCAACACGCTGCGTGGCAACGTGAACTGGTTTCATGCCGGACAGGCGATGTTCAAGTCTTCCCTCTTCGGCGAAGATTTGCAAAAGGTGTTGCCCATCATTAACCCGGAAGGGAGCGATTCGGCCATTCTCGATAATGTAGTCGAGTTTCTGGTGCTAAGCGGTCGCTCGCTGCCTCATGCCATCACGATGCTAATACCTGAGCCTTGGTCGCGCCACGAGAGCATGAGCGATGAAAAACGTGCTTTCTACGAGTTCCACAGCACCCTGATGGAACCATGGGATGGACCAGCAGCTGTTGCGTTCACCGATGGGATACAGGTGGGTGCTGTGTTGGATCGCAACGGGCTGCGACCTGCACGCTACTATGTCACCCAGGACGACATAGTTATTATGGCCTCCGAGGTGGGTGTGCTGGACATTCCGCCTGAACGTGTGCTCTACAAAGGTCGCCTGGAACCGGGACGCATGCTGCTCGTTGATACTGCGCAAGGGCGCGTTATCAGCGATGATGAGATCAAACATCAGATCGCTGGTGCACAGCCATATCGCCAACGGCTTAACCAGTACCTAGTGGAGCTGGAACGTCTGCCGTCTAAAAATGATGCTGTGCCCCCTATACCGGACCACGCGAATATTGTACTCCGTCAGCGAGCATTTGGTTATACATATGAAGACGTGCGTCTCCTGATAGCACCAATGGCTGAGCAGGGTGTCGAACCGATAGGATCGATGGGCAACGATGCCCCTTTAGCAGTGTTATCGGAACGGCCTCAGCTGCTTTATAACTATTTCAAGCAATTGTTCGCCCAGGTAACAAATCCCCCCATTGATGCAATCCGAGAAGAGCTGGTCACGTCCACCGAGCTGATGTTGGGCAGCGAGGGCAACTTGCTTGAGCCGGGTCCGGAGAGCTGTCGTCAGATCAAGCTCTCTTCCCCTATCTTGACCAACTCAGAGTTAGCGCGACTGCGACACATTGATTGGCCTGGGTTCAAGTCGCGCACGTTGCCCATCTTGTTCAGTCCCACAGGTGGTGGCGCAGCACTGGAAGAAGCTATGGAGGAAATCTATCGACAAGCTGATGCCGCCATCGAAGATGGCATCAATATTCTCATCCTGTCTGATCGGGACATTGGTTCGGATAAGGCAGCTATTCCAGCACTATTGGCGGTCTCGGGTTTGCATCATCATCTGATCCGACATGGCACACGTACCCGGGTCAGCTTGGTGGTGGAGTCTGGCGAGCCGCGTGAGGTGCATCACTTTGCTACTTTGCTTGGATATGGCGCTTCAGCTGTTAATCCCTACTTGCTATATGAGACTGTGGCCGACGCGATTCGCGAAGGCTTGATCAACGGTATCGATTATGAGCAAGCAGAGAAGAACGTGGTGAAGGCGCTCGTCAAAGGTGTGCTCAAGATCGCCTCTAAAATGGGCATCTCTACATTGCAAAGCTACTTTGGTGCCCAGATCTTCGAGGCAGTCGGTCTGCATCAAAGCGTCATCGACCGCTATTTCACGTGGACGCCATCGCGTATTGGTGGCGTCGATATTGACGTGATTGCCCAGGAAGCAGTGTTACGCCATCGGCGCGCCTTTGCAGAACGCCAGCCGGACGATTTCGCATTAGACACCGCGGGAGATTATCAGTGGCGTTATGATGGCGAATACCATCTGTGGAATCCTGAGACGATCTACAAACTGCAGTTGGCATGCCGAACCGGAGATTACACGGTCTATAAGGAATATGCCCGGCTGATTAACGATCAAACGCAGCGCTTAGCGACCCTGCGGGGCCTGCTTGATCTCAAATTTGCAAGCGAACCGGTGCCATTGGATGAGGTCGAGTCAGTGGAATCGCTGGTCAAACGTTTCAAGACGGGAGCAATGTCTTATGGCTCGATCAGCAAAGAGGCACATGAGGCGCTGGCCATCGCGATGAATCGCATTGGGGGCAAGAGCAATACGGGTGAGGGGGGTGAGGACCCGGCACGTTACAACCCCGATCCGAATGGTGACTCGCGCAATAGCGCCATCAAGCAGGTAGCTTCAGCTCGGTTTGGGGTGACCAGTGAGTATCTCGTCAATGCCCAAGAGATTCAGATCAAGATGGCTCAGGGAGCTAAGCCGGGTGAAGGAGGGCAGCTACCTGGCCACAAGGTGTACCCCTGGATCGCAGAGGTGCGCCATTCAACGCCCGGGGTTGGCCTCATTTCGCCGCCGCCGCATCACGATATCTACTCGATCGAGGATTTGGCACAACTGATCCATGACTTGAAGTGTGCCAACCCGGAAGCGCGCATCAGTGTGAAGCTGGTCTCGGAAGTGGGAGTAGGCACCATTGCTGCTGGGGTGGCGAAAGCGCGTGCCGATGTAGTGCTTATCAGCGGCTATGATGGTGGCACCGGTGCCGCGCCCCAGTCTAGTATTAAGCATGCCGGTCTGCCTTGGGAACTGGGCTTAGCAGAGACACACCAGACGCTTGTGCTCAATGGGCTGCGCGATCGCATCGTGGTTGAGACTGACGGTCAGCTTAAGACTGGCCGTGACGTAGTCATTGCAGCGTTACTTGGCGCGGAGGAATTCGGCTTTGCCACTGCCCCGTTGGTTGCTCTAGGTTGTGTGATGATGCGGGCTTGCCATCAGGACAATTGCCCGGTTGGAATCGCCACGCAGAATCCAGCGCTGCGTCGCAATTTCGCCGGCGATCCCCAACATGTGGTCAATTTTATGTACTTCGTAGCTCAGGAAGTGCGTGAGTTGATGACCCGTCTGGGATTCCGCACCCTTGAAGAAATGGTGGGACGCACAGACCGATTACAGGTGCGAGAGGATGTATCGCACTGGAAGGCGAAGCACCTTGACCTATCCACCATCCTCAAACAGCCTGACGTACCAGCGACAGTGGGACGATACTGTCGTGTGAGTCAGGACCATGGATTGGAGAAAACCCTTGATTACCGTGTGTTGCTTGAGCTGTGCCGACCAGCTTTAGAACATGGTGTTCCGGTGGTGGCGACTTTGCCAGTGCGCAACGCTGACCGTGCGGTCGGTACAATGTTGGGAAGTCGTGTCACACGACGGTATGGCGGTGCCGGCCTGCCCGAGGACACCATCCGGCTGTATTTTGAGGGTTCAGCCGGCCAGAGCTTTGGGGCTTTCATTCCACGCGGTCTGACATTCTACCTTGAGGGGGAAGCCAACGATTATCTCGGCAAAGGTCTCTCAGGGGGCAAGATTATCGTCTATCCGCCTGCTGGCAGCAGGTTCGTTGCCGACGAGAATATCATTATCGGCAACGTCGCACTGTATGGTGCCACCAGTGGTGAAGCTTATATATGCGGCGTGGCCGGTGAGCGCTTCTGCGTGCGCAACAGTGGTGCATCGGCAGTTGTAGAGGGAGTGGGCGATCACGGATGTGAGTATATGACCGGCGGGCGTGTAGTGGTGTTAGGCAAGACAGGACGCAATTTCGCTGCCGGGATGTCGGGAGGCATCGCCTATGTCTTTGATGAAGATGGCAACTTTGCCCAACGTTGCAATTCAACGATGGTCTGGATGGAACGCTTGGAAGATCCAGATGAGATCGAGCAAGTGCGCCAGATGATTGTGCGGCATGCCGAATACACTCGCAGCCAGAAGGCCCAGAAGCTGTTGGAATACTGGGCTGAGGCAGTAACCAAGTTTGTAAAGGTAATGCCTAAGGATTACAAGCGCATGCTGGAAGCAGTTGCGCGTGTTAGAGCGCAGGGTGTGTCCGAAGAACAGGCGTATATGATCGCATTCGACCTCAATAAGATGGACAGTGCAAGGATAGGTGGTAACTAGAAACGGATAAGGTGGCGTGAGGATGGGTAAGCTGACAGGTTGCCTGGAGATTGAACGTCGTTTGATGTCATTCCGATCACCAGAGGAACGCCTTAGGAATTGGGAGGAGTTTCACCTTCCCACTGATGAGGAGGTGTTACGTGCCCAGGCAGTGCATTGCATGGACTGCGGCACACCTTTCTGCCACACTGGCACTATGCTGAAAGGAATGGTGTCGGGATGTCCCCTTCATAATCTTATTCCAGAATGGAATGATCTGGTCTCCCGCGGTCTATGGCAACAAGCTTTTGAGCGGCTGCTAAAGACTAACAGTTTTCCCGAGTTCACTGGCCGAGTGTGCCCGGCGCCCTGTGAAGGATCATGCGTCAGAGGCGTCAACGACTTGCCAGTTGCCATTAAAGAAATCGAGTACGCCATCGTCGAGCGTGGCTTTTCTGAGGGTTGGTTACAACCTTGTCAGCCGCGTGTTCGGACAGGCAAGCGTGTCGCGGTAGTGGGTTCTGGGCCAGCCGGCCTGGCGTGTGCTGAGCAGCTCAACCGCGCTGGTCACATGGTAACTGTGTTTGAGCGTGCAGACCGCGCTGGCGGCTTATTGATGTATGGCATCCCCAATATGAAGCTGGACAAAGCTGTGGTGCAGCGTCGTATTGAGCTGATGAGCAAGTCTGGTATCGTCTTTGTCACCAGCACCGAAGTAGGACGAGATTACCCGGCTGAGCGTTTGTTGCGCGAGTTTGACGCAGTAGTACTGTGTAGTGGTGCCACACGACCTCGGGATCTGGCGGTGGGAGGACGACATTTGCGCGGGATCTACTTTGCAGTGGAATACCTGACGGAAGCTACACGCAGTCTCCTGCGGACGGGATGTGCTGATCCAGGATCGGAGAGTCCTCTCAGTGCTCGCGGCAAGGACGTGGTGATCATCGGCGGTGGTGACACTGGCACCGATTGTGTCGCCACCGCGTTGCGACAAGGTTGTCGTAGCGTGGTACAGTTCGAAATACTGGAACGGCCACCGAATGCACGTCAACCTGACAATCCATGGCCGGAGTGGCCACGAGTGTATCGGTTAGACTACGGGCACGAGGAGGCCGTCGCACGCTTCGGGGCTGATCCACGACAATATGCCACCACGGCCAAAAGATTCGAGGGTGATGCGACGGGACATGTGAAGGCAGTACATACGGTGCGCGTCGTATGGATACGGGATCAGGAAAGCCAGGGTCGTCCTACGCCGCGGGAATTGCCTGGTAGTGAACAAGTGTGGCCGGCTCAGCTGGTGCTGCTGGCTATGGGCTTCTTAGGGCCGGAGGAGCATTTGCTTGATCAGCTAGGCATTGCTCGTGATGCACGCTTAAATGTCAGGACTCTCTCCGGCAGCTATCAGACCAATGTCCCTGGAGTGTTTGCTGCTGGAGACATGCGCCGTGGTCAGAGCTTGGTTGTATGGGCCATCCGGGAAGGACGCGCTGCTGCGTATGAATGTGATCGCTATCTAATGGGCGAAGCGAATTTGCCTTGGGTGGTCTAAGCGTCAGAGAACACCCAACTTTGCTTTCTGGAGTGGCTGGGCGGAGGGCAAGAAAAGAAACAGCGTCACCGCAATTTGGTGACGCTGTTTTGGATTTGGTCGTGCTGGATTAGGCTGGGAGGGCGGTGGCAACCGCTGGTTCTACCATTCCTCTAAGGATCCGTTCCAGGGTCATCACGTGGCTGCATACCCCGCGCGCTGCAAAGAAGTCACAGTCACAACTCCATTGCCCTGCGTGATAACCTACCATATGTACTTTGTGATCTCCGGCAAAATGTACTTTAAACTCCTGAAATGTGATGCGATCTGGCTCCTGAGCATATCGCATAGCCTTTTCGATCTTGCCGATCATGCTCGAGTCCATTGATCTACCCCTTTCTGGAAGAATAATAGCCCCTGTATGAGGCTGGCCGACAAACAAAAAAGAGCACTGGGACATAGAATCAATCCCACTGCTCGGAACAACCTCTATCCAATTGTTGTGGTTCAGGAGATTCATGGCCGATGTATTCTCCCCCACCTCTATATCTAGTATACACCGATACGAGAGGTGTTGTCAATGCCTGAGAGAGGTGACTTAGGGCGTTTCAACCTGAAAATTTTTTTACTTTGCCACCCGGTTATGTCCCTCATCCGCCAGAAGATACAGAGGGCAGAGAAGTGTCGCCGTCCACCTTTGGCTTTATGAGCTGGCGCGCACACGTGCACGCAGCTCCTTGAGTCTTTTCATTACATCGTTGGCACCGCGACCGAAGTAATCGTGCAACGTCAAATACTCGCGGTAGAGCTGGTCATAAACACGCTTATGCTCAGGTATAGGATGGTACGCTTCCTCACGCAACGAAGCCATGCGTTTGCAGGCCTCAAATATGGAGACGTAACCACCGACCTCGGGACCAGCTGCCACGGCACCATGCATTGCAGAGCCAAGCGCACCACCTTGATGTGTGCCAGCAATGTGAATGGAACGTCCTGTCACATCAGCATAGATCTGCATCAATAGCTTGTTGCGATCCGGCAATCCTCCAGTTGCCACAATTTCATTGACAGGCACGCCTGAAGCCTCAAATGTTTCAATAATGACTCGCGTCCCATAAGCGGTAGCCTCGATGAGAGCGCGGTAGATTTCCTCAGGCCGCGTTGCCAGGGTAGCTCCCAACAACATGCCAGTCAGATCTACATCCACGAGAACGCTACGATTTCCGTTCCACCAATCCAGCGCGATCAGCCCACTTTCACCTGGTTTCAGCTGGCTGGCTTTCTCTTCCAGCAGCTTGTGAATGTCCATGTTGCGTGTGCGCGCTTCATTTTCATACGCGGCTGGTGTAGCGTTCTCCACGAACCAGGCGAAGTGGTCGCCCACACACGATTGCCCTGCCTCATAGCCGAAGAAACCTGGCACAATCCCGTCCTCCACGTAGCCACACATGCCGGGTACGATGTGTTCCTCTGTCCCAAGCACCATATGGCAGTTGGAAGTGCCCATAATGATCACCATGCGCCCCGGCTCGACCACCGTGGATGCAGGCACAGCAACATGAGCATCCACATTGGCAATTGCCACTGCCGTTCCGGGCTTCAGACCGGTCCACTCGGCGGCCTGCGCAGTCAAGCCACCTGCCTTTGCGCCGAGTGGATACAGCACCCGCGACATCTTCTCGTCAATAATGTGTTCCATGCGCGGGTCGAGCGCCTTAAAGAAATCATTGGGCGGGAAGCCTTCTCGTTTAGACCAGATGGCTTTGTAACCCGCCGTGCACATGTTGCGCTTCTCCACACCAGTGAGCTGCCAGACCACCCAGTCAGCGGCCTCGATCAGGCGATCCGCCGCTTCGTAGATCTCCGGGTCTTCGTCCAATATCTGCCAGGACTTGGGGAAGAACCATTCTGAGCTGATCTTGCCGCCATAGCGATCCAGAAACTTATACCCCAATTCACGTGCGATCTGATTAAGTCTGTTGGCCTCTGGCTGGGCAGCATGGTGCTTCCACAGTTTCACCCAAGCATGGGGACGATTGCGATACTGCGGCAGGAAACACAGAGGTGTGCCATCTGCTTTGGTGGGTAACATCGTGCATGCAGTGAAGTCGATACCTACCCCGATCACGTCTTCAGGGGCTACCCCGCTCAGTTTGAGCACTTGGGGCACCGCTCGCTTGAAAACCTCCAGATAGTCGTTAGGATCCTGCAATGCCCAATCCGGTTCCAGTGGCACGCCACTCTCTGGCAGTCGCTCGTCGATAACCCCATTGGCATAAGGGTGCACCGCCGTGGCAACTTCACGGCCATCCGCCACGTCTACCAGCAGCGCGCGACCGGACTCGGTTCCAAAGTCAATGCCGATCGTGTACTTCGCTTTGCCCATCTCTACCTCACTGTCTGCAATGTTCTAAATGTTGTCGCTATAAGTGCTACATGTGCTGTGTATTGTTGGGTTCCTATGGGAATGTTCGGCAGTGGCACGCCACGCGTCTTTCAACGCAGCCGCCGGCTCAGGACTGTTTGCAGTGAGACAGACATCACAATGATCAGGCCATAGATCAGTTGGGTCCAGAAGCCGGTGAGTCCGGCGGCAACAATACCGGCATTGATTGCGCCGATGATGAAGGAGGCCACCAGGGTTCCGAACACTGTGCCTGTTCCACCGAATACTGAAGTGCCTCCTAAGAAAACTGACGAAAGGGTGCTAAGCAGATACCCTTCTCCCAACGTGGGCCAGAAGTACAACACCTCCAAGCTAACTACTACTCCAGCAAAAGCAGCAGCCACGCCCATAATGGCAAAAACCAGCGTCTTGACACGTGGCACATTGACACCCATCAAGCGAGCACTTTCAACGTTGTCACCCGAGAGATAGACATGTGCCCCAAAACGATGCCTGTTGAGAAAGAACCATACTAAAATTGCCACAATGATCGTCCATATCATTTGCGCCGGGATTAGACCAAATAGGCGCCCCACTAGACCGGTATGGAGCACCCCCCCTATAGCCGAAGTGAGACCGGTGCCATTGCCACCAGTGATCACTAGCACCACACCCCTCCAGAAGAACTGGGTGCCGATTGTGGCCACCAGCGAAGGGATACCGATGCGCACCACGATGACGCCATTGATTAGTCCTGCTACCAAACCAGCAGCCATGCATGCGATAAATGCTAAGATATGGCTACCGGTGGAGACCAGAACCAATGCGTAGACCGTCATGCCAAACGCCATAATAGAAGGGAAGGAAAGGTCAATCTCACCTGTGATGATCACGAGTGTGAGCGGCAGTGCCATCAGAGCGAAGAACGGGGTAGTTGACATATAGGCAGCGTAGATCGGAAAGGACAAGAACGTCTTGGGCGACCCAATCAAAAACAGCAACCAGACGAGGACGCCCACCAGCACGATGCCGATCTGCATAGCATAACGTCGTACGAACCGCGACAATTTTCCCCTTGCCGTCTCCGACGGAATCTCAGCTGAAAACTTTTCTATCTCACCGACTCTGTTCATAAAGATGCACTCCTGTAGCACATAGCGTGTGCAAGTCCAGAAATATTCATTCACAACCACCAGTAGGAGGGGTTTCACCACCTCGGCACTGGCCGAATGCTATTCGAGCCTCCCGGTTTGTGCTACATGCTGCAATTTGGCAATCAGATTATCCAGGGTGATCTGATCCTTGAAAAACTGCCCCTTGACTTGTCCTCTGTCCAGCACCACAATCCGATCTGCTACCGGGTAAACATGGAAGATATTGTGGTCAATGAAGATAGCTGATTTACTAGCCTCCTTAATTCCATTGACGAAGTCCAACGCCTTGCGCGTCTCCGAGAGCGACAGTCCCATTGTTGGCTCATCTAGAATAATTAGCTCCGCCTGGAAGTAAAGCGCCCGCACAATGGCAACACCCTGGCGCTCACCACCGGACATCGTTTTGACTGTCGAATCGGGGGTGATCGCTTTGGAGGTGAAGCCCATATGGCTCTGCATGAGACGAGCTGTCTCACGCCGCATACCCTCCACGTCTAGTACACCGAAGCGATTACTCAGCTCGCGCCCCATGAAAATATTTCTCCATAGCGACTGTTGGTCCGCAAGCGCTCGCTCCTGATAAACGACCTCGATGCCTAGCTCGCGTGCTTTCGCTACTGTCATCACGTCTACCGGCTGGCCTTTCCAGAAGATCTGCCCTCCTGGGTCCGGGCGATGATATCCGGTAATGATCTTTACCAGAGTGGATTTGCCGGCACCGTTGTCGCCCAGCAATCCTACCACTTCATTGTACCCGACTTCAAAATTGACGTTGTGCAGCGATTTGACCTCGCCAAACGTCTTGCTGATGTTGACCATTTGCAACAGGTATTCCATCGCCAGTTATTCCCTTTAAAGGATGCGGTGTGGAACTAGTTGGTGTTGTTGAACCTAGTTCCACACCGCTCAAGATGCTAGAATCGATCCGTGTTAATCAGCACCGAACGGAGCACAGGTTAGCGAATCTCTTTCTCCGCCAGAGGGGCCAGGAAGTCAATATTGCTCTTGTCCGCGAAGCCACCGCCAGTGTCAATGTGCAGACCGGAGAAACCATACACCTTGGTCAAGCAAACCTGCAGGATCGGCAGATAGCCTTGCAGCCATGGCTGCTGATCGATTACCAAGTCTGTCCAGCCTCCCTTGATGGCTGCTGTCGTAGCGGGCGACAGGTCAAAGCCAGCGCCGTAAATGTCATCTGGGCCTTTGCCTGCAGCCTTCAGGTAAGTCTCCAGCGTCGCAGTCAAGCCACCATGATCCGTGACAACCAGCTTAACATCAGGGTGAGCAGACACGTAGCCAGCGAAGGTGGGTGTGCCAGCAGCAGGATCTTTGTTGGTGGCTGCGTCGATCTCAATGTAATCCACGACCAAGCCAGCCTTCTCCAATGCATCAATGACACCCTTAGTGCGCAGGCCGCGCGTTGGCTGGGACAGCAGACCCCAGACCATCGCCCTGTCACCCTCTTTCAGTCCGAAGCGCTTGACCGCCTCAGAACCAAGAGCAAACCCCGAGCCATAAAGGTCCTGACCAACATAGCCGAAACCTTTTGAGGCGTACTTCTCTTCCATCTTCGGCAGCGTTGTGTTCTGGCTGGTCACAATGATGCCCTGCGCGATGGCATCCTCAATGAGAGGATCAAACGCTTCGTCACCCGGGTGTCCCATCACGCAGATGCCATCCGGTTTGGTGGCTGCTACCTCGCGAAACTGCTGGATCATCTTCTGGGGATCCCAGTCCGAGAAGACATAGTCCACGGTGGGGCCTAGATCCAGCTGGGCCTGCTTGGCACCATTATAGACATTGTTTGCAAAGACACCACCCGCAGGACCACCGGGGAAGAAGACAATCCGAACACCCTTGCACCATTTCTCGACGGGTTCAGTGGCTGGTGGCTTTGCAAGCGCTGCAGAGGTTGACAACAATAACGCCAGCACCACCATAACACCAATCATCAGGCTGAGCTTTCTCGCGTTCATGTTTTCCTCCTTTGGAAACTGATCAAAATGGCCAAACTGTATCAGGTGCTATGCTACAGTGTGCCAGGAAAACAAGACACCTGGCATGTCGAACTGATGCATCTCATCTCTGTTGGCTGCGCATCACCTCCCTTCTGATGCTGCACTGGACGAAAGGTGAGAATGACGAACGTCCGAGCGAAATTGATCTGCCTGTCCGACTGCGTAGTCAGCGTGGTCGGCTGCTATTGAGCTCTCGCGCACAATCAGCTGAGGCTTCAACCAGATCACGTCTGCCGTTCGCATTTCCTCGTCCAAGTGTTGACTGGCTTCGATCATTGCAACAACGCGTTGCACCGCTGTGCGACCCAAGGCGTACAGATCTTGATGCACTGTAGTAAGAGGCGGCCACAGATAAGCGGCCTCGGGAACGCCGTCGAAGCCGACTACCGCCAGGTCGCGGGGAATACGCAATCCTTTGCGACACGCCACTGAAAGCACACCAAATGCCATCTGATCGTTTGCTACGAAGAGGGCCTCCATATTGGGATACTGCTCCAATAGGCGCAGGATAGCCTCTTCACCACTCTTGGGCGACCAATCGCCCTCGACCCACTGTGTGTCGTCTACACTTATACCGGCTTCTGCCAAGGCATCCCGCCAGCCAGCCATACGCTGGCGTGACTCCCACCAGGCCATAGGACCAGCAATGTGCCCGATACGACGATAACCCTGTTGCAACAGATGCTCGGTTGCTATGCGACCGCCCAAGTAGTTATCCACTGCGACGACGCTCACCTCGGGCTGAGGATGCATCGTGAGAAAAATGATAGGCACAGGTAGAACGGGCAAGCGTTCACCCATCCATGCATGGTTGCTTCCTACCTCGGGAACTGCCCAGATAACTCCGTCAACTTGCCTGGCCAGCAAAGCATCCAGGATGGGCATCGTTTCATCCGCTTCGAAATGTGGCAATACTTTGAGCAAAAGCGAATAGCCCATTGCCTCAGCCTGATCTGTGATGCCGTTCAGTGTATATGCTGGCCCGATATAGGTCAGTCCAGCAGTGACCACTCCCAATGTATGGCTGCGGCGGCGAATTAGGCTGCGTGCCAATGCATTTGGCTGGTAGCCCAGTTGTTCGATTGCCTTCAGTACACGCTGCCTTGTCTCGGCAGCTACATCAGGACGCCCGTTAATCACTCGAGAGACAGTCTGCGTCGATACACCTGTCTGTTCAGCTACCTGCTTAATTGTAACTCGTCGCCTGCCTAGCATAGAATATGGTCGCTACTACCAGCTTCCCTCCTCTTGCAAGATTCCCGCAAATCCAGTATCTTGCGACTTGTGTTAACGTTCCCGTTACCGTAAACATTCTAACATGAAAAGCTGGCAAAGTCAAGAGGGTTGGAAGATCTTCGTCCATGAGTTCGTGCAGAAAGCATAAACCTGACATCCTGGAATGAGATTGCTGTCTGCAGCCTTTGTCTTCCAGGATCTTATGAGTGTTGTCCTATCCTATGTGCGAGCCCAAGGAATAGCCCCTTTCCACTCTCTTCGCCTGGTTCGACCTTCAGACCAAATTTCAGAGTTTCAGGGTTAGATGTTGACATACCCGAGACTGTGTGTTATACTTGAGCTATACCCCCCCATGGGGGAGGGGATGATATCACCCGGAATGGGAGAGACGAGCAGTGGACGAAATTTCCCAGGAGATCGTCAAGCGACTGAAAAGTATTGAGGGCCACGTGCGCGGTATCCAGCGTATGGTTGAGAATGGGGAATACTGTATCGACGTAGTCACTCAGGTGTTGGCGGTACAACGCGCATTACAAAAAGTCAATAGCTTGGTGCTCGACCGTCATTTGCACACCTGTGTCAGCACTGCAATGAGCAGTCAGGATGCCGCTGAACGTGAGAAGGTGATCGCTGAAATCATGGACGTGTTTGAGGCGACTGGCAAATTATGAAATTAAAGAAGAGAAGGTGAGTTGAGAAATGATCACCGAGCGTACTTTTCGAGTGCCCAATATTTCATGTGCACACTGCGTGCACACTATCGAGCGCGAGCTAGGAGAACTACCGGGTGTTGTCTCCGTGCGTGCCAACGTGGCTGACAAGCTGGTTACAGTTGAGTGGAACGACACCCTTGTCCGCTGGGAGGATATTCGCGCGTTGCTGCAAGAGATCAACTATTCACCGGAGGCTGATTAGACTCCTTGGACTTCATATCAGAGACAGGGAGGGGTAGGTTAAGTTAAGATGGAAGCAGAGCAGGTTAAGCTAACTGGAGAATCAGAGCAAACTCGTTCGTCACGCCTTACATGCCGAGACTGTGCAGTGGATATCGACAAACTGCTCGCCGAAGTTGAGGCGGCTGAAGAGTCTGGGGAATCTGGAGCATCTATGGATAAGGGCAGCCACCTTGTGTTTGATATCTCACAGCTTGGTACCCGGGCGTCAGATAGTACTTCGGAGGATACCGCTGGTGGAAGGGAATAAGGTGAGGGTGGATCTGCCGATCGTCGGCATGACTTGCGCCAATTGCGCTGCCACGATTGAGCGCGCGCTTACACGCAGGGTGCCCGGCGTGCTGAGCGCGACGGTCAACTTGGCTACCGAAAGAGCAACGGTGGAATATGTCCCTGGACAGGTCACACGGCAAGATTTGGTGGCTGCAATCGAGCGCGCAGGCTACAAAGTATTGGAGACCGTGGAGACCGGCCAAGAAGATGCCGAACAGGCGGCACGGACAGCGGAGATGCGTGTCCAGTCGCGCAAATTTTGGGTTGGCGTTCTCTTTACGTTGCCACTCTTCGCGCTCAGCATGACGCGCGATCTGGGGGTGTTGGGACACTGGGCACACCAGGCATGGTTCAATTGGGTGCTGCTGACTTTGGCGACGCCGGTGCAGTTCTACACGGGCTGGGATTACTATGTTGGGGCGTGGAAGGCGTTGCGCAACCGTGCCGCTAACATGGATGTATTGGTGGCTATGGGTTCTTCGGCTGCCTACCTCTATAGCGTAACCGTGACAGTTGCATGGGCGCTAGGGCAAACCGGCTGGGGTGACCACGTTTACTTCGAGACCGCTGCGGTCATCATCACGTTGATCAAGTTGGGCAAGCTGCTTGAGGCGCGTGCCCGAGGGCGCACCAGTGCTGCCATTCGTGAATTGATGGGACTGCGCTCCAAAACGGCGCGAGTCTTGCGTGCCGGTCAGGAGCTCGAACTCCCCATCGAGCGAGTAATCGTTGGTGATCTGGTGCTGGTACGACCAGGCGAGCGGATCCCGGTGGACGGGATTGTTCTGGAAGGGCGGTCAGTAGTGGACGAAAGTATGCTCACCGGTGAGAGCTTGCCAGTGGAGAAGCAGCCGGGCGATCAGGTGGTCGGGGCGACCATCAACAAACAGGGTTACTTGAGGATTGAGGCTCGGCGGGTGGGTGCTGAGACCGTGTTGGCCCAGATCATCCGGTTGGTTCAGGAAGCACAGGGTAGCAAGGCTCCCATCCAGCGGCTCGCTGACCAGGTATCGTCTGTGTTCGTGCCTTTTGTCATTGCTGTCGGGCTGCTGACATTCCTGGTCTGGTGGTTTGTCATCGGTGCCGGCTTCACGCCAGCGCTCATCCGGTTGGTGGCTGTTTTGGTAATTTCCTGCCCATGTGCGCTCGGCCTGGCCACACCCACTGCGGTGATGGTGGGTATCGGGCGCGGTGCGACGATGGGTATCCTGTTTCGCAACAGCGCTGCACTCGAACGTGTACAGGCGCTCAAAGTAGTGGCGTTTGATAAGACAGGCACACTCACCGTTGGCCAGCCTGCCGTAACCGACATTGTGGCAAGTGAACGAATGCGTGCTGTGTCAGAAGTGGGTCAACAGCGAAGCTATCCCTCAGATGTCGAGACACAATTGCTCTACTTGGCTGCCTCTGCCGAGTTGGTCAGTGAACATCCTTTGGGCGAGGCAATCGTGCGCGCGGCGCGAGAGCGTGGGCTGGCACTGACCGCGCCGAAGGAGTTCGAGGCGCTCAGTGGACAGGGTATCCTCGCCCGTGTGAATGGACATACAGTTCTAGTAGGCAGCCATGGGTTCATGGCGGACCGCTCTGTCGCTCTAAATGGCTTAGAAATCTCTGCTGAGCAACTGCAGTCCGAGGCGAAGACGGTTATGTGGGTGGCAGTGAATGGCCAAGCAGTGGGACTTATTGCCGTAGCAGATGTGATCAAACCCAGTTCACGTGAAGCGGTGGAGCAGCTGCGTCATATGGGCCTACGGACAGTAATGATCACTGGTGACAATTGGAACGCAGCGCGAGCGGTTGCGCGTGCTGTAGGGGTTGATCGCGTGCTGGCTGAAGTGCAGCCAGATGGCAAAACTGCTGCGATCCGACACTTGCAGGAGGAAGAGAACGGTCCCGTTGCCATGGTGGGAGATGGCATAAACGACGCCCCCGCGCTGGCACAAGCTGACCTCAGCATTGCGATGGGCAGCGGTACTGACATTGCTATGGAGACGGCCGACATAACACTTATGCGCGATGACCTACGCGCCGTGTCGCAGGCGATTGCACTCAGTCGTGCGACAATGCGCATAATTAAACAAAACTTGTTCTGGGCCTTTTTCTACAATGTATTGCTGATACCGGTGGCCGCAGGAGCCTTGTACCCGCTCGCATGGCTGCCCGAAATGTTGCGTGCGTTGCACCCGGCGCTGGCTGCGTTGGCGATGGCTTTCAGCAGCGTGACAGTAGTGACCAACAGCCTGCGCCTGCGCGGCGTCCGTCTGCAGTGATAATCATTTAGGTGGTTCGGAGAATAGCCTCTTAAGGGTAGTTGATAATCGGTTAAGGAGGAGTAGTATGTGTTGCCACAGAGAACACCTACATCACCACAGTTGTTGCCATTGCGGTTGTTGCTGCGGCCACTGCTGCGGTTGTCACAGCGGTTGTTGTGAAGGAGGCCGTTGCACTTATGAATGCTGTGAAGCAGGAGCAAGTGGATTTCGTCGTCGGTATCGGACGCGAGCAGAACGCATCAGCGAGTTGGAGGCATATCTGGCCGATCTAAAGGCAGAGGTGCAGGCAGTTGAAGAACACCTAAAGGAGCTACGACGAGAGTAAAAAACACTTTCGTTACGTTTGTAGGTATAGACTGTGCCGTGGGAGGAGGTGAGTCTCTCCGCCCACGGCACATTTTGTCTCTAATGTGGGGCATAGAGTATATTTGTTCACTGGGCAGCTGGATAAAAGGGATGAAAGATGACAGGCGTTGTGCAGGAATGTGCCAAGAAAATTATTGAGAATGTGGAAAAGGTGATCATTGGCAAACGCGAGGCAGTACAGGCTGCTGTCATCGCGCTGCTCTGTCAAGGTCATGTGCTGATTGAGGATGTGCCCGGTGTGGGCAAGACTATGCTGGCACGCGCCGTCGCTCGCTCCATCGGATGCGATTTCAGTCGCATCCAGTTCACGCCTGATATGCTTCCCTCCGACGTTACTGGTGTCAACATCTTTAATCAGAAGACGCGCCAGTTCGAATTTCGTCCTGGCCCGGTTTTCGCCCAGATCGTGTTGGCGGATGAGATCAACCGTGCCACTCCCAAGACGCAAAGTGCCCTGCTTGAGGCAATGGAGGAGCGCCAGGTGACGGTGGATGGTGTGACACGACCGCTGGCACAACCCTTTCTGGTATTGGCAACGCAAAATCCCATCGAATATGAGGGCACTTTTCCATTACCCGAGGCCCAGCTGGACCGTTTCCTGTTGCGCATCCATCTGGGTTATCCGTCGCCGCGAGACGAGCTCGCCATTCTGGCGGCGCAGCAATTTGAGCATCCCATCACCCGTCTGGAGCAAGTGGTGACGCTGGATGAGTTACGATCGGCGCAGGAAGCGGTCAAACGGATCCATGTTGAACATTCTGTTCGAGAGTACGTGGTGGCGCTAGTGGAAGCGACGCGGCGACACCCGGATGTGTACTTGGGTGCCAGTCCGCGCGGCAGCTTGGCGCTTTTCAAGACAGCGCAAGCACGCGCGGCGGTGCTGGGCCGCGACTACGTCATCCCGGACGATGTGAAAGCTTTGGCGCCTGCTACCTTGGCACATCGTCTGATCCTCAATCCTGCCGCGCGTGTGAAACAGACGGATGCCCACTACGTGGTGCAAGAGCTGTTGCATTCCTTGCCTGTGCCAGGTGCGCGGGTGTCTGCCGCGGCGATGTGATGGACGCCCTACGACGCAGCTGGGTTGTGATCGGGTTATGGATAGCGAGCTCGCTGCTGGCGGTTCTTTTTCCCACTGAGATCGTCAACGGCCGCGACCTTTTCCTCAACTTGAGCTATCTTTTCGGTAGTCTGTTGATCATTTCCTACTTATGGGCGCGCTTCAGCCTGCTGGGACTGCGCGTCACACGAGAGCTTGATTCACCGCGCGCTCAGGTGGGACGCTATGCAGAGGAGACCATCACGGTCGAGAACTATAGCATTCTGCCCAAGCTCTATCTGGAGGTTCGGGACTACTCTGATCTCCCCTTTCACCGAGCTAGCCGTGTGCTCAGCTGGCTGCCAGGTCACAGCCGACATAGCTGGACGGTGCGCACGCCGTGTTATCAGCGCGGGCGTTTCCACCTCGGGCCGTTGACGTTGTGCTCGAGCGACCCGTTCGGGTTGTTTTTCTTTCGTCGCGATATCCAACTGAGACGCGTTCTGACCGTCTATCCGCCTGCTGTCGCATTACCTGGGTTCTCTCCGGAAGTGGCAGAGCGTAGCGGCAACGTACAATACAGCTGGCATACGTATGAGATCACCTCCAATGTAGCTGGCGTGCGCGAGTACGCTCCAGGTGACAGTTTTAACCGCATTCACTGGCCATCTAGCGCACGCGTTGGGCGGCTGATTGTCAAGGAATTCGAGCGTAACGCGCTGGCCGATGTGTGGCTTTTCTTGGACATGGAGCAGCAGGTCCATGTTGCTCGGCAGGAGTACATCGAGCTCGAGGTAACCTTGCCGGCAACGCTGCACGTCTTACTGGAACGCCCAGAGACCATGCCATTCACACTGGCCACTCAAGAGTACGCTGTGACAGCAGCGGCATCGCTGGCGCGCTATTTCCTCGAGCGCAACTGGCCGCTGGGGTTGGTCACCTATGCGCGTGACCAAAGGCGCACCCTCATTCAGCTGGATCACGGACCGCGCCAGCTCGACCACCTGCTCGCCCTGCTGGCGGTAGTGCAGCCATTGGGTAGCGTACCACTGGCGCGGATGCTGGAAGCGGAAAGTATCTATCTGACTCGCAACGCGCTGGCGATCATCATTACGCCTTCAGTGCACGACCTTAGCTGGGTAGCGGCTGTGCAACAGCTGCACTGGCGTGGTGTGCGCGTTATGGCGATCATCATCGACCCGGCCAGCTTCGTGCCAGAAAGTGCTTCCTCTGGCGCAGCCGAAATGATGCGTGCCACACTGTTGGAAAGCAATGTACTCTGTTTCACTCTCCGCCTGGGCGACCGCCTGCCGGATGTGCTCTCTTAGCTCCTTTGCACGATCGGCAGCCACAGCACAGGGGGATGCGCGCCAAACTCCACCGCTCCTACATCACACGCCGGACCGAATGGGCGCGATGCACCTCGTTGATCGGTTGCCGGACAGTTGTTCCCCTTGTCGATCACAGGGCTGCCCGGCAGAGGCATCACAGTCAGTGTCGGTCCGCCATTGTCCCCCAGCCCGGCGAGCTGGGGATCGACATTTGTCTGGTCGCTGCTCAGAGCTACAGTGAAGCAACTGTTGTCACTGATCACATTGTATCCAGCTGACGTAATACTTGCGCCGTTGTTATCGCAGTTCAGGCTGGACGCCGTGTCAGCACGATTTCGGCTATATCCCGCCACTGTGTTCTTCAGCGTGATAGTGCTCGACTCATTGAAGATGGCACCACCAATGTCAGCACGGTTGGCGTACATCGTCACATTAAGCAGCGAGTTGCCAGAGCCACTTGCTGCATACAGGCCTCCGCCGGTATCTGCTATGTTGTGGGCAAATGTGGTGTTAATTGCATTAAGAGTGCCAAAGGTGTAGACAGCGCCACCCTGTCGCGAAGGGCCAGAGATGAGAGGATTCGCCTGATTGCTGATGAAGCTCACGTTTTCCAGGGTTAATGTCCCCGGATTTGTCTGCCAAATGGCCCCACCGACCGTTGCCTTGTTGGCGATAAAAGAGGTGTCCCGTACGGTTACTGTGCCACCTATCAGCAGCGCACCGCCCAACCTTTTCGCTTGGTTATTCGCGATGAATGAACGGTCAATGCGCAAAATCCCTAGGCTGTAGATGGCCCCACCACCGTTCAATGCCAATGTGCTCTCGGCCACGCTGTGCTCAATGCGGACGCGATATAAATCCACTGTGCCATTTGCTTGATTGTAGATGGCACCGCCTGAGCTGAATTGACCGCGAAACAACTGGATATTTCGCAGGTTCAGCGTCCCACCGCTTTGAACCAGGAAAATCTGACGCAGATTCTCACCGTCAAGCGTCACCAGGCCGCCGCCGTCAACAGTTGTTGTGATACCCGATCCGATCACTTGGGTGTTCACTTTGATGGCCACCGGGTTGGGGCCACAATTGAAGGTTACCAATCCGCCACCCACCATTTTCGCTGCGTAGGCAGCATCGTCACAGCTGGCTGGATTTCCATTGCCAACCACACCGCCGGCGTAGATCGGTGCAGCGCCAAAGATAAACCCGAGGAGAGCGAGCAGTAAAGCCCAAACCGAAAGCCGTGAACCGAACAGAGGCTGTATCAAATAGGACTCCATTGGGGGCTCCTTTAAAGGTATGGTCTGGACGACAGGCGGTCGCTCCAGAATATGTATTGTTGCATCTAATATATATTATATGACCAATATTGTCAAGATCTCTGCTGCACTTTTTCGTCCCTGTCCTTGCCATAGCCCATAAGGACATGCAGTCCGAAACCTCTCGTCTCTCGGATTTCCTTGACCATTGGTGGACGGTAGTGCTAAGATAAGCAAATTGAGGTTTCCAGAGCGATCAGCAGGATAATGATCACGAAGTGATCCCCGATGCGGGTTGCCATAAACGGCTGGTTTTGGGATCAACCAACTACTGGCAGCGGTCAGATGGTGCGGCAGCTCTTGCCAGCGTTACTGGAGGCAGATGGGACGCTGGAGGTCGTGCTCGTGCTGCCACACTGGGCGCTGGAACACACCAAGACGTTGCAGCCGCGCGTGCACGTGGTGGCAATACCATGTCACCACAGCCACATCGGTAAGGTGTGGTTCGAACAGGTAACTCTCCCACGTATGTGTGCCCGACTGCGGGTTGACCTGCTCCATGTGCCTTATTTCGCATCCCCGCTCCAACCTGTTCAGCCGACGCTGGTCACCATCCACGATCTGATCCCGCTGGTGTTACCGGCATATCGTGGTGGTCCCTTGGTGCGGCTGTATACCGCGTTGGTGGCCAGTGCGGCACGTCGAGCACACCTCATCCTGACTGATTCGGACGCCAGCCGTCAGGACATTCTGAAGCGCTTGCGCGTTTCGGGTGATCGGGTGCGCGTCGTCCACTTGGCACCAGCGCCTTATTATCGTCCGGTGAGCGACATTGCTGCGCTACGTGCGGTGCGCGAAAAGTACCAGCTACCGGAGCGCTTCGTCCTGTGGCTTTCCGGTTTCGATGTGCGCAAGAACGCAACAGCTGTGCTCCACGCCTACACATGGGTCACGTGCGCGTTGGGCGATGCCTATCCGCTGGTGATGGCTGGCAGCCTGCCCGCGCGAGATACCCCTCGGTTTCCTGACCCGCGACGTATCGCTGCGCAGCTGAATCTTGCCTCGACGGTGCTCTATCCGGGTTTCATCGCCGAGGAGGACAAGCCGGCGGTGTACAGTGCGGCGACCGCTTTTGTCTATCCCTCGCGTTACGAGGGTTTCGGTCTGCCTGTCCTGGAAGCGATGGCGTGTGGCACGCCGGTGGTTACCAGCAATGTGACCTCCCTCCCTGAATTGGTCGGTGATGCCGCCTTCCAGGTGTCTCCGGAGGATACCCGCAGTCTGGGAGCCGCTATTATCGCACTGTGTGTGGACGAAGGACTGCGCGAGGAGATGCGCCGCCGTGGGCTGGCGCGCGCCGCCAACTTCACCTGGCATCAAACTGCATCCGCGACGCTGGACGCCTATCGGTATGTGCTGCGGGCTAGTTAGGGTCAGCTGGGCTGCCTTAAGGGCATTGCTATCAGGACAGCTGCCTACATAGCCTTGTGAACAAGGCAGTTGGCGACACATCCTGCATCGATGTCGGTCGCACCGTCCCATGCTTGCCAGGAAGTGATTTGTGACGTGTTTCGTCACGTGCTAAAATCAAGCTGTTTTGAGCGATCTACCAGCTTTGGTATCCGCGTGCGCCGGTACAACGTGACCCACTGCCAGTAGAGCTATGTGGCACGCTTCTGCTTTCCGCATGTTGCGCAGAGGAGTGGAAGTGTGTTGGCAGCTCGCTCGAAATATGTCTTGGCCAGCTCGAATGAGTGAAAGGGGGAAAGACAAATGGAAGATTTCGAGAAGCTCGGTATGTTCTATCTTGGGCGCCTTTATGACTTGGTAGTGGGCAAACCGACCGATCAGCTGCTTCTCTACGATTCTCGGGATCTGGTCACGCACGCTGTATGCGTGGGTATGACTGGCAGTGGCAAAACCGGTCTCTGCCTCTCTCTCATCGAGGAAGCTGCCATCGATGGTGTGCCTTCCATCCTGATTGATCCCAAGGGCGACTTGGGCAATCTGCTCTTGACTTTCCCTCAGTTGCGTGGCGAGGATTTCCTCCCTTGGATCAACGAGGACGATGCGAGAAGGAAAGGTGTTTCCCCCCAAGAATATGCAAACCAGCAAGCGGAGCGATGGCGTAGCGGTCTTGCAGAATGGGGCCAGAGTGGCGAACGCATTCAGCGTCTGCGCGACGCAGTCGAGTTTGTGATCTACACACCGGGCAGCAATGCCGGGATGCCTGTCTCGATTCTCAAGTCCTTTGCGGTGCCCGAGCAAGCGATCCTGAGCGATGATGAACTGTTGCGTGAACGCATCAGCACGACCGTCACCAGTCTGCTGGGACTGATTGGCATCCGGGCGGATCCGATCCAGAGTCGCGAGCATATTCTGCTCTCAACGATTATTGACCTGGCATGGCGGCAGGGCCAGAACTTGGATCTGCCCACACTTATCCAGCAGGTGCAATACCCACCGGTCTCTAAAATCGGCATGCTGGATGTCGAGTCGTTCTATCCCTCCAAGGAGCGCTTCGGTCTGGTGATGGCGCTCAATAACCTGCTTGCATCGCCGGGCTTCAATGTCTGGCTTGAAGGGCAGTCGCTGGACATTGGTCAGATCCTGTACACGCCAAGCGGCAAGCCGCGTGTTGCGATATTCTCGATCGCACATTTGAGTGACCCCGAGCGGATGTTCTTCGTCTCGCTACTGCTGAACCATGTGCTGGGGTGGATGCGCGGTCAGCCGGGCACCACCAGTCTGCGTGCGATTTTGTATATGGACGAGATTTTTGGTTACCTACCGCCGGTGGAGAATCCGCCCTCCAAGCTGCCTTTGTTGACATTGCTGAAACAGGCGCGCGCTTTCGGATTGGGCATCGTGCTCGCCACGCAGAACCCGGTGGATCTGGATTACAAAGCTCTGTCAAACGCTGGTACCTGGTGGATCGGTCGTCTGCAGACTGAAAGGGACAAGGAACGGCTTCTCGACGGTCTCCAAGGGGCTGCTGGAGGAGAGAAGCTCGATCGTGCGCAGATCGCACAAATTATAGCCGGATTGGGTAACCGCGTCTTCTTGATGAACAACGTCCATGAAGATCAGCCAGTCGTCTTCCAAACGCGCTGGGCGCTGTCCTATTTGCGCGGCCCGCTGACCCGTGACCAGATAAAAATGCTGTCGGCATCCTGGAAGGAAACGTTGCCGGCTCAGCCTGTGGCGGGGGTGTCAGCGGCATTCGCTCCGGCTGGAGAGGCAACCGTCGCGGCGGCGTCTGTTGTAGAACCTTCTCCAGCTGAAGCCGGGATAGCAACCGCATCATCGGTCATCCCTTCGGCGACGACCCCTGCGCAGCCGACCGCGCCTGCCGCGCCGGTCACCCGGCCCACTCCTCTACCACCAGACGTGCCGGTCGTCTTCCTGCCTCCAAGACCAGGGCTTGCAGCGGGTACTCCGTTGTCCTATTCGCCCGTTATCCTCGGCGTTGCGGAAGTTCGCTTCGTGGACAAGAAGATGGGAATTGACGAATCGAGGGAGATCGTTTGCGTGACCCCAATCACGGATGCACCGATCCCGGTGGATTGGGACAATGCCGAGGTTCTTGACATTGGATCCTCCGTCTTGGAAAAGACTCCCCGTCCGAATGCAATATTTACCGAGCTGCCCGCTCCTGCCAGTCAGGCACGCAACTACGCAGCATGGAGCCGCGATTTCGCCAAATGGTTGGAGCGCGAACAGTCGCTCACATTGTGGCGCAGCACGTCCACTGGTCTCGTCTCCCGACAGGGCGAGGATGAGCGCGACTTCCGCATACGGCTGGCGCAAGTTGCGCGCGAGCGTCGCGACCAAGAGGTCGAAAAGCTGCGCAAGAAGTATGCGCCCGAACAGGCCAAACTGCAGGAGCGCCTGCGCCGCGCCGAGCAGGCATTGGAACGTGAGAAGGCACAGGCTACGACACAGGACCTCCAAACTGGCCTCACGGTATTGGGGACCCTTGTCGGTGCTTTCACAGGCCGCAAGTTGCTGAGCAGCACCACAGTAACCCGTGCCACCACCGCCGCCCGCGGCTTCACACGCTCAGCAAGAGAACGGTCCGATATCACCCGTGCTGCCGAGACGGTGGAGGCCATCAAACAGGATATTGCCGACCTAGAGGCGGAGTTTGAGGCGGAGGTCCAGGCCTTGGAGACAAAGGTTGATCCACTGACCGAGCGCTTGGATCAAATAGTGGTCAGGCCAACCAGGACTGGTATCTCGGTGCGTCTGGTAGCTCTGGCGTGGCAGCCTTCATGAGAGTGCGATCCATCGGCTGATAAGCCATGTTAGCATGTTAGGTTGTGGGGACTGAAGTCGGGATCCTCGCATAGCAGTTCCCACCATCTGTCGAGCGCTATGTTCTGCGCCTGGCTTAGGTCGGATCCCTTGATACGTGACACAGTATTTTCTTGTCGGCGGCGAGGGTCTACATTCCTTTGGGTGCATATTTGGCACCACGATTCATGCGGGAGAACGCACGGCACCTGTGCGCCGCACAGGTCCAAGAAAGTTGCGGACGGTCTCTACCCTCTTCGCTTCCCAGGCGGTCGGTTGGCCTTTGCAAGATCTGGTGGTGTGTGATTCCGCTGCGTGAACGAGACTATCCTGAGGACATCGCATGGCCAAAACGGTTGTCATTGTGGGCACGTTGGACACGAAGGGTGCTGACCTCCAGTTGCTGCGCGATCTGATCCGGGCGCGCGGGCTGCAGACTCTGGTGGTGGACTTCGGTGTGCTGGGCGATCCAGCCTTTCCACCTGACATCACCGCGGCACAGGTGGCTCGGGCGGGCGGCGAGGATCTGAGCGCGTTGCGCACCACGCGGGACAAAACGCGCGCTATGCGCACAATGGAACGTGGGCTGAGCACGGTTGTGCGCGAGCTGTTCGCCACGGGCCGCCTGCATGGCATCGTCGGCATGGCAGGTGGCGGTGGCACGTCCATCGCCACGGCTGCAATGCGCCAGCTGCCCATTGGTGTGCCCAAGCTGATGGTCTCCAGCGTGGTGGCGACCGGGGATGTGGCACAGTTCATTGGCACGCGGGACATTACGCTGATGCCCTCAATTGTGGACGTGGCAGGCGTCAATTCCATCAGCCGGCGCATCTATGCCAACGCAGCCGGTGCCATCGCTGGTATGGTGGAACAGGCTGTGCCAGCTGATCAATCAGATCGACCGATCATTGTGGCAAGCATGTTCGGCAATACGACGCCATGCGTTATGCGTGCGCGGGAACTGTTGGAAGTCGCAGGCTACGAGGTGCTCGTCTTTCACGCCACCGGTAGCGGTGGACGCACTATGGAGGCGCTTATCGAAGCCGGATTCGTCACTGCCTGCATGGATGTCACCACTACCGAGCTGGCCGACGAGGTATGTGGCGGGGTGATGAGCGCTGGCCCAGAGCGCCTGATGATGGCGGGGCGCATCGGCATCCCCACAGTGATCGCGCCCGGATGTGTGGACATGGTCAACTTCTGGGCTCGCGAGACCGTACCACCTCACTACCAGCAACGTTGCCTGTACGAGTGGAATCCCAATGTCACCCTGATGCGCACCAACCCGGACGAGAATCGTCAAATCGGCGAATGGATCGCACGGGCAGCTAATGCGGCGCAGGGGCCGGTGGCAGTTTTGCTGCCATTGCGCGGGGTCTCCCAGCTGGATAGCCCGGGCGGTCCCTTCTGGGACCCCGAGGCAGACGCGGCCTGTTTTGCGGCCATCCGCGAACATCTGCGCCCAGACATCCAGCTGATCGAAGTGGATGCCAACATCAACGATCCAGAATTCGCCGAACGGGCAGTAGGCGTGCTGCTCGATCTGCTGGCAACACGTCGGCCTGTTGCACCTCAATAGTACCACCTAGGGTGATGCCACAATCTGGCAACAGGGATTGCCAGCTGGGAGTCAGCCTGCAGAGGGCACGCTTCGCATACTGGGTACTGGACCATCCCAATGGACTGGGCACAAGGGCGTCATATTTTACATAATATCAAGGAGGGAAGCACATATGCCCATCATACCTCGTGCTGAGATTATCGAGCGCTTGCGCGCTCAGGTTACCGCTGGACGGCCAATCATCGGTTGCGGTGCCGGCACCGGCATCTCGGCCAAGTGTGCCGAGGCAGGCGGCGCCGATCTGATCATCATCATCTACAACTCGGGGCGCTTCCGCATGGCGGGCCGCGGCTCGATGGCGGGGCTGCTGCCCTATGGCGATGCCAATGCCATCGTGGTGGAGATGGCATCTGAGGTGTTGCCTGTAGTCAAATGCACACCCGTGTTGGCTGGGGTGTGTGGCACCGACCCTTTCCGCATCATGCCTCTCTTCCTACGGCAGCTCAAGGAGATGGGATTTTCCGGTGTGCAAAACTTTCCCACAGTGGGGCTTTTCGAGGGTAACTTTCGCGCTAATCTGGAGGCCACCGGCATGGGCTATGACCTGGAGGTCGCAATGGTCGCCGAGGCGCATCGGCTGGATATGTTCACCGCGCCTTATGTCTTCACCCCTGACGAGGCGCGCGCGATGACAGAAGCCGGCTGCGACCTGCTAGTAGCGCACGTCGGTACCACTGTCTCCGGTATGATCGGCGCGACAGTCGCACTGTCGCTCGATCAGGCAGTCGATGCGGTCATGACCATGGCTGAGGCCGGTTGGTCGGTGCGCAAGGATTTAATGGTCATCTGCCATGGCGGTCCCTTTGACGAGCCGGAGAACGTGGGCAAAGCGTTGCACAGGATGCCTGGCGTAGTGGGTTTCTTCGGTGCCTCCAGCATCGAACGCCTACCCACCGAACGCGCCATCCGCGGTCAGGTCGAGGCTTTCAAATCTCTCCAAATTACTTCGGGTAGGGCTGCCTCCTGACTGGACATGGCTGGCATCCACGGAGGGATGCCAGCTGTGCCTTTTCCTCGCCAAAAATCGTAGCGCAGCACAAAGTTACCCGCAATATAGCTTGACAACGTGCGTGCTTTGTACTATAATTTAGAATGAAATTCGATTTTTTCGAATTGCCTTGGACATTGACTTGATCTGGTAAAGGGACATTGACGTCATCATCGCTAAGGCGACACAGGTGTCGGGAGCGTTGGCTAACCAGCTCAAGACCTCGACAACGGTAGCTAAAGCTTTCGCAATTCTGGACTTTTTGGCGTCCAGCGGCGAAGGTGGGTCCTCGCTCGCAACGATTTCGTCTCAGTTCGGCATTTCCAAAAGCACTGCACATCGGTACATGACCACGCTTGAGGAGCTGGCAGTGGTCGAGCGGGATGCAAAGGATCATTTCCGTTTGGGTGTCAAGCTCATTGAGCTGGCTGCAGCTTTTCTGAGTGATCACAGTCTACGGAACGTAGCGGATCCGTTTCTTCATGAACTGGCAATCCGCACCCAGGAGACAGTTCATCTGGCAATACCCTTCGGCGATGAGGTCGTCTATATCGCCAAGGTGGAGAGTTCCCACGCGCTGGGGCTAACTTCGCGCATTGGCGCCCGCGTGCCCATGTACTGCACCGCGTTGGGCAAAGCTATCCTGGCCCATTATCCGGCCGAGCGTATCGAGGAGATCATTCGTGCTGGGTTGCCGGCGCGAACTCTACATACAATCACCTCTCCCGAAGGATTGCTTAGGGAACTGGAACAGGTGCGCGCCCAGGGTTATGCCATTGACGATCAGGAGAACGAGCTGGGTGTGCGTTGTGTCGGTGCACCGATATTCGACTACATAGGCAAGGCGGTTGGTGCGATCAGCGTGTCCGGGCCGGCCAACCGCATGACATTAGAACGGAGCCTCGAGTTGGCGCCTTGGGTGAGAGACACAGCACTGGCGGTGTCTAAGCGGATGGGCTGTCGTCGTCTATAGAAGGTGTCCGCTGTCATGCTCTGCCTGTGCCCCAGACTTGATGCAGCAGATGGAGTATGAATTATGACCAAGATGCTAATCGATAGTCAGTGGGTAGCTGCCTCGGATGGCAAGTGGCATGAGGTGCGCAATCCGGGCACCGGTGAGGTGATCGACACAGTGCCGTTGGCGACGCTGCAGGACGCCGAGCGCGCATTGCAGGCGGCACAGCGCGGCAAAGAAGCGATGGCACGGCTACCAGCTCACGCGCGCGCCGAGATCCTCTTCCGCTGTGTCGCAGCAATGGAGGCCGAAAAGGCAGCGTTGAGTGAACTCCTCGCAGCAGAAAATGGCAAGCCGATCCGTCAGACGCGCGAAGAGTTGGGTGCCACAATCCGCATTTTCCGTGGCTTTGCTGAGGAGGCCAAGCGCATCTTCGGCCGTGTGGTCCCTATGGACGCAGTGCCCGGTCAAGAGCGCCACCTCGCACTGACCATCCGTCAACCCTTGGGTGTGGTGGCAGCTATCGTACCATTCAACTACCCGGTCGAGCTCTATGCCCACAAAGCCGCCGCAGCACTCGCGGCCGGCAACGCGGTCATTGCCAAGCCGCCCAGCGACTGTCCCTTAACCTTGCTTAAGATTGCTGCATTGATGGAAGACGCTGGGCTGCCACGTGCTGCGCACCAGATGATCACCGGACCCGGTGCGCTAATCGGGGAATTTCTGGCACGCAGTCCAAGCATCCAGATGGTCACGGTAACTGGCAGCACTGAGGTGGGAATTCAAATATCACGGTTGGCGGCTGAGCACCTCAAGAAGGTGCACATGGAGCTGGGCGGCAACGACGCAACGATAGTTTGTGCCGATGCCGATTTGGACAAAGCTACCGATGCCGTTGTGCTCGGCCGTCTCGCGCGCGGCAACGGCCAGATCTGTTGCGCCGTCAAGCGCATCTTCGTCGAGGCGCCGGTCTACGACAAGATGGCCGAGCTGCTGACCCAGAAAGCGCGAGCACTGAAGGTCGGCAACCAGCTGGAGGAGGATACCGATGTTGGCCCGTTGATTAACGAGCGGGCAGCCCAAAAGGTGGAAGCAGTCATCAACGACGCGGTCAAGGCAGGCGCCCGCGTGACTACCGGGGGCAAGCGTCACGGGGCGTTCATCGAACCGACCGTGTTGGTCGATGTGCCGCCCCACGTAGAACTGTTCTGCCAGGAGACGTTCGGGCCCGTCGCTCCATTGGTGGCTTTCAAGACCATCGACGAGGCAATCAGGATGGCTAACGACAGCCCCTATGGGCTGCAGGCTGCAGTGTTCACAAAGGATATTTCCCGCGCTCTGGACATCGCCTATAAGCTGGAATCGGGCGCGGTGATCATCAATTGGTCTTCGGCGCTGCGTGTGGAAAGCCTGCCCTTCGGTGGGATCAAGATGAGCGGACACGGGCGCGAAGGCCTGCACGACACCCTGAACGAGATGACGGAACAGAAGGTGATCCTGGTCCACGACGCACTCAACGTGTTCGGGCAAGCGTAGGCAGGGCAATGAGCGAGCAAGAGTACCTGCTCATGCGAGGTATCAGCAAAAGCTACGACGGAACCCAAGCTCTGCGTGGGGTGACTTTCTCTGCCAGGCTGGGTGAGGTACACGCCATTGTGGGCGAGAACGGCGCCGGTAAGTCCACGTTGATCAAGGTGCTTTCCGGTGCCGTCCGACACGACGCGGGCGAGATCCTCATCGACGGCAAACCGGTGTCGCTCGACTCCCCGCTGCACGCCCATCAGGCAGGCATCCGAGCGGTGTACCAGGAGTTCAGCTTGGTGCCCCACCTGACCGTTACGGAAAACATTTTGCTGGGCCAAATGCCACAGGGCAGGGTTCGCGGATGGGTGGACTGGGCTGCAGCGCATCGCCGGGCTCAGGCGATCCTGGATGAGCTGGGCTTCACCGGCATTGACGTGCGTACACCCGTTTCGCGGCTGAGCGTCTCACACCAGCAGATGGTGGAAATCGCTAAGGCGGTGGCAGAGCGGCCACGCATCCTCATCCTGGATGAACCTTCGGCGGTCCTCTCGCAGGAGGAACTGAAACGTCTCTTCGCCCTGATGCAGCAACTGAAGTCGGCGTCCACCCTTATTCTCTACATCTCCCATCGGCTGAACGAGGTCTTCGAGGTAGCAGACCGCATCACTGTACTCAAAGATGGGGAGCTGGTGGGCACAGTGCGTCCCCAAGACACCGACGAAGGCCAGTTGATCAAGATGATGGTGGGGCGGACGTTGGGCGAATTTTACCCCAGGCGAGAGGCCAAGCTGGGCGAGGAGATTCTGGCGGTGCGCGGCCTGAGTCGCGAAGGTGTATTCACAGATATCTCATTTTCGTTGGCTCGTGGAGAGATCTTGGGGTTGTTCGGGCTGGTTGGCAGTGGCCGCACCCAGGTGGCACGCAGCATTTTTGGTGCCGAGCCCGCCGATGCAGGTGAAATTCTTCTGGAGGGCAGGCCGGTCTGGGTGCGCTCGCCGCGTGAGGCGGTGCAGCTGGGGATCGCTTTGCTGACCGAGGATCGCAAGCGCGACGGCCTAGTGCTGAGCTGTTCCATTCGTGACAATGTCAGCTTGACCACGCTGCCGCAGGTGACCCACTGGGGGTTTCTGAACCGGCGCCAGATGGATGCACGCGTGCAGCGCCAGATCCAGGAGCTGGCCATTCGCCCACCCCAGATGCAACGGCTTGTCCGCCAGCTCAGTGGCGGCAACCAGCAGAAAGTAGCGCTCGCGAAGTGGCTGTTGACCCAGGCCAAGGTGCTCATCCTAGACGAGCCGACGCGCGGTGTGGACGTGGCGACCAAGGTGGATATCTACCGCATAATGAGCGGTCTGGCTGATCGCGGGGTGGGCATCTTGCTCATCTCTTCTGAGCTGCCGGAAATCTTGGGTATGAGCGATCGGGTGTTGGTTATGCGGGAGGGTCGCTTGGTGGGTGAGTTCACCCGAGCGCAAGCCAGTGAGGAGAGCTTGCTGGCATGCGCAGCCGGACTCCTTCAAGAGAATCGCACACCAACACGTGACGAAGGATAAGACAAAGGGGAAACGAAAGCGACTGGTTCATTGTCGGTTCGCATCGGTCATTGGTTTTCTGCCCGCCTGCGCCGACGCTGGGCGGATTATGGCTTTATGGCAGCGTTTGTCATTTTGATCCTCATCGCTGCCTCGTTCTCAGAGGTCTTTTTCACCCAGCGTAACCTCAGCAACCTGTTTCGGCAGATCGTCACAAACGGCCTGATCAGCTTGGGCATGCTGACGGTCATCCTGACCGGTGGCATCGATCTGTCGGTTGGTTCCATTGTAGCTCTGAGCGCCATCCTGTCCAGCGGGCTACAGCGACAAGTGCCGCTTCCACTGGCCATCCTAGTGGCCTTGGTTGCCGGCGGGGCGGTCGGCGCCGTCAACGGCATCTTGGTAGCTCGTTTCAAGCTGGCACCCTTCATTGTAACGCTGGCGACGCTGGGTGCCGTTCGCGGGGCGGTCTATGTCTACTCAGAAACACCCCAGACACCGACCGATCCCGCGTTCCGTTCTATCCTCGGCGGATTCGTCGGTCCGGTGCCTGTCGCTGCTGTCATCATGCTGATCTGTTTCCCGTTGGTCTGGATGTTTCTCAACCGTATGGCTGCCGGGCGAGCTATCGTTGCCATCGGCGGCAACCAGGAAGCGGTCCGACTGGCCGGCATCAACGTGGGTCAGCACATCATACTGGCCTATGTCATTTCTGGCCTTTTCTCCGCCATCGCTGGCATCCTGCTGGCAGCACGTCTGGGCATCGCCCAGCCCAGCGTGGGCGCGGGCTACGAGCTGGACGCCATTGCTGCCTGTGTCATTGGTGGGGCGGTGCTGGGTGGCGGTGGTGGCGGCGCGATCGGCACGTTTGGCGGCGTATTCACCTTGGGGTTGATCGACAACCTGCTGAACATGTTCAACGTGCAAACGTACTACCAGCAGATCTTCAAGGGTCTCATTATCCTGTTCGCCGTGTTAGCTCGGCGTAAGGAGTAGCACTTCCGGATCCTTCCCGCCAGGGAGTCGGTGGGACAAGCAAAGGGGGTGATCAGGCGCAGGCAAATTGGTAAAAAAACCTTACAACTGGCACAGTTATCGAGACTCAATAATGAGATCTGTAGATCAAGGAGGGATCAAACGATGAAGAGAACAGTGGTGGTCTTTGGCATTCTCCTGGTAATCGCCCTGGTGGTCGCAAGTGTAGCTCCCATGGCGATGGCTCAGAAGAAAATCATCCGCATCGGCATGGTGAACTTCTCGCAATGCTGTCCCTATTTCATCGGCATGGACAAGGCGGTCAAGGAGGAAGCAGCCGTCTATCCTAACATTGAGGTGATCAGCACCGATGCCAACGGCGATGCCGAGAAGCTCACCTCGGATGTTGAGGACGTGATTGCTAAGAATGTGGACGGCATTATCCTCAGCGGCGCATGGCTGGAAGCTGCCCCGGCTGCCCTGGAGGCCATCGAGAAAGCGGGCATCCCGGTGGTCTTGGTGGACCGCAAGCTGAAGGGTGGCAACTACACCAGCTGGGTAGGGCCCGATAACTATGGCATCGGCGTGCAGGATGGACAGTACATCGCTGAGCGCCTCGGCGGCAAAGGCTTGCTCGTCGTGCTGCGCGGCGGCCCGGCCGACAACAGCATCGGTCTTGACCGCACCAACGGTATGCTCTCCGTCGTCCAGAAGACGGACATCAGGGTGGAAATGGCTCCGGATTGGGGCGGCTGGAGCTCCGATGGCGGCTTCAAGCTGATGGAGAACATGCTGGCCAAGTTCGACAAGATCGACGCCGTCTTCTGTGAGAACGACTCGATGTGCCTGGGTGCGCAGAAAGCTATCGCTGATGCCGGCCGCAGCGATGAAATGTTCCTCTGCGGCGTGGACGGCGAGAAAGCTGCCTTGGTTGCCATCATGACCGAAGGCTCCAACTATGCCTGCACCGGTCTGAACAACTCGGACCAGATCGGACGCGCCGCCTTCCATCGGCTGATGGCCATCCTGGCCGGTGCCGAGGCACCCAAGGACACCGTCCTGCCCTCGCCCCTGATCACCAAGGACAACGTCATCAAGTTCTACGATCCGGAGAGCGTCTTCTAGGCTGCAGCGATTCCGGCCAAGTGCCTAGCCGTTAGGAAACCTCAGCGCGTTGGTGAGCTTTTCTGCCGCAGGACGACGGGCTCACCAACGCTTTTTCTTTTTCGCTGCGCGTTTCTCTATGATCTGCTCAGAGGATCTGTTTGCCCATAATGCTTCGGTGAGCGGGTTGTGCAACTCTGTCACTATGCATCTCCCACGCGGCGCGTCACCAGCGCGACGATCTCATCCGCTGTGGTCTCGATAGGTTTGTCGGTGACGTCCAGCACGGCAAAACCACCCTGTTCGAAAACGCGACGCGCCATTTCCAGCTCTTCGTAGATGGCTGAGGCATCGGTGTAACTGGTGTGTCCGGGCGCGCCCAGCCGGCGCTGGCGCTGCAGGCGGAACAGGCGCAGTTGCGCTGGCGCAATCGTCAGGCCGACCACCCGATTGCGGTCAAGCTCAAACAGCTCCGCCGGCGGCTCCAGCCCCATGACCAGCGGCACGTTGGCCACCCGCCACCCCATAACCGACAGGTACATACTCAGCGGCGTCTTGCCCACGCGCGACACACCGACGAGCACGATCTCCGCCAGCGGCCAATCCTCAGGCCGTTTGCCATCGTCGTGGAGAATGGCAAACTCAATCGCGGCCATACGGTCGAAACGCTCACGCTGCATGCGACGGTACAGCCCGGGTTGACCCAGCGGGGCCACCCCAAGCTGTGCGCTCAAGCGTTCAAGCAGCTCGCCCATCAGGTCAATCGCGACCACACCTTGTGCGCGCGCCTGCTCGGTCATCTCGACACGCAGCCGTGCGTCCACCAACGTGTGCACGATGATGCTGCCGGAGCGTGCTGCCTGCGCCACGACATGCTTGATCTGGGCCAGATGGCGCACGTGGCTGACCGTGACGACCGGCAGGTTCGCTGCGGGGAATTGTGCCAACACGGTGCGCACTACCTGTTCACCGCTGGCACCCGTCCCGCCCGAGACCACATAGATGGAGGGCGGCATACGCTGTCAACCCACTGGGTAGGTGCTATGCGCCATGGACCTTCCTGCTGACTGCAACTGCCTCCCGATTGCGGAGGGTGCTGCGCCGCCGGCGTGCCGGAGAATCGAGAGGGGTGCCGGCCATGCTGCCGGCACCCCCGTCGCTGTATCTCCGAGCGGCTTATTTGGTGAACCGGAAGTTAGCAACATGGAGAGTGCCATCTACAAGCTGCACCTGCAGCTGGCGACACTGCCCGGCCCACGCCTTGTCCGTCTTCCAGACGTAGATGTACTGGTCGACAAGCGGGTCGTAGTTCAGGCTGCTGCCGCCCGCAGTCACAGTCTCGTCGATGACATCGGTCAGCTCGCCGCTACTGCAGTTTGTCTGGACCGCTCTGGGGTAGCCTGAGGCGAAGATGTTCATTCCCTGGAAGCCGCTCAGACTGAACTTCACCGGGATGGCGCTGCCGGCCTTGGCGACATTGACAATCGGCGGATTGTCCACCGGGCGGAAGAAGCCTGCCCAGCTGTAGATCACCCTATAGGAGTGTGTCTTCGTCGCCGTGTTGCCGGCATTGTCGGTAGCGTTCACGGTGAACGTCTTGGAACCCACTGTGCTGGTGTCGATGTTGCTTCCGTTGGGCACAGGTCCTGTGCACGAGGCAACGCCTGAGAGACTATCGGAGCAGCTATAGCTGGCAGCGACAGACTGATTGAGCGTATAGGTAGCGCCATCCGCAGGTGTCGTGATAGTGATCGTCGGCGCGGTCTTGTCGATGTTGATGCCGCTGACGGTGGCAGTGGCGCTGTTGCCGGCGTTGTCCACTGCGGTGCCGGTGACCGACTGGCCGGCGCCTTCGTCGCTCAGCGTAACCGGCCCGCTGCAGGACGCCACACCGGACAGGTTATCGTCGCAGGTGAAGGAGACGGTGACATCGGTGTTGTTCCAGCCGTTGGCGTTGGGCGCAGGCGAGCGGCTCCCTGTGATCGTCGGCGCGGTCTTGTCGATGTTGATGCCGCTGACGGTGGCAGTGGCGCTGTTGCCGGCGTTGTCCACTGCGGTGCCGGTGACCGACTGGCCGGCGCCTTCGTCGCTCAGCGTAACCGGCCCGCTGCAGGACGCCACACCGGACAGGTTATCGTCGCAGGTGAAGGAGACGGTGACATCGGTGTTGTTCCAGCCGTTGGCGTTGGG
>CAKZLO010000011.1 GCA_937127125.1 uncultured Ardenticatenia bacterium
ACGCCTGGCTTCGTGGGTGCTGACATCGAGAATCTGGTCAACGAGGCGGCCATTCTGGCGGCGCGTCGTAACAAGAAGACCATTGATATGAGTGAGTTCCAAGAAGCGATCGAAAAGGTCATGCTGGGCCCAGAGCGGAAGAGTCGGGTGCTCACCGAGAGAGAGAAGGAGATCATCGCTTATCACGAGGCTGGTCACGCCCTAGTAGCCCGGATGACACCCGGTGCTGACCCCGTGCAAAAAGTGAGCATCGTCGCACGTGGCATGGCAGAGGGCTACGTTCTCCATCTCCCAGAAGACGATCGCACGTTGGTAAGCAAGTCACGCCTGTTGGCCGAGATGGCCGTATACCTCGGTGGTCGTGTGGCTGAGGAGGTGGTTTTCGACGACATCACCACGGGCGCCCGTCAAGATTTGGAACACGTGACCCGAATCGCCCGTTCGATGGTGACTCGATACGGAATGAGCGAGAAGCTGGGACCGATCACCTTTGGTGAAAAGGAAGAGCTCGTTTTCCTGGGAAAGGAGATCGGTGAGCAGCGAAATTACAGCGAAGAAGTTGCCTATATCATTGACGAGGAAGTCAGAAATCTGGTCGATCAAGCGTACCAACATGCGCGCGACATCATTACTCGCTATCGCGACAAACTAACTCTGATCGCCACCCGTTTAGTGCAGGAAGAGACACTGGATGCCGAGCAGTTTGAGAATCTATTTGCAGACGCACCGCCGCAGCCAAAGATTGTGTTGAAGCCTCAACCAGTTACGGTCTGAGCCAATGTTTCAGGCGGTAAGTCCTTCTTCGGCGGCTAGCTGTCGCCTGAGCACCTTTCCGACAGGTGACTTGGGCAAGCTGGTACGAAATTCAACGTATTTGGGGACTTTGTAGGGAGCAAGCCGTTCTCGACAGAAGGAGCGAATCTGCTCCTCGTCTGCTTGCTCTCCTGGTCGCAGCACAATGAAAGCCTTGACACGCTGATCCGTTCCACCTACTGGCACGCCTATCACAGCCGCTTCGAGCACGTGAGGATGCTCATAGAGTACATCCTCGACTTCGCGGGGATACACCTTAAGCCCACCTGCTGCAACGATAGTATCTTTCTTGCGATCCACGATGCGAAAGTAACCATCCTCGCTCATCACTGCAATGTCACCCGTATGAAGCCATAGCTTGCCTGTGTCATCGCACCGCAACACATTGGCCGTCTCTTCTGCCATCATCCAATAGCCCGCCATCAGCTGGGGACCACTAACACACAAGACACCTGGTTGCTTTGGCTCCAAGGTCTTCGTTTCCGTCTCACTGTCCACGATCTTGCAGTCAGTGTCTGGCAACGGTAAACCGATGGTTCCAATGCGGCCTCCGCTGTGTAACGGGTTACAGTGGGTGATAGGGGACGCTTCCGTCAATCCATAGCCTTCCACCAACACGCCGCCTGTGATCTGCTGAAACTCCTGCTGGACTTCGCGGGGCAGCGGTGCGGCACCGCTGATACACGCCTTGATAGAACCCAGCTGATATTCTCCCGAGCGAACTTTGGGATGCTGATTCACCGCCAGAAACATTGAGGGCACCCCTGGGAACAAAGTTACCTGATGGGTATCGACCGCTGCCAAAATATCATCCAACTGGCGCGGATTGGCGATCAGGACTTGGGTATAACCTCGGTACACCGACTGGTTCATACACATTGTCAGCGAATAACTATGTGTCAATGGCAAAGCAGTAAGCACTGTTTCTTCACCGGGTACCAAGTTCGTCAACCAGACGGCGATCTGCACAGCGTTGGTGATCAGATTCCGGTGCGTCAGCTGGGCCCCCTTGGGCAGTCCTGTTGTACCTCCTGTATACAACAATGCAGCGACATCCTCGGGCGATACCGCGACAGAGACGGCAGGGAGAGTGCGTGCAGGATCAACGCTTAACAGATCGCGCAAACGGTGCACGCGTATTCCGTTGTAAGTGGCACCTTCACCTTGACCCAAGGATAAAGCACCCGCACCGGTATCCACAAAAGACACAAATGACCGAGACGCCAACTCGTCCAAGCTGGTCAGCACAATATGCTGCAGGCTGGTGGTAGTGGCGGCATCTTGGACTTGCTCCCACTTACTATCTAAACACATTGCGATTGTGGCGCCGGCATTGTTCATCTGGTGTGCAAACTCGCGGGCCACGTAAGCAATGTTGACCGGTACCGCCACTCCGCCAGCTCGCCAGATGGCAAAATACCCGATTACCATCTGGGGGCAGTTTGGCATATAAAGCGCTACCCGATCCCCTTTGCGCACACCGAGTGATTGCAGAGCGGTTGCGACCCGATTCACCAAGGCATCCAGCTCACGATAAGTAATGGTATTCTGGGCGAAGATCAGTGCTACTTTATCAGGATACCGGACAGAAGTATCACGCAGCAGATCACTCAACGTGACAGAAGGGTAATCCAAGCTCGTAGGCACCTCAGGCGGGTAATGTTGATGCCAAACCCTAGCTTCCATAAACAAGACCTCCGAACCTTCCTAATGAACAGTGGATCCCATCGCGTGTCTGAGTATAGAAACTGGGCTTCTTCCAGTCAAGCGAGAGTCGCAAACACTTAATGAAATTCGAGGGCCATGAGCACGGATACTCTAACCGATCATGGCCCTCACGTTCCTCACCACTGTTAAAGCCTTGATTGTCTATGCAGCTTCCACCTTCGGAAGATTTGCAAGCGCAGCCTCCAACGCTTCGACGGGGAAGTCAAAATCCTCCAACTTATTATTCAGGTAAGCGTCGTACGCTGCTAGATCAAGCAGTCCGTGGCCACTCAGATTGAATGCGATAACTCGCGATTTACCTTCTGCCTTGGCTTGCAGTGCCTCGTCCACAGCCACGCGTACTGCGTGTGCCGATTCGGGAGCAGGCAGGATACCCTCCGTGCGGGCAAACATGACAGCAGCCTCAAAGACAGGATTCTGATAAACCGCCACCGCTTCCATTAGCCCTTGGTTAACCAAGGCTGCTACAATGGGTGCCATCCCGTGGTAGCGCAGACCACCAGCATGAATACCGGACGGAACAAAAGTGTGTCCCAATGTGTGCATTTTGATCAAAGGGGTCAGATGGGCTGTGTCGCCGTAGTCGTAAGTGTATTTCCCACGGGTAAGGCTGGGACAAGCACGAGGCTCCACCGCCACGAAGCGCGTGTTCAGCCCCTTGTGCAGACGTTCACGCAGAAATGGCATAGCAAAACCAGCAAAGTTCGATCCACCGCCTACACACCCGATCAGCACATCAGGATAGTCATCCGCTAGGGCAAACTGTTGAAGTGCCTCTTCGCCTACTACGGTTTGATGGAGAATCACATGGTTTAGCACACTGCCCAAGCTGTACTTCACTGTGCCGCCACTGGTCGCAGCTACCTCCACTGCCTCGCTGATGGCAATACCCAGGCTGCCTGGTGATTCAGGATCTTGTTCCAAGATTTTGCGGCCCGCCTCGGTCAATGGCGAGGGGCTGGGGTGTACCTTCGCGCCATAGACTTCCATCAAATTGCGCCGATAAGGTTTTTGATGGTAGCTCACTTTGACCATGAAGACCTCTACATCGATGCCGAAGAAGGCACCAGCCATTGATAACGCACTACCCCATTGACCTGCACCAGTCTCAGTCGCGAGCTTCTTGACACCTTCCTGCTTATTGTAAAAAGCTTGAGCAATAGCAGTGTTGAGCTTGTGACTGCCAGCAGGGCTTACCCCTTCATACTTATAATAAATACGCGCAGGTGTGTCCAGCAGTTTTTCGAGGCGCCGAGCACGGATCAGCGGTGTAGGTCGGTATAGCTTATACGCCTCACGTACTGGCTCGGGTATCTCGATATACCTTTCTGGGCTTACCTCCTGCATAATTAGAGCCATCGGAAACAAAGGGGCCAGATCATCTGGACCAACTGGCTGCAAGGTGGCAGGATGCAGCACTGGAGGTAAAGGTTTGGGAAGGTCAGCCAAGACGTTGTACCATGCCTTAGGAATGTCGTACTCACCGAGCAGAAACTTGGTTCGATCATTCTTGGTTACCATTGTCTCTTCCTCCTTGTTTATGTATGCTATTTCTTGAAAATGTTGTACCAAATAGAAAAAACCCTTTCGCCTGCCGTGTCCCGGATATCGGAACCCTGAGGACGAAAGGGCTTTGTCCAACCACTTCCGCGGTGCCACCTCACTTAGACTGATGCTGACCTGGTCTGCATTGTGACATCAGTGAAACAAAGAACCCGTGTGAAACGCACACGGGTCCCGGGTGCACCAGTCTCACTCTACGGGTACGCTGCAAAGCCCAACGAAACGCTCTGCTTAATACCCAGCTCTCTGATAACGGTAGAGTTTCCGGCGCCGTCTACTCATCAGCATTGCTGATTTTCGGGACGCAACTCCCGGGCCCATTCCCCACCCGCGCACATACCGACCTTCCACCTTACGTCGGCTCTCTGGATGCCGCTTGGATGGGTACTAGCCCCGTTCACAGTTGTTGGACTATTATCTTTTTATCATCCTGTAATATTATATTACTTGACACAAGGTTTGTCAAATCCCATGCAAGAACCACAACCTTTGCAAAGTAGCTTGGTGTCTTGCTCCCCCTCTACGAGTTATGCAGGCAAACGCGTCCGCTCGAGGATTCATAGATGTTCGGCCACTCGACCCTGCGAGAGCGAACCTATGAAGAGCTATATTCCCAATTTACAGGGGCCGCGAGTACGTCCAAAGGGCAAGTGCCGAAAGGACCTTTTCCCACCCGGATTCTCGTAGGAAAACAGGCTCATAAACCTGGTAATCTGAGTGTTTTTCTGCCAAGACAACTCTTGACAATTAGAACGAATGTGCTATGATAGAAGTGTGCATGTGATACATGTCCTTGATGCAGAGGAAAAAGTCGAACTGCTCAGCCAGCTGGCCGTATTGGATTGCGATGGTGAACAATGCACCAGGCGGGTAGGTCAGGCCAAAGCGGATTTCCTGGCTGCCAGCATCGTGCGGGTGCAGCGACCAGATGGGCCAGTTGCTGTCCTGCGAACTATGCAGACCAGTGTATGTGAACGCAATTGCCACTATTGCACATTTCGGATCGGACATGACGGGGTGCCACGTCTCAAGCTGACCCCTGACGAGTTAGCACGCGCCTTCGATGCAATGCAGCGCGCTGGAGTGGTGCGTGGTCTCTTTCTTAGTAGTGGAGTGGTCGGCGGGGGCGCACGCACTATGGACGCAATGCTGGCTACAGTGGAGCTGTTGCGCCACAAATACATGTACCGTGGTTACATCCATTTGAAGATTATGCCTGGCGCCGAACCAGCCCAAATCGAGCAAGCAGTGCGCCTAGCTGACCGCCTCTCAGTCAATTTGGAGGGACCCGATGCAGCGCGCTTGGCAGCCATCGCCCCGCAAAAGAATTTTAAGACGGAGCTGCTGGCACCTCTCCAGCAGCTACACCAGCTGGTGCACGTGAGCCAGCATGGTAAGCGCCTGCCCAGCTTGGTAACGCAGTTCGTGGTTGGCCCTGCGGGGGAAAGCGACCGCGAGCTGCTGAGCACAGCCAGCTACTTGTATCGAGAAGTGGGTCTGTCACGTGCTTACTATTCTGCCTTCAGCCCGGTGCCCGGGACACCTCTGGCGGATGCACCTCCAACGCCATTACGGCGCGAGCACCGCCTGTATCAAGCGGATTGGCTGCTGCGTTTCTACGGTTTCACCCTAGATGAGATCCCCTTTGACCATAAAGGTGCATTACCTACGGACGTGGACCCCAAGATGGCCTGGGCACGTTGTCATCTGGCGCAGCAGCCAGTGGAAATCAATTGTTGCAGCCGTCAACAACTTCTGCGGGTCCCTGGCATTGGTCCGCGCACTGCAGATGTCATCTTAGAGGCACGCCGTCGCGGCCGATTGCGCGACCTGGCAGACTTGCAGGCACTGGGTGTATCCGTAAGACGCGCAGCCCCGTTCATCCTGCTTGACGGACACCGACCGCCGTATCAGCTCAGTCTGTGGAACGTCAACGAGGCGAGCGCGTGTGAAGGTATTATTAGCACATAGACAAGCTGGTGAGGAACGCAATGTCGCACTTGCCCCTGGATCAAATTCTACTTGGTGACTGTGTTGAGACACTAGGACAGCTGCCCCCTGACAGTGTTGACCTAATCTTTGCTGATCCGCCTTATAACCTGCAATTGCGACAGGAATTATGGCGGCCGAATTTGACCCGCGTGGATGGTGTGGACGACGCCTGGGATCGTTTTTCTGACTTCGCAGCGTACGACACTTTTACCGAAGCTTGGCTGCGCGCCTGCCGACGCGTGCTCAAGGACACCGGCACAATGTGGGTCATCGGCACATATCACAACATCTTTCGCATCGGCCGTTTGATGCAAGATCTTGATTTCTGGATTCTTAACGATATCATCTGGGTGAAGAGCAACCCGATGCCCAACTTTCGCGGTGTGCGTTTCACGAACGCGCACGAGACACTGATCTGGGCGCAGAAGAAGCGCGGTGCGCGTTATACGTTCAACTATCACGCGATGAAGCAGCTCAACGATGGACAACAGATGCGCAGTGACTGGCATATCCCTTTGTGTACGGGGAACGAGCGACTGCGAGTCAACGGACAGAAAGCTCACGCCACCCAAAAACCTGAGGCGCTCCTGTACCGTATCATTCTGGCGTGTACCAATCCAGGGGACGTGGTGCTTGATCCATTCTTCGGGAGTGGTACCACAGGCGCTGTAGCAAAACGACTAAGTCGCCATTGGATCGGCATCGAGCAAGAAAAGACTTATGTGGATATAGCCTGCGCTCGCATCGAGGCGGTGCGACCCGCTCCGATCGAGAGCCTAATGCTTCCCAATCCACGACGCCAAGAGCGTGTACCTTTTGGGGCGCTCTTGGAATGTGGTTTGATCCAACCTGGGCAGCTGCTCTATCTGGACCCAGGCGGCCAGACAAGTGCTATCGTGTTGGCGGATGGCTCGCTGCGATATGGAGAACTGGTCGGCTCCATTCATCAGGTCGCGTCTTATCTCAGAGGAGCTCCTTGCAACGGATGGGAGCACTGGTATTATGATGACGCGGAAAGCGGTAAACGTTGTAGCATCAACATACTGCGTGAGAAAATCCGAAAGCTGGAACAGGGGTAAATTCAGAGGTCGATGCGCACGACTCTAGCCAATCTGCTGGCGCGCGGCGCTAACCAGACGACAGCGTTCCTGCCAGTGCCTGATTCAGAAACATTGGCGGAGACACTGATTGCCTTTGCCAATGCCGAGGGTGGCACAGTGCTGTTAGGCATAGACGAACGAGGCACGATACATACCTCGCTGCTGGCGGAAGAGGTTGAGGTCATCTTGATGCGTGCTCTGAGCATGTGCCGTCCACCGGTGGTCACGCAATGGGGACAGGCTGAGCTGGCACATGGCACCATTGTGCACATTACTGTGCCACGCAGCCCCGAGTTACACAGCCTGGCCGATGGACGTGTTTTAGTGCGCCATGGTGCTCTCAACATGCCACTGGGAGGTGACGCTATTCGCCAACTGGCGGCCACCAAGTCAAGCGGCGACTTCGAGGCAGAACCGGTGCAAGGTGCCACGCGAGATGATCTAGACGACTCCGTTATTGAAGAGTATCTCAACAAGCGCCGCGACCGTGGTCGAACCCCTATCAATGGCTCCATTGATGATCACCTGATCGGCATCGGCGCGCTAACCGAAGATAGAATTCCCACTGTCTCTGGTATGCTCCTATTTGGAAAACATCCACAGGAGTTCCTGCCCCAAAGTGGCATCGTGTTTGTGCGATTCGAAGGCACCGAACCACGTGGCAAGAACGGCCTGGCAGGCTACGGCCGGCGTGCTGAGCTGGAAGGTCCTCTAGCACGGCTGGTGGAAGCAGCATGGAACATCACCTGGCAAGAGATGCGTGTGGGCGCTGTGGTTGTTGGCCTGAAACGCGAGGAACAGCCAGAATACCCTAGCTTCGCGGTGCGCGAGGCATTGGTCAACGCCATCGCCCATCGCGATTACCGCCTCACAGGACGCCGGGTGGAAATTCGCATGTTCGAGGATCGACTGGAAGTCATCAGCCCGGGCGGGCTACCCGGTTACATCACTGTGGACAATATTGTCGATGAACACTTTTCGCGCAATCCCCGGATTGTGGCCGGCCTCTTCCAGTGGGGGTACATAGAGGAGCTGGGGCTGGGCATCGACCGCATGATTGAGGAAATGTTACAACATGGTCACCCTGCACCTGAGTTCAAAGCGACCCCATACTCCTTCACAGTCACGCTGCGCAATACGCGCGAACGTCCCGCAGCCCGCACATGGGAAAGCAATATGAACGAGCGGCAAATGCGTGCGCTCGCTTATGTACGCGAATTCGGCCGCATCACCAATCGCGAATACCGGGACCTATGCCCATCGGTGTCGCCGGAGACGTTGCGCCTCGATCTGGCTGACCTGGTAGACAAGAACCTCCTGCTCAGGGTTGGTGACAAGCGCGGCACCTATTACATCCTGAAATAGTCAAGCAGGCTGCTCACTCGGAACTGATAGATGGCTCGCCGTTAATCTTGCTATTGTATCTGTTGTGCTCCGGAGCGAGATCCTCGCTGTGCTAAGTGCTCTGCCGGAACAAGAGACGCTCGTCTCACAATTAACAGACTAGGAGGATGGAGGCTGCCAGTGTCCTGTTCACACTTTGGGTTAAGACCGAGCTGCATCCGCAGAGCACCCACCGAACGCTGATCAGCACCTTCAGAGCGAAACTTAGAATGAATGTCGAAAACTTGTCCTTCCTGCGCGCCACTCCCCAGCGTCTGGACGCAACCCCGTGCCCGGTCTCAGATAGCGCAGCTACATGCCCAGAGCATTGTCCTTCAGCCCAGCCTCTGCAGAGAAAGGCGAAGAGCATTAATATTATCCTCAAAAAGTGCTTTATCCCAAAGCGATATCCCAAATTATCCCAAATTATCCCAAACACTCCACTAGTGGGCATATAAAGGCCTTATGTCACGCAGATTTCTGCAGGAGAATAGGTTCACAAGACGGGCAATTGTGATGTTTCTGAACACTCTCAACTGAGCTTGCTACACCAGAAATAATATGGTTACATGATCTTGCATGACCCCCTGGAGATTGCCAGCAGTGGCGGATAGCTTTGGCTTCGCAGAAGCGCGCAAGCGCATGGTTGAGCAGCAGCTGGTGCGACGCGGCATCAAGGATGAACGTGTATTGCAAGCAATGTGCGAGGTTCCCCGCCACCGCTTCGTACCCCCTAATATGTGGGCTATGGCCTATCAGGATCATCCTTTGCCCATTGGCTTGGGGCAAACCATTTCTCAGCCTTACATTGTGGCCTATATGACCGAACAGCTGGAGCTGGAACCGCACGACCGCGTTCTGGAGATCGGCACTGGCTCTGGCTATCAAGCTGCTATTCTCAGCCGGCTGGCGCGGCGTGTTTACACTATTGAACGCTTGCCAGAGCTTTCTGAACGCGCGCGCCTTGTCCTAGAAGAGCTGGGCTATGACAACATCGAGTTTCGCGTAGGCGATGGCAGCCAAGGCTGGCCCGAAGAGGCACCTTTCGATGCGATCATTGTAACTGCCGCAGCACCCGAGCCGCCTCCACCACTCATCAAACAACTGGCAGATGGGGCTCACCTCGTAATCCCAATCGGCCCCACGGGCTATCAGGATTTAATGCGCATCACGCGACACGGACCACACTTGCGCACCGAATACCTCACTCCAGTGGCTTTCGTCCCACTCATTGGTCTGCACGGCTACGCCGAGCCGGACGAGAACTCCTAATAAGCTCTGTGTTGGAAATGTCCCTGCGTCCACCAGCGGCCTGGAATAACTGCCTGACATTCTGGACATCGTCCATCGGGGGTCACGCGGTAGGACTCAATCCAATAACCGTAGCGCGCTACCAGTGCAGCGTGACATTGGGGACACCAAGTCGTTTCCCATTGGGGTAGACGCCCGGCTATGTTACCTACATACACAAAATGTAATCCAGCCTGGGTACCAATCTCGGCAGCGCGCAACAGAGTGCGCACCGACGTGCTCTCCACATCGCGCATTTTGTAGTCGCCATGGAAAGCAGTGACATGCCAAGGAATATCCGGCGAGACACCAGCGATAAAGGCTGCTGCCTCGCGCAGCTCCGCGTCTGAATCATTGAAACCGGGAACAACCAGCGTTACCACCTCTACCCAGAAACCGCGTTGGTGTGCTCCCTCGATGGTTGCCAACACGTGGCGTAGCTGCCCCCCCATGCGGCGGTAGTTCTCCTCGCGCATGCTCTTTAAGTCTATCTTGTAGCAATCGGTCACCGGCCGCAGATAATCCAACACCTCGGGAGTGGCATGACCGTTGGAAACGAACCCTGTTAACAACCCTGCTTGCTTGGCCAGCTTAAAGATAGCAGCTGCCCACTCCGCTGTGATCAGGGGTTCATTATAGGAGCTGATGACTGCTTGTGATCCGCTTTGCCGCGCCACAGCAATTATTTGTTCAGCAGTAATAGGGCGCGGTGGCACACCAGCTGCCTCATCGCGCAGTGCCTGCGTGGTCAACCAGTTCTGGCAGAAGGGACAATGGAAGTCGCAACCCAGCATGCCAAACGTCAGCGCAGTAGCACCAGGCAAGACGTGGTAAAGCGGCTTCTTTTCAATCGGATCAGGGTTCAAACCGACCGTATAGCCGTAGGGAACATACAGCGTGCCTCCCCGGTTGAAACGTACCTGACAAATACCACGCTTCCCCTCACCGATCAGGCAACGGTGTGCACATGCGAAGCAACGTACTTTGCTCCCTTCCAGCTTCTCATACAATTCGCCCGGTGCTGTCAGTTGATCGATCTGCTCCGCCAGATTTTTCACCCGCACGACCTAGCTCCGTTTTGGATAACAGTGCCCAATACTCCCTATCGCTCAAGTTTAATTATACTAGGAGATTAATGTAAATAAAAGCCTCAAACAGGGTGTTAGTTTAAACGATTCCTCTGCCTTCTATGCAGCAGATGCCTTCGCTCCAGTCATCCTGTTGGAGCTTGGTGCTGGCACTTAATGGACAGGTCCCTTCAGGGATACTGTCTGATCGCGCACACCCGCTTGTCATACAGCCCTGTCTAAGATATTATGAACCCAGCTGAGCAATAGGGAGAGAATGGCGATGCAACGAGCTTCGTTTATAGATGGCATACGTTACGGCACCGCTGCAGTCCTGCTTCTGGCAGTGTGGCTGATGGTGAGCTGTGCAGGCGGAACGACCCAGCCGACTAAAGGGGATCTGTACGTCTATGTGGCAGTCCCTCTGAGTGGTTTTCAGGCGAATGCTGGACAAACAGTGTTGGGGGGCGTGCGCCTTATCGCTGCAGAAGTAAACGCTCGCGGAGGGTTAATGGGCTACCGCGTCGTTGTTGAAGGGATTGACGACGAGAGCGACAGTGAAGTGGCTGTAGCAGTAGCGCAACGCGTAGCAGATGACGTGGCAGCCGGGAAACCTGTTTTGGGAGTTATTGGTCATTTGAATAGCGGCCAGACATTAGCAGCGATGGAGATCTATAAGGACCTCTCGCTCGTGGTCATCACACCCACCGCAAGTGAAGTGAGCTTGACACAAAAGGGCTACCGCAACTTTTTCCGTGTCAATGCAAATGATGCAGTGCAGGCAAAGATTGACGCAGAATTCCTCACCAAAACCCTGCAAGCAAAGCGCATAGCTGTATTGCACAATGACGATCCCTATGGCATCGGGTTAGCTGCAGCGGTTAGCGAAAACCTGAGAGCAGCCGGCAGTGAGGTGGCCACTCAGATCCAGGTGCGGGTGGAACAGCGTGAATACGACACCGAAGTATCTCAGCTTGTTCAAGCCAAGCCTGACGCCATCTTCTATGCTGGTTATGAGGTCGAGTGCCCCTATCTCCGCCATGCGCTAGTGCGAGCAGGTCTCGAGGTACCATTCCTCGCTTCGGATGGGTGTTTCCTTGCCACCACGATTGACGAATCCGAAGGCACTGCCGAGGGAATTTACGTCAGCGCCTTTGGGCCGAGTCCATGGACAGCGGCCAGCCCGGAATGGATCGCGGCTTACCAGGCCGTCGAACATCGCAATCCCGATACCTACAGCTTGAACGGCTATGTAGCGGGACAAGTGCTGTTGGACGGTGCAGCCAAAGCAGGGACTCTCAAGGGCTCCGATGTGGCACAGGCGATTCGCCAACTGGAGATAGCTTCTTTACTAGGTCCTATTAGCTACGACACTAATGGCGACTTGCGCGCACCCACCGTGTATATCTTCCAAGTGCGCGACGGTCGTTTTATTCAAGTATTCCCAGAGGCATAACGTCGAGGGAGACCATTCCCAAAGATCTGCAGTAGGAGCAGTCGATTGGCACGTTACACTCTTATGGCAGTGTATGCCCATCCGGATGATGAAGCGTTTGGCAGCGGCGGGACATTAGCTAAGTACGCCGCCCAAGGGTGCGACGTGTACGTCGTGACCGCCACACGTGGAGAGGCAGGACAAATCGCTGCGCCAGAGATTGCTACGCCCGCCAACCTTCCTGATGTGCGTGAACGGGAGTTGCGTTGCGCTTGCCAAATCTACGGTGTGCACTCACCCATTTTTATGGGATACCAAGATGGTCAGCTCACCATTGTCCATCAGGGTCAGGCGGTGGCGCGCTTGGTGCGCATCATCCGTGAGCTGCGTCCCGATGTGATAATCACGTTTGGGCCTGATGGGATTTATGGTCACTATGACCACATTGCTGTGCACCGCTGGGCTTCCATCGCTTTTGATCTTGCTGCTGATCCCGACTGTTTTCCCGAGCTGCTGCGAGATACCTGCCAGCCTCACCAGGTGCGAAAACTCTACTACCGTGCTCTGACACAAGCTCAGATCACTGCAATGGTAAGTAATGGCATGCCGGAGGCGGTGATGATGGATGGCGTGCCCTTTCCATTCATCCCGTACCGAGGAGACGAAATTACTACTATCATCGATGTGAGCGATTGGCTGGAAGTGAAGCTGGCCGGCATCCGCTGCCATGCCACGCAGTTGGGTCATGATAATCCATTCATCACTATGCCGGAAGAGGTGATGCAGCAACCCTGGCTGCGCACCGAATGTTACGTTCTGGCACGCTCCACAGTAGGGTGGCCACAGGGCACTGAAATAGATTTGTTAGAGCGACTATAGTGTCGCGTCAAGGCATCCCACTTCGCTACGTTATAGCGTGATCACCTTGTCAGCGTGCCACTGAGCCGCGATGATGTCCCCCATGCCGCCCACGATACCCACCTGTACACGATCGGACAGGCCAAAGTAGTTCAAGCAAGTACTGCATAGAATCACGTGCACCCCTTTTGCTTCGAGGGACTTGAGTTGTGCCAACACAGGTGATCCCTCCACCGCTAGCTTAACCCCCTCAGCATAAAGACAGATAGCATCCGGCAACATGTTACTTTCATCCAACAAGGTGAGGTACTTCTCGATCAGTTGGTGCTGCAGAGCTGGTTCGGCATGCCCCATGCCCTCGCGCGTGATCAGGATCGCAAGTGACTCTCTAGAGTATGTCTGCTCCATTGGCTGATCCGATGTCCCTCCTTGCCTCAAAGGCGTCCGTTTTTATCCAAGCTAGGACGTTGTACGTTGTCTTGCACCAGTGTCAACGATTGCGCGCCGCCTGACTATCCGGCGGATATAGCACGTAGGGATAGAACTGATTGGCCGAGAAGACACGGTCACCCAACTCTGTATTAATAACATCGTTGGTAATCAAGTAGTAGTCGATAACCTGGTCACTGTGGTTAAAGATGCGCACGTAGTACGTGTCACCATCCACCACATTGCCTGACCATAGCCGCTCACCGGTCAGAGGATCCTTATCACGTTCCACCCACTGTCCTTGCCCCATTGGCACCATAGCCTTCGGCGTACCGCGCAGCCAGATATGAATCTGGCTAGCTGGATAAATCTGAAAGTTAATGTGGTGTGAGCGATTGCCATCTGCAGGGGTAGCGAACATCGTAAGCGCCATATGCTCGAAACGTTGTTTATCGTAGTCCTGACGGATGAAAGCATACCAATGTTCGCCATTGGGGGCCAGACGACCCACGTTTGCACCGTCGTGCAACACCAGTGGCCGGTTGGGGTACACACTTGGGTACAACTCCGCTGGTGACAGAGTGCGCTCAACAGGTGTTGCTTCAGCGGTCGGCTGTGGCACGGCAGACGACGTGCTTGCCTCTGTGGCTGGTATAGTGGAGGATCTGTCTGCTGCTGCCGTGTCGAGGTTGCCGGAAAGCAAGCCGGCTTGATCAGCAAGCGCCAGCCATGCAACTGCTTCTTCAGGCGACATACTCTGCACGGCAGCGACGATCATGCGCCAGCGTGCTTCGTCCGCAGTGGCAGCAGGTTTAAGCACAGAGGCTGGATTTGCTGCGGATGGCGCAGCTGTGCCAGCCTCCATGGCGGCAGCTGGTTGTGCATACGTCTGCCCCTCGTGCGCCACAGCAGGCTCTGCCACCAACACCTCCGCAGGTTGGCTCATAGTCATCAAGTGATATTCCACGGGTGTGGCCGAGTTATTGAACAGACGCACGTAGTAGGTTTCCTCACGCAGCAGACTACCAGTCCACATGCGTTCCGCGGAATTCGGGTCAAAATCGGCGGTCGTAAAGATCCCGACGCCCAGCGCAACGTTGGAGCTTCCCTGCAACCAGCGCTCCACCTGTTCTTGGGTGAACACTTGGAAGTTGACGTAGGGGGTGACCTCGTGGTTGCCGGGCCGGTATACCAGGCTAAACACCACCAGATGATCCGTGTCGTTCTTTAACGTGGCTGCATTGATTTGGTACCACTGTTCGGCGCCAGGCTGCAGCTGCCCAATGCTCAAACCATCACCCAGCGGTTTTGCCGCGAGCATCGCGCGGCGCATATTGGGGCCCGCATAGCTCGGGGAAGTTACGCAAGCAAGCACAATCGCCACCAACGTAATCAGAGTGGGAAGAACCAGTCTCGCTTTCATCTTCCGGCAATCCTTTCTCGTGATTGGAATTCCGGAGATGCGAAAGCGTACACTTCGTCCCCCAGCCAGTGAGGAACCACGCGCATCTCCATCGCTTATTATAAACCAACGCGTAACTATCTGGCAATGTCATTTTTGCATCTGTGCGATTGTCGGGAGCAAGGAGCCTGTGCTATACTCTCTTTCGGTTTCATAGGGTCAAAGAATGCACATTGGAAGGGCAACGAGATAAGGTATGCGTTACCGTCGTCTGGGCAAAACAGGATTGCGCGTTTCGGTGATTGGCCTTGGCACTTGGCAATTCGGCGGAGAATGGGGCAAGCAATTTACCCAGTCTGAAGTAGACCGCTTGATGGGGCGCGCCCAAGAGATGGGCATCAACTTCATTGACACGGCTGAGTGCTACGGTGACCATCTATCTGAACAGATGATCGGCCGTGCCATTCGCGGCCAGCGCGACAAGTGGATCATTGCCACCAAGTTCGGCCACCAATTCGTCCGTAACTTCGAACGCGTGGACCGTTGGTCGTCGGACGAGGTGTTAGCTCAACTGGAAGATTCACTAAAAGCCTTGGGCACGGAAACCATTGATCTGTACCAATTCCACTCCGGGAATGATCAGGCTTTCAATCAAGATGCCTTGTGGACAATGCTTGACAAGCAGAGGCAAGCTGGCAAGATCCGTTTTTTGGGCATCTCGATCAGCAGCAAGAGCGAGAACTTGTATCAGGTGCAACAGGCAACTCGTGTTGGTGCCAGTGTGATACAGTTGGTGTACAATCGGCTGGATCGAGGGCCAGAGCAACGCGTGTTGCCAGCTTGTCAGGCACAGGACCTGGGGGTTCTGGCACGCGTACCATTGGCGAGCGGTCTGCTGAGTGGCAAGTATCGGCCGGGCACGGAGTTCACTCAGACGGATGACATGCGCTCCCTCCAAGATCGTGCAGAAGTGCAACGAAGATTGCAGTTGGTACAGGAGATCGCCCAACAGGAGGTGCCACCAGGCGTGCCGATGGCCGTGTGGGCACTGGCGTGGTGTTTACAGCATCCTGCCGTCACCTGTGTCATACCCGGTTGCAAGACCATTGAACAGGTGGAAATGAACGCTAGTGCAGCCGAACTGGTACCACCGGATCATCCACAAGCAGTGGAGTAACATCAAGGGCAGGTAAGGAGGCCTAGGGTGCATCCCGGTTCATGTGGTAGAGTTCCCCGCGTGCGATGGGGCACGCCCAGCGAGCCCATCGAGCCAAAGCCGGCGTTCTCTTCGACAATTGTCATCTTCGGAGCGTCAGGCGATCTGACTCAGCGTAAGCTGGTGCCATCGCTATACAACCTCTACCGCAAGAAACGATTGCCGGATGGGACGCGCATTGTCGGGTTTGCCCGCCGGCCTTATGACGATCAGATCTTTCGCGAGATAATGCACTCCGCAGTTATAAGATTTGTAGACGGAACATTGGACGAGACGTTGTGGGCTTCCTTTGCTCAGATGTTACATTATGTTCAAGGTGATCTGGAGAGCTCCGAGAGCTATCGCCATTTAGAACAAGAACTGCGCCGTCTGGAAGGAGGGCCATCCAATCGACTGTATTATTTGGCCACAGTACCAACCCTGTACATCCCGATTGTTACCTATTTAGGCGCAGCGGGAATGGCAGCCCCGCAGGAGGGCTGGCGCAACATTGTGATCGAGAAACCCTTTGGGCACGACCTTGCTTCTGCGCAGGCGCTCAATCACGCCGTGCACAGCGTGTTTCAGGAAAGCCAGATTTATCGAATTGACCATTATCTGGGCAAGGAAACAGCACAAAACATTCTCTTCTTCCGCTTTGCAAACACGATTTTCGAACCGGTCTGGAACCGGCAATATATGTGTAATGTCCAGATCACCGTTGCCGAGTGCGTGGATGTAGGACACCGCGCCGCCTTCTACGACGCAACAGGAGTACTGCGCGACATGTTCCAGAATCATCTGTTGCAACTCCTGACACTGGTGACTATGGAACCGCCAGCGTCATTCAACGCAGATGCGTTGCGCAATGAGAAGGTGAAGGTGCTGAGTGCAGTGCGTCCTATTGCGTTGCATGACACGGTGCGTGCGCAGTATGAAGGCTATCGCAACACACCAGGGGTGGCGCCCGATTCGCAGACGCCTACCTATGCTGCACTGAAGCTCTATATCGACAATTGGCGCTGGCAGGGTGTGCCCTTCTATCTGCGCTCGGGCAAGGCGTTGGCACAGAAAACCTCTGAAATTGCTATCCAGTTCCAGTGCCCCCCGCATGTGATGTTTGATCTGCCACCCGGCAAAGAGTTTACTCCGAATATCTTATCTTTGTGCATCCAGCCCAACGAAGGCATCCATCTCAAATTCGAGACAAAAGTGCCCGACTCGGCACAGGAGACCATCTCGCGCGATTTGGAGTTTCATTACCGGACAGGTTTCGGCGACCAGGCAATCCCGGATGCCTATGAGCGCCTTTTGCTGGACGCGCTGCGAGGTGATGCTTCTCTATTTGCTCGTTATGACGAAATTGAAGCTGCTTGGCAGTTGATAGACCCGATTCTGCGCGGCTGGGAATCACCCGAGGCCCCACCGTTGGTGAGCTATCCGGTGGGCAGTTGGGGACCTCCCGAGGCAGACGATCTGCTGGCACGCGATGGCAACGTGTGGCGACTTAGCTGTGCTGGCGGTTGCGAGGAATAGCGGCCACACTGTGCTACGATTGACAGCGCGACACGGTCTCGCCCATCGCGGGGACCGTCAGTGTAGGCTTAATTATGTCAAGTATACCTCCAACTTTGAACATCCTGAGGAGATTTGCGCGATAGCATTTGCCAGAACTCTGATTTCATCTTATCTGACGGAGTAGGCACAATGAGCTTGCTAGGCATTGACGTAGGCACCACAGGTTGCAAAGCTGGCATTGTCACCGAGAAAGGCAGCATCATAGCACTCGCTTATCGGGAGTATCCCATCCTTCACCCTCAGCCCGGCTGGGCCGAGCTGGATATGCAGGACGTGTGGAGTAAGGTCAAGGAGGTCATCCGCGAGGTAACCGCGGCAACACAAGGGAATGAGGTAACCGCTCTCTCCATCTCTTCAATGGGCGAGGCCATGACCCCAGTGCGTCTCGCGGATCGTGCCATCCTGGATCGAGCTGTGTTGGGAATTGATGCACGCGGTGAAGAATATGTGGCTCAAATGGGAGCTCGACCCGGCGCATCGCGACTGCATGAAATCAATGGGAACATCCTGGGATTGGCACACTCGGCACCCAAGCTGGCATGGCTACGCGATCACAAGCCCGATCTTTTTGAGCGCGCTGACAAGTTTTTACTTACCAGTGGCCTTATTGGCTTCCTCCTCGGCGGCGAAGCAGTAACCGACTACTCGCTAGCGAATCGCACGCTTTTGTTCGACGTGCATGCTGCTGATTGGTCACCTGAGCTATTGGAGGCAACGGGTATCCCACCTGAAAAGCTCCCGCGAGTCGTACCCGCTGGCAGTGTAGTGGGAGAGGTAGATGGGCAGCTTGCTGAGGATCTCGGGCTTCCGCGCAAAGTCAAAATTATCGCCGGAGGGCACGATCAGTGTTGCAACGCCCTAGGAGCAGGGGTGGTGCGCCCGGGTCGCGCGGTGTATGGCATGGGCACTTTCATCTGCATCACACCGACATATGACCATTTGCCGCCCAGCCGCCCACTACGCGAAGCCGGCTTGAACATTGAGCACCATGTATTGCCTGGACAATTCGTGAGCTTCATCTATAACATCGGCGGCTCGATCCTGCGCTGGGCACGCGATACGATGGCAGCAGCCGAACATCTCGAGGCACAGCAGAGAGGATACGATATCTATGATCGACTGATGGCCGAGCTACCTGCCGAGCCAACGGACTTGATGGTGTTGCCCCACTTTGCTACCTGCGGCCCCCCAACATTTGACGCCGATTCGTCCGGTGTCATTATGGGTCTGAAGCTGGAGACAACGCGCGGACAGCTGATCAAAGGATTACTCGAGGGGCTCACCTATTACTTCGCCGAAGCGCTGGATCTCATTCCCCACAGCGTACTGCAAATCACCGAGTTTCGAGCGACCGGTGGTGGTTCCAAATCGGATGTCTGGCTGCAATTGACCGCCGACATTTTAGGTCAACCAATTATGCGCTTACAGGTGAACGAATGTGGGGTGCTGGGCGCCGCATTGCTGGCAGGTGTGGGAAGCGGAATCTTCGCGTCGGGCGTCGAAGCATCTGAGGCGTTTGTGCACGTCACCCACACCTTCGAACCGAGGCCGGCCATGTTCGCCGCCTATCAGGAACGTTTGGCGCGTTACAAGCAGCTCTACCCGCTCATCAAAGACTATCTGCATCAAATGTCAAGGTAAAAGGGAAATATGAATCACTTCAAAGACAAGGTTGCTTTGATTACAGGGGCGTCGCGTGGCATTGGCCGTGGTATTGCTCTGCATCTTGCTGCAGAGGGAGCAGATGTGATAGTCAACTACTACTCCCACCGTGAGGAAGCTCAGGAGGTGGCGGCTGAGATCAGCCGTTTGGGGCGCCAGGCGCTCGTCTACCAAGCGGATGTGGCCGACAGAGAAGCAGTGCAAAGCATGTTCGACGCCGCAGTAGAGCGTTTCGGCCACATTGACATTGTAGTTGCCAATGCTGTCTTCGAGCGGCATGCCATGCTGATTGACGCTGACTGGGAGGTACACCGTCGCGTTTTCGAAGTCACACAGTTTGGCGTTTATCACACGTGTCAATGTGCAGCCAGGCAAATGGTGCATCAGAACAACACAGGCCGACCAGGCGGCAAAATTATCATCATCGGCTCGGTGTGCGCTGAGGTGCCTTTCGCCGGTCAGGCCGCATACAATATGGCCAAAGCGGCCGTGCATATGCTGGGGCGTTCACTGGCAGCTGAGCTGACCCCTTATCGCATCAACGTTAATGTCATCGAGCCAGGTTGGATTGACACGCCAGGGGAACGAGCCTTGTATGGTGACGCTGTGGTCAACGCAGGCTGGCAGCGTGTGCCCTGGCGTCGTCTGGGCACACCCGAGGACATCGCCAAGGCCGTCGCCTACTTAGCGAGCGACGATGCCGATTTTGTGACCGGCGCGACCTTGTTGGTGGATGGTGGCCAGATGCTGTACTTGGGTTGGCCGGGCACACCACCGCCCGCTGTCTGGGATCAGCGAAGCAGTGAGTAAATAGTGCACGAATACGTAGAAATCCAAGCGCAAAATAGGACTGGGGCATATGAAAGGTTTGTTAGCACTTGAGGATGGTCGCCTTTTCCCAGGTGTAGGGTTCGGCGCACAAGGTGTCCAAACCGGGGAGGTAGTGTTCAATACCTCCATGACCGGGTATCAGGAGATCTTGACGGATCCTTCGTATCATCGCCAGATTGTCACGATGACAGTAACGCACGTGGGCAACACTGGTGTAAACCGTGAGGATATCGAGTCGCGACGGGTGTGGGTAGCCGGCTTCGTGGTACGAGCGTTGAGCCCAATTGTGAGCAACTGGCGGGAGCAAGGCGACCTGGATAGCTACCTCAAAGCGTATGGTGTTATTGGCCTGACCGAGGTGGCAACACGAGTACTGGTGCGCCATATTCGCAGTCGCGGCGTCATGCGCGCAGCAATTGCCCATGGCCCTGCTGCCGAGGATCCTGCTGCTCTCATTGAGCTCGCACGCAGCACTCCCAGCATGGCAGGCGCCAATCTGGTGGACGAGGTAACGTGTTCGGAACCCTACAATTGGACAGAGGGAGGTAGCTCACAATGGTATCGCTATCGGCGTTGTAAAGAACCCGATACCTCGTCGCCATTGGTGGTGGCATATGACTTTGGTATCAAACACAATATTCTGCGTATGCTTGTAGATCGTGGCCTGCGCGTGACTGTTGTGCCAGCCCGTACCCCGCCGCAAGAGGTGCTCGCGATGCGGCCGGCAGGTGTGTTTCTCAGCAATGGCCCGGGTGATCCTGCTGCTGTGACCTACGCCATTGATAATGTGCGTTACCTGTTGGGAAAAGTGCCAATTTTTGGCATCTGCCTCGGGCACCAGATCTTGGCCTTGGCATTAGGTGGCCGCACGGAAAAAATGCGCTTTGGGCATCGAGGAGGTAACCAACCAGTAAAAAACTTGCTCACTGGTGTGGTGGAAATCAGCAGCCACAATCACGGCTTCGTTGTCAGCCCTGATAGCGACTTGGGAGGAGCTGAGGTTACACACATCAACTTGAACGACAACACAATTGAGGGCATCCGTCATCCCGAGCTGGGTGCCTTTAGTGTGCAATTTCACCCCGAAGCATCACCCGGACCACACGACTCACTGTACCTGTTTGATGAGTTTGTCAAGCTGGTCCAAAGCCGGCAGTAACGGGTATGCCTTCGATCACTACTGTCACGCTCAACCCTGTCCTGGACAAAGCTTTCAGTGTGCCACGATTGGAACCGGGTACCGTTCATCGTCTAAGGCTGATCCGTGAAGACTTGGGGGGTAAGGGGATCAACGTTTCACGCAGTTTGCGCGCGCTGGGTATCCCAAGCCGCATCATTGCATTCTTTGGTGGCCGCATTGGTCAGTATATGCATCAGCAGCTGTTGGCAGCTGGTTATGAAGTGGTCTGTATAGAAGTGGAAGGTGAAACGCGCCAGAATATCACCCTGCTGGACGAAGCACATCAGCAGTACACCAAGTTCAACGAGCCAGGACCCTTAGTAAGCGAACGTCAGATCACAATGTTGCAAGATCACATCGCACAGCTGGCAAGACCGGGTGATCTGTGGGCGTTTTGTGGCAGCCTACCGCCCGACGCGCCAGATGATTTATATGCTCGCTGCATCACACTAGTGCAGGTACACGGAGGATACGCTTTCCTGGACACAAGCGGTGCCGCATTGCGCGCCGGCCTTGCAGCCCATCCCTTCGCAATAAAACCGAACAGTGAGGAAGCATCGGATCTGCTCGGCGTGGCACTCTCCAGCGACGCGGAGCACGCCGCCGCAGCGCGTCAGCTGCACACAGATGGGATCGTTTTGGTGGCACTCTCGCGTGGAGCTCGAGGAATCGTGTTGGCTACGCGGGGTCAGGTGTGGATGGCTGTTCCCCCGCCAGTGCGCGCACGCAGTCCAGTAGGCGCTGGCGATGCAGCATTGGCAGGATTGCTCTGGGCCACGCGTGATGCTTGTGATCCCGCCGAAACTGCAGCGCGCTCTGTAGCGTGCGGTACCGCGGCTGCTATGCAGGAGGGCACCGGTGTGGGCGACCGTCAGTTGATCGAAACACTGCTAAGACAGGTTGTCGTCACCAAGCTGTAGTCTCTGCACGCTGCGACGCTCTGGTTTTCCCTGCCTTCCAATAATCTTTTTCTCAGTCCCTATATTGGTATAAATGGCATCATCACCCTTTTTGCCACTCTGGATCGTTCTGCAAGATGCGATAGCGCTCACGCACCAGCTGCGCCAACGGTTCATCCCGATGAATGCCACATATCTTCTCCAACGCACCGTCAAATCCTGCGTCACGGACAATGGTTTGCAGCTCGACCGCGTGGGGATCATCCGGATCATCATAAGCGAGCCCGGCAGCAATTCCCCATGACAGGCCCAAGGGAGTAATACCATGCTTTTCGGCAAGGCGAGCTGCGCCTACTAGCCGGTCGCCGGGAGCAAGTTTGCGCAGCGGGTCACGTGCTAGTCGACTGATCGGATCCCCCAGCGCACGGTTAGCGAATCGATCTAGTAAGTACTGTACATTTTCGGCCAGCGCAACGGCATCCAGATGATGCTCTGCCTGTAGAGCACAGCTCGACTCGGTAAGCGCTTGATTAAGCAGGGCGTTGATGCGCGGATTGCGCAGTGCCTCGTAGCCATAAGTGTACCCGCGTCGATAGCCCAAGTAGCCCAACATAGCATGACCCGCATTATGGATGTACAGCTTGCGGTCGGTGTAAGCCACAAAGGGTGATACAGCATACATGCCCACTATCTGAGGTAATGGCCCCACAAAGGCATCGCGGTCCACTGGCAACACTTTATAGGGCTCAGCAACGATAAGTGTGGGGTCTTGGGCGCGCTGTTCAGGTGTTGGTACAGGTGACATACGCGCGATAACCGATGCAACGAAACCGACACGCTCACCCAACAACGGTCTGAAAGCTTCTGGCAGCCCTTCGGCTACATGATGGCGTAATACATCTGGTGCATCATGAAGATTTTCTGCCAAGATGATATTCTGTGGTGTGCTCTCTCCGCCCGACCAGCGTTGCGCCAAGCCAGCAGCAATGGGTGTGGCAATTGCAGATAGGGCGCGTGCGCCCACTGCAGTTGCCATGATGACGGCGCCCGCAACCTCCTTGGCCACCTGCTCTACCTGTCGTGCATCCACTGCACGCACAGGCCCTATGGTGACATCCTCCACACCGGACACTCCGGCCAGGCGCAAGGTGTAGCTACCCCTTCTATTCAGCGCCTCGACCAGCACAAGGTCTACGTCCACGAAGACCACATGGTAACCCGATTCGCTGAACAGCTGACCCAGGAACCCACGACCTACACTGCCTGCACCGAAAATAACAGCGCTCGGTTGTCTGTCCATCCCAGCATCAACTCCTCAGTAGTCTGTCTACTAGGCTTATGCACCCCGCGGCAAATAATCCCCTTCCACCCACACCGTGCCATCCGGTCCGACTTCCTTTTTCCAAATGGGCACGATTTGCTTCAGACGCTCAATGGCATAACGGCAAGCATCGAAACAGCCATCATCGCGATGAGCACTTGAAACGGCAATAACCACTGCAACCTCGCCTACCTCAAGGCGACCGATGCGCTGTACCATAGCGACCTCTGCAACTCGTGGCCAGCGAGTATGGATCTCCTCGGCAATCTGATGGAGCATCCGCAACGCCATCTCATCATACGCCTCGTATTCGAGGTAGAGCACTGCTTTACCACAAGAAACATTGCGCACAACGCCTACAAAAGTTGCCACGGCGCCAGTGTCTGGCCGAATGGTTCTTCGGATGATCTGCGCAGTGTCCAGCGGCTCGCGTGCGATGGCCACATAATCTGCTCCACCACTCACTGGTGGAAAAAGTGCTACCTCATCACCATCCTGCAACCGGTGGTCCGGGGTGGCGAGCTGGTGGTTAAGCGCGACAAAAGTGCGCGCCGCGATTTCCTGTAAGGCTGGAAACTCGGTGTGTAACACCTCGAGTAGATCACCTAACGTAGCACCTTCACTCAGTTCACGCACCAGCTGTGCGGCCCCAACTATCTCGCGCAGGCGGGCAAACAACTTTACGGTTACCTGCATCGCTCGTCTCACTCACTTCCCGCTCCAGATGCCACTCTTGCCTCCACTCTTATGTACCAGCCGTACCGCCTCGAGACGCATCGAACGGTCCACCGCTTTACACATATCGTAGATGGTGAGGCCAGCAATCGCCACAGCTACCAGTGCTTCCATCTCTGCCCCTGTCTTGCCCACCGTACGTGCAATCGCACTGATTTCGATCGCGGCAGGCTCTCCCTCTGCCTCAGGTAGGTGAGGTGCAAACGTGATCCCAATGTAAGTCAGTGATAAAGGATGGCACATTGGGATCAGCTCGTGCGCACGCTTGGCAGCCATAACGCCAGCCACTTGAGCAACAGCTAGAACATCCCCTTTGGGGGTTCCACCTTCCTGGATGAGTGTCAATGTAGACGGCTGCATCACCACACGTGCGCGGGCGATCGCCTCGCGTGGCGTGTCAGCTTTTTGGCTAACATCCACCATACGGGCGTGCCCAGCGTCATCTACATGGCTCAGCCTGCTTGAGGATTCATCAGATGGATGTTCTGCTGATCGCATTGATTGCTCCGCTCTGCAGTGTAAACGTTCTTCGCGTTCAGTGGACAATCACACCAACTTTTCGAACGCTCTGCGCGCTGCCGTAATGGTGGAATCGATCACGCCATCATCGTGAGCAGTAGATACAAAACCAGCCTCAAACTGGGAGGGTGCCAAATAGACACCCTGCTCCAACATCGCCTGGAAAAAGCGTGCGAAACGCTGGGTATCGGACTGTTTGGCACTCGCCCAATCGACGACTGGACCGGGGGTGAAGAAGGTAGAAAACATGGTACCCACTTGGGTGGCAAAGATGGGCACTCCTACCGCGCTTGCTGCAGCACGGATGCCCTCGCACAGTCTGCGAGTGCGTGCCACCACTCCTTCAAAGACACCGGGTTGACACAAGACGTTGAGCGTCTCGATGCCAGCCGTCATGGCCAGGGGATTCCCGCTCAGTGTTCCAGCTTGGTACATCGCCCCGGCAGGTGCGACCAGCTGCATAATCTCCACCCGGCCAGCATAAGCGCCCACCGGCAGCCCACCGCCGATCACCTTGCCCAAGGTGGTTAGGTCGGGTTCAATGCCATAGAGGGACTGGGCTCCCCCCAGCGCCACCCGGAAGCCGGTCATAACTTCATCGAAGATCAGCACTGCACCATGCCGCCGAGTTAGCTCACGCAGGCCAGCGAGGAATCCCTCTGCCGGAGGCACCACACCCATATTCCCAGCCACCGGCTCCACGATGACGGCAGCGATCTGGCCAGGATGAGCGTTGAAGATAGTGCGCACTGCCTCCAAATCGTTATAGGGTGCTACGAGGGTATCTTGTACGGCACCGCGTGGCACCCCTGGACTGTCAGGCAGGCCCAGCGTTGCTACACCGCTACCTGCTTGCACCAATAACATATCAGCATGACCGTGATAACACCCTTCGAATTTGATGATTTTGTCCCGTCCGGTAAAGGCGCGTGCCAGACGCAAAGCGGTCATAGTCGCTTCGGTGCCAGAATTGACAAAGCGTACCATTTCACACGCCGGCATCAGCTCGCGGATTAGCTCAGCTAGTCGCGTTTCCAGGGCTGTCGGTGCACCATAGCTTGTGCCCCGTTCCACTGCTTTCTTCAAAGCTTCCACCACCTTCGGGTGAGCGTGCCCTAGGATCAAAGGTCCCCAACTTAGCACGTAGTCGATATACCGGTTACCGTCTGCGTCATACAGGTAGGGTCCCTGCCCACGCGCAATGAACAGCGGTTGTCCTCCCACAGCACGAAAAGCACGCACTGGCGAATTGACCCCGCCTGGAATCACCTTCTGAGCAGCAGCGAACAACGTTTGAGATTGAGCAATGCGCATCAGCTCCTCCTCCGCTCTCACAGCACTTTACTTTTTACAAACCGCGCTGCACCTGAGGGTATCCCCCGCCACACCCAAACGCACGTTTCCCGCCTCACGGCGCACGTTCACGATCCAGTCGGCGGCTCGCGCTCAACCCCTATGGGCAGTTCGGTGCGATATACTAACATCTTCCTGCCATTCAGAATGATCTCTTGGTCTATGCGTGCGCCAGGCAACGTGGCAATCATCCAGCGCACCGCACGATTGCTCTTCTCAATCGTGGCACTCAATCGCAATGCTCCGCGCCGATAAGTCTCCTCCAAGAGGTAGTCGAGCATTTTTGGTCCGATCCCTTGACGCATATAGTTGCGCCGCAAACCAAAAAAGAGCACTTCCGCCTCGTCGGGCAGCGGCTTCAGGGTATTGGGATAGCGCAGACTCTGGAAGATCTGGCCTATCAATCCTGGGTCGCGTAGGATCTGACGCACTACAGGCCAGATCAGACGATGCCAGTATTGATACTTGATGGTACGAAACAGCTGCCGCGTATCCATAGCGACAAAACTCACCCCGACGACCATATCATTGTCCATCGCCACAAAACCGAAAGCATAGGGGGATTCGGCAAACAGCTCGTACAGACGCACCAGGAAATCCTTGCCTAGGCGGGTCAAAAAAGTGCCTGGCTGACCTTCGATATGAATTTCCGCGGCGTCCTGAGCGTCTGCACGTGTAAACGGTCTGATCTCCATTGCGCCGATAGCGTGACCTCGTTTCGTGATGGATATATGATGGATAAAGGAACGTCCTCTACTAGGATCTCCGGGCGCGGATAGCTGTCTCCGAGGCGCTAGTACAGTATCTCTGCCCGCTACACAACAAGTCCTTCTGACTCCAGTGACAGCATATCGCGCTTGGAAACTATCTAGTGGGACACTCCCTGCTGGCTGGGGCAACCCGGACAGAATGGTTCGCACAACCTAATGACGCGACCTGACGCGAACAAGTGCTGATGTTACTAATGTATACTTAACGTGCCGTGCACCCCGTTAATGTGGCCAGAATAGATCGCACTGTACTTTCAGCTTGCGCAATACAATCCGGAATACCAACTCCTCGGTAAGCACTACCAGTGATGTACAGTCCAGGCATCTCACTCGCCAGCTTTTCAATCTCTGTCACACGTTCCAGATGACCAACATCATACTGCGGGTTGGCATCTTGCCAACGATGCAGTTGAGCCATAACTGGATTGGCATTGATGCCCATGATACATCGTAACTCTTCGCGCACCAATTCCAAGAGGTGATCATCGTCAAGTGCTACGGTATCTGCACGGTGCGGTCCACCCAGAAAGACGCGCAAAAGCACATAGCCATCTGGTGCCCGACAGCAAAACTTGGTGGATGTCCAAGTACAAGCCATTAATCGACTCGGTTCACGGCGTGGGACTACGAAGCCAAAGCCATCTAAGGGATGTTCAAACCCATCACAACGATACCCCAGCGACACTGTAGCGGTTGAAACATAACGGATAGTGCGCAGATAATTGGCTAACACAGGGTGAAATGGAGCTACCAGATCTGCAGCGGTGTAAGCAGGCACTGTCAACACGACTGCGTCCGCATAGATTGCTTGACCATTTTGGAGCCAAACGCGATAACCTGGCACTCGTCTGTTATCACGCAGATCCTCTCCACCCCTGTCCACCACTGTCTCCAGGCGTACCACCGGACTCTTCAGGCACAGACTGCCCCGCAGCTGAGCACACAATGCCGCCACCAGCTCACCCAGGCCATCGCGCAGTGTCATAAACAATGGCAAGTGCGGACCAGTGCGCCGCGCGGCCTGCCGTCTCTGTACAACCATGCCCTTGATCAGACTGCGATGGGTACGCTCAAGTTCTATGAAACGTGGAAAGGTGGCCGCCAAACTCTGTCGTTCTGCATCCGAGACGTAGATGCCTGACATAAGTGGCTCAGCGATCTTGTCAAGCGCTTCGCTGCCGAGACGGCGACGAATAAAACTGGCCAAGCTTTCATCGCCATCCTGACGGCGTCGCGGGATGACCAGGTCAAGGGCCATGCGCAGCTTACCAGGCAATGAAATCAGCGGTGAGGTCACAAAAGGGGCAAATCGCGTTGGGATGACCAACATCACTCCGTCAGGGAGCGGGCGCAAACGACCGCCGATTAGCACGTAGACCTTACGCTGAGCTTCATTAGTGCCTACTAAACGGTCTTCGAGCCCTAGTTCGCGACAGAGGTTGAGCGCAGCATTCTTCTGGGTCAGGAACGAGTCGGGGCCACCTTCCACGACGAAACCAGAGATGTTCTCGGTGATAATCTTGCCGCCCCACTGCGCGTCACTTTCTAGCACGCTGTAGGTAACGTAGGGAGGAGCATACTTTTGCAGATAATATGCTGTGGCAAGGCCAGTGATACCTCCCCCGATGATCACGACGTGATAGCCAGATGATCCTTCGATACGGGATGATCCCATTCTGTGTCGATCAGGGTACGAAGATGAGATGTTGACAACAGATGAGTGCGCTGAAAAAGGGAGCGAAGCAGAGGAGTTCATCGCTGACTCTTCTCGTGCACGATCTCCACCAGGCGAGCGACTGCCTCGACAGGTGTCTGCGGCAACACTCCGTGACCCAAGTTGAAAATGTGCCCCGGGCGATTTGCTACTTGCTTCAGGATAAGCATAGTCTGTCGTGTTAGCTCCTCCGGTGGGCCGAGCAGCACCGAGGGGTCAAGATTGCCTTGAACAGCCCGGTCATATCCGATACGTCGCCAAGCATCTTCTAGGTGCACGCGCCAGTCCACCGCAATGACATCGCCACCTGCCGCCGCAATCCTCTCCACCATCCCACCTGTACCGGTGCTGAAATGGATGACTGGCACGCCGGTTGCCTGCACCGTCTGGATCACGTGCTGCGAATAGGGCGCAACATAGCGATCATAATCTGCCGGGCTCAGTGCTCCCACCCAACTATCGAACAGCTGCAATGCCTGCGCACCTGCCTCAACCTGTGCCTGCAGGTAAAGCCCCAGAAAACGGGCCAACCGTTGCATCAAAAGATACCAGGTCTCAGGTTCCCGGTACATCACAGTCTTGGTTCGTATGAGGTGGCGCGAGCTACCGCCCTCGATGGCATAGGTCGCCAGAGTGAAGGGAGCCCCGGCGAATCCAATCAACGGGACACGACCGTCGAGCTCCAGACGTGCTAAGTGGATAGCCTGCAACACAAAATGCAAGCTCTCGCGCGGATCAGGTTCGCGCAACGCCTTGACATCATCTTGATGGCGTAAGGGATTGCGAATAACTGGCCCCTCGCTATCCAGAAACTCCACTTCGAGTCCCATTGCCTCAAGAGGTGGCAGAATGTCAGAATAGATGATAGCGGCGTCCAGTTCAAACGCACGGATAGGCTGCAAGGTGATCTGAACCGCCAGCTCAGGGGTTTTCACCAGCTGCATAGTGGTATAGCGTTCGCGTAGCTGCCGATAAGCTTCCATATAACGCCCTGCCTGGCGCATGAGCCAAATCGGGGTACAGTCCACTGGTTCGCGTCGGCATGCTCTAAGAAAGCGATCGTTCATGGTGATCTACCAGTCACCAAAGATAATCTCTGCAGTTTACAACTATGCCAGCCAACGCGCTGCGTCCTTAGCGTGATAAGTAAGGATCAGGTCAGCGCCGGCGCGCTTGATGCTCGTCAACACCTCTAACACCACAGCACGTTCGTCCAACCAGGCATTGGCTGCTGCTGCTTTGACCATCGCGTACTCTCCGCTCACATTATAAGCCGCTACCGGCAGGTGAGTTGCCTGACGGACACGATGTACAATGTCCAAGTAGGGTAATGCTGGCTTCACCATCACCATATCAGCACCTTCCTCAATGTCCAATTCCAGCTCGCGCAACGCCTCGCGCGCGTTCGCTGGGTCCATTTGATGTGTCTTGCGGTCGCCGAATTTCGGCGCTCCCTCAGCGGCCTCGCGGAAGGGACCGTAGAAGGCGCTAGCGTATTTGATAGCATAGCTCAAGATGCTGACATTCAGGAAATTTGCCTCGTCTAAGGCACGCCGGATAGCAGCCACCATGCCGTCCATCATACCAGAAGGTGCCACAATGTCGGCACCTGCACGCGCGTAGCTAACCGCTGCCCGACCCAGAATCTCTAACGTGGCATCATTGTCAATCTGTCCATCTCGCACAACGCCACAATGGCCATGGTCGGTGTACTCGCACATACACAAGTCGGCGATCACAATCATTTGGGGCAAAGCAGCCTTGATGGCACGTACAGATTGATGCACGATACCATCATCGGAGAAATTTTCGCTTCCTAATGCATCTTTGTGTGCGGGCACGCCGAACAAAATCACGGCGGGGATACCCAGTGCATGACACTCAAGGGCTTCGTATACCAGCTGGTCCACCGAGAGCTGATACACGCCAGGCATCGATTGCACAGGACGTCGCACCGCTTCGCCATGCACGGCAAACATAGGATAAATAAAATCCTGTGGGGTTAGTTGGGTCTCGCGCACCATCTCGCGCAACGTGGGGGTAGCGCGCAGACGGCGAGGACGGATAACAGGGAAGCTCATTGCAACACCTCTCCTAAAGAGCGATGAATGGGTGCTCAGCGACAACGCTATGCCTCGTGCTCGTGCTGGTCTGATTGCAACTTCTCGCGCAGCTCTGTCTGAAAAGGGAAACTATGCGGTTCGTAGGTACAGAAAGGTTCTTCAGCCAAGACATTGCCGGTCATTGCATACGCGCGCGAACGAGAACCTCCACACACGCCTACAAACTCGCATAATCCACAACGTCCTTCATAGCGATTCGTGTCACGCAGGCTACGGAAAAGCGATGCATCGCGATAGATATCCACTAATGAACGCTCACGCACATTACCAGCACGCAATGGCAAGAAGCCGCTAGGGAAGACATCACCTCGGCGCGAAACAAACACAAAACCGTTCCCCGCGTTAATGTGCATAGGTGTACGATGGATGCCTCCGATAGCACGCGGTTGCAATCCTGCTGACTGCACAACCTGTTGCAGTCCAGCGCGCAGATCGTAGTAGATCGGGTGAAGCACAAAATAGCTCTCAAGAGGCAATCCCTTCTCCTCAAGAATGGCGCGTTGTAGCACGACACGCTTGTAATGATGTCCCTCGACCGTTTTGGCGCTGATGTACTTGGATACATCGTACAAGAAATGCATCACCGCCTCATACTCGGCAGGTGAGACCTCATCCTCTTGGCGTCCGCGCCCGGTAGGCACTAGGAAAAACAAGCTCCACGTCATAGCGCCGATTTGCTGCACTAATCGGAAGATGTGAGGCAGGTCATGCAAGTTGAAGCGTGTGACGGTGGTGTTAATCTGCGTCTTGAGCCCCATAGCACGTGCCGCACGCCAACCATTGGCCGTCCATTCGAAGGAGCCGTGCACGCCGCGAAATGCGTCGTGGAAAGCGGCAGTGGAACCATCGATGCTGAGCGAGATCGCCTTAGCGCCCGCTTCCTTAAGACGGCGCAAGTTTTCTGCTGTTAACAGGGGTGTGCCGGACGGAGACACTGCCACGGGCAAACCGATGTTGCTCGCATAATACACCAGATCAAAGAGATCACTGCGTTTGAAAGGGTCTCCACCGGTGAAGATGAAAATGGGGCGTGGGCGACCAAAACCCTCAACTTGATGCAAAAGCTGACGCGCCTCCTCTGTGCTCAGCGCGAGAGGATCATGCTCAGGCTGTGCCTCCGCGCGACAATGACGACACGCCAGATCGCAGGCATAAGTTGTTTCCCAGATCACCATAAAAGGACGTTCGTTCAGATCATAGACCGGATGCCGAATCAGTTTGATGGGTGATTGTCTTTCCATACTCGCAACGCTCTAAGCAAACCATCCACAGTATATTCGTCCGCCACCACATCCACGCGCAGCCCCAGCTGTCGAGCAGTTTCAGCTGTGACCGGGCCAATACAGGCAATCAAGGGATCGCCATAGTCCATACCTTGTGTCAACGCTACAAAATGGCGCACCGTCGAAGAGCTAGTGAAAGTGATAACGTCCACTCCTTGGCGCAACTGTTCGAAGGCAGCTGGAGGGGGAACAGAGGGCAACGTGCGATACGCAGCAACTTCTTCAACGATGGCACCGCGCGCACGCAGTTCTTTTGCCAACTCTGCGCGCGCAATATCTGCCCGCGGCAACAGTATACGCTGGCCACGAACCTCTCCGATAACGTCCAGAATTGCTTCGGCTCGGTATTTGTTCGGCAAAACGTTTACCTCGATGCCGTACCGCTGCAATGCTTCCGCTGTCTTGGGGCCAATCGCTGCGACCTTGCCAGCAAATCCGGGGACCCCTCGCAATTCTGCATGAGATACCCCCAACACATCAACCAAACGCCTTCGGAACTGTTCCACACCGTTGACGCTGGTGAAGACAATCCAATTATACTCATGCAGACGACGAATAGCTTGATCCAACGCACCCCCTGCCTCAGGAGGTGCAATGGTAATAACTGGAAACAGGATCGGTATCGCACCTGCAAGGCACAACTGCTTAAATAGTGCGTCTGATTGCACTTGTGGACGTGTAACCACCACCCGCAGACCTGCCAGCCCACGCGTCATTCGTCTTTGTTCCTCGTCTATGTACTTCTGACCACTGCCTTTTCACGCACACGCAACAGCGCTGCTGCGCCACGTGTCAAAGCTTCCTCGGCCAGCCGATAACCCAATTCTTGCGGCCTGGACAGATCGCCCTCACCCGAGACACGCACCATCTGGCAACCATCCAAGCTCGCCACCATCCCTTGCAGTTGCAGCACTGAGGCATTTGCGGCGCACGGCTCTGCATAAGCAGCGACTGGTGCAGCGCAGCCACCACCTAACCCGCTCAGGAAGGCACGTTCCGCCGTCACCGCTGCCCAAGTGGGCACATGGTGAATAGGACGTAATAGCGCCAAGGCTAATGCATCATCTGCCCGACACTGCACGGCCAGTGCACCCTGCGCCGGTGCTGGCAACATCTCTTCGTATGAGAACGGATGCGTGATGTGCGTTTCCAGCCCAAGGCGGATGAGCCCTGCCGCTGCCAACACCACTCCATCGTAGTCTGGCATCGCAGCCTTACGCAGACGCGTATCCAAGTTGCCGCGTAAATTGACAATCTCCGCATCAGGACGCAACACGCGCAATTGGGCGGCACGACGCGGACTGCTGGTGCCAATACGTGGCGCAGGTGGTAACGCTTTGAGGCCTATCCCGTGACGCGAGACAAACACGTCATACGCAGGAGCGCGTTCAGGGACAGCGCCAATAATCAAATCACCTTCGGTGGCAATCGGTAGGTCTTTCAAGCTATGCACAGCCAAGTCTATCTCGCCGCAGCGCAATGCAGCCTCGATCTCGGCGGTGAACAAACCCTTGCCGCCGATCTCGGGCAACGGACGTTGTGCTTCGCGATCGCCACGTGTCGTGTACACTCGCGTTATGATAGTGAGCTCTGGCCAACTCAAACGGAGCAATTGTGCCACCAGCTCCGTCTGTCGACGTGCCAACAAGCTTGGGCGGGTACCCAGGATCAGTGTTGTTCTCACGGGGTCTACGATTGCTTCTCCTCGGGTTGTCTTACGATATCTTGTTCCTCGATCTGATTGATCCCACAATCTCGCAAGCCCAGACCGAACAGCTCACGGATGGCATTGGCATAGTGATGCCCTTGGCCTTCCAAGGCCTGTTGTTTCAATCGCACAGTCGGCTGGTGCAAGAACTTATTCATCAACCTGTGCGCCAGCACGCGAACTACCTCGCGTTCTCGCTCATCGAGACGGCCAAGGCGCCGCAGCGCTTTTTCCAGCTCAGCCGCTTTCACCTTTTCGGCCCATTGTCGAAAGTCGCTGATGGTGGGGACGACCTCCAGCGTCTCAAACCAACACATAAATGCCTCTGTTTCCTGGTTTGCAATGGCCTCCACACGTGGCAGCTCGCGCAGACGAGCTTCAAGATTTTCATCCGCCACACTTTGCAAATCATCGATGTCAAAGAGGTACACACCATCAATCTCGGCCACTGCTGGCTCGGTGTCACGTGGCACAGCGATATCCACAATCACTAAAGGACGTTCTGGACGGTGCGCCATTGCTTGTGCTACTTTACTTCGTGTCAGGATGACATGGGGAGCATCTGTAGCTGTGATCACAATGTCTGCGCGTATCAATGCCTCGACCTGTCGCTCGAATGTCATCGCCTCGCCACCGAGCTCGCGCGCCAACGCTAATGCGCGATCGTAGGTACGATTGGCCACGATGATGCTGCTGGCACCGCGCGAAATCATCGTGCGCACTGCCAATTCACCCATTTCGCCAGCACCCATAACCAGCACCACCCGTCCTTGCAGGCTCCCTGCTATTTGTTCGGCTAGCGTTGCTGCAACAGAGGGTACAGTGACCGCGTGACGGCTAATCGCTGTTTCGGAGTGTGCCCGTTTTCCAGCGCGAATGGCGTGTTGGAAGAGTGCACTGAGCACTGCGCCACAGCTCCGCCCTGCCAGAGCTGCTTGATAAGCTGCTGTCACTTGACCCAGCACTTGGGGCTCGCCCATTACCATTGAGTCTAATCCGCATGCCACGCGTATCAGATGTCGAGCTGCCTCAGAATCGCGCTTGCGATATAGCGCCGCGGAGAATTCCTCCGATGCCAGCTGACGATTAAGGCACAGAAACTCAATGAGGGAGAGATAACCGTTTTCCGCCTCATCGCAGGTTGCGTAGACCTCGGTGCGGTTGCACGTTGACAGAACGACACCTTCATACAACATGACACCACGGCCGTTGGCACGGCGCAGCTGCTCGAGTGCACTATGTAAATTTGCTCCGTTGATTGCTAGCTTCTCTCGCAGACAAACAGGTGCACTGGTATGATTGAGACCGACCAGCACAATGTGCATCGCTATCCGCTCACCACTTACCCGAAGCTTACATTTTGCAGGCGCACACTATTGTACCACAGCGTTCCAGGACACACATTAAAATCGGATTAGCGATCTAGCTTAATACATAGTTTTTAATACAATCTTTGACGCAAGTTTTCAACGTCATATGCGGCCGAACTCGCGTGCTAGTTGGGCAGCACTCAAATGAAGCATCGTGGGCCGCCCGTGCGGACACGTGCAAGGTGCTTCGCACTGTTCCAGACGTCTGACAAGCTCCTGCATCTCACGCAATGAGAGGGACTGTCCCGCTTTGATTGCAGCTCGCTTGCACACGGTGGTCATCACCCGTTCGTCAGCACGCCGCGCCAGCAGCGCGCCACTCTCAGCGAGATCAGCCAATATGTCGCGCAGAGCTGTCGCAGGATCGGAAGAGGCCAGCACTTCTGGCACGGCGTGCAGGCGGTATGTGTCGCTGCCAAAATGCTCAAGTTCAAAACCAAGCTGCGACAGCGTCGTGCGTTCCGCCTCGAGGATAGCGGCTTGTCCAGGCGTCAGCTCCAGCAATACCGGGAACAACAGCTGTTGCGTGGGAACAGCAGCTGCAGCATACTGGCATTTCATCTCCTCAAACAATACCCTCTCGTGGGCAGCGTGCTGATCGATCAAGTAGAGCCCATCTGGCCCCTCCGCGATCACATAGGTTAGCGCCATTTGTCCCAAAACTCGCAGCATCGGTAGTCGGGTATCTGGCGACTCAGTTTCTTCATCCACACTCAGGGTCCGTTGCACTTCAAACCCAAAATGGGAGAGCTCTCGCCATTCTCTCTCAGCTGCAGGCGAAGTCGGAGTTGAAACATTACCCTCTAAATGGGTCGTTATCTGAAATGGGGTGGTCTTTGCCAACAAAGTACTGCGCACCGCCTGTTGTACGACGCGAAACATCTCTTGGGGCTCACGAAATTTCACTTCGCTTTTAGCGGGATGCACGTTGACATCTACCTCAGCCGGGTCAACCATCACGTTGATCACCGCGACAGGGTAACGACCTGTTGGCAGCAAAGTATAATATGCCTGCACAACAGCGGTGGAGAGCAAGCGGTCTTGTACACATCGTCGATTGACAAACAGAATGATATGGTCGCGTTGCGCATGGTGTAGTGATGGTGCACTCACGTAACCACTTACCTGCGCGGACGAGAAAGAAGAGTTGTCCTCTGGTAGTGCGAGCAGCTGTCGGCAGGTCTCCGCTCCCAATAACTCGAGCAGCACATCATACAGGGAACCATTGCCACTGGTCTGCAGCACGACACGCTCGTCCAGTTTGAGATTAAAAGAAATCTCTGGAAAAGCCATCGCATAGTGCATTACCACGCGATGAATGTGGCCTGCCTCGGTTGCAGGCGCCTTGAGAAACTTGAGACGAGCTGGAACATTGTAAAAAAGATGAGCGACTGTCACGACAGTGCCAGGTGGCATCCCTACCTCGGAGCGGCGCACCTGCGCGCCGCCTTCAAGGTGAATGAGCGAGCCACTGGAGCTACCAACCTGACAGGTCATCATTGTGAGATGTGACACCGCAGCAATTGACGCAAGCGCTTCACCCCGGAAGCCCAAAGTGCGAATATGTTGCAGATCTTCCAGAGTGCGCAGCTTGCTAGTGGCGTGGCGTGCGAAGGCAAGGGGTAGCTCATCAGGCGGGATACCGACGCCATCGTCGGTGACGCGAATCAGCCGCCGTCCACCCTCGCGCACCTCAATGCGAATCTGACGGGCGCCGGCATCGATCGCGTTTTCAACCAACTCTTTGACCACTGAGGCAGGACGTTCCACAACCTCGCCAGCAGCGATTTTATCAGCTACTTCAGGTGGTAAGAGTTGGATAGGCATTGCGCTACATACCCCTGAGATTCTCTCTGTATTCCCTTGGACTCTATACTCACTCTATCATTTGCTATTGTAACCAATTTGACTGCTACAAGACAAAGTAGTGAGGCAAGAAAGTACCGAAAAGGCTTCTAGTTACTCAGATTTCTGTAGAGAAATAAGGAGTGCAAAAGCAGTGGGCACGCAATACTTGCTCTGAAATGATTCGTGCGCACCCCTTGACAGGGGTGCGCACAAGTGCCAACGATGTATATGGTACACTTTTGGTGCAGTTATGCACGGATTTCCTGGCGCTGGAACAACACGTATCCGAGTGCGAACAGAAGTATGGTCGCCGCGATCAGCCCAGTGAGTTGTGGCCATACCAACAGCACACTCTGACTGAGTGGAAGAGGGGTGCCCAGCACTGCGCCGTGCAGCTGAATAGGCAACACCAGACCGACAGAGCGCACGGTGGGTTGCAACAGGGCTATCATCACCTCAGTGTACAATGTGTTGGGCGACAAGCGTGTTAGAGTGAGCTCTGTCTGCGCCTGCGCTATGATTTCCTCCGGGAACCCATAGCGCACTGGCTGCAAAATAGGCGCCAAGACCCCAGCTAAGATGCCCCAGAAGACGGTGAAAAACAGCCATGCAGCAATAGACGCAAGCGCAGCAGTAGCGGGCTGGCGGAATATGATGGAAAACAACATCGCGACTGCCAGCCAGATGCCCCCGTAGAAGATGGTCGCCAACAAAAACCACAAACTGCGTGCCACTTCCTCACCACTAGGTGGAACGCCCAAACCGATCATCCCGGCGCCCATAATGAGCAACCAAATGGTTGCCAACACCAGTGCCAACGTAAAGATACCCGCAAGGAATTTACCCAATAGCAGGGCATCCCGATAGATCGGCTGCGCCAGGACGCGCGACATTGTGCGCCGGCTGAACTCTCCATTGACGCTGTCAAACGCCAGCGCAATGGCAATGAGAGGCACCAAAAACCCAAGAAAGCCCACAAAAGCAGGCAACGGTTCACGTGCCGTGGTGAAGAGGCGCAACAGGATGAAGGGATCCTGCCCCACCGTCTCCCGTAGATTCTGCGTCGCTGCGTACACAGTACCTATCGCTGTCAAAACGATTAGGATCTCTAGGATACGCATGCGCATTCCGGTGAGATGGTCAGCCATCTCTTTGGCTACCACTGCCCAAAGACCAGTCCAAGGCGATCCCTCGCGACCGTGCATCCTCTCTTGCGATTGATCAGACCGCAGCGCCATGGTGCACCTCCTCAAAGTACCGTGCATAGATGTCGTCCAAGCTGGGTGTCTCCACCCCCAGGCCTAGCAAGCGTCCGCCAGCCTGCACTACCACACTGGCTGCCTCAGCACGTAGATCCTCCGAGGCGACCACACGATAACGGTTGTGATCCTCACGCATCACATCCCGGGCACCGGGCAGCTGACGCAGCGCCTCGCGAATCCTCTCTTCTGGGCCTTCCACCTGTAGCCAGACGTGATAGGCGCCCGCCAGCACCTTCTGCGCCAGCTCAGGCACACTGCCTTCCAACACCATACGTCCACGGTGGAACAATCCTACCCGATCACAAATTGCCTGTACCTGATGTAACAGGTGGGAAGAAAGCAGGACAGTGATACCGTCCTGCTTCAAGTTTCGGATGATGTTGAGGAACTCGCGGGCACCCTCCGGGTCCAGCCCCTGGGTAGGCTCATCCAGGATAACCAGCTGGGGTCGCTTGAGCAACACTTCAGCCACACCCAAGCGGCGGCGCATGCCGCGCGAAAAAGTCCTCACTGGCTGGTCCGCTACATCTTGGAGCCCCATCCGCGCCAGAGCCTCCTCAATGCGCTGATAGGCCTCAGCGCGTGGCAGGCCGTTGAGCTTGGTGATATAGATCAGGTTGACCCGCGCGCTGAGTTCATCATAGAAGCCCACCTCATCCGGCATATAGCCGACGCGCGCCTTGACACTGAGAGGTTGGCGAGCCGGGTCGAGTCCGAGCACGCGCACATTGCCAGACGTGGGCTCCGTCAAGCCAAGGAGCATCAGAATGGTGGTTGTTTTGCCCGAGCCGTTGGGTCCTAATACCCCGAACACCTCGCCCTGACGGACATGCAAGTTCAACCTGTCTACTGCCACCAGATCGCCATATTTCTTCGTCAGATCGTGCGTCTCGACCACTAGTTCGCCCATCGTTTGACCCTCCTGGCGGCATCAGCGGCGACCAAAGCGCAACACAGCAACCGCTACCACACCGACCGCCACGGCAATCAGCACAACACCTACTACACCCCAAAGGGTTGACGTCAACACAGTGATCCGGAAGTCAGCCGACTTGGTAGTGCCATCGGTAGGTTGGGCACGCACAGTCACCATATAATCGCCAGCAAGAGCTTTGTCAGAAGGACGGATCTTAGCTGTTACCTCAGCTTGCTGGCCTGCAGGGATCTCATCAATCTCCTTGGGCACGAAATCGACTGACCAGCCGGCTGGTTCGCTTGAGCTGAGAGTGATTGCACGCGCTGGCGCGCTGCCATTATTGCGGATGATCACCTTTAGAGGTGTCTCGCTACCCGCATAGGCAGTGCCGGAGAGTCGCCCGTCCGGCGCCGTCACAGTGAGATCAGACTCACCAGTGACCTCAGCGGTCAGGTTCAAAGTGGCCGATGCCTCACCGCCCTCTGCACGCACTGTGATTGGATAGCTGCCGGCGGCCAAGTCTGGATAAGCACGCGCCTCAATACTTAGACTCTTTGACTGATTGGCATCCAATGGCACGCTGGTGACCTCCTGACCCGTCATCTTGAAGGTGACAATAAAGCCTGGGGGTGCATCTGCCACCAGATTGACGGCCAGATTCTCATCACCTTCGTTCTTCAGCGTGGCATTGTAGCGGAATGTCGTGTTTGGCTTGCCGCGCAAGGTGGGCAGATCTACCGTGAGTGTTAGGCTGGGCGGTAGCTTCTCCTGCACAGTGATTTCCAACGGCAGGGTCGCTGTTGCCCGGCTGCTCTTGGCCGTCACGAGGAAGCGATATGTGCCTGCCTTGACTGTGTCTGACGGCTCCAGCCTCAGAGTGATGTTCGTGTCCGTGCCCGGCTCCACATAGGCTGCAGAAATGACTTTAGCGCCGCCGCGGAAAGAAGCTTCCCAGCCTTCGGGGAGATCATTTACCGCAAGCTGCACCGTTTGTGGCTCAGTGCTGGTGCGCAACTTAAGGTCAATGCTTACATTTTCACCCATTTCAACGGTCTGATTGGGAAAAGTGGTTGTGAGCGCCAGCTCGCCTACCTCGAAAGCGGGCTTTTCTTCCTCCGTGCCCGTTTGCGCCAGCGCAAGCTGTGGCACAGCGGCCAGCATTGTCAAAATTACTATGATCGCGATTGTGTACTTGGTGATATGTTTCATTTTTTCGCCTCCTTTCCACCTGACAGGGTGATGACACATCTACTTTACCGGTTAATAGATTAAAAGAGGATTAGGTAGCCACTAGAAAATCGTTAGAAATCTCCACCTCTAGAGTGCGCTTGTGCCTCCAATCATAGCTAAGCGGTCTGCCATTTTGCCTCAGCCAGTCTAGTAGAGCACGCACACTGCCTGTAGCTAATGCGATGCAGGTATCTGCCGCCCCGTAGTACAAGTACAAGGTGTCCTTGTTGTCCGCCAGAGTGTAGCCACATGGGAAAACCACGTTATCAACATCACCCTCACGCTCATAGGGCGCTTCTGGGCCGAAGATCCAGGTATCCCCGCGCAGCAAGCAGCGTTGCGGGTTCTCAAGATCTAATAGGGCCAACCCCAGTCGATACAAACAGCCACCTGCTGTCTGGCGCACGCCGTGGTAGATAATCAGCCAGCCTTCATTGGTCTCGATCGGAGGTGTACAGAGACCGATCTTGTTAGCATCCCACCAAGCCCCACGTCTTGCTTCGATCAAGAGACGATGATTGCCCCAGTGGCGCAGATCCGGGGAATAGGAGATCCACATATGAGCTCCCAAAGGGGTAACCGGCCGATGGATCAACGCCCAATAGCTGCCGATGCGACGTGGGAACAGCGCGGCGTCCTTGTCTTCGGGCGGCATCACCACACCGTAACGCTCGAAAGTCACAAAGTCGCGCGTCAGTGCCAGAGACACTCCGGGCCCGCCCCGTGAATAGGACGTGTACGCAATCACGTAGCAATTCATCTCCGGCACATATGTGATGCGCGGATCCTCTATGCCCCAAATCTCCTCGGGATAATGCTCTGGATCTGGCATGAGAGTTAGTTGCGGATCAATTTTCCACCCGTCCACACCGTTGGGCGAACGCGCAACACAAAAATGCGAATGTCCACGCCGATCCTCGACCCGGCATAGGAGCAGTATGGTACCATCCGGCAGGCGTGTCACTCCGGGATTGAAAACGCTGTTAACCGGATATGGCCAGTCTGCCGCGGTCAGTATAGGGTTCCGATGATGTCGATGAAAGAGGACACTGTAATGACTCGATGCAGAGCTCATTTCCCGTTACCTCCCGTGCCCAACGCGAATAACCCCACCGACGTATGCTGCTTCCGACAATGGCTCCAGGAGTCGTTTCGCGAGTGACATTTCTATTAAAGCCAGCAAGAACGATAGAGTCGCCTCAGCACCCTGATTCTCATTGACACGATCTGGGTGCAAGCCATCGCGACACCCTCCGGAACGTGGATCGTACAACGGCAGACGCAGATCATTGCGACCCAGGAACCATTCGAACGCACGCCTTGCCTCAGTGTACCAGCGGTCTTCACCCGTGATGCGATAAGCTGCCAGACAGGCTGTCACCATTGCGTGCGCTTCGACGGGTTGCTGGTCGAAGCGCGCCCGTTCTCCTCCACGCCGATAGAACCCCTGATTGCCAATGGGAACAAAATGGCCCTCAGGAGCACACTGAACACTTGCCAGCCAGCTCAACGATTTGAGCCCCTCCTGGGTTATTTCGCCAGAACCGATACGCGCACCCCACAGTATCAGTGCCATAGGCAGGTACGCATTCGCATAGGTTACGACCTCTTCGAACCATGGCCAATCAGAACTGGCGTTGTTTTGATAAAGCTTCCACAAGCGCTCGCTCAGAGTCTCCAGCACATTCTGGGCAATACGGTCACCGGGCATCTGGCGCAGATAGTCGTGCAGTCCGATAAGAGTACATGCCCACGCACGCGGACTGGTGAAATCAAGCGCAGCCGGCAATGCCATATGGAACAGTCGGTTGGCAGCTCCACGCAACCCATCATCCGTGGACCGTCCTAACAAATTCCCCAAAGCCCACAACGCCCGGCCGTGGCTGTCCTCTGAGCCCATTTCTTCCAGCCAGTGACGATTGAATCCAGCGAAGTTGCGAAAACGCCCGGCCTCGGGATTAAAGGCGTGCCAGAGGAAAGCAAGATATCGAGCAGCCAGCCGATTCGCCTCTTCGGATGTGCCACCTTCCATCTCTTCCAACAACACAGCGACTGACAGAGCGCGTGCATTGTCATCGGTAGTGTAACCCTCGTCATAGTTGGGCACAGTGAACACAGCATGCTGAAGGATGCCCGTGTTGTCAGTGAGGCGGTATAGATGATCCAACTTTAGTGTCGGCAGCTCGCCCATCTCCTCCCCCATAGTTCGGGCGACGAAGGCAGGGCGAGGATATCGAATGCGAGCCTGATGCGCACGTTCGAAGCTCTCCATATAGCGATGCGCCACCGTCGACCAGATCATTTCACGGCCGAACTGGTAGGCGCGCTTGCGCATTGTGTGACGAAAGACCTCATCATCTAACACCTTGATAACCGTTTCTGCAATCGCCCGAGAGTCCCGGAACGGCACTAACATGCCTCGCCCGTCAGCCAGCAGTTCCTCAGCATACCAGTAGGGTGTCGAGATGACCGCTTTGCCAGCGCCAAGCGTATATGCCAAGGTACCTGAGACAATTTGCTCGGGGTTAAGGTAAGGTGTCAGATAGATATCGGCAGCGCCGATGAATTCCATCAGCTCTTCCAACCGCACGAATCGGTTGTGAAAGATGACGTGGCGTTCGACACCCAGTTCGCGGGCCAGTCGCTGAAGCTTTAAACGATAGTCCTCGCCTTCACGTCGCTTTACATGGGGATGGGTCGCCCCCAACACAATGTACACCACATCCGGGTGGTGCTCTCGTATGACTGGCAGTGCCTCGATAACGTACTCGATGCCCTTGTTCGGTGAGATAAGCCCAAAAGTGAGCAGAACCTTTTTCCCCTCAACACCAAATTGATCCTTATAAAAGTTGGGATCAATGAAGGCAAAGTCTGGTATGCCGTGATGGACTACATCGATCTTGCTGGCCGGAACCCCATAGATATCCTGCAAGAACTCCGCCGCACGCTGGCTCATTACAATCAGCCGATCAGAGAGCTGGGTTAGCTCTTCCATCACGACGCGTTGATGGGGATTTGGCTCTCTCAGAACAGTGTGAAGCGTAGTGACCACCGGCATGCGCAATTCGCGTAACAGAGCAAGAATGTGGCTGCCTGCCGGGCCGCCAAATATACCATATTCGTGTTGCAAGCAGACCAGGTCCACATTGTTGAAGTTCAGAAAGTCTGCTGCCTGGCGGTACGTTGCAATGTCTTGTTCTGCTACCTCAAACCAGACTCGTGCCGGGTAGCGGTATCCGTTCGCTGTATCATTGACCGCGACTACCAGGCAGGTGATCTGCTCATATTCACGGGCAATCGCCTGACACAAGTCAGTCGTAAAGGTGGCGATGCCACATTGACGCGGCAGGTGATTGCCAATAAAAGCAATCCGTGCCCGAGACATACGTTGTGGCGACATCCGTCACGCACCCCCCATCAGATCGTACGAAAGGTTTCTCGACTTTGTTATCTACACAGCTCTCGTAACGATACAGTGACCAGATGGAGCATGTCCCAGAAATGGGCACCCTACGCTCGAGTCCACGTATTAGTCAGTCATAGCTAACAGCATTGTCACCAGATAAGAACAAATATGCTCGCGCTATGCACTCTTACACTGCCCCATGTGCTGTCTAAGAGAGCGAGATACTCTTCTCCAGCACGCGAGCACTATTTGCGCTTATCTATCCTAATGGGGGTTATGTTAGAGTAAGATAAGAACAGTGTTAGCAATATGTTAGAGCTAGGGCTACAACCATGGAATGCAAGCTTACCGCTCAGCCGCAGGACAGACGGCAGCACCGACAACGCCAGGCCCGACGTGAGCTCCCACTACGGCGCCCACCTCTGTGACGAGCACCCGTGTACAGTCGAAACGTCTCTGCAATCCAATGGCCAATTCGTGCACCTCGTCGTGTGCCCGCGCATGCACTAGGACACACTGCACACTCTGCCCCAGGTTAAACTGGGCCTCGAAGTGTTCCAGCAGGCGTTGCAACGCCTTGGGCTTGCTGCGCGCCTTATCCAAGGGCTGCACAATCCCATCTTGTATGGCGAGAATTGGCTTGATCTGAAGGATTGAACCGACAAGTGCAGCTGCCTTGCCAATACGTCCCCCTTTTTGTAAGTATTCAAGGGTATCCACAACAAAATAGAGCCGGATGGTTTGGCGGAGTTGCTCGAGACGTGCAAGGATGACTTCCATCGGATATCCGTCCATAGCCATTTCGGCCGCTGCCAATACCATAAGAGCCAGACCACCTGCTACTGAAAGTGAATCGAACACAGTAATGGGAACATTTGGTATGGCTCGACAAGCTTCTATAGCGCTTTGATACGTGCCACTCAGATGGCTGGAGATTACTAAACACAGCACCTGATGTCCAGCCAAGGTTAGCTCGGAGAACACTCGACGGAATTCCTCAGGCGAAGGTTGAGACGTAGTGGGTAGAACAGGAGAGTCCGCTAGTAGATGGTAGAATTGCGCTGGAGTTAGATCAATCCCCTCACGATAAACACGTTCCTGACCGAAATGCACACTGAGAGGCACAACCTGGATACCATACTGACGCACCAGATCCTCAGGGAGATAGGCGGTAGAATCAACCACCACTCTAATCACTGGAGAGGTCTTCCTGCTTGTTTGATCCCCATGCACTCTCTACCGCCTTCAATGCATCCTGCAGGAAACTGCTCAAACGATTAAGGCTATCCTCGCTCAGTTCATTAAGTTGTTCCTGAAACTCCCGCACGTGATGTGCCAACCGTTCTGCAAAGGAAGGGTCATCGCTCTGGCTAGATACCAGCGATCCCAAGCTCAAACCCGCCAGCGTCCCCAGACCGACTGGTCCGCCAGCTGTCAAAGGCTGGAGCGTGCGTAAAGAAAGGCGTTGCGGGGCTGTTTGGCCCGCTTGTGCTAAGTTCAGAAGCAGCACACCAATCATCTCAGTACAATAAGCTAGCGGCGTCTTCACACTGGGAAGCTGATTGAGCAGCTCGCGCATAGTTTTGCCAGAATTGCCCTCCACAGCCTGGCGCAGTCGACGCAAGACGCTCTCCTTGATCTGAGGCCATTCGTCGCCGCTGAACATATCCTGGCGCAACTGGGTCAAAAACTTGGCAGCACGGTAAGTCGGGTAGAACAATACCATCGAGCGTCCCGGCCCGCTCTGATCCTCTTTCAGCGCATACGCTGAAGCGGCTACCCCTTTTTCTTCGAGGGTCTTGAGCATGTCATAAGCGGAGAAGCGGTTGACACCTAGCCGCTCTGCCACCACCGAATAGTGTACCGGTCGCCCAAACTCGCGATACAAGTCGAACAGTTTGTCCAAAAATGCCTGCTGGCGTCGTGTCAGCTTTATTTTCATTTTCGACTAGCACACCGTTAAACTGTTCTGGACCTCGCGTCCCAATATCTTTGACAATGCACTACGGTTAGACTAGACTAGTGCACGTTTTTGACGAGCGACCGTCATTAGGTGGTGGAATTTCTGAGTAGCAGCGCTCAGGGCTGTCTCAACGGCACGATAATTACATTGTACACGATGACACCGTATTGTCAATAATCAGAGGACCTTATGGTGGACCAACCATCCCTAAACGGCAGGCGACGTGTAGTTGTGACTGGCGTGGGTGCTATTACGCCGCTTGGCTTGGATGTCCCTAGCACCTGGCAGGCGCTTATTGAAGGAAAGTCAGGGGTCACACGAATTACTGACTGGGACGTCAGCCAATATCCCACCCAGATGGCAGCATTTGTCAAGGGGTTTGATGCAGCCCAATACATTCATCCTCGTGAGGCGCGTCGGCTGTCCCCCTTTATCCTGTATGGGCTGGCTGCTGCCAAACAAGCAATTGATCAGGCTGACATTGACTTTGCCCGAGAGGATACGACACGTATCGGGGTCGAGATCGGCAGCTCGATGGGAGGCTCCAGCATCGTAGAGGAACAGCGTCTGATCCTGGATGCGAAGGGAGTTCGCCAGATCAACCCTACGCTCATCCCTGCTATTCTGATCAACACAGTTGCGTGCGTGGTGGCCATCGAGTTGGGGATTCGCGGGCCAGTTAACTCGGTAAGCGGGGCATGTGCTACAGGGCTGATCTCACTAGGAGAGGCAGTGCGCAAGATCAGCTGGGGCGATGCCGACGTGATGATCGCCGGGGGAGCAGAGGCCGTGCTATCCCCCCTTTCTGTAGCAGGATTTGCCCGTCTGGGGGCTACCTCAGTCAAGAATGACCGCCCAGAAAGGGCATGTGCGCCGTTCGACCTTAATCGTGATGGCACTGTTGTGGGAGAAGGGGCTGCCGTATTGGTACTGGAAAGCCTTGACCACGCGCAGCAGCGCGGTGCCCCCATCCTAGCAGAAGTGCTCGGCTACGCACTCACCTGTGACGCCTACCACGTGGTAGCTCCCGATCCGTCCGGGGAGGGAGCAGCTCGAGCAATGCGTCTTGCTTTGCAGGAAGCGGGGGTGTCTTCCTCTGAGCTCGACTGGATCGTTGCGCACGGCACTGCCACCAAGATGAATGACGCTATTGAGACAAAGGCGATCAAGATGGCACTAGGCGAGCAGGTCGCTTACAAGGTGCCGGTCAGCTCCAACAAGGGTGCTTTGGGGCACATGATCGGTGCTGCCGGCGCGGTCTCCGCTGTAACTGCAGTACAGGCGATGCTTACTGATACTATCGCTCCCACGATCAACTATGAGACGCCCGACCCAGAGTGTGATCTGGACTATGTACCCAATGTGGGACGTGCGGCGACTGTCAGGACAGTGATGGTCAACTGTTTTGGCTTCGGAGGCCAGAACAGCTGCCTAGTCTTACGCAAGTGGGAGGCTTGATGTTTGCGTGCCATTTATATTGAGAAAGATATTCCACGAGCTCTGCTCGTCAAAATGTTCAAGTTCATATGGCCAGGCATTGCCTATAGTCCTTTGTCTCATGCCCACTGGGTGGAAATGCCCGATCCGCAATTGCCCGGCCCGCGTTGGGTGCGTGTGCGCAACCGGCAGTGTGGCATCTGCGGTAGTGATCTGACACTCCTGTTCGCTGAAGCTGATATTGATGTCGCGCCAGTAGCCTTGCCCTCCACTCAACGCTTTTATCTAGGTCATGAGATCGTTGGACACGTCGTAGAAACAGGTCCAGGGGTGACACGCCTTAAGGTGGGCGATCGGGTGATCATGGACTCGCGCTTCACCAACCCCACCTGCCTGAGCCAGGAGATTGATCCACCGTGTGTCCACTGTGCTGCCGGCAATTATACGCGCTGTGAGAACGCTTCTCTTGGGTTGGGTGTGCAGGGAGTAGGAGGAGGTTGGGGCGACAGCTTTACTGCCCACGAGAGCGAGCTCTACGCAGTGCCCGATGACCTTAGTGACGATCAGGCGATGATGATCGAGCCAATCAGTACACCAGTGCGCGCTGTGCTCCGTTATCTGCCCCAGCCTGGCCAGCAGGTCTTGATTTTGGGTGGCGGTATGATTGGGCTCAGCACGCTCCAGTGCGTGCGTGCTCTGGCGCCTGATTGCTATGTGACCATCGTAACCCGCCATCCACATCAAGCTCAAATGGCACGCCAGCTAGGAGCACATGAGGTGGTACGTGGAGAAGATGGTTACCAAATGACTGCACGGATTACACATGCCCGACTTTATCGCGGGCTGTTCAACAACCGCATGTTGCTGGGTGGTTTTGATGTGATCTACGATTGTGTTGGCTCTGCCAGCTCGATCCAAGATTGTTTGCGCTGGGCGCGGGCTGGTGGATGCGTGGTGCTGCTGGGTGTGAAAATGTCACGCTTTCACGTCGATTTGAGCCCCATCTGGCATCAAGAGGTTGAGCTGACAGGTGTCCTAGCGCACGGAATGGAGAACTGGCGTGGCAAGAGCTGCCATACCTACGAAGTGGTGATTGACTTGCTGCGCCGTGGAAGTCTTCACGTAGAGGAGCTCATTACGCACCGCTTCCCCCTGTCCGAGTGGAAACGCGCGGTAGCAACCGCACGCGACAAACGGCAAGGCTCCATTAAAGTTGTCATCACCGTGGACGACTGATGCGCGCACTTGTGATCGGGGCAACCGGGTTCATAGGTGGTGCTATTGCGCGTGCCGCAGTGGAACGCGGCTGGCAAGTGCGCGGCACTCGACGCAATGAGCGCAACACCGGAGCGATCACCGATCTGGTCGCCCACGGGCACGTGAAGTGGTGTTACGCTGATCTAAGCGATCCCGAATCGCTTGCTGAAGCGATGGCAGGTTGTGAGGTGGTCTTCCATGCCGCTGGCTATTATCCTCGCTCCAGCCGCTATGCCTCAAAACAAATTGAGCTCGCCCGCATCCAGATGGAAAATGTGCTCAGTGCTTTCCGTCGTTCTCGATGCGAGCTATTGGTTTACACTAGCTCCTTGAGCACAATTGGCCGGCCGGACGAACCAGGACGTCTGGCTAACGAGCAGGACTACTACTTGCTGAATAGCCTGCCTATCTGCTACTTCAACGTCAAAATCGTTATGGAACAAACTGTCCTGTCCTCAGGTCTACCAGTCGTAGTATTGTGTCCAACCGCGGTCTTTGGTCCGGGGGACGTGAAACCAACCAGTGGTACATTGCTCCTAATGGTAGCAAAAGGGTTAGTTTTCTTCTACATCGATGGCCTTCAGGATGTCGTGGACGTCCGCGATGTGGCAGCTTCTCACGTGCGCGCTGTCGAAAAAGGACGAACTGGAGAAAGATATATCCTGGGTGGCGAGACCATAACCTATCGTGATATGCTCACTGTGATGGCACGTGTGGCAGGACGACGACCACCTTGGTTGCGTCTACCACCTTCCTTGGTGACAATTATGGGACGCATTGCCGGGTGGTTGGGCATCTTAGGTGGCGATATGCTGCAAGCAGTACCCTACTGGCAACCTCTGGATACTTCACGCGCGCGCCGCGAGCTGGAGCACACGTCGCGACCATTCGCCATTACGGTACGAGATGCACTCGAATGGTTCCGCCAAAACAGGTACCTGTGAAGGATGTCCATGTCAGAGGAGATTGACCGCGACCAAATTGCCTATATCACCATCGTGGAGGGACCACCTCCGCGCTTCAAGCGCGTTAGCCAACCGTGGACTGCCTCGCTTGCGGAGGGGCCTATGCAAACTATCATTGCCACGTGCAGTATGCGCACGCTTAACGGACCGGGTCTGGTGGAGCGATGTCGTCGTGCCTGGGCAGCTGGACGACCTGCTCGCCTGGATTATCCGGTGCGCAGTGCCTCCTACGCACCAGCTAGCGCCCGCGCCGAGATCGAGATCGTAGCGGCACGCTGGCACGAAGTCCGAGAGGGGCAAATTCTTACCCTGTGGGTACGAACTGAAAACACCGAATTACTTAGTTCAGATGAGGATGACATCGAAGAATGAACGATCCACCGGCCGCTTTCATAGAGCAGTTTGTCGCTACTGTCGAAAAAGTGGAGACACAAGCGAACTTGGCGTACTGGTATTTCACCACCACAGGTCGACCTGAACATCAGCAGGAATATGTTCGCTTGCAGATCGCGCTGCGGCGTCTGTATGCCGACCGAGCCACTTTCCAGCGCTTCAGCAACCTTTGTGAACAGCACCCTCCAACGGATGACCTGCTTGCCCGTCAGGTAACCTTACTGCGTTACCAGTTTTTGGGTAACCAAATGGATGAGCAGACCATTCGGGAGATCAGCCAACGTGAAGCTGATATTGAGAACGAGTTCAACACCTTTCGCGCTGTCCTGCAAGGCAGGGCAGTAAGCGAAAATGAGATCAGAGAGATTTTGCGCGACTCAAACGACAACGCACTGCGACAGCTTGCCTGGGAGGCAAGCAAGCAAATTGGTGTCCGCGTGGCACCCCGGCTGCTCGAACTGGTCGAGCTGCGCAATCGCATCGCGCACGACATTGGCTTTGACAACTATTACACAATGCGCCTGACGCTGCAGGAGCTGGACGAAGCAGAACTGTTTGGTCTACTGGACAAGCTGGATCAGCAAGTGCGTCCCATCTATGAAGATTACAAAGATGAGATAGATGCACAACTGAGCATTCGCTTCGGGGTAATGCCAGAAGCGCTCCGCCCATGGCACTACAGCGACCCCTTTTTCCAGGAAGCACCCGCCACGGATGAGACGTTGCGTGAATTCCTGACAAATGTCTACGCTGATCAGGATCTGATTGCACTGGCGAGGCATTTCTATCACGCGTTGGGACTGGAAGTAGATGATGTACTAGCGCGCAGCGATCTGTACGAACGTGATGGCAAACAACAACACGCATACTGCATCCACATTGACCGCAAGGGGGATGTGCGCATGCTCTGTAACATCCGCCCCAATCAACATTGGATGTCAACTCTGCTCCATGAGCTCGGCCATGCCGTTTACGACAAGTATGTAGACATGGACTTGCCTTACATGCTGCGCCAGCCCGCACATATCCTAATGACTGAAGCGGTTGCCATCTTGATGGGCCGGCTGGCGAGTGATGTCAACTGGATCAGCACCTACATTCCTCCACGAGCCAACGAAGCAAGCCAGATGGAACATGCAATGTGTCACTACGCGGCAGCCGAATCGCTGATCATGAGCCGTTGGGTACCGGTGATGAGTCACTTTGAGCGCGCGCTGTACCGTGACCCCGGACAGAATCTTAACCAGCTGTGGTGGGATCTGGTGGAACACTTCCAAGGAGTGACACGACCAGAGGGGCGTAATGAGCCGGACTGGGCAGCCAAAATACATCTGAGCACTGCACCAGTGTATTACCACAACTACTTGTTAGGTGAGCTCATTGCCTCCCAGATGCGCGCCTCTATTGAGCAGAATGTTCTGGGTCAGCATGCTAATGCAGGGCAACGCTTCGTGAGTGATCCGATGGTGGGTAACTACCTAAGAGAATTTGTCTTCAAGCCAGGTGCGCGGCGCCATTGGCAGGATGCCTTGGCTCATGCTACTGGGGAGCGTCTGCAACCGAAATACTTTGTGGAGGAGATAAGCGCAGTGCGGATAGGTTCAAGGTGTGGCACACCCTGAACACCATAGCACCCAAGTCCAAACAGCCTTAGTGCACAAGGTTGTGACGTCACCCATCAAGACACCCCCTTGGTGAGAGTGTCCGAAAACGGCTTTTTGTGGTATACTATTTGTTGTGAACATCTCGGCAAATTAGTCGCAGGAGGGTGAAGCGATAAAGGAAGGGACAAAACAAGATGATAAAAAGAAGACAGTGGCGTTGGATACTTGCTTGGCTGGTATTGGGTGGCCTGATATGCAGTAGCACGTACGCGCCAACAATCGCACAGAGCGCAACACCTTCCCCCACTCCTACTGTGACGCCCTATCCGACGTACACACCCTACCCGACCTACACGCCGTACCCTACCTATACGCCCTACCCGACATACACCCAGTATCCTACCAACACTCCGTACCCGACGTATACGCCTTACCCCACCTACACGGTGTACTTCACGCCAACACCTAGTGCGACAGCAACTCCCAGCGCCACTCCTACCGCAACACCTACCGACACGCCTACGCCTACCCCGGCGCTTCCTTTGGTCACTGCACTGGTTGATGTGAACGTGCGCAGCGGACCGGGCGTCGACTATCCACGCATCGGTGCACTACTGAAAGGCGAGACCGCCCAAGTGACTGGTCGCAGCCCTGATATGTTGTGGTGGCAGATTGTTTACCCGATCGGGTCTGCTCAAGGGCGAGGCTGGGTTTCTGCTAGGCCACAATACACCAGCGCGGTGAATGTTGAGAATGTGCCTATGGTGTTGCCGCCTCCTCCACCGCCTACCGCTACACCTACACCTACTCATACCTCAACACCTCAGCTGGAACCACCCATCATTTTCAGCTTCTGGGCAGACCGTTACACAATCACCCGTGGCGAGAAAGTGACATTGTATTGGGACCTCGCTAACGCTGAAGCAGCCTATTTGCGTTACGACGATAAGGAAAGAGGAGTTGTGGCGCCCGGCAGCATCACGTTGTCGCCCAAAGAGACCACCCTGTATACGCTGCGCGCATACAATGCTGCCGGCGAAACAATCCGTCAGCTGATCGTCACCGTTGTTCCTCCCGCACCCACCGAGGTTGTGCTGGACTTGATCTCAGCAGCCCCCTTAGCATCCTGGACGAGCAATCTGGGCAGCACAGCGTTGGCGTGGGGCGTGCTGGACGAGATACTCGGCTACGCTATCTGGCGAGACAACCCAGAACTGGAGGATGGCAGCCGGCCTACCCGCGTCCTCGAGACCAGACCTCGCGCTGCACCGAATGGTGACATTGCCGGGCAATTCTGGCTGCCTCAACCCATTCGTCCCGGCGACCGCTTTCGAGCACAGGTCGGCTTCCTGGCCGGATCCATTGGCAACGTGCGCTTCGTAGTTGCCACAGGCGATTCACTGGCGACAGCGACGATAATGAGCACAGTAGCGGACAACGCCCGTGATGGTATATTGCGCACCATTGACATCGATCTGAGCAGAGTAGCCGACAGCAACTTCATCTGGATCGGGGTGCTGGCAGATGAACCTGGTGGCGGTAAGGGCGCGGTGTGGATCAACGCACGCATAGAAAGATGACGCGCAACACAACCGAGCTCACGCAATGGGTCAGTGTTTGGAGGAATCCTGTCGCGTTTGTGATTTCATTACACCTATGGTTGCAGGCACACTAGAGGGGCACAACCGAAATGTGTTCCAGCGTGGCCTCGATTTCTTGCTCTGAGAGAGCACACGGTACAAACGAGGTAACATTGGCAACTGCCGCTGCCATTCCGTAACGAAAGCTTTGTTCTGGTGGCCAACCGCGCAGCAACGCGATAATGAGAGCGGCGGTCATGGCGTCTCCTGAGCCCATCGGATTGACCACCTGTACCTGGGGCGGACGTGACAGCCAACGCTTGCCTTCCGCTGCGAACAACGCTCCCTCTTGCCCGAGGGTTATAACCGCCCAGCGGGCACCTGCTTCCAAAAGCTTATCCAGCGCCTCAATCTGATCTTTGATTGTGTCCAGCGGACGGTTAAGATATTCGGAGATCTCTTTGCGATTGCCTTTGACAACAGTCGGTTGAGCCAGCAATCCCTGTCGCAATGCGTCACCGTAAGTATCCAGAAGGGTGGGAATACCTCGGTTTGTGGCAGCCTGAAGAAACTCTGGCACCAATGCAGCTGTCTCGGCTCCTGTGGCGCTGCCGCAGATGCACATTGCAGAGGCACCCTCTAAAGCTTGTGCAAAAGTGGCGCGTACTACGGCAACATCTTCGGGAGTGAGCACAGGCGGAGGCGTGAAGTAGCCACGTTGCTCGTAGTGCTGATCTACCACTGTGATAGAAAGTCTTGTCTCTCCGCTGATCCAGGCAATAACAGCTTCTAAACCATCCGCCGCCATCAGCTCTGCATGGTGACGGCCTGTCCATCCCCCTAACAGCGTGAAAGCGCGCGCGGGCTGCCCCATGCCCTTCAGTGCGCGAGCGACGTTGGTCCCCTTGCCGCCCGCCACATGGGTGACACGTTTGACCTCAGTGCGATAGATTGGTCTTATCTCATCCACAAAAAAGGAGGTGTCCACCAGCGGATTTAGCGTCACGCACAAGATCATAAGTCAGCCTCTGATGTCATCTACAGGGGATTCTTTGCCTCTCCGGATATTGCACTATACAATCTCCACAACCTCACTGCAAGGAGCCTTCTACTACGCTTATGTGGATGATTGTTCTTTTCTTCGTTGTAGGAATATTATTGGGACGTCTGCTGAGCATCCATCAACTGCTAATTCGTGTAGCCGACCAGTTAGCGATGGCAAGCGTCTTGCTACTCCTGTTTGTACTAGGGCTTTCGGTGGGCCTCAATCACGAAGTTCTAGCACACTTCGGCACATTGGGGTTGCAAGCTGTCATCTTGACACTCGGTGCCATAGCCGGTAGCGTGACAGCCGTCCAACTTCTCAACTTGAACCCGACGAAGAAGCAATGAGAAACAGCCTCGTCATCTTGGGGTGTTTCTTGGCAGGCATTCTGGCAGGGCGCCTGCTGCCCTCGTCTGTCTCGTTGACACCAGATCATTACACTCTGTACGTTCTGTGTGCCTTATTGTTGTTTGTCGGCATTGGTGTCGGTGGAGACGCCCACTTCTGGCAGGCAATGCGCCAACGGGACAACTTGCGACTCGCCCTGTTACCCCTCCTGGTAGTTATTGGTACGCTTGTCGGTAGTGCAATAGTAGCGCTGTTGTTGCCTCAAATGACGCTACGCGACGCATTAGCTGTCGGTGCTGGCTTCGGTTACTATAGCCTCTCCAGCGTACTGCTCACTCAGACACGGGGCGAGACGTTAGGCGTGATCGCTTTGCTCGCCAACCTGACGCGCGAAATCGCCACGTTGGTGCTCGCGCCACTCTTGGTGCGCTTCTTCGGCAGATTGGCGCCCATTGCATGCGGGGGTGCCACTGCTATGGATTCCACCTTGCCAATCATTGTTCGTTTCTCCGGGAAGGAGTATTCCATTGCTGCCTTGTTCAGTGGCATCGTGCTTACTGCTGCAGTGCCTTTCCTGATCTTCCTCATCCTGAACGCTTGAGGAAAGCGAAGTCACCAGCAGACTGATGTAAGATCTACTTTCGTCAGCTAACCTCTCTCCGCGCTTCAGCTTTCCACAGTGAATTCACCTGAAGCGCGCAAGTTTCCCTCAACGTAGATTTCCACGTGGTAGTGCCCAGGCAGCAGACCGAAGAGCGTGTGCTCTACAGGCTTTTTCACCGCCAGCTGCTCGCAACGACCACTCGCGCCACCACGCCACGTCAGCACCTGATCGTAAAAGGGTCTTTCTGCACCATTATGATATACCTTAAGCACTACTTGCTCGCCTTCAGCCATACCCTGATAGTCGAACAACACCATAACCTGTCCTGTAAGCGCTGGGAAGCGGTCGCTGATCTGATAGGTAACCACCTTGCCATCGTGTTCCATTGCGGGCACGCCGAAGGCGAGATTGCTGAGTTGAGCGCGGGTTGTGCCCGGGTAGGGCTTGCCACGATACCGCAGTGAAACGAACGCTTCCTTGAGCAACAAAGTGCTCTCCTGCAGCCCGGCATGCGGTCGCACCACCTGTAATCGCTCTACATTGCGGATCATCTGACGGAAATAGTAGGGGTCTGAGCTGAGCGGGTGTGCTGCGGCATAATCGATTGCTTTACGAATTTCTGCCAGACCTTCTTGGAGCCTGCCCATACCCATAAGGATTTCACCCAACACGAGACGCGCCCCGAATTCTTTCATAGGAGACAAATTGATGACCTGCTGGATAGCCTCCAGTGCTAGCTCGTGCTCGCCTAAAAGGTAGAACGACCAGCTCAAATTCCAAAGGACATGGTAGTTGTCTGGATCCATCTCCAGCGCCTTACGATAATTGGCCACTGCCTGGCGGAAAGAGGCATCGCGCAAAGCTGGATCGCCTTCGCCGAACAGCAACGCCTCTCCTTTAACTGTGTAAGCATCGCCGCGCGTAATGTAGGCAGCAGTGTAATCAAGACGCAATGCTATAGCACGATCTAGCTCAGTAATAGCTTGATCCGCTTTCTCAGGCGCCAGATAGTATTGTGATTGTAGTTCCTCTTGAAGTGCATATATGGCCTTAACATGACCGGCGACGTATGCCTCTAATGCCTCTGGGACAACGTGAGGAAGGGGTTGCACGAAGGTCAACCCTGTCCACACGATGATAAAACTCAAATTGGTACTGCCCAGCGCCATAAATCCCCATTTCAGATAACGCTCCACGGTCAATGCCAAGCCGTAGAGAAACAGTGTCACTGCCACCAAAGTGATGATAGTCTGATACGCATTGCTCTTCTGCCCCCATGCGCGTGCCAACCCCATCTGCACCGCCTGTTGCTCACCAAGTAACAGTCGCGGCGCCACCACCTGCTCAAACCAATAGCGATTCACATCAGGCCATAACCCTGTCACAGTGTCGAAGTAAGGCGAAACGAACAGATCGCTCTGATCAGCGAGCATCTTAGAGGCCTCTATCAGCCGCTTAGCCTCTTGAGAGTACCTTGCTGCCTGCGTAGGGTCGAGTTCCATGTTGGCCATCATCCTGGCTGTCAATGCCAAGTGTTGCTGTTCCCACCATGTGCGGGCGATCTGGAGATCATATCCGACTTCGAACAGGTTGCTTACGTCGAGCTGGAGTGCTTGTAAAGCCTGCGCTTGCGCCTCACGGTTTGCCTGGCTCGCCCGCATATTCGCGTCGGTCTGCAATGCAGCTACGATTGTCCCAAAGACAGCTGCTCCAGCAATGAGCATAATAATGAGATGATTAGGATTCCAGGAGGAACGAGTGTCCTTACGTTCTCCGATGGGAGAGCATGGGACTGCTTCATCAGTATATTGCGCGTCCGCCATACTCAAATCGTCCTGCTCAAATGCTCATAGCGAACCGAGTTCTTGTATGTTTACTGACTATGCTCAGATCGCGCCTGCGAAGAGCTCAATCCAAGCTGTTGCCAGAGTGCCCAGGCCGAACATAACCACACCCATTGCTGCCAGAAGGTACTTTCGTCGCGTCTCCGCCAGGGTAGCTCCAGTGTAGAAAAATATAGAGAGGCTCAATAGCACAGCTATGATGGTCAAGCGTTGCGCAACCACTGCCGCGCGGTCCGATTCGCGAAAGTGCGCTTGATAGTCCAAATCCTCCAGTGCGGCCGCTTCTGCCAGATTTGTATCCACAAAGCGTACCTGCTCGAAGCTCTGCTCTGCGACGTTCTCTGCGCGATGCAGATAGTCCTGGTCAACCAAGTCCAGAGCTGCCAACGCCATATTCGCATGTTGAAGGCGTTCGTTCTCCAGAAAATCAACGAGTGTCGTGTCCTCAGTGGTAGCTAATGTTTCGTTTAGCAACTTCACCATAGCCAGATGCCAACGGTAAGAAGCAAATGCCCCCAGATTCTGGTACAAGCTCGACGCAATCTCGCTGCGATATCGGCTCAAGTGGATCAGCACGCTGGTGCCACTACTACGGGCACTCACTGCGTCGTCCGTAGCCACATTGGCACGCCAGGCCGTCAATGCGCCCACTAATGTGGACAAGGCTATCAGGATGGCAATAATGTTGCGGAAACGCTGTCCACTTTCCATTTCTTCGTAGGTGAACAATGTGTTGCCCAGTCGAATCCGATCACCTACACGTAAACGGTAACTCGTGGTCAGTAGCGCACCGTTGACGTAGGTGCCGTTGGTGGAACCAAGGTCGCGAATGATCCAAGCGTCCGCGCCACCGGTTTCCGAGACACAGGTGATCTCAGCGTGGCGACGGGATACTAGTGGATCGTTAATGGGAATGGTGCGCGCCTGCTCACGCCCCAGATGAATCACCTCGGCATCCAGCGGATACTCTGTCCGCTCGCCGGTTTGCTTTACCAACTTCACTCGCGGTTGCATCAGTCCCCCTATTTCTTTGCTGTATACAGCCGCGCCAAGATAGATCTTTGGAGTAGGGTCGTCAGCAGCGCCTACTCAGCGCGACAATCCTGGCACATAGGTATCATAGGCAGCTAAGATCTCCTCTGGCGATGCGGTACCAGTAGTGCGCAATTTGCGGACGGTCACCGCGGCAGCTAGTGAGGCCAGCCAACCAGCTTCCCAGGGAGAAGCACCAGCAGCTAATGCCGTTGCCAGCGCCGCCAAAAAAGTATCACCAGCACCCACTGTATCAATAGGCGGGGCAACAGGCATTGCCGGGATATGGGCGTATCCCTCTGCTGCACACAGCAGCGCACCCTGCTCACCACAGGTGATATAGACCGGACGGCCTGTGGCCGCCTGGGCACGCAACCCGGCTTCAACCAATTGCTGCTGGGTTACCTCATCCGGCCGCCGTCCTGGAAACCACATTTGAGTCGCCTCTATTTCATTGGGTTTGATCACCATTGCCTGGAACTGGCCAATATTATCGCGCGAATCAGCAGCAAAGATTACACTCGGATACATCTGTGCCATTCGGTTGAGTGCCTCAACCACCCGTGTTGGTACAACGCCCACAGGCTGGTAATCTGCTACGATTACAGTATCCAATTCCGGCAAATGGGTGGCAACTTGCTCGAGCAATGCGTCGAGCACACTATCAGGCAAGGGATGCGTGTTGACAAAATCCACACGAGCATCTTCTTGCTGATTATCGTAGCCCATCAGGATCACCTTACCGTAGAAGGGAGTTACCCAGTCCGAGGCATGGGTTATCACCGCTTCCAGGCGCAAGCCAGCAGCGCCCAACACTTGGCGCAGCAACAGGCCACGCCAATCATCACCAAGCACAGCAAAAGCCCATGTCTCGTGTGGCTGCAAGGCGGCCACATTTACGGCAACATTGGCGCAGCCGCCAGCAGAGTAGGTTTCGCGCACCACGGGGCGGTTGTACAGAGGTGCCTCGCGCGAGAGCTGTGCGCGCATCATGTCCACGTACCAGTAACCATCCAAGGTGAAATCGCCCACGATGCCGACGCGCACCCTGCGAATCGCTTCCAGAAGCGCTTGTAGACGTGTGCGGCTCAGCATTGGGAATGTGTCATCGCTCGTTCGATCTTTGTGATGCACCGTGCTCTAGCCTCCTCTCTGTGGCAAAAGGTCAATGTGGCATAGGGGATGGCATCTCGTATTACAAGATACCACCAAACCAGAGCGTTTGCCAAGGAAGCTGGTCAGCGTACACCGTGAACTTTGAGCTGACGACAAGGCGTGATACTATATTTTGATACATCGCACCGAGACAAACGGTGCGCCAATCAGAGCGTTGTACAAGATGACTGAACGCGAGATTCGTGTGTGCATAAACGGCCTATGGCACACCTTTCACGTAGGATCACAGACGACATTGCTGGAGCTGTTGCGTGATCGTCTGCATCTTACTGGCACCAAGAATGGCTGTAATCAAGGACACTGTGGTGCCTGTACTGTCCTTGTAGATGGTCGTGCCGAACGTGCCTGTATCTACCGGGCGGAACGCGCCGATGGTCGACACGTGAACACCATCGAAGGATTGGCGCAGGGAGATCAGTTGCATCCGTTGCAGCGCGCTTTTGTCGAATATGGAGCTGTGCAGTGTGGTTTCTGCACACCCGGGCTAATTATGGCTGCTAAGGCATTGCTCGATCGCAACCCTGAGCCCACCGAGGACCATATTAAGGAAGTGTTGCGGCACAACCTTTGTCGTTGCACCGGTTACGTCAAAGTTATTGCGGCAGTGCAGGCAGCAGCACGTATGCTGCGTGGTGACACCTCGGCTGAGACACCTGTTGTGCCGTCAGGTAGCCTCATTGGCAGCCGCAGTGTGCGTCAGGATGCTTGGGACAAGGTGACAGGGCGCACTCTTTTCACTGCTGACTTACGCGTAGAGGGCATGTTGTATGCTGCTGCATTGCGTAGCGCCTTTCCTCACGCCATTTTACGACGCGTGGATGTCGGTCGCGCACGACGCATCCCGGGCGTGGCCGCAGTGCTTACCGCCGCGGACATACCGGGTGAAAAGTGCCATGGCCTCGTGCAGAAGGACTGGCCTGTGTTGGCATGGGACAAAGTGCGTTACGTGGGCGATGCTATTGCCATCGTGGCTGCCGAAACTCCAGAACAGGCGCAAGCTGCACTCAAAGCGATCGAGGTTGAGTACGATCCCCTGCCGGTGGTCAGTTCCGCCGAGCAGGCGTTACAGCCTGATACCCCACGCATCCATGCTGATGGCAATATTCTGGCCCATATCCAGGTCAACAAAGGCGATGTGGATGCTGCTTTTGCCCAAAGCGATCTAATTATCGAACACACGTACCACACTCCGGCAAGTGAACACGCTTTTTTGGAACCGGAAGCTTCACTGGCAGTGCCTCATCCTGAAAGCGGCAGCTTGACCGTGTATGTGGGTTCACAAATTCCGTTCGCCGACCGAGCGCAGATCGCAGCGAGTTTAGCGATCGCAGAAGAGAAAGTTCGGGTTGTGCATATGCCCACCGGCGGAGCGTTCGGGGGCAAAGAGGAGATCTGCACTCAGATTCACACGGCATTGCTGGCATGGGCAACTGGACGGCCAGTAATGATGGTGCTCAGCCGCTCCGAATCTATGCAGGTACATCCCAAGCGACACCCCACTACCATCACAATGAAATCAGGAGTGATGCGCGACGGTCGCATTGTAGCGCACCGGATTCGCATCCTCGGTGACACTGGCGCCTATGCCTCATTGGGGGAGCCTGTGATGACGCGCGCCGCTACCCACGCAGCTGGCCCTTACGACATTCCCAACGTGTATGTTGACTGTTACGCCGTGTATACCAACAACCCACCCGCGGGCGCGTTTCGTGGCTTTGGTGTCACCCAGGTACATTTCGCCGCCGAGTCGCAGATGGATATTATCGCAGAGGCGGTAGGAATTTCACCGGTAGAACTGCGCCGACGCCACGCATTGCGTGTGGGCGCCAACACCATCACAGGGCAATGCCTGCACGAGAGCGTGGGACTACTGGAGTGCCTGGACAAGGTTGAGGCAACACTCCAAGCACTGGAAGCAGAGGAATCCACAGAATCTCGTGAGAAACGAGCACCGGCCCGCTACAAACGCGCTTGGGGAATCGCGTTGGCATACAAAAACGTAGGTCTGGGCAATGGGCTGGAGGACGCGGCCGGCGCCACGGTGGAAGCGCGCCCAGATGGCAGCTTGGGAGTGCGTGTAGGAGCTGCTGAGATTGGTCAAGGCATGGTGGCAGTGTTGAGCCAAATCGTAGCGGAAGAATTTGGCATCGCGCCAGGGCGCGTCGCAGTGATCTCTGGTGACACCGCTCAGTGTCTCGATGGGGGTGCTACAACAGCATCGCGACAGACATTTGTCACCGGCAATGCGGTGCGTTGCGCGGCACAACGTCTCAAGGAAATACTGGCACTCACTGCCGCAGAGCTTCTAGGTTCCCCACCGCGAGAAGTGGTCTTTCGCGGCGGCATGGTATGCACCAACACAGGTGAAAACACCATACCGCTAAGTCAGGTGGTGCAATTGGCACGGCGTGAAGGACGCGCCACGCACGCTGATTATGTTTATGTTGCGCCTCCCACTGTGCCGTTGGGTCAAACGGGTGATAGTCACTTTGCTTTCGGCTATGGCGCCCAGGCGGTAGAGGTGGAGGTGGACACGTACACTGGACAGGTGAGGGTGCGGCGTGTCATCGCAGCGCATGACGTTGGGCGCGCACTCAACCTGACCACTCTAGAGGGCCAGATAGAGGGTGGTATTATGATGGGGATCGGTTACGCGTTGACAGAACGGTTCGTCGTCGAGGATGGTTACGTGCGCAGCGACACGCTAAAGCGTTACCGCATCCCTGACATATCCTGGACGCCACAGATACACAGCATCATTGTCGAACACCCTGCCAGCGCCGGGCCATATGGGGCAAAGGGTGCTGGTGAGCTGCCATGTATTCCGACTGCCCCGGCCATAGCCAACGCGGTTTACCGTGCCGTGGGTGTACGTGCTTTCCGCCTGCCTATTGATGCACACACCTTGCGTGAGGCACTTGCTGCCGGTCGCCGTGAGATGTGAGGCAAATCATACTGCAATTGTATGGGACGGTCCGCATCTAAGATGATCCCTGCTGCTGGTCGCCGCTTGCTTGGTATTTTTGCTCACCCTGACGACGAATCGTTCGGAACAGGTGGCACGCTGGCAAAATATGCCCGCGGCGGTGTCGAGGTGCATGTGTGTACCGTCACTGACGGCGCCAGCGGCACCTATGATCCCCTCGAGCTCCAAGCAAGCGGTGCGCGCACACTCGCCGACCTGCGTCGTCAAGAGCTCGAGTGCGCTTGCCACGTACTCGGAGCACATCTTTGGACGCTCAATTATCGCGATAGTGGTATGCCTGGCAGTCCAGACAACCTACATCCTGAAAGCTTGCTTCAATCTCCAATGGACAAAGTAGTGGTTGATTTGGTACGCGTGATCCGCCTGGTGCGGCCACACGTTATCATCACCCACGAGGTCTCCGGCGGTTACAACCATCCGGATCACGTTAAGACCAGCCAAGCTGTGCAACAAGCTTTCTATGCGGCGGGCGACGAAACTTCTCTTCCAACCTCGTCAGCCCAAAGCCTGACAGCTTGGCAACCGATGCGCCTTTATCATCTGGTGGTACCGCGTTCAAGCATCCGCTGGTTTATTTTCCTTTTATGGCTGCGTGGTAAGGATGCACGCCACTTTGGCAACAATCGCGATATTGACCTGACTCGTGTCGGAGTACCAGACCACCAGATTCACGTGCGCCTGCATTTGCAGGCATATTTGAAGGTCAAAGAGCAGGCCAGCGCGTGTCATCGCAGTCAAGGTGGCCACGGCACCATCATGCACTGGCCTGCGTTTCTGGGCCGACGCGCAATGGCATACGAGCACTTTATCCAAGTGTTACCGCCTGGAGCGCGTCGGCATCGCGATCTCTTCGAAGGGTTGGAGGAGATATTATGAAGCGCGAAGTCCTGTTTGAACAGCGTGTGGGAGAAGACCGGGTGATTCGAATCGTGCAGGGTGACCTAACTGAAGAACAGGTGGATGCCATCGTCAATGCTGCTAACGAGCATTTGCAGCATGGCGGAGGTGTGGCTGGAGCTATCGTGCGTAAAGGCGGTCGTGTGATCCAGGAGGAAAGCGATCGCTGGGTACGCGAACACGGCCTCGTGCGTACGGGCACCGCTGCCATCACCAGCGCTGGGATGTTACCATGTCGCTATGTAATACACACTGTCGGGCCAGTCTGGCGCGGAGGTGGACAGGGTGAGGATGCTCTTCTAGCCAGTGCTGTGCGCAGCGCGCTTGACATGGCAGTGCGCCATCAGTTGCGCAGCGTGTCATTGCCTGCCATTTCTTCTGGGATCTTTGGGTTCCCTAAGCCCCGATGTGCTGCCATCATTCTTAAAGAAGTGTTTGAGCACCTCACCGGGCATCCTGACAGCACCTTGCGCGAGGTCAACCTGTGCAACATCGACAGCGAGACCAGCCAAATCTTCTTGGAGGAGGCACGACAGCGATTCGGCCACAAGAAGGATGTGAGCTAGAAGACAATCCTCGGGCTAACTTGGGCTGCTGGGGCTCTCATCTCCAGAAGTTGAGTGGCTGGCAGCTGCAGGAGGTAATAACACCACACCAAGAGGATTGATGGCCAAGGTGATGGGCTCACCCGGTTGCGCCTGAAGTGCCTCTACCGCACTCAGGTGAAATGTGAGCGGTGGCCCTTGTTCTGGTTGCAATTTAATACGATAGTGTTCACCGCGAAACAGGCGGGAGACCAGCTGACCCCGAATAATGGCATGGTCTGGCGGAATATAGCTGTTGTCCGCAGGGTACCCGATTAGCACAGCTGCTTCCGGGCGGATCAGCACTGTCACCGGGCCGTTGGAACGAAAACCATCAATCGCAATGTGTAACGTGCCCCAAGGACTTGCCACTGTGTCAGGCGACAACTTCCGACCGGGAGCGAGGTTGGTCATGCCCAGAAAACGCGCCACGAACTCGTTCGCTGGTTGACGGTAAATTGCCTCAGGCGTGCCAATCTGCTCAATTTGGCCAAAATTCATGATGATCGCGCGGTCGGCGACCGAAAACGCTTCGAGCTGGTCGTGCGTGACGTAAAGCGCTGTCATGTGCACCCTGGTCAAAATGTCGCGCAATTCGATCATCAGACGTTCCCGGGTGATGCGGTCGAGCGATCCCAAGGGTTCATCGAGCATCAACAAGCGTGGGCGAGGCGCCAGGCTACGTGCCAAGGCCACGCGCTGTGCCTCACCACCCGAAATCTCGTAAACACTGCGCCGTTCGAAACCACTCAGCCCTACCAACGCGAGCACCTCATACACTTGCTGGGCAATGTGCTCATCTGTGTCCTCTGTGCGCGAGCGATGCATGCGCAAACCGAATGCCACATTCTCAAACACGTTGCGGTGAGGGAACAAAGCGTAGTCCTGGAACATCAGCCCAAAGTCACGCAGGTGTGGAGGCACCGCGCCGATATCACGTCCTTCAAATAAAACGCGGCCGCGATCGGGTGTCTCTAAACCAGCAATAATACGCAATAACGTGGTCTTGCCGCACCCAGAGGGGCCCAGCAGACACACGATCTCACCTTTGTCTATCGCGAAGCTCACCGCACGCAAGGCAGGTGTGTCGCCAAACGTCTTCCAGATGTCAATAACTTCGAGTGCTGCCATTCCCGAGCTGCAGATATCCTCACAGGCGGTGCACCGCGTCTACAATCAACTGAGCTGCACGCATAGCGCTCCACTTGCCTGTGTTGAGAACCAAATGGTATAGAGTTGGGTCATCCCAAGCTATGCCGTGGAAACGCCTCAGATATTCTGCTGCGGCGCGATCACGCTCGTTGATCAACGTGACAGCATTGGCACGGGTGATATTCAATGTATGATGAGTGCGCCGCACGCGCTCCACCAATGGCGCCACAATGCGCACATGCAACACATTCGGAAAGTCTTTCAAGATAGCTTGTCCTCCGCGTCCCACGATCACCACATTGTCACGGCGATGCGCCGCGCGCACCAGGAAGCGCACCAGCTCAATACTTTCGTGCTCGTAGAGCTCGCGTAGCTCACTTCGACCGCTAGGCCAGCGCACCAATGCATGACCCACCAGACGCCGCACCTGAAGCATGCGTTCCAGCACGTTCTGCACACGGTAGTCGTATTCCGTGTAGTCGATGGGCTCGGCGAGAGGCAACTCGCTCTCTGCGGCAACCTGCTTCATCAGATCGCGGTCGAAATAGGCATAACGGAGCATTTGGCAGACCAGTTTGGCAATTTGCTCGGCACCACTACCCAGCTGACGCGAAACGGTAACGACAGCCATTGCTCTTCCCCCCACTCCAGTGTGTTGGTGAACTTGTCCTGACATGAAGCTTTACCACAACATTGCGTCGCATTCCATAGGATACCACCAACCATTACGCTGCGCCACGAAGCCGAGCAAAGGGCAAACAGAAAGATGCAGTGCTCCTTGTTTCATCAGGCGATCAAACGACAAACCCAACTGGCACACGAGGCAGCCGTCATATCGCACCGGATGCTCGCTTCGGGCAACCACAAACCGTCCCCGAGCTGAAACACACGCGCGAGTAAACAGGCTCTTGACATATGTGACAAATTGATGTATTATGTAAACGACAAGCATTGAACTCTGCAATCGAGACGTACCCGCAAGCATACTATTTGGCAAAGGGTACAGCATCTCTACACTGTACCCAGGATAAAGGGAGGCAAAGATATGTCCATCAAGGTACTTGGTTTGATTGTACTGGCGACCGTGCTATGCATCGCGCTATTACCGCCAAGCGTGTTAGCTGCTCCCAGGGACCAGCAAGGCACCTATCATGTGGTGGCACCCGGTGAAACGCTGGCCGCCATCGCAGCTCGTTATGGGGTAACCATCAGCGAGATTATGCTAGCCAATGGGATCAGCAATGCCAACCTAATCTATGCTGGTCAGCGCCTGTTTATTCCAAAGTCCGACGGACCTGCCAGTGTACCCCAAGAGCATATTGTGAGTCCTGGAGAGTCACTGACCTCCATCGCTTCCCTCTACGGTGTCACCGTGGCTCAGCTGGCCGCCGCGAACGGTCTAGGCATCGATGATTTCATTTTTGCGGGTCAGGTTCTGGCTATTCCGTCCAGTCAACGGGACACATCTAGTGCTGCCTACGGCTGCGCGACACATCACACTGTGCAGCCTGGCGAGACCCTATTTTCCATCGCTACACGCTATCAGGTAACAGTGGCTGCACTGATCGAGACGAATGCCATTGCGAACGCCAATCTGATCTACGCTGGTCAGAGACTGTGCGTACCCCCCAAAGTTGTAGACACTGTGCCAGTGGCGGGACCAGTGGCAGAGGTGCCAACTTATCCGGAAACAATGGCACCACCCGAATATCCCACATATCCCCACGAAGCACTGGCGCCGTACACACCACCCAGCTATCAACCGCCAGCACCTTCGACGGGTATGGTACTTGTCCCGCCGGAATACAATCCTAACCCACTGGGAATGTATGCAACTCCCACTCCGGTCAGCCAGCCACCAACCTATCAACCGCCCAGCTATGCCCTCTGTGCAATACCTCCCTGCCCTCCTACGACAGGAGGCATAACACCCATCGTCCAGACCGCCAGCTATGCCCAGAGTTCCGAGCCGGGGGTGACGATTGTGCGCGCTGAGGAAGTATGGGTGGGCAATCAGACGGCTGATCCAGAAGACCCTCAGCAAAGGACCACGCTTATGGTGATGGTATGGGACGGCAAGGGGGTACCAGTCATTATGCGCGACGCCAGCGGAGCGGTGAAGCGTCGTGTTGCCAGCGTCAACTTTGAGTTTAGCTGGGTGCCAACCGCTGTCTTTCGTGATATCGCTCCCGGTTTTTACGATGTGTTCATCGAAGGTGAGCCCACACGCATTGTTCGAGCACAAGTGCATCCTGGGCATCGGCCCCTGGTTGAATTTCGTAAGAGAGCGATGACCCCAGAAATGGGTGTCGCGGTAGCTACAGCCAGCGGAACGCGTTGGGTGGCCAATGTGGTTGAAAACACCAGTGGCAACAAGCCACTCGGTCCAGCTTCCATTCTCGTCGTACGCACCGGAATGAATGACCAGACGATCCGTATCAAGGCACCACCCGGTTTTGAGACCACTTGCATCACGGGTACCAAGCCCGAACATGGCCCTGGTGCCTGCGACGTTGGCGGCCTGAACGCGGGCACGTACCAAGTGATCCTCGAAGGTGCCGGTGTGGGTATTGAGCTCTTCCTCGATGGAGTTGGAACTGCCACCGTCGAGTTTCATCCTGAGTAAGCGTGTTCTCCTCCTTCAGAGAGGCGGCTCCATTGCCAGCACTGGAGCCGCCTCTTGCTATTTACAAGTGTGCAGCCATTGCCAGTAGCAGGGACGAATACAGCACACAGCAGCGAAGTTGCCTACTGGAGTGCACATTGACGGCATAGGCAGGCAACTGTATACTAGATATTGATATTGCCTATGAAGCCAAACATTCAAAGTCGCATCTTCTTTTATATTCTATTCGCTTTCTCGGCCTATCTGGCCTACTTGCTGATCGGGCCCTACATAGGCACCGTTGTGCTAGCTGTGGTCACTGCGACCGTCTTCCAGCCGGTGTACGAGCTGTTCGTGCGGCTGGTGGGCAAATGGCGTGGCGCGCCGGTTACCCTCACCATCATCACGATCTTCGTTGTTGTGTTAGTGCCAGTAGGAGGGATACTCAGCCTGGCTGTACAGCAAGCTCTGGAGTTTAGCGCCGATGTATCGCGCCTTGTCGCCGGTGTGGTCGAGTATCCTTCGCTGGACGACATGCTGGCGCGCGTCAATCAGCTGCTGGCAGGCCTGCCCTTTGCACAGGGATTCCAATTGACGCCGCAGGGCGTTTACCAAGCGCTCGAAACCGCAGCACGTGCCGTGGCCACCTTTCTAGCCGAGACAGCTATCTCCTTGAGCAGCGCCTCGGTGGACGTGATCATAGGCTTGGTACTGTATGTATCACTGCTAGCAGCACTGTTCCCCAATTATCCACGTCTCATTGACATGCTGCGCAAAATGAGCCCGCTCAGCGACGAGATGGACGAGAAGTACATCCGCCGTATTACCGTTATCACCAAATCTATGGCGCGCGGCATGCTGGTGTTGGCCCTAGTCCAAGGTCTGGTGATGGGGCTGTTCTTCTGGGCAGCAGGGGTGAAATATGCCTTGTTCTGGGCGCTGGCTTCAGTTTTTATGGCGATGTTGCCTCTGGGGTGTGGTGTAGTGGCTGTGCCGATCGGCATCGTGCACATCGCCTTGGGCAACCTGTGGGAGGGCCTGCTCATCCTGGTGGGTTATGCCGTAGTAGTGAGTGGCATGCAGTATTATCTGACGCCACGGCTGGTATCACGTGAGGCCCGATTGAACCCAGCGCTCGTGCTGCTCAGCGTCTTTGGCGGGCTCAAAATGTTCGGCTTTATGGGGCTGGTCTACGGGCCGGTTATCATGATTTTCGTAGTCACCACGATTGAGATATACCTGGACTATTACCGCATTGCGAAATCGGCCACCCTGTTGGAGGAGATGGCACCACCTCTGACAGCACCCGAAGAAGTGGCGCTGATGTCGCCGTACGACACAGATACATCTCCGCCGGAGGCGCTACCAGCGGTGCAACCAGTCGAAGAAGTATCCGCCGCGGCAAACACGGAAGTGCTCCGACCTCGCAACCTCTGGTCGACCGTGCGACGCCTGCCTCAGATCGCTAACTGGCGGCCGCCAGGCCCATGGGTGCGTCAGCAGCGCAATTGATCAATCGCGCATAACCACCATATTCCGGTATACCGGACACAGAAATGCCCCAAATGGGTACTTTACGCTCGCCTGTCGTCCCTCTATAATGAAAGACGTTATGCTATAATCTAATTAAAGAAGGGAAAGTGTGCTATGTCCAAGACAGTTGCAGATGTACTTGCCATGGCCAAACAGGTCAGTATGGTGGATTTGCGTTTCACCGATCTTCCGGGCACTTGGCAGCATTTCAGCATACCAGCCCATGAGCTTAACGAGGCCCTCTTCGAAGATGGCATCGGCTTTGATGGTTCATCGATTCGGGGCTTCCGCGAGATACACGAATCAGACATGCTGCTGATACCGGATGCAGACAGCGCCTTTGTGGATCCTGTTTTGCAAGTGCCCACTCTCGTGCTAATTTGCGACGTGTACGATCCGATCACCCACCAGCCTTACACACGCGATCCACGCTATGTGGCACGCAAGGCAGAAGCCTATCTACAGCAGACCGGCTTGGCGGATGTGAGCTACTGGGGACCTGAGGCCGAGTTCTTCATCTTCAACGATGTGCGGTATGGCGGTGGCACCAACCAAGGTTTCTACTACATCGACAGCCAAGAAGGCTGGTGGAATAGCGGAAAAGAGCTCAACCCCAACCTGGGAGGACAAATACCACCCAAGCGCGGTTACTTCCCTGTTCCACCTGCTGACACATTGCAGGATCTGCGCAGCAAGATGGTGATGGCATTGGAGAGCGTAGGTGTGCCCGTTGAGGTACACCATCATGAGGTGGCTACTGCCGGCCAGGCAGAGATCGACATGCGCTTCGCGACACTGACGCGCATGGCTGATCAGGTGATGATCTACAAGTATGTCGTTAAGAATGTAGCGCGTCAGAACAACATGACAGCCACCTTCATGCCCAAGCCCCTCTTCGAAGATAATGGCAGTGGTATGCACGTGCACATCAGCCTGTGGAAGGATGAGCGCAACATCTTCTTCGACGAAGCAGGCTATGCACAATTATCCGACACAGCGCGTTTCTTTATAGGTGGTTTACTCCATCACGCGCCAGCATTGCTTGCTCTGGCAGCGCCAACCACGAACTCCTATCGCCGTTTGGTGCCCGGCTTCGAGGCGCCAGTAAACTTGGCCTACTCGCAGCGCAACCGTTCAGCCATCTGCCGCATTCCGATGTACTCGCGCAGCCCACGCGCCAAGCGCATCGAGTTCCGCGCGCCTGATCCAAGCTGCAACCCCTATTTCTGTTTTGCAGCGTTGCTGATGGCTGGACTGGATGGCATCCAGAGTCGCATTGATCCCGGTCAGCCAATGGACAAGGATCTTTATGATCTTCCGCCAGAGGAGGCGCGTCAGGTCAAACAAGTGCCCGGTTCACTGGACAAGGTGCTGGATGCATTGGAAGCAGACCACGAGTTCCTGTTGCGGGGTGATGTGTTCACCGAGGACGCACTGGAAGCATACATTGATTATAAACGACGCTTCGAGGTAGATCCAGTGCGCATGCGCCCTCATCCCCACGAGTTTGTGCTATATTATGATATATAATACGCATGCCCCGCTACACAGCTATAAGATCAACTAAGAGGAAAAGCGTGTGAGCCTGTGGAGTGCAACGCAGGATTTGAATTGCGGGAAGATTTGAGTAAATTCGTGTAGAGCCCTCTTGATCACTACACATCCTGAGCATCAGGGCAAGCTTCCATGCTTGCCCTGAGCGTTTCGACGCATGCTCCAGCTTGGGCTTTGCACTGTAGGTGGGTATGTCACCTGTATGACGCTCGAGAATGACCTGCGCTTACTGAAGGTACTATCCAGCTTGAATCGCATCGGAGCTGCTGTAAACCGTATTGGGTCAAGCGATGCGACTGATATAGGCACAGCATTGCGCTTGATCGCTGAGAGTGCCATCAAAGTTATCCCTGGCTCTTCGGCGGTCATTTACACCTGCCGTGCGGATCAGCTCACCTTTGACCCAGGATCACGCGTTGCAGCTGGTGAGCGTGTGTCAGTACACGACGATATACCACGTCCAAACGGTTTAGGGATCCGCGCTCTGCGCGAACAACGCCCTGTCCTTTCATATGAAGAATACAACCTGAGCCTGCATCCAGCCCACGTGCGTGCTGGCGCAAAGGTGGCTGCCTGCTTTCCACTCGTGGTAGCGGAGCAACCACTAGGTGCATTGTACGTGTACCGTCGTCGTGAGCAGCACTTCACCCCTCTCGAGTTGCTGATGCTGCAAAACTTCGTCAACCAAGCCGCTATGGCCATCTATCATGCTCGCCATGTGGCGCAGCACGCTGCCCAGCTGGCACGCCGTGACGAAGAAGTGACACGTCTGCGCCGCGCCGGTCTGCTCATTTCTTCACGCCTAGGACTGGAGCAAACACTGCAAGCCATCCTACAGATGGCGTTAGAGGTGATCAACGCGCAATACGGCATCATTCGCCTCGTAGACCGAGAAGGCAAGCGTCTGATCACAAGTGCAGTAGCGGGCAAGGGCTTGCACCAGCCATGGACCGAAGCACTGCCCCTCGAAGCAGCCAGCATTATGAGCTGGGTAGCGCGTCACCGCGAGCCAGTGGTCATCCCCGATCTGAGTCAACCGCCGTGGGTGGATCTTTATTATCCGCTTGACCCTACGTTGCAGATGCGTTCTGAAATTGCTGTGCCTCTATTGGGAGCTGGCAACCGCCTGGAAGGTGTGCTCAACTTAGAGAGCCCAGCGGTGAATGCTTTCAGCCAGGAAGACAGCCTTCTCCTCCAATCCTTAGCAGTGCCTGCTGTCATTGCCATTCAGGAGGCACGGTTGCTGGATGCGTTGCGCCAAGCTGCTGAATGGTTGTTGCTCTTGCCTGCACAAAAGGTGCTGGAACGTCTCACAGAGCAAGCTTGTGATCTGCTGAATGCGGCAACCAGTGCCATCTGGCTGGTTTCGGGAGAACAGCTAGTGTTGCAAGCAACAAGTACAACATCTCATCAAATATCAGGGCGAGATACACTCCCACTGTATGGCAGCCTGACCGGGCAGGCAGTGCTGAGTGGTCGACCTGTCATCGCCGAAGATGTGCGCAGCGATCCCCATTTTGCGCGTACTGACCTGGCGCAGATGCTCAACTGGCAACGCGCCTTGATTGTGCCGATCTCTTCAGGGGAGAAAGGCGAAGCGGTGGGCAGCTTCAGCGTCTATCGAACCGCTCCAGATGCCGAGCGCTTCAGCGAGTCAGGTTGGGACGAAAAGGTGCTTAGCTGTCTGGCACACTACGCAGCGCTGGCGTTACAAAATGCAGCACGTCAAAACGCATTGCAAGCGGCAAAGGAACAACGCGCTATTGCTGAAACATTTGCCGCTGTAGGCGACATCGCAGCAAACTTGTTACACCAGCTGAACAATCAGCTGGGAACCATTCCTGTGCGTGTGCAGGGGATTCAGGACAAATGCCACTATGCACTGGAGAAAGACGCCTATCTGGCAAGCAACCTAGCTGAGATCGAACGCAGCGCAAGCCAGGCAATGGCCACCTTGCGTGCGAACCTGACACATCTGCACCCCATCTCACTGGTACCGGTGAAGGTACTGGAATGTGTACAGGAAGCATTGGCTGTGTTGCCGGCTGAAGTGACTGTGCGGCTGGAAGGGCTGGAAGCTCTGCCACCCGCTTTGGCCAGCCGGCGCAGCCTGACAATGATCTTCACCAATTTGCTGGAGAATGCAATCGATGCAATGGAGGGACACGGAAGCATTGTAATAAGTGGAGTGACGGAGCCGGATGGCCATATGACCATCGCTGTGCGCGACGACGGCCCGGGCATCCCTCCAGAGTGGCACGAGCACATCTTCGAGCTCGAGTTTTCCCGCCGACTGCGCCAGGACAAGGACGTCGGACGGCTTGGTTTTGGCCTGTGGTGGGTGAAGACGTGGGCGCAACGCCTCGGAGGTAGTATCAGGGTCGAGAGTGACGGTCACCGCGGAACCACCTTTTTTCTGAGATTGCCATGCGCAACAGAATGATAAGTCGCTCAAATGATAAAGAAGCGCGGATGCAGGTTGTCTCAGCTCTGGTGGTCGAGGACGATCCTGCATGGCAGGAAGTGCTGTGTGAACTGCTGAACGATGTTGGATTACACGTAGAGGTAGCCACCGATCTAGAGTCCGCAGTGGAGCTTATCCGGTCACGAGCGCATCGGTTGGCGATCGTAGATCTTTCACTGGGCCCGGGTGGACATCGCAACCAGGATGGGCTACAGGTACTGGAAACCCTGCGCCGGTGCGATCCAGGCTGTGTGAACATTCTGATCAGCGGCTTCGCTACAGTCGAGATTGCTGTGGCAGCACTTAAAGAGTACGGCGCGTTCAGTTGCCTGCGCAAGGAAGCCTTCCGCCGAGGCGAGTTTCGCGACTTGGTGCGACGAGCTCTGGCCAGTTCCCCCGTGTTCTCACCGACGGACACCGCATATGCAGTTGTACCCACAGCATTAGCAGCGAACGTGCTGGTGGTTGAAGATGACCCCGGTTGGCGTAACATCCTGGCCGAACTTCTCAGCGACGTAGGACACACGGTGCAAACTGCCAGCGGCTTTGGCGAAGCGCTAGGATATCTGCGACGCGGAGCATATCAGCTGGCAGTTGTCGACCTGTCTCTGGCCCATGCAAGTCCACTTTCTCATAACCTAGAGGGCATGCGGTTGCTTGAGAGTATGAAAGCGGCGGGCATTCCTACCATTGTTGTGAGTGGTGTGGCAACCCCCGAGGATATAGAACATGCCTACGCTGAGTATCACATCATCGCTTGTCTGGAAAAGCAAACTTTCGATCGGCGCGTTTTCATGGAAACAGTGGCCGAGGCATTGCAGCTCGCCTATAATGCCAGAAGGAGTCCATCTCCCTTGACAGCGCGTGAATGGGAAGTGCTGCAGCTATTGGCTCAGGGACTGAGCAACAAAGAGATTGCGCAGGCGCTGGTGATCACTCCCAACACGGTGAAGCGCCATCTAAAGTCTATCTTCGCCAAACTGGATGTACATACGCGTGCTGGGGCTGCCGCCTGGGCGACCCAGAAGCAGAGATTGAACGAGCTTGCCTTGCCCCTATCACCCCCTTCCGCTTAAAATTAAAATTCAGTAAAAAAGGTGAGACCCCTATTGTGCTGTTCACTTTGATTGTGACTAATTCGTCTGTTCCTGCAACTCGCTATGTATGCAAGTAGTGAAAGGGGAGCAAAGTGTCCCTTAATGTAACGTCTTTGCATCCGAACATCAAGACTCTGCCGCCCCTGATCATGACCTCTGATCCGGATTCGTTCGCCTGGCGCACTTTCAAATATCGAATTCCCGCCATCGTCGAAGAGATCATCGCTCTCAACCAGTTTCCAGCAGAAATCAATCGGGGTCTGGAGGAGCTTCGACAGGAAATAATTAACGGGCGGATTCGAAACCTGCAGGAAGCAGCACCAGATGCTGGCTTCTGGAAGCAGGTATCCTCCCCTTACGTAGGACGCTCTTGGCTGGATGTACCATGGTATTGGGCGGAGGCTTTCTTCTATCGTCGTGTGCTGGAAGCGACGCGCTACTTTCAAGCGGGCAAGTGGCATCTCTTTGACCCGTACGCCGCAAAGAAGGAGACAGAGTGGCAACCTGAAGCGGCACCAGCCCTGGTAGCGGCAACGCTCGAACATCTGCCTTTCGACGAGTACGCCTGCTTTGCAACCCTGCTCCATCACAGCCTATGGGGCAATCGCGTTGACCTGAGCTACAACGTTGCGGGTGACCTGACACGCGCATTGCGACTGGAGGAAGAGCATGCTAATTTGCTGATAGACGATACGCCGCGCATCTGGGAATATCTGACTCAGCGACCACGCGATACGCTGATACTTATCACCGATAATGCTGGTACAGAATTGCTGATGGATCTGGCGTTGGTGGACTTTCTTCTGAGTCGCTACCGGGTGCGCCAAGTTGTTATGCACCTTAAGCCTCAGCCATTCTTCGTCTCTGATGCGATGATAGCTGACGTGAGAGCTGGCCTCGAGGCACTATGCCATGGTAATGAGCGAACCAAGGCATTGCGCCTCCGGTTGCTCGAGTATTTGGGCAGTGGCCGTCTTGTGCTGACCACCCATTGGTTCTACGCGAGCAGTCTCTTCTATTTTGAGGCACCGGAAGACCTGCGAGCACAGCTGGCCGTAGCAGACCTTGTGATCTTGAAAGGCGACGTGAATTATCGTCGTGTTCTAGGAGATGCCCATTGGCCCTTCAGCACCCCTTTTGAGCACATCACTGCCTATTTCCCCGCCCCTTTTGCCAATCTGCGCACCCTCAAAGGAGAACTAATCGTGGGCATATCCGAAGAGTACGCAGAGCAACTGTCTCAGATTGATCCGGATTGGCTGACCAACGGCCGGCGCGGGGTTATCCAGGCCCGCCTGTAGGATGTTAACTCTACGGTTTGTTCTTGGCTGCGTGGATCATCTGCTGCTTCAATTCCCACAGCTTCTGACTCAGCGAGACGTGGTACATATGAGGATTAACCAGTCGCCGTACCCCAGGATCAAGACGTGCGACGTCAGCTTGGCGCATCTCACGAATGCGATTGATTGGCGGTAGATCATACACCAATTTGCCTTCCCGAAGCACTTCCACCAACAGGGTCTCGGCTGATTGGATCTCACTCTGACTAAGGACACGATACTTAGCAGGCTCGGTAGGATGACGCAACACAACCTCTTTCATCGCCCGTGGATCTTCGTCCTCGAGGCATAGCAAGTCAGCAGTCGCTTTACCACGCATGTCGTAAATGCGCCATACCTGTTTATGGCCTGGATTGAGCGTCTTCTCTGGTGTTTCGGAAACCTTAAGGGTTGGGATAAAGCGGTTGTGATCCCACAGGGCCACCAACTTGTAAACACCATCAAGTGCTGGATGGCCTGCTGAGGTGATCAGGCGTGTCCCGACACCGAACACGAGTCGCCGGATAATGTGGTCGGGCTCCAAGCCATAGCGCGGCGCTTCCTCTTGTATCTGTGTGATAATCTGCCAAATCACAATCTCGTCGAGGTTGTTAGAGAGCACCACCACAGTGTCTGGGAAACCTGCCGCATCGAGCATTTTAACTGCTTGGATGCTCAAGTAAGCGAGATCGCCTGAGTCGAGACGGATGCCAAGTGGACGGTGTCCCTTGCGGCGGAGTTCTTCGAAAACTTTGATAGCGTTAGGCAACCCACTTTGTAGAGTATCAATCGTATCCACCAGCAGCAGGCAGTCATCAGGATATAACTCGGCATAGGCACGGAATGCGCCCAGCTCCCCTTCACCCAACGCGATAAAAGCTTGTACCATGCTGTGGGCATGGGTGCCCTTCGGAGGGAAGCCCAATACATGGGATATCCCCGCGTTAGAGGTGAAGTCTGCGCCCCCAATCAGCGCCGCTCTTGCCCCAGCAATAGCGCCACGTTCCTGCGCACGGCGTACCCCGAACTCGAGCAATAGCTGCCCGCGTCCGCTTTCCCGAATGCGGTTAGCTTTGGTAGCTATCAGGATCTGATAGTTCAGTTGGTTGAGTAGAGGGGTTTCAAGAACTTGGGCCATAGCCAATGGGCCACGTACCACGACCAACGGCACATTCGGGTGCACCACGCGTCCCTCCGGGATAGCATACATAGAGATACCATCGAAATTACCATGTGTGCGCAACCATTTTAGAAAGTCGTCCTGAAAGAGACGCTGCCCAGTCTGACCACGGTGATGTCGCATATACTCCAGATCTTCTTCCCGGAAGCGTGCTTCCTTCATCCAGTCCAATAACCAAGCTAGCCCGGCGTTGATACAGTATCCTGCTTGATGCGACCCATAATCTGGATAACTGCGGAAGAAGTGTTCGAATTCAGCTTGGCGCTCGTGCAACCCGTGGCGAAAGTAGAGCTGAGCCATCGTCAGCTGATATTGATCAGTGTAGAGAATACCCTCTGCTACCAGTCTGTCCGAGAGTTTCATATACCAGACCCCAAGTGTTCGCGAAAACTTGTACAAAGCTTCAATAAATATAACACCAGTGCAGCTGACACAGTAATGCGACCACAGCTGAGATGGCCCACGCGCTTACTGACAGACGAGATTCTGGAGACCAGACTCAGTCACGGGTGTTTTGTAAAGTCAGAAACGGTCAAGGCCCTCGGTGGAGGTACCAGGACAGTATCTCCGGCCCGTAGACCATCATGATGAAACCGCCCAACGCCAGGAACGGACCATAGGGGATGGTGGCGAGAGGTCTGTACCGTCGTCGCGCCAACTGCACCAGGATGATACAGGCAGCTGCTAAACCAGCAGAGACGATTGTGATCATCAGGGCTAACAGCACACCAGGCAACCCCGTAGTCAGACCAATAAATGTACCCAATGTTACATCACCAAATCCAAAGGGTACCTCCTCGCTCGGACGGCCAGCTAATCGTCCCATCAAGCGGCTGACCGGAATAGCCAACAAGTACATCAAATAGAGCAGCAACAAGCCCACAGCGCCGCCTAAGACAGCCTGTCGCGCAGTCATGTTGCGACTGAAGAAAGCACCCACCAGCGCGATAAGTAATGCAGGCACCATCACAGCGTGCTGGATAAGGCGATGTTCCAGATCGGTAATGGTCACCAGTATGAGCACAGCACTATATAAGGATACCAGTCCCAACTCAGCTGACAGGCCATAACGCCAGAGCAGGCCCACAAACAACAGTGGAGTTGCCAGCTCAACCAGAACAGAACGCAAGGGTAAGGGACGACCACAACCCAAACAGATATGATACCCACTCAGGTAGCTGATTACGCCGCTCCAAGCCAATGGTGCGCGCAGCATACCACAACGAGGGCACACTGGAGCCGAGTTCAGAGTTTTATGCCTCGGCAACACATCAGCAGCATGGTTGATCAACACTCCGATCACCCAACCAAACACAGCATAGAACAAGGTCTCAAGACTCATAACTTGTGCTTGACTTGCACCACACCCCTACGTAGAATATTTAATTATGGCCCTGTACGAACGTATCAGCCAAGTTGTTAGCTTCACCCTTCTGGGCTTGGTGGCTTCTTCCCTTATCGAACTGCCGACACGCACGATAGAGCTGATCTTCTTAGGAACGCCCCTAACACTGGTGATCTCGCAACGTTGGCTTATGGCACTGCTGGTGGGTGGATTAGCCGGTACTGGCAGCGCTATAGTAACTGGTGCACACCCACTTATGCCACGCCACCGCTCGGGCTACCTCCAGACTTTTATGTTGTTGCCTGCACTATTGATCATCCTAGTTATCTTCGTGTTACCCTTGTTGGTCGTGGACGTGCTCTGGTGGATACTGGGAATCTTTGTTACTGGTTGTCTGTTATGGGCCACAGTCCTCGCCGAATATCACACCATCGATCCGCGCGATCGCTGGTACGAGATCTCCCACTTCTGGCTCAATCTCATAGGATTCGGGGTGGCTTTCGGATTCTTTGTGCTCATTTACCAGACGCGAGCGCGCAGCATCGTCACAGGTACAGGGACAGCACTGATAGGAGGACTGCTAGCGGCTTCACTTCTGCGCGCCGGGCCGGAGCAGACGGGCCGTACATGGCTATATGCTGGTGTCAATGCACTGGTGATGGCCCAAGCCACATGGGCTTTCAATTATTGGCGTATCCCCCCTCTCGCAGCAGGCTTCTGGCTGCTGTTGATTTTCTACTTCTTCGTTGGTCTTGCACAACAACAGATACTGGGGCGATTGACACGCCGGGCGCTTGTTGAATTTGCAAGCGTAGTCGCCATTGGCCTCGCTGCAATACTGATTCTTGCCTCTTAATCCGAATTATGCCTCCGTGATGATGCGCAGCACCTCGTCACGCTTCCGCTCCATCAGCTCTGCCGATCTGGCCTCCAAGTTCAGACGCAACAGCGGCTCGGTATTGGACGGTCGTACATTAAAGTGCCAGTCCAGATAAACTACCGATATCCCATCCAGCCAGTAGACCTCCGCGTCCTGGTAGGTCTCTGCCAGCCGACGCATTATCGCCATAGGATCTCCAGCAATACGCGTATTAATTTCACCCGAGATATGATATTTTGCCTCCAGCTCCTGCAACCATTGAGATAGTCGTACTCCCTCTCGGGATAACATTTCCAGCACAACGAGTGAAGGCACAATACCTGAATCGGCACAGAAGAAGTCGCGGAAATAGTAATGACCGGTTACCTCGCCAGCAAAGACTGCCCCTTCATCGGCCATGCGTCGCTTGATGAAAGCGTGTCCCACTCTCTCCATCAGGGGGATACCACCTGCGGCTCGGATGGTCTCTGGCACCGCCCACGAGGCACGCACATCGTAGATTATTTTGGCGCCGGGGTGCCTGGCAAGGAAATAGCGTGCCATCAGAGCCGTAAGGAAATCACCCGGCACAAATTTCCCCCTGTCATCGATGGTGAAAAAGCGATCACCATCACCATCAAAGGCAAAACCGATGTCTGCGCCTTCGTCCACCACACGCTGCTGAAGCTCGGCACGATTTTCGGGTTGCAAAGGATCCAGCCCATGGTTGGGCAGATTGCCATCGGGTTCCAGATACAGGCCCGTCAAACGGACAGGTAAGCGAGCATAAACACGCTGCAGTATTGGGCCTACCATTCCGTTGCACGTGTCTGCGATCACATGCAGGGGCTTCAAGGCAGATACATCGATTAAACTGAGCACTTTCTCCACGAACTGTTCACTTAAGTCCAGCACAGTGAGGCTGCCGCGACGGTGGGCGGGAGCATATGCGTCCTGCTCGATAATGCGTCGCAAATCCTGGATGCCCTGATCTCCACTCAAGAGATAGGGCATACAGCGCACCATTTTGAAGCCGTTGTATTGCTTGGGGTTGTGCGAGGCCGTGATCATGATCCCTGCCTTCTCCAGGATCGCGCACGCGTAATAGTACTGATCGGTGCTGACCATACCGATGTCTATCACATCTGCTCCCTGGTCCATAAGCCCCCTAGTAAGCGCCTCAAACAACGAAGGACCAGAGAGACGCATATCGCGCCCCACGATCACCACGTCTGTTTGCAGAAAGGTCACATAAGCACGTCCCAGGGCATAAGCAACCTGTTCGTTTAGCTCCTCCGGATAGACACCCCGGATGTCATATGCCTTAAATATAGCCGGATTAATCTGCATCCTAGTCACCTTCTTTGCACAATTCTATGCAAACCAGTTTCTCGCCTGATCAGGTCTAACACATTTCCAGCGTTGGCATCACTCGCGGAAGAAGGTTTCGATCCGCGTTTGGTCCTCTTCAGAGGGAAACGCCTCGATGAAGTTGATGCGATGCCACGGGAACATAAAACGTGTACAGCCAGGTTCGATAAAAACCAGATTCTTGCCGTCGCGCGCGCGAGGGTTAGTGCACAGAATATAATTGGCGTGGGGATCAGGTAGTTCATCCATCTCAGCCATAATCGGATCGGTGCCTTGCAAGTGAATCAAAACTGTGAACGCCATAGCACAATCTCCATCATCTGGAAGATCTTGCCCATTCAGAGCACCTCAACTTGGAGAGATAGGCTGCCAATCTGAAGCTGATCGCCATCCCGAACGACTTCAGGCAGATAAGGGATCAGGCGTTTGCCATTTAGAAATGTACCGTTAATGCTGGCAAGGTCCTCTATCATAACTATCCCTCGGCGCGACAAAAGGCGAGCATGGCGTCTCGACACGCCTTTCTCCAGAGCGCCGAAAGGAGCGAGATCTATTTCAGGAAACACCTGGCTGGTTGGATCAGAGCGTCCCACTACCAGTTTCTTGTCGACGGTGACCTCAATACCTTGGTCAGGTGCCTCGCTAACATATAAGCGCACAGTCGGGGGGTGTTCTTCCTGCTCCGTCAAGTCAGTCTGCTCTGCCACCCCAAGCTGGACCCCATCGGCGGTCCACTCCTCAGGGGGTAGCAACGTACCACACTCGCTACACACCAATGTGTTTGCAACAAACCGACTGTGGCAATTTGGACACTCAACCATGGTCTTTGCCTCGTGGATCTAACGAGAGCGCCCGGGTGCCATAGTGGATCTTCTTGCGACCCTCAGGCGACAGTGCACCCGTGCGCGCCAATTGGCCTGCTTCCAACATGGCTGCACGAGCCAATTCTACCTCGCCGATTGCGGCTAGTCGGCTGGCCATTGCTTCCAACCGCTGGGTGGCAGCCTCTACCCGCCCCGCCTCCAGATCAGCAATTGCTCTCTCGTGCATCTTAAACAATACAACTCGCGTAAGGGCACGGGGAATCGCTGCCGGGATCCTGGCGCTTGAAATGCGCGGCGCGTCGGGATCAGTTAATGAAATCCCCTCAACATTTAGCATGATCTCTTCAAAAAACGCCCCGTGTGCATTCACACCTTCCGGCGCTGCGAGTTCCACACCCACGGAAGCGATCAACCGGACACCGGGCGTTAGATTGCGCACGCGAAATTCCATCAAGACTTCGCGATCGGAGACCTTGCTGAGCAACCCTAGTGCGACTGTGTAACCTTGGTCGGAGGCAACAGCTTTCAGCCGCTGAATCTCAGGCTTGACCTGAAATATCTCTTGCAGAGCAACTGAAGGCCCAGGTGTGATATGCAATGTCGTCTGATTTGCAACCACCCCGGATAGATGCTCGATAACTTGCTCGAACATCTGCACTACTTTACGTGGTGAATCAATGTAAACCGATCGCCCTCCAGACAGAGCAGCCACCTGATCGAGCAAAGTCTCATTCCAATCCTCCCCGATTCCCATCAAGCTCATGCTGATCCGGTTTTGACCCGCCCACTTGGCCATCTCCAGACAACCTTGTTCGTCACCATACGTATGGCCGTCGGTCAAGAGGATCAGGTGATTGAGCGAGCCCTTGTTCTTGGAGCGCATTACCTCCCGAATGCCAGTTCCTAGGCCTTGCAACAGCTCTGTGCCCCCGGATGGCCGGATGGTGCTTATCATTGCCTTGACCCTGGCGCGATCTATGTTCCGCTGCGGCGGCACCAACACCTCTGCACGATCGTGAAACACCACCACACTTAGAGTGTCCTCAGGATAGAGACGGTCAATGATGCGTTGAATCGCCTCTTGCGCCGCCAGAATCCGAGCGCCGCTCATCGAGGTGCTACGATCCAGCACGACGCAAAGATTCAAGGGCATACGCTCGTGTGAAAGCTCACGCCGCAGTACTATGCTCAACAGCGCATAATATGCTTGTTCTTCTGATCGCGCCGGCAGATACTCGTGACCCCTTATCGCGCGGAGGCAAAGCACAGATCCTTGTCGCTCGATAGGATGAGTTCCGAAATCGTCTCCCCTCAGGGTGTATGACATACTAACACCTATTCCGTTTCTCTCTGGCAACTCCCCCGTCTGCTTGGGAGCTAACTGTTTCCCCTAGCAACCGTCTCACCCGGGCTGCACCTGCAAGCAGGTGAGGGAGATCAACCTCGCCCGATAATCGTACAGCCCAGCTTGCGCTGCCATTTCAGTGTCCCAGCCCCAAACAGAAAACCTCCTTGGATCATGCCTCGTTGCGCACAGCAAGGATCAACGTGACATTGTCGTCGCCACCACGCTCGTTAGCCAGAGCAATAAATTTGTCCACAGCAGCTTGCGCATTGGGTTCGTTCATCAGCACCTCTGCGATCTCTGCATCCGAAACCTTTGCCCATAAGCCATCGCTGCACAACAACAAACAGCTGCCATCGGGAAACGACTCGGTGTGTGTATCCACCTCTATCGTAGCCCTTTGACCCACCGCGCGGTACAAGATGTTGCGATGAGCTGAGGTTTCCTCAGGGATAGTCTGCCCAGTCTCGATCAACCTGGCTGCAAGCGAGTGGTCATGGGTGATACGCCGCAAGCTACCCTTACCAAGCAAATAGGCCCGACTGTCGCCCACGTGGGCTATGTATACCCTCTGGCCGAGGATTAATGCCATTGTCAGCGTGGTGCCCGCCTGAGGAACATTGTGACGCACAACCGCATTAGCGGTTTCTACCGAGCGCACCAGCGTCTCGTGGAGAGCATAATGTTGAGTACCCGCTACTTCAGAGGAAAGGAAAGGCAACACGACATCCTGCATCACACGAACAGCTGCAGCACGCACCGCCAGCGCGCTTGCCATATCTCCACTTGTGTGTCCGCCCATCCCATCAGCCAAGAGCAATAGAGCAACATCTGTCTGATTGCCACTTGCTTCGTTGCTCAGACTAAGCGCCATCCACGCATCTTCGTTATGTTCTCGCACACGTCCAATGTGGGAACCGCCGAAAATGGTCAATCCACGGGGTGCATTTCGCACAAGAGAAGGCTTCAATGTATCCGACATTCCATGGGGGATTTTTCGATGAACTTGGATAGCATCATGTTCAACGTGAGGAGTGATAGCATCCGGAGAAGAGCCCATCATATTAGAAGACCTCTAAACCGTGCCTCGGACAGGTACTCGTAAGACCACGCTGAAGAACAAGGGATGAGATAGTAATGATACTGGCCCTCGCACTGAACAGCAGCTCAAGCAGGAAGCGCGTAAACGTGATGATCGTTGGATCCCATGTAGACAGTCGCATCGCACACACATGGTGACGAGGGAACAGGTCCTCCCGTGCTGAAGCGCCATCGTTCTTTGCCTGTCTTTCGATCTATGCTGATAATGTCCCCACCCAGAGTGCTAACATATACACCCTGTTCTGTCACAGCTGGTGTAGAGACAACCTGGCTCCCAGTGTTGAACTTCCATATCAGACGACCATTGCCAAGCTCCAACGCATAGAGGTAGCCATCCGCTGAACCAATGTACACCACCCCATCCAAAGCTCGGGGTGAACCAACCACTACATGGCCGGCACGGAAGCGCCACACAGACCAGCCAGAGCGTTCATCCAACGCGTAGACGTTCCAATCCATCGATCCGAAGATGACCAGGCCATCGCACAAGAGCGGACTAGAAATGACATTGCGATTTGTGCGAAATTTCCAGCGTTGACGACCTGTCTGCAGGTCGATAGCGTACAAGTGATAATCTTCACTACCGACGTATACCATCTCATCCCCTATCGCCGGCGAAGAACGGATCGCTTCAAGCGCCTCAAACTGCCATACCACCTGACCATTGTTGGCGTTTACTGCATAAAGACGTCGGTCGTCAGAGCCAAAAAAGGCATGTTCCAGCTCCACCCGAGCTGAGGAACGGATGCGCCCCCCTGTAGGACAAGTCCACAGAATACGCCCGGTACGTACTGAAACGGCATAGAAGAAACGATCTTCGGAACCAAACAGGACACGATCTTTCCAGATGCATGGAGTGGCTGCGATGCCACCTTCAGTGGCATATTTCCAGAGAAACTTCCCTGTCTTCGCATCTAAAGCATACAAGTTGTGATCGTAGCATCCCACATATAGGACTCCGTCCACGACCACCGGGGAAGAACGCACCTCATCCTCACAGCGGAATCGCCATATGGGCATAATGCCCTGTTCCATCGCAACAGGTGCCTCGCGGCCAGCCTGCACTTGGCTGGAGCTCGCCACCGTTTCTGAATGATCACTCACGGATGCGGGAGCACGGACGGGAACCGAGCTTGGCGCTAGAGTCTCAGAAACGACACAACAGCGTAGCAAGGCTTCCTTCATTTCCTCAGCACTGGCATAGCGCGCTGTCGGGTCATATTCCAGTGCTTTCATAATTGCAGCTTCCAGATCCTTGGATACCGAAGGATTCACGCGGCTGGGCAGCTCTTCAGCAAAGCTGAACGGCGGGTGCAAGCGTGGATCACGACACGTGAGCAAGTGATGCATAGTGGCACCCAATGCATATATGTCTCCCTGCGGGCTGGCGACGCCCCGGTACTGTTCGGGCGGAGAATATCCTTCTGTACCGATCATAGTGCCCTTGCTGCCCACATTGATGGTTCGCGCGATGCCAAAATCAACCAGCGCAACACGGTTCGAAGGACGTACCATAATGTTGGAAGGCTTCAGGTCGCGAAACACAATGGGGGGATCATGGTGATGAAGATAGGTCAGCACATCGCATATCTGAACCGCCCAATCCACGACGCGCTCGGCTGGTAGTGGGGTGCGGACCGCTCGTAGTACCGCCTCAAGATCCATCCCCTCCACAAACTCCAATACAAGATAATAGCGATCTTCTTGTGTGAAGTAATCATGGATCTTGGGGATGGAGGGATGGCTTAGCGTGGCAAGGATATTTGCTTCTCGTTCGAAAATCTGAGCGGCGAGGCGACGTTTGGAAAGATCATTCGTGTTGATGATCATTTCCTTCAAAGCACACAAACGCTGAGCAGCTTGGAAGTGCTTGTCACGCACTTGGTAGACTGCCCCCATACCCCCCAAGCCAATCACCTTTATGATCTGGTAACGTCCTTGCAGAACGGTACCCAGTGGCAAGGTGTTGTTTGCCAACTTGCCTCGCTCGTTTTGCTCGGATTGCAGCTTGAGGGTCTCCATAAAAACTTACCTATCCACGCTGTGGGCCAGTCATTACATAAACATTATACTATCACCCTTTGAGTGCGTCAATGCATATCGCAAGAGTTTTCAGGGATTGCCAAAGGGGCTGTTCCGTAGTGAAAGCATTCTTACAGGGATACAGTATCAAACGCTGTGTCTTAGTGCACTCCCCCAATCTGGCGTGCACACACTGCAGGGCATACAATAGACTTGGGCACACCGCTCGGATATGTTTACTTAGGAAATGTCGGGACATAGCAAACTCTCAGAAATAGAGAGTGTTGAAAAAGGTCCTATGTCACACAAATTTTTGTATGAAGATAAGCTCATAAAGCGGATAACCTGGAAGTTTCTCAATGCTCTCACAGAAATATGGAATTGACTTTTCAGAACAAATGTGCTAACCTGAAAAGTGATCACAATGAAAAACTGGTATTTCCCAGAAGGAGTATGCCCCTATGGACAAGAATTTAGAAGGACGCCGGAAGGCGCTGGAAATTGTGTTAGGTAATCTGCACAAGCGCTTTGGTGACGGGGCGATTATGAAGCTGGGCGAAAGGCCTCACACAGTAGTAGAAGTAATCCCCACTGGATCGCTTTCGTTGGACATCGCGTTGGGAGTAGGGGGTATACCACGAGGGCGTATTACAGAGATATACGGACCAGAAGCCTCGGGCAAGACCACCCTTTGCCAGCATATCATTGCTGAGGCACAGAAGCGCGGCGGCAACGCAGTATTTATCGACGTGGAACATGCCTTCGATCCGGCTTACGCAGCGCGCTGCGGGGTGGATGTGAACAACCTGTACATTGCGCAACCGGATACAGGGGAGCAAGCGCTGGAGATCGCTGAGGCATTAGTGCGCAGTAATGCCATTGATGTCGTGGTGGTGGACTCAGTTGCCGCACTAGTACCACGGGCGGAAATAGAAGGCGAGATGGGCGATGCCCATGTGGGCTTACAGGCGCGTCTGATGAGCCAGGCGCTGCGCAAGTTGGCAGGCGCGGTGAAACAAAGCAACACTGCTTTCATCTTCACCAATCAGCTGCGCCAAAAGATTGGGGTGATGTTCGGCAACCCAGAGACCACAACAGGGGGCATGGCGTTGCGTTTCTATGCCTCTGTGCGATTAGATATGCGGCGCGTAGAAGCAATCAAGGATGGCAACGAGATCATCGGCAATCGCACACGCGTGACGGTGACTAAGAACAAAGTAGCACCCCCATTCCGCAAGGCCGAGTTTGATATTATGTATAATGAGGGCATTTCGAAGGCTGGTGACGTGCTGGACATTGCAGTGGCACAGAACATCGTAGAAAAGCGGGGCGCGTTTTACCTTTATGGTGAAACACGCTTAGGGCAAGGACGTGAAAATGCCAAGCAATTCCTGCGCGAAAACCCACAATTGATGACAGAACTTGAGGAGCAAATTCGGCGAGCACTGGACATCGGCAGTGTGGCAAGCATGGGCTTTATGATCGGAGGCGCGACCTCTCTCGACGAGGACAATGAGCACCCCGAAGAAACGGCTGAAGCAGATCTGTGAGCTATGCAAGCCGAGCTACTTGCCGATGCCTCCGCCTTTGATCGATTGGCTGCAGAATGGGATGATCTGCTGGAGCGCGCCGTCGTACCTTCCATCTTTCTCTCTCACCGTTGGCAGAGCATTTGGTGGCAATACCTGGGCAATGGCCGCCCATTGGTGATCACTGTCCGCGACGAAGAGAATCGCCTAATGGGGATCGCCCCGTTTTTCTGTTCTCACGGAGAGGCTGATTGCATTTCTTTCATAGGCTGCGTGGACGTCTCCGACTACCTCGATGTCATCGTGGATCGTTCATGTTCTGGGGCAGTATATCAGGCCTTGTGGGAGTTTCTGTCCAGCCCACGCATGCCAGCATGGGAAGTGCTCAATCTTTGTAACATCCCATCGATCTCACCCACGCTGAAGCAGCTGGCAGCCCTGGCGCAAGCAGCCGGTTTCGCCAGCAGTGTGACACAGGAGAATGTATGTCCAGTCATTACTCTGCCTGATTCATGGGAGACCTATCTAGCACACCTTGACAAGAAGCAGCGGCACGAAATACGCCGCAAATTGCGTCGCGCCGAGGAGTCAGCCAGAGTGCGTTGGTATGTGCTGGAAAGCCCTGCGGATGTGGCTGCGAACTTAGAATCCTTTATCGATCTCCACCAGAAAAGCACCACCGAGAAACGGGATTTCTGGGATGAAAGAATGATCGAGTTCTTCCGTGCCATATCTATGAGCTTCGCTGAGGCTGGTTGGCTGAAACTGTATTTCATCGAATTCAACGAGGATCGTGCCGCTGCATTTATGTGCTTCGATTATCACAACGAGATACTGGTCTACAACTCTGGCTACGATCCGGCACGTTTCGCCTGGCTGAGTCCAGGGATCGTCCTGAATGCGCGCATCATTGAACATGCCATTCAGCTAAGACGCTCCAGATTGGATTTCCTGCGCGGCGACGAAGAGTACAAATTTCGTTTTGGCGCAGTACCGGAACCAATATACCGCCTGCGCATTGAGCGCCTGGACATATAGCCGGTGACCATACCAAGACCGGGCTCAGATTCACCAGATCAAGGGGGTCACCGTTTCAAAGAGAGCATCCTTTGAGCGGAGATAACTTAGCCAAAGAGGAAGAGAACAGCCCACTAGGATACGGTAATTACAGCACAGGCACCCCTCGCGACAAGATTGCTAAACGATCCGCGTAAGCAGAGAGGGGACAACGTGATGCACAAACACAGATTCTGGCCTGCACAACAGATGACAGCTACTCACGCCGTGCAGGCAGCTTAGGCAAAAGCCAGGCCAGAAAGGCGTCGATGGAACGCGTCTGTACAAACACTGGCCCAGGACCTGTCAGATCCACTACCAGCCCTTCCTTGCTCAGGAAGGTCGATTTGACGCTTCCCACAGGCCGCACCCTGAAGCGAATACTCTCAGGAAACGCCACAAGATGTCCACTGTCAACCGTATAGCGTTCTCCAGACGACAGGTCCTTGCGGTGGATCGCCCCATAGGCCGAGACAATCACTTTGCCGCTTCCCGACACGCGCAACATAATCAGTCCTTCCGAGCCGAAGAAAGCTCGCGCCCCACCCCATGTCGTGTCGACGCGCAAGCCTGTCTCTGCAGCGACAAAGGAACCGGACTGGATCAACATGGATTGATTATCCAGCTCGAGTACTGCTAAATCACCCGGCAACGCCGGGGCCAAGGTGATTTCTCCACCTTCCGCTGGGGCCCGAAAGACGTTCTGAAAAAAGCTCTCACCCCCTGCGATCGAGCGCGCTAGCGACTTGAGTAAACCGCCGGTGGCCTGAGTTTGAATAGTCACCCCATCAGACATGCTCACCATGGAACCGGTTTCGACGCGAATTTCTTCGTTTGGAGCAAGCCGCACCAGCGCCAAAGAATATGAAGGCCGATAAAGTATCTCAGCTTCCATTGAGGCTTTCCTTGTCATTTACCACTTGTTTAGCACCAGAAGATGCTACATCTCGTTCGCGGTCATCAGGATGATAGATACAACTCTCCAGCCATTTTAGCTGGGCTTCGATCTGGCTGATTCTAAACTGCCATACCAGGCGCTCAAACGGGCAGGTATCACGACAAGCCTCCGAGCGCTTCGTGTAGTTCGCCAACCATTCCAGGCAACGTACACGCTGAGCACGCACTAACTGAAAGACGGCTTCTGGCCCTTCGCGGCGCGCAAAGTACAACTTAAGCAAGAATTCGAGGCGAATGTCCCGAGGGCGCTCTACTGGCTCAGCCACCCATGAGGCAAAAGCATCGCGACCCCGCTTTGTCAAGTGGAAGACACGGCGTGTTGGACGATTTTCCTGCATTTCCAGCGAAGCCGCGATGTAGTCCCGTTCCTCGAGCTTGGCTAACAAGGCATACAATTGGCTGCGTCTGACACGCCATACAGTTCCCAATCCGTCAGGCCTGAGCATTTCACGGTAGATGTCATAGCCATGCATCGGCCGCTCATTGAGGAAACCGAGGAGTGCATGCTCGATGGTGAGTAAAGGAGGTGTTGAAGCCATACTATGCACCGTCCCATCACCTGGACCTTCCAAGGTGCAGGTTGATTGTAATCCGGCCAGTATGGCGTGTCAAACGTTCCTAGCAGTCGGCTCGCGTTTTTTCACTTGGGAACGCAGGCGGTCACTACGTGGTCGCACGCGAGGCACCGCCAAACACGCGACGGAGAAAGGCCCCGATCTCGCCGTTATTCCACACGACCAGCAAGGGCACTGCATTGAAGATTGATGAGTAAGTGCCACTGATCATACCCACCAGCAATACAACAATGAATTGCTTGATGGTGGCACCCCCGAACAATAGGATGGCAATCAACACAAAGATAGCGTTCAACTGGGTCGCCAGGGAGCGGTGCAGTGTTTCCAACAAACTACGGTTGACAATTGTCTCGTAGTCCTCTCCTCGCCGCTTCGGCACATTTTCGCGGATGCGATCATACACGACGATGGTATCCTGCACCGAGAAACCGATCACAGTGAGCAGTGCAGTCAAGAAAAGCGCATCCACCTCCCACCCGAAGAACAACCCTGCCAACGAGAAGAGGCCGGTAGCTACCAGCACGTCGTGTGCCATCGCGCTGATCGCGCATATGCCATAACGGAATGAATTGGGCACTTTGCGAAAAGCCCACCAGATGAAAAAGACAATCACTGCAGAGGCAGCTATCACGGCAACCGTCGCCGCGCGTGTCACCTCCTCACCGACGGTTGGGCCTACCATCTCGTAGCGCAACTCCTCGAACTGGCCTACGCGCTGTCGCAACTCTTCCTGGAGTTTAACTTTTTGCTCCTCTTCTAGCACTTTACACCGTATCACTGCGGTCCGATCGTCACCGGCGGTTGTCACCACGGTGTCCCCGAGGCCGTTGTCTACGAAAACCTCTCGCACGGCACCAGGGACGACTGGATTCTCGAAACGCAGCTCCATCATGCTGCCACCAGTGAAATCGATGCTCAGACGTAGTGGCGCACCGAAGCGTGCGATCGAGACGAGCATAGCTATAACCCCAGGCACGATGATCGCCGCCGAGAGGGCAAAATACAGGTAACGCCGTTGAATAATGTTGAACATAAATCCTCCGGAATCTTTCAGCAATCGGGTAAAGGCACCGCGCTTATCCTAGTTCCCCCATATTCCGTCCACAGGTTGAGAGGCGCCTCACGTTCCTAAGAGCCAGCGCCTTTTCTCTAAAACTTCCCCCTTCAGGTGAAAGACAAAACGAAGGAACGTCCGAGTCACAGTGATCGCAGTAAACAGGTTAATAAGGACGCCCAAAGCTAAGGTGATGGCGAAGCCTTTCACTGTACTTGCACCATAGTTGGAACCAAACCAGTATAGAATGGCACATGTGAGCAAAGTACTCAGGTTCGAATCGCGAATAGAGGTCCACGCGCGGTTAAAACCAGCCTCCATCGCCACCCTGAGCGGTTTGCCAGCGCGCAATTCTTCCTTCATACGTTCGAAAACCAGGATGTTAGCATCCACTGCCATCCCGGTTGAGAGGATGAACCCGGTGATAGCTGGCAGTGTCAGTGTGACAGGGATAAGTTTGTATAATGCGACGTTGGTCATGGCATAAATGACAAGCGCTATGTCAGCCAACACGCCGGGCACCCGATAGTAAGTGAACATGAACAATAACACTACAATCAAACCGATTATGCCTGCGCGGAGGCTGCGCTGCACGGAGTCCTGTCCCAATGTAGGGCCTACGGTGCGATTCTCTATCACTTTGAGAGGCACCGGCAATGCACCGTATTTCATTTGGATGGCCAGCTTGCGTGCCTCTTCAAGTGGGAAGCCACCCTGTTGACCACTGCTGATGATACCCTTGCCCGACGTAATCGCTTCTCTGATCACCGGCGCTGACAGAACCCGCTTGTCGAGCACGATTGCCACGATGTCGCCCACATGCTTTAGCGTATACTCACGGAAGATTTGCGTGCCCTCCTCTGTGAGCTCAAAGGCGATCACCACCTGTCCCATATTATCCGTGCTGACGTCGGCATCTTTGAGGTGACGACCCGTCATCAGCGTCGGGAACACCCTGCCGCCGTAGGCATATTCAGTCGCACTGATCGTCTCCGTGCCAGTTACGCTCTGCGTCTCCGTAAGCGCTGTGCTACTTGTGACGGTGGGAGTTAGAGCAATTGTCTCAGCGGGCGCAGCAGTGGTTGGTGTCAGCGTCTGGGTGACGGTGAACACCTGGCTGGGATTCACGTCCAGGCTGGTGCGAATCAGCTGACCCTCGCGCAGTGGGGTACGTCCTGCCTCCACAAACTCGAGCAGGCCGGTTTCGCGCAATGTGGCGATAGCTTGGTCAGGGTTCTCGATGCCAGGGAGCTCGACAATGATGCGTCGGGTGCCTTGAAGCTGCACCAGCGGTTCGGTGACGCCCAAACCGTTCACGCGGTTTTCCACAATCACCCGCGCTGCTTCCATAGTGCGCGCATCAAAGTTAGCTTCCTGATCAGCCGGCACATCAGCTTCGAGCAACACCTGCAGACCACCTTGCAGGTCAAGTCCCAGCAAGAGGCGAAGATCACGGTCAATGCGCAAGCCGCCGATGTCGAGATGGATACCTGGATTGACCGGCGAAGCAACCCAAGCCATTGCAACCGTCAAAAGGATAATAAATACCAGGAGATTAATATCGCGTTGGCGCATAATTGCCTCTGTTCGGTGGGATTGAGTGGCGCTATCATCGAAAGTGCCTCGCATTATAGCGCGCCATAAAATCATGTGTCAAGTTTTCGTAGACATTCAAGACATCAGAACATCACCAGGCTGACCCATATAAGGAGAGAGCTCCTGTTACTCTCCGAAATGCCCCCGTCTCACTAGGCTGCAACCAGGACAAGGGCACGTTCAAGTCCAGCATAGTCGCGCTGGATGCTGACCTGAGCGCGGGGGAAGAGCGTGTATGCCATCTCTAGCACGGTTTCGGCCTGCGCAGCACCAATTTCCATGATGAAAAGCCCCCCTGGACATAGATGTTGTGGCATCTGCGTGAGCAACCGGCCAATGACATGCAAACCGTCTACACCACCATCCAGCGCAATACGCGGTTCCCATGCCAGAGCCAGTCTCGCCTCTAACATCTCCTCTCGAAGACGCCCCCTCATTACCCGACAACGCACTGACGATCCGTTCTCTCCCTCCAGATCACCGACATTGATGGCACTTTGAGTCGTGGGGAGCTCATCCTTGCACAAATAGGGAGGGTTGGCAAGCACTAGATCAAAGCTAGCTTGCAAGGGTGACAACAGATCTGTTTGCACAAACATCACCCGATCACTCACTCCGTGACGGTGGGCATTGTGTCGCGCCAGTTGCAAAGCCTGGGCTGAGATATCGGTGGCGACGACACGCGCACGCGGCAGATGCACTGCCAAACTGATAGCCAACACACCACTTCCTGTGCCCACATCGGCAATCCACAGCGATTTGTTCCTGTCTGCCACGTGTTCCAGAGCCAGTTCGACCAATAGTTCCGTCTCCGGACGCGGTACAAGGACAGCCGGGGTGACCGCGAAATCCAACCCGAAGAATTCTTTGTGACCTACTAGATAGGCTACCGGCTCATGAGAGCAGCGCCGATTTACCAGAGCTATGAAGCTTTCGAGCTGGCAGTCTTGGAGATGGTATTCCGGGTGGGCCAGCAGCCAGGCGCGCTCTCGCCCCAACACATGCGCTAACATCACCTGGGCATCCAGTGTTGGCGTAGCACAGCCAACAGTGCTCAGCCGGGTATATGCCCAGGCAAGTGCTCTTGCTACCGTGGAACATTTGCCCGGCATGAGACTCGGCTTATGCAACCTTTTGCTCGGCAACAATCTGCTCGAGTTTGGCGGCCTGATCCGCTAGGACAAGCGCTTCGAGCAGCTCGTCCAGATCGCCGTCCAGGATTTCCTGCAAGCGATAGCTGGTGAACCCGATGCGATGGTCGGTGACCCGATTTTGAGGAAAGTTGTACGTGCGAATCTTCTCGCTACGTTCGCCGGTGCCGATTTGAGAACGGCGCACGGCACCTTGCTCCGCGGCTAGACGCTGCTGCTCCATCTCATACAGGCGCGCTCGTAGGATGGCCATGGCACGCAACCTGTTCTGCAATTGGGAACGCTCATCCTGGCATGTCACCACGATGCCCGTAGGCAGATGGGTGATGCGAATGGCCGAGTCCGTTGTGTTAACGGACTGCCCGCCAGCGCCCTGAGAGCGGAATACATCCACACGCAGATCGTCGGGATTGATCTGGACCTCTACCTCTTCCATCTCTGGCAATACGGCTACAGTTGCCGTGGAAGTATGAATGCGGCCACTCGCTTCTGTCTCAGGAACACGCTGTACGCGATGCACCCCGCTTTCATACTTGAGCCACGAGTAAGCACCTCGCCCCTGCACCTCGAGAATGATTTCCTTGAAGCCGCCGATTCCGGTGGGGTGACTGCTCAGGACCTGCGTCTTCCAACGACGCCTTTCGGCGTAACGGCTGTACATGCGGTACAAATCCGCAGCGAATAGTGCTGCCTCCTCGCCCCCGGTGCCGGCACGGATCTCGATGATGACATCCTTTTCATCGTTGGGATCCTTTGGTATCAACAGACGGCGCAACCGAGCCATGGTCATTTCTTCTTCGCCGCTCAGCCGCTCAATCTCTTCCTGAGCCAACGCCGCCATCTCCTCGTCCGGATGGTCATCCAGTAGCGCACGCGCTTCTTCCAGCTGTGCGTCGATGCAACGATAATGACGATAGAGCTGCACTAGCTCCTCGATCTCGGCCATCTCCTGGCTGTAGCGGCGCAACAATTCAGGATCGGTTGCCACCTGAGGGTCTGCCATTAGGTTGTTCAACTCTTCGTAGCGAGCTTCGACCGCTGCCAAGCGATCACGCAATGATTTATCCAACATTTATCAAACGCCTTTATCACGGTAGTGATTCTATCATAATACTCCGGCTGCCTTTCCGTCAAAAGCGCCCGCTTCATGAGAAAACAGTTGCCGCGCTAGCATCCACATCCCCCGGCGAAATGGATTCGCTCATCCCGTGCTGACGCAACGATAGCGGTGCCAGCAACCGGTTTGGCAGACAATCCTGCACAAGATATATAAGCAAGTTGCTCAAGTTATGACAATAATTCTTCTCATGTTATGTCCATTTTGTATTGCAAAATTAAGTTACTGTAGTATAATAGAGTCACAATCTATGGAAATGGGCGATCGGCACAGCCGAGAAGGCCTCTGGATTATCGGGTTGCGCACTGTTGACACTGCAGAGTGACACAAAGACAAGGAGGGTGTTCCTATGCGGGGAAAGTGGCTGCTTATCATAGGATTGGTCCTGTTGTTACAGGCGTTGTGGGTACCAGCCTCACAAGCAGCGCCGCCGATATCGGGATGGGGCTGGGATGATGGCTTTTGGCATCGCGTGAGGTGGGGTGAAACCTTGTCCTCCATTGGATGGCTCTACGGCGTCAACCCCTACACTATTTGTGCAGTCAATGGATTGGCCAATTGCAACTTCGTCTACGCCGGACAGCTTCTGTGGATTCCCGGTGGCAGGGGCTATTATGCCAGACCGTGGCCTTGTGCTGCATATTATGTAGCGCGTTGGGGTGACACGCTGACCGGCATTGCCAGATGGTACGGGGTGAACCCCTGGAGCATCGCGCGCGCCAACCATATTTACGATCTCAACCGAATATATGCTGGTCAGAGGTTGTGCATCCCCTCCTGGTGAGGTCGAGCGCAACTTGCCAAGCGAACAGAGCCGAAAGCTCTCCTTGTTCTGACCGCACGTTATCTTGAGTCGCAAGCCGGAGAATCTCATCCTGGCGATCTCACGCCGTGGAAGGCCTCCAGCTTGCTTATTCCCTGAATCCCCAAAAATCAAAATTTATCCCTTTCTCACGCTCCACCAGCGCATCGGGCATAGTTTCGTGGCCCGCAATGGCGAATATCCCCTTGTCAGTCTCATGTCCTCCGTGTAGCATATTATTCGTACAGTGCCCTGTGGATCTCATTTGCGACACAGTTTAGTAGAGTAGAGGGTCGATACAATGAGAGTCCTTCTGATCTATCCCGAATTTCCGGATACCTTCTGGAGCTTCAAGCATGCGCTGCGTTTTGTGCGCAAGAAAGCCAGTGCTCCCCCCTTGGGATTGATCACGGTGGCTGCTATGTTGCCTCGTGATTGGGAACTGCGCTTGGTGGACATGAACGTCCGGTCATTGACGGCTGATGACCTCGCCTGGGCCGATATGGTTTTCATCAGTGCTATGACGGTACAGCGTGAAGCGGCACGCACAGTCATTGGTCGCTGCAAAGAGGCTGGCATCCGCGTAGTGGCTGGTGGTCCGCTCTTCACGGGCGAGTATGAGGATTTCCCTGAGGTGGACCATTTTGTGCTCAACGAGGCAGAGTTGACCCTGCCACCATTTCTGGAGGACTTGGCCAGGGGGACGCCCCAGCGCCTGTACCGTACTGAGGCATTTGCTGACATGCATCAGACGCCGGTGCCGCGTTGGGATCTGCTCGACCTGAAGCGTTATGCCACGATGAGCGTGCAATTCTCTCGTGGATGCCCCTTTAACTGCGATTTCTGCAACGTGACAGCGTTATTGGGACACAAAGTGCGCACCAAGACGGCAAAGCAAATTATCGCCGAGCTGGATGCCCTCTACGCGCTGGGGTGGCGTGATGGTGTCTTCTTCGTGGACGACAATTTCATCGGCAATAAGCGGCAACTCAAGCAAGAAATTCTGCCGGCTCTCATTGATTGGCGCAAGGACAAGGTGGGTTTGCCCTTCACCACTGAGGTTTCCATCAACCTGGCAGACGATGAAGAGCTGGTACGTTTGATGACCGAGGCAGGCTTTGAAACTGTCTTTGTAGGCATCGAGACACCTAACGAGGAGAGCTTGAGTGAATGTGGCAAGAATCAAAACCGCCATCGAGATTTGCTCGCCTCCGTAAAGCGCCTGCAGCGGGCCGGCTTGGCAGTTATGGGTGGTTTCATCATCGGGTTTGACAGCGACACCCCTTCAGTTTTTCAACAGCAAATTGAATTTATTCAACAGAGTGGCATTGTCGCTGCAATGGTTGGTCTGTTACAGGCTCCAGTGGGCACACGTTTGTATGAACGCCTGAAACAAGAAGGACGCCTGCTATCGAAAATGTCTGGTGACAATGTGGATGGTTCTATCAATTTCATTCCACGTATGAACCTGGAGGTATTGCGCGAGGGATACCGCTTCATCCTGGCCCACATCTACGCGCCAGAGCACTACTATACGCGTGTGCGCACTTTTCTAAGTGAATACCAGCCTCCGCGTGTGAGGAGTCGCATCGGCTTAGAACACGTTTTGGGGTTCTTGCGCACAATCTATCACCTGGGCATTCGCGAAGCGGAGCGTGTCTATTACTGGCGTCTCTTTTTCTGGACGTTATTGCATCGCCCTCGCCTATTCCCTACTGCAATAACGCTTGCAGTCTACGGTTATCACTTCCGGCGTGTCTGTCAGGCGGTCACCGGATTGGGCTGCCGATGAGGAGGGAACTCCCTACACGAGGTGATCATAGGTAGGCACAACGGATAGGGCCCGGCACGGCCAGAAAATCACCGATGCGTTGCAAGAACTGCGCATAGCCATGGCCAAGCAGGCCGCCGAAGGCGTAGGTTGAGGCTGCCACGCACCAGCACACAATGGTGCAATCAGGGCCGCTTGTGTCTCAAGCCCACCACCTCTTTGGAGCGCTGCCGGCAATGCATGGACCTTCGTTCTCTGAAAGAGCAAGTCAACCTGGTCGCGCTGGTGGGCCAGGGCAAGCGTCTGCGCTGTGGTGTCGCTTCAAGGACATAGTCCCATCTTCCTCAATAATTCATGCCGGGTTGATGAGACCCATGCGCTTGACGCCACTCTAGCCCGTTACTGCAGGGAGTCCATATTACTGTGCGGTAGAGAAGCCATTACAGCGTCGCAGGAGTTACCGGCTAGCGGCCCGATGATACTCGTTCATTGCGGCCAGTTTTTGCAACCGTTCCACTGTTCTGTTGCCCATTCTACTGCCTGTCCGAAACCCCTGCCTCGGCGAAAGTGGCCATCTCGCTGAGAATCTTGCAGGCAGCTTCGACTAAGAAAATCCCTATCGCTGCACCAGTGCCCTCGCCCAGCCGCATATCCAAATCTACCAACGGCACCAGGCCTAGCCAGGTGAGCATTGCCTGGTGGCCGGGTTCCTGCGAACGGTGAGCGGCGATAAGATAGGGTCGCACCTGTGGCGCAATGGCAACAGCGATCATAGCCGCCGCGGTTGAGATAAAGCCATCTACCATCACCGGACGACGATGAGCGGCAGCCCCGAGCATAACACCAGCCATTCCGCCGATCTCAAAGCCACCCAGCTTAGCCAGTACATCCAGGCCATCAAAGGGATCGACGCGGTTGACCGAGAGGGCACGTTGCACAGCCAAGATTTTGCGCGCCAAGCCTGCCTCGTCCGCACCACTGCCACGCCCTACCACTTCGGTTGCCGAGCGGCCGGTGAGCGCTGCAGCGATAGCAGCTGCAGGTGTGGAGTTTCCAATGCCCATCTCGCCAACTCCGACAACGTCTAGTCCGCGTGCGATCTCTGACTCGACCACTTCGATGCCGGCTTCAATCGACTGGACTGCCTGCTGACGCGTCATAGCCGCACCGCGTGCGATGTTCGCAGTGCCAGGCGCGATTTTCTTGACCACCAACTCCGGATGCCGCTCCAAGTTGGTCGCCACACCCATGTCTACCACCACGACACGCGCTCCAACATGGTGTGCTAGCACGTTGATGCCGGCACCACCGCGCAAGAAGTTATACACCATTTGGGCAGTAACTTCCTGCGGATAGACATTGACTCCTTCCGTCACAACTCCATGGTCACCCGCCATCGTGACGATCACTTTGTGCTCGATGCGAGGTTGTGCCTTGCCAGTAATCCCAGCCACATGGATAGAAAGAGCCTCTAAGCGCCCCAAGCTACCTCGCGGTTTGGTCAGGTTGTCTTGGCGCGTACGTGCCGTTGCCATAGCTGCTTCGTCTAGAGGACCAATCTGCGCGATGGTATGCTCTAATGACATCGTAATGAACAAGCCTCCTCATCTATGATGGTGATACAGATTCCGGTTCACTCTATTGGCTGATTCCAGAGAGTGTGTCTATGAGCATGCGTCGACACACGCAATACACCAATGATTTTTGCCCTTTCCATCACGGTCTCGACGACAACTAAACTCTGCAATTGTGCATTGAGTCACCCATGCTTTTCCAAGATAGCTGTAGGCCGAAGCAAGGGGACATTCGGCGACAAGGCAACCTCACCAGACGTGGCAGCCAGACAGGACGCATAATGTACTGAAAATGTGCTGACAAATCAAGTTAGTGAGGGAGATGCCTACGCGACATCGCTTACTCTATCCTCAAGAGGTTATGTCATACACGCATCCAGTCCTCGCCAGAAATCCGATGACGGCAGTCGCTTTATATGATACTATGTGAAGTGTAGTGAGGGGAATATTGAGATAGCATCACTGCAGAAAGGTGGGATGAAGATGATGATCAAGGGAATGCAGATCGCTATCCGGGTTTTCCTGTTTATACTGATATTGATCGCTGGCACTGCGAGTGCTCTTGTGGTTGGTGAGAGTGCTGGAACAGCGATGGCGAATCTATCCAATGTCTCGGTTCAGGCAATGGCGCGTGTCGCAGCAAGCGATGTTATGTACGCTGCGCTGACAGGTGGCAATCAACCGACCGGCGTCTACCGATCAACCGACAACGGCATCACCTGGCAGCTGGTCAGCTCCGGGCCAGGCGCTGTGATCAATGCGTTGGCAGTACATCCGCTGCAGCACGAAATCGTCTACGCAGGCACTACCGGAGGAGCCCTTGAGGTTGCAGCAAGTCTGTGGTACAGCAATGACGGCGGCTCCACCTGGCGACAATTTGAGCTTGGATTGCCAGCCAATGCATATGGTATTGTGCCAGCCGTGACATCTCTCGTGGTGGATCGTGCTCAGCCCCATATCCTGTATGTGGGCACTGATGGTCAAGGGGTCTATCGTTTCGAGGTAGGACGCAATTACTACGAACTGATCGGCGGCTTGTCGCTCTACAATGCCTATGTGCGCAGCCTGGTGCTGGCATCCGATGGCAAGCTCTATGCGGTGACCAATGAGGGTGTGTTCGTGAGCAGCGGTGGCGATTGGCAGCGTCTGAACAACTTGCCAGAGTTGCCGGTGAGCTTGGCTGTATCGCCTACCAATCCACAAGTTCTATATGCCGGTGGCAGCTCCATGGGCATCAGTCGGAGCACAGATGGTGGGCAGAGCTGGCAGTTGGTGAATTCGGGGATGCTTATGGTGCCGGGTGCTGCGTTGCGCGTGACTGCCTTGGCCGTAGACGAGAACAATCCCAATCGCGTGGTTGCGGCAACTGTGTTCGGCTTGGGCGGGCGTTTGGTGGGCAGCACCTTGTATGAGAGCTACGATGGAGGCCTTAACTGGGTCAAGGCTGCCGATGTCCAAGGCGTGGTCAATCAGCTGACGATAAACCAGGGCGTTTTGTATGCTGCTGCTGCGAATGGGTTGACACGCCTAGGCGAAGCGCCTCAGTCAGCGCAAGTGCCTCTCTGGTCTGAATGGGCGAAGTTGCGCAACCCAACTGGAGTGCAGATCCTGATCCTGATCCTGACACTTGCGTTCGCCAGTTTGGTGCTGGCTTGGCGTCGGGAGTGGTTTCAGCGTCGTGCGTCCTGTTCCGCGTGCTAAGTGACTGCCTGGCAGGGAGTGATTGAGCGAAGTCCTTACTGCTCGGCAAGCCGACAATCGAATTGGTAAGAAGACATGAATAAGAGGGAGCCTCCCACAGTTATGTGGGGGGCTTCCGACTCTCTGTCCTTGCGCTCGTCTTGTGCTGGATTGAGCCGCGAAGAAGGCATCATCCTACTAGGCTCACTTCACCCCTCTATGAATGCGCGGATCAGTTCCCCATATTGTGCTCAAGCGCCCCTGGCGGGATTCGAACCCACGACACGCGGTTTAGGAAACCGCTGCTCTATCCTTCTGAGCTACAGGGGCATATGCGAGGATGATTGTATGTTTCCTCAGGCCGCTTGTCAACCGCACCCTAGCCCTGGCAGCTGATCACACAACGTGCATCTCATCAGGCATCCATAGTGTTATACCAAATGGGTGACAACACATTCTTGTGAGAACGCCGATAGCGTCGACACCATTGTCTGTCGCTGAAGGCTTCCACCAAAGTAGTGTGCTTTTGATACTTTCTGGCGCTTTTATGCTTCATAATCAGAATCAGAACGCAGGAGGGCCAGAAGAGCCATTATGCGCGTCTTGTTGATACAACCGATGCAGCATCAAGGGATAGGATTAGAACGACTGGATTTGATTGAGCCCTTGGGGCTTGAGATGATCGCTGGTGCACTCTGGGATAGGCATGAGGTTGCATTGTTGGACTTGCGTCTGAATCCCGAAGCCCTGCTGGCAACGCTGAGCGATTTTAGGCCCCACGTGGTGGGGATCAGCTCCACCTTCACAGTGAAGCTGTACCAAACATTGCGTATTGCGGAAACAGCCAAAACGGTGAATCCTCAGATTTTCGTCGTGGTGGGTGGTCATCATCCTTCTTTGTACCCGGCTGACTTTCACCACCCCGCTGTAGACGCCATTGTGGTAGGAGAAGGTGAGATCAGCATGCGGGAGCTGATAGACTGTCTTGCTGCTGGAGATGATCCCTCTCGTGTCCCTGGCCTGGTGCTTAACCAAGGCCAAACACAGGTGCCCACTGGGCAGCGGACATTGGTGCACGACCTGGATCTCCTACCTCATCCACAGCGCACATTAACGCAACCCTTCCGCCACTATTACCACTTGTTCTTTGAGCAGCCGATAGCCGCCCTAGAGACGACACGAGGCTGTCCCTATCAATGCAACTTCTGTGCTGTGTGGCACTTCTACCAAGGACAGGTGCGCTTCAAAAGCCCTCAGCGCGTCGTGACTGAGCTGGAAGCTATTGCGGAGCCTAAGGTATTCTTTACCGACGACAACTTCCTGGTCAGCGCTCGCCGCAGCAAGGAGCTCGCCCATCTGATTCGCGAGCGTGGCATCCGCAAGCACTACTACGTCCAGGCACGCAGCGATGTGATCGTGCGTCATCCCGAGCTGATCGCTCAATGGCGCGAGGTGGGGTTGCGAGGCGTCTTCATCGGTTTTGAGAAACCCGATCAAGCGGGATTGGATGCTGTCAACAAGAACAACTCGATCGAGAACAACGAAAGAGCCTTAGCAATCCTGCGCCAACACGGGATCGAGCCTGATGCTTCGTTCATTGTCGATCCAACTTACGATCCCAGCGATTTCGCGACTCTGCGTCGCTATGTTCGCCGTCTGAGATTACGACTACCGTTTTTCACTGTGCTCACGCCACTTCCTGGCACCACGTTTTTCGACGCTGTGAAGGAACAGCTTACGACGCACAACTATGAGCAGTTTGATATGCTCCATGCCGTACTGCCGACACGCCTGCCGCTGGCTGAATTCTACGCTGAGCTGGCCAAGCTCTACCGTGAGGCCTATCCACTCTGGAAGCTGCGGTTGGCTAAGCTCTACCTGGCGTTCCTAGACAGGTGGCAGCACGGCGCGCGTGCCACCTCTTGGCGACAAATTCTGGATGAGATCGCGCGTGTTGGCGAGGCGCGCACGTACCAGGTAAACTGAGAGGACGTTCGCCGGGGCTATTCCCTCCGCTGCGAAGCACAGCGGCTCCTTGTTGAATTGGCCTCAGCCTTCAAGAGCGTTGCCATAGAACGGCCGATTGCTCACGACACGCCTTCCGTTGACGTCTGAAGCTACCTTTGTGAGTCAGCGCGCAAGGCCCAAGGCGTTACCCGGACTCAGAGCTTGACATTATTCTATTTTATGTTATGCTGAAATAGCCACGTTAATAGAATCTCTGTATTGCTAGCAGGAGGTGAGACAAAGTGAAAGACGAGCCCCAAAACCGACCTCCCTGGCTGCGCAATCTGCGACCACGTCACGAGGTAGAGAGCATGTCCTCTGCCGTTCTCTCCGAAGAGCTCAGCCTGCCAGCTAGCGTAGCTGAGACACCCATAGAAGCTTCGCCGGCAATGGGGAAATCTTCCACCCGCCAGCACGTGTTGCTGCTGGCGATCCTTCTATGGATGAACATCGCAGTGCTCGGCTGTTTATGTCTGTTAGCCACCCAGCGCGTTGTTCCTTAGAGAGGGCGGGTAATTACTCTCAAAGGATAATCTACAGTCTGTCGTCTCCTCGTTCTTGCCCTGTTTCCAGTTCCAGCTCACTTTTCATCTTCGTAGTCTTGATCGTCTTCCAAATCTTCATAGAGGGGTATTGAAAACATCCCGTCCCATACATCCATTTCGTCCAGCGCATCTGCCGCCGCGTCGCGCAGTGCCTCGTCGTGGCTTGCGTAGCATATTTCTAGTACACGGCGTGCCTCTTTGCCACCAATCGCACCCAATGCCCATACTGCAGCCTGCTGCACTTCCGGATCTGGGTCGTGCAGGGCAAGTTCAGAAAGGCGTGGCACAGCACTTGAGAGCTCCAGCTCACCACAAGCACGGGCAGCCTCATAACGCAGTTCAGGATTGCGACTCTCCAGCTCGGTCAATAACAGATGGCGCCAGTATGGATCAGCACTGCGCCCCATAGCGAAAAGAGCGCTACTTTGCATTTTTTCGTCATCGCTATCGTACGCCTCTTGGATAATCTTACGCACCCCATCTTTGCCCGAATAGGCGATCGACTCAATCGCACGGCGACGAACTTCCACCGTTTCAGCGTGATTAGCGATGGTGGCACGCAGCGCTTCCTCAATGCGTGCACCGATAGCGCTGTCCAGCTTCTCCAGCTCAGCCAGCAGCACGAAGCGACCCAACGCAGCAGCAGCTGCTGCTCTTACGATCTCTGCCTCGTCCGACTGCATAAGACGAATGAGAGGTGCAATCAGGGAGCGATCCTCATTTTCCCAAAGGCCTTCGATAGCAGCCGCACGCACCTGACTGTCCTCATCCTCCAGCGCCATGAGAAATATCGAGTCGAAATTGACCTCGAAGCTTTGTTCTGTGATTTCCGCCAATCGCCGGACGATAAGCCGTCGTCGTTCCGTTGCAATCGCAGGCCATGCTGCGCGAAATGCTTCGAACTGGTCTCTGCTCATGCTTGAGAGTGCATACAAATAGCGAATGCGCAGCCTCTCCTCGTTGTTACTAATGTGTCTCAATACTTCCTCATATTTCATACCAGCCTCAATTCCAGGGCCATATCACTGCCAGTAGAATGTGCGTTTCTCACTGGGCGGGCTGAGCGGCTCACCCACCCTTTCTCCGTCAGGACCCTCTATTACCCGTTCGACATAGACATACCATTCATACGCTCGACCGGTCTCTTGATCGGCTTTGAGGTAGAATATATCGGCAGGCACAAGCCAAGCGGTCTCTTTAACGTTGTTACCACCGCGTTGTGCAAACACTCCATTTTCAGACCACGACAACCGCACAGCGTACCATTCATCTGCTCGTAACTCACCCGCAGGTTCCCACGCCAGTACCACGAACTGGTTGCGTCCGATGAAGATCTGCCCATCTGGCGGACCCAGAAGCACTGGTGCGCGAAACCGCGGTGTGGGAGTAGGGCTCGGGGTCATCGTTGCCGTGGGTGTAGTGGTCGGAGTAGCGGTCGCCGGCAAGACAACCAATGGGGTATTGGTCACCGTCGGGGTGTTGGTAGGCGTAGCGGTGGGCGTGCTGGTCGAGGTTGGCGTTGGTGTCGACGTTGCTGTGGGAGTTAACGTGGGGGTATGGGTCGGAGTGACGGTGGGCGTTGGGGTGGGCATAAAGAAGCTCACTACCTCGACCGTCTTCTGCTCCAATTCACCCCGGATATGAAAAAGTCCTGCACCGGCCAGCACTACAACCAGTGCTACAAAGCTCCATTTCATATAGGGCCACAAAGGGATCAGGAAAGCGGACCAACGTGGTCGTAAACCTGCCCCGCAAGCAGCACATACGCGATGCCCCCCCAAGTTCAAGTGTCCACACACTCCACAACGGATGTTCCCACGCCCCGCCGGGTGCAGCTGACCACAAGCGGGACAGATGACCCACTCTCTCTCAACCTCGGCATGACACCTGCGACAGTAGTACACCATAGAATTCAGAACAGACTCGTCCAATCTATGGCGGTCACTGGCTGAATGATGTCAAAATAGCTGATGATCATCATCAAGGCTATCAGCAACGCCAGCCCGATAAAGTGCACAAAGCCCTCGCGTGCTGGATCTACTCGCCTTCCGCGTATCGCCTCAATCACGATGAACAGGATTCGCCCCCCATCCAGAGCGGGCAAAGGCAATAGATTGGTGATCGCCAGTGCAGTGCTGATCAGGCCCAGCAAGCTGAGAATCGGATACCACCAACCCATTTGCACAGTGGCTTGCACCGCCGAAGCGGTCTGCTGGTATATCCCATATGGCCCGATCGGCCGCACCGCTTCAGCAGGCAGAATGCCCCGCAGAATCAACAAGGGTACGCTGATCGTCAACGCCACCGTATTGAATACCTGCTCCACCCCCTTTATCAGCGCCTCACCCAAGGGATAATACACGATATCCACCTTAGAAACGGCAGCTTGAATGCTGACTCCCATAGCCCCTTCACCTGCAGGTGGATTGGGACGCGGCACCAGCAGCACTTGGAGCGTCTCTTCTCCGCGTCGAACTACCAGGCGTACCTCTTTGCCCAATCGCTCTTGAGTTAGTGCCACCAGCTCTTCCGGAGAACGTACTGCCATCCCATCAAGCGATTCGATGATATCTCCAATGCGCAGTCCTGCACGCTGGGCTGGTGAGCCGTCCGCCACCCCCAACACCATCACATTCTCCATAGCTATCGGCTCCGGCGCGCCCAGCATAAACGTGGCGGTGAATACCACGATCGCTAGCAGAATGTTCATCGCAGCTCCAGCCACGAGCACAGCAATGCGCACACGCTTGCTCTTGCTGGCAAAGCTGCGCGGTGCGCTGGGATCCTCTTCACCCAGCATGCGTACATAACCACCGAAGGGGATCAAATTGAGAGTATACTCCGTGCCTCGCTCAAGCTGTTCCACCACATATACAGGCTGGCCATATTTCTGTGAGGCTTCCTCGTCCGACATATTCTCAGGCACTAGCTCAAGCCGTGTAACCACTTCTTCGCCGCTAGTTTCCTGGTAACTGGTGTAAACAACCCGCTTTCCTGCCTCAAGCTGACGTGGCACCTGGGTCCGACGTCCAATTGTCAGAGTCTTGCCGCCCAGCACGATCTTCCCGCGCTCTTGCCATAGCTTGAGCAAGCGAGGAGGATAACCGAAGGCGAACTCGTCCACCTGGATGCCGAAACGCTTTGCCAGGATGAAATGACCTAGCTCGTGCACGAATATCAGCACACCCAACACGATCACAAACGCGACCAAAGTTATCATACTCTGCAATATCCTCTCAACTAATGCATCCCAGCTGTTTCGAAACCGCACCGAGAGCCACTCTCAGTCGCAGTGGCGGCGCGCATTTCTACCGTCCTAAGGGTAACCGGCAGTGGCCCACTGTGAAGCAATGCAGCCCACATATGCGCCTGCGCCAGCGTCGCACTGCCAGTCAACTCCATCACTCCACTTCGATCAACCAGAGGGGTACGCAGGATAGGACAATTCACCACCTGCCCGTCTACCAGCAAGCACAGATAATAGCCACTTTGCTCCTTGGTATGCGCCCTGAGGCGGACGTCCCCTTCTGGAGTGAGACGGAATTCAATCACTGGCCTGTTATATCGCCAATGTGCTTCCACAGCTACAAAATGAGGAGCAGCCAGAACCACCTCGTAGACGTTCAACTCTGGCCTAGCCACGTCGCCTGTAATCACACGTTTTCCGATGGGGAGGAACTCGGTACCACCTTCCACCAGCTCAATCACCCCCCGTCGCGTCGCCTCATTAGCCACCCAGACCGGTGACACGCCGGGCGCTACACGAACCTCCAGCCGATCACCTCGCACGCTCCAACCTTCGAGACCGCGCGTGTGCGGATAACACATCCGGGTGCGTCCTTGCAGAACCGCCCCAGCATGCAGCAGTTGATACCAACGGGACGGCCCGTTTGCCTCGAAAAGCAGTGTGCTCGCTTCCCCGCTCACCGCCGCAGGCACTTGTTGGTTGGCCAAGATTACCACAAATACTGCCAGTGCGATGATCACCAATCCAGCCAATCCCCAGATTCGCAACTACTCCTCCGGCGGTGCCGTCAGCCGAGCTCCTTGCCCCTGCTAGACAACCTCATTCTAAAAGGATTATACACCAACTCACGAGCGGCGTAAATCGAGATTGAGCGCTGATAGACCCGTCGCTGGGTCGTACCGGGGTCTGATGGCCTCTGTCCGCAAAGTCCCTGGCTCTTTTGTGCTTAGGCAAACTTCACTGGTAGAATTAACGGACTACTCAGGAGGTCTATCTAAATGAGCCGTTATTTCAACGTCGCCCTCATTGCAGCTGTTGGCTTCCTGTACTGGGTGGGACTATATCTCTACGTGCCCACTCTACCCAATTACATTCAGACGAAGACCAATGACCTGGCGATGGTGGGCACGATCCTCTCCATGTATGGCTTGTGGCAAGGGATCATCCGACTGCCGCTGGGCATCGCCGCGGACTGGTGCGGTCGCCGCAAACCCTTCGTGGCGAGTTGTCTGGTACTCCTGGCGATAGGGGCTTTCGTACTAGGTAGCGCACAAAATGCGAGCGGTCTGCTTATTGGCCGTATCATCACTGGCTTGGCAGCGGGTACTTGGGTGCCCCTGGTGGTCCTGTTCAATTCTTTCTTTCCGCCTGAAGATTCAGTGCGTGCTACGGCTTTGCTCAACTTTGCTGCCTTCGCCGGCCGCATGCTAGCAACCAGCTTGAACGGCTGGCTAAATGAGCTGGGAGGCTACACTCTAGCCTTTTACCTTGCCGCAGGCGTGTCTGTGTTGGCTACGTTGGTGACATTGACGACAAAGGAAAAAGCACGCCCCCCAAGACCACCCTCTGTCGCCAGCCTGGGTAATCTTGTCACACGGCGTGATGTATTGTTGCCCTCTCTTTTATCCATAATTATTCACTATATTGCCTTTGGCACCACCTTTGGCTTTCTGCCTATCCTAGCGAAAGAGATGGGTGCCAGCGACGTAACACAAAGTATGCTGGTAACATTGAACGTCGCTCTGACAATCGTCAGCAGTATACTGGTGACATCGCTGGCCAAGCGGGTGAGCAACCGTCTGCTAGTCTATGTCAGCTGCGTGTCTGCTGCATTAGGGATAGTTTTGGCAGCATATGCTCCTTCGCTGCCACTCCTGTATGTAGCGCAAGCTTTTCTGGGCATTGGGTTTGGCATTGGCTACTCAGTCACCATGGGTATGAGCATCCAATATGTAGAAGATCGCGAGCGCACAACGGCAATGGGGCTCTACCAAGCTCTCTACTCCATCGGGATGTTCGCTGGGCCTTGGATCAGTGGTATGGTGGCCGGCACAGTGGGTATCCGCACGATGTTGATCATTACAGCCCTTGCGACATTGTTGCCCAGTCTGTTTCTCACCAGCCTGTTGAGGACACGGGCGCACCCCGCAAGCAGAGCCGCTGCTGCCTCAAATCGCTGAGGTCAACCCAACAGCCGGGATATTCTCCAAGCAAAAGCCTCTCCTGACAAACTAGGAGAGGCTTTTGCTGCGTCACTCTGAAGTGTATCAGGGATGCTCTGTCACATCATGCCACCCATACCACCTGGGCCACCGGGGGCTGGTTGCTCCTTTTCGGGGATGTCGGTGATGAGCGCTTCGGTGGTCAGAATCATCGCCGCAATCGAAGCCGCATTCTCCAACGCCCCACGCGTCACCTTGGCCGGGTCGATGATCCCCGCCTTCACCATGTCCACATAGTCCCCTGCCATCACATCATACCCAATGTTCTTGTTCCCTTGCTCACGCTGCCGCCGACGCACTTCCTCCACTACTACCGCACCGTCCAACCCCGCATTGCGCACTATCCCTCGCATCGGCTCCTCCAGCGCCCGACGCACCATACTCACCGCCGTCGCTTCATCCGGATACTCCGTCTTCACCTTCTCCAAGGCAGGGATGGCATTGATCAACGCCACACCGCCCCCAGGCACAATCCCTTCCTCTACCGCCGCTCGCGTCGCACTCAACGCATCCTCCACCCGATGCTTCTTCTCCTTCAACTCCACCTCCGTCGCCGCGCCTACCCGAATCACCGCTACCCCACCTGCCAACTTCGCCAATCGCTCCTGCAACTTCTCCTTGTCATAGTCACTCGTCGACGCCTCGATCTCCGCCTTGATCTGGTTGATCCGCCCCTTGATCGCCGCCTCACTCCCAGCTCCACCAACTATCGTCGTCTCTTCCTTCGTCACCACTACCTTGCTGCAGCGACCCAGGTCCGCCAGCGTCGCCGTCTCCAACTTCCGCCCCGTCTCCTCACTGATCACCGTGCCACCCGTCAAGATCGCAATGTCCTGCAACATCGCCTTGCGCCGATCCCCAAATCCAGGCGCCTTCACCGCCACCACGTTGAACGTCCCGCGCAACTTGTTCAACACCAGCGTCGCCAACGCCTCACCATCCACATCCTCCGCGATCACCAACAAGTCCCGCTTCCCCGTCTGCACCAACTTCTCCAAAATCGGCACAATGTCACTCGCCGCACTAATCTTCTTCTCGTGAATCAGCACATACGGCTCCTCAATCACCGCCTCCATCGCATCCGGATTGGTGATAAAGTACGGCGATATGTACCCCCGATCAAATTGCATCCCTTCTACATACTCCGTCTCAAACGCCAACCCCTTGCTCTCCTCGACCGTGATCACCCCATCCTTGCCTACCTTGTCCATCACCTCCGCAATCAACTCCCCGATCTCCCGATCCTGCGCCGAAATCGACGCCACATTCGCGATCTCTTCCTTCGAGTTGATCTCAATCGCCATCTCCTTGATCGCCTGCGCTACCGCCTCCGTCGCCTTCTCAATCCCTCGCTTCAGCAACATCGGGTTCGCTCCAGCCGCCACATTCTTCAACCCCTCCGTCACCAACATGTGCGCCAACACCGTCGCCGTCGTCGTCCCATCTCCCGCTATGTCGTTCGTCTTCGTCGCCGCTTCCTTCAACAACTGGGCCCCCATGTTCTCAAACGGATCCTCCAACTGAATCTCCTTCGCCACCGTCACCCCATCGTGCGTCACCGTCGGAGCTCCCCACTTCTTGTCCAACGCCACGTTCCGCCCTTTCGGCCCCAGCGTCGTGGCCACCGCCTGCGCCATCATGTCAATCCCATTCTTCAACCGCCGTCGGGCATCTTCTTGAAAGATCAGCTGTTTAGCCATTTGTATTTCTCAACTTCCTTTCCGTAGGATAGCAATGAACCTTGCGCTACTCGATGACGGCCAGAATATCATTTTCGCGCAGAATCAAGTATTTCTTGTCCTTGATTTTCACCTCAGTGCCACTGTAACGACCATACAGCACTGTATCACCCACTTTGACTTCGATGGGGATGCGCTTGCCCTGATCGTCACGGGAGCCGGGCCCAATGGCCAGTACCTTGCCCCTTTGCGGTCTTTCCTTAGCTGTCTCGGGCAAGATAATACCGCCTGGAGTTACTTCTTCACTCTCAAGCGGCTCTACAATGACGCGATCCCCTAGAGGGGTAAGACTGAGGGACATAACGAGACCTCCTTGTAGTGTAAAAAATAGTTAAAAGACGCTGCACAAAAGTGCTAGCACTCTTGAGACCAGAGTGCCAAAGTGGATGGATGATACTGTCTCGAGGGGGATTTGTCAAATATTCTAGGCAGGAAGGTCAGGAAGATGGAAGGCCTTTCCAGTTTTCTTATACCTATTGCACCCGGCTACCTAGTTCCGAACTGCAGCCAATGCTCCACGCTGCTCGCTTTCGAGCCCACTCAAGTGGATCAGAGATGCTCCATGGGGATCGTGGCAGGCACGGTTGAACCTCGCACGCGCGAGAGAGGAAGTGGCATAGCAATAGATGCAACCCAACGTGCAGGTATCGTATGCGCCGATATCCTTGCTCACGACACAACCACACGCCGCCCGCTGACCAGGATCTTTGCGCGAGGTCACCTCAATACTAAATGTCTGCCGAATGTACTCGTCATCAACACACTTGCCCGGACGGACGCCATATGGTCGCAGGTCTGCCTCTTCGGCACAACTTACAATGTCGATTCCATGATCGCGAGCAACTGTTGCCAAGCTGCTCACCAGATTCAGAAAGCGTGCATCGGAAGCTTCTGGGGCGACAACGGATGCCCTACGAGCAGCCAACTCGCGCATATGTCGCACCGTCTTGCGGTACATCGTACAACGACTGACCACACAACGGCTAGTATATCCTTGCAACGCCCTCGCGATGTGCACAAAGTTGTGATAATGGAAATTGACATCACACAGCGAGCCAAGAAGGATTGGATCATAGCGCCAGAACACCCTTGCAGCCCCAACTCGGCGTGATAGCTCCTGGAAAGTTTTCAGCGCTACCTCCAGCGGCGGGGTGAATGGATCGATCTCACGCGGATAGCCTAGCAGTGTGTAATGGAAGTAGTATCGGTAACCACGCCGGTCCAGTTCATCCAGATAAGCGAAAAGTGGGCGCGGATGGCGCGTCCAGAAGACAATCACGTCGACGTCCTCCGTTCGGAGCGAGACCGTACTAACCTGGCGCGGGTTGAACGGATTGGGCACAAGACAATAACCGGCACGGATACGCCGGATAAACCATTCCGCATACAACGCGGGAATATCTGTACGGCGGCTGGCACTGATAATCATGAGAGAGGCTTATGGATGGAAAAGATAGTCGTACAGCAACAACAATGCTGCACGAGCCGAAGATGATTTATTAGCAGCTCGATCACCACGCCATACATAGCGGCGGCACCATTGCTGATCCGGTGCATCCAATGCTATATATACCAACCCCACTGGCTTATCCGGTGTACCTCCTCCCGGGCCCGCAATGCCTGTCACTGCAAGCGCCACATGAGCACCCAGCAGCCGCCGTGCCCCCGCTGCCATCTCGCGCGCGGTAGCCTCACTAACCGCACCGTGCTCAAGCAATGTGGCATTCCGAACACCCAGCAGCTGTTCCTTAGCTTCGTTCGAATAGGCGATCACACCACCGAGGAAGTAATCTGAGCTACCCGGCACATCAGTGATCAAGTGGCCCAACAAGCCACCCGTGCACGACTCGGCCAGTGCCAGAGTCCAGCGGCGGGTGCGCAACAGATCTCCTATTGCAGCAGATAGTTGGGCAGAGTCCATTTCACCAGAATTCTCACCAGGATCAGGCACAGGTGGCTTACTTCAGACCTGCGCCGTATGGCCATCTGTCAGGGGTCAAGGGGAGCGATGCCCAGCAAGTAGCGCCGCAACATATCCAGTGCACGGACAGTGATCCAACGACGCGTCAGGTCATTTTCGCTTCCAAAACGATAAGCCCGGGTGATACTCGTTTCCCCGTCTGACAGGGATATGTATGCCATTGGGGGCACATTGTCTGAATCCGCCAACATGCCGAGTAATGCCAAAGCCAGCTGACTGCCGCTTTCAGCTCGGAGTCGCGCAGCAGCCTCCTCAGCAACTTGTTTGGCGCCAGCACGGCGCCAGACGTCTTCCAGGCGCAACCCAGTCAGCAACGCAGCTGCATCAGGATAACGTTGGTCAGCGATCAATATCCTTTGGCGTTCGACACCACGCAACAGATCAGCTACTTGTCCACCCGTCACACTATCCGCTAGTGCAATAGTACGCTCTCGCTGTTCCAGCAGGTCGTACACCACACCCTCTAACGTCTGCTCATCCGTGCCGAAGATCACATCACCCAGCCGCCGACGTATTTCTGCCTCGATTGGTGCAATGAGCTGAGCAGCTTCTTCACGTGTGGAAGATTTCGCAGTGATGCGGATGTCTACCTGACCGAGATGAGCTGCTAACCCCACAGTAGGGTTACTGCCGTGCATCAGATCGCCGATCAATGCGTCGATCTGGCTCTCGCCGATATTACATGTGCGCAGTACGCGCGGAAAGATGATCGTCTCGTACCCAAGGCGTCGTTTGAGGTAAGGAATAACATGGGTGCGCATGAGATGTTCCAGCTCACGCGGCACACCCGGCAAACAGATGATAGTACCACGCATATCCTCGACGATGAAACCAGGTGCAGTTCCCTCACTGTTTTCTAGGATGATAGCACCCTCAGGCACATGCGCTTGCCGACGATTATTCTCGCTCATCGGCCGTCCAAAGCGGGCAAACCGTGCTGCGATCTGATCCAACAGATGCTGATGAAAGACCAGTGGACGGCCCGTGACATCTGCCACCGCCTCGCGCGTCACGTCGTCTACGGTAGGGCCCAATCCACCGGAGGTTAGCACGATGTCGGAACGCTCCAAGGCCAGCCGCAACACAGCTGCGATACGAGCACGGTTGTCCCCCACTACCGTCTTGTAGTACAGATCTAACCCGATGTCACGCAGCATGCGCGCCAGCATTGTGGAGTTCGTGTCCACTATCTCGCCAAGCAGCAATTCACTGCCCGTCACTACAATCTCTGCGTGCACAGCCTACCTCTCTCATTCCACAGCAGAAAGTTGCATTTGCTCATCATCAGCTAGCCACCACCTCAAACACTTTCAGACTGCTGGACTCGGTGAGCGCAGAAGGCGCATGCCGTTCAATGTCACTAATAGTGAAGTACCCATATCAGCGGCCACCGCCATCCACATAGTGCCCATACCCAGTGCCACCAACACCACGAACAATAACTTAAGGCCCAAGCTCAATGCTAGATTCACCTGGACGGTGCGCATAGCAGCACGCGCAAGGGCAAAGACAAAAGGCAGGCGGCGTAGATCGTCGCTCATGAACACCACATCAGCAGTCTCCATTGCCTGCGCCGTACCACCTACTGCGGCACCAATGGCGATGCCCACATCAGCAGCAGCCAAGGCAGGTGCATCGTTAATACCATCACCGACCATAGCGACGCCGCCATACCGCGAGCGTAACGCCTGTACAGCAGTAGCTTTTTCTTCGGGTAACAGCTCCGCACGCGTGTCCTTAATACCCAGCTGATAACCCACCTGGGTGCCGACCGCGGCATCATCTCCACTGAGCATCACCAGTTTAGAGAAGCCCATTCCCTTCAGCATGTCCAATGCCTCACGGCTGGTCGGCCGTACCGCGTCCGCCACAGTGATGGTGCCGACATATTCACCGTCTGCAGCCACCATCAACGGCGTACGACCCAACTGGGCGTCGCGTTCGGCGGCGACGCAATGTTCTTCTGGATGGGGCACCTTCTGGCCAAAATAGGTGTGGCTGCCAATCATTACCTCGCGATCTTCCACTCGGCCCGTAACGCCACGGCCAGGTAGTGCTGTGACCGTCTCCGCAGCAGGATAGCGTGTGTGTAGGCTGTAACGAGTGGCCTCATCGACTACAGCACGTGCCAAAGGATGTTCACTATGTCGTTCGACAGCGCTGGCCAAGGCTAACAGCTCTGCACAATCCGTACAGTGCTGCGCGGTACCATCTGCATCGGCATGATTAGCGGGGCGCACAGAGACAACGACAGGACGACCATAGGTTAACGTGCCCGTCTTGTCAAAGGCGACAGTGCGCACCTGGGCCAACATTTCCAAATAAGCGCCCCCCTTAATCAGCACACCGTGCCGAGCTGCATTGCTGATTGCACTAATAATGGTGACCGGCGTGCTAATGACAAGTGCGCACGGGCAGGCCACCACAAGCAATGCCAAACCGCGATATAACCATCCAGCACTAGGAACAGCCAGATCCACAAACGGTTGTCCTAAGAGGATGGGCGGTAACGTCATCACCAGTCCTGCTAATGCAACGACGGCCGGAGTATAATAGCGAGCGAAACGATCCACGAAGCGCTGTGTTGCAGCACGTCTCGCCTGAGCTTCTTGTACCAGCTGGATCAGACGGCTGAGCACTGTGTCAGAGGCCAAACGTGTCACTTCCACCTCTATGGCGCCTTCACCATTGATGCTCCCAGCCAACACCTCGCTGCCGGGTTCCTTGTCTATTGGGCGGCTTTCGCCTGTGATGGGTGCCTGGTTCACTGTCGAGAGGCCGGCAATGACGCGCCCATCAACTGGGATGCGTTCACCGGGTCTGACCAGAATGACATCACCAGGGCGAAGCACTGTCACTGTCACCTCTTCAGATTCAGATGTCAGTTCGCCGCCACGATGGGAACGCAACAATGTAGCTCTCTCAGGCATCAGCTCAACCAGGCTGCGAATAGCGTGACGTGCTCGTTCGCTCGTGTAGCTCTCCAGAGCCTCCCCAATGGCGAAAAGCACCATAACCATCCCAGCCTCAGTAAAAGCACCGATAGCAACTGCACCAAAGCCGGCAATGCTCATTAGCACATTGATATTGATGTCACGATTAACGCGAACAGCCTGCCACGCGCTGCGCGCAATCGGAAAACCGGCTGCCAGCCAGGCACCCAACGATGCAATCGTGACAAGTGAGTGGTGTATGCCCAGCAGCTCCTCGAGAATCACACCAGGCAGTATGAGCACCAAGCCCAGTAACGCCAAGCGTGTGTCACTGCGCTGCCACATGAAGCGCAGCAAACTGATTGAGCTCGCTGAAGCATCCTTTCGCTCTTCCACGGCTTCTATGAGATTGTAACCCAGCTCATGCACACGAGCTGCTAGTGTGGCTGGGGATACGTCCCCCACAACGTCCAACCTGCCGGATGCAAAGTCTACCTGACACTCCTGCACACCGGGCAGGCGCTTTACGCCATCCTCAATCGTTCGTGCGCAACTGGGGCAGTCTAGACCGGTGACACAAAATGTCTGTCGCATTTCCCGTAATCAGAGGATTTTCCACGCAGCTATTTGCGTTCCCCGTGTCCTGCCAGAGCAGCGATCTCCCCGATACGCGCGTCCAGCTCAGCGCTCAGACCTTCAATATCGGCATCCAGGAAGCCGCGGATGATCATTGAGATGGCTTCGTGTTCTTCCATGCCCCGTGACATCAGGTACTCCACCTGTTCCGGTGCCACCTTGCCTACACTTGCTTCGTGGCTCATCTGAGCCTCAGGATGGAAGGAACGCAAACCAGGCACTGATTCGATGAATCCATCTTCACCCGGGTCAAGTAACATGCCGGCACAATCCACGTGCGCCCTGCAGCGCGCATTGCCCACCAGGAAGCCGCGCTGGTACATCTTGCCGCCTGTGCAGACCCCACGGTGCACGAGCTCGGCGCCGCTATCTTCTCCATTTAACCACACTTCCCCGCCAGTATCGATGATAGATCCTCGGGAACCCAAGATGACGGTCATATATTTGGCAGTGGCACGGACACCGTTCAGGTACGTGCGTGGATTGCTCTGGATGTCCAACGCGGGTCGCAGCGAGACATAATTGTTGATGTAATGGCTATGATCACCCACAGCAACAGCAGCACGCGGCCGCACGATCACCTCAGGCCCCCAACTGTGCACCATAGTGAAAGTCAGTGTAGCATTCGCACCCACGTAAGCTTCATTGACCGCCAGGTGATAACCGCTGCGCACGGCACGACCAGTGGTACAACCGGTGATCAGGTGGAGCTCTGTGTCGTCCTCTAGTACCACCACATTATGCAGCTTCTGTGACAGCCCTTCGTGTGAGATGAACAAACCAGCTTGTGCTGGCCGGGTGATCCGCGTCCCCTGGCGCACCCAGATGAAATAACCCTGTGGCTCTGCCTCAGCTGCTACTTGGCGTGTGACCTCATCCTGATCGGGAGAGATTAGCTTCCAATAGTAGCGCTCACGTAGCCAATCGTAGCGGCGTAAGGCTTCTGCAATGGGCATCATCTCCAGCCCCTCACGGTAAGTCTGCACGCACAGAGGCAAATGATCTCGCAGCACATAAGTGCCAGCGCGCACTTGTGGCTCATCAGGGCGGATCTGAACCCCAACGTCAGCCAGTGTCTGCACTTCATCCGGCGCGACAACGTCTACGGTGTTGAGTGACTTCGCCATACTAAGCTCCCTCGTTCATGCAACACACACACTCCGCATACCCACGTTCGGCGATCGTCTGCAATACCAGGTGGGGATTCCCCGAACACCCGATGCGACCGTCCAACATAATGTGTGCACGGTCCGCCTCGATGTATTTCAGAATATGACCAGTATGGGTAACGATCAAGCCAGAGCGGCGACGTACAGGCCGACACGAGTCGCGAACGAAAAGTCGGTTGACCAGGCTGCCAACTAACGCCAACGAGTCAAGGTCAACGCCGGACTCCGGCTCGTCCATCATACTGAAGCGCGGACAAGTGGCCAGCAGTTGCACCAGCTCGGCGCGTTTGATTTCACCCCCGGAGAGACCAGCGTTGATATCGCGATCCAGAAAGTTTTCAACGCGTGCTTGCCGCACCAGCTGAGTCACCTCTTCCGCACTAATCGAATCGTGCGCCACAATATAGTCCAGCACAGCGCGCAGCTTGACACCAACGATAGTGGGAGGACGCTGCTGAGCAATGGCAATGCCCAGCCGTGCACGCTCGGTGACGCTCAGCCCAGTGATGTCACGACCATCAAAGATGATCTGACCGCGCGTCACCTTGTAGGCCGAGAAACCCATAATGGTCATCATCAGGGAGGTTTTGCCGCTCCCGTTGGGACCCATCAAGGCATGCACCTGTCCCTCAGGGATAGCTAGATTGATCCCGTGCAACAGTTCTTTCCCTTCTACCTCTACGTGAAGATCGTGGATCTCCAAAATGTTACCTGTAGAGGAGCTCATAGACACCTCCATGTCCCTAATAATCATACACATATTATAGCGTAAACGTATCGTCTCTGTCATAAGAACAGGTGGCTTGAAACCTTGCAGAGATTCTGGTTGAGATGGATCGCTGTTCCGTCGCCATTACTTCACGCCCAGTTCTAAGCTGTCCAGCACCCGTTGCAGAATCTCTTTCTCTGCAGGTGTCAACAAGACAGGAATCAGCATATTCAGCGAATAGAGCGCGCCACCGTCATCGCGTAGTACCATACAGCGTACCCGCACTAAGTCGCTGCCAAGATATGCGGCCAAAAAAGTTACCTCGCGCCCACGCAATCCGGCCAGCTGGGTATCCGCCGGCTCCCCGATATCTCTTAGTGGACGCAATGCCCCCTGTTCTACTTCCTGCAATTCCTCAATGAGCTGTCCCAGCATAATGTCCATCTCTTCAGTGGTCGGGGGCATCTCCTCTTCCAGCAGGCGTATTTCTATCCGGTAGCCAGGGACAGGTCGCCCGACACTATCCGTTCCAATCCAAACGACTCGGTCTCTTTCCTCAACTAACCGCCAAGCACGTGGTACTGTCAAGCGGACACCTAATCGCTCATTGAGGTAGAAACGCAACAATTGACCCGCTGCGCTGACCTGTTCGACCGGCTGCAAGCCCTCTAGCAGGGGGGTAAAGGTGTCAAGGAGGTGAGGTACTATCCCGACATCAACTGGTATATCGCCCGCGAGAGAGGTGGGCAGATAGACGTTGACTACGTAAGCGAAGCCATAGGGAGTGGGAGCTGCCAGCACACTGCCCTCCATCTCCATCTCTTCATCCTGATCCTCAGTTGCTGGCTCATACCATCCGTAGCTGACGCCACGTGCTGGGATGCCAGCCAGTTCCATATCGGCTAGGGTACCGGTTTGCAGGTCGGGATGCATTGCGCGCACTCGTTCAATGCCCTGCCGCACCAACTGGTCTGCCGTGCCAGAGCTGGGCAAGGCACCAGACGGGAGCGGCACAACAGCAATCTCGATGCCTAGTGATCCCTCTGGGCCCTGATAGTAGAACTTCACCACCTGAAACTCAGGATCACTAAAGTCCTCCTCGACATCGAGGAATTTGAGGTAGGCCACCCCGAAATGGAGCTCTTTGTTCTCGTAGATGACCCAATCTTCTCCAGGCAGTGGCACCGGGCTGGCGTCTGGAGCTACAATAGTGAAGCTGTTCAGCATGGCCTGCAGATCATCCCGCAACAGGTCGATTTCTGGTGATGATTTATCCAGTTCACTGTTCAGAACGTACGTGCGCCCATCCCGGGTGGTAACGGCTATGACACCACCCTCAAACGTTTTGCCCTCTTCGTCTTCAAAGGAGTAAGTGAGATGTCGTCCTTGCAGACCAGCCAGCTCGACATCTTCCGGCCGGGTGAGTTCCAACCCTGGTTGCTGTCTTAGCCAATCTTCCACATAAATAAACAGCTGTGCATCATTATCCTGCGGCGATGGCTGTCGCTTGCCCACACGTTCTTGAACGCGCAATGCAGCGTCACCGGCTGGGGCATAGAAAAAGACATCTCCGCCAGCCGGCTGTTCGATCACTTGCCAGTAGTCGTTATAGGACAAGCTAAAGCCCATAGTCTGATTGCTGTAGAGACGGCTTAGAAACATTGTCGGCAACAGCTTAAGATTATCGCGCACCAGCTCGAGAGACGCCCGCTCTTTGGACAAAGTGCTGATCGGTGCTTCCGAAGTGAAGACAAACAGCTGCTCACGCGCTGGATCGATAAATGCCACGAGTGAGCCAGCGATCTCACCATGGTTCGCCAGATCATATGTGTAATCCAGTCTGCGCGCTGCACGACCAGCTAGTGTGGTCTCGCTGATTCGACCACGTTGCACATTGCTGACCTGGATATCTGCGGAAAGCTCGTCGAGCAGAACCGACAAGAGTTGATCGAGAGATTGGCGACCTACAGCGCCCAACCGAACCAGCGGGATCACTTCCACTTGCGCCCTTACTGCCGAGAGATCATCAGGTGTGAAGGTAACAGTGCCCACCGTCTCCTCAACCAGCCATCCAGCCGGCTGCAACGTTACAAAAGAGAGCGCGCGGCTGCGATAAGGCTGTGGCTGCACATCACCGATATCAACGTGCAGCTCAGCCAGCTGCATCGCACTATCCCCTGCAAGGTTTATGGCACGAAGACCAAATTGATATACGCCGGCTGGCACGGGTGCGCTCATCAGCTGCGGTGGAGATTGTCCTATAATTAGTGTACCGCCTCTAACATACTCCGCCGTCCCATCTACGACACGGATCACCTGGCGCTTTACGGTAAAGGAATCTCCCGCTTCGAAGAAGTAAGGGCCAAGCAATCCATTCTTCTGCCGCGCAAAAGCTCCAACGTAGGTGGCTTCGCTACTCTCCGCATCGACATTGTATCGAATCTCTCCCTCTAACTCGATACCGCTGGTCACACCCCGGAAGTAGCCTGGCACAGCAAAGACGTCACTACCAGGAGCAGTCGCATAAATCGAGACACGCACATCCTGTTCTCCATTACTGAGCACCCAGCCATTTCCTTTCCATTGCGCCTGCACAGGATTGCTTCGAGCGTCCCATACCGGCACCTTGAGACCTTCTTCGATCTCTCGCTCCCGCAAAACCAGACGGTTAGAGTCGACGGTAATCAGGACGTCTCCTTCAGCTCGCCCTACCACTAGCTCCACTTCTCGCAGGCCGATGCCGCCGACTTCAGAGGCCACCTCAGCCTGTTCGCCCCTGGCAATGGCCTCACGCTCCAGCTCGAGGGGAGCCACTGTAGGCTTCTCGACCACACGGTTAAGCGCCTCGGGATAGAGGTTAAGAAATTGCACCCAAGGACTCTGCTTTGCGCCAGGCATAGGTTCAAGTACACCCAGATACCCATAGGTATAGATCTGCACCAACTTGGGCAGGATAGGAAAGAAGAAAGACAACCCTCCCACTGAAGGTATATCCTGACCCGCGTACTGTGCTAGCACCGCTTCCGCTAATATCTCGCGCACTTGTTGCGCCGCTTCTGCCAGCTGGGGTACTTGAGCCAACTCCTCGACAATTAAGAGGAAGCTGCGCAAGTCGATCATGCCGAAAAACGCACGGTCCGTGTCGGCGAAGGCGGGAGAATGAGCGAGGCCGTATGCTACGGCCAGAATCGCTTCAGGAGTGTCAAGATAGGCGTTCAGCATCTGCGCTAGGGTATTCATTGCCCGTTGGAGTCTGGGCATATGGTCCAGATCCACTTCTGACATAGTCAGAGTGTCACCGGTTTCATCACCTATGTAGCTTTCTTCAAAGTATTGTACTATCCGTGCGCCCAGATCCTCTGCCTCCATCGTTGGGTCATCCACCAGGTCACGCATTGCGCGATCAAGGCCCTTTAGACCATACGTGATTTCTTCGGAAGCCACTCCATAATGCACATAAGGCGCCAGCAATGACCATACTTCCAGCTCGGCCATCAGACACGCATCGAAGATCAACAAGTCAAGGCGATCGACCCCGGCCGTGCGCAAGCCCGTTTCTAACGCTCGCATTAGCCCAGCTGGGCTGATCATTTGACCTTCGGATGTCTCATCGGAGGCAACGCCTTGCCACCCACCTCCATGGTCTGAGATGATCAGCGCGTAGTGCCTTGCGGGATAGGTGGTGATTCCCCAGGCAATGAAACGCCCAAGCGTCTCAGCAGAACCCGTATTCACCTCGCCCAGCTTACGGATTACCGGCGATGTAACAGTAAAAAGGTTGCCATCCTTCTCGATGCGCAACAAGCGTGTATCGCTCCAGTTATCGCTGCCCGTCCAGTAACGTGGATGGCGGTCGATCAACGCGACGAATTGGACCTCAGATGTCGATCCGATCATTTCCATGCGATTCAGCTCGCGCAAGATAACCGGCTCCAGATTATTGTCAGCTGCGTAGTAGATCAAAACTGTCCACTGGGCTTCCTCCACCTGGCCGTGGGCCGGCAACGGCCAGAAACCCAATATCATCCCGATAACTATGAGCACTTCCCAGAGGCGTGGCCTGATTCGGGGCGAATGGGTTGTCATATTTTTCCCTCGCTCTATGACCGATGGCTGACTTTCCGAACTCTTCATACCTGAATAGTGTACATCATAACCTTTCCTGTACAGGTGTCAAACAAGCCCAATAGAGGTCATGGACTTGCCAGAGTGCTCGAGCGATAAGACAAGAGACTTCATCGTAAGAAAAAGAGCCCATATTGCCGACAAAGGGCCAAGAGTCTCAAGATTTCTGATTGACAAATGTAGTATAAAGGTATACATTATCAACTAATGGCTGCGCGCCATTCGGTTCGGCGGTTCCAGACCAGTTCAGATGGTTGCCCTGGAGGGGCAAGGGGATCTGATGAATATTCGAATTGCTTTGGCAGTTAGTATCGTGGTGATGTCTCTGCTCGGGAGTGCGTCCAGCGCTGTCGCTGCAGCACCAGGAGAGGGCATCATAGTCGCAAAGGGATTTAACGGTCCGCAGGGTGTTTTGGTAGCCACTGACGGCGGACTGTATGTGGTGGACTCAGGCATCGGTGGCGACATGGTCGTTTCAGTGACCAACCCCGAAACTGGGAAACCGGAAGAAGTAAAGATCGGTGACAGCGCCAGAGTGGTGCACATCGCCTCAGACGGGCAGCAGTATGTGATGGCTATGCTCCCGTCCGTGTTGATGGAAAGGGATACTTCTGGTGGAAACCGGCTAGCAGAACTTGATGGGACGGTATACGTCACCAGCGGTGGCTGGGAGGGTGAGTTCGGTGATACGCCAATGCCTAATATGGCAAGAGTGCTCGCCCTCAAAGACAACCAGCTCACTGAGCTGGTTAACACCTGGGATGTGGAGAAGGCTAACAACCCAGATGGATACATCCTCGAGAGCCACCCATACGACCTGACCTTTGGGCCAGATGGGCGACTGTGGATTGCGGATGCGGGGGCCAATGATCTCCTTGCGGTAGATCTGACCTCGAAAAAGACTGAGGTTGTGAGCGTCTTCCCCGGGGTGCCAAGCCCACTGCCCAATCCGGCGCGTGGCAATGCAAAAGAATCCGATCCCGTGCCCACCGGGGTAGCTTTTGATAAAGCTGGCAATCTCTACGTATCATTACTGCCTGGTGCTCCGTTCCTGCCCGGCTCAGCCAAAGTGGTTAAAGTCGCCCCAGATGGTAGCGTCACGGATTATGCAACCAATCTCACAGCGATCACTGACCTCCAAAGTGCACCGGATGGCAATTTGTATGCCGTGCAATTTGCGCAGTTCACTCAGGAAGGTCCACTTCCGGATACTGGAGCACTGATTCGCATCCGGGAGGGGAACGCTTCAGAGGTGGTGGTCAGTGGTCTTTCCTTCCCAACTTCGCTTGACTTTGACGCTGCCGGCGACGCGTTCGTGACGATCAACGGTGTGGGTGCTCCAGGTTCGGGCGCCGTGCTAAAATTCGCACAGCTCATCACTATGGCTGGTACCTCTCTGTCTGAGATACCAGCACAGTAGGAGAGACCATGCATTGACAGCTGCGATGACTTATCGCATCCTGACAGGTTTATGATAACCGGCGCGCGTGCCATAGTGCCCTGACGGATCAACGTCAGGGCACTTTTTGTGTCTCAAACTGGACAGGGTATGCTATAATTGCACATGCATAGGTATCTCGCAGCTGGAGAGTTTCCTGGTCGTTTTGTGTCATTAGCTATGTTCACTTCTTCCAGTCGCTCGCGCAGGCCAGGTGTATGCACTATGTGACCAACGCGCACACCCACCTCGAACTGACCGCCCTCACTCATTTATGCCCGGCTCAACCAACCAGCTTCTTGCCATGGTTGGCCCGTGTCGGTTGGAAGATCAGCCGCCTGTCGCGCGAAGAAATCTTGTCTGCCATTGCGCAAGGCATTGCTGAACTAAAAACATATGGCACAACCCACGTCGGAGACATTACGCACAGCTGGCTGAGTGTTGAGCCACTACTTGCCAGCGGGTTAAATGGCATTGTCTACTTAGAAGTGTTGGGATTGGAGAGGGAGAGCGCTATGGAACGGTTGCAGGAAGCTCAGAAAGCGATAGAGAGTGCGCGCCATCACCCCAACTATGGGCGCATGCAAGTTGGACTTTCCCTCCATGCTCCCTACTCGTGCCACCCTGATTTGCTGCGTGCCGGTGCCCGCTGGTGCCGCGCCGAAAACGTGCCACTGTGCGTGCACGTAGCAGAGTCGGAGGTTGAAACGGAATGGTTGCTCCGCGGTAGACTTCCAGGGCAGGCCCGCGTTCTCAGTCCCCTAGTGCGTGCCACAGGCTACCTGCCTACCTCTGTTCCCCGGCAAAGGCCAGTCCCATATCTGGCTGCGTTGGGGGTGCTTGATGCCCATCCCCTGCTGGTGCACGGGGTATACGTGTCGGATGAGGAGATCGCACTTATAGCGGCAACGCATTGCGCCGTGGTCCACTGTCCGCGCTCTAATCACCTTCTTGGAAGCGGTAGAATGCCACTGGAGCGTTACCTGCGCGCCAATGTACCTATCTATCTGGGTACTGATAGCCGGGCAAGCAGCCCAGATCTTAATGTATACGCTGAGGCACAGTTTGCCTGTCAGCTGCACCATAGATATGTGCCAGAGGAACAGATCATGGCTTTGCTGCACCAACCGTTGGAGCATAGCCTATGACTCTTTTCTATCTGGGCCTCGCCTGGCTGTTGGGCATTGCCGGGGCATCGTTGCTGACACCCCCTATATCAGTGTTGGCTGCCATGGCAATTCCGTGCGTAGGAACGCTTCTAATGTGGCCACGCGACCGAATACCGAGACTGGCAGCCCTTTGCTCTTTGGCGCTGCTGGCCGGATTGACACGTGCCACCCTGATCGGTCCGCCACGTGACCCCAACCATGTGATGGCTTTCAAGGACACAGGCACCCCTGTCACGATCACTGGGATTGTGGACAGCGAGCCCGAACTTCGCGACACTTTCCAACAGCTGCGCATTCGGGCAAAATCTATCACAATTGACGCTGAAACCTCATTTCAGCCCAGAGAAGCGCGTGGATTACTGCTAGCTCGCGTCGCTCGCTACCCTGCCCATCATTATGGCGAGCGACTGAGCTTGACCGGTCAGCTCGTCACGCCACCAGTGTTCGAAAACTTCGATTATCGTGACTACCTTGCACGCCAGGACATATATGTGGTGATGAATTACCCTCGCGTCAGAGTTTTGTCCACAGATGAGGGAAGTCCTTTCTGGCAGACCCTTTATGCGCTCAGGCAGCATCTGAGCTCCATCATTGAGCATCTTATATCTGAACCATATGCTTCCTTGCTAAAGGCGATCCTGCTCGGTGACAGAAACGGTATACCAGCACCTTTGTATGCACAATTTAGGTCTACTGGCACCAGCCATGTCATCGTGATCAGCGGCTCGAACATTGCGGTGTTGTGTGGTTTCTTGCTGGCAGCAACCACTCGCCTCGCAGGGCGACGCATCGCACTATATGTATCTCTTCTCGGTATTGCCGCCTACGTTATGTTGGCAGGAGCTGACGCGCCTGTGATTCGCGCTGCGATTATGGGCGGATTGTATGTAATCGCGCTGCGCTTTGGGCGGCGGGCAGAAGTGCGCACGTCGTTGATAATGGCAGCGGTTTTGATGACGATGGTCAACCCTGCCTGGTTCCGCGATCCTGGCTTTCAATTGAGCTTTAGCGCCACCGCTGGCCTGATCTGGCTGGCACCACTCTTGGAGAACATCCTGACAGCCTGGCTCAGCCGAGTGCGAGGTATCGCCGGTCTAATCAGTGGACTACTGGGGGATGGATTGACGGTCACGTTTGCTGCTCAGCTGGCTACTCTGCCAGTGGTCGTATACCACTTCGGACGTATTTCATTGGTGAGCTTATTTACCAACATTTTGATTGTGCCTGTGCAACCATTGATTATGCTGAGCGGCGCATTGGCGCTCCTGTTCGGGACGATATGGCTGCCAGTTGGCCAGGTGATCGGATGGTTCGTGTGGCTGCCTCTCGCGTGGATGGTCATGTGCGTTGAGTCCACGGCGCATATCTCTAGCCGGCTGGAGATCGGCGTCCGGGATGCTTTAGACGTGGCAGGCATTGCATTGGGAGCAATGCTCATAGTCGCGATTCTATATCTTGTGTTGCACAACAGGTCCCAGAGTACACTCACAAACGTGTCGGGCACCTTGAAGCGCTTGCGTACATCCACGCAGATGTCCTTGACAACGGCAGTCATGCTTGTGCTGCCGGCGTTGGCAGCTAATATCAACTTGCCTGATGGGCGGCTCCACATAGCCTTCCTGAACGTAGGTCAGGGAGACGCTATTTTCATCACCACCCCGCATGGTTGCCAGATCCTGGTGGACGGTGGCCCTGCCCCATCCGTTGTGCTGGCTGCACTGGGCCAACATATGCCCTTTTGGGATCGCACCCTTGATATGGTCGTCAATACCCACCCTGAGTCGGACCATCTCGCTGGGTTGTTAGGCGTGCTGGATCGCTATCAGGTCAAGCAGGTGGTTATCCCCCCAGTTGAGACCAAATCGACTTTATACGCTACCTGGCAGACGGCATTGCGACAGGCTAACGTCTCCACCACTTTGGCGAAGAGTGGTATGCGCATCAATACGTCAGACAGCGTTGTCATTGAGACACTGCACCCATCTACAGACGGGCATTACAAACGTCTAAATGACCACTCATTGGTTCTCCGCATTACCTTGGGGCGCATCAGCTTTCTGCTGACCGGCGACATCACTTCGGAGGTGGAACAAGAGCTGCTCCGGCGCTATCCTGGGCTGAGCGCAGCCGTGTTCAAGGTGCCCCATCACGGCAGTTCCACGTCCAGCGATGCAGCTTTTCTACGCGCTGTGCAACCTCGGATCGCTGTGCTCTCTGTCGCTGCCGAAAACTCGCTCAATCTGCCCGCAGCCGAGGTGCTGCAACGTTACCAAGAGATTGGGATCCCAGTGGTTCGCACTGATCAGGCTGGCACAATCGAGCTGATTACGGATGGAGAGCGTCTCTGGATACGTACCCAGTACTCAACACCTGAGTTGTAGGTTGCCAGTGCAATTGCTCGCATCCGACGGATGCGGTAGAATCGAGGCAATTTCGCGCCTGGCACATGCATGGAGGAGACATCGCGATTATTTCGCCCAGCAAGCTAGTCAGCCGACACCGCTATGTGTTGCTCGCTATCGCCCTCAGTGTCTTCGTATGGGCTCCCCTGACCTATCCTGGTTATTTTCAGGCACATAGTGGCTTTGTTCCCTTCTTCAACCTGCTGCACCTGAGCGGTATTCCTTTGAGTCTGGGCTGGATGCCTTCGATAGCCACCCATTACGATCCTCTCCGTAGTGATGGCTATCTGGCCTATTATCTGGCACGGCTGTTGCTAGCCTCAGGGATGACAGTCATCTCTGGGATCAAGGTAGTATTCGCGTTATCCTGGGTGCTCGGTACTCTGGGTATGTACTGGTGGTTGCGTCGGCCACTGGGAGCAGCTGGCGCGTGTCTAGCTGCCCTTGTCTATAGCTACCTGCCATATCGCATCGCTGCCGTCTACGTGCGCGGCGCCTGGGGCGAAGCGCTCTGCCTGGGTCTCATCCCACTTGGCTTTGCCACAGCGCTCGGAATGCACTCTCATAAGCTGCCCCGACGCTCTCTTGTGCTGAGCAGCCTAGCTTGGTTACTCATCGGTCTCAGTCAGCTAGGGCTGGGGTTATGGGCCTTTCTATGCCTGCTGAGCTGGTGGGCACTTTCCGGCGACTGGCGCATTCGATTTCGACCGGTGCTTGCTGCTGGTGGCGGGTGTGTTGGCGCTACCATTTTTAGCCTATGGACCGCAGGCTGGCATACCCGGACAGGTGGAGAGGATTTCTTTAACCACTTTCTTTATCCCGCGCAACTGGTGTCGCCATACTGGGGATTCGGTGCCAGCCGTCCGGGATGGAACGATGGGCTATCACTGGGATTGGGTCTTGCGCCTGTAGCACTGGCATTTGTAACCCTGTTCTTGCTTCTCAAGCAGGCCCGAACGAAGCATAAGCATTCCAGTCCAGCCGAGATTGAGCACGCTGACTCACTTCATAGTGAGCGAGTGTCCTGGAAGGCACCCCTTCTCACGGCTGCAGGTCTGATCCTGCTCACATTGCCAGTCTCCGCCCCGTTTTGGCGACTGAGCAGCCTATTTCAGCTGCTTACCTATCCATGGCAGCTAATTGGGCTAGCGGGCATGTGCCTCTCAGTTGCAGCCGGTGGGGTACTACACCTGCGGTCGCGGCTATGTATGCCATCTATACAGGCAGTATTGATAGGTTTTGTGTTGTTAGCGAGCTACAGCTACCTGCAACCGCGCTACAGCCAATATGTTCCCGCTGGGGAACCACAGGCCAGCTGGGGAGGATATCAAATCTTGTTACTCGAGGCGTACGTAGAGGTAGAGATACCTTCCACGGCAGCTGGTCTTCCTGTGTCCACTTCTGGTCGACTGCCGCTAGACGAATATGGTGCGCCTCGCCCTGGCGACATACTGCACCTGATACTCACCTGGCAGGCTACTAAATCTCTCGAGCGCGACCTGAAGCTGTTCGCCCATCTGTTAGACACCTCCGAGATTTTGCTTTCTCAAGCGGATCCCCTCTTAGGAGCCGCCGCTAACCCTGAAGTCCCAGGGAAAGACTATCTTACCAGTCAATGGGAGCTGGGGCGTTTGATTGTCACAGACACAGCTATCTACGTGCCGGGTGATGCTCCCTCTGGTCCTTATCATATTGCTGTAGGCCTCTACGAAAGTGAGACGGGGCAGCGTTGGCCTGTGGACGACACGGATGATGATAAGATCACGTTAGACTTGTCGAGACAGGACAACCTTTGATGACACAATTAGGTACATATGTTCCTCGCTTCAGAACTCGCCTGGGGATCGGGTTAGCATTGCTCTTCTCGATCTTCGCAATGGGACCGCTGTTGCAACCTGGCTACTTCTGGGGCGCCCACGATGCCAAGAATAGCCTCTATTTTCTGTATGAATTCGACCGTTCGATTCGCGATGGCATCCTTTGGCCACGCTGGGGGCCGGACTGGGGATTCGGTTACGGCTATCCGTTCTGGAACATCTATGCTCCCCTAGCTTACTACGTGGGCGAGGTCGTCGTGCTGATCGGTCTCGACCACGTGACAGCAGTCAAGATAGTCTTCGCTCTGTCCATTCTCGGCTCGGCAGCTACTATGTACCTCTTTGCGCGGCGACTGTTGGGCACGACGGGTGGCTTGATAGCCAGCCTGCTTTACGTTTATATGCCCTACCATCTGTTCGATCTATACGTGCGCGCCGCGTTGGCTGAGTCGTTTGCCTTTGTGTTCATTCCACTGGTATTCTGGGGTTTCTTTGAGCTGTCAAAACGCCCTCAGCTGAGGACATTAGCTGGTGCTGCATTCGCCTACACCGGCCTGGTATTGACCAGCAATGTGCTGCTTGTGCTCATCGGACCCACCGTGGTGCTATACATCATTCTATCTGCACTGCTGCAGACACTACGCGAACGGTCGCCAAACGGGCGTCATACGGATTCCGTGTTTATCGGGTTGATTCGGCATGCAACGCCCGGCATCCTGGCGCTCCTGTTAGGATTCGGCCTGCAAGCGATCTTCCTTCTCCCTGCACTGATGGAGCGCAACTATGTGCGTTTGGACCAGTGGTTCGGGGGACGCTATACGTTTGGAGATGACTTTGTCTACTTTCATCAGCTCTTCTCGCCTGCCTGGGGGTTCGGTGCTAGCATCCCCGGTCCTGACGACAAGGTAGGATTTCAGCTGGGTTTGGTGCCGCTAATGTTGTTCTGCCTTTCTTTCCTCGTTGTATCGCGCATCAGGGACCATACCATACACCAAACACTGCGGTTTTGGCAGGCGATCACCATTGTTGCAATCTTCCTAATGACCCCTGCCTCGGCGATCGTGTGGCGCATGGTCCCCTTCTTGACAACGGTCCAATTCCCATGGCGGCTAGGTGTGTTAACCACATTCGGTCTTGCACTGCTAGGCGGTGCAATCATCGCGCGCCGTGCCCCCCGTTTACCATTTTCACAGGCAGAAATCACAACCCCTTGGGAAATGCGTTATTTCATCCTACTGGCATTGCTGATCATTGTGGGCGCTTACCCCTACCTCACCGCAGAAGTGCGCGATCCTCTTCCGAGTGAGGGTCCTGTCAGCTTGGCCGCTCTTTTCCGCTATCAGCAGGCATCCGACGAGATGACCGGTACAACTGCTTGGGCGCGTCGTATCCCAAGCTGGTCACCGTTGGCGGAACAAGTCATCCAAGGAGGCGCCATCACCACCAAAGTTAACTACAGTGCCATCCCAAATGATGGACGATTGGGCGTCCATTCCATCGAGATGAGCACGGTGCACGAGCTGGTGTGGGTGTATGCAGCAGATGATCAGCAGAGTATAACTTTCCTCACTGCCTACTACCCGGGATGGAACGCCTATATCTACGAGGACCTGAGACATCCACAAGCGGATCTGAGGGCGCGCATTGGCAGACTGATTGCCAAGGCCGAGATTCACACCACACCAGATGAGGGCTGGATTGTTGTGTCCGTGCCCCGAGGAGAACACTTCTTGGAGCTGCGGTTTGAGGACACGCCTGTGCGAAGCATCGGCAAGATCATTTCAGTGTTTTCCTTCGCCATGGCTCTACTCTTGCTGGCGTTGGATCGCCTGCGACACAGATCGACACGCAAATCAGCGGGAGAAGCGAGTTAGGGTATCGCCTGGAATCTCTTGCGAGTGCGAGGGAGCGACCGAACAAAAAACAGTGCGTAAGCTTTACTAGCGCTGCTTTTACGATCCACAAACCAGTTGCCCCGCACTCTCGAACAAAGCTCGGCGCAACCTGTAGTTATATGACCTGTAGTGCCGAGGCCCAGATTTGAACTGGGGACACCTTGATTTTCAGTCAAGTGCTCTACCAGGCTGAGCTACCTCGGCGAATGCAAGCCCAAATATAATACAGCATTGGCAAATGGGCAAATCACAAGGGGTGCAGCGAAATTGTCGAGACAGCGTTCCGATGCAGTGCAACGGGTGACATATCCATGTGTAAGAACTACAATAGAGAGCACCTTAGTGTAAGGATAGCCGTGAGACTTTCGTTATCAATGTATGGAATCTCAGCTCCAAAGCAGCTTACTATCTGGTCTTTGCCCTCTGCCCATCGGATCGGCGAGACGACGGACTATCGCTTCCAGGCTCTCCAGATTATGCAAAGGGAGAAACTCATCCACATAGCGTAGCGCGGCTTGCATGCCACGCACCAGCGGCTGGTAATGTGGCGCACCAGCTAGCGGATTGAGCCAGATGAGGCGGTGACAGCTGCGCTGTAAGCGATCCATCTCGTGCTGCAGTAGTGCGACGTCGCCGCGGTCCCAACCGTCGCTGATGATGATCACTGTGGCACCATTGCGCAACACGCGGCGCGACCAGCGATAGTTGAATGTCCTGAGTGACTCGCCGATGCGCGTCCCGCCTGACCAGTCTACCACTTCCTGAGCGACTTCCTTGAGCGCAGTGTCTATGTCACGGTGACGTAACGCCTGGGTGACGCGTGTAAGGCGTGTGCCAAAGACAAATGTCTCAACATACTTCGATCTTTGGCGCATGGCATACATGAAGTGCAGGAAGAGACGCGAATAGCGCTCCATCGAGCCACTGATGTCGCAGATGACCACCAACGGGCGCGGTTTGAAACGAGAACGTTGCCAAGCTAGATGCACGATCTCGCCCTGGTGTGGCATACTTTTGCGCATCGTGGTGGAAAGGTCCAGGCAACAGGTGCGTTTGTAGGCGCGGATGCGCCGGCGGGTGCGCCTTTCGCCCAAGCGCCAGATCAACGCATCCATCCAACGCTGCACCAACTGCAATTCCTCGCGCTCCATAGCAGCAAAATCCTTGTGACGGAGCGTTTCCCACGGGCTGTAGGCAGTGGCCAGTTCCCGTTCAGGAGCAGATTGCTCTGGTGCTTCCTCTGGAGGCAGGCAGCTATCGCCCAGCCATGCTTGAGACTTCACTTTGGCTGTGTGGAGTACTGGCTGCCGCAACCGAGCAGGTTGCTGGAAGCTGGTAGCACCCAAAGTAAGCAGCCACTGCTCACGTCCCATCCAGAACAGCTGAAAAGCACGATCAAACAGCGGAATCTGATCGGGCTGGGTAACGAGGCAGGCACGCACAGTATAGTAAAAGTCATCACGACGTGTCAGGTCAATAAGGATCAACCCTTGCAACAACTCTGCCAAACGGCTGACACTGATGCGAAAGCCCAACTGGCGCAGCAGACGCACGAAGTGCAACAGGTTGGCGGGCAGCTGTCCGGAAGCAAGCAGCTCAGCGGTGGCCTTGGGCACGCTGTACGAGTTCATGGACCATTTTCCCCTGCACCCGCTGTACGTCATCTTGATACTTTAGCAACACGCCCAATGTTTCATTGACGGTTGCCTCGTCCAATTCCTGACGGCCCATTGCCACCAGAGCAGTTGCCCAGTCGAGCGTCTCGGCGACGCCGGGTGCCTTGAACAGGTCCGCTTGGCGCAATTGTTGGCACACTGTGGTGATCTGAAACGCGAGCTGCTGGGTAATGCCCGGCACCTTCAGCATAACGATCTGGTATTCTGCCTCAAACGTCGGGTAGTCGATCCAATGGTATAAGCAGCGCCGTTTGAGTGCGTCGTGCACCTCGCGCGTGCGATTGGAAGTGATGACCACGACTGGTGGACGAGTAGCACGCAGGGTGCCGATTTCCGGAATGGTAATTTGAAAGTCGGAGAGAAACTCGAGCAGGAAGCTTTCAAACTCCTCATCAGCGCGGTCGATCTCATCGATCAAAAGGACAGGCGGGCCCTCTCCATCCCATTGAATGGCCTGTAAGAGCGGACGGGCGATCAGGAACTCGGTACTATACAAGTCTTTCTCACTCGCAACGGCAGCTTTACCCTGTGCCTCTAGCAAACGCAGGTGCATGATCTGTCGTGCATAGGCCCACTCGTAGACAGCATTGTGTACGTCCAGACCCTCGTAGCATTGCAAACGGATGAGATGTGTCTGCAGCACTTCGGCCAACACTTTGGCAACCTCAGTTTTGCCAACACCCGCCTCACCCTCCAAGAAAAGAGGTTTGCCCAGCCGTGTTGCCAGAAAAATGACGGTGGCCAGCGCACGGTCAGCGATGTATCGCGCGGACAACAAAGCGGATTGGACACTATCAATGGAATCAAATAAGTTGACCATAACGCACCTGAGTGATCTGTGCCATAATACTCAATGCAATTTCAGCAGGAGAACGGCCTCCTAACGGGAGGCCAATCGGGGCATGGAGCCGTGCCAACTGTTCCTCGCTGACCCCCATTTGACGTAAGCGTTCGACGCGTCGTGCATTGGTGCGCTGGCTACCTAGTGCCCCAACATAACGCACCGGACTGGTCAGACCAACGTACAAGCTGGGATCGTCCAACTTAGGATCATGAGTCAGCACCACAAGGTAGGTGGAAGCATCCAGGCCCAGCTCAGGAAGAGCGTGTTGTGGGTACTCACGAATAATCCGGGTCGCTTGGGGGAAACGTTCGGAAGTCGCAAAGGCAGCCCGTGGATCGACAATGATCGTCTCATAGCCAAGCATGCTAGCCATTGATACCAGCACCTCGGCTATGTGCACCGCCCCGACGATAACGAGGCGTGGCACTGGCGGATAAACCTCGATGAACAGACGTGGGCCACCTTCCAGCTGTAGAGTAGCACCCTCGCCGCTTCCCAATCGCTCTAATGTATAGGCGACCACTTGCTGGTGCTGGGACTCCGTCAATCTCAGATCACCTTCGCTGCGACCGTCAGGGTAGACAAGCAACTTGCGGTTGATCTGTGTCGCATCGCCAACGAGTGTACTGATCAGTGCTAATGGCTGATGGTTCAGAAGACGCTGGCGCAGCGGCTCATAGACACCACTCAAGGCAGTGAATGGTTCGACCATTACTTCGATCGTGCCTCCGCAAGCCAAGCCAACTTCCCAAGCGTTCTCATCAGCGACGCCAAACTTGAGCACCTGGGGTTGACCTGATTTGATTGCTTGACGACAGGCTTCGATGACCACCCCTTCCACGCAGCCAGCGCTGACGGAGCCAGCAATGTCACCGCGCAACGTGGTGATCAGCTTGGCGCCGACTGGTCGTGGTGAAGAACCCCACGTGCTTATGACAGTAGCGACACCGATCTGCTGACCCTGTTGTCGCCAGAGTTCCAGCTTGTCGAGAACGTCGTACATTCCCTAGAATACCCTATAGAGCAAGTGTGAAATCATATATTAGGCGGCTGCACCTCTTGACGCAACATGCCGAAAGCCTTTCGGGTGACTACCAACATTCTGCTGACGGCTAGACAAAAATAGGGGGTGACACATATGCCACCCCCTTTGTTATCATCTGTGTGCCTGTGAACGTCACATCAGTACTCAGGCGGAGGAGTTGCGGGTGCTTTCTCCTTTTCGGGGATGTCGGTGATGAGCGCTTCGGTGGTCAGAATCATCGCCGCAATCGAAGCCGCATTCTCCAACGCCCCACGCGTCACCTTGGCCGGGTCGATGATCCCCGCCTTCACCATGTCCACATAGTCCCCTGCCATCACATCATACCCAATGTTCTTGTTCCCTTGCTCACGCTGCCGCCGACGCACTTCCTCCACTACTACCGCACCGTCCAACCCCGCATTGCGCACTATCCCTCGCATCGGCTCCTCCAGCGCCCGACGCACCATACTCACCGCCGTCGCTTCATCCGGATACTCCGTCTTCACCTTCTCCAAGGCAGGGATGGCATTGATCAACGCCACACCGCCCCCAGGCACAATCCCTTCCTCTACCGCCGCTCGCGTCGCACTCAACGCATCCTCCACCCGATGCTTCTTCTCCTTCAACTCCACCTCCGTCGCCGCGCCTACCCGAATCACCGCTACCCCACCTGCCAACTTCGCCAATCGCTCCTGCAACTTCTCCTTGTCATAGTCACTCGTCGACGCCTCGATCTCCGCCTTGATCTGGTTGATCCGCCCCTTGATCGCCGCCTCACTCCCAGCTCCACCAACTATCGTCGTCTCTTCCTTCGTCACCACTACCTTGCTGCAGCGACCCAGGTCCGCCAGCGTCGCCGTCTCCAACTTCCGCCCCGTCTCCTCACTGATCACCGTGCCACCCGTCAAGATCGCAATGTCCTGCAACATCGCCTTGCGCCGATCCCCAAATCCAGGCGCCTTCACCGCCACCACGTTGAACGTCCCGCGCAACTTGTTCAACACCAGCGTCGCCAACGCCTCACCATCCACATCCTCCGCGATCACCAACAAGTCCCGCTTCCCCGTCTGCACCAACTTCTCCAAAATCGGCACAATGTCACTCGCCGCACTAATCTTCTTCTCGTGAATCAGCACATACGGCTCCTCAATCACCGCCTCCATCGCATCCGGATTGGTGATAAAGTACGGCGATATGTACCCCCGATCAAATTGCATCCCTTCTACATACTCCGTCTCAAACGCCAACCCCTTGCTCTCCTCGACCGTGATCACCCCATCCTTGCCTACCTTGTCCATCACCTCCGCAATCAACTCCCCGATCTCCCGATCCTGCGCCGAAATCGACGCCACATTCGCGATCTCTTCCTTCGAGTTGATCTCAATCGCCATCTCCTTGATCGCCTGCGCTACCGCCTCCGTCGCCTTCTCAATCCCTCGCTTCAGCAACATCGGGTTCGCTCCAGCCGCCACATTCTTCAACCCCTCCGTCACCAACATGTGCGCCAACACCGTCGCCGTCGTCGTCCCATCTCCCGCTATGTCGTTCGTCTTCGTCGCCGCTTCCTTCAACAACTGGGCCCCCATGTTCTCAAACGGATCCTCCAACTGAATCTCCTTCGCCACCGTCACCCCATCGTGCGTCACCGTCGGAGCTCCCCACTTCTTGTCCAACGCCACGTTCCGCCCTTTCGGCCCCAGCGTCGTGGCCACCGCCTGCGCCATCATGTCAATCCCATTCTTCAACCGCCGTCGGGCATCTTCATGGAAAACAAGTTGCTTTGCAGCCATAAGCGTACTCCTCCTGATCTAGTCTAACTTACAATAGCCAGAACGTCGCTTTCACGCATGATAAGGTATTTCTTACCTTCGTGCTTGATCTCGGTGCCAGCATATTTGGCGAAAAGGACACGATCACCCACCTTCACATCCAGGGGTTGCCGCTCGCCTTTGTCATTGCGGAGACCAGGTCCGACTGCCAGCACCTTTCCTTCTTGAGGTTTTTCTTTGGCGGTCTCGGGAAGGATAATCCCAGAAGCAGTGGTCTCCTCCTGCTCGATGGGTTCAATCCAAACCCGATCGCCAAGGGGACGCAACTTCAACTCTGCCATGTTTCCATTACCTCCTGCTCATTTTCATTTTTGGAGTAATTTGCTTAGAAGGGATACTGAATTAAGCACCCTCTCTTATACATTGGGTATATAAGAATCACATTAGCGACGCGTTAGCGTTGTGTTAGAAATGTTGGTGCACTCTTGACACTGTCGGAGCAGAATGTGCCTCAGATAGTCTGGGAGATATTATTCAGCGGATGACAAGTGAGGACAAAGCAACCTGTTCCGAGAATCAGGACAGTGTACGGTTTATGAAGGTCCAGCTGAGCTGAAGAGGGATATGGTATTGGTCCAGAAGCCTTTGCAGCTCCCGCATCCATTCTGGACTGGTAAACCATGCAACCACAAAGGCCCCCACAAACAGCAATGTCAGTAGCACAAGGCAACCGCACCCGATCAACAAACAGCGGCTGGTGCCTGAGCTGGTTTCCTCCTGTGCAGGAGAAGTGACAGAGGCTGCGCCTGATGAAGGTATCACAGGCGTTGCTGATGGCACCGCCGGAGCAGCCTCGGGTTGTGCTACGACCGGAGAATAAGGCGATTCAACAGGTTGGAGCTGCGGTTTTGCCGCGCTAGCATAGGATTGTATAGTGGTCAGCCATTCAAACTCAAAGACTGTCTGGCCTACGGCGATCTTGTCACCATGGTTAAGCGGCTGGGGAGCACGCAGCCGCACACCGTTGACATAGGTGCCATTGGTGCTGCGCAGATCCTCGATCACGTACTGTGTTCCGAACCAGCTAATCCGGGCATGCAGTCGAGACACTTCGGGATCTGGTAGCGAGATATCTGCCTTTTCGTCGCGGCCCATTACAACGGAACGCCTCCCCAATGGGAAGCTCCTGCCTGCTTGGGTGCCCTGTCGCACAACCAGCTGCGCCGAAGGTTGCTCAGCTGCAACGATTGTCTGATCGTTCATAGCTGTCTTCCTTTGCCCGCTCGCAGGGGGACGCGAACGGATCGCGGAAAGATATTAGCCGTCCATGTAGAAATAGTCAAGCAACCTTCGCAGAATCTCCAACCCAAAACGACCCCTGAAGAAATGGTTTTGCGGAAACAACCTGTCCAGGAGTAGAATAGGAAGCACGCCGGCGTCATATACGTCGCACGCCGAATCTGTCATCGTAGGGGGTCACAATTACTATGGCAAAGGTGGTCATCCTTGGTGCCGGTATGATGGGCAGCGCCTTCACCGTACCGCTGAGCGACAATGGCCATGTAGTACACCTGGTAGGTACCCATCTGGACACTGATATTATTGAAGAGGTGCACGAAACACGCTTTCATCCACGCCTGCGAACATATCTGCCACAGAGTGTACAACCGTATACCCATGACCGGTTAGGCGAGGCGCTTACCGGTGCAGATTTAGTGGTATTAGGCGTCAACTCATTGGGTGTCGAATGGGCTGCACGTGCGCTGGGCCCGCTGCTCGATCCATCAGTACCCGTCCTCATGCTGACCAAAGGCCTGGCAGGAGATGGCACCCAGCTCCACATTCTGCCCGAGGTATTGCGTCGTGAGCTGCCAGAGCGTCACCATGACAAGGTACAGCTGATGGCCATTGGCGGTCCCTCGATCGCGGGTGAGCTGGCGGCACGTCGACACACCTGCATTGTGCTTACTGGATACAACAGCTCCCTACTGACCCAGATCGCTGCTATGTTGCGCACCCCCTACTACCATGTATGGACCAGTACCGACGTCGTGGGCGTCGAGGTCAGCGTGGCAATGAAAAACCTTTATGCCCTGGCTGTTGGGCTGGTCGGCGGGTTGCTGGAAAAAGAGGGCGTAGCAGAAAGTGGCGCCGTGATGTACAACCTGGCTGCTGCGTTGTTCGCTCAGGGTTTGACCGAAATCCATTACATGGTCAAGTTGATGGGTGGTCAGGAGCGCAGCATATACACCTTGCCCGGGGCTGGCGACCTATATGTTACTAGCCAAGGAGGACGTAACAGCCGCATGGGGCGCTATTTGGGACTGGGTATTCCCTACAGCCGTGCCAAGGCCGAGTATATGCCGGATGAAACCATCGAAGGGGCTGAGCTGGCACGTGCTATCGGTCCCACAGTGGAAACGATGATCGCGCGCGGAGAGATGGACGGCGCGCAGCTGCCCTTGTTGCGCACGATGGTCTCCATTGTATGCCATGATGGACCACCCGAAATTCCATGGGATCTGTTCTTTAAGACCGATTAACGGGTCGTCCCAAACCCCTCCAGTGTCGCAATCCCCATACCAGGCAGCCGAGTGCCAGTGCACAGATTGTTGTTGCGGCAACGCTGCTTGTCAACAATCCTCCTGTGAACCAGAGGAAACCACCTAGCAGTGCGCCTAAGACGCGCCCAGCGCCAGCGGCAGATAGGTTGAAGGACATCATACTACCGCGCGCTGCGGGCATGACCTCGGTGAAGACAGACATAGCGCTCACGATGCTAAATTCGAAACATAGGAATATGAGAAACAGCCCACCCAGTGCAAGAGGCAAAGTGGCTGAGGCCAGTGGTAAGATAGCATAGCTCGCCACTGCCAACGCAGTTCCAGCAGTGGCAGCACGTCGCAGTCCTATCCGGTCAGAAGCAGTAGCGACCAATATCTCTGCCAATAGCTCGGCGACTCCAATAACAATTGTTGCGCCGCCCAGCGCCACAACCGTCAGAGCAAATCTTGTTTCCAGCCAGCTGGCGTAGACCACGAAGATACAGTCGTTGGCAGCACAGGTGAGGAGCGTGAAGCTCAACAAACAACAAACCTGTGGCTGTTGCCTGAGCTGATGCCACACATCCCGATAAATATCTAGCCACCGCGCGTTACGACGATTTGAACAGTTCGAGGGAATCAGCCATACCATTAGCATCCAGCTCAATAAGGCCAACACGCCGAGAGCGACAAAGGGTGCTTGCCAACCGGCACGGTCGATTAGCATACCTACCAACGGGATGCCCAGCAAGGTGCTCCCTGCCCAAGCTGTCTCAACCATACCGATGGCTAGGCCACGGTTTTGATAGGATACCTTCTCGCCTACATATGCCTGGATAGCGGGATCGAAAAGGATTTTCGCTACTCCAGCCAGAACCACTGCAAGTGCCACTATGATATAGCTGGGCAGCACACCGACAGATAACATCCCGATGCTGAGCAGCAGCAGCCCACTCAACATCATTGCGCGATATCCCCACCGGTCACCAAGCGGTCCGGACAGCGGACCCAGCAGGCTGGTCGCTTGATTAAGCGCGATCAAGGACGTGATAGCTGTCAAGGAAACACCCATGCCACGACTGAAAGCGGGAGCAAAAGCATATGGCATGCGCCGCGAGGTGTTCAAAATGAGCCGCGCAACAATTGCCACACTCAACTGGACAACCAACGGCTGCGCGCGCGAAAAAGTCCACGCACGTTGCAAGGGTCTCAACCCACCAACCTCCACATCCCCGTTCTTGCAGTCAAAGGGTCGGCCCATATTATCCCAGGCTTAAAGGTCTATCACTGCCACACATAGGTCAACGCAGGTAGCAGTGCGCCAAGGTGTTTCACCCACCTTTGATGATGAATAACCCAGCGGCCACACGTGCCACAGCAAACAAAGCCAAAGCGACCACAAACCCCACGTGCGTCGCCATAAAGGGGCCAAGCAGTGAGCCGACCAGTATAGCTGCGTTAAAGACGATATTGTACCATGCAAGATAAGGCGGACGGTCATGTTGGGGTGCGCGTTCCAGGATATAGTTGAGGAATGCACCACTCATCCACGCATATCCGACACCACCCAGGCACGACGCTGCCAATACTGCAGCTATACCCAAAGGGATGCCAAAAACCATCAAGCCGGGATAGAAGGCCATCAACATCGCCCCAATTCCCGTCACTGTCTGATGTCCTTTATGTCGTGCCAGATTGGCCAGCTGCATCGAGCTCGCAAACCCAGACAACCAGAACACAGCAGTCGCTAGTCCAATCTGTTGATCTTGCAGGTGGAGCACTTTCACCATAAAGACGGGTACAACTGGCACCGCCACAAACTGACTGATATGGAAGAGGAATAGAGCAGTGAGTACTCTGCCAAAAGGCTCACGCAGAATTTTGATGTGCAACAGATCGGAAGCAACCATTCGCACCATAGCCTTTGCACGCGTCACAGCACGATCGAGTGGGCGTTGACTCAGACAATCTTGTGCCTTCACAGGCCTTTGGACCTCTGCTGCCAACACCGGCAACGGCAGGTGTTCCATTGGGCGAACAAACCAGAGATGGAAGCTGCTCATTAACGATGCCACGGCACCAATGCCGAAAACGATCTGATATCCGAGCGGAAAGGGCACCGCGGTCAGTATGCGACCACATACCAGGGCGCTGACCACAGAGGCAATGGCCAGCAGTGCATTGCGTATTCCCGCGACGTGGCCACGCCATGCTGGTGGCACCGCCTCGGCGAAGAGAGCATTAAAGCCGATGGCCAGTGCAGCTCCCGGCACCGACATAGCAATGGTCAGTCCGATTAGTGTCCACACCTGTGCAGCTGGGGGTAAGAGCATCGGTAGAGGTATCCAGACCAAGTAGAATAGGCGATGCGCAACGGACGCCCAAAACACTGCTCTGTGAACTGGCTGTCGCTTCAACCAGTGACCGATCGGCATTGCCACCAGCAGGTTCATCACTGCGGGACCAGCCGTGAGCAGCCCCACCTGAAACGGGGTGCCTCCCTGGCGCGCGGCGAACACGCTCAGGAAAGTTAACGCGCTGGCATTGAGTACCCCGTACCAAGCTACATCAAGATAGAGGTGGAAAAAGTTAGAGCGATATTCAGGTGGAACTGCACCACCGAGCCGCAAGTGAGGCCAACGATTCATAGCCAATCAGGTACGCTTCGCCGTGGACCGCAGACACCTCGTCCCCCGGCTGCACTGTTTATTAGGGCAACCCCTTTTCTAATATTGATAGTCTTCTGAAAGCCAGAGATTTTCGCTTCTTTCGCGTCCGATCGTGGTAGCCGGACCATGACCAGGATATACAGCCGTCTCGTCCGGCAAATTCATCAGACGCTGAATGGAGCGCATCAAGGTTGCGTAATCTCCACCGGGCAGATCGGTTCGTCCGATGCCATCAGCAAACAGCACATCACCCACGAATATTGCCTGGTGCTCTGTGGCATAGAAACACACGCTGCCCGGTGAATGTCCCGGGGTATGCATTACCTGCAACGTCACCTCACCAACGAGAATCTTTTGCCCCTCTCCTAGAGACTCCACCCGATTGGGTACATCTGGTGGTGGAAAACCAAATAACATCGCTCCCCCACCTACATCAAACAGCAGATTGTCTTCTGGATGCAGGAGAATGGGAGCGGACGTGGCCTCGACCAGTGCATTGGCTGCGCCCATATGATCAAAGTGGGCATGGGTAAGCAGAATGTGGGTGATCTTCAGCTGTGCTGCGCGTGCTGCGCTGAGGATACGATATGCTTCATCACCCGGATCAATCACTGCGGTGTGCTGTGTACGCGGACAGGTGACCAGATAACAATTAGTGAACAACTGTCCAACCGTGAATGTCTTGACTTGCATTGCGTCTCCACAAAGACTTAACGGGAAGTTTCTATCTGCGATTGTGCTCACACCGGAAGATTGTACAACCGACACTCAGGTTTTTCCAAAGTTGCTCGGTCTTGCTGAAAAAGATTTCTTTGGCCCTCTGGAGCTCTTCCAAGGAGATTCTAGCTATATTGCCCGCAGTGACCGACAATGGTAGAATGCATGCACCCTACCGTAGCAAAACAGGAGCTACTATGCGATCCATTGATGAACAGATGGCTATCCTGATGCAAGGTGTCGAGTTTGGCGACCCACAGCTGTACCAAGTGATGGAAGCAGAGCTGCGTGAACGCCTGAGTGAAGGACGGCCGCTACGTGTCTATTGTGGCTATGACCCTACGGCACCGGATATCCATTTGGGTCATACAGTTACCATGCGCAAGTTGAGGCAATTCCAAGACCTGGGGCACGAAGTAACCTTTCTGATCGGCACATTCACAGGCCTTATCGGGGATCCCAGCGATAAGGAAGCGCTGCGACCACAGCGCACGTCTGAGGAATTGATGGCCAATGCAAGCACCTACGCAGAGCAAGCATTCAAGATTTTGGATCGTGAAAAGACAATCATCCGTTACAACGCCGAGTGGCTAAGTAAACTCACCTTCGCCGATGCAGTGCGTCTGGCCAGTCATTTCACTGTTCAGCAGTTCCTGGCGCGCGACAACTTTGCGAAGCGGATGGTCAAAGGAGATCCTATCTGGTTACACGAATTCTTCTACGCCTTGATGCAAGGGTACGATGCCGTCATGTTGCAGACTGATGTCCAGATCGGGGCCACCGAGCAGCTCTTCAACCTAATGGCTGGGCGAAAATTGCAGGAAGCTTTTGGTCAGCGCCCCCAAGTATGTCTCACCTTGCCCATCTTAGTGGGTACTGATGGCCGCATCCGCATGTCGAAGAGTGCCAGCAACTACATTGGTATTAGTGAGCCCCCTGAGCAGCAGTATGGCAAGGTGATGAGCCTGCCCGATGAGGCGATGATGCAATACTTTCGTCTGGTCACACGTTTTACACCTGATGAGATTGCGCGTATCGAGGCAGACTTGCAAGCCGGCCGTCTGCATCCGCGCGATGCCAAAATGATGCTGGCGCGCGAAATTGTTTCAATCTTTCATGGGGATGAAGCTGCCGCGCGCGCCGAGGAACATTTCAAGACAGTGTTTCAGCAGCGCGAATTGCCGCCTGAGATGACGGAATATGCGTTACAAGCCCCTCTTCCGATTGTGGATCTGATTTGCACCGCCGGGCTTGCGCCCAGCAAGCGTGAAGCACGCCGTCTAATCGAACAGGGTGGTGTTAAGCTAGAAGGCCACACCATCCAGTCCGCCGATATGATTGTGCAGCCCGGACCGCCGCGCGTCTTGCAAGTAGGTCGGCGTCGGTTCGTCCGCGTAGTATGAGCCGGGAGAGAACCCTTATGAACGCAGGAAAAAAGATCTTGTGGATGTTGATTGGTGTTCTGGTGACATTGGTGTTGCTCTGTGGTATATGTGCTCCGGTGGCACTGCTTGGATCGGTTCTCCAAGGCCTTCAGGCTACCCCCCAGCAGATCAGTGGTCCGGCAGTGGCCCTTGTGCGTTTGCAAGGTCTAATTATCTCTGGCGATCCACCTGTTACCCCGTTTCTCGATTCAAGCGAAGCAGCTTATTCGGGCTACATCGTCAGACAGCTCAAATGGGCTGAGGAGAATGAGGCGGTGAAGGCAGTAGTCCTGCGCATCGATAGCCCGGGTGGAAGTGTCGTCGCTTCGCACGAAATTCATCAGCAAATCGTAGCAATGAACAAGCCAGTGGTAGTGTCTATGGGCGAATTGGCTGCCTCAGGTGGATACTATGTGGCTGCGCCCGCGGATGTTATCTTCGCCAACCCAGATACCTTGACTGGAAGCATCGGTGTAATTGCACAGTTTCTGGATCTGAGCAACCTGCTGGCAGATTACGGTATCGTGGCCACTACGATCAAGAGTGGAAAGTTTAAAGATAGCGGCAGCGCTTTCCGCCCCATGAGCGACGAAGAGAAAGCTGCCTGGCAGATCATCATTGATGAAGCATTTGAGGGCTTCGTCAAAGTGGTGGCTGATGGACGTCATCTGACCATAGCAGAAGTCAAAGCGCTTGCTGATGGTCGCGTTTATACTGGACGTCAGGCCAAAGAGCTGCGGTTGGTGGATGAGCTAGGCAATCTACCAGACGCCCTTCGCAAAGCAGGCGAGCTAGGAGGCATCACTGGCGAGCCAAAGATAATCGAGTATCGCGAGCCGTTTAATCTCTTTCGGCAAATGCTGGGAATGATGCGTCCGTCTGATCCCTGGACCCGCATCCTTAATGCGTTGGGACGTGCTCAGAATCCCATTTTGCAATATTTGTACATAGCGCCCTGAGGAAACCGAGAATCTCATTGCGTCCCGACTGAAGCAGGAGCTGAAGCGAGGGATCTCGCGCGAGCAGGTAGCGGAAGCGATGAAACCTCAGACAGCATTCCTCCTTGCAGCGCACCTGCGGCCTCAGTTTCTGTTTGTCGGTGCAGTTGTGCTGCTGGTAGCACTATTTGCCCTGCTGATTGTATATGCTATTCCACTCGCTGTTTCCTCGCCGTTCAACGAAGCATTTCTTTTGCCAATTACTGCAGTTGTGTTGGGCATCTTCGCCGCATCTTGCTACTGGCTCGCCCGAGTGTTTGAATCGATGATGCACCCAGAGCGGCAGGCCTATTCCCAGTTCGCGGAACGCTACAAAGTAGCAGTACACCTGCCAGAGTACGATGCACGAGCGCTTTTTCAACTGGCTGGCGAGACTTGTTTCAGAGTGTTGAATCCCACCAGCGTCGCGATCTGGAGGTTTGACAGCGAAGGGAATCTCTTACGACCGGTGTATTTCACCGGTGCACGCCCCCCAGTCACCTTGGAAGATCTGCCTGTAGACGTAAACTTGAAAGAGGATCATCAAATCAAGGAAGTCGAAACAATACCAGAAAGTGCCCTGCGACGCAGTTGGATGAGTCAGAGCATATATGCTGTGTGTCCTCTCATTTGGAGTGGGGAGCTGCTTGGCGTAATCGGACTGGGGGCACCGCGTTACGCTCTGCGTTACACAAATCCAGAGCTCCAGTGGCTGAGTTGGCTGGCGAATCAAGTGGCACTGACAGTGAAGAACTTGCACCTAGTGGCTGAAATCGAGGATGCGCGTACCCGCTTGCAACTGGCATACCGCCAGACAGTGGAAGTGCAGGAAGAAGAACGTCGTAATCTGGCAGCTGAACTACATGACGACATTCTGAGCCGTCTGACGGCTATGGGGCTGACCTTGCGCAACTGCCGCAGGCGAATGAGCGACAGCGATCAGCAAGTAGCCGCGTGGCTCAGCAACATGGAACAGGAAATGAACGCTATGGCACAGCGTCTGCGCGAGATAACCCAAGGATTGCACCCAACGGTGTTAAGCAACTTGGGCCTCATTGCAGCAGTGCAGGCTTACCTGGACCATGTTGCCCGCAGACCGTTTCCAAAGTCATGTGTGGTTAGCTTGACGGCACAAGGCTTTGGCAACGACCGTCTTCCGGACGCTCGCCTGGAACGCGATTTGTATCACATTACACGACAAGCGCTGGACAATGCACTGATCCACGCGTATGCTGAACACGTCTTTGTACACTTCCGCTGGAGCGCTGACTCGGTCAGTGTGACCGTCCGCGACACAGGCCGGGGGACAGAAGAACCACTTGATCGCCTCATAGGGAAAGACGGTCACCTAGGGCTGGTCTCGATGCACGAGCGCACACGTGCCTGGGGCGGTCGACTCACATTCGAATCACAGCCTGACCGCGGTACCACGGTACGGGTGTCCATCCCCATCGATCAGCCGAGTCGTTCACCTGGCCATCTGGAAGCTTACGTTCACTATCTGTCGTCTCCCACACCTGAATGAAAATCTTCCGGCCGAACGGGACGATGCGCGCCCGCTGTCGCCACACATTTCATCTCGATAAGTGCAAGGTTCCCGTGTAACTTTGCTACATCTACCCGGCGGCCGAGTTCTGCGCATCTCTGATTGCTATATACACTGGCTTGCCAACAACAACTCGATCGTGTAAACTCGCGCACAATTACCGGACGTCGCAACGAGGCGGTGTCCCCCGCATTTCAGTTCATATTGATACGGAGGACACAATGAGTAATGATGCACACTTGGTGAACAGCCCCTGTCGACACGCCCGGCTTAACAGTTGGGTAGCTGAAGTAGCACGGATGTGCCAGCCTGATGCCATCTACTGGTGTGATGGTTCTAAGGCAGAGTATGATCGTCTGATGGCAAAAATGGTGGCTGCCGGCAGTGCCATTCCCTTATCCAAGCGTCCCAACAGCTTTCTCTTTCGCTCGCACCCGAGTGACGTGGCACGTGTGGAGGATCGCACCTACATCAGTACCCCCTCGCGCGACGATGCCGGACCGACCAACAACTGGATTGCGCCTGACGAGCTGAAGGCCACAATGCGCAGTCTGTACGAAGGGTGTATGCGCGGCCGCACGCTGTACGTCATCCCGTTTTCCATGGGGCCGCTCGATTCACCGTTGGCGCGCATCGGTGTCGAGCTGACAGACAGTCCCTATGTGGTGTGCAATATGCACATTATGACACGTGTCGGCACGCGCGTGCTTGAGAAACTAGGTACAGATGGCGACTTCGTGCCCTGTCTCCATTCTATCGGCGCGCCTCTCCAACCCGGCCAACCTGATGTGCTATGGCCTTGCGCCCCGCTGGAGCAGAAATACATTGCTCACTTCCCAGATGAAAACCTGATTTGGTCATATGGCTCAGGCTATGGGGGCAATGCACTGTTGGGTAAGAAGTGCCTGGCATTACGCATTGCCTCGGTGATGGCGCGTCGCGAGGATTGGATGGCCGAGCATATGCTCATCTTGCGCCTGATCAGCCCACAAGGGCGACGTTATCATATCGCAGCGGCATTCCCATCTGCCTGTGGCAAGACCAACCTGGCCATGCTACAACCTACAGTGCCCGGTTGGCGCGCAGAATGCCTGGGAGATGACATTGCCTGGATGCAAATCGGCGCCGATGGCCGCTTGTATGCCATCAATCCGGAGACTGGCTTCTTCGGGGTAGCACCAGGCACCTCTTATTTCAGCAACCCTATGGCTATGGAGACCCTGACGCGCAATTGCATCTTCACCAACTGCGCCTTGACCGACGATGGGGATGTTTGGTGGGAACAGATGACCAACTCGCCACCTTCTCACGCGATTGACTGGAAAGGGCACGACTGGACGCCTGCCTCCAGCGAACCGGCGGCACACCCCAATGCACGTTTCACCGCACCGGCAGCACAGTGCCCAATCATCTCTCCCGATTGGGAGAAGCCAGAAGGAGTGCCGATTGACATTCTCATTTTTGGCGGGCGACGCGCCAGCGTGGTGCCGCTAGTGCATGAGGCATACGACTGGGATCACGGGGTCTTCATAGGTGCCACAGCTGCGTCAGAGACCACGGCAGCCAACATTGGTGCGGTGGGTAACTTGCGCCGAGATCCCTTCGCAATGAAGCCCTTCTGCGGCTATAATATGGGCGACTACTTTACACACTGGCTAACGATTGGTGACCGGCTGGGCAGTCGCGCGCCGCGCATATTTTATGTCAATTGGTTCCGTAAGGGCGCAGATGGCAGGTGGCTGTGGCCAGGCTATGGCGAGAACAGCCGGGTCCTCAAGTGGATGTGCGACCGCGTTGAGGGAAGTGTCTCGGCGGAGACGACCCCAATCGGTTTGATGCCGCGCCCTGAAGACCTCGATCTGACCGGCCTGGATATACCGCCCGACGATCTACACGCCCTGTTGCACGTGGATGTGGCTGCCTGGCGCGCTGAGTTGCCTGACATTGAGCAACACTTTGCCCAGTTTGGCAATCGGTTGCCGCCGCGATTGTGGCATCAGCTAGGTGAACTAGCACAACGACTAGGGTAATCTCCACTATGCTCGGCCTGCTGATGCGTTTTCTGCCGTGAGCAGGTCGAGCATAGTCTTGCACCTCTCTGTTGCAACGCCGTTTTTCATCACCTTCTATCCTTCACGGAAGGTGCGCAGCGTTTCCAGGTAGGAATCTGGCAGCCCAACATCATAGCGCTGCCCATCGATGATCAGCCCCAGGAAACCGTCCTCTTGGCGGAGACGGTCAAGTGCCGAAGTTAGTTGAAACTCACCTCGCTCGCGCACATTGTTGCGAATGTGCTCTTCGAGGTACTTGAAGATCGATGGCTTGATGATATACTGGCCAAAAAATGTCAGATACTCACCTTCAGGCAAGCCAGGCACATCCAAATTGTGGCGTGCATAATCCACTGTCGGCTTTTCAACCATCTCAGTGATGTTGAGTAAAGTGTTTTCCTCAATCCAGGCACCGGTAACTGTGCCGAAATTGGCAATTTGAGCTTCGGGAGTGCGCCGCAACCCCACCACGCTGATCCCATGCCGATGATACGCTTCCATCAGTTGTTGGGCGCACGATTTTTGCCCGTTGGAGCGGTATAGATGATCACCCAACATGAGCAAGAACGGTTCCTCGCCCACTGCGTCGCGCGCACAATAGACAGCATGGCCAAAGCCCTCTTGGATATCCTGAATGACAAAGGTCACCCGCCGGCCGATCTCCAGGATGCGTTGGGCATACTCACGGAAGTGCGCTGGGAGCTTATTGTAGTTCTCGATAGTGATCTGGGTACGGAAGAACGCCTCAAAGTCCTTCAGATCGTGTTCCTGAACAATGATGATCACCTCTTCGATCCCAGCCTGCAGCGCTTCTTCCACAATGAGCAAGATAGCCGGCTTGGCAATGCCATCCCGGTCTACAATTGGAAATAGCTCTTTCTTGGTGGCCTTGCTGGCGGGAAAGAGACGCGTACCAAACCCTGCAGCAGGAATGACCGCCTTGCGCACGCGCGGTCCACTGCGCAGGGTTAGCTTGAGGCAGGGCATCTTCAGGTCGCGCTCGATGATCTCGACCACTGCCTGCTGATCGGCCTCACTGCGCGCCAAGAACTGGGCAGTACCATCTCCCTGCGACCCAACACCCTTGCCGCCCCAGATGTGTGGCTTCAACGGGGCATAGTTGAGCACGCGATGCAACACTGGTGCAGTGAGCTCCTCCGGACAGGCCGGTGTAGCATAACGATCAAAGAATTCCTGTGCCTCGACCATCAAAGCACCTAATCTCTCTGCATCACCAGCTTGAAGCGCTTCGATTGCTTGATGAACGATGCGCTTGTTGATTGGGCCTAGCAGTTCTTGTACTCCGCGCTCAACTTCGTCGCGCGCAAAGGGGTAGCAATGATTAAGGCGCCGCAGGATCTCGGTTGTATCTTTCTTGGCCTGCAGATCCACCAATACAAAGTAAAAGTTCTCCTTCACCTGGAGTTCGATGGTGTCCAGACGGTCCCCATCAAAGATCATCAGCACTGGGCGATTGCCATAAGCACATCCCTGGTCCATACGACCACAACGTGACGGCGTGGTGATCTCGCCCTGGTAGGCCATTTCCATCTCACCACGTATGGTCATCTTAAGATCATACACTCGATTGAAGGCGCGCGCGGTCAGCACGCAGATAGCCGCGCTGGACGAAAGCCCTTTCTTCATGGGCAGGTCAGTCTTGTAGTTGTCAATGACCAACCCGCGCACGTGGTAGTGTGTGAGAATTTGGTAGGCCACACCAGCCACATAGCTCCAAAAACCACCCTCCTGCGCCTCTCTGAGCAATGTGTTCAGATCCATAGGTATCTCGTAAGGCCCATGACGGGTGCCATTGGGTGTTGTAGCAGTCAGCACCAGTGCGTTGGGATGTGGCTCTACGCGCGCATAGATGCCCTGGTTGGTCCCGCAGATGAGTGCATAACCCTTCTCAATGTCGGCATTAATGCGGCGATAACCTCCCGCCCAGTCGGAATGCTCACCCAAAAGACAAACGCGACCTGGCACGAAGAGTTCCAAATTATCACCCCTCCTTGCTGTTCGTGCTAAACGAATGGATTCACTCGGTGGCTATCCCCATGGTGTCGCAGTGCGGCGACGCACATCAATCTCATCAATCACTGCATTTCCACGGCATGTAACCAGAAAGAGCACAATCTCTGCGATCTCCTCAGGCCGTATAAGTTCCGAACGGTCCAAGTCGGGCCGCGCGTCGCCAATGAGGCCAGTATCGACCCCACCTGGACAGATTGCGTGGACACGGATACCATCCGACTGCACCTCACGCGCCAAAGCTTTGGTCATACCCAGTAATGCATGTTTAGAGGCACTGTAGCCAGCCTGATTGGGATACCCCTTTAGTCCTACCACAGAGGAGATATTGACAATGTAAGGATGTGGACTGCGCCTCAAGTGAGGCAACGCCTCACGGCAGACCAAAAACGGCCCACGAGCATTGACCGCCATCATCTTGTCCCACTGCTCGACGGATGTATGTTCCAGAGGAGCAAAATATCCGATGCCAGCATTGTTAACCACAATGTCAAGACGGCCGAAATGCTCAACCGTGGCCGCCACCAGGCGGGCCACCTGATCCTCCTGCGCAACGTCAGTGGGAAAACAAGCGGCCTCGCCACCTGCGGCGATAATCTCCTGTTGCACCGCCTGCAGTTCTCCTTCGCTACGTGCTGCTAGTGCCACCCGAGCACCTGCAGCTGCCAGCCTCATCGCAATGCTGCGCCCAATCCCCCGGCCGGCACCAGTCACTAGCGCCACCAATCCCTCAAGGGGTTTCTCATTCATTGTTTTGCTCTCACTCTCATCAACACGTTTCGGGACCACACCACTGGATGCCCCCTGACTAGCTGCCTTAAGCAGCAACCCCACCAGTTGGCTGCCCAGAATGGCCAGACCATCCGTAGGCAAGTAGTGCGAAGCACTGCGATCGAAGAGCACCTGTGCCTGTGAGGGGCATTCGTCATCCCCTTCCCAGTAGACCACGGCTAACCGCACGCGAGGCAGCACATCAAAGGCATAAGCAGCACTGCCTAATGCGAGCGCTTGTCCCCCTACCTGCTGTGCAGCACGGTGAAAAGCGGTCAAACCACCTTGCAGCTCGCGGACCAGTCGCTCTCCTGAGTAGCCTTGGAAAGCTTGTACGTAGAATATACCGTCCGGCAGCTCACGGAAGCCAACCCAAGTTCCACTTGGCGGCGTGCCATCCGCACTGGCAAGATAGGTGAGGATCAGGCTGCTGACAAACGAAGAAGCTTCGCGAAGATCAACAGCAGAGCACACTCGAAAGTCATAGGGTGAGACCAGGTACTCTCGGCCGAGAAGAATTACACGCAGATTACCTTCTGCGTCGCGCACGCAGCCGCTCATTTGTGCCACCACATCTGCACCACGTGCCCGTAATTTTGTTTGAGCAGCAGATACGACTGGCGCCAGCCGATCCAACCACTCACGCATATGGGGTGCGGGGTCGGTTGATCGCAGCATTATGCCTCGTTGTTTGCCAGGTAGGTCTTAGGCTATTATCATAGCAGCAGCTATCCCATAGGCACAAATACTAAAAGAGGTGTGTAGGGGGAATCCCTGGTACCCTACCTCCTTGATAATGCTAACTGGAACTAGGTCCACCACGTAGAAAGGAGATCGCCCCAATGCAGTTATACGAACGTACTTGGACACGGCGTGAGCTGGAAGCTCGCGCTGGCAAACTCGAGCAGATTGGCGGTATACGGCGCCTTGCACTCATAGAAGGTTTTGAGAACGGCGTGGAGCAGATTCAGGTGCGGACAGGCGCTGGGCTCACCTATTATGTCACACCGCAACGTTGCCTGGACATCTCGCTGGCCGAGTACGGCGGTGTCCCCTTCAGCTGGCAAGGCCCTAATGGTGACGTGCACCCTGCCTACTATGATCCGCGTGGCCTGGAATGGTTGCGGACAGCAGCGGGCGGTCTGTTGATGACCTGCGGCTTCACCCAAGTAGGAGTGCCATGTAAGGATGGTGATCAAGAGCTGGGGCTGCACGGACGGGCACATCATCTGCCTGCCCGCCATGTCGTGGCAGAAGGACGTTGGCAAGGCGATGAGTATGAGCTGCGTGTTGCCGGGATCGTCGAGGAGGCGACGATATTCGGTGAACACCTCCGTCTGACACGTGAGATTCGCAGCTGGTTGGGGCAGAATCGCATTGTTATCCACGACGTGGTCGAAAACATCAGCTTTGCGCCGGTGCCTCATATGATACTGTACCACTTCAATCTTGGTTTTCCCTTGATGTCTGAGGACACTCATATGGAGTTCCCCTCGCGGCGCGTGCAGCCACGTTATCCCTCTGTGCCTCTGGAGGGTTATGATCGCTTCCAGGCGCCCACGCCTGGCTACCAGGAGCGCGTCTACTACCACGAAGATCTGATCACGCAAGACGGCAAGGCAACAGTCTTGGTAGTGAATCCGAATTTCCCGTTGCCCGGTGGAAGGCGCTCCCTTACCCTGGCAGTTACCTTTGCCACGCAGACCTTACCGCGCCTGGTTGAATGGAAAATGCCCGGTTGCGAGACATATGTACTCGGCGTAGAGCCAGGCAACTGTTATCCGGACGGACGGGTTGCTGAGCGCGAACGCGGCACGTTGGTTATGTTGCAACCAGGTGAGGCAGTCACATACGATGTGGAGATCTCTCTGACCATAGCATAATGACAGTGGAAGAATAAGGAATAAAGATTCTTGTGCCGTGGCACAGGGAGCCTGAGGCAGATATCTTGTGCCACGGTTTATCACTCGCGAGGGAATACGATATGGAGAACAACAGATTTGTTATCCCTGATGAGATGCGCGCGCTGACGCTTGACGGCGCCGGCCCCGATCATCTGCGCGTACAACGCATACCGACACCACGACCAGGTCCGCACCAGCTGCTGGCACGTGTGGACGCTGCTGGCATTTGCACCTCTCTGATCAAACTGATTGAACAGGGCTCCGAGCACCCGCTACTGTATGGTTGGGATATCAGCCGTTATCCCATTATCCTAGGTGACGAGGGCGCCGTCACAGTGGTGGAAGTGGGTGATGCGCTGCGCCATCGCTATCATGTGGGAGAACGCTATGTCATCCAACCAGCCGTGGAACATGCTCCTATCAACCACATGGAGCGCTATCGCAACAGTGGCAAAGGTGTGCAAAAGATCGCAGTAGGTTACACGCTGCCCGGCCATCTGGCCGAGTATATTCTGATACCTGAGGAGATACTGGCGGCTGACTGCTTGGTTTCGTTACTGGATGACGGCATGGCAGCTGCTCATGTGGCCATCAGCGAACCAATGTCATGTGTCATTTCGGCACAGGATCACCACGTGCACTTGGTGCAGGAAAAGCCGCTGGCTGCCCGCAACGTCATCAAAGGGCTCAAACCGGGCGGGGTGACAGTAGTGATCGGCGCCGGTGTCATGGGGCGCATGCATGTCGAGCTAGCCATGTACTACCGCCCGCGCGTGATTATCTGCAGCGATCTGATTCAGGAACGGCTAGACATTGTGCAACGCCTTTTCGCCAAACGCGCGGAGCAGCTTGGCATTGTGTTGCTTTGTGTCAATCCAGCTCAGACAGATCCGAAGGATCTCATCAACGAGGTCACCGCGTATCGCGGCGCCGATGACGTCATCGTGGCGGTGGGCTCGGCGAAGGCGATTGAGGTAGCACAAACCTATGTGGGGCGCGGCGCCGTCCTGAACCTGTTCGGCGGATTGAAGCGTGGCCAAGACGTGGTCGGTTTCGATACCAGCATCATCCATTATCAGGAGATCAATGTTACCGGCTCCAGTGGTGGTTCGCCATGGGACATCGCCCGCACTTTGGAGCTGATGGCAGCGAGCGAGGTGAATGCCGGCAACCACATCACACGCATCGGCGACCTGGAACATGCTCCTCAGTTCCTAGAGATGATTAAAGCACAGGTACTAGATGGCAAAGCGGTAGTCTACCCGCACCGCCGCACCACCGAGATTCTCAGTGTGCCATACTGGACTACCGAGGACGAGAGGCACTACCTCCAAGGGTGACCCTTTCACATCCCTTGAGACGGTAGTCGATCCCACACTAGACAGTCAGTCTATGCCACCACGGGGGCCTTCATCACGCTCGCGCGATGGTCCTCCTGGCTTGATCCAGCGAAAAGTTCCCAGCGCACTTTCTGCCAGTATGACATCATCGGGACCGGGAGGACCAGTCAGATCCATGCGGCGCGTCCGCACTACCAAGACCTTCCACCACAGCCGGCCAACGGGATCTGTGAAGTCGACCAGCCATCCCATAAACCCCTCTTGGGTCGGAGGCGGACGGTAGAAGGTATTTTGGCCTGCCCAACGATACTCCACACCGCGCTCGTGGGTAATGGCGATGACATAGTGCTCATCAGGCTGCAGAGGACGACCGTCCTGCTCCCATCGAAACTCGATCGTGGCATCATAGCCGATATAGGTCTCCTCGCCGACGAAATACTGCAGATCATCCGGCGGCCTTGGTTGGACCAGTCGCGGTGGCGCAGGTGGTGGTAGCGGAGTAGCCGTGGGAGGCAGAACGCGGCGAGCAACTGGCGTGCTAGTTGCAGCCGGTGCAACCGGCGGTGTCACGCGAACGGTTGGCAGCACCGTGATGGTCGGCTGTGGCAACGCAACTGGCGTCTGCGGCGGACTGGTCGGCGCGGCTACAGTGGCAGTGACAGCAGAAACTGGCAGCGTTGTTGGCGATGGACCCATTGCAAGCGTGGTTGGTTCTACCGTCTCAGCGGATGCTATGGGCGGTGTCGCTGGACCCGTTGCGGTAGTAGCCGTAACCACAGAGGTGACTTGTGCGATCGGCACGGGTCCAAGGTTGACCCACGCCTGAGACGTTTGCAATCTCAATTTCTCCGGCAGCGACACCCAGTTGCCTCTAGGACCAGCTACCTGCATCGTCCAACGCCAGTCCAGTGCCCGGCCGGCCACCTCGCGCGCAGCCACCAGAAGCACCACCTGTGCTCGCTGGCGCGGACCGATCGCCATTCCGTAGTGTCTGTCGGCTGACGTAACTGCGGGGGAGCGGACGGCGCTGGCGTCTGGCTAACTCTGTCAAATATAAAACGCACAGCGCGCCACGGGCATGTGCCTCCGTTTTCCACCGTCCAAGTTGCCACCAACATCTGCTCGCCATCTGCCACGACTGTTCCGAGCAAGGGCGAGAGGCGCGGTTGCTCTGTTACTACAACAGCACGATATGCAGCTGGGTCAGCGCATGGGTCAGCAGGGGCAGGGGTGAAAGTCGGCGTGACCGTCGGTGTTGACGTGTTAGTGGGGGTTGGCGTGGCCGTTGCAGTGAACGTTGGAGGGAGCATCTGGGTCTCTGTGGCAGTGGGAGTGTAAGTCGGCACGACCGCAACCTGTCCCAGCGTTGGACTGGAAGCGACAGGCACCGTGTGCAAATCGGCCGGCGCCGGGCTTAACACGCCAGTGAGGGCAATCGTGCCACCAATGGTTGCACTGACGATAACAACAGTGACAATCAGCGCTACCATCATCCGAGCTATGTCCCTGCTCATAGCTTGCTGGCCTCCAAGACGTCCCTCAGCTCCCTAAGTGGTATTACTCACACCAAATACGAACCGTTACCGGGCCGGCTGGCCACGTCTTCTGTGCTTTCAGCAATCCGCAACGGTTAGTCTGTGCTTCCACATTATAGGTGCCTGGCGGGAATTCACCACATCGGAATTGGCTGGTGTTGTCAGGAATATTGGTACACCGATGGACCAGGGTATTGCTACCGGGTGTCAGCACATCCAGACGGCTGACGCCGCCAGTGTTCTGAGTGGTGACGTACAGGATTGTGGCCGGTTTCATAATAACAGGCAAATAGACAAAAGGCACCGTTACGTTCGCTGCCGCGGACGCTACCAGTTGACTTCCATCCGGCGCACGCGCCGTCACCGTCACCACATTCATGAAGTCAGCTGTCACATTTCCCCGACTGCAGGTGTATGTGGTGCTGGCACCCCCGTTGAGTGACCCGATATTGCGCCCACAACCGGGAACAGCGGGATCACTTACCTGCACATCGGTAAGCGGCACATCCCCCGTGTTGCTCACCGTGATGGTGAAGACAGCGCTTCCACCATCACGGACGTACTGCTGCGCCGGTAGCTTGGTAATGACCAGCCCTGGGCGGATCACGTCAACGACAGCTGTGTCGCTGGCACTCATCACGCTTCCATCCGGCGCACACGCCGTCACCGTCACCACATTCGTGAAGTCAGCCGTCACATTCCCCCGACTGCAGGTGTATGTGGTGCTGGCACCCCCGTTGAGTGACCCGATATTGCGCCCACAACCAGAAACAGCGGGATCGCTCACCACCACACCACTGAGCTCAGCGTCCCCCGTGTTGCTCACCGTGATGGTGAAGGTGACTGTGCCCCCACCGCGCACATACTGCAACTCAGGCCCCTTGGCAATCGC
>CAKZLO010000012.1 GCA_937127125.1 uncultured Ardenticatenia bacterium
CACGGCCACTTCAGCCAGCGGCACGTTGTGCGACTTGGCATACGCCACCAGCGTCTTGTTTTGCGAGAAATGGTTGATCCCGTTGAACAGGTAATACAGCCCCACAATGATGCGTCCAATCAGAAAGGCGATTTCCATACTTCATTACCTCCCGGATTGAAATAGGTCAACTTAGTCATAAAATAGTATACAAAATTGCTCATCTAAACGCAAATCTTCACAGTGAGAGATAGGGGGCTTGAATCGTGGCATAGTGAGGGGATGCCTAGTGTGGCATCCCCTGGCTGTGTTATGCTGGATATGCTGGATGGCCTGCCGTGCCCGGCCTCACCCCTCGCGCAGGATGGTGGGCAGGTAGGTGTGGCGTATCCGTTTGGCCGCCGCCAGCGCCCGGCCGAACTGATCGCCTGTCTCGGACATACCCTCAATGCCGGAGACATCCTGGTACCACAGCTGGTCGCCCGTCGCGCTCAGGCCACTCGAGCCACCATACAGCACGGCCACCGCACCGGCATCGACATAGGTGACGGATCCGATCGTGATGTCCTCAAACGGCACCCCAACCGCCAGATCGGCGCGTCCGTCGCCGCTGAAGTCGCCCGCCGCCAGCGCCCGGCCGAATTGATCGCCCGTCTCGACGGCACCATCAATCCCGGGAACACCCTGGTGCCACAGCTGGTCGCCCGTCGCGCTCAGGCCACTCGAGCCACCATACAGCACGTTCACCGCACCGGCATCGGCATAGGTGACGGATCCGATCGGGATGTCCTCAAGCGGCACCCCAACCGCCAGATCGGCGCGTCCGTCGCCGTTGAAGTCGCCCGCCGTCAGCGCCCGGCCAAAGAAGTCGTCTGCCTCGGCCGCCTCCAGCACACCGCCCGCGCCCTGACGCCACAACTGATTGCCACTCGCGCTCAGGCCACTCGAGCCACCATACAGCACGTTCACCGCACCAGCGTTAGTAGTGCTGCCGACGTCCTCAAGCGGCACCCCAACCGCCAGATCGGCGCGTCCGTCGCCGCTGAAGTCGCCCGCCGTCAGCGCAAAGCCGAATTGATCGCCCGCCCCGACGGCACCATCAATCTCGGGAACATCCTGGTGCCACAGCTGATTGCCACTCGCGCTCAGGCCACTCGAGCCACCATACAGCACGTTCACCGCACCGACATCGGCATAGGTGACGGATCCGATCGTGATGTCCTCAAACGGCACCCCGACCGCCAGGTCGGCGCGCCCGTCGCCGTTGAAGTCGCCCGCCGTCAGCGCCCGGCCAAAGAAGTCGTCTGCCTCGGCCGCCTCCAGCACACCGCCCGCGCCCTGACGCCACAGCTGATTGCCACTCGCGCTCAGGCCACCCGGCCCGCCATAGAGCACATGCACCACACCAGCGTCAGTAGTGCTGCCGACGTTCTCATACGGCACCCCGACCGCCAGGTCATCGCGCCCGTCGCCGTTGAAGTCGCCCACCGCCAGCGCCCAGCCGAATTGATCGCCCGTCTCGACGGCACCATCAATCTCGGGAACATCCTGGTGCCACAGCTGATTGCCACTCGCGCTCAGGCCACCCGGCCCGCCATAGAGCACATGCACCACACCAGCGTTAGCAGTGCTGCCGACGCTCTCATACGGCACCCCGACCGCCAGGTCGGCGCGCCCGTCGCCGTCGAAGTCGCCCGCCGCCAGCGCAGCGCCAAATTCATCGTCAGCCTCGGGATCTTCTTCGACAGAGACACTGCCCTGATGCCACAGCTGGTCGCCCGTCGCGCTCAGGCCAATTGTCCCGCCGTAGAGCACACTCACCGCACCGGCGTTGACATAGGTGTTGGATCCGATCGTGACGTCCTCCCACGGCACCCCGACCGCCAGGTCGGCAAAGTCATTGCCGTCAAACCCATACACCGGCGCGCTGACCACACGCCGCACATCCCGCGCCGCCAGCGCCGGCGTCAGCGTGCTCAGCCCAATCACCCACACCACCAACCCTAACTGACCAACAAGGCGCCAAGAAAACCACCATCTGCCGCTCATAGCTCACCTCCTCCTGCGTGAAAGAACCAGGTTGGTTGTGCAGCAGCACTTTTGTGCACGCCGAGTCCACAGGTGGTGGGGCAGGCAGAGCGGGGAAAGTGGGCTCGTGAGGAAAGCGGGACAAAACCACCGCTGCTATTTCATAAATCATCTCTAACTATATTATACCAAAACTCTGTCAATATGAAACATAGCCAAAACTAGTAGTTCCCCAGGAAGAGGATGCCCCATTCGCCGGTCGAGCCCAGCCGGTTCTTGATGTAGATCTTGCCATCGGTGTGGGTGTGCACGTTCAGCTTGCCGTCGACGCCGTCACCGGTGCCGTTGGTGAGCGCGCCGGTGCCCGTCTGGAACGTGGCGCTGCCAACCAGCGCGCGGCAGTAGGGCGACGAGGTGGCGCGGTGCATACAGATGCCATACGCCCCATTGTCGTTGCGGCAATAGACCAGCATGCAGCCCAGGCTGTTGGGAGGTGTGAAACTGGTGGCGGTGTCGTCTGCCAGGGAGAACTTGCGCGCCGTGGTCAAGGCATAGTCGCCCTGCAGCACAATGTTTTTGTAGGCATCAATGACGCTTCCGGAAACTGCCAACACCAATGCAGCTGCCGCGGCCAAGCCGACGCGGTCGGCGCCGGTGCGATATAGGCCGCTGTCGAGGTCGCTGCCAAATGTATATGCCGGCGACGCTGCCGAGCCGTCGGCCGCCTTGACAATGCGGCCCGAAGAGATGACCTCTGTGCCGCTGATCTGCAGAGCGGCATCCTGAACGTTGAGCGCACAACCCGACGCGCCGATCAACCTGCCGTCGTTGTCGCAATACCAGGCCGGGTTAGGGCTGCCGTCGCGCGCGGTCAGCTGATAAAAGGGCAGATACACATCCGCGCCGGAAAAGGCATCAATGAGCAGCCCATCGGATGGGTTGGTGGCGTCAAACAGGAGCACAGCCACGCGGCGACCAGCCACCATGCTGGCCGGGTGCACGTTGCGCGCCACAGGGACAATGATGCTGCCGGCCGTGTCGTCCAGCCACACCGTCGCCCTCCACGTGGTGCTGTCGAACGCTATCAACTTGCCCTTGCGAATGTCCGTTTTCTTAAACAGGGCGGGGACAATGGTGTTGACGCTGTCCGGCGCGCCAGCAGAGGGGACAATCGCCGAGAGGGTGAGCGTCTGACGGTAGACCTGTTTGACGCGGCGCGGCAGCTGGGCAAGCGCACTGGGATTGTAGGTCTCGCGCAGGAGGGTGACGTAGCGCACGTTGCCGTCGGGAGCGGTGATGGGATCAAAGGGTTGCAGGTGGAAGGCAGGCAGGGCCACGATTTGGGCACGGTTGACCGCGGTGGTCACCTTGGCGGTGGTGGCGGCGGCCACCGTCGCACAATCCGTGTTGCTGGTCAGCACTTCGCGGGTGATGCGATGGGTGAACTGCCTGCCCATCTCAAACTGAATTGCGCTGGCCACGGCCTGAGCGCCGGCGTTGCGCCCGATGACCTCGATGTGGGTGATGTCGGGTGCGATGCGGTCGCTCTCATCCTCAAGGCGCAGCGTGGGGTGGCCCCCCGGGCCAAAGACGTAGACGGACGCGGGCGTGCTGCTCAGGGTGAGACACTGCAGAGTGGTCCCCTCGCCCATGCGCGTGACAAACTGGAACTGGTCCTGCAGGGAAGCCAGTGCTGCAGCGGCGGACTGACCGGGCTGGACGAGGAATTCGCCAAGGGGGAGATCCCAGATGCTGCTGCCATCAAAAGTGGTGTGGTGGATGCCGGCGAGCGCGGCCAGCGCCGTGACCAGGTTGCGCAGGGAGAAGGCGGCATAGTAGTACGGGAACTCAGCGCGCCACAGTTCGAGCAAGCGGTAGTAGTTGTAGGCTCTTACCTCCAGGGTGGCGCCCTCTTCTAAGCGGCTGAAACGCGCGGCGACGAAAGTTTCGCGGGCACAGCGGCGCGCGGCGCCGGCGCAGATCGCCCCCCTTTCCATCACGACGTCACAGCCCAGCCGGCCACTGGGCAAGGCGTCGAGCGCGCCGCTGCGGTTGTCCAGGGTGATGTGCGCATAGGCAGTGGGACCATAGTCCTGGATGTCGAGCGCTTTGATGCTCTCGGTGCCCAGCGTGACCGTCGCCACCGGCGTGCTGGTAAACAGGTGCTTGTCGGAGCACAGATACACCTTGCCATCCGTCCACGCGTGCACCTGCAGCCGATCGGCAATGGTGTGTCCCAGGCGCAGGCCGGCCGTGTAGAACGTGCCGTCATCGGAGACGGCTAGCATGGTGTCGTTGTTGTCGTACAAAGCGCCATTGGCCGCCGACGCAGCATAGGTGTAGGTGAGATAGTACCAGTTGCCGACTTTGTGCAGGGAAACATGCCCAAATGCATACGCCGGCGCGGCGCCCGTGCCCCCTTGAATGCCAATGTAGGGTATGGCGGCACCCCACGTGGCGCTGCTGCCGTTGTGGGTGAGAGGCTGGATGACCAGCGCGCTATCCGTCCAGGAGGCATAGTCGGTGATGTTGAGCGCCAGGCAGAAGGCATCGCCTGAGAGGTGGACGCCCGCCGCGCTGGTGACGACGCCACCATAGGTGATGCTCTGCTCCGCCGAGAAGGTGTTGCTGCTCTGATTGTACAACCGAATGTAGAGCGTGTTCCCATTGGCATAGACGATGGCGGAACGGGTGGCCGTGCCCGAGATGCCAAACTGGGTGTTGTTCAGGTAGTAAGCAGGCGTCCAGATGGTGGTGGGGCTGGACCAGCTCAGGCCGTTGTCATCCGACTTGCGGAAGACGACCGCCATGGTGCTGGTGTCTTGATAGACCAGGACAACACGGCTGCCAGTGAAAAAGAGGGCGGGGTAGTTGCCGTTGCTGTCGAGGGTGACCCACGACTCCCACTGGCTGGTGACGCCCGGATTGTAGATGGTCTGAATTTGCAGCCCGACGCCGGCGACGCGGTGCGCGCGCACGATGCTGGTGGCAGTGCACACGCTGGCGGTGGGGTTGCCGGAAAAGTTGTTGAGCGGCGTCTTGACCAGCGCGGGATGGGGCAGGTTGTTGTCCCGGAAGGTGATTTGCAAGGATGGCAGGTAGGCCGTCTTTTGCTGCGTCGCGAGCAGGTCGGCGTCTATCGAGCGTGTCATCGGTGGCTCCTTATCCTCTCACTCCCCCTCGGCAAGGCGCGGTCACGCCCACGCGCCATCGAAGCGATCCAAGACGGGGATTTCGACGAAGGGACTGTGATGGGTGGTGGCGATGCGCTTCAACTGGTCTTCAAAGTCGAGCAGGGTGCGGCGCGCCCAGGTCATGAGCCGTTCGGCTGCTTCGCGGTCCACGGCAACCTGCTCGGTCAGGTCGAGGGCGCGCGAGTGGGCGCAGAAGCCGGCAGCGCCCGTGGCGATGATGGACGCATGGCGATCCGGAAAGGTGGTACCGGATGCGCCATCCAGTCCGTCGAGGCTATGCTCGGCGCTGTAGAAGATGCGCACAACGTCGCCGGCCTGGGGCAGGTAACTGGTGATGTAGAGCATGTTGAGGTCCTTCCAGAAGCGGAAGGACTGAACGCGCGGTTTCTCGGGCGATGTGCTGTCGTAGGGCAGCCAGACTTCATCAACGGTGATGAGGTCGCTGAGCGAGGCAATGTCGATTTCGCGCGATGTGCTGGTCAACGTGAGGGTGGTCACCTTCTTCAAGGGACAGGCGAGCGCATAGACGCTCATGGCGCGGCGGATGGCTTCGCTCAGGTCGTCGGTGGACCAGGAGAGGTTGGCGGCATCCATCAGGATGCGCGCGACGCGAGTTTGCATGGATGACAGGGTGGCAGGCATAGTCGTTTCTCCTTTGTGGGGTAATGGGTGTTATCCGAGCCGCGCACGTGTTGGCCGGGGGCGGGTAGGGGCGCAATGGATTGCGCCCCTACGCACGGTCGTGGCGCGGATCCGGTCGGTCGCGGCGCGGATCATGAATCCGTCTCCCCACCGTCGCGGGCGCGCTTCACACGCTCGGGGCGCAGGGCGATGGCCTCGCTCGGCAATGTGAACTTCTGGCCGATGGCGTTGATGAGAATAACCAGGCTGCCCTGCGCGTCGGTGCGCCAGGCGACGATGGGATAGGGGGTGAGCGCTCGCGCTACCCGCTCAATCTGCTTTTGGGTGATCATCTTTCTTCCTCCTCGGCTGCCTTTTGGGCGAGGCATCACGGGGTGGGCACCGGTCAGCCTCGGAACGAAAATGCAACACCGGACAACCCCGACAGGGGTCGAGCAGGCAACTCATCGGCAGACACTCCAGCCCAAAGCGGAGCGCAGTGTCCGAGAGCAGGCAATCCAGCCAGCCCTCGATATCGGGTTGGGAGCGGGTGCAATCCCAGACAAACCATAATGTATCTCGGATGATGTGGCGGCGGGTGCAGCGTGGTTTCACAGGGTCTCTCCTCCATAATCGTTTCATAGCTTCTGCAGCGTCTCGGCAATGGCCTGGGCATCCTCGCGGATGCGGTGCAGGCGGGTCAGCAGGTCGTGCAGCACTTCGGCCAGCGGGACGGGGGCCTCGTTGGGCTGGGGCAGTGCGAGGCGGCGCACCTGGAAGACGACGTAGAACGAATGGTGGTAACGCGTGTTGCCGGCGCCTTCGTCGGGATGGGCGGTGTGGATGCCGGTGACCCGGTCGGATGCGTCGCCGGCTTGGCCGGTCTCCACCCACAGGTTGATGACCTGACCGGGCCAGATCGGGATGTTCGCGGCCGGCTCGTGGTCGGCCTTGTCACACAGGACGCGCAGCGGGTCGCCCCGGTGGCCCTGCCAGGTGTAGCACACGACGGCCCCCTCGAGGCGCCCGCCATCCTCGTCCAACACGTCCAGGTAGATGTGGTGATTGCCCCGATTTTCCCCGGGGGTGAGGTGGTGCACGCCGATGCAGCGCATCACGGCCGCCAGCCCAACGGCGGCGTGAGGCTGGACGTGCACGCCATAGGCGCTGGCGTCGTTGGTGCCCGGTTGCGCCAGAAAGCGCCGGTTGCAGAGTTTGTGCCAGGACATGGTTACCTCCTCTCTACACCCGGGTGGGGATGAGGGAGGCCTGGTTCCCTCATCCCCAAGCGACACGGTACCCCATCCGGAGGCAGCAATGACCTCAGGAGGTGATGTTTTTGCCGACATCGTAGATGCCGGCGGCAGTCAGGAAGGTCACCAGCACGTTGAGCGCGATGGTGACAGGCTGCTCCAGCTGCGGATTCGCCTGCACCACCAGCATCACGGCATAGGCGATGACGGTCAGCGTGGCGTTGAGCCAGGGCGCGTACTCGGACGGGAAGCCGAACCCCTTGGCAACCTGGACGAGCGCCACAATCAAGGGGGCGAGCGCGATGCTGCCGATGTAGATCTCGCCGGCCATGGCAGTCCCCTCCCTTCACTTACAGAGCGCTTTGACCGTGGTGGTGATGGCGTTGCTGCCGGTGTGATCCTCGTAGATGCGCAGGTAGCGCGCGTAGACGGGCACCTGCAAGATGCCGCTGTCGTCGCTGGTGTTGCCGCTGACCAGGCTGGCGCCACTGACCCAGTTGTTGGCATCCATGCTGTACTGGACGGTGAGGGTGGTGGTGTTGCCGGCCGTCTGGTCAATGATGTACTGCATGTAGCAGTACTCGGCGGTGTAGATCTGGATGGCAGGCCCGCCGGCGTCGCTGGTGTTGATGTCCTCGTTCAGGAAGGTGACCAGCACGGCGTCGGGTGACTGGCCCGGCAGGTTGGCGATGGGCGTGGGGATGCCACCCGCAGAGACAGGCGTCGTGCCGCTGAGGGTGGTCAGTGTCAACAGTCCTGCGAGGAACAGGAAGCCGGCGATGATGCTGAGGGCGAGTTGCAAGTCTTTGCGCATGGTTGTTCTCCTTTCATCTCAGATGTTGGACTTGATCGCGCCACGCGGGTCAATGACGCTGACGGCAAAGTACCAGCGCACCTTGATGGGCAACACGTCGTTGGTGAAGAGCAGGTGCGTGTTCGGGTCGGAGGCGGTGAACAGTTCGGGCGTGCGGCCGTAGCGGAAGCCGACTCCGACGAAGGGGCAGAGGTTGGGATCGGCCAGCGCGACCCAGGAGGTGGGGTCGGTCCAGTGGGGGACGGTGATGACGTTCTCCTCGGGCAGCATGCGTTTGACGGGCACGCGGTCGTTGATGTTGCTTCCCGGGCGTCGATCGGAGGTGACGATGCTGATCGCTTGCGCCTCCAGGTCGACAGGCACCAGCACGAACTTGGGACGGGTGGCGATGCGGCGCCCCGCAACGTTGAGCTGAGCGAGCTTGTACATGGTGTCGATGGCGGTCTGCCAGTTCTCGTAGGTGAGCGGCTGGTTTATCAGGTTGCCCCACGTGCTGGAGAAAGCGTAGGCGGTCTGGCCCTCGGTGGTGATTTGGGGGCCGACGCCGTTGTTGGCCGTGAAGAGCTCGGAGACGACGCGGGAGAGGGTGACCACGGCCGCGGTGGCCAGCTGTCGGGGGACGGAACGCCAAGCCTCGACGTCGTCGCGGTCGATCATCTCGAGTGACAGCGGCAGGTAGCCCCCCTTCTTGACCCAGTCGGCGGTGGTGCGGGCGTCGTCCCAGGCCAGCTGGGTGTATTCGGCTTTCTCGGCCACGGTGGGCAGGTCGCCAATGCCCCCCACGCGCACCCAAGAGACCTGCTGCAGGCTGTTGAAGTCCTGGATGTGGGCGACGCGTTCCCACCAGCGATACTCTTGCAGCAGGTCGATCTGCTGAATCATGACCTTGTTCATCACGTCGCGGGTGAGCTCGGCCATGGTGGTGGAGTCGGCGTTGTTGCCGTTGGGATCGTAGGCCAGCATGGCGAACTCGGGGTTAAAGCGGCCGGTCATGGTGCGGTCGCCGGTGGTGAGGATGTAGAGCTCGCGCAGGCCGGTGAGGCGCTCGAATTCGCCGTGGACGGGCAGGCCCATGAGGTGCTCATAGGCGGCGCGCAGGCGGTCGCGCGGTGCCCACATCTCGCGGGCGGTGATGGGCTGGCGGCGCTCCTTCTGCGGCTGGGGAGTGGGGGGCGTGCCCATGCCGGTGACCACCTGACGTTCGATCCAGCCGGCGGTGGCAGCGGTCAGGGCGTCAACGCGGCTGACGAGGGTGTCCAGTTTCTCCAACAGGGCAGTGCCCAGGCCCTCCTCGGCCGACACAGGAGCAGGGTGGTCGAGTTGTTCGGTCAGATAGGATGGGTGATGTTCATTTTCCATGGGACTCTCTCCTTCTGAGAATGTGGATAACGCTTGTTGCACTCGGCCGTTGGCGGCAGGGCCAAAGACCAGGTCAACCGATTCTACGTAGGTGATGCGGTGGGTGATGCGCAGCCCTCCTTTCCGGGTGGAATGGGCGACAAAGACGATGCTGATGCCGACGTCGGGCGTTTCCAGGCCGCTCGCCTGATCGGCGACGATCTGATCGAGCAGTTGAGCGACCCATTGCGTGTCATCGCGTTCGTAGAGGCGGATGATGCCGTCGACCGACTGGGTGGCAGCGTTGTAATAGGCGCCGCTGGTGACGCCGACCAAATTGCGCAGCGAGGGCAGGTCGCCGAGTTGGGTGTGGTCAACGAAGACGGCGCGGCCGTTGAATTGGGCCAGGGCGCTTTGCAGCACCTCGGGTGGGATGAGCCAGTTGCTCTCGCTCTGGTCGCGCGCGCGGACGCGGCCGGCCTGGATGAAGCGGGCGCGGTAGGTGCGCGGGCGGGTGGTGCGCTGGATGCTCAATTGGCAGGTCAGTCGGTTCATCGAGTGCTCCCTTCGAACATATGTTCTAATCCCATTATAGCATAATCCATATTGTAATGGAAGCGAGATGGGGGGATTTGCGACCGTGAAACGCCCCGGCCGGCACGGACCCCATCCAACCCACACGCGCCGGCCAGCCAGCACACAATCTCCTCATAGCGCTTGACATAAACCAGATTGTGTGTTATACTGATAGCGTGTCCGCTCCCCAGTGGACGCGGGAAGCGCTTTGATTTGCCCGCGTGCGCCGTCCGGTCCGTCCGCGCCAGCCGGCACCATACCTCCACCTCACCCCAAGAGGCTGGAGCAAGAGGGCACGCTCGCACACGGCCACCACCCGGACAGGAGGGCAGGGAGCACTCGGGCAGCTTTTCGAGATGGGAGAAACGACTATGAGCACACAATCGAGCGGCCCCAAGGGCACACCCAAAATCGTGCGCATCCTGTTGCTGCTGTTGCTCGTCGTCTTGCTGTTGTTGCTCGTCGCTTATGCCGCAGTGCGCAGTCTGCCGCCGGAAGCGCTGCGCACCCTGCTGGGCAGGCTGGTCACCGCCACGCCCACCGTCGCCGCACCGGCCAGCGCCACGCCGACCAGCACGCCCATCGTCCTGGCCTCGCCCAGCGCTACGCCATCCGAGGCCGCCACACCTGAGGTCGGCACGCCCATCGTCCTGGCCTCGCCCAGCGCCACGCCACCCGGCACCGCCACGCCCACCCTGATTCCGCTCACCGTCGTCCCGTCGCCCACGCCGTCGCCCACCCGGCCGGCCATCACGCCCTCGCCCACCCAACCGGCCGTCACGCCCTCGCCCACGCCGCTCGCCGTCGAGCCAGGCATCATCACCGAAGAGCTGCCGACGCCCACGCCATTCGCGCCACCGACGCCGACGTCCCCGCCGCGCATCACACCGCCCGCCGCCATGCGCATTACCACAGCCGAGGTGGTGCGCAACGGCGACTTCGCCGCCGAGTTCCAGCCCGGCGGCATCGCCGCGGAGTGGGAAGTCTTCCACAACGGATCGGCCACCTTCTGGGGCTATCCCGACATCTGGCCGGCGCAGACCGGCGAGAGCATCCGCGCACAAGCGTTACACATCCGCGACGCCGCCCTGGCCGACCGCTACATAGGCATCTACCAAACCGTCAACGTCGTCTCCGGCGGCAGTTACACCTTCACCATCGCTGGCATGGTGCGCACGCCGGTGGGCAATGTGCAGGAGACAGGCTACGGCTACCGCATGCAGGTGGGCTTCGACCCGCTGGGCGGACGCGACTGGCGCAAGGTCGAGACATGGATTGAACTGCCGTGGGATGAGCAGCGCCTCGGCCAGGAACCCTACCGCCTGGAGACCTTCACCACCACGGTCACGGCCAGCAGCCCCCAACTGACCATCTTCGTGCGCGCATGGAAGAAGTGGGCCGACGCCGGCGAGGGGATTTATGACATCGCGCGCGTCAGCCTGACCGGCCCGGTCATCACGCCGGCGCCGGCTGTCGCCCTGCCACCCACCGTTGTCCCGCCGCCCACGCCGACGGCCACACCGCTCGTCGTCGCTGCGCTGCCCACGCCGACAGCCACACCGCTCGTCGTCCCGTCGCCCACGCCGACGGCCACACCGCTCGTCGTCGCTGCGCTGCCCACGCCGACAGCCACACCTGCCGTCGCGGTCGCTGAAGCCGTGGCGACGCCGGCCGTGCCCGTCACCGGCGGCATCCTGGACATGACCGAGGAGGCCGGGCGCACCGCCGTCACCGTTCTGCTGGTGGCCTTGCTGCTGCTGGGTGGGATGCTGTATCGCTGGCGTCCTTGGTCGTCGCGCTAGGGCTGTGGGGCGGCGTGCGCGCGGCCAGCAGTTGCGCCAGCTGGTGGCGATCCACGCGCGAGGTGAGGTCAATGCTCAGCGGACAGACCGCGACGACGCGCGCGACCACCAATGCATAGATGTCGGAATCGGGCTCCAACGTCGCCATATCAATCTCGATGCGATAATCCGGGCCGTAGGGGTCGTAGGCTGGCTCGGCGTGGGGGATGATGGGCACGTAGTAGGGCTGGCGTGAGACGCGCGTGATGCGCCACGGGGTGGCCGGGGTGGCGCCGGCGGGAATGTCCACCTTGAGAACGTCGACATCGGGCGGCAGTGCGTCGGCCAACATCGCCTGGGCAAACTGGCGCGTGAAGTGCATCGCGGCGGCGAAATCCACCTGCTCGGAGGGGCTGTAGTGGAAGTTGGGATCGGTCTGCAGCGAGACCGCCAGCGCGGGGATGCCGGCGCAGGCGGCTTCGAGGGCGGCGCCGACGGTGCCTGAGATGGTCGTCCCCGAACCCAGATTTTCCCCATAATTGATGCCACTGATCACCAGGTTGGGCAGGCGGCGCAACAGAGCAACCCATGCAGACGCCACTGCCTGGGCCGGCGACCCCTCCACCGCATAGGCGACCGTGGCGGGACAATCGGCCGGCAGGGTGATGCGCTCCACCGCGTTGCGATTGCGCCGCGCCGCGGGCGGATGACAACGGCCTGCGTTGGAGTACTGCTGACGCGGCGCCACGACCGCCACCTCTCCTAAGTCGCTCACCGCCCTGACCGCAGCATACAGCCCGGGCGAGGCAATGCCATCGTCGTTGGTGACCAAGATGAGAGGGCGGCCAACGGCGCGCCGTTGGCGCAGCATGCTGACGTAGGCGAGCGTGCGGTTGGTGGATGGGATCATAATATGGCTGCTCCTCCCGATGATTTGCTACGTGTGCGGCTAGCTGGTCCGCACTGTGCGCGGATGATAACACAGCTGTTCCTTTTTGGCATGTGGGGATGTCTTCTGCGCGCGTCCGTAGGGGCGCAATAAGTTGCGCCCGCGCACGCACCCCGTCCGACCCGCGCCCGTCCGTAGGGGCGCAATAAGTTGCGCCCGCGCACGCACCCCGTCCGACCCGCGCCCGTCCGTAGGGGCGCAATGGCATTGTGCCCGTGTGCGCACCCCGTCCGACCCGCGCCCG
>CAKZLO010000013.1 GCA_937127125.1 uncultured Ardenticatenia bacterium
TCCAATGTAGTACCACCCCCCAAGCTGGGATTAAACAGCAGTCGATTGGCGCCCACTGGTGATTGCGCCGCCAGCGCTGTCATTAGGTCATAAGCGTCCGCTCCCTGCTGCGCTGCCTGAACTACAAGGTTCTGACAGAGAGTATCCCGAATCCAGCGGAGGCTGGTGCCAGCTGAGAAGATAGACACCGCCGATGTGAACATGCCAGGAATCACATGGGCGAATACGTATGGTCGGACGCGTTCCTCAAGAACTGGTCTGGCTGAGGAGACTGCGATCCAGCTGGAAGATCCCAACGAATTGTATACGCGACCTGGCTGTATATTACGGGCACCCAATGCCATACATGAGTTGTCCACGCCCCCTGCGACGACTCTAAGGCCTCGCGGCAATCCCAACACATCGGCCGCCTTGGTCTGTAGCTCGCCGATCACCTCAATGGAAGGCACAATTTCGGGGAAGATCTCGCGTGGCAGGCCACTTGCTGCCACAAGAGTGTCGGAATAGCCACCCAGCAGCAAGTCATACACACCACTACCCGAGGCATATGAGTGATCGGTGACGATCCGACCAGTCAGATGGAAATTGATAAAGTCTTTGGTACCGACCACTTTGTCAATCTGTTTGAACATCTCCGGTTCGTGGTCGCGATACCACATTATCTTGAAGACCGAATAAAGTGGCGGCGGGAAACCATTGCCAGTTGTACGATACCATTCCTTCTCGTCAATCATCCTGAAAAAGTGCTCCGCTTGAGCACCCGCACGCATATCGGACCAGATCGGGGTCCTAGCGCGCAATAGTTGACCTCTTCGATCCAGTGGCACTACCCCTAAACTGTGTCCAGAGATGCCGCAACATACGATCTCCTCTCGACGGACGTTCGCCTGTGCCAGAAGCTGCCGTGTGCTTTCGACGACAGCATGCCACCAATCCATAGGACACTGTTCGTGCCAGCCGACAGCGGGATAACTGGTTACATAAGGCACCATAGTAGATGCCGCACAATTACCTTCAACATCAAACAGGGTGGCCTTACAACCACCAGTTCCCAGGTCCCAGGCTATGATATATTGCTTCATACCGGCAGACTCCTGTCCTCTACAGGACTGACTGGCTACCGCTCATAAAAATCAGACAAGACAGGCTATGGCTCGAAAATCTGTGGCGCTGCGCGGAGTCCAATGCCAAAACGTCTTGCTCCGCGACGGTACATCTCTATCAACGTTTCGCGTCCTCGAATCCCACCGGAGGCTTTGATCCCGATAGCATCACCTACACAAGCCTTTATCAACGCAACATTCTCCAAAGTGGCACCCGTGGGAGCCCAACCGGTGCCAGTCTTGACGAAAGCGGCCCCGGCTTGGATGGATAGCTCGCACGCTTTGCGAATCTCATCGTCTGTGAGGTAATGGCACTCCAGAATCACTTTGACAGGCACCCCACTGGCCACTTCCACCACTGCCCTGATGTCATCCAAGACCTGTTGATATCGCCCAGAACGGAACAGCCCGAGATTGATAACCATATCCAGCTCGTCACAGCCCATGCGAAGCAGCTCCTTAGCCTCTAGGACCTTGATTCCGGTGGTAGCTGACCCGGAAGGAAATGATACGTTACCGCTGATCCGAATCTCAGGCGCATCAGCCAGTAACTCCTTGATCAGAGGGGTAAAAGTCGGCAAGGTGGTCACACACAAGCAGTGATAACGCTTGGCTGCCTCAGCCAAGGCCATGATCTCTGTTTCATCAGTGTCAGCGCGCACGGCACTAAGATCTGTCATCATAGCAATTTCCTGGATAGTCAGTGTCATTCCGGTTCCCTCCATGTTTGCCAACAACGACTATCTGCAGCGAGGGAATTATACTAGATTAGCTCGCATTCTTGGAGAGGACACAGTGATTGCAGCGTAGTATAATGCAGATGCCTCCAAGGCATAAGGCATACCTCGCACTGGGGATCACCTTATGCGTATGCCTTGCAGGCCATTGGGATGGATAGCATTAGTATATGGATCAAAGCATGTCAGCGAGCAATATGTTGCGCATCGACCATGTGACCATCGCCGGGCAGGACCTGGCTGCGCTGCGTGCAGCGTTTGCACGATTGGGCCTGCCATCCGTTTACGGAGGTGTGCACTCCAACGGCATCACCCATATGGCTTTGCTCAGCTTTCCCGACAGTTCCTACATTGAACTAATCTCCACCTGTGTTGCAGGACAACGCTCGCCGTGGTGGCATACTCACATCGCCAACAATGGTGGCCTATGCGCCTGGGCGGTACAAGTTGACAACGTAGCCGCTGAGCTGGAACGTCTTGCTGCGCGCGGCATCTCAACGCGTGGGCCATTCCCTATGCATCGCGATCGACCGGATGGCGTGCGTTTGGAATGGGTATTGGGATATCTGGGTACAGGAGAACCAGGAGCAATGTTACCCTTTCTCATCGAGGATCGCACGCCGTGTGCATGGCGCGTGCCATCTTCTGCTCAGCTCAAGGGGAACCTGATAAGCGGTATCGCCTGCGTTGTGTTGGATGTGCAAGATGAAACAGATGCGTATGCCCAGATGCAACGTGCATGGGATTGGGGACAAGTTGTCACTTTCACAGATGCCAGCTTTGGGGCATGTCTGAGCTGGTTCCCTGGCACGCCAGTGATACTTGCTACGCCCCTAGCGAGAGACAACTGGCTGACCGAGCGTCTGAGGCGATTCGGGGATTCGCCGTGTGCGCTTCTATTGAGTACGCCCGACTGGGCGACAGCGCTGCGTACCTATCACCTTGGCAATTTCAGCACTTGGTTCGGTCGGCGCGTTGCCTGGTTCGACACAGCCTCGCTACCAGGGGCAACGCGCCTGGGTATCATTGAGGAAAACGACCATCCGATGTCATCCGAGGGACCGAAGTGGCCTCAGCAAGGGTGACAGCTTCTTCACCACGTTGCCTTTTGGCACTGGCAAAGGCGTCGATCTCATCCCGGTTGGACAGGATACGCGCGATGCGCCCGTCTTGCATTTGGATGACGCGGTCGACGTAAATGCACATACGCAGGTCGTGTGTGACCATAATGCCAGCACGTCGGTGTCCGTGGATCATATCGGCAAAGATCTCGACAACCTGGTAAGCGCGCTCAGTATCCAAACTGGCGGTGGGTTCATCCGCCAGCACAACCGCAGGATTATGAATCAATGCACGTGCGATGGCGACACGTTGTTGTTCTCCGCCGGAGAGTTGGCGCGGTAAATTATTCAAGCGCTGTCCGAGACCCAGTCGGATCAGCAACTCGACAGCCATACGGCTGCACTCGCTTTTGCACCCCCCGTTGAGGCGCATCATCAGTTCTACATTCTCGCGTGCCGTCAGGTAGGGCATCAAGTTGTTCGCTTGAAAGGTGAAGCCAATGCGCTGGCGTCGAAAAGCAGTACGCTGTGCATCGTCCATCTTGCCCAGGTCGTGACCACCAATATAAATGCTGCCACTCGTGGGGTAAAGCAGCCCTGCCAGCATTGCAAGCAAAGTGGTCTTGCCTGACCCACTTGGTCCTACCAAAGCGACGAACTCGCCCTCGGCCACAGAAAACGAGACATTGTTCACAGCTACAACAGCACTTTCACCGCTGCCATAAATCTTGGTGACGTTATGCACCTCGAGCGCAACACCCACTTCTATATCTCTCCTGTTATGCTCATTGTGACAGTCCCAGGGCTGTCAAAGGTTCTACACCGACTGAGTAACGGATGGACAACAAACCACCCAGTGGCCCGATCAAGAGGAGAGAAGCCAATGCAATCAGCGTCGTCTGAGGTGAAAAGGCGATCGGGACGCCGACTGGCAGCGCCACAGCCAGGCCCAACGTGACAACACCCCCAATGAAGACCCCGAGAGCAGTCACCGAAGTGATTTGCACCAACGAAGCAGCAACGATGGTTCGATTAGGTGTGCCAATTGCCTTCAACACTCCGATCTGTGCAACCTTCTGCAATGCCTGGATCTGGAAGAAGCCTCCCAGCACCAGTACACCGATTACCAGCGCGAAGTAACGCTGTGTGTCCAATGTACCCTGTTGGGCACTGTAGCCAGGCGTGTTCTCATAAGCAGTGCGGATGTCCACCACCTGAATCTTCTTCACCTGGCTTTCTAGTCTTCGCTTCATTAACTCGCGGAAAGCGCGTGCCTCATTTGGGTCAGCTGGCATGTCCAATTTGATGGCAATAATGTTCGCTGAGATGTCACCGCTAGGGCGATCTTCGACCGCTGGTTTAGGCTTGATTTGATCGCCAGTGAGCAGCGGCACAATGATCGAGGGTTGGATCGAGTATTGCTGACTGGTGGTAATTCCTACCACCCGCAGAGTGTAGAACTCCTCACGCGTACCTTGCAGGGAGCGAATGGTAAACTCATCACCGACGGTAAGACCTGCGCGGCGCGCCACGAGACTGTCGATGATTGCTTCTTTGCCTCGACGGTTTTGCAACTGACGACCAAAGCGCACTGGTGGTTCTCCTGGCCGGCCAGGCTCAACCTGGATGAGTGAGACATCTAACGGCTTGCGTGGCTGTCCCTGTGGAGTGGTGCCAGGCAGGATAATGGAAACCCGACTGAACTCGATCGGACCAGCTATTTTGACACCTGGCACGCGTTCGATATCTTGTAAGGTACCACGCGCGAGACGGCTGGCAGCGATGAGCAGCTGAGCATCCGCCTGATAGGCAATCAGATCAGCATCTAGATTGCTGAGGTACTCAATGTTGCCCCGCCCCAATCCCTCGGTCAGCCCGGCGATGAAGAGCACCAACGCAGTCAACAGCGCCACAAGTAAGCTGACCAGCAAGAAACGCCCTCGATTGCGCCATGTTTCCTTGAAAGCCAGATAAGCGCCCAATACAACACGATCTCCTTGCTAGATCAGGGTAACGTGAGAATCTAACACGACTTATTATACACGAATTGGGCGCCAACCCAAAAGCATGGACTGATACATGGTCGGCGTAGCCCTGTCATCCCGTACTCAATCGCGGCGCGCGACAAAGATCATCCTCTCGCAGTGATCCTCAAAAGGTTCCATCTGGTAGGAACCGTAGAGGGCCTCTAGGCTGAACCCGGCTAAGCGCAACAGCAGCTCCATCTCGAAACGAAAAACAAAACGCAACCGAAAAGGAAAAAGCATACGTCGCACTGTGCCATCCATTGCAATTTCATCTATAATGAAAGTAACATACTGCATTTGGTTGGCCATATCGAGCCGTCGTTGGATGAAGCGCTGGATAGTATGACCTGTGTCGGGATCAAGCACAGCTTCATCACTCATCAACCGGCCATCCGCTTCGCTGAGCATCTGCATGTCGGGATGACTCAGGTCTACGATCAAACGCCCACCCGAGATCAGATGCTGACGTACACAATTCAGGCATGCCAGCTGTTCCCGGGTATCGTGACAGTGCATGAATGTGTTGGCGGAGAGGATCGCCAGCGCAAAGCGTTCGGACAGGACAAAACGTGCCATATCGCCTTGCACTAGCGTCACCAGATGGGCCAGTCTGGCAGCTTCGAGGCGCTTGCGCGCGCGGGCCAACATTTCCGCTGAGATATCCAGACCCGTAGTATGGTAGCTAGCACGTGCCAACGGCAACAGAATGCGGCCGGTACCGCACCCTAGCTCCAGGATGGCGCCATCCCCGGCTTGCGCGAAGTCAAGGTACATTGCTACGTCCTCGCTGCGCTGGCCGTAGAAAAGGTCATAAAAGCGCGCAAAGGCGTCGTAGTCATCTATTGAGGACGAGATTGCATACATGGTTGCTGCCTGCCCCAGCCGACACAGCATCCTTATCAGTCCGCCAGCCAACGCTGCAACAGCGCCCGTGCCAGGTCAAGCGCTTCGCTGAGACGCGTCGCATCGCATCCCCCTTGTGCCAGAATGGCACTGCCGCCTCCGCTGCCCCCCACCTCACGACAGACTTCCTGCAACAGGAGGCGTATGTCACAAGGCACATCCTCCGCACGGGCGAATAAAAGTTGCCCCTTGCCACGCGCTACCGTCTCACCCTCACTGCTTGGGCCTAGGCCGAACAAGACCACACTGTTGGGGTGGGCGGTGATGCGCGATGCCAGCTGGCGAGCTTCCTGCGGAACACGTCCGGTCAACACTTGTGCAACGAGGCGCACAGTGCCCACGATCGGTGCCTGCGCCACCAGAGCAGCTGCTTCGTGTTCTGTTAGAGTCTCTTGCAGTTGTTCTCGTGCTTTGCGCTCGCGACGCACTTCGTCCTGCAATCGTTGCACAGCTTCGGGCAGCTCTTCGACCGCAATGGTGAGCTGGCGCGCCATTTTGCTAGTCAATGCATGCAAGGCAGCATAGTGGCGCAATGCGCGCCCTCCACAGAGAAAGGTCAAACGCGTTTCTGCCCCACGTCTTTCAACGTGCACCACCTTAATAATACCTACCGCTCCAGTGTGCTTCACATGGGTACCCCCACATGCGGACCAGTCAAAGCCTTCAACCTGCACGATGCGGATGTGCTCGTGCACAGCAGGTGGCTTGCGCAGTGGTAACCGATGTGCCTCTTCAGCGTCCACCCACTGCCAGCTGACTGGCCGATCCTCGAAGACGATCTGGTTGGCGAGTGTCTCACCACGCGCGATTTCCTCCTCACCCAGATCGTTGCGATTCAAATCAATTGTGCTATAGCTCTGGCTGAGATGGAAACCCACCGTATCGGCTTGAAAAAGTTGCACAAACGCTTGTGAAAGAATGTGCTGACCAGTGTGTTGTTGCATATGATCGAAACGGCGCGGCCAGTCAACCACACCCTCAACCTCACTATCTGACAGCACACTGTCCGCAGGTAGCAAGTGCACGACAGCGCCATCCGCGGCACGTTCAATCACTTCCAGCACGGGGTAACCTGCTAACGTGCCAGTATCGTGTGGTTGGCCGCCACTCGTGGGATAGAAGGCGCTACGATCCAGCACCACTCCCAAACGGTCATCCAATCGCTGTACTTCCACAATATGCGCGCGGAATTGGGTGCAATAGGGGTCGACATAGTACAACCGTTCAGTCACACTTCATCACCTCCCGCAATACCTGGGTGGCATAGCTACCTGACGGCAGGCGAAACTCCAATCGCAGGCCATCATCCCATTTCACCCGAACATCGGCAAGCGGCACGCGATAGGGGCGCCGTGCTCCTTTCAGCTTGATCCCAGGCAATCGCAGCTGTTCCAACGATAGCCCTGTCTCGGCCAACAATGCCCGTTCGCGCTCGCCCGGTGCTCCTTCTGCCAGCAGACATTTCGGGCCAAATAGCGCACCAGATGGGCTGATCTCGAAACGATCGGCACGCGGTTGCTCGCGCGCCAGCTCACGCACGATGAAAGCTGCCCCGCTGGCATGAATGAAGGCCACATCGCCCACTTCCAGTTGATCCAGCGTGCGAATGCGCTGCGCCAGCAAACGATTGAAAAAATATGATTGATAAGCAGACAATGCAAGACGCCGCAATGGGTTAGGCACCGTACGCATAGCGCGTTGGACATCTCCACCTGCTCTGACCAGCGCCTCTAATACGCGACGCTCGTCACGTAATGCAGGTGGCCACTTTTTTAAAGCCTCGGCATATGCTCCGGCTTCGACCAGTGCGCGCGCCGTTTGCAGCTCAGATGGTTCATTTGGCAGCGGGCAGCCGAGATATGTGCGCACAAAGGCAAGCCCATCATCGCGCAACAGCGCTAATCCCAACAGATGAGTATTATGGCGTCGGCCAAAACGCTGCTCGCCGAAATAATTGGGTACACCCCGGCGCACCAACTCACCAAGCACAGCTTCGGCGATGGAGAGCATATCGCGTGTCACACCGCGGATGCGCACAGTGAAACGGTTACCGGCTAAATGTCCCAGTTTGAGCTTGTTGCGGTGGCGAGAGACCTGCAGGATTCGAACGCCCTCAAGCTCCAGTCTAGCTGCCTCATTGGAATGTAGATTGTCTATGGAAATCCATTGGCGCGCAACCGCTTGCGCATCCTTTAGGCCGGCATAGCCAACAGCTTGCGGGGACACTCTCAAAGCACGTGCTATGCGAGCCACCATTTCCAGTGTACTGATGCCCCGTTTTTCGACGAGGAGATAACAATGTTGCCCTTCACCGCACGGCTCATAAAGAGGAATTTCTTCAACGATGAAGTCATCCAGCTGCACCCTGATTCGGCCGCCCGTGCCAGGATAGTCCTCGGTCAGATAGGGTAGTTGAAGCGCTGCGGTTAGCATGGCCTCACAATCATACACGGCGCAGGAACAAAACAACGCTCATTCGAACAGGCGCGCGATCTCATCCCGCGCGAGGACAGGTAGAGGCTTCGGTCCTTCCTTTGTTAACAACGTGCACCCATTCTCGCGTGCGACGGCGCGTCCAATTACCGCTGCCGGAATGTCATTGGCGGCTAAAGCGGTTACAATACTACTGGTATCCTCAGGGGGGCAGGCGATCAGCAGCGCGCCAGAAGCGATCACTCCCAGCACGTTGAGACCGAAATAGGCACACAGGCGCTCTGTCTCAGGAAAGATGGGGATCGCGGTCTGGTCAATTTCCAAGCCAATGCCTGCCGCGCGTGCCATCTCCCACAACCCACTTACCAGCCCACCCTCAGTCGGATCGTGCATCGCATGCACCCGACCCGCCGCACATGCCAGCTGAGCATCCCGCACTACGCTGATGCCCGGATTGTGGAGAAAGTCACGGCAACGTGCCAGCAGGGCAGCATCCATAGCGTCACGCAACTCTGCTTCCTTCTCGCGCACGATGAGAGCAGTCGCTTCTATAGCGATCCCCTTAGTAAGCAGAATGTCATCCCCCACTTGCACACCAGCACTGCTCACATAGTTACCTTTGTTCGTTTCGCCCAACATATGTCCTATCACGATCGGTCGCTCCAGTGCGTGGGTGATTTCGGTGTGCCCACCAGCTAACGTGATACCCAGCTCCTCGCAAGCATTGGCAATCTGTTCAAAGATGGAGTCCACCAGCTGGCTATCAGTCTTGCCTTCCGGCAACAGCAGCGTGGCCAGAAACCAGCGCGGCACAGCACCAGCGCAGGCAATGTCGTTTGCATTAATGTGAACGACATACCAGCCAATCTCATCCGTGGCGAAAGTGATGGGATCGCTCTTGGCCACCAGGTAATGATCGCCCATGTCAATCACGGCGGCATCTTCACCCACCCGTGGCGGCACGATTAACCGCGCATCCGGCCGACGGTAGCGCGCTAGGAGGGCGTCGAGGTATTCAGCTGGCAGCTTACCCACCGGAAGCACTGCATTCATAGCTACTTCTCTCACTGGGATGATAGGAGTGATGACAAGAACATGGGACCTCCCCGCTATGAGAAGGTCCCATGCCGCGCCGTGGCGTATTACCGATAAACCGGAGGTGACGCCACGGCGCTCAGCCTGCTACTAAAACATTGGTCCATTGGCATCACCTCCCTGTCCTAGGATGGCATCACCAGGACAAGAGGCGGGCACTCTTGTCACGCATAGTATGGCATACAACCGCAGAAATGTCAACCGCAAAAATGCTACACCCAATCTCCAACATTCCCCTACGGCTGACGCCGCAGAGACTGGATCTCCCAGAATTTCCTCATAAGATATCATCGCCTAAAATCATAGTAACCTACTGTCTCTCACTACGCTACGCCCGAGGCTGGTCTCCTCTTAGAGCTCGGACAAGTGAACCGACGAAACGAAGCAGGCAATTGCTAGAAGATTTGGACGCTTCTGAGATGGATGAGGTTGTTGGAACAACAGTTCCACCAAATGTCGGTCTCGCGGCTTCTGAGCGTAACCGTTCCAGCTCGGCCCGCAGATCCTCACACTCTAGGCGGAGACGCTGAACGACTGCTTCCAAGCCTGTCACCGAGTTCTGAAGTGCAGCGGACCGCATTTCGAGCACTTGGTTATCACGCATAAACGTAAAGGCACGAAATTTCATCACAGCTGCCACCGATTCCAGATCGGCCAGCCGTTCTGCTAGGCGATGCTGCTGCTCATCCTCGGCCTCTAGGAAATAGCGTCCCTGAGCATATCCTGATCCCAGTGTGAGCAGAATACGTAATCCCTCCTCGATTTCCCAACCATTACGTTGAATAACCTTCAGGATCTCCTCGTAGGTTTCCTTGAGAATCTTGATCTCTAATGTGACGATCTGTGCCTCAGAGAAGAAATGCTGTTCAAAGTCGGCACTGCTCGGTACTTGTTCCTCGTCTTCCGATGCATTCATTACCGCTGTGCTCCCTATAAGTGTCCGGGCAATTTCTGCTGAGCAGGTGCCGCACCGATCAATGCCTCGATGACACGCAACCATGCATCCGCTTCCTCACCCCACGGCTCGTCATGAAAACGGTAGTCATTCTTGCGGATCACTTCTGCCAGATGGGAACTGAGTCGTTCCCATACTGTGCGCTGGGCGTGGAGAAGTGCATCCAACACGGGTTGCGTGCGTATGCGATGCACTGCTTGCCGAAAATGGGGCAGGCACAGGCCATCGGAGGATTTGTAGGCTTCCAGAAGCCCTTCTGCGATCGGCAACAAGTTATCCAGCAACACGTCCAGGTACACCTCTTCCATAATGCGACATTGCACGCATACCGGACACATCTGCTGGCCCTGAGGCTCTAGCGTAGCAATGATCTCAGTTGCCGCGGGTGGAGACGATGGCGCAACCGTCGCGCGTAACCGTTCCAATGGACCACGCGGTTCCTGCACGGGTTGCATTGCCGCCCTATTGAGTGCCTGTAGCACATCTTGCAAGATATCATGGAACATGAGCGCGATACCCAAAGAAGCTCCCGGACGCACCAACGCCCAGGCATGTTGCCGACAAAAACCTCTCGCCTGACGCAGATTTTCTCGTAGCTCAGGGTCGTTAACCCGCTCCCACAACAGGAAATCCAAATAGCGCTCGGCCACCTGCTCTTCGAGACGACATAGAGGGCAGCCCGGCAGAGCCATCGCGTCGCGCAGGTCGTAGAAGGCAATATGTTGACCCATCGCATACACCCCTGTTTGAGTCGATCCCATACAGACCACAAAGCTAACCCGCTTCCACCGTGCTGATGCGTGGCCCGGAGAGGATCGCAAGGGCTCGCAAGGAAGCTCCCGTCTCCTCACCACGCGGCTCGTTACGGAAGCGATAATCCTCCTTGCGGATGAGCTCAGCGAGCTGTTCTACCAAGCGTTGCCAGATCTCCCGCTGGACGCTCATCAAGGCATCAAAGACAGCGGCATCGGGCGTCTGTGCCAATGCCTGCTGCAGATGATGCAGACATAGACCCTCTGAGGCCTGGAAGGCAGCCAACAGGCCATCTTCACCAATTAGCTCTTTCACGAGTGTGCTGATCAGCACTTGCTCAGTGGTCTCGGCATGGACACAGACGGGGCATGGCGCCTGGGGACGCAATTCCGCGAGCAGATCTGCATTGGCTGGCGCTGCGCGAGATGGGGCGAGTGCCCTACGAGCGCGCTGGCGCAAATTAGAAGGAGGTGGCTGGAACTTGGCCATCTCCAGCAGCTCCAGTATGTGCTGCATCACGTCGTGCACGATAATTACCACGCCCAACGAACTACCAGTCTCGACCAACTGCCATGCGTGCTGCTGACAGAACCCGCGCGCTTGTCGAATCTCGTAACGCACCCCTGAATCATTGACACTCTCCCACAACAGGTTGTCAATGTGTCGCCGCACTGCGTCCACCTTCAGACGACACACCGGGCAACCAGGCAGCGCCATAGCGTCGCGCAGATCATAAAAGCTCATCGTGCGCCCCATAAAACTCACTCCTCATCTACTATCACCACAAGAGGTGTTTCGCTAAGTCTCGACATTCCTATGCCCTGTTGTGCAGCATGCTCACAGCTTACTTTCAGCCAGCACGTTCAAGATGCTTTCGCGGCTTACCATTCCCATCAACCGTTTCTCCTCATCGGTCACCACTAGGCGCTTGATGCGCCTCTGCACCATTAGCTGAATTACTTCAGCGAGCGGGGTGTCAGGCCGTACCGAGAAAACTTCTTTGTTCATGACGTCTCCAGCTGTCCCCTCCAGACTCAGGGGATCAACTGGAGCATGCAACAGATGGGCAAGGATGTTCTGCGGCCCTGGACGCCTGTCGCGCAGACCAGCTTTGACCAGCTGAGTGTCCACGATGATCCCCAGAACGCGCCTCCGTTCGTCAGTCACCACTACCCGTCGCAACGGCGTGGAGAGAATCTTGTTGACCACCTCATTCAAGGGGGTGTCAGGCATAACAGTTGGGACGTCGCGGAACATAATGTCTCCTGCCATCCGCGCCGAGCTGCCGATGACAGTGGGCAACATCTCCGCTGTAACACCACTGGCTGCCACGAGGGCAAGGATATCCAACCGGCTGATGATGCCCACCAGCTCGCCCTGCCTGTTCACCACGGGCAGCCGCTTGATGTTCTTCTGAGACATCAACGCTGCTGCTTGCAGCACGGGCTCGTCTTCTACGATGGTGATGACCGGAGAGGTCATAATGTCCTTAGCAGTTCTGCCTTCTGCAGCAAGTTTTTGGATTTGGTGGGAAAGGATCTCCGGCGGCAATGTGCGTTGGAGACTAAGTCGCAGATCCATCCCTGCCCGCGCCAGTAGATCTCCTCCAGTGATGATGCCTACAATATGCCCTCCATCCACGACGGGTACAGCTTTAAGTTGCTTCTCGACCAACAGCTGAAGCACTTCATTTAAGGGCATACTAGGCGCAATGTGGGTTACTGTCCGTGTCATCGCGTCTTTTACTTTGACTGCCGACAGGTTCACGCGAGCGACGAGGACGGAACAAGGAGCATTCTCGGTGATTTTGTCCGCAGTGCCTCCCAGCCCGTGTCCCGAGCCACCCCCCACCACGATCAAATTGACCCCGTTTTCCTCGGCATAACGGATGACTGCCTGAGCCGCATTTCCCATCCGTATAGCCGATTTCATCTCCAGGCTGGCTGCTTGGGCAATCTTCGTAGCGTTGGTATGGAGCTTTGTGAAGAATCTCTCGATCTCGCCCCGGGTTTCTTCCACCTCGCCTGCCGACGCCGCATAGGCAGGCAGCTTCTCGATCACCGAAATTGCGGTGAGCGAGGCACCAAACGCACGTGCCAGTGCTATAGCTTGTTTCAGGGCCTGTTCGGATCCAACTCCTCCGTCCAGAGCTACCAGGATATGCTTATACACTCTCGACCTCCTTTTCCAGCTCTACCTTGGGAGAGAAAAAACGTTGCGCGAAGAAAGTGGGGACGACCGCTGTGGCGATAACCGTTGTCACTAACACCGAGAACTGAGCTTTATCCAATATACCCGCATTCAGACCGTACAGAGAGGATATGGTCCCAAAGGTCAGACCTGTGCTCATCAGCAAGGTGGTATACCAGGCATAGCGTTGGACATAGCGGATGGCCAAAGGATATACCCCAATGAATTTCGCCGCCAATTTCAAGCTCAAAAACAGTGCCAACCAACCCAAGTTGGCTGCCACTGCCGGAAGGGAAACGTTCATACCCGATTTGAGGAAAAAGAAAGGAGTCAGAAGAGCAAAGGCCACCACGCGCAGACGTCGCAGCTGGTTACGATGGGTGGCCAGGAACCGGGCCATAACGAGGCCGAAAATGAATGCTGGCAGCACAGCATGGCTCTGCCCTAACTCCGCTACCAGCATCATGATGAAGAGAGCCAGGAAGATCAACTTGATCTCAGGCTCCGTGACTCGGTCGCCATAACGTTGGAAGAAGTGCGGCGAGACTCGATACACTAGAATGATGACTGCTGCGGAGACCACTACAAAGACTGCCAACAATGGCCCGGGATGGATGAACAAGAGGGTCAGAGCCATCGCCGTGCCGAAGTCTGTCACAAACGTCGAGGCCATGATCAGCTTACCGATGCGTGTCTCAGTCAGACCTGTCTCGACAAGCACAGCATACACCACTGCCAGCGAAGTGGTGGAGAGGGCTACCCCGGCAATGGAGGCAGCCTGAGAGCTCCAGTGCAACACCCATGCAGCAAAAGCCATGCAAACTAGAAAGGGGACTAGGAAAGAGAATCCACCAATCAACACACTTTCCTTCCACTTCTCACGCAGCAAGTCAGCATCTACTTCTGTCCCGGCGAGAAAGGTTAGCACAATCCCGGCAAACCCGGCCAAGAAATCAATCCAAGGAGTCGTATGCAATCCTAAGAAGTTGCCAGCTATCACACCAGCAAGGATCTCCGTAATCGCTACCGACAACCCCAGCTCGGCTGATGTCATACTGGCGAATAGTATCAGTCCACCAGCTACTACGGCTATGACCAAATTATCCATCTTGACTGCATGTACCTCCCGATGGGATTGGTTCTTTCATGACTGAGCTCCCCTCTCTTGAGATTGTAGCTGAACAGCAGAGTCATCAAACTCTATAGACTCGCCCACCATGAAGGCGACCAGCCGCTTCCCAATAGCCTCTGGATCACCTATCAGCGTGCCGGATTGCGGACTCTGCCAAGTATCTAGACAGCACTCTCTGAAAGCATGTAGCAGTGTGCCGAGTTGCGCAGCAGCGTGATGTATCAGAAATTCAGCACTTGGCTGATCCGTAACATATAGCGCAAGTGCAAGCTGCAAGTGAGGCAGGCATAGGCCATCTGAAGCTGCATACCAGGATCGAAATTCACGATTTGCCATTTCCTGTGTCAGCCAGGTGAGCATAGTCGATTCCGACCGGTCAACAAGCGTACATGCCGGGCAAGTTGCAATCGGACGCAGACGCCCGAGGATCCAACGGGCAGGTGTCGATGGCTGCGCACGCCCTGCCGCCCGCGCGACTGTGTGTATATGCTTTTCCGGCCGGCCAGCTGTATCACTAAATATCGGTATACGTTGTGACCACAAGCTCAGCTTGCTCAACTTACTCTTCAACTGAGTATGATTAAGAAAGTCTGTCAACAGCGAGACTGTTCTGCTGAGTAGGTCTTCATATATCGTGCCTGTGCCGAGTCCGTCTTCCCATTGTTCCCATTCAATCGCCTGGCAAAGCCAAGCATGGCGAAAGCAGAGACCCATGCTTTGCACCAGCCTCAGCCGTGTCACCCCGTCATTCACACTCTCATACAAGAGGTGAAACAGATAACGCTGCTCAGTTTCCCGGCGCAGCCTACACAGAGGACAACCGGGTTTTTCAAACGCCATTCTCAAATCCAGCGTGATGAGATCGACCATAGCGTCAGCTACACTCTATGCCCCAACCGATAGATGTAGTCCGCCCATGGAGTTTCTTATGGATCACGATCCACTTTCCAAGCACGTTACTCGCTCTCGATAGTCCAACTGAGCTTGGAGGCGAACGCGTTGGGTATGTTCTGCCACATCGGATGGTGCCTCGCCCACCATGAATGCTATCGCGCGAATCCACGATGCCTGCTCCCACGCCAGCTTGGGTTCGTGATGGTATTGCCAGCTGTGCTTGCGCAGGAATTCATTCAGGTCGTGCGTCAGAATCTTCAGCTTGCAGAGTGTGCTCTCAACCAAGAAGCATGCATCCGCCTCACTGTGGACCGCTGTCAATGCACTGCGCAAATGGACCAAACACAGTCCGTCCGAAGCACCATAGGCGGCCCGGAATGCGGCATCACTGAGGCCACAAACCAGATTTTCTATAGCATCTCTTTCGCCAGAGACTCCTGCCTCACAAGCTGGGCATCCAGACTGAGGCTTTAGCTGCGATAGTAGCACCTGCATAAATGGCAATGCGCGCCGGCGGGTGTTTTCTCGTTGTGTCACCCAGCACTTCAGACGACGCCATAAGCGTATTGGTAACAATGCTCCGCCGGGGGCAACTGATGCTCCGGCCGCTGGTACTTGAGCTAGATAAGCTCTCAGCACCTGCAAAACCCACTCGGTCAATTCCTCATACAACATGCCAGTTGCCATACCAGTGCGGTTCACCTGACGTTCAAGAGCCTGCAAAGTCCAGGCGTGAGTATGGCACAATCCTAGACTGCTACGCAGACGCCGACGGGAGGCATCATCGGAAAAGCGCTCGCCCAGCAGGCTTAGCACATAGCTGTGCTCGACGTCCCGGCGCAGCCGACATAGCGGGCAGCCCGGTTGGTCAAATGCCAACAACAATTGCATTTTCACCTGATCCACAACCGTGGCCGACATGTCTCTGTCACCTCCAACCATGGGTGCCTAAGAGATGCCTCACATATCGCAGTTGACTCTTGCTATCCTCTGTTCGCCACACTTGATCTTGTCACCTCAATCGATACATCAGGGCGGCGCCGGCAACGAACAACCCTGTCGCATAGCCAAATCCAGCCGAGGGGCTGATGCTTTGCCACAGTGCTCCAACAATTACACTCGACAAGAAGTCTCCTACTCCGTTCACTGTGGCTAACACTCCGTAGCCTGTGCCACGCAGGTCATCGGGTAGCAAATCAGCTGCCAGTGCGCCCTCCAGAGCATCCTCAGCCGCCAAGTACACCCCTCCCAATGCGAACAACAAACCCAGATGCCATATTGACGGTGTCAAGAACAACCAGCCAATCCCCATAACAGCTGCAGCCAAATACCCTAACGCTAACAACAAGCGCTTGCCTAACCGATCGGCCAGTGCACCAATCGGATAGGACATCCCGGCGTATAGCACGTTGTGCCAAACATACAATGCCATTGCCAGCTGCCCGGCTTGTGTTGTACCTACCAAAGGTTCCAATACGGAGTTGGCACGCAGGATGAGCAAGCTATGAGCAAAATCGCCTGCACCGAAGACACCCACTGCTATCAAAAACAACCTGAAGCGTATCGGTAAAGATCGCACGGCTTTGAGCAGGCCGCCAGCATGACGTTTGTTGCGAGCATGTTCGCGAACCAGGAAGGCAAACGAACACGTAGCAAGCAGACCGGGTATCAACGTGAATGCAAAGATGTATTGGTAGCTGACTTTAGGATCAACGTGCCCGGCCAAAAGGCTCATCAGTACTAAACCAATTGCGGGACCTAAGATGGCACCCAGAGTATCACCCGCCCGGTGGAAACCAAAAGCTCGCCCACGAGCTGATGCTTCGACAGAATCCGCCAGTAGTGCATCTCGCACCGGTCCACGTGTACCACGCCCGAGCCAGCCCGCCGCTCGTACGGCCACGACATAGGGCCAAGCAGTTATCAGGGCAAACATGCCTGTGGTCACACCAGTTAGTGCATAACCAAACACAGCGATTGGCTTGCGCCGCGCCACTCGATCACTGAGCCATCCCGCCCACACCTTCGCGAGTGAGGACACTGCATCCGCTATGCCTTCTACGACACCCAATGCTACAGGCGGCGCACCAATGGACGCCAAGAACAAGGGTAAGATGGATGTTGCCATCTCGTGGCCGGCGTCGCTGAACAGGCTAGCCAACGCCATGCCGACAACATTGCGGTTCAACCAGGATGCTGAATGATCAGCAGTTGCTACCGCTGACGATCTGTCGTCACCGCTAGAAGAGACCGAGTTAGCATCACAGCGCAGGGTCATCTGTGCCTCGGGGATTGTATCCCGAGCCACATCGCGCATTGGCCCCTTCGTAGAGCGTGTGACCTCGGCCAGAGCCGCCATGGCCTGGTCATCCCCGATGCACTCCAGGGCTTTTGCCGCCTCTGCTCGCGCCATGAACGAGGCATTTGCATCCCTCAGTAGTTCAATCAGACACGGTACTGCGTCACGGTTGCCGATCAGCCCCAGACTCTTAACCGCTACAGCAGTCAAATATGGATCGTTCGCCTCACGTGCCGTCACCACCCGGATCAGTGCAGGCACTGCACGTCCCTGACGCATGCGCCCCAACATCCAGGCAGCTCGCAGGCGAGTCATCGGGTCGGGGTGTTGCAGCGCAGCAATGTACTTGTCTACTATATCCATCCCACTCTGCTCAACGTACGCGCCACAATGTGGGCATACTATCGCGTCATGGGGTATAGTGTTCCAGCACGATGGACAGTAATGTGTAAGCATCCAGAAGCGCCTTTCTGGTTTTGCCTCTTGCAAGTTCAATGAAAAAAGCCTCTGCCCGCGACTTCATCGCAGACAGAGGCTATCAGCCGATCATTCGGCGGTTCGCTTACGCACAAGCGAGCCTCATCGCTTGTACTCTTATAATACGTCCTACTGTACCCTGTTGTCAAATCAGCCGCATAGAGAGCATCGAGAAGGCACAGTGGCCTTCAGAGCTCTGCAACATGAACAGAGGAGAGTGAAGACAATTGCACAGGAGGCAGGAGCAATATGGGAGAGAAACTTTTCAAGCCATTGGGCACAAGCTCGTTTTCTTCGGGCAGTTGGTGCACAACCAAGCTTTGCCTGAGGAGTACTATCAATGGCAACTATATCAGGTGAGGGGCTCGGCGAAATGTTTTCTGGGATTAGCAGTGATGAGATGGTCCCGGATCACGCGACGTGGCACGTGTTCAGGGAACAACTGGTGGAAAAGGGGAGATAGTGTGTTTAGAGAGCTGTGGCAGGAAATTTATGGTAGGAGTGGGGGCAGGAGTGGAGCTTGGCAGCATTTAGGTGATGGACAGCACGCACATGGTGGCGGATGCGAATGTAGAGAAGATTGAGTGGTGGCAGGAGGAGGAAGGGAAGCCAGTGCGGGATAAGGGATATGCGCTGAGGGAGATAAAAGGGTGGCAATGACGCTTGCGGCGTCGGTGGACAGGGAGCTATGCCGTACGCCAGGTCGCCCTGTGCGACGCGTCGCTGACAATCAGCGATCAGTCGAAGCAGTGCCGATAGATGCATTGTCAGCAAGGTCGTCACTCGTTCTAAACAAACAGCCAAACAGGCTACTGCGTGGGCGAGATGAATTGCTGATTGCTATTGAGTGGTATGGAATGATATAATTTAAAAAATTGTGCCTACAGCCATCCTACGGCAAGATTATGGGCTTCTGGTGCGATCAAGGAATTTGTTGCTGTTTTCCCACTAAATCGTAACATAAAGCGATCAGGACGTCAGCAGATTCCTATCCGACATGAGAGGTGTAACCATTGGACATTCTACAGATTGCTTCAGGCTTCACGCCGATCCCATCGCGGTTGTCGCGGCTGGCCGAGCTAGCTTACAACTTGTGGTGGTCGTGGCACCCTGCTGCACAAGAGCTGTTCCGCGCTATGGACGGCTCGCTCTGGGAAGAAGTCTATCACAACCCAGTGCGCCTCCTGCGCGAAGTCCGTCAGAAAACGTTGGAACAGGTCGCGCGGCAGCCTGACTTCCTGCGTCGCTACCACGCTGTGATGGCTGACTTCGACGCCTATATGGCTGCTGCAGATACATGGTTCAGCCGCACCTATCCCGAAGCAAGCAACGGACCGGTGGCCTACTTTTCGGCTGAGTTCGGGCTGCACGAAGCGTTGCCCATATACTCTGGCGGGTTGGGTGTTCTGGCGGGAGATACCTGTAAGCAAGCCAGCGACCTGGGGCTCCCCTTCGTTGGCATCGGGTTCCTGTACCCGCAGGGCTATTTTCGTCAACAGATCGATGCAGATGGTGGTCAGCACGCAATCTACGAGAAGCTGAACTTCGCCGAGGTGCCTGCCCTGCCCGCCTTCGATCGCGACGGTCGTGAGGTCGTGGTGGAGGTGCAGCTGGCCGACCGCACCATCTACGCAAAAGTCTGGCAGATTCAGGTTGGACGAGTGACGCTCTATCTTATGGATACCGACATCCATCCCAATGCGCCGCCGGACCGTCACCTCTCCGCGCGGCTGTACGGAGGTGACCGTGAGATGCGTCTGTCGCAAGAGATGGTGTTGGGGATCGGTGGTGCGCGGGTATTGCAGGCGCTCGACATTCATCCCTCTGTCTGGCACGTCAATGAAGGACACCCCGCCTTTGCGTTGCTCGAGTACGCACGCAGCCTAGTCCAGACGGGCAAATCTTTCCAAGAGGCGCTCGAGGAAGTGCGTGCCACCTCTGTTTTCACGACGCACACGCCGGTGCCCGCCGGACACGATGCCTTTCCTTTTGACCTCATCGAACGCTTTTTCAATGGCTACTGGGACGCGTTGCAGCTGAGTCGAGATGAGTTCCTGAACCTGGGTCGCGAGGACCAACCGTGGGGTGCGATCTTCAGTATGACGGTATTGGGGTTGCGTATGGCTGGTCACTGCAACGCGGTCAGCCAGCTCCACGGCGAGGTCACACGGCGCATGTGGCAGTTCCTCTGGCCCAGCGTGCCAGTTGAGAAGGTGCCTATCCAGGCGATCACCAACGGTGTGCATACTGCCAGCTGGTTAGCACCAGAGATGAAGGCACTTTATGATAAGTATCTGCCTCCTGATTGGATGGAGCGCGTGGACGATCCCACGGTGTGGCAGGGGGTACAGGCTATCCCGGACGAGGAGCTGTGGGCGGTACGCTGCCAGCTGCGCTGCGCCTTGATCAATTTCGTGCGTGAGCGCATGCGGGCACACCTGCAGCGACTGGGTGCCGAAAAGTGGCAGCTGGACAGCATTGCGTCGCTGTGTAATGGAGAGGCACTGACTATCGGCTTTGCTCGACGCTTTGCCACCTATAAACGCGCTTACTTGCTGTTTCAGGACCTCGAACGTCTCAAACGCCTGCTCAACCAGCCGGGGCGACCAGTGCAGATCATCTTCGCTGGCAAGGCACATCCTGCCGATGACCCAGGCAAGGAGATGATCCGCCAGGTGTATCGCCGCGCCAAGGAACCCGGGCTAGCCGGGCACATCGTCTTCCTGGAAGACTACGATATGAACATGGCGCGCTACCTGGTGCAAGGGGCAGACGTGTGGCTTAACACGCCACGTCGGCCCAACGAAGCAAGTGGTACCAGCGGGCAGAAAGCTGCTATCAACGGTGCCCTTAATCTGAGCGTCAGCGATGGCTGGTGGGCGGAGGGCTACAACGGTGCCAATGGCTGGGTGATCGGGCCATCTAGTGACCAGTTGGATCCTGGTGCTCAGGATTGGCAGGATAGCCAGACGCTATATCGCTTGCTTGAGGAGCAAGTCATCCCTATGTTCTACGAGCGTGATGCGGCGAACCTGCCGCATCGCTGGTTGACTATGATGCGCGAGTCGATCCGCAGCATCGCCCCTACCTTCAGCACAGCGCGCATGCTGAAGGAGTACATTGCAACGATGTACATGCCAGCCACTATGCACGTCGAGACAGCACGTTAGCTCCAGAGAGGCTCAATGCGCTGGGGTGCAACGGCTATGCCGTTTTGTCTTGTTGCATAAAGATATAGCCTACCGAAGGCACATTGTGGATGTAGCGTATCCCACGTGAAGTGGTCCCGATCTTCTGGTGAAGCGCCTCAATCGAGGTATGCACAGTGTCCTGCAGCATCGCATCGACGCTTTTGATGCGTCCCAAGCGGCTTACAAGGAAATCGACGGTGACAAGATGACCGGCGCGGCGCATCAAGATATGCATGATCTTGGTCTCGAGCGGGCTGAGGGAAACCCTGTGGTCACAGAGCAGGGCACGCTGGCGCACGAAGTCTACTGCCAGTCCGTCATCTACTTGGACTAATGGAGCGACTGGCAGGTTGGATTCACCGAGGAAACGCATCAGGCGCCGAACACACTCGACAACCTGACACGGTTCGAATGGCTTCCTCAGAGAGTCATCGGCGTAGGCACAGGCGGACAGCAGAGATGTCTCGGGCGCATCCGCCGGTATCAGCACGAGGGTGGGGATATCGCTGAACGCACTCATCCACCTACACAGTTCCTCGCCGTCCGTATCGGGCAGAGTACTATCTACGACCGCTGCATGGGGCAAGCCGATTTGTTCTATCAGCTCGCGTGCCTCATACGCGCGGCCGCAGGTGAGCACTTCATAACCAACGTGTTCGAGCTGATAGGCAACCCTGCGGGCGACATAACCTTCGCTTTCCACGACCAGGATGTGCTGTGCAGGTGAGAAGCCGTAACGCAACTCCCACCGGTTTGTCAGCAACCGATCAGAGGGCCTGTGATGCAACATCAAGGTGATCTCTCGCAGCAAGGAGCCTTTTAGCTTTAACCTGATCTCAGTATAGGGGGTAAATGAGTCGACTTCAATAGGGCATAAGGACTATGATGCTCGTCGGGATTGAACAAAGTGGGGGGGCCGCGTCTGATGCGGGACGCGGCCCCAAACAGAGTGGGGGATGGGGGTGATACTGTGTCGGCCATCTTCACTATAGGGCGAGCTTGTTAAACATGAATAAACGATAGGTTAACGATATGTTATGATTAACCAGAATCGGGTGATACGATTTGACTCGGCAATACGGCAATGCAATACTTTGTATCATCCAAATTTTCAGCGTTATCGGGGAGTGTACCCAGAGTGTGGCCTGAAGTTTCCAAGGTGTATGATGTGATTGTGGTCGGGGGAGGGCATGCCGGCATCGAGGCAGCCCTCGCCGCAGCGCGCATAGGTGCTCAAACCCTATTGCTGACCACACATCTGGATGCCATCGGCCGCATGAGCTGCAATCCCAGCATTGGTGGGCCAGCGAAGGGACACTTGGTGCGTGAGATTGATGCCCTGGGTGGCGAAATGGCGCGTGCAACGGATCGTACCTTCATCCAGATTCGCCTGCTGAACAGCAGCAAGGGGCCAGCGGTGCGCGCGTTGCGCGCTCAGGCAGATAAGCGACAATACGCGTGGACGATGCGCCAGACGCTGGAAAACACCCCTTTGCTAGACATTAAGCAAGCAACCGTCGAGGAGATCTTGGTGCAAGGGGAACGTGTGAGCGGTGTGCGTACTTCGTACGGCCAAGTCATCTCGGGTCGCACGGTGGTGCTCACGACGGGCACCTTTCTGAATGGGCGCCTCATTACTGGCGACTGGGTGCGTGAAGGAGGACGCGATGGCGAACCACCAGCAGTGGGTCTGTCTGCTTGCCTCAAGCAACTGGGTTTCCGGCTGGGGCGCCTGAAGACAGGCACGCCACCCCGACTGGACGCGCGTACGATCGATTTCACACAGACAGAGCCACAGTACGGCAGCGAGGAAGCAGCCCTCTTCAGCTTTGAGAGCGATGTGAACCATCTGCCCGAGTTTCTGCGCGTGCCGCCTCATCCGGTGTATCCCTACGTGCGCTCCGCGCTATGGCGGCCGCAGCTGCCGTGTTATCTAATCTACACCAACCATACCACGCACGAGATCATCCGTGCCAACTTGGGCCGTGCTCCCCTCTTTACCGGGGTAATTCAAGGGGTAGGGCCACGTTACTGTCCCTCCATTGAAGACAAAATTGTGCGCTTCGCCCACAAAGAAAGTCATCAGCTGTTTCTTGAGCCGGAGGGCTGGAACACCGTTGAGGTTTATCTGCAGGGTGCAAACACCTCCCTGCCACTAGATGTGCAGCTCGCCATGGTGCGTAGCATCCCGGCATTGCGCAATGTCGAGCTGATGCGCATCGGATACGCGATCGAGTACGACTATGTGCCGCCCGACCAGATCCAGCGATCGCTCGAGACCAAGCTGGTGGAAGGTCTCTTCCATGCCGGTCAGATCAATGGGACGACTGGTTACGAGGAGGCTGCTGCGCAAGGGCTCATGGCCGGCATCAATGCTGCGCTCAAGGTGCAGAGCCGTCCTCCTGTAATTCTGGGCCGCGATCAGGCATACATTGGGGTGATGATCGACGATCTGGTGACCCAGGAACACCATGAACCCTATCGCCATATGACCTCGCGCGCCGAGTATCGCCTGCTGTTACGTCAGGACAATGCCGAACTGCGCCTTACCCCCATTGGTTACCAAGTGGGTTTGGTGCCTTTTGAGCGCCATCGTCGTGTTGAGGCACAGCGTCGGGCAATCCAAGACGAGTTAGGACGCCTTGGGACTCTCTTCATTACACCCAATCATGGCAATGCAGAGCTGTTGCGCGACTTCGGTCTTGAGCCTCTGCGTGAAGGAGTCAATGCTCTGCAATTCCTGTGCCGCCCGGAGGTCACCTACCAGCTGATCAGCACACTGGCGCCTCCGCCACACCCCTTGCCAGCTGATGTGATTGAGCAGGTAGAAATCGAGGCGAAGTATGGTGGGTACATTGCCAAGCAGCAGCGCCTTGTGGAACGCATGCGTCGTCTGGAAGAGCGCCCCATCCCCTCCAGTTTTGACTACCGCACTGTGATCGGACTACGCGCCGAAGCGCTCCAAAAGCTGTTGCACTTCCGCCCCGTAACCGTGGGTCAGGCGGCACGCATCCAAGGGGTCAATCCCGCTGACATCGCATTGTTGCTGATCCACCTCGAGCGCAACAGATAATCGCTGCCGAGGTGGATCAGCAACTGTTGCACCAGCCACAGCCTTCAGCTCTGGCCGGTCCGTTTTTCCCACCTGCTCAGTCCAATGGTATAATGCGCTTTACTAGCGGTTATCGCGAGGTAAAAAACAAATGCCCAGTATCCAGATCCCGAACATTGTGATTGTTGCGCTGCAAGTTCTGTTGGCGTTTGGCGGCGCTTTTTTCTTGGCAATATGGATTGCCCTGATTGTATGGACTTTTCGGGACATCCGCTCTCGTTCGCGAGATATCTTTGCCATACTGCTTGCCACATTAATGGTGGTGATCTTCGGACCGCTGGGGCTGGTGGTGTATTTCCTTCTGCGGCCCCAAGTCACCCTTGCCGAGCTATATGAACGTTCGCTCGAAGAAGAGGCATTGTTACAGGACCTGGAAGAGCGGATCGTGTGTCCGGGCTGCCGGCGTAAGGTTGAATCCGACTGGCTGGTCTGTCCCGATTGTCACGCTATCTTGAAGAAAAAATGTATCAATTGTGGTCGGCTGCTGCATCTGCGCTGGGACATCTGCCCATATTGCGTGACGGCAGTAATCGAACAAGCTGTGACCGATAAGGGTGCCGTGGCGCTTCCACCATATCCCGAACCCCTTCCGGCAATCGAGCGCCCACACAATCCGGAGCTAGGCCTTCCCGCAGCGGCCCCGGCTGATCCACCTGCAGATATGGGAAACTCTGAGCCGCACACTCGGGAGGCAGAGGGCTGAAATGAGGCGGGTGAAGCTTGCCCCCTCCATCCTCTCGGCAGACTTTGCCCGCCTGGGCGAGCAGGTACGCGACGCTGAAGCGGCCGGCGCTGATTACATCCACGTCGATGTGATGGACGGCCATTTCGTGCCCAACATCACGGTCGGCCCCCTGGTTGTGGAATCTCTGCGCCCGGTGACCACCTTGCCTCTGGATGTTCATCTGATGATCAGTCAGCCGGAACGTTACGTTCCAGCCTTCGCCCAAGCCGGCGCCGACATTCTGACAGTACACGTGGAAGCTTGTCTCCACCTGCACCGCACAATCTGGCAAATCAAAGATCTCGGCCTCAAGGCTGGCGTGACACTCAACCCGGCCACGCCGCTCGTCAGCTTGGAAGAGGTGTTGCCAGACGTGGATATGGTGTTGATCCTGTCGGTCAATCCTGGCTTTGGGGGGCAGGCATACATCCCCAGCAGTAGTGCCCGCATCACCCGCCTGCGTCGCATGTTGGACGAGCGAGGCTTGGAAACGGTGGACATCGAGGTAGACGGTGGGATAAAGGCACACAACGCAGCAGATGTGGTCGCTGCTGGTGCCAACGTACTGGTACTCGGCTCTGCGGTCTTCAACGCGGAAGCAACGGTGGCACAGAACATTGCGCACATCCGAGCTGGTCTGGCGGAGCGCTTGCCGGCTGAGATCTTGTCCGGCGGTGACGACCGAGCCCCTTAATCGCGTTAGTAGACGCGCGGGAAAGCGCGGTCTGGCGCGGAAGCGCTATGCTTGAAGGTGCAAAGACCCCCCAGCGCCCAATCCTCAGCTGGCCATCCTAGTTGCAGTGCAATAGTGCCAAGTTGTTGTTCTGACACCATTTGCAAAAAGCCCTTGACACGAAAGACCAATGACGCTATAATTTAAATCGAAACGCTTCGACTAAGCGCTTCGATAAACTTTCGGGTTCTGACTGCTGTTGGGACTTCGCCTATGCCAACGATGGCAGACGTCGCCAGGCGTGCTGGTGTCGCTGTGAGTACAGTGTCGTATGTTTTAAGTGGCGCTCGTCCTGTCTCTGAAAGGACACGTCAGCGTGTCATGGCAGCCATCGCCGAGCTCGGATACCACCCTAACATCCTCGCCCGTGGTCTGGCCAGCAAGCGTACTCGCGTCATCGCCCTATTGTTTCCCTCTGGAACTCGTGGATTGTCTCACGACCAGCTTGAATTCTTCAGTGCTGCCGCCGAGGTCGCCAGCCAGCGCGGCTATGCTCTGCTTCTGTGGACTACCCTGGGTGGCGACGCGGAAATCCTGCGACTGACAGAAGAGGGGCTTGTGGAAGGTCTGCTTCTGATGGAGGTTAGACTACACGATCCACGCGTCGAGGCTCTAAAAGCACTTGGTTATCCATTCGCAATGATCGGTCGCACTGAATGCAATGACGGGATCAGCTATGTGGATTTCGATTTCGAGCAAGCGATTCGCCTGTGCGACCAGTACCTTTATGAGCTCGGCCACCGCCACATTGCCCATCTGATCTACTCGCCAGTGCCAATCGAACAGAGTTACGGGCCGGCAGTGCGCTCGTTAGTCGGTGCTAGGGCATTCTGCGAGGAGGCTGGCATACCATACATCATACGCGTAAGTGAGGCTGATATCGAGGCTACCTACCGAGCTGCTCACGAATTGCTGGATAGCTATCCGTCGTTGACGGCGATGGTCTTCGTGAGTGACCTCCAATGTGCCCCTGTGATGCAAGCGATCCACGAACGAAGACTGCGAGTCCCGGAGGACTTCTCCGTTGTCTCAATACTTTCATCACGGTTCGCCGAGATGATGGCGCCGCCACTCACTGCTATCGAACTCCCAGCTGTTGAGATGGGACATATCGGCATGGAGCTATTGATCCGATATCTAGAAGGGGATGAGTGTGTGCCAACCCAGTTGGTCCTGCCCCCTCGGTTGGTCGTACGCCAAAGTTGCTCCGTTCGTACCCACACTGAGCTGAGCATGCAAGAGGCAAAATGTTTTCAGGAAGGGAGGTGATTGGCAGCGTCCGCAGAATAACTATGTGGCCCCATTACAAGTGAGGATGGATCGTCAGAGGTTAACACTTTTCCAAGGGAGGAGGAACAAGAAATGTTCAAGCGAATCACATTGGTAGTGATGATTCTGGCAATGGCACTGGCATGGGCTTGGCCAGCAATGGCACAGGAACCCGCCGAATTTCCGCCTGGCAAGTGGTGTCAAGGTATGACAATCCGCTTCTTCGCTGGTGGTGAGGCTGGCGATGCTTTTGCCTCGATCGTTTACAAGGGCGCGCTCGCTGCTGAGGCGGATCTGGGTCCCAAGGTTGAGTATGTTTTCTCTGGCTGGAATGTGCAGAAGATGGTGGACCAGCTGCGTGAGGCAATCGTCGCCAAGCCTGATGGTATCTCCATGATGGGACATCCTGGCGATGATGCAATTATGCCACTAGCCGAGCAGGCTGCCAAGGCGGGCATCCTCATGATGTACTCCAACGTGGACGTGCCGCAGGTGCGTGCAAAGTACGGTGGCGGTTATGTGGGTGCCAATCTGACCCCACAGGGGTACGCTTTGGGGGCCGAGGCTGTCAAGATGTTCAACCTGAAGGCAGGTGACTACGCGATCGTCTTCGGCGCCTGGGGTCAACCAGGGCGTTACTTCCGCGAGGAAGGGACAGCCAAGGCCTTTGAAGACGCAGGGCTGACCGTAGAGCGGATTGTTGCGCCACCCGAATGGGCGACTGCTCCAACGCAGGCGATCCCGACTCTGTCTGCAGCCGTTCTGGCTCATCCCGAAGTAAAGATTATCGTGTGGCCAGGCGGTCAGTTGCTTGGCGCCGTGCCCACCTTTATGGAGGCTCTCGAGAAACAGCCAGGTGAGATTATCAACATTGGCTTTGATACCAGCCCAGCCGTGATCGATGCCTTCGCCAAGGGCTACGTCCAGCTCACCTCCGATCAGCAGCCTTTCCTGCAGGGCTATGTGCCCATCCTCAGCCTTTGCTTGAGCTGGAAGCTAGGCCTGGCGCCGATGAACCTGGACACAGGTGCCGGTTTCGTAACCGCCGAGAATTACCAGACCGTGGCTGAATGGGCCAACAAAGGCTATCGCTAATTCATACCAAGGGTGAGCGCAGGGTTGGGGGTTAAGTTGCTGCCCCCAACCCACTAAGCAAGATGCAGAATCAATCGAGGAATTCCATGGGTGATTATATCGTCGAATTGCGCAATATCTCTAAAGCATTTGGCAAAACGCACGCTCTCACCGATGTGAATTTCCGTGTGGGGAGGGCAGAGGTCGTCGGACTAATTGGCGATAATGGGGCCGGCAAGTCGACATTGATCAAAATCATATCCGGTGTGATCGCCCCAGACAGCGGAGAGATCTACATACGTGGCAAGAAAGTTGATAATTGGTCAGTTGCCGCAGCGCGCCGTGCAGGTATTGAGACTGTATATCAAGACAAGGCACTTGCCGAACAGCAAACCATCGCACGCAATATATTTATGGGCCGTGAGCTGACCGGTTTCTTGGGTTTCATCAGAGGCAAAGACGCCTACAACGAAGCCAATCGCTTGATGCGTGATATTGGCTTTACCTCCAAAGTCTTTTCACCCGACTCCATTGTGGCCACACTGTCAGGCGGTGAGAAACAGGGGGTCGCGATTGCCCGTGCATTGTACTTCGATGCCACGCTGATCATTCTGGATGAGCCAACGACGGCACTCTCCCTGACCGAGTCAGAGAAGGTGTTTGGCTTCGTGCGACAAATAAAACAACGAGGGTGTTCAGCTATCTTCATCAGCCATAACATTTATCACGTCTACGATGTCGCTGATCGCTTTGTCATATTGGATCGTGGCAGAGTTGTTATGTCAGCCGAAAAACACGAGGTGCCGTCGGCGGATCAATTGGTCAAAGACCTACAGGACATTGCCCGCACCGGTAGACGCATCGAATAGAGCATCGGTCTTGAGACAGATTCTGTTCGCTTTATCTTATCATCCTGACCCTGGGGGGATGATCTATGCTGAGTAGATTCATCGATCGCAACCGACGACCTATCAGCGCATTTGTTGTACTGGCTGTGCTGCTGATCGCCTTCACCATAGCAAACCCCAAAGTGTTTCTGAATCCACAGCTCTATACTGCTGTATTTACTTCTCTTCCCCTCTCTATCATCCTGGCTGTACCTCTTGTGTTTGTGATTGCGGCAGGGGAAATCGATCTGGCTTTTCCATCCGTTGTCGGAGTGGCTGCGTGGGCATGCGCTCTGGTCATTCAGGCCGGCGGAAATCATTTATTCGCGGTGTTGGCAGCTTTGTCTGTTGGCGCATTGGCTGGACTGCTCAACGGTTTGCTGGTAACACGCGCCAAACTTTCCTCGTTGGTTTCCACTCTGGGGATGAACTTCCTGCTGCGCGGGCTCATCAATCTCGGATCAAGGGGCGAGGGCATCCCATTGACTGCTCAGCTGAACGATGCCCCTTTCCGATTTATATTCGCGGGTGAGCTGGGACCGATTCCAACCCAAATGCTTTGGGCGATCGCGTTTGCAATAGTCGGTGTGTTATTATTCAACTACCACAAGTTTGGTGCCCAGGTGTGTTGTGTAGGAGACAACCAGGAAAGCGCTCGTGAAATGGGCATCAACGTTGAACGAGTCAGAACGTTGACTTACGTTTATGTCGGGATAGCGGCTGGCCTAGTGGCAATCCTATCCAACGCGCTTAACCTTATTTTTTGGCCCAATACTGGCGATGGGTTCTTGCTCAGCACTTTGGCCGCTGTCTTTGTCGGCGGCACACCGACGTGGGGAGGCGTTGGCACGGTCACAGGCGCAGTTATCGGCACATTCACGGTGGGTTTTGTCACCACTGGCATCATCGCTGCCGGACTGACCGGCTTCTGGACACAGTTCTTCTACGGCTTAATCATCATCCTATCTCTCCTGGGACACCGTTTCAATCAGCCCAGATATCGATAGCGCAACGAGGCTCACGCGGTGTAACACAAGCTGTCGCAATAACGGGATAAGCTCCTTTATGACTTCACGCGAATTGGTTATAGGACTGCTTGGTAAAGGCTCGTTCGACCGAGTGGGAGTGTTCGAGCATTTTTGGGCTGATACGCTAGAGGTGTGGCTGAGCCAAGGTTACCCCTCGGTCATGCCTGCTGAAAGTGACACTGTTGCCGAGGAAGCCCACACTGTCAGGATCTCCCACGTTGTGCCATCCGAGCTGCGGGGGAAAAACGCCCCTGTCCCTGCCAATCCCTACCGTCATTTCGACTTCGATATGCATCCCTGCGGAGGTGGCTTTGACCTGGAGCCTATCCGTGGCTATGAAGAGATTCTGGAAGAGACGAATGAGTGGATCATCAAACGCAATGGCGCCGGCGCCACTTTCAAGTATTGGAAGCACAAGTCAGGTACACCAGAACACATTGGCTTCCGCATGACGAGCCGCGAAATCTGGGAAAAAGACTATCGACCTCACCTGCTCACAGTCGATCGCGAGCGACTCAAAAGCGGCGCCTTCAAAAATAGCACTCTGAGCGAGGACCGAGCCGAGCTAGAATACGCCCGAACTACCCAGAAATGGGCTCATTTTGCCCACATTGGCCTTTGGGAGGTGATGCGCGGCAGCTTGGGCGATTTGTGTATGTACGAGAGCCTCCTCACCGATCCGGGCTGGATTCATGATTTCAACCGCGTTTATACCGACTTCTTCAAGGTACACTTCCAGGCATTGTTCGATGAACTGGGACTGCCGGATGGCGTCTGGATATATGATGATATTGCTTATCGAAATGGCCTGTTCGCCTCACCGCGTACGTTGCGTGACCTGTTCCTACCCTACTACGCTGAGCTGGTCGACTTCTTTCATTCGCATGGTCTTCCCGTGATTCTGCACTCGTGTGGAAACATCACTCGGGCGTTGCCCCTTATCGTTGAGGCTGGATTCGACGGTTTGCACCCGCTCGAGATTAAGGCTGGCTGTGATCCCTTCCGCTTTGCCGAACAATATCGTGACCGCCTAGCCTTTATTGGGGGGCTGGATGTGCGTATTCTGGAGACAAACGACCGGGCAACGATCGTGCGTGGTGTCTCAGATCTGGTAGAGGGGATGAAAGCACGCGGCGCGCGGTACCTGTTTGCGACTGATCATTCAGTCACTCCGCTGGTACACTACGAGAGCTACCAGCTCGCACTTGATGTATATCGACAGCACATGAGGTATTGATAATGAGATCATCCCTTGCAGCGCTCTCGGTCCGCTGGGGCTATTGATGCCACAGAACCTGAGGAGGTTATTCAAAAATGGAATTGCGCAATCTAGGAAATACAGGTCTTCGCGTGTCCGAGCTTTGTCTTGGCACTATGACATTTGCACGGGAAACCGATGAAGAAACCTCGCTGCGCATGATCGATCATTTCATTGAAGCCGGCGGCAATTTCATTGACACCGCTGATATATACAGCGCTGGCCGTTCTGAAGAAACTGTCGGCAAAGCGCTGAAAGGTCGCCGGCACGATTTCATCGTCGCCACAAAAGTACGGTTCCGCATGGGGCCTGGGCCCAACGATGTGGGCCTCTCACGCAAGCATATCATAGAGGGGTGCGAGGCCAGCTTGCGCCGCCTGCAAACCGACTACATTGACCTCTATCAGGCTCACTGTTGGGATCCCTACACGCCACTGGAGGAGACCCTGGCAGCATTCGATGACTTAGTGCATGCCGGCAAGGTGCGTTATGTGGGGGTCTCTAACTTCACTGGTTGGCAGCTAATGAAGGCGCTTTGGCTGAGTGATAAACACGGCTGGGCGCGTTTCGTTTGTTTGCAACCACGTTACAATCTCGTGGATCGTCATGCGGAGCGCGAATTGTTGCCAATCTGCCGCGAGGAGGGTTTGGGGGTGATCCCGTGGAGCCCGTTAGGCGGTGGCTTCCTGACCGGCAAATACCAGCGAGATAAACCTATGCCTGAGGGTGCACGTATTGCTAGCGCCCAGCCACACTGGCCGGAGGCTATGGAGCGGCAGGGCACCGAACGTGCATGGCGCACGCTAGAGGTTGTCCAGCAGATTGCACAGCAGCGCGGCAAGACCCCTTCTCAGGTCGCACTTGCTTGGTTGCTCGCTCAACCGGGTATCACTGCGCCCATCCTTGGTGCGCGCACAATGGAACAACTCGAGGACAACCTTGGCTGTGTCGGATGGCAACTGGCAGCTGAGGAGATGACTCAGCTAGACAAGGTCAGCGCACTCGAAGACGCTTACCCATACCACTTTATCCAATCCTTCGCTTATGATCGCTAATTAAGGAGAGGTTACCAATGCAAGGCTTTCGTCGAGAAGATAACGCGCTTGTTTGGGAGCTCAACCACGAAATACTGCGTATTGAGCCATGGGGGCGTGACAGTTTACGAGTACGTGCCACTGTCGCACCTGCCATCCGTGATGATCTGCCTGGTGCCCTGTTAGAACCGGCACCCACACAGGCTCAGATCGAGATAACCGAACAGCTGGCCACGATCCGCAATGGTGCAATTCGAGCCGAGGTGTCTCTCACTGGCAAGATCCGTTTCGTCAATGCGGCGACTGGGGCTGAGCTGTTGGAGGAGGAAGAGCACTTGTTACCTTTCGGGTGGCCACCGAAACGTGATTACCGGCCATTACCTGGCGGAGCGTTTCACATTGAGGTGCGCTTCCTGGCGCGTGATGACGAGCACTTCTATGGTCTGGGCCAACAGCAACACGGTCGGCTGGATCACAAGGGCTGCGTTATCGAACTAGCTCACCACAACACCCAGGCGACCATTCCGTGGATCATTTCGAGTTTGGGATACGGCCTGTTGTGGAACAACCCGTCCGTCGGTCGTGTCCAGCTGGGCTATGATCGCACCATGTGGGTCGCCGAGGCAGCACACCAGATAGACTACTGGATCACTGTGGGAGATACACCAGCCGAAATCCTGGAACACTATGTGGACGCTACCGGTCACACACCTGTCTTTCCAGAGTGGGCATCTGGCTTCTGGCAATGCAAACTGCGATACGCCAGCCAGGACGAGCTCCTGGCCGTAGCGCGCGAGCACAAACGTCGTGGCCTGCCCATGTCAGTCATCGTGATCGACTTCTTCCACTGGACAGTACAAGGCGAGTGGAAGTTCGATCCCGAGAAGTGGCCCGATCCTGCCGGTATGGTTCGCGAGCTGGAGCAGATGGGTATCAAGGTCATGGTTTCCATTTGGCCGACTGTCAATCCCCTCAGCGAGAACTACGAGGAGATGACCCGCCGCGGCTTGCTGGTACGGCAGGAAAGTGGCATCCCGGTCCAAATGCGATTTGTGGATAACAAGCCGGAGGGGCCAGTGTTTTTACAGTTCTTCGATGCCACGCACCCCGAGGCACGACGCTTTGTATGGGAGCGAGTGCGTGAAAACTACTATCGTCATGGAATCCACATCTTCTGGCTCGATGAGGCCGAGCCGGACATGTGGCCGATGCATCCACACAACCTGCGCTATCATTTGGGCAATGGACTGGAGGTAACCAACCTGTATCCATTGTTTTACGCTCAAGGTTTTTACGAAGGGATGCGTGCTGAGGGACAACAAGAGATCCTCAATCTGTGTCGGTGCGCATGGGCTGGCAGCCAGCGCTACGGTACGGCTGTCTGGTCAGGAGATATCTACTCCACATTTGAGGCGCTACAGGCGCAGGTGCCTGCCGGCCTGAACATGGGATTGAGTGGCATTCCCTGGTGGACGACTGACATTGGTGGCTTCTTTGGCGGCGACCCGTCCACACCCTACTTTCGCGAGCTGATTGTGCGCTGGTTCCAATACGGTGTCTTCTGCCCGCTGTTCCGCCTGCATGGCTATCGCGAACCCACCACCTGGTACCCAGTGATGCAGGGCGGTCCCAATGAGGTGTGGTCCTTCGGTGACGAGGCCTATGCAATCATCAAGGAGCTGCTTTTCTTGCGAGAACGGTTACGTCCATACATTATGGCGCAGATGAAGGTAGCCCAGGAGAAAGGTACACCGCTAATGCGCCCCCTGTTCTTTGAGTTCCCAGATGATCCTGATTGCCGACCCGTCGCTGACGCGTTTATGTTCGGGCCTGATTTGCTTGTGGCACCGATACTGTGCCAAGGTGCACGCAGCCGACAGGTGTATTTACCTGTTGGGACGACTTGGACAGAGGTATGGACGGGTAAGAAGCTGAAGGGTGGCCAATGGCTTACCGCTGATGCTCCACTGGAGCGCATCCCACTTTTTCTCCGAGGTGATGCCCAATTGCCCATCCGTGGGCAATAATCCCTTTTAGCAATGCTGACTGGTGTGCCCACCGCTTCACCCGTAGGCACACCAGTCGCGTATGAACACAGAGGCATGAGTGATAATGGCTAACCAGTTGAAAGCCATCCTTGTTGGCTGTGGTACCATTAGCAAAGTGTGGTTGGACGCCATAAAAGATATACCCCAGCTGAAGATAGTGGGATTGGTTGATCTGCGTGAGGAAGCAGCACACGCGCGTGCCGAGGAATATGATTTGCGAGATGTGCTCATCGAGACCGAGACGGAAATGGCATTGCAACACCTTCATCCCGAGATCGTGTTCGACTGCACCGTACCAGAAGCGCACAAAGAGGTCACTCTTACTGCACTACGTTATGGTTGCCACGTGCTTGGCGAGAAGCCAATGGCCAGTTCGCTGGAGGATGCGCGAGAGATGGTTGCTGCCGCACAGGCTTCTGGGAAGCTATATGCTATTGTTCAAAATAGACGCTACGAGCCGCATGTGCGCGCTCTACAACACTTCTTGCGATCGGGTGCGATTGGCCCAGTGACAACGTTGCACAGCGATTTCTACATCGGAGCCCACTTTGGTGGCTTTCGCGAGCACATGCACCATGTCTTGCTGCTGGATATGGCCATCCACACCTTTGACGTGGCGCGTGTGCTTGCTGGTGCAGATCCTTTGCGGGTGTACTGCTACGAGTGGAATCCAGCTGGTTCCTGGTATGATCACGGGGCATCCGCGGTGGCAATTTTTGAGATGGCTGGCGGGATCATCTACACGTATCGTGGCAGCTGGTGTGCTGAGGGACTAAACACCGCGTGGGAGGGTGAATGGCGGATCATAGGGCAGGTTGGCAGTGTCATATGGGATGGTGCTAATGACTTACGTGCCCAAGTAGTCGCGGCATCGGGAGGGCTCTTCTCGCGGCTGAATGATGTTCCGGTGCCAGAGTGTGAACCTAGCAATAAGGTTGCTGGCCACGCTGGGATAATACGCGAGTTTGTCGAGTGCGTGCAGACAGGCAACATTCCGGAAACCGTTTGCACCGACAACATCAAGAGCTTGGTAATGGTGTTCGGTGCAATCGAAAGTGCCGAGACTCGCCAGGTAGCGACAATACAAGCTGGCTGAAAAGCAACTATCACCTCAAACACATATCTGCGCCGTATATCCGCGCAGAGTATGGCACGCGACACACTAGTCTTTGCTGTTGGCTAGAGCAGCTTCCAGTAGCTGATCCACAATGACGCTTGACTGTGTGAGATCGGGATCAGCGAAGACCCCAGTGCGTGCCAGCTTTGCCACCTTCAAGAGCTCTAAACTTTGCCGCGTATTCTCGCCTGCAAAGCTGATCTGTCGGCTAATAATGGTCGAGGCAGCCAACAGTGGGATGTAGAGCAGCTCGACCGGCAGCGTCTCCCCTCTCTCCAGCCGACCAGCGATTTCCTGGATTAGCCCGCGCCTTTCTTCCAGCTCCCATGGCTGCTTGTTAAGCATTTTGGCGATTAACCCGAACGAAATCGCCACCGCCAAGCGTGCCAGATGGCCAAAACCTACCTTGCGCAGCACCCACATAGGATCATCACTCGGCATTTCCAGTCGCAAGGCGGACTCCCAGATAGGCACCAACAGGCCATCCGCGGTGGCAGCGTTCTCGAGAAAGCGGCGTGCCACGTAGGTCAGAATCTTGCCCAGCGCAATCGCTTCACCGACCCGCAACGTAATGCCAGCGCGGGTGCACCGCTCATGTCCTTCAGCAAAGAGCGCAGCATACAACGGCTCAGGTGCAAGGGTGTCGCTGATGTGAGATCGTCTTGCTGCTACTTCCTGTTGCGCTTTGAATTGCAGAGAGGCGTCTTCTATGTTCCATAGCACCTCAAACTTGGAAGTGCTGGTTGGAGGTTCCTGGATCGCCTCGGCGCGCCGCGCGATGGCAAAGGGTACGGAAATCTTGCGCGCGGGAACCGCGACATAACGCACACCCAGCACCCGGCCGATCTCGAGGCCAACTAGGTCGTCCAGCAGCTCGTCCTGGAAGCCAGTGGTCTTCTTCGGCGGTCGTACTCGCTGAGCAGCTCCTTCTGTCTTGACCATCACATGGAGCTGGACCTCGTATTGACCCTCTCGAGCTCCTGATACCACCTTGATAGGGACATACAGCGCTCCCACCTGAGCTGGTTCTAGGCGAACGCGCAACTCGGAGCTGCCGATCTCGAGCAGTGGTGTCCCCCGGAGGCGCCCCGCCGTAGGCAGCTCTGGCCTCACCACTACCTCGGTCGGCACGTCTACCGCGCTCTGTAACAGCAGGATCAACATTGCATAGCCGTCTGTGGGGATTTCAGCGGGTTCTAGAGAGGGCATGATCTGGACGCCATCACTTTCATAGCGCTGAGCTGCTTCAATGTATTCACAGATGATGTCTGGGTATTCGACCGCCATCGGTTCGCCTCCTGTCGGCGTCATCTGAACATATGTCAAGCTGGCACACTCACACTATAGTAAACGAGCCATAAAATGTCAATAATCCTCACGTGTGATGCCACTCATTGGACGATACCTGGTCGTCGGGGATTGCTGGGGATGGATAGTCGATACGTTTCAAGATCGGCTGTTGATCGAACAGGAATGTATCAAGGGCTACCCCACCAGAGATGGACAGATGGGGATTGGGCAAGAGCAGTTGCGCGGCTTACTGCGCCGTCTAAGGCGGGGAGGAATGATGACGTGGCGCGCAATGGCTAACTGGGGGGACTGACCTACAGCTTTGCCGACTGCTGCACTTGCCGTGGCAGAAAAGCTTGCTATTGACACTCGGTAACTGGTTTGCGCGCTGAGACTATGATGCTATAGATCGGCACGTTGCCTACGGTGCCTGCACTGCTGCCGCGCTGTGCGGTTATTTCCTCAAAACCAGCTTCTGCTACCAGGTCAAGGTACTCCCGCTCGGGCAGCGCACCCGATACACAACTCTGCCACGCAGCCTCGTCAAGACGCAGGGCCATAGGCAACGGGCCAGCAGCCACCATGTCGCTTATCTCCAGGCGTCCACCAGGCTTCAGGACACGAAACGCTTCACTGAACACGACTCCTTTGTCCTCACACAGGTTGACCACACAGTTAGATAGGACGACATCCACTGATGCGTCTGCCACCGGCAGGGTCTCTGCCTGGCCGCGGCGGAATTCGACGTTGTCAATTCCTAGCTCGACAGCCGTCCGCGCAGCGCGTTCTGTCATCGCCTGCGTCGCATCTATCCCGATCACCCGCCCGCCTGGGCCAACCTGTCGTGCTGCCATGAAGGCATCTATCCCACCTCCACTACCAATGTCCAACACAATCTCGCCAGGATGCAGGCCGGCCAATGCTACAGGGTTGCCGCACCCCAGCGCAATCATCTCCGACTCAGGCGGCAATGCAGCCAAGTCATCCAGGCTATAGTCGGTGCGAAACTCCACACTGCCTTCCTCGAACAGGGTGCCCCCGACGCCACAGCACGAAACACTCGACGACGTCTGAGTGCAGCATCCGGACGCAGGCTCCGCCACGTTCCCACAACCACAATGGTTCAGTGCAACCTGGTTGTAATGTTCCTGCACTGCCTGGCGCATTGTGATGCGTTTGCTGCCGGTCGCCAACCAGACGCTGGTGTGTGCCGCACGACTGTGATCGCCACAGCTGTCAGGTGTCGCGTTCAGAGATGTGTATTGATCAATGCGTCGCACTAAGACATTAACCAGGTCAGCTGCTCGCAGCCAAGCCCGCAGTTGTTCTCTGCTGGGACCTGCCCCTTCCTCGGCCATTTCCTGCCGCAGTCCCGTGCAGGGATGCGTGCCCCAATCCACGATCATTACTCTCCCGCCTGGCCGGAGGATGCGCACCATCTCCTGAAGAACTTTCGGAAACGTTTGCGAATCGCTCTGGCAGCGCAAGCACATACTGGCGAAAACTGCATCCACTGAGCAGTCCGCCAGCGGCAATCTGTCCTTGTCCATATGGTGGAAGACAATGTTGTTGAAATGTGCCAAATGGCGAGGTGTCGCATCTGACACGTGTGGTATGCAGTTGATCACGTGTACACACGCCACTAATGGTGCCAGTCCGATTGCGATAAAGCCATTACCATCACCCACATCTGCAACGACCATCTCCGGCCGCAGGTATGCCTTGGAAATGGCCGTCTTGCGCACCGCAGCGTTGAAGTGGGTAGTGTGCAAGGTGTCTTGCTCAGACCCCATCGTGGCGAAATACTCTACGAACGGATCATCCTGCATCATAATAGCCTGCCCAGTCTCCATCTGTTCTTGCTCGTGTGAGGTTTTCCTGTGATTCCGACAAGGTTCTCAGCAGCACTGCCTGTGTTTCTTCTCTCGCACATTTGCGTCTTGCTCCCGGCTGCACTCCGCCAGCCAGCGGACAACCTGTCCCCTCAGCCAGCGTATGCCATCTTCGTCCAGACAATAACAGGTTGCCGGACCGTCAATCTCACCGCGGATCAGTCCAGCCTCGCGCAAGACCTTCAGGTGCTGGCTCACCGTAGACTGTGCCAAGCTGGTGAATTCTACGAGGTCGCCGGTGATGCACTCTTGTCTGGCCGCCAGCAAACACACAATGCGGAAGCGCACCGGGTTGCCCAACGCCTTGAACATCTTTGCGAGGCGCGTTTCCTCAGGAGTCAGGAAAGCTGAAGAGGATTTTGCTCTGGCCATCGGCTGCTATATCGTAATTTTACGATATAGCGCATTGCACGTCAAATGGCCACCATCTTTTTGGTGTTGTGTCGACACGTGCTATAATCCTTCTGGCCGGAATGATTGGCCATATCTCGCCCAGAAGTAAGCGGAGGGAACTATCGTGCCCAGCAGCGAATTCGATCAAACCTTGGTCCTGATCAAACCAGATGCTCTGAAGAACTCCCTGACAGGTTATGTACTCTCTCTGTTGTCTGAATTTCATACCGGACTGCGCTTTGCCGGCGCCAAGGTTGTGCACGTCACCCGGATGTTGGCAGAAGAACATTACGCCGAACATCGGGGCAAGGTTTTTTACCCAGCCTTGATCGATTATATTATGGGTATGTTCCATTACCCGAATGAACCGCACAAGCGACGCGTGATTGCCATCGTGTATCAAGGATTCAATGCAGTCGAGGAGGTTCGTTCCGTCGCCGGGCCAACTGATCCGCACGTTGCGCGTGAACAGAAGCCGGGCTGTATCCGCTCCCTGGGCACGTTAGTGCCTCTGAGGAATGCCCAAGGTGAGGAAATTGGCCGGCGCATGGACAACTTGATCCACGCCTCAGCGACACCCCAAGAAGCGGAGCGCGAGATCAAACTTTGGTTTAAACCGAACGAGATACCACCCCACATGCGCATTTATGCCGCGCGCATTTGTGAGGATCACTTCTACTATAAAGACGATCGGGTGTTCGCTGAATACATCCCGGGCAGCGTTTGCCTGCTCGCCCCCGGTGACGTCGCATGGGAGACGGACATTCAAGCGTTGGAGCTGATCCTACGAGGCCAGCCATCCGCCGTCCCCCTGCGCACCGTCGTGGCCAAGTATCTCACCAACGAAATATGTAACGAGTGTTGATCTCGACTGAAGGCATTAATGCAGTGGTGCCGAACTTGTCTTCTGATCTTCCAAGCGTATCCGGAGCGTCTCGAGCGCATTGGCCGCGATGCTGCTCAATATCAGGAGCAGATGGACATCTGCCTCGGTGAAGGGAGCACCCGTGTACTTGTTGAGCACCTCGATGACGCCGATGACCCGATTGTGGGCGACCATTGGAACACCGATAAGTGAACGGGTGACGAATCCGAACACTTCATCCACGTGGGGTGAGAAACGCGCATCCTGGTGCGCATGATTGGCGATCACAGGCTTGCGGTGCGCGGCAACCCAGCCGGCGATACCGGTATCTATTGGTAAGCGATATCCACGCAGCTCACCGCGCTTGTCGCCGTGCACCACGGCGAATACCAGTTCATTCGTCTCCGGATCCAACAGTAATACCGAGCCATCGCTTGCCTGCGCCAAGTGGACGGCATAGTGCATGGTGTTGTCCAAAAGTGTGATCAGATCTGCCTCCGAGGTGATGTCTTGAGCAGCCAGGTATAAATGCTCCAACGCCTTTAAATAGGCACGCAAAGATTCATTCTCTTCGCGCAGCTCTTTGATCTCCGCTTGGAGACGTATATGCTCCTGCTGCAAGAATCGCACCAGATGTGAAGAGGGTTCGTCCATGTGAGTTACCTCCGATTGCTCGTCCACTCGCGCTGTCCTACGCGGAGAACCTGCCCGCCGGGATCCCGCAACTAAAGACACTGTATAAGTATAGCCATCTTTGGGCGCGTTACAATTCTATTATCCGGAAAGAATGCTTGCTGCCGCCCATGCGTAGCAACGGCCAAAATCTTCCCTGGGCGTCACAGCTTCCGTTCGCAAGTCATACCCGGATAGTCGCGATAAAACTGCAGCGACTCCAGCAGGGATTGAGCTGAGCTTTCCAATACAGACATGCCATTCCACACCTCCACTGTGACACGCAGTCGGAAGGAAAGCACATGGTCCAGTAACGTCTGCAGCGCACGGCGCACGAGCGCAGGAACAGCGCCCTGAGCTGTAATGATACGTGCACCTGTGTCCTCCGCAATCAGGAGAGGAAGGCCACGGTGCAACACCAACCAGGTAGAAGGGATGCGAGCAGCTACCAAAGGTTCACCCCGCTCGCTCAAAGGTGTGTGCTGGGACGAGGTACCGTACAGATTCGCCGGATCACACGCATTCAGAACGACCATTTCCTCTTCTGCGAGCTCGTTAGCGCGAGCAAAGCTGTTCAGGGCACGCAGCTGTTCAACCGCTTCCGGTAGCGCGAACTGAATGCCGGGCAATCCATCCACGAAGTAGCCACGCCTTATCTCGCCACGCATCTCCATACGGCCAAGCTGCTCGAGCAACGTTTGCCAGTCGAGCCAGTCTGCCTCATTGTTCAAGCTGGCGCGGGTGACCACACCATAGCGTGCCAGCAGCTGGCCTGCCTGACGTGCCGCGCGTTCCTCATCTGACAATGCCGCTCCCAACACTCCCAGACGGTATACTGGTGCCCAGCGACCGGCATCTTCAAGGTGAGTCATGGGTCTGAGATGATGTTTCAGGCGCTCGCGCACCCGCCTTTTCGCTGCCATGTAGCGTGCTCGCTCCGGCCGATGCAGGCTAACACCTGTCAGCAACGAGAGGTGTGGTGTACTGCCGCGGCGTGTGGCCAGCTTTTCCTCCAGCGCGCTGGGCTGCCGCGCCACGCCGGGAGCGTTTCCTTGCTGGATAATGTGTCGCAGTGCATCCAACGTGTCGTTGCTCACCAGACCAGCAAGTGCCAGCTCAGTCAGCGCTGTCTCAGCAGCAGCTTCCTCTATATGCAGGGCACCACATATATCAGCCAGGAAAAGAGCTCCCTCTGCACGCAGCAGCGTATATACCTGGCGCGCCAGTTCACTCAAATCATTAAGGAGATCCTCAGAGAAAGGTTTCAGGAACGCAGCACCTTCACCGCGAAACAGGAACTGAATGCGATTGCGCCGTGCGCCCGGCTCGCCGGCCCCAATCCATATCAGCTCACCCCGTCGACACAGAGACGCCAGCTCAGTGGGATCGTACCGCTGCAGGCGCAACGGCAATACATCGCGTTCCCAGATCGCTCCTATCAATGGCACCCCACGCAACTGCTGCAACGCCTGTCGCAGAGCACCCGGGCCGCTCAACCGGGCAGCAGGATGAAGGTGTTGCCAGCGGCTCAGGAAATCGGCATACACGACAAGAGGGACCGCCTGCACCTCACGTCGCAAAATATGCAGGGTGCGCCGATGGATCTGGGCCAGCGTGCGAAGGTGCAGATATTCCTCCGACATCGCTTCACCAGTGTGGGGGGTAAAGCGTCCGCGCACTACTTGACGATTTGCTATAAGCTCCTCCAGCAGAGCGGATAGCTGCTCCTCCGAGATACGATAACGGTTGTGGATGATCTCCCGTGTGACCGGCCCGGCATAGCGTAGGAAACGTTCCAGGATGGCGCGCAGCGCTGCCGACTGCTTCTCCAGTGGGGCTGTTCGGGAGGAGCTCTCCATTTCGAACGCGGCGCGATATTCGTCAGCGTATTCCGCTGCCACCCACCTTTGCGCGGAGCCATATGCATGGGGAATGTTCAACAGGACGATGCGTCCTTGTGCCGCCAGATGAGCTATCCAAGGTGATGGATCCACCGTCGCGGCGAGTGCTATCTCTGTGGCCGACATGTCACCGCGCTCCTGAAACAGCATCGCCAGCTCCTCGGCAGTACGCACTCGGAAGCCGGGCGCAGTATGCTGCAGACGACCTTGCACCTCAGTAATGGCTTCAGTCCGCAGAAACTTGTCGAGCCTTACATCTCTGAGCACATCAGCCAGCAGCTCAAGGTTGACCTGCAGTCCCTGTAGCTGACGCTCCACCTTGGGCGCGTCGCCCTCGTACATATAGATGTTGATAAAGTCCCACAACAAACTCTGCGCCACCGGAGAGGGTGTAGGTGTCTCAACCGTGACCACCTCAATCTCACCGCGCTGGATGTCAAGCAACACCTCTTCCAAGTGCGGCAAGTCCATGACATCTTCCAGGCAATCACGGTACGTTTCGACCAAGATGGGAAAGTCGTTGAACTGCTTAACCAGTTGCAGAAGGTCGCGAGCGCGCAGGCGCTGTAGCCAGAAAGGCGTGCGCTTGCCACCGCGTAGACCGGGCAACAGAAGCGCACGCGCTGCATTCTGGCGAAACTGACTGCCGAACACGGCCGAGTCAGGCAGCTCACGGAGGACGCGCTCGCGTGCCTCCTCTGGGCCGATACGTTGCACCAAGTCAAGGGGGAATTCTGCGTCCGAGGCGGGGAAACGGAGCAAGATGCCATCGTCGTTGCTTTGTACCTCAACCTCGACGCCGGTGCGTTCGCGCAAGGCGCTGGCCAATGCTAACCCCCATGGCCCGTTGACGCGTCCGCCGAAAGGTGATTGCACCACCATGCGCGGGTCACCCAAAGCATCGGCGAAGAGCTCGACCACCACAGTGCGATCTGAGGAGATGTTGCCGATCGCATCTAGCTGCCCTGCCACATAATCAACCAACACCCATGCAGAGTTGTTGTCCAGGGCGTGCTCGCGCTGTAGCCAATCCATGATGGGTTGCAAAATTGCCTTATCACGCTGAAGGAGCAGCTCGCGGCAGGTGGCGGCGCCTAACTCATGGCGCAGCGCTTGCAACCGTTCTGCTAAAAGGCGACGGAATTCGCCCACGCGCCGACCCAGATAATATGGTCGCCAAGGATACTCACCGCGCCAGAAGGGCATACGCGGCGGCGCACCGGGCGCCGGGACCACTGTGACACGATCATCAGTAATCTCAACCACGCGCCACACCTGTGCGCCCAGCATAAAAGCATCCCCGCGACGCGTCTCGTAGACAAATTCCTCATCTAGCTCCCCGATGCATGTCTTACCGTCGGGGAGACAAGCACGGTAGGCACCACGATCTGGGATGGTGCCGCCATTGGTGAGCGCTGCCACGCGTGCGCCAGGTAGGGCAAACAGACGGTTGTTAACCCGATCCCACACGAGACGCGCACGCAATTCGCGGTGTGTGGCACTCCCATACTGTCCAGCGAGCATAGTCAGCACGCTGTGCAACACGCGTGGTGTCAGGTCTTGATAGGCATATGCACGGCGCACCAAGTTGAACAGTGCTTTCACATCCCATGGCTCTACGGAGACCATTGCAACGATGTGTTGTGCCAGTACATCCAGCGAATTGCGCGGAGTGTAGGTGGGTTCGACCTCGCCGCGCAGCATGCCGCCGGCGATCGTTGCTGCCTCCATTACATCCTCGCGGAAAGTGGGGAAGATACGACCTTTGCTCGTCTGGCCGACCAAGTGGCCAGAACGTCCCACACGTTGCAACCCTTGTGCCACCGATTTGGGAGATTGCAGCTGCACCACCAGATCGATGTTGCCGATATCGATGCCCAACTCGAGTGACGAGGTGCCTACCAGAGCCGGCAGACGTCCTTCCTTAAGATCGCGTTCCATAGCGAGCCTCGCCTCGCGTGAGGTGCTGCCATGGTGCGCGCGGATGGGGGCGGGTTGCATACCACGCCCAGCCGCCATGAAGCCGAGCCCCTTGGGAATGTTCTGCTCCAGCAGAGCGCTGGCTTTCCCTTCCTCTTCGACAGCAATTTGCTCGTTGAGCCAATCGGCGGTGCGCTCTGCGAGCCGTCTGTTATTGGCAAAGATGAGAGTGGTCTTGTGCTCGCGCACCAGCTTGAGCACGCGCGGAACGATGTATGGCCAGATGGAGCCGCCCACAAGGTTGCGAAAGTCCTCCACCACCGTTTCGACACGCAAGTCGAGCGGTTTATGGTAGGTTGCCTCCACGATGGTAACCGAACGTGGAACGGGTTGCGTCTCCTCTTCCATCTCTATGCCACCCGCTTCCGCGCCGGGCACGGGTATGATCTCATTGCCCCCTAGAAAGCGTGCCACCTCCTCGAGTGGCTGGATGGTGGCCGAAAGGCCAATGCGTTGTACCGGTTGTACCGCTATGTGTTGCAGGCGTTCCAAGCTCAGTGAGAGATGTACACCGCGCTTGTTACCTGCCAACGTGTGAATTTCGTCCACAATGACTGTGTGCACATGGCGGAAGAGCTGGCGCGAGCGTGTTCCAGTAAGCATCAAGTAAAGCGACTCTGGCGTAGTAATGAGGATGTGAGGAGGGCAACGTAGCATAGACTGGCGCTCGCGATAAGGTGTGTCGCCGGAACGCACTGCCACCTCGATGCGTGGCAACGTAATGCCCAGCATATGAGCATGCTTATGAATACCTGCCAACGGTACACGCAAGTTGCGGTGGATGTCGTTGTTGAGCGCCTTGAGCGGTGAGACGTAGACGATGCGGATGCCTGGGGAGGCTTTGGCATCCTGTAACTCACGTAGCAGTGCATCAATGCCCCACAGAAACGCAGCCAGCGTCTTGCCCGATCCAGTAGGCGCCAGGATCAGGGTGTGTTCACCACGCTGAATAGGTGGCCACCCCTGCGCCTGGGGCGGCGTGGGAGTACCAAAGGTGCTGACGAACCACTCGCGCACGGCAGGTGAGAAACGATCAAGGGCATCCATACGTTATGTCACACCATCTTCTATCCATTATACCAGCTAGACGTGCAGCTGCCACGTAGAGGATATCGTTGAGTGGCTTTGTAGCCTTGTAGTGAATGCTGTACCTATGGAGGGTTTCCTCCCGTTTGTGAATTGGGGAGCAGAATGTTATAAGTTGGGAGAGTAGATGAACCGTCAAAAGCTCTTGTGTACTGACTATATGAGCGTGTTGGAAAACTTCCGACTTACCCACTTTATAGGCCATTTTCCTGCAAGAATCTGTATATGTGAGACTTTTTCAACACCCTCCCACCCCCTGCTTCTCACTTGACAAACGCGACTGGATATGCTAAATATTATAACGTATTCAAGCGATTGTGAGTGCTTCTTCTATGAGCAATACGTGCGTGCGTTTGCCCAGGGCGATCAGGAGCCGGCCAGACCGCTAGGTCTGGACAGGCCAGGCTTGCATTGGGCAACGGATGCCGTCAATCGTCCACAAGACCAGCCTTCCAGATCAGGAGGGCTGGTTTTTTATATCGTATGTGGGGAGGAAAGGCATGATCCGTGTGGGAGTCTATGGCGCGAGCGGCTACACCGGTTTCGAACTGCTGCGCATTTTGCGCCAGCACCCGCAGGTGGAGCTGGTCTTCGCTACCGCACAGAGCCATGCTGGCAGCTTGCTGTGTGATGTCTTTCCAGTGCCATGGGATATCCCGCTGATTGCCGAGGCGGATGCCGATCCCAGCACAGCCGATGCCGTGTTTTGCTGCCTGCCGGCAGGCAAGGCGATGGAAACCGTCACCCTTGCGCATCGCCACCAAGTGCGCGTTGTTGACCTCTCGGCTGATTTCCGCCTCACGGATGCGGATACCTATACGCAGTGGTACGGCCTCCCGCACAGCGCCCCCGAGCTGCTACCCTTGGCAGTGTACGGCCTGCCCGAGCTATATCGTCAGCAGATCAAAGGGGCATCCATCGTCGCCAACCCAGGTTGCTACCCCACCAGTGTGCTACTGGCGCTCTATCCCCTGCTCAGGGCGCAGCTGCTCGCGCCAGATCGCCCTATCATTGTGGACAGCAAATCGGGAGTGAGCGGTGCTGGCCGCAGCCCGACGCTCAAGACCCACTTCGTCGAGGCGAACGAAAATCTCTCGCCCTATAACATTGGGCGCAAACATCGCCATCTCCCTGAAATGGAGCAGGAGATCACACGTTGGGGCGGTCCATCCGGCCAGCTCATTTTTACACCTCATCTGGTGCCGGTGAACCGGGGCATCCTCTCCACGGTATACGTGAGTGTGTCCGAGACACTCTCTGTGGATGCACTGCACAACCTGTTCCGTGAGACATATGCCGGGGAACCCTTCATTTGGGTGATGCCACCTGGGCAGCTCGCCACGCTAGCACACGCGGTATATACCAACAGTTGCGTTCTATCGCTCACTCAGCCGTTGCCGGGGCAGCTCATCATCTGCTCCGCGATCGACAACCTTGTCAAGGGAGCTGCGGGACAGGCTGTACAGAACTTCAATCTGATGTTCGGTTTGGAGGAGACGACAGGGCTGATGATGCTATGATGATTCAAGTGCTCAAAGTTGGCGGCAACGAGCTGGACGATCCAGCCTTCATTGGGCAGCTGGTAGAGGCAGTGAAGCATCTGCCACAACCACCGGTCATTGTCCATGGGGGTGGCAAGGAAATCCGCGAGCTCCAAGAGAAGCTGGGTATGGAAGCACAGTACATCGACGGGTTGCGCATCACTGACGACGCCTCGCTGGAGGTAGTACAAATGGTGCTCTCCGGCCGTATCAACAAGCGCCTGGTGGCTGCCCTAGGCGCGATTGGCCTCGATGCCTTTGGCATGTCGGGCATCGATCGTGGTGCGGTGAAGGCAGAAAAGCTACACCACCCCGCCGGTGACCTGGGATGGGTAGGGCGTGTGGTTGCCGTGCGCGCGGAAGTTTTTCTCAATCTGCTGGAGAACGGGATCATCCCGGTGCTTTCTCCCATTTGTTTTGGGCCAGATGGTAGCATTTTCAACGTAAACGCGGATCACGTCGCCGAGGCAGTCGCCATCGCCCTGCAGGCGGACGAGCTGGTGTTCATCTCCAACGTACCCGGTGTGCTGGTAGAAGGCCAATTGGTCGAGCGCCTGGATGCCAAGCGGGCAGAGGCGTGGATCGCCAACGGCACAATCTCGGGCGGTATGATCCCGAAGGTGCACGCCGCGTCAGAAGCCGTCGCGCGCGGCGTGAAGGCGGTACGCATTACCAACCTGGAAGGATTGAAACATCAAGGCGGCACCCTAGTCATCAGTAACAGTGAGGCAGAAGCACAATGAACGAAACTGTGCAGCAACTCGTACCAACCGCAATCGCCTTGGAACGCCAGTACGTTCTGCAGACTTACCGTCGGCCTGATTTCGTGTTAGTGAGGGGAGAAGGCGTGCGCTTGTTTGACGAAACAGGGCGCGCTTATCTGGACGCAGTAGCTGGCATTGCCGTAAATGCGCTGGGCTATGGCGATCCAGAGCTCGTGGCTACGCTACGTGTGGCAGCGGAAGGGCTTATCCATGTCTCAAACCTGTACCACACCGAGCCCCAAGCACGCTTGGCACAAGCACTGGTGGAATGTTCCTTCGCCGACCGTGTGTTCTTCTGCAACTCGGGCACCGAGGCGATCGAAGCCGCTCTAAAGTTCGCGCGCAAATATGCACGCCAACACTATGGAGCGCACAAGACGCACTTCGTTGCATTCACCAACTCCTTCCATGGGCGCACTATGGGCGCGCTGTCCACCACAGCTACCGAAAAGTATCGTGCGCCGTTCGAACCGTTGGTGCCCGGCGTGCAGTTTGTGCCTTTCAACGATCTGCAGGCCGCTGAGCAAGTGATCACCGATCAGGTGTGCGCTGTGTTGGTCGAGCCGATCCAAGGGGAGGGCGGTATCCATCTGGCGACAATGGAATTCTTGCAAGGTCTGCGTACGCGATGCAACGAACAGGGTGCACTGCTCATCTTCGATGAGATTCAATGCGGATTGGGGCGCACCGGCACCTTGTGGGCACATGAGCCAGCAGGTGTGACACCGGATATGATGACGCTGGCCAAGCCGCTAGCAGGTGGTTTGCCCACGGGTGCTGTACTTATGACCCAGGCGGTCGCGGACGCGATGGTGCCGGGCGATCACGGTAGTACGTTTGCCGCCGGACCGCTGGTTTGCCAGGTGGCGCAGGTAGTGTTCCGGCGCGTCAGCCAGCCAGAGTTCTTGGCTGAAGTGCGAGCCAAGGGAGAGTACCTCGCGGCACGTCTGGATCAGTGTATCCGCCCACATCGTCTGGTGCGTGGCGTGCGCGGTCGTGGACTGATGTGGGGCATCGAGTGCACTGTCGAGGCCACCGTCGTGGTCAACGCTGCCTATCGAAGAGATCTGCTCGTGTGTGCCGCAGGGACCCATGTGGTGCGTCTGTTGCCGCCGCTGATCATTACGCGCGCTGAGATCGACGAGATGGTGGACAAACTGGCAGCAACGCTGGACGATGTGGTGCAGGAGAGTGCACGGTGAACGGGGATGTGATCGAGATCGTCCGGGCGAGCGTGCACGATGTGCCAGCTATTGCGGCGTTGGTGGAACGTTATGTGCGGCGCGGTGAGGTGCTACCGCGACCGCCGGAGGACATCTACCAGTCGCTGCGCGATTGGATAGTGGCGAAGCAGCATGGTGAAGTGGTCGGCTGCGGCTCACTGGTCATCCTGTGGGCAGATATGGCCGAGATTCGGTCATTAGTTGTGGCGCCTGAGCGGCAAGGCATGGGCATCGGCCGCCAGATTGTCAGCGCTCTGCTTGCCGATGCTGCCGCACTGGAGATCCCGCGCGTGATCGCACTGACACGCAGGCCAGCTTTCTTCGCTAAGCTGGGCTTTGTCGAGGTGCCACGCGCGTCGTTACCGCGTAAGATTTGGAAGGATTGTATCCATTGCACCAAGTTTGCTGGCTGTGACGAAGTGGCAATGGTGTATCAGCTGCCGCTTCAAGCACAAGACCAGCACAATGCGACTTTAGCACGCGCAAAGGTAGCCATCTATGCTACGCGCGAATAGCTGGTTGCGTGCTGTGAACACTTTGCGCTCTATCTACCTCCATACCGTCGATGTCCGGTGGGAATGGGCGAATCCCTTGCGATCATTGAGCGCACGCCGACCATACCTTCAGCGGGAAGCCAATCAGGATGCTCTGCGTTGCACCTGCCGCCGTACGAAGCGCATACCTGGCCCAATTATCTCCCTACAGCGATGACGTGCGCATCTGCGGCTGTGCTTGTTACACCGTTATGGGTTGCTTCTGCTCCAGTCGAAGATAACCCCTATAAACGACGAGCGATCACGCTGTAGCGCGGCATAGACCTGTGGTGCCTCAGCGGGGGTGAATTTATGGGTGACCAGGTCGGCGACCCGCATGCGTCCCTGTAGCAGATAATCGAAGAACAAGGCGATCACCTCGCGGCGCGTCCACGGACAGAACTCAGATGGATGCTCCGGGGTCATAGTGCCATGAATGCCCAAGATGGCGAGCGACTCGCTGACCACGCCTGGCCCCAAATGTTGTTGCGTCGGTGTGGGAGTATCGCCCAGCAAGACGATGCGTCCCAGCTTGTGCAGCAACGGGAGGCACTGCGCCAGCACTTGGGGGTGGCCAGTGATCTCATACACGACGTCGAGCATGCGCCCGGCGGTGATCTCACGCACCGGTTGGAACGTCTCCTGCACAGGCATGGCCAGCGTATGTGTGGCGCCGTGAGTCTTTGCCATCTCCAGTCGGCTCGCCACCGGATCAATAGCGATAATCTGACGGGCGCCACAGAGCACCAAGTATTGCACTACCAGCTGGCCGAGCATTCCCAGTCCGACCACACCCACTCGCTCACCTAGCACGTGACCGGCGCGGCGCACGCCCAATTGTGTGGTCGTCGCCAAAGCCATCCAGGTCGCCTCCTCGTCGCTGATCGCATCCGGAATTGGGTAAAGATGCTCTGGGATTGCCTTGAAGTATTCCTGATGAGGTACCCAAGCGGCCACCCGATCACCCTCGCGCAGCGTGGTCACATCCTCACCCACCGCAACCACTCGCGCGGCCATGCTATAGCCCGGCCGAAAGGGATAGCGCACCCATTCGCCCCAGTTGGTCCCTGGATCGAAGATGCCCCTCAGGCAGTACAGCTCGGTGCCGATGCTGATCAATGACTTCTGGGCGGCGCACACAACTTCGCCCGGGCCGGGCGGCGCCATCTCCTCCTGCCAGATTTCTACCTGATGGGGGGCCGGAAAAACGAGATAGGTGGATTGCATAGTCTCTTCTCCTGTAATGTCACACGCGAAATTGGATCACACAAACTGTCGCGAACGAGATGGGCTTCCTTGAACAGCGCGCACACTTTTTCGATCCGTCTCGCGGCACTCTATTAAGCCATGAGCTTTAGCATTAGTTCTGCTTGAGCGGTCGCTAACAAATTTCCATCTAGAGTATAGCACACCTTCGCACCTCATACCCTCTATGACGTAGCGGGACACACTCGATCGCGATATAATAGTGCCTCAACATGTCCTTTCGCCGTGAAGAGGAACACACAATGATCCCCAATACTGCCACATTGCTCCAACTCGCCTACGGGCGCTTTGCTGTCGGTGCCTTCAGCATCAACTCGATCGAGCAGATTCTAGGTGCTTTCCGTGGCGCTGCGATGGCAGCAGCTCCACTAATCATCCAGATTTCACGTCGGGCACGCCAGTATGCTGGTCCCGGGGTGCTCGAGGCCGCTGTGCACGCTGCGGCACGCCTGTTTCCCGAGATCCTCTTCGCGCTCCACCTCGATCACGGCGACGAACAGAGCTGCTATGACGCCATCGAGTCCGCCTTCTACAGCTCGGTGATGATCGATGCCTCGCAACGTTCTTTCGAGGAAAATATCGCGACCACGCGCCGCGTGGTCGAGCGGGCGCACGCGCGCGGCCTCAGCGTGGAAGCTGAGCTAGGTCGCCTTAGTGGCAAGGAGGACGACATCGCGGTGGACCAGAGCATGGCCTTCCTGACCGATGCCGACCAGGCAGCTGAATTTGTCGAGCGTAGCGGATGTGACGCACTGGCAGTGGCGGTCGGCACTGGCCATGGGCTACACAAATTTGCCGGCACCGGACAGCTCCATCTGGAGCGCTTGATCCAGATTCAGCAGCGCCTGCCAGGCTTCCCGTTGGTTTTACATGGTGCCTCCTCCATCCCATCTGAAGAGATCGCGCGCATCAATGCAGCGGGAGGTGCAGTGGCGCCGGATGCGCAAGGCTTCCCCGAGACGATGTATCTGCTGGCCGCACAGCGCGGTGTGGCGAAGATCAACATCGATACCGATGGCCGGTTGATCTGGGCGCGGGTGATGCGCGAGCATCTGCGCGATCACCCAGCCGAGATTGATCTGCGCGAACCCGGTCGTGTGTTCGTGGCCGAATATGCACAGCGTGTGGCACATCTGTGCCAGTGTTTTGGCTGCGCCGGTCGTCTAGCGGAAGTGCGCCGCCAGCTGGGGTGGGGATGAGTGTTTCGTGTTTTTGTTCCCTGCATCCTTCCCAACGAGAAGAAGCCATGCCTCCTCCCATAGATCGAAGAGAGGGTGCGATAAGTGGAGGCTAATGTACCCATGAGCGATTCACCTTTGTACCGTGCGACTATGGCACGGCGTTCAGTGCGCCGATACGACGCACGCCCTCTCGATGAGGCAACGCTGGAACAAGTGCGCGCGCTCGCCGATGCGGTCCGGCCGCTCGTGCCCGCCAACCACTTCAGCGTGCGCCTGCGCAGCGACCTGGTGCGACACGATCTCGTCACCTTGCTGGGCGCTTACGGACGTCTAATCACACCGCCCCACGCGTTGGTGCCCTATTTGCAGGGTACAGCACACCCTCTCACCGATCTAGGCTATCGCGTCGAGCAGATCGTGGTGCAGCTGACCGCGTTGGGCATCGCCACATGTTACATCGGCACGTTGCCGCGAGAAGAGCGCGCGCGGGAGATGTTGGCGCTTCCGTCGGACGCGCGCATTGGGGCATTGGTAGTCTTCGGATATGCTGCTGAGACAGTGGGCGGACGTGCGTTGGATGGGTTGGTACGTGCTGCACTCGGGCGTACCCAGTTGCCTGCGCTGGAGCATTTCTTCTTTATTGAGCGTGTCGACAATCCGTCTCAGCCGCCTGCGTTCCTGCGTCCGTTGATCGAGGCAGCGGTGCGTGCGCCCTCGGCATGCAACGCACAGCCATGGCGCTTCCTCTGGCGTGATGGTTGCCTGACTCTCTTCGTCACCCGCCACAATCCGCGCTACGGCGTAGGGGCAGCGCAGCACTACAACTTATACGACGGCGGCATCGCTATGGCTAACATCACCATCGCGCTGGAAGCGTTTGGTATGCGCGGCCAGTGGCAGTTACTGTCCGATCCCTCCGGTGCACCGCCTCATCCGGCCGCATGGCTGCCGCTTGCCCAGCTGACGCTCGAGTGACGTGCATGCAAGTGCCCCAGAACTCACGAAACTGACCCACGAATGTGAGCAGGCGCACAATCGCTCCTAAACCATGCCCATTGATAGCAGATCGGGTGGAGACAGACACAGGATTTGGCTTCTGTCAACGGTCGCCGGAAAGACTGGCGTAGCTGTGCCTCAGGTCGATGTAGCGTCGTCCTCTGTGTTATCTAGCGATGGGGGGGGGTAGAGAGCGCCGATTCGGCATCCATAGCAGAAGTGTCTTCAGCGGTCTGGGTGGCTGCTTCCGTTGTACTTGATGCAGAAGCAGTCTCCTCAGCGTGCGGTCGCGAGAATGGCCACAGGCGCCACGATCGCTCGCGGTTGTCGTTCGTGGTTACCTCCGCCCTCTCCTGAGAACCTTCTTCCTCCGGCTGTGACGGCTCGACTGTAGGCGACGCCGGAGGCACTACCTCGGCTACAGGCTGGGACGCAGGAGGTGGAGTGACTGGCACAGGCCCAGCAGCTGATGGCACGGGCGGCGGTGTGGGTGATGTCGCTGGTGATACAGTCGATGGTGTAGAGGGTGTAGCCGATGGTCTCGGAGATGGAACTGGGCGCTGCGTGACAGTAGGTGCACGCGACGTCAGCTCCACCCGCTCTCCCTTGAAGAAGGATTTCGGGTAAGGTGCATGCCGAATCACCACACGCATCGATTCCAGCTTGAGACCCATCTGCTGTTCCATGATATCGCGTGTACGCTGGCGAATCTCCTCAGTGATGGCAGGTACTTCCACCTCCGGATTAGTCTCGACCGACATATCGATGCGCACACCCTTGCGCGCGCTGCGTACGCGCGGCCAGACGCGGATAATGTCAGGCATCTGTTCCAGATTGTATTGCAGCCGGCTGATGATCGAGTCAACGGTTAGCTCAGCGTGGCCTCCGCTCACCTGCTGTACCGTAATTGTCCGGGCGCGCGGACGACGTGTCTCCAACCATAGCAGCGCAATGCATGCTGCCCATACTGCTACGGTCAGTCCGAAGCCACCCGCCCAACGCAAGAGCGGATTGGTATCGGCCAGTGCGGTCAGCGCCGCGTTTGTCTGCTGCAATACGCCAATAAGGATTTGCAGGAAAGGCCCCCATGCCAAGAAGAGAATGACAGAGATCACCATAATGGTGAGCAGGCCCAGAATGACCAGAATGCGGTTAAATATGTGCACCTTACACCTCCTTCGGAGCCGCCGCGTCCATCACGCGTGCCAGCCTTATCATCAGTATACACCAACCCTTGATGCGCGCCAATGCACCTCGACACAACGTGTCCTGTGTCTTCGCGGTGGGGTCCCATTGCGAGGGCAATGCCCATTGACTCATCTGGGCAGCAGACGTATAATGAATCCACCTTCTAATGCTGGATAGCTGGCTGCAGGATTCCCGTCGACGGACCCTGCAATGACTCTTCCGGATCCTTCGCTCGCTTTGGAGGATTGCATAGTCGGGAACCAGCCCCTTGGCAATTCCGCAGAGCTTCCATATAGCGGGATGGAAGGATGACAAGCGTCTACAGACGTCGGCGATGCTTGCCAGTTGTAATTGCGGGTCTCCATAAGTACACAGGCTCAGCAGCGTTGCGTAAGGAAAGATGTGGAGAAGAAGATCGCTCTCTTACGGCCGTGTGTCAAATCAGAAACAGCTTGATTATAAATCTATGATAGGGACAGCACGATGAACACTGGGAAGCTGGTACGTCTTAATCGCATCTTCTCGCACCCGTCTGGGCGACTATGTTCTGTCGCTGTAGATCACTTTATCGGGTATGGCGATGGACTGCCGCGTGGACTGCGTCGGATGAAAGAAACACTGGCTGCTGTGGTGGCTGGACAACCGGACGCAGTTACGATGCACAAGGGCGTTGCTGCGACGATGTGGGCGCCTTATGCCGGTCGTGTGCCTTTGATCATCCAAGCTATTATCGGCCGGGCTGACGACAAAGCCTATGAGCTGGTAGTGACAGCTGAGGAGGCCATCCGCTTAGGCGCCGATGCCATTGCCGTTGCAGCTTTCGTGCATGGCAAAACCGAGGGTTATCAGCTTAGAGTGGTTGCCGATTTGGTGCGTGATGCCGCTCGTTTTGAGCTGCCAGTTATGCTGCACATTTATCCGCGCAATCCTCAGACACTCGAGATCATCTACACACCGGAGGATATTGCCTGGGCATTGCATTGCGGTGTTGAGCTGGGCGTGGACGTGATCAAGGTGCCCTATTGTGGCGATGTACAGGCACATGCCGAGATAGTCTCCGAAAGCCCGGTGCCTGTCGTTGCAGCGGGTGGTCCGCGCACCGATACGCTCGAGGCAGCTCTGCAAATGATGGCAGAGGTGGTCGCCAGCGGGGCACGCGGTGCCACCATCGGCCGTAACATCTGGGGCTTCGATAATCAGAGCATTACTGCTGCCGTGCACGCGTTCAAAGCGGTCATCCATGACGGCAAAAACGCACGCGAGGCACTCCAGATCGCAGGACTATGAACACTCGTTGGGACATTCTGGGATTAGGGGTCGTCGCCGTAGATGACCTGCTCTACGTGGAACACTTTCCACGTCCCAACACGAAAATGCGCATTCAGGGCAAAGAACGCCAGGGAGGGGGATTAACAGCCACAGCGTTGGTAGCAGCGACGCGCCTGGGCGCGCGTACTGCTTACCTTGCTGTACTAGGGGATGACGACCTCTCGTGTTCTGCCCTGGAAGAGCTGGAACGCGAGGGTGTGGATTGCAGCCCTGTATTGTGCCAAGCAACAGCGCGTCCTGTTCATGCTGTAGTTATTGTGGATCGTTCCAGCGGGGAACGGACCATCCTGTATACCACTGAGGGGTACACTCCGGTGCCGCCGGAGTACATCGGTGAAGAATTGATCGCGCAGTGTCGTGTGCTCTTTGTGGACTACACCGCGGGCGAGGGTGGGTTGCGTGCTGTGACATTGGCGCACCGCCACGCTATCCCTGTGGTGGCCGATATAGAGCAGGAGAGTGCTCCTGCGATGGCTGAATTGATTCCCCAGGTGGATCACCTTATTGTGGACGTGGAGATGGCAGGGCGGGCAACCGGCGAGGCGCAACCAGAGCATATGGTCCGTGCCCTGGCACACCCCAAACGTGCTTGTTGTGTGGTAACGGCAGGTGAGAGAGGGTGTTGGTACGCCGAGTGGGGCGGAGAGGTGCATCATTTTCCGGCGTACCATGTGAACGTGGTGGATACCACAGGCTGCGGTGATGTATTTCACGGCGCCTATGCGGCATGCATCGCTCGCGGTGAACCGGTTGCCAGAGCGATCCAGGTAGCTTCGGCCGCCGCTGCCTTAAAAGCGACACGACCCGGTGGGCGCAGTGGTATTCCCACTTGGTCGGCGGTGGAAGCATTTATCGAAGCATCTACCCCACACAGTCAGAGAGACATATGAGCGAATCAACCCATATCACCAGAGTGTTGGATGCCGTCCAACATCGCCAGCCCGACCGCGTGCCGTATTACATCAGCTTCACCGGTGCCGCGGCGCGCAAGCTGGAGAGCTTTTATGGAGTCACTAACCTGGACGAGTTCATCGACAATGATATGGTGCGTTACTCGATTCGTCGCCCGTCGCTGTATACCGAGGTGCGACCTGGCTTCTTCCGGGAGGACTTCGGGGTGGTCTGGAATCGCACCATCGATGAGGACATCGGTATCCCAGAGAGCTGTCCCCTGAAGGAACGTTCCCTTCGGGAGTACTCTTTTCCCGATCCGCGTGATCCGCGTCGCTTCGCTGAGCTGCCCGCCTTTATCGCTGCCCATCCGACGCGCTTCCGCTTCGTCAACCTCGGTTTCTCCCTGTTTGAGCGCGCCTGGAGCTTGCGCGGGATGACAGAGCTGCTGGTAGATATGGTAGAAGCGCCGGAATGGGTGGAAGAGCTCTTTGATGCCATCCTAGCGTATAATCTGGAGCTGCTCGATGAATTATTACGTTATGACATTCATGGTGTACTCTTCGGCGATGACTGGGGTCAACAGCAGGGGTTGCTCTTCAGCCCATCTTTGTGGCGACGCTTTATCAAACCGCGTTTAGCTCAAATGATTGCAGTGGTCAGGCGTGCTGGCAAAGTCGCTATGGTACACTCATGTGGCAAGGTGCAATCCCTGTTCCCTGAGCTGATCGAGATCGGCTTGCAAGTGTTTAACCCGTTTCAACCCGACGTTATGGATGTATATGAGATGAAACGCCAGTATGGCGGTCGCCTCGCCTTCTACGGAGGAATGAGCGTGCAGAGCCTACTGCCACGTGGCACCCCGCAACAGATACGCGATGAGGCACGTCGGCTGATGGACGAGATCGGGCAGGGTGGAGGCTTTATCATAGCTCCATCACATCACATGCCAGCTGACATCCCGATTGAAAACATGGTGGCTTTTATTGAGGCGGTGCGCGCGGGGTGAAACAGCTCCTGAGTTTCCGCACCGCGTGGATCTGGTTTGTATGTGAGCCTCTCTGCCTGTGAACCTCAACTATCAATTCATCCGGATCGAAGAGGAGTGACTAAACTGTGCTGGAAGAACTGCGCGAAGAGATCTGGCGTCTACATCTGGAGCTGCCCAAGTATCGCCTGGTGACTTGGACGAGCGGCAACGTCAGTGGTCGCGATCCCAAGACCGGCTATGTAGTGATCAAGCCCAGTGGCATACGTTACGAGGACCTGCGCCCAGAGCATATGGTCATTGTGAATCTGGACGGAGAGGTGATCGAGGGCAATCTCAAATACTCCTCCGACACTGCCTCGCACCTCTACATCTACCGCCATCGACCAGATGTCTTTGGAGTGGTGCATACACACTCGCCCTATGCCACCGCCTTCGCCGCTGTAGGGCAACCTATCCCTGTCTACCTGACTGCCATCGCCGACGAGTTCGGTTGTACCATTCCATGTGGTGGTTTTGCGCTGATCGGCGGTGAGGAAATTGGTCGTGTAGTGGTGGAAAATATTGGCGAGTCGCCTGCCATCCTGCTCAAGAATCACGGTGTCTTCACCGTTGGTCCGACCCCAGAGGCGGCTGTCAAAGCGGCAGTGATGGTGGAGGATGTGGCTCACACGGTGTGGATTGCCAAGCAGCTGGGTGAACCAGAGGTTATTCCTGACGACCTAGTGCGAAGACTGCGCAAGCGCTATACCACCGAGTACGGGCAGTAAGCCGGTGAAAAGTGCTGAGACAAGCTTGGCGGAAAGAACGTTCCGCCGAGTACAAGCATACATAGAGGCTTGACTGTAACTACAAGGCTGTGATGGACAAATGTTTCGTTGCCATCGCTGGCAACATCGGGGTGGGTAAAAGCAGCCTGACCGCCTTGCTGGCGCAACGACTGAATTGGCAGCCCTTCTATGAGGCGGCAGATGAAAACCCCTATCTGGCCGACTTCTATGCTGACATGCGCCGCTGGAGCTTTCATTCGCAGGTGTTCTTTCTGACGCGCCGCGTGCGTCATCACCAGCAGTTAGCGCGCAGCCCCTATTCGGTGATACAAGATCGCACTATCTATGAAGATGCTGAGGTCTTTGCACGTAATCTATACGAACAGGGCCACATGGACGCACGCGACTATGCCAGTTACTCCGCTCTATATGAAGTGTTTCGCCATCTGCTGGCTCCACCGCATCTGGTCGTCTATTTAAGAGCTTCGTTACCAATCTTGCTACGACGTATTACATTGCGTGGGCGCGACTTTGAGCGTCGCATCTCACGCGAGTACTTAGAACAGCTGAATGTGTTATACGAGCGCTGGGCCGGGAGCTTCACATTGTGCCCAGTGCTTATCATTGATACAGATCCGTTGGACTTTGTTCACTCCGCCGTTGATCTGGAGGAAATTGTTGGACGCATACGAGACCGTTGCGCTGGACTCTCCCTGCCCAGAGGTACTCTATGAATGAGTTTGACCGTGCCGAAGCCGCCCTCAATCTGACGTTTCATGATCGTACGTTGCTGATCCGCGCTCTGACACATCGTTCTTATATTAACGAGAATCCAGGTTTCACGCTTGAGGACAACGAACGCTTGGAATTTCTGGGTGATGCTGTGCTCGACTATGTCTCGGCGGAGTATCTCTATCATCACTTCCCCGAAATGCGCGAAGGGGAGTTGACACGCCTGCGCGCAGCGCTGGTGCGCACCGAAACATTGGCCAAGCTAGCACAACAGATTGGTTTGCAGCACTTTATTCGATTAGGGCGCGGTGAGGAGGAATCAGGCGGCCGCGAGCGCCCAGCTGTTTTATGTGACTGCTTCGAAGCCTTGATCGGTGCCCTATGCTTGGATCAGGGTCTGGAAGCAGCACGCAACTATCTTGCGCGTCTGATCGGACCACTTCTGGAAGAGATTATGAACAGCGAGGCGGATAAAGATGCTAAGAGTCGCCTCCAAGAGATCAGTCAGCGCTATCTGCAAATCACCCCAACCTACCGCACCCTGGCGGAAGAAGGGCCTGACCACGCACGCGTGTTCACCGTCGCCGCGCTTATCGGCGATCGCATTTATGGGGTGGGCAAAGGTAGCAGCAAACAACGCGCCGCTCAAGCAGCTGCACGCGCTGCGCTTGAATCTCTGGAACGTGAGATGGCACAACGCGAAGAAACGGAATTCTCAGCTGCGGTGACGAAGTGAGCTGCAACGGAAGGGGTGATCAGGGATGCTTCAGAGCCTCGGATTCGAGACGTAACAGAGCAGCTTTGCGCTGTATACCCCAGCGGTACCCCCCTATGTCGCCATCCTGACGCACCACACGATGGCAAGGTACAAGCAGCGCTACCGGATTGGCAGCACAGGCACGTGCCACCGCCCGCACAGCACTTGGCCGCCCGATAGCGGCTGCTACTTGACCATAGGTGCGCGTCTCGCCGCAGGGGATGCGCTGCAATGCTTGCCATACCTGCCACTGGAAAGGTGTGGCACGCACATCCAGCGGCAACTCTGGCAAAGGACAACACTCCCCGAGATAATCCAGCACGGGTGCAATCCATTTGTGTAAAGCAACCTCGTCACGTTCCAGGTAAGCTGCAACGAACTCGTTGTGCAGAAGCTGTTCCAACTCTGCTGGATTATCTCCCAGCTTCAGAGAGCATATCCCTTTGCCTGTGGCAGCAAGCAGCAGCCACCCGATCGGACAGGGTACGCTCGCGTAGTGGATATGTGTCTTCATCCTAGCCGATCGTCACTAGAATCTGGTGCTGATCCACTCGATCGCCCGGTTTAACCCGCACGCTGTGTACCACACCGGCACAAGGGGCCTTGAACTCATTCTGCATCTTCATCGATTCCAGCACGACCACCCGATCGCCAGCGGCAACCTCCTGGCCCGCTACAACTGGCACGTCCACCACCACACCGGGCATCGGGGCTTTGATAAGAATCTCACCCGCTGGTGCCACTGGTGCTCGCTGAAGTCCAGCCAGTCGACGCGTACGCTCGTCCTCTACCTTAACCTCGAAGATACCCTCCTGCATGACAAGCCGATACCGTTCCTCCTGCTCATCAATATAGACATCATAGGAACGGCCGTCTACCAGGAGGGAAAACAGCCGCGACCTGCCAATGCTTTGTATGTCTACCGTATGAGGCACACCATTAACTGTCACCTCGCCTGCGCGGTTGATCTCAATGACATATTCCTTGTTCTCAATGGTGGCAATATATTTCATTGCTTCCTCACCATTTGCTTAGCGCAGGGGCTGCCGCAGAGCAGAACGACGTGCTGCCATTTTCCAAGGGCTAAGGCGATCTTGGTGTAGGAGTACAGCCTGCTGAGTGCGTTGATGGGCAAACATGGCCGCGGCAATAGCCGCAACCTCCGGTATATGCGGTTGCACTGATTGTTCAATGGTGAAATGGTTCTCCAGAAAGCGCGTGTCCAATTGGCCACCTTGGTAGCGTGTACTGTTCATCACCTGAATGTGAAATGGGATGGTTGTCCTTACCCCCATAATTTGGTACTCCACCAATGCGCGGCGCATACGCAGAATCGCTTCTGCGCGCGTCTCGCCCCAGACGATCAGCTTGGCAATCAGGGAGTCGTAATAAGGGGTAATTTGCATCCCTTGGTAGATACCACTCTCCAAGCGCACGCCTGGTCCTGTCGGCTCCCAAAGGCCCACGATCTCGCCTGTGGAAGGCATAAAGTTGTAGTAAGGATCTTCGGCCAGAATGCGACACTCGATCGACCACCCATTAATGCGAATGTCATCCTGAGTGTAGCGCAATTTGCGACCTGCAGCAATGCGCAACATCTCCTTGACGATGTCGACGCCGGTTACCATCTCGGTTACGGCGTGTTCCACCTGCAGACGGGTGTTCATCTCCAGGAAGTAGAAATTGTTGTCCTGATCGAGAAGAAACTCGACTGTGCCGGCACTCACGTAGCCTGCCTCTCTGGCCACTTTCACCGCCGTCTCACCCATGCGCCTCCGCAGCTCATCATCCAAGGCAAGGGAGGGCGCTTCTTCGATCAGCTTCTGGTGACGCCGTTGAATGGAGCACTCACGTTCACCCAAATGGATGACGTTGCCATGTTGGTCGGCCAGGATCTGCACTTCGATATGCCGGATCGTGTCCAGCATCTTCTCCAGGTATACGCGGTCATCACCGAAGGCAGCGCGCGCCTCATTGCGTGCTATGCGGATCGCTTCTGGCAACTCTTCAGGGGTGTCGACGCGGCGCATGCCCTTGCCGCCACCTCCAGCTGCTGCTTTTACCAACAAGGGGAAGCCGATGGCGGCACATTTGGTTGTTAGGTCATCTTCGTTCAGCGTTTCTTGCACACCGGGAATAATGGGAATGCCAGCTGCTTGCATAGCCTGGCGAGCAACGGTCTTGTCACCCATCATACGCATTGCAGCAGGAGGCGGGCCGATCCAGATAAGCCCAGCATCGATCACCGCCTGAGCAAATTCGGGATTTTCAGCCAGGAAACCGTAGCCCGGATGAATACCGCTGACCTGCGCCTTTTTAGCTACATCGATAATGCGGTCGATGCGCAGGTAACTTTCTGTTGCCGGCGGCGGACCAATGCAGTACGCCTCCTGCGCCTGTCGCACATGGGGTGCTATGCGATCTGCTTCCGAGTAGACCGCGACAGTAGCCAGTCCCATCTCTTGGCACGCGCGCATGATGCGCACCGCAATTTCGCCACGGTTGGCGACCAATACTTTCCTGAGCATCGTGCACGTGTTCCTACAACGGGATGTTGCCGTGCTTCTTTGGGGGGTTATGGTCCCGTTTGTTCTGCAACATCTCCAATGCGTTGATAAGGCGTGGCCGGGTATGACTGGGTTCGATCACATCGTCCAGGTAGCCCCAGCTGGCTGCCACGTAAGGATTGGCAAAAGTGGCACGGTATTCTTCTATGAGTTGGGCGCGTAACTGTGCCGCATCCTCTGCCGCTGCCAGCTCTTGGCGGTACAGAATGTTGATGGCGCCCTCTGCACCCATCACAGCGATTTCAGCGCTGGGCCAAGCGAGATTAACGTCGCCGCGAATGTGCTTGCTAGAGATCACTATGTAGGCACCACCATATGCCTTGCGGGTGATTACAGTGATCTTGGGCACTGTAGCTTCACAATAGGCATATAGTAACTTAGCCCCATTGCGAATGATGCCGCCGCGCTCCTGATCCAGGCCGGGCAAAAAGCCTGGCACATCCTCGAAGGTAATGATCGGAATGTTAAATGCATCACAAAAACGGATGAAACGTGCCCCCTTGATAGAAGCATTGTTATCAAGAGCACCTGCCAAGACCGAGGGTTGCGACGCGACGATGCCCACCGGCCGACCGTTAAGACGCGCAAACCCAACGATCAGATTGGTGGCGAAATGTTCCATAACTTCCAGGAAATCACCATTGTCCACTACTGTGCGTACCACCTGCTTCATATCATAGGGCTGCGTGGGATCATCCGGCACAATGGTGTTCAGGTTATCGTCCGTGCGCAAGGGATCATCGCGACAAGGGATAACGGGCGGATCTTCCATATTGTTCTGTGGCAGGAAGCTCATTAGCCGTCGCAATGTGTAAATAGCATCCTCTTCATTCTCGGCGATGAAATGGGCGACGCCACTCTCCGTATTGTGCATCCAGGCTCCGCCCAGCTCCTCAAATGAGACCTCCTGGCCGGTTACCGCTTTGACCACGTCGGGCCCCGTGACGAACATATAGCTGGTACTCTTCACCATTACAATGAAATCCATCACGGCAGGAGAATAGACAGCGCCACCCGCACAAGGCCCCATAATACAAGAGATTTGGGGAATGACCCCACTGGCCATCACATTGCGTAAGAAAATATCCCCATAGCCACCCAGCGCTACCACGCCCTCCTGAATGCGCGCTCCCCCCGAATCGTTCAAGCCAATCACAGGTGCACCATTTTTCATGGCAAGATCCAGCACCTTGCAGATCTTGTCAGCATGCGCGCGCCCCAGGCTGCCTCCCATCACCGTAAAGTCCTGGGCAAACACAAACGTCAGCCGTCCATCAATGGTGCCATACCCCGTCACCACACCATCACCTAACGGTTTATACTTTTCCATGCCAAAGCCGGTGGCACGATGGGTTACAAAGCAGTCAATTTCACGGAAGGATCCTTCGTCCAACAGCAGCTCGAGTCGCTCGTAAGCGGTGAGCTTGCCTGCCTTATGCTGGCGCTCAACGCGCTCTGGTCCACCTCCTTGCCTGCTTAATGCCTTCAGCTCGCGCAAACGCTTAATAGATGGAGTCAAGCTCATCGTCTTACCATGCCTTTCCCAACACGACGAGTACCATAAACGACAAAGGTGACCTTAACAGCGCCACTGAACAGACGAATCTGCCGTGTCGGTCACCTTTGTACCTGTCAAATATTCAAAACACCTAGTTAGCCAGTTCGTTGTGCCAGATTTGCCTTCATCTTGTCCTCATCATACCACACGCCCTAGAGCGAATCAAACAACTCGAGGTGTTGAGGTGCTTTTCATCGCTTGGGCTTCCCCAGAATAGTCATCTCGATAAAGCTGGTAATCCCATCTCTTCAGCTATTCTCCAAACTAATAATGAGCCTCTCTTTTTTCTCAAGGCAATGGGTGCTGCTGAGGATACTCACTCTCACCAACTACTCTGATCGCCCATTCAGTCGGTTTGTCGGTGACTTCACTGCGGGGGAACCACAACCGGAAAGATGACGTCTAAAATGCAGAGCACGAGCTCAATAGCTTGTGCATTGCTGTGATGTACTTTACAGTAATGAAAATGACGGTATAATGGATGGTGGTGACAGGTAGGAGGGGCGCCTATGCAAGATCTAATACAATATCTGAGAGAGAATAAGGTGATCGTGATCGCCGTGGTCACTGTCTGGGCATTGGTGGTGGTGGCGGCGGTCCTGGTAGCCGTCTTAGTTGTGAGTCGCGTCGGATTAGCACGACCGCCCGAGGCAATAACTGGCGTGCCCACCATCACAGTTGAGCCAACGTCTGGTCCACCTGGTACTTCTGTCACTGTAAAGGGAGAAAACTGGACGCCGGAGACAATGGTGCTCATCTACCTATTGGCGCCTGGTGAGACCGCATTGCCCAGTTATGCCATGGCAGGCAATCTGACCGATACGCAAGGTCGGTTCGACACCCAGTTCACTATCCCTAGCGATGCGAAGTGGCGCACTCCTGGCGTCGCGACAGTCGTTGCACAGGTAGTGGGTGGCGGATTGACTGCGCAGGCCTCCTTCAACCTGGAACCAGCTATAGAGACACCCACACCGACAGTAGCTGCCACGCCAACGATGACACCCACGGCTGAGGTCATCGTTACACCTCCAGCTCTCGTGACGCCGGCGCAGCCAGGTGTGGCCCGGGTTACTGCCACCGCCGATCTCAACGTTCGTAGTGGCCCAGGCACAACTTACCCAACGCTGGGCTTGCTGGCAGCGGGTCAGGCAGCCGCCGTGACCGGGCGCAATGCGGAAGGGAACTGGTGGCAAATTGTATTTCCCGGTGTTCCGGGTGAACGCGGTTGGGTGGCAGCCCAATACGTGGTGGCCGAGAATGTGAGCAATGTGCCCGTGGTGCCAGCGCCACCGCCGCCTCCTCAGCAACCGACTCCGGTGTGGCCGCTACCCACTCCAGTGATCCCGCCTCCACCTACGCCAGCGATGATCACTGACTGGCGCGGCGAGTACTTCAATAACCCAGCTCTGAGCGGCTCGCCCGTGCTCATACGCAATGATCCAGCGATCAATTTTGACTGGGGTGCTGGCTCCCCGGCCGCGAATATACCACCAGATCGTTTCTCAGCGCGCTGGACACGCACCGTTGGCTTCCCAGCTGGTACCTATCGTTTCTACGTGCGCGTTGATGATGGTGTCCGATTGTGGATCGACGGTAATCTTATCATAGATCGATGGTACGAAAGCGCGCCAGCACTCTATGCTGCCGATGTGACTATAAGCGAGGGGCCACATCACCTGCGCGTCGAATATTTTGAGTGGACCGGCAACGCACTGATTCAGCTGATGTGGGAGCGGTTGGAGTCCTATCCAGACTGGAAGGCAGAGTACTACAACAATCCAAATCTAGAAGGCAGTCCAGCGCTGGTGCGCAATGAGGTGAACATCAATTATAACTGGGGCCAAGGTTCACCTGGGCCAGGTGTGGCAACTGATAATTTCTCAGCACGCTGGACACGCCAGATCGGCTTCGATGGCGGCACCTATCGATTCATCGTGCAAGTGGACGACGGCGCGCGATTGTGGATTGACGACCAGCTGGTAATAGACGACTGGCGTGATGGCAGTTCCCGCCTGTTGCGGGCAGAACGCTCCCTTGGTGCCGGCATTCACCGCCTGCGACTCGAATACTACGAGCGCACCGGGGATGCACTGGTGTCACTGCGCTGGGAACGCCGTCAGGATCAGCAGGGAGAGCCATCCAACAAGCCACCCAAAGCCAATCCGGGTGGTCCGTATGTGGTAGATGAAGGCGCCGAGCTGATCCTTGATGGTACCGGCTCGCGCGACGACGATGGACGCATCGTACTCTATCAGTGGGGCACCACTAGTGATGGACGTACTATCAATGTCATCGGTAGTGGCCCGATGGTGAGCACAGTCTTCCCTGATGGCCCGGCCTCCATACTGGTGGGGCTGCGCGTGACAGACAACCGTGGAGCTACAGACCTAGCTATCACCCGAGTGGATGTGCGCAACGCACCACCTTTGGCGTTTGCCGGAGGGCCTTACTCTGGGCGCGTCGGGCAACCAGTGACCTTGTCGGCGACCGCTTACGATCCCAGCTCGGTTGACCAGGCAACGTTGAGATTTCGATGGGACTTCGGCGATGGTCTGCAGGGCAGCGGTGCCGTGGTCAGCCACGTCTACAACAATCCCGGCACCTACATTGCTACAGTCACGGTGACGGACAAAGATGGCGGACAGAGTTCCGCACAAACAACTGTGCACATTGGCGCAATGGGTCAGCCTCCGCGACCGGTGATCAGCGGGCCTACCAGTGCCCGAGTGGGTCAGCTGCTTGCATTCAGTGCTGCCAATTCATATGACCCAGATGGGCAAATTGTCCACTACCGCTGGGATTTCGGTGATGGCAGCACCGCAGAAGGCATCGTTGTCAACCATGTCTACAACAACCCGGCCATCTACCAGGTGACACTCTTGGTAATTGACACCGAGGGCCTGGTAGCAACAGGAGCGCTGCGCGTGGAGATCGTGTCCCCGACACCGACGCCGACTGTTACACCCACCCCAACTGTGACGCCGACGCCCACGGCGACGCCAACGCCGACAGAGACGCCTACCGGAACACTAACGCCTATTGCTACGCCTACACCAACCTGGACGTCGATCCCGACAGATACCCCCACGGCTACGTGGACACCTGAGCCGACACCCACAGGAACATTGACGCCCAGCGCCACGCCTACACCAACCTGGACGTCGACACCGACAGACACGCCGACAGCCACCTGGACGCCCGAGCCAACACCTACGGGGACACTAACGCCAAGCGCTACACCTACACCGACTTGGACACCAACACCGACAAATACCCCTACGGCTACCTGGACGCCTGAGCCGACACCCACGCCTGGTCAGCCGCCGATGGCGCAGGTCGTTGGGCCAGGCAGCGGACTGGTGGGTGAGGTGCTCACCTTCGATGGCAGCGGCTCAATGGACCCAGATGGCCCCATCACTGCCTACGTGTGGGACTTTGGGGATGGCACAGGTGCCAGTGACCCCGTCGTGCAGCACGCCTATGGCCAGCCCGGCACATACCCTGTCGTGTTGGTGGTGACGGACAGCGGTGGACTGACTGGACAGGCGGTATGGCAGGTGACCATCGTGGAACCTACCCCGACACCGACGCCCACGGCGACGCCAACGCCGACAAATACCCCCACGGCAACACCTGTGCCACCCACACCTGGTCAGCCGCCGGTGGCGCAGATCGTTGGGCCAGGCAGCGGACTGGTGGGTGAGGTGCTCACCTTCGATGGCAGCGGCTCGATGGACCCGGACGGTCCCATCACTGCCTACCTCTGGGACTTTGGAGATGGGACAGGTGCCAATGGCTCCGTGGTGCAGCACGCCTATGGCCAGCCCGGCACATACCCTGTCGTGTTGGTGGTGACGGACAGTGGTGGACTGACCGGACAGGCAGTATGGCAGGTGACCATCGTGGAGCCCACCCCCACGCCAGAGCCCACGGCAACACCTGTGCCACCCACACCTGGTCAGCCGCCGATGGCGCAGATCGTTGGGCCAGGCAGCGGACTGGTGGGTGAGGTGCTCACCTTCGATGGCAGCGGCTCAATGGACCCGGACGGCCCCATCACTGCCTACCTCTGGGACTTTGGGGATGGCACAGGTGCCGGTGGCACCGCTGTGCAACACGCTTACGCCCAACCCGGCACGTACCCTGTCGTGTTGACAGTGACGGACAGTGGTGGACTGACCGGACAGGCAGTATGGCAGGTGACCATCGTGGAGCCCACCCCCACGCCAGAGCCCACGGCAACACCTGTGCCACCAACACCAACGCCAACACCGGAGCCCACGCCGACACCGGTACCACCAACGCCGACGCCGGAGCCTACGCCAACGCCAGTGCCAACACCTGGCCAGCCGCCGACAGCACAGATCGCCGGACCAACGAGTGGGTTGGTGGATCAAGACCTCACCTTCGACGGAACAGGTTCTTTCGATCCTGATGGTGAGCTCACGGCCTACGCGTGGGATTTCGGTGACGGCACAACCTCAGGCAAGGCCAAAGCGAAGAAGCGCTATGACCAACCAGGCACCTACGTTGTCGTCTTGACGGTGACGGATAATGGCGGGCTGACGGGGCAAGCAATCCATGAAGTGGTGATCGAGCAGCCAGAGCCTACGCCAGCACCCAATCAGCCGCCAGTAGCTTTCATTGCGGCGCCACTTCAGGCGCAGGTGGGCATGCTCCTGACCTTCGACGCTAGCGCCTCGACTGACGTAGACGGCAGCATTATCCGGTATGCCTGGAACTTCGGTGACGGTAGCGCCTGGAATGGGATGACGATCATCAAGGTATACACGCAGACAGGGGTCTACAATGTCACCCTGACCGTGACAGATAACGCAGGAGCCACCGGGCAGGCCATTCAGTCCATCACGATCGAGCCGCCGCCTCCTGACAATGTCCCACCGACAGCGGTGATCAGTGGTGATGGCATAGCGGGAGGAGCGCCACAACAGCCGCTTCCCTTCAGCGGCAGCACCTCAAGTGACAGCGACGGTACCATTGTGCAGTACGTTTGGGACTTTGGAGACGGCACCTTTGCTGAAGGGGCAGAGGTGGTCAAGGCCTACGAACGACCGGGCACATACACTGTGGTGCTGACCGTGGTAGACGATGGTGGCCTGGGCGGCCAGACATGGCGGATCATAACAGTTGCCGAGCCGTCGGAACAGACCAAGCTGCCAAGGGGAAACACAAATGATCTCCACACCCTGAGCATGCAAGCATTGACCGGAGGGCAATCGTAGTGTAACTGCCTTCTATGGGATGGAATTTGGCTGATCATGAATCTGAAAGGCGCCCATTGAGGTGCCTTTCAGATTCATGATGTTTCATACTGCTACGGGTGGCCGGGTACAGCATCACCAGAATTCAGGGGGGATAGGGAACACCGGTTCCAAGCCAATGCTCATTTGCTCTAGCTGAGAGTACTCGTCTGCAGATAGGGGTGTCAGGCTCTTGGCAATATCACACATCCACCACAAGAACTCAGCATGGCTGGGGCTGACAGCAGCAGTGACAGGCTGTGATAGGGTAAAACGCAAAGCGAGACTGGCCTCCTCGTAGCTCTCGACTGGCGAGTACCAGCACTTCGGCCATCTATGTGGTTCATCCCTGCCCCATAACCGCTTGGCAAGCGACTTGATGGCCAGAATGCCCAGACCCCTTTTGTGCGCCTCTTCCACCACGCGTGGCCCGAAATGGCTTTTGTACCACACCGCATAGTTGATTGGAAACAGGATCGTGTCAAAGTCAAATCGATCCATTAGTGCCAGTGCAGCCTCCTCGGAATGGGCGGAAAATCCAAGGTAGCGTACCAGCCCCTGTTCGCGTGCTTTGACGAAAGCTTCCATTGCACCGCCCGGCGCAAAAACCTCATCGACCTCATCCAACGTCCTGACCTCATGCAACTGGTATAGGTCGAAATAATCCGTGCGCATTCGCTTAAGCGAGGCATGCAGGAACTCGGTGGCCTCTTTGGCATTACGCTTTTTGGTCTTACAGGCTAGAAAAACAGATTTGCGGTACGGTTCCAACGCCGGCCCCAAACGTTCTTCGGCGTTGCCATAGCTGGGTGAGAAGTCGAAGTAGTTGATGCCACGGTCTATCGCTTGAGCGACCAGGCGCGTGGCCTCAGCGGGCTCTTCGTTCGTCACCACAATACCCCCAAAGCCGACCACACTCAACATTTCCCCAGTACGACCCAATTGTCTCTTTTCCATAGAAAATTAGCCTCCCCAAACGAAATGATGTTGCTCCGTGTTACTCCTCTGGGATCAGAGCAGTTTCAATGATCTGATCCAGAGAAAAATCATGCGCTTGCAAGTAGTACTTAACGACTTCCTCGAGAGCTCCTAATGGCAGGGGGCCGATCAGCTCACTGCCCGCTATTGACACACCGAAACGTGCTGCCTCGGCGCGAATAGTCTCCAACACCCGCGGGATGGGCGTTTGAGTGTAATTGGTCAGATTCATTGAGACTTGCACCATACCTTGATCTTCCAGTGCCAGCGCGATGGCACGCACATGACGATAGCCACCGTTGATGTAGCGCACTGCTCTGGCAATATGCTGGGCGATCCTCAGATCATTAGTTCGCAAATTGACGTTGAAAGCAATCAAAGGAAAGCGCGCGCCGGTGACCAGCGCTCCCGACCTAGGGTTGAATGTTGCCGGTCCCTCGTCAGGTTGCCAGGCCGGGTCGACCAGCTTCTGGGGCAAGCCCTCATATTCCCCCTTGCGAATATTGCTGAGGTTACGACGTTCCGGGCGGGTAGCGGCTTCTTCGTAATAGTACACAGGCACCCCCTGCTCGCCCACGAAGCGACCGAACTGGCGGGCAATCTCAACCGCTGCCTCCATATCCATACCCCGCACGGGCACGAAAGGCACCACGTCTACAGCGCCCAGACGTGGATGTGCCCCTGTATGATGGCGCATATCAATGTGTTCCAAAGCGACACAGGTCATCGCTTTGGCAGCCTGGAGCACTGCTTCAGGCTGACCAAGGAATGTGAATACAGAACGGTTGTGATGCGCGTCAGCTGAGTAATCCAACAATTTGATCCCTGGAATAGCACGAATGGAAGCCACCACTGCCTCAATAACGGTCTGATCGCGCCCCTCGCTAATATTGGGCACGCACATCAAGACGGGCACACTAGCACCTCCAGCTGACGTATTACCACGCGGGAGCGTCTACCTCATTCTCGACACGACACATCACTTGTCCAATTGCCAGCACGCAGCTGGTCTGCCCGGCGCGCTAGCTCCTCGTGCACAACATCGTCTTTGATCGAGCGCAAGTTAACCTCCACATTCGACAGGCATCCTTGCAGCCCAGCCTGTGCCAACAGCATAGCGCATTCCAGGTCGGAGATCGTATTTGGGTTGCAACAATCGTTCAGTTCGTGACACAGGTCCAATACGCGCTGGCAGCGCTCTGCGTTGGCGAGCGGAATGCGGGTAGCATGCTCCAAAGCTGTCTGAATGGCCAGCGAGCGCTCTTGTCGTTGCACCGGGCTCTCGCGGGGCAACCGATAGGCGGCACTCACTGCATCAAAGGCACGAGCGTCATCATCGGCACCCATCAGGAGCTGTCGTGAGAGGTTCTCTGCTTCAGCCGCAACGGCAAGGTAAAATGCATCCGGCCTGGACAATCCTCGACCAACTGAAAGTCGTGCTGTCATTGCCAACAACGCTGCTGCCATTGCCCCGGCGATAGCAGAAGCAGCTCCACCACCTGTGGCATTGTCAGCAGGATCTAATACACGTCGAAAAGCCTCACCGCCCGGCAAGTCTGTCATTGCAACTCTTCAGGATGGATCGCCAAGAACGAGGATACGCAGTCTACATAACTACCTGCAGGTATTGCGCCTGTTCCTCTTACATATTACATATTACATACATGGCGGTGGCTGAAGCACGATCTGAAGTTTATGCTTGACAACACAGGATGTCAAAGGGATGCCACCCCAGATATGGTACGAAAGTGATCCTCTTTCGGGGCCTCACTCTTACCTCTCAACCGGAGAGGTAATCACAAGAAAGAAGAAAAGGTGCCTCGGGTCATACCGAGGCACCTTTGGACCAGATTGCTATCGCATGATAGGTGTGCTTGAGACACATCACCTACCCGACTGTGATGCATTTCGGAGTTATCGAACGGTCTTTACTTTGATGCTCCGCGGCTTGACCTCCTCGGCCTTGGGCAATGTCAGCGACAGTTCGCCGTTGCGGAAGGTTGCCTCCACCTTGTCCGATTGGATTGTAGTGGGCAGAGAAATGCTGCGCGCAATGGGCCCGTGGTACAATTCATGACGATACCAGGTCCAATTCTTGGCATCCTCGAGGGAGGCATCGCTCCGCAGCTCTGCTCGGATCGTCAGGGTATCGCCTTGGATGTTAACCTCTACGTCCTCAGGATTGACACCCGGCAGTCGGGTCTTGACCACGAGCGCTTCAGGGGTCTCGTACAGATCAATCGGCAAGGTGGCAGTATGCCCTGTCTCATCCGTCTCACGCGTATAGCGGTAGAAAGTGTCCTCAAACAAACGATCCATTGCCTGCCGCAAAGATACAAGGTCCCGGAACGGATCCCAGCGGATTACACTTGCCATAGTATCACCTCCTGTCACCTTTCACACTTCTAAAGTTCGAACCGAATCTGGCTTTTCCCATAAACCTGCTCTCATTCTACGCATCGCGTGTTAGAAAACCGCAAGTGACTTGTTAGAGTTGCATTAGTATTTTTTAGAAAGCAGGGGCAGCAAGCTCTCGGTGTCTGCTTCTGTGTACCTCACGGCATGGGTCGTGAGCAGGGCAGAGAGGATAGGGTAGGCTTTGGAACTCTAGGAGGTCTTTCAGTCAGATCGGAGAGGGATCAGCGACTATCGCCCTTCTGGCGGTGGCAAAGCGTTTCAAACCGGGCGTCGTACTCCGGCGACAGTATATGCCAATCGAAACGCGCCACATGTGCCTGTAGAGGAGCCACAGCAGGTGATGAGGCTGCTGTAATGAGACAACGCAACCGTTCGACCAGGTCCGGAAGATCGCGGTACAAACATATTGTATGATACTGGGGCGGAATCAGCTCCGGGTAGCTCAGCCTTCTGGGCAACAATGGAAAACAGCCACAGTAGATCGCCTCAACCACACTGCTGCCAAAAAAATCGTGATGAGACGTGACCGGCAATATGTTCGCGCGCCACAACCATCGGGCATATTCCCCAAAGTCGGGAACGTACCCCATATGGAGCACCCGCTCACCCAGACGCGCCCTGGCTTCGAGAAACTCATCAGGTCGCTCCCGCAGGCATTCGCCCAGAATCACCAATCGAAAGTCTAAGCCTTGATCCGCCAGTGTATATAGCGCCTCAAAGAACTCACAGGGGTTTTTGTCGTATTCCCAACGATGATTCCAGAGAATAATGGGCGGAATAGCCGACCCTTCCTCGGATGCAGGGCGAAAGGCATCGAAACGAGCTAAATCCAGCCCTAGTGGCAGTATCCCACTCTTGGACTGCAGCTCGGTAATAGTATCTAACTCATTGTAGTCAGGGAAGTGTTTCAACAAGCGTGGTAACTCTGCGAAGAACGATTCCCGGTGGTATGCCGAGTTAAAGAAGACAGCATCCGCTGCCAGAGCACTGATATAATTGATGAAACCGTAATGTATATCGTGACCTCTGGTTCTATCACGATCGTGCGACGCCCATGGATAGCTCAGCTGATTTTCGTGGAAATATATCGCTGCGGGAATGTTTGCGGTGCACGAACGGGTGAGTGCCAAGAAAGTGGCCAGATCCAACATATCTGTCGCCAGGAGGCAATCCGGCACCCAACCCATCGTCAGAAACTTGCGGGCAAGGGTGACTGCCCCGCCGTGCATGCGCCACTTCCAGAAGCGCCCCGGCAGCGACAGGACAGTCACCTTGTGCTGACTGTGTGCAGCATATCCCTCTGCCCAAGCTGCGTGGGAGCCACTCAGATAAGGCTCCAAGAGGAGAATGTCCACCTTCTAACCGAAAGGCAGAATATGGCGTGCAAAATGTTGCTCCAATGCTTCGTAATACAAGTTCTCGTGATCCTGCAACGCCTCCAGCAAACGACCACGGAAACGATATTCTCCTTCGTGAGTCGCCTGTTTCGCCGTGAGCACAGAGCCGAAAGTAACGTGCAACACCTGGCGGCCGTCGAAGCTATCTAGAACGTTCTGGAGCTCCCGATCGTTTAGATGCTGTACCACAGTGGAAATCTTGTGAACATCCGCGGATACGTGGTAAGAAAGACGGTCTCTCTCGTAGCGTTCCAATGCGAAGGCAAGTATCTCACGGAATAAGGCAGGTTGTACGCGTGCGACGGTACGCAGTGCCTCCAGGTAGCTGGTGCCTGCAGTCTTGAGATGTACTAGGTCACCGGCCACGCGCGCGGCAGCAGAATACAGCGCAAACTTGTCCGACCCGGAGTGGAAGCTGATCTTGTAAGGCCCCAGAGCACGCGCGATAGCGACGTGGACGCGCAACTGCTCTTCAAACGCTGCCACGTCGCCGATGTAGTCCACCCCTTTCTCGAAACGCCCCACAAAACGCGGCGCCAGACTCACAATCTGCACTCCCAGCCGTTTGAGCTCATTGGCGACGAAGAAGTGTTCCGCTGGCGAAGTGGGCGTCGCCGTCTCGTCCACCGATACTTCCACTTCATACGGCTGGTTGGTGCCACCTGACTGGCCAGCCAGGTGTTGATACAGCTGCACAGTGTGTATCACGGCACGACCATACTTGGCAGCAGCTCGGAGCAGAGTGCCCTCGTCAAACGTGATAGCAAAGTTGCCAACATCCAGCACCCGATCCAGATACCGACGTCGCACATCAGCCCAGGAAGTCTCTATCTCGTCCCAAGGCAGCTCTTCAACTTTGGCGCGCAAGGCACCTACATCTTCCTCATCCGCTCGGTCGTCCACGTAATCCCCTGGGTCAAAGGTGTAAAGGACAAAACCTGCTTCGATGCAACGTTCGATATCCTCAGTTGTTTTCAGGTGGTCCGCGTCAGCGCCATATCCCTCCCGCCAGCCCTCCTGAAAGACGCCCCACATGGCATCGTCCAGAACTTCTTGGGGCGTGCGACCAGTGCGCGCCATCTCACGAATAGACTGTTGGGCAAAGGCGGGATACATCGTACCGCGCCGCACTGCTCGCACATGCCCAGGCGTGGCGACACCCAGCCGATCTCCGCATCCGATGGACTTACGTAACCCTACTGGCTGAGGCTTCAGGAAGGGGAGATGTTCCCGCAACGCGTGCGCGTTGGCAGCACTGGCAGGGCAAACCTGCAAAGATGCAGAAACACCATCGATCTCGATGGAAGAGGTCTCCCCGGTGAATCCAGGCAGCGGATTGCCAACTCCAACAATGCACAGATAACGCGCGCTACCACGTTTACCGAGAAAGTAGATCGTCCTGTTCTGAGTGACAATGGAACGCGCATAGATCGCCATGCCGGCAACACGCTCCAGCTCAATGGCCAGAGCCTCCGCCTGAACAGGTGGCAAAGGAGCCACCGGTTCCGTGGCGCTGAGTTGTTCTCCCAAGAATGACATTCGAGCTAACCCCTATACGCTTGGGGCACGTAGGCCGGCAACTTCTGTTCTGCCATCACACGTTCGAGTCGGGCGAATCGTTGCAAACCGTTAACAAGCGGCACGGTCGGCCAGTTATCGCCGATGAGAGGGCGCGCATAAGCCACAAATTCGTCTGTGACATCTATGCGACTCTCTGCGATCCACTGGCGAGGGAACTTGCGCTCCGAATTGGCAACCAGCTCAAGGGGTACCTTGTCGTAGCGCACGCGATAGATGGGGCCAGGTTCTCGCAACAAGGTGCTCATATAACCCGAGCCGTCTTCAACGGCAATCTGCACTGCTTTCTGTCCCAGCTTGTATGCTTCTTCTATGTCTACTGTGGAAGCATAAATCATGTTGTGACGCTGGTCTGTGCCTGGAACGTTGCCTCGTGCCGCGCCCCGCGCTGCCAGACCGACTTGGTTAAGATAGTTGACAACCACCTGCTCCACCGTCGTCTCGCTGGAGGAGAACTGGGTATGCCCAAACGCATCCTTACGCTCACCAATTGAGCCGACGTCAAAACCTTCACTCACCACAACGATGCAACGCTTGCTCCGCTTCAACTCGTCGTTTACCAAGTCGGCCATCTGCTCCAGCGTTAAGCCACTTTCGGGCAGATAGATCTGCAATGGCATCTGGCGTTGTGGATCCGCCAGGCGCGCAGCTGCTGGGATGAAGCCGATCTTGCGCCCCATCGCCTGGAGCACCAGCACAGGGTCGGCCGGATACGAGCCAGCGTTCTCCTCGTTGGCCCCCTGAACGGTCAATGCCCAGTAACGTGCTACGCTCCCGTATCCGGGGGTGTGGTCAATCAGTTTGAACTCACTATCACCTACATCGTTGTCGATGGTTTTCGGACCCCCTACAGCGACCAGATCCAGCCCCCGTTCATGAGCCAGCTTGGCCACCTTGTAGGCAGTGTCCATCGAGTCGTTGCCGCCAATATAGAAGAAATATCCTACCTCATGGGCTTTGAAGACCTCGACGATGCGCTCAAAGTCCTCCTGCTGTGTCGCCTTGAGCTTATAGCGACAAGTACCAATGCTCCCTGCTGCTGGGGTTACGCTCAAGAGGGCGATTTCTTCATCTCGTTGCGCGGAGAGATTCAACAGTTCCTCTGTGAGCACCCCCTCGATACCGTGCGATCCAGCGTAAACCGTTCCAAAGTGGCTCGGCATCGCCTTGCACATCTCGACGATTCCGCGCAGCGTGCTGTTGATGACAGGAGTTGGCCCGCCAGATTGGGCCACTACAACGTTCTTCATCCTGGCCATAGCGTTTCTCCCCATTCCTAAACGTTGTACGTGCCTGCCGTGACACCGCCACCGTGCCCGGTCCAATCCGTGTGGAAGAACTCACCACGCGGCCGATCAACGCGCTCATAGGTATGCGCGCCGAAGTAATCGCGCTGCGCCTGCAACAGGTTGGCTGGCAACCAGGCACGGCGATAACCATCATAGAACGCCAACGCGCTGGACATTGCTGGCACTGGGATGCCCATTTCGACCGCGCGCGCTACCACACGCCGCCAAGATGGTTGAGCAGACTCGACGGCCTCCTTGAAGTAATCGTCTAGGAGCAAATTGCTGAGTTCGGGATTGCGATCAAACGCCTCTTTGATCTTGCCCAAGAAGACGGAGCGGATAATGCAGCCGCCGCGCCACATCAGTGCGATGCCACCATAATTCAGATTCCAGTTGTATTCTCCCGCGGCTGCTCGCATCAGCATATAGCCTTGCGTATAGGAGATAATCTTCGAGGCATACAGCGCCTCGCGAATGTCGTGCACGAAAGCCTCACGATTATCATCGTAACGACCAAATGGCCCATTCAGTACTTGGGAAGCTCTGACACGCTCTTCTTTGAGTGCCGAAAGACATCGTGCGAACACGGCTTCACCGATGAGTGTCAGAGGCACTCCGGTGTCCAGCGCGGAGATAACTGTCCACTTGCCTGTGCCCTTCTGGCCTGCTGCATCGAGGATTTTGTCCACTAAAGGTTGTCCATCTGTATCCTTGAAGGCCAGAATATCACGGGTAATCTGGATCAGATACGAGTCGAGCTTGCCCCGATTCCACTCAGCGAACACATGATGCATCTCATCAGCGCTCATGTTCAAGCCTTCCTTCATCAAGTGATAGGCTTCACCGATGAGCTGCATGTCACCATATTCGATCCCATTGTGCACCATTTTCACAAAGTGTCCGGCACCGTTCTCGCCGACCCAATCGCAACAGGGAGTTCCATCATCGACCTTGGCAGCTATCGCCTGGAAGATGGGTTTCACATGCGGCCACGCTGCCGGCGATCCACCGGGCATAATGGACGGACCGTGGCGTGCACCTTCCTCGCCACCGGAGATGCCAGTGCCAATATAGAGCAACCCTTTGGATTCCACGTAAGCGGTGCGTCGGATGGTATCCTGAAAGTTTGAGTTGCCTCCATCAATGATAATGTCTCCCGGTTCCAGGAGGGGGATCATCTGCTCGATGAAGTCATCCACTGCTTGACCTGCCTTGACAAGCAGCATCACCCGCCGTGGCTTTTTCAGCGCACCCACCAGCTCTTCAAGAGAATGGGTGCCGATGACCTTACGACCTTTTGCGCTACCATTGATAAACTCGTCCACCTTCGAAACAGTGCGATTATAGACTGCCACTGTGTAGCCGTGGTCGTCCATGTTTAGGACCAAGTTTTGTCCCATCACTGCGAGTCCGATCAAACCGATATCTGCCTGTGCCCTCATAAGTAGCATTCCTCCTATCTAGTTAGGTACTCTTGACATCAGCCAAATGACTGTTTGGGCCGTACCCGATACAGTAGTTCGCCCGCCTTGGGGATTACCACAACTCCTTCCTCCTCACGCCCCTGCCACTCGTCCAGGCGAATGGTGTCAGGATCCATATATCCGAGATTTACGCGCTTGCATCGCTCGGGCGGGATGCGTGTGGCAAGGGTTACTTCAATGCGAGGTCGTTCGATCCCATCTTCATACGTCCCGATCCCACGCAAGTGTGTCGAGTGCGCCAGTACACCCCACGGGTAGTGTTTGAAGCGATCCCACTGTTTCAGGAAATAGTCGCGTACATGGTAACCGATTTCGTCGATGATGTGCCCGTGTGTGTACGAGATCTCGTCGATATGTGGTGCGTAGATGACCACTTCGCCTCCATCTGCGACAGCAGGCTCCATTTTGTACATTCCCTTGGCTGCCGTCCAAATGTCATCATACATCTTTGGCATTACGCTCAGCACACGTCGATATGGGCGCTCAATCCACCGGATGTGCAATCGGCTGGAAAGCTCAGCAGCTGGGGCAAACGCTTCCTCTGGCGTGCCGATAAACAGTCCTGCTAACGCACCGTCATGAGCACCACCTGCGTGTACCACCATACTGAAGCATAGCTTCGGGCGCTTAATCATGGCAGCAGCCTGATCGACCACTGCCCGCACTGGAGTGTAGAGAGTACCGATCACCTCGTAGCTGGTGATAATCGCCCCCAGCCAGTGGGTAAAGTTGATCAGTTCCGGACCACTGACCCCGGGGAAGAAATACTTGTTGCCACCCGAAAAACCGATCACCTCATGGGGAAAGGTGGGGCCACACAAGAAGATGTAATCGTACTCCAGCACTAGCTTGTTGACCCTGACCGGGACATTCATGGAGAATAAACCATTGGTGAGCTCGGCGATGCGTTCTGCTGGGATCATTCCGAGTGTGGCAAAGGTCTCTGGCCGATCCCAACGATGATTAAAGATGTGCGAAGTGCCAAATACACCATCCGCTACAGGCTGCCCTACCAATCGACTGAGCGCTGCATCATCCATCACTTGATGGGTGCCCAATGCGACCAAATAGTCCAGAGCCTTGACCTGCGTTCCGAGTATCTCATGCAACAACCGCACCATCAGTGGGATGGGCGCCGTGCGAGTGCCATCTGGGACCACTACAAGGATGCGATGACCCTCTAGTGGCAAGTCCGTCAATGCCTGCGCCATCAGCTGACGCACTTGTTCTTCGGTGAGAAAACTTTCCTCTTTGCCAGTCCCTACAACCATTTAATCATCTACCTCTTCCATGGTGGCACCTCGGGCAGTCGCGCCTCAAACTCGGTAATCAGCTCCTGCTCATATGCGCCGGCGTAGGTGCCTGTCACAAAGCGACGATAGGCCTCTTTGAAGAAGCGTTCCCACGACTCGTTCTCTGCCCCTGGATTGATTGGATAGAAGAGCGCACTATTAGCCTTGGCTGCTTTCAGGTCCCCCGGGGCATCACCAATCACCAAGATATGGTCAGAAGGGTACTTATCGCGAGCGGCCATCGCAAGATGTTGAGACTTGCTACCCATCTCTTGTCCGGCGATCACGCGAATGTAGCGATCCAAATTGTGCTCCTGCCACTCGCGCACCAAAGCTTCGGTGGGCGTGGCGCTGACAACGATCATATCCGCGTCCTCATACATCATCTCGAGGCTCTCACGCACGTAGGGGAAGGGGGGCACGCCATGCACCATATCGGCAACCGCAGCATTGACCGCCTCGCTCCACGCCAGACCCTGCTCCAGCTCGGGATGATAATGCTCTTTGAGATATTTCTTTAGTCCATCGTTGCTCAGCGGCAACCCCGATTCAATGAATGCGCGCAGCTGTTTCGCCTCTGTGACCGGAATATTGCGCGCGATCACCTCGGGTCGCTCTCGCAGCAAGTCAAAAACCATCACCAGCGCAGGCCAGCGATTAATTCCACGCCATTTGGAATACAGGTTTACAAATTCCACTGCTTCGCGCGCATACTTGGATACACCCTGAAGACCCCAATACTTGATCGTGTTGGGGCAAAAGCACTCCTTATGTTTGATCTCCATCGTATCGAAAGCGCATCCATCTGAATCAATGCCGATAAAGAATTTGCGACGAGCTTTAAGTTCGACAAGAGGACGTGCTGCATCAGGATACTCTGCCATAATCTGTACTCCTTTTGTGGAAAGTGATGATTCTTTCTTGCCCCTCAGTGCTGGCCGATAGCCTTTGTCTATTCTCCTGGCCTATACCCCACTAAAAGCGGAGAACCCGCCATCAACTGGCACCACGATGCCTGTCACATGCGCTGATGCGGGGGAAAGCAGCCATAACACAGTGCCCAATAGATCTTCGGGCGTGCCGAAGCGGCCTTGCGGGGTGTGCTCGATGATGGCCTTGCCACGCGCGGTCAGCTCGCCCGTTTCCTGATCGATCAAGAGATAACGATTCTGCTCGGTGAGCATAAAGCCGGGCGCGATAGCATTCACTCTGATGTTCGGGCTATATTCCTTCGCCATATGTACTGCCAGCCATTGAGTGAAATTGGTGACGGCGGCTTTGGCTGCCGCATATGCTACGACGCGGGTCAACGGGCGAAAAGCGTTCATGGACGAGACGTTCAAGATGACGCCACGACCTTTCTCCGCCATGCGCTGCCCGAAGACCTGGCTTGGGATGATGGTGCCTATCGCGTTCAGATCAAACACGAAGCGCAAATCATCTATGCCGATATCAAAGAAGCGTTTGTCCGGTCCGGTCGTAGCACGCGGGTTGTTGCCGCCGGCTGCATTGATAAGCATGTCGGGACTGTCACCGAATTCCGAGCGGATGACTTCGTCCGCTTTGACCAGTGTGTCTCGTTCTAGCACGTTGCCGTACACGACCAATGCACGTCCACTGCACAGGTTTAGCCGTTCTAGGAGACGGTCGGCCAGAGAAGGGTCGCGGTCCAAAATCACCACGTCAGCTCCCAGACTGGCCAAGGTGCACGCCATCTCGCCTCCTAGGATGCCAGCACCTCCTGTGATGAGAACGATGTGGCCTGAGAAATCGTACATTTTGGTGATGTCTGACATGTCCATAAGATGTATTTCTCTTCTTACTTGAGAGTTGCTGTCATGTTGACTCACGAATGATTAATTCGACCCCTATCTCAACAGCCGGAGGACATTGCATAGGATCCTCCATCAGGGCCAGCAAGCATTGCGCTGCCCGGTAACCCACCTCATACTTGTTAACCCGAATGGTGGTCAGCCCCGGGTGGACCAGCTCCGCAATCCAGATATCGTCAAAACCGACCACAGCTCGTTCGTCGGGTACACGGTATCCCGACTCTATGTATGCCTGTACTGCACCCAACGCCATCACGTCATTGTAAGCGAACAGCGCTGTTATTTCGGGATGATGGTACAGCAGCTGCTCAGCACCCTCACGGCCACCGTCCAAAGTGGGTGGTCCAGGCACGATGCAGCTGTCCTGAAGGGGCAACTGATGTTGTTCTATGGCAGCTCGGAAGCCACCCACCCGCTGGATACTGCTAGGCGAAGCAAGCGGTCCAGCGAGCATACCAATGTGACGATGGCCACGATTTATCAAGTGCTCAACCGCCAGTCGGGCGCCGGCATAATTGTCCACCAATACCATTCCCACGCCAGGATGTCCAATGCGACGATTAAGCACGACCAAGGGACGATAGCTTTCTGCGAACGTGGTCAAGTCAGAATCGTCGATGCGTGAGCCGAACAGCAGAATGCCATCCACTGGCTGAGAGGCCAACGAATAGAGAATCTGGTGCTCGCGCTCGGCACTCTCATCCGTGTTATACAGGAACACATTATACTCTGCAGCACGTGCAGCATCTTGCACCCCGCGCGCCACTTCGGGAAAGAAAGGGTTCGTGATGTCGGGCACCACCAAACCGATTGTATGGGTGCGCTGGGTGGCCAACCCGCGCGCCACCCAGCTGGGGCGATAGCCCAGCTGCTGCACAGCATTCATAACGCGCTCCAAAGTGATGGGACTGATCTCGCGCTTGTTATTAATAGCGCGTGAGACGGTCTGGCGTGAGACCCCAGCCGCGCGCGCGACATCCTCGATGGTGACCCTTCGCCCCATAAGCAAAGCCTTTGGCATACAACCCAATTTCCGTGAGCGCTCACGGTCATTGTACACTAAGGCTTCAGAAATGTCAACCCGTGTTTGCCACAGCCATTCCAGCGAAGACCGATTGCTCCGACGTCAGAAGCGAGCCCCTTGCACTTTTCAGCTTCCGCGTTCAGGACCAGATACCTTGATCGTTTGCCTCAACGTAGGAGTTGATCCCAGGTCGTGATAGAAGTGCGGGCAGATAGAACGTCATTCTCATACGGTAAGGAAGCGTAAACTGGCTGTCGGCGTCGGTCTGGTACCTGTCGAGGGTGGGTGAGTAGGTCTTGACTCTGATCTCATTGTGGCGTGGGGAGAATTCCAGGATTCTGAGCCAACCATTGCCACCGTTAGGCTCATCCTGATAATCGGCCAGCAAGGTATATATGACATAGGAGCCAAATGCGTCCATCCGCCATGCCTCTGTGTGTACATGGCCGCAAAGCATCAAGAACAGATTGGGATTGTCCTTCAGGGTGCGATAGAACGCCTGTCCCAGGAATGTGAAAGAAGCGTCAGCATCCAAAATCTCATGGGATACCACAATAGCACGCCGATCGCGGTGGGCATCCAGCAACGCGTCCGCCCATGCGAGGATGTCACCCGTGGGCCGATATTGCACGTTGACCACAATGAAATCCATACCACCCGCATTGAACAATCCATAGTTGTTGTCGTTATCAGACCCGTAATGTCCACCATAGTAGCTGCGACCGGAGAAGCGGGAAACGCCGAAGTAGGCATTATAGTTCGTGGTGGGAAAGTCGTGATTTCCAGGCAAAATGCCGTAAGGTATACCGTCTGCAAGTCCTGTCGTAAGGGGATCTTCTAATATGGCCATAGCGGCAGAGGCATTCTCCCACTGTCTCGTGGAGCTGGCGGTGTTGACGATGTCACCGCTGTGAACGACGTAAACAATGTTGAGAGCTTCTCTGTTACGTACAATCCACTGCGTCTGCGCTTTGAAGATGTCTGGGTAGCTCTGCGAATAATTCTGGGTGTCCGAAAGCACAACGATGGTGAAATCCTGGTCGTGCACTTGTGCAGACGCAACAATGGGTTGCAGTAGGGAACTGAAAGGCTGCGCTATCAAAGCCAGCACAACCAACGACAATGCAAGAGAAAAAGCAAAACGCGAGAAAGAGATAATCACCCCATACTCCTCGTGATCGCTCACAAAAAATGATAACACGACCAGGGGGGATCGTCAATCATAAGTGGGGCGTAGCCTTCTCCCGTATCGAAGTTGTCGATCCCGGAGCGAATTCGTATACTGTGCGCATATGATTCCAGACGGGTCATCCGTGGTACATCTGTCGAACTAATCTCAGGTGATGTGATAGCGTGGATAGCTCGTCCCGACGTAGTGAGGAATTATGGCCCTTCTCTTGGGAATTGATACCGGTGGCACTTATACAGATGCCGTCCTCTTTGACGATGCTCGCGGGGTGGTCGCTTCAGCTAAGGCGCTGACCACCAAGCATGACCTCACCATTGGCATTCGCGAGGCAATTCAGCGAGTCTTGGTGAACACCTCGCTTGCCTCTGAGATCCAGCTTGTATCGCTGTCAACCACATTGGCCACCAATGCTGTGGTGGAAGGCCAGGGGGCGCCTGTTTGTCTCTTGTTGATCGGCTACCACCCTGACATGTTGGGATATGAGGGACTGGGCCAGGTAATGAAGGGTGATCCGGTGGTTTTCATCGAGGGTGGCCACACGGTAACCGGCGAGGAACAGGCTCCCCTGGATGTAGAGGCAGCCCGTCAGGCAATCAAAGAATATGCCACGCGTGTTGCCGCTTTCGCTGTGTCGAGCTATTTTGCCGTGCGTAACCCGGAGCACGAGCTTGCAATCCGTCGGCTGATTCGCGAGACAACCGACCTGCCCGTAACCTGTGGCCACGAGCTGAGCTCCAATCTCAACGCGCCCCGACGCGCTCTAACAACGGCGTTAAACGCGCGCTTGATCCCCTTCCTGCAACAGCTCATTTTGGCTGTGCGTGCCCTGCTAATAGAGAAGGGGATTAAAGCCCCCATCATGGTGGTGAAGGGTGATGGCTCCCTGATCGAAGCGCAAATGGCTTTGGAGCGCCCGGTGGAAACGATTCTCTCCGGTCCCGCTGCCAGTGTAATAGGTGCACGATATCTTTCCGGTGAACGCGACATGGTCGTCGTAGATATGGGAGGCACTACTACCGACATTGCCATCGTGCGGGACGGTCGGCCAGTGCTCAACACTGAAGGGGCAGTGGTAGGAGGTTGGCGCACTATGGTGGAGGCAATTGCCATTCACACGTTCGGTTTGGGCGGAGATAGCGAGGTGCGGCCGTCCAGCACAGAGTGGGAAGGTTTGAGCATTGGCCCACGTCGCGTTGTGCCTCTCAGCTTGTTGGCCCATCAATATTCCACTGTATTGGAGATGTTACACCGACAACGTACCAAGCGCAGCCCCAGCGCTTATGACGGCAGATTTCTCTTGCGCCAGTCTCCGCTCAATGGAGCCGACGGAGTGCTTTCGTCGCTGGAACAACAGATATGGTATGCCGTGGAGTCTGGGCCAGTTCCACTAGAGCAATTTATAGTGGGTGCACGCAGCACTTATCTCGTTCGACAAGCAATAGCCCGCCTTATTGAGCGAGGTTTGTTGATTGCTGGCGGATTCACCCCGACGGACGTGTCTCACATACTCGGATGCCAACGCGATTGGTCCTCCGAAGCAGCTCGCTTGGGTGCAGAGCTCTGGTTGCGAGCAAACCGGAGGGTACAAACAGTCCAAGACAGTGATATAGAGGCTCTGTGTGCCAGTGTATTGCGTCAGCTGACACTGCAAGCGGGTCGGGCAGTGGTGGGGGTAGTAGCAGCGGAAGAGTATGGAGTGAATCTGGAGACCTGTTTGCCAGTGCGACGGCTATTCGTCGATCATGCGTTAGCTTCACACAACAGCAGTGCGGGTGCCTTGGGGGTTTCGCTGATGCTTAATCAGAGTCTGGTTGCGATTGGTGCCCCGGTGTCTACATATTACCCATCTGTCGCGGAGCGATTGCACACACGACTGTGTATTCCGCCTCATGCCGCAATTGCTAACGCAGTAGGTGCCGCGGTGGGCGGTGTTGTTCAGGTAGTGCGCGTGCAGATCAGGCCGCTGGATGACGAGACCTTCCGTGTGCACCTGCCAACCGGTGTGCGAGACTTCCCTTCCCTGGAGGAAGCAGCGGCGTATGCAGCAGAAGTCGCTGCGACCTTAGCACAGGAGCGCGCTTATGCGGCAGGCGCTCTCCAGGTGCACGTGCAAACACAACGCCACGACGAGATAGTGGTGGTCAAAGGGCTGGAGATCTTTCTGGGGAGTGAGGTGGTGGCAACCGCATCCGGTCGGCCGCGCTTGGCAGAACGCTGAACAGCCCTGTTTTTTTGCTGTCTGAGAAGGACGCTTCTATCTGCATAAGCTTGTGTAGTTCAGCGGGGGCATGGCTGCGCGACCAAGTGATTGCGCTGTTCCCTGTATATGGCTTCCATATCGTCAGGACGATGCCGGGTAAGATTCCTTTCGCGCTCCCATTCTTATAACATAGATGCATGGACGCGGGGGGAAGGGGATTAAGGTTATCCTGGTATAATAAGATGTAATTCATCTGTGAACGAGGCCCATGGCGGCTCGCATCAACGTCATAAGTGATAACAAACGTTGGGTTTGGGTATGGTCCCTGATCATCATAGCAGCTAGTTGCCTGCCTTACCTGATTGCATGGAGTGTTGCTCCTCCCGGGTATCAGTTCACTGGGGTCCTGGTCAATCCATTGGATGGGTATTCCTATCTGGCCAAAATGCGCCAGGGCTGGCAGGGAGCGTGGTTGTTTCACCTGAGCTACACCCCAGAACCCCATGATGGTGCAGCGATCTTCTTATTTTATCTGGCACTCGGACATATAGCGCGCTGGATAGGATTGCCACTCATCGTGGTGTATCACGCAGCACGTGTGCTGGCCGGTGTCGCATTGCTTGTCTCGCTGGATGCTTTCGTCAGCCGGCTGAGCCAAGAACGGCGCGAACAGCAGCTGCTCTTCTTGTTGAGCAGTAGCAGTGCCGGGTTAGGTTGGTTGGGTGTCATGATGGGACTATTTCCGATTGACCTATGGGTGCCCGAAACGTTTGCCTTTTTCAGCTTGCTGACCAATCCCCATTTCCCGCTGGCGATTGCATGCATGCTCATTTTGCTGAAGAACTTGCTCTGGCCGATGAGTGGGGTGTATGGCTGGCTGGTGCCTGGCCTGGCAGGAATGGCTCTAGCCATTATTGCTCCTTTTGCACTACCTGTTGTCTACGCTGTATTTGTCTTCTACCTGTTGTTGCGAGTGTGGCTGATGCGTCGGCAACGCTTGCCAACTGACAGGTTCACCTCGGTAAAGGGAACGTTCATCACAGTGCTGAGCGCTACAATTGCATCGTTCCCTTGGTTAGCATACGATATGCTCGTTTACACGAGCAATCCAGCGCTGGCTGCGTGGTCACAGCAGAATGTGACTCCCACTCCTCCACTTGCCGACATCCTCATAGGATTCGGCCTGTTGACCCCGCTGGCAGTGTGGGGGACGTTCATCGCGTTACGTGGTCGCAACTACCCTGTGCTAACGCTGGCAGGCTGGAGCGGCCTGACTCTTGCGCTGGCATACATTCCTATGGCATTGCAGCGTCGTCTCCTTACTGGTCTGGGGGTCGCATTGGCTATGCTGGCCGGCATTGCGTTGAGAAGCTGGCCGCGTCGTGCTGTCGTTCTGGTGGTGGTGTTCAGTTGGCTGGGGACTGCGTTCCAGCTGTATGTCTTTACAGCAGGAGCTCTTGGTGCCGCGCAAGGTAATGTGTCTGCGGCCTCCCTTTACATCTCCGCGGATGAGGCGGCTGCCATGCAATGGTTGCTGAACTATGGTGAGGAGGCGGTAGTGCTGGCTGCTCCTCGCACTGGAAGCTTGTTGCCTGGACTGGCTGGCGTGCGCAGTTTTTACGGTCATCCTTTCGAGACAATCAACGCAGCAACAAAGGCGGCGCAGGCGGAGGCATTTTTCAAAGGAGAGCTGTCCGACAGAGATTGGCACAAGCTGCGCGAACAGTACACCATCCGCTTCGTGTTCGTCGGCCCCAATGAACGTCAGTTGGGTGCCCATTGTTTACCAGACGACCTTGTGCCTGTTTTTCAGCAGGGTGCAGTTGTTATCTACCGCGTGCCCTGACTCCTACGAAAGAATGATGAGGAAATGCAAATGCTTTTCAAGTCGGAGGCCAGATCAACCATGATTTTTGTCCTTCTAACCGCATTGGTGGCTATTCTCTTGCTCGTGGGTGGTCAAACCCTGCTTAAGCTGGGATTGAACGAGATCGGTGGGGTAAGCTTGTTTGGTGGCAATCCTCTCAACAGCTTCGCCAATCTATTCAACACGCCGTGGGTCATCCTTGGCTTCGCATTTTACGCAGTGAGCGCCGTTTTGTGGCTGGATGTGCTTTCCAAGCTCGATTTTAGCATGGCGTACCCGATGGTAAGTCTGACTTACATCTTCTCACTGCTGATCGGACGCTTTGTGTTTCACGAGGCAGTAAGCTGGCAGCGCGTGACCGGAGTGTTGCTGATCGTCGCCGGGTTGTTCTTCGTTGTGCGCAGTGGGAGATCATAGCCTTACAACACCTGTGAAGACGAGCAGTATGGAGTGGCACGCAAGGACTTGGGCTGTCACAGGCGCTTTGTTGGCGGGCATCCTGGCGCTGTTCCTGCCTGCGTTCCTTCATCCGGATGCACTGCTCTACCCCACCTTCAGCCCACACTCTGACTTGACTGTCATCCATTGGCCCAAGGTGCACTTGATGGCTGAAAGCTGGCGCAGTGAGGGTCACCTGCCTCTATGGACACCAGCGAATCTGAGCGGGATGCCACTGGCAGCTAATCAATTAGCTATGCGTTTCTACCCCCCTGCCTGGATGTTGTTACTCGTCCCTTCTGGAGTGGGGTTTAACCTCTTTCTGATAGCACACCTGTGTTGGGCTGGCATAGGCACCGGGTGGCTGCTGCGACGTGCTTTTCAACTCGATCTCCTTCCCGCTCTGATCGGCAGCTTTACATTTGCATTGGGTGGCAAGCTGGTTGCCCATATGGCGGGAGGACACATCAGCTTGATCGCGGCCGCGGCGTGGATACCTTGGGCGTTCGGTGCGATAAGTCTGTTTCTTCGCGCCGAATCCGCCACAGAACGCTTGCGGCACGCTTTGCTGGCTAGCTTGGCGCTGGCTGCCCAAATCTGTACGCATTCGCTCATCCTACTCTATACCAGCTATCTGTTAGTAGGACGTATCCTGTGGGAATTGATCTTCCCAGAATATCCGCGAACAGTGCGCACATTTTCCCTGTTGCCACTGTTATCGATCATCCCTCTCGGCGCATCCATTATGGGCGCTGCGCAGCTGCTACCTCTGGTGGAGCTCGCCTCTTATAGCAACCGTGCTCTGTCCATCGAGGAAGCAGGGCAGTATGCGTTGATGCCACTCCCATTAGGTGTTGCGCTTTTCTTACCCCAGAGCTATGCTGGTCATGAGGCAGTGGCATACCTTGGCTTGCTGCCCATTGTATTGGCCGGCTGGGGTCTACGTCGTGATGACCGACGTACATGGTTTCTGGCACTAGTCGTGTTAATGGCTCTACTTTTTGCCTTAGGCAATGCCACCCCCTTGTTCGAACTGGTTTATCGCCTCGCACCAGGGATGCGCTACGTGCGAACGCCAGCGCGAGTGCTTATCGTCGCATCGCTGGCGCTGGCGATCCTGGCTGGCTTAGGTGCCCAGCGCCTAGCTGGACGACGCGTTCCCTGGCATGATGGAGTTGTCCTCGCTATGGCTGCCATCACGACAGCTTCTGGCATTGGTTTGGCGATTCTCCAGCGCGCCGACCGGGCCACACTTGGACTGGCGCTCATGCCTTTCGCGGCGCTGCTGGTCATCGGGCTGGTTGCACGACAGCACCTGCATAGGCGTGCTGCGTGGCTGATCCTGGCCTGCCTCACCTGGGTAGATCTCGGCTCGTTTGGCTTCACGCTAATTCGCTTCGTCCCACCGCAGGATGCTTTTGCAGCAGGCGCTCGAGCAGCAGAGTATCTCAGCCAGCAACATGGCCTGTGGCGCAGCTATTCGCCCAGCTACAGCATCCCACCACATGTTGCTGCAAAGATGGGCATCCAGACCGCTGACGGGGTCGAGCCAGTGCATCTGGGGCGCTATGATCGCTTTATGGAACTGGCTGGCAACTACGCCGGGCTGTCCGACGTGCCGGTCGGTCGTTTCAGCGTCACTATTCCACCCTTCCCATCCGACCGTCCAATCGAGCGTGCTTTCGAGGGAGTGCAGCCCAATCTCTCCCTGTTGGGGCTGATGAACGTGGCCTACGTGGTCACTGCTTTTCCACTGCCAATGGATGACCTTGATCTGCTGATTCAGATAGACAATACCTTCATCTATCGCAACCGTCGCGTGCTGCCGCGCGCCTGGCTGCTGCCTGCCGAAGTTGCCGAATCCTTCCTCACGATGGGTGAACCCGTGGAATGGTTGCAGCTGCTGGAAGCGCTCTATAAGCAGGCTGCTTTGCAACGAGACACAGCATCCGATCAGGTGCTCATAAGGGAATATCGTGCCGACCGCATTGTGCTGGATGTGAGTACTCCTGAGCGCAGCCTGCTGGTCTTAAGTGAGAACTGGTATCCCGGCTGGCAGGCACAAGTGGACGACGTCCCTGCCTTGGTGGTACCTGTTGCCGACTTACTACGCGGAGTATGGTTGGAAGCCGGGAATCACCATGTAGTTCTGACATATCAGTCACTCACTGTGCGGATCGGCATGGCGATTTCAGCAACAGCTGCCACCGGCCTGTTGCTCTTTGTGGGCTTGACCTTGGCCTGCCGTGCCACTCGTTGCTGAGACTGGCCTAGACAGGTTTGCTGCAATGAAAACAGGCACGATCACCCGTGTTGAATGGAAGTGGCTCGCTTTGTTCAGTGCAGGTCTTATTCTGCTGACTAGTTTTCCCTATCTGGTCGGGCTGCTAATGGAAACACCCGAACATGTTTTCAGCGGTTTCTTTGTAGCAGTTGAAGATGGCAACAACTATCTAGCTGCTATGCTCCAAGGCACTGCAGGACGATGGCTGTTCCACAATCCCTACACACCAGAACCTCACACAGCTGCTTTCATCTATGTTATCTATCTTGTACTTGGTAAGCTGGCACACGTTTTCAATCTGTCACTGCCGCTTACCCTCCATTTGGCGCGCTCGGCGGCCATCCCATTCTTGCTCATTGCTGTTTATCGCTTCGCTGCATATTTCACCCCATGGCTGGCGCTACGCCGTATCATTCTCTTTTTGGTAGCGGCAGGCGGAGGATTGGGTTGGTTGTGGGTGCTAGCTGGCGGAGAGTTTGCGCCTGGCGCTATGCCCACCGATCTCTGGGTGCCGGACGCTTCTGCCTTTCTCACCATGCTCACCTTCCCACATTTGGTACTGGCGCAGGCATCTATCTTGTGGCTGGCCATCTCCGGACTCCGTCTACTTCATCATCCCAACAGGAAAGATCTGCTCAGCACAGGGTTTTTCGGCCTACTAATCAGCCTGATCCACCCTTACAGTTTGCCCGTCCTGATAGGGCTGTTGGTGCTATACTGGATATGGCGTGGATGGCAACAACGCCTGCTTGATTGGAAACCGTTGCTTTACCTTGGCATCGCCGGACTCATTTCGGTGCCCTACCTGGTTTATTCAGCGGCGTTGTTTAACACAGATTTCGTACTGAACACTTGGCAAGAACAGAATCGCGTCTGGTCGCCTCATCCTGTTTTTTATTTGCTTGGTTTCGGGCTGTTGTGCCCGCTGGCGCTCATTGGATTCCTCAGACAGTCTTCTGTGTGCCGCCGGTGTGATCAAACCTTCCCAGTGTTATGGGTGGTTGTGATACCTATGTTACTCTACATACCCTCTAATCTACAGCGTCGTTTCTTGGATGGCTACCAGGTGCCTCTCGCCCTGCTGGCTGTTTGCGGAGTGGTCTCTTTGCTATACCAAGTGCAACCCAGATGGCGCAGGAGAGCTGTGTTGTTACTCAAGACGATCAGCACCTTCTCAAATATCCTTTTACTCAGCGGTTTCATCATCCTGCTTATGGGACGGCCGTCACCTGCTTTCTACTCGCGTACCATATTAGAAGCTGTGGACTGGCTGGCGACCCATGGCAAGATGGATGCTGTAGTGTTGGCCGCCTACGACACGGGCAATCTGTTACCGACACGAGCACTGGTGCGCTCATTTGTCGGGCATGGGCCGCAGAGCGTCCACCCCGTCGCAAAAATGGAGCAGGTGCGCGCTTTCTTCAGCGGCGCGATGAGTGCAGACGCGCGCCTGGCACTACTGGAGAGCTATCACATCCGCTACATCTTTTACGGACCGTCTGAACGTGCGCTGGGCAATTCGTCACCAGGCAGCCTGCTGGGCGTGCGTTTGATCTATCAGCAAGACAACGTGCAGATTTACGAGGTGAACAGTCATGGAGTCCAGACGTGCCAGTGGTGTACTTCTACACCCGACTTCTCTTCCTGGCCGCTTCGGGTGCGGTGACCTGGGACCGGGCGCTTACGCCTTTCTCGATTTCTTGACCCAAAGTCGCCAGACCATCTGGCAAGTGCTCCCGCTGGGACCAACTGGCTATGGCGACTCCCCCTATCAGGTGCTATCCTCGTTCGCTGGCAATCCATTACTCATCAGCTGCGATCGGTTGCTGGAGGAAGGCCTGTTGTTGCCCTCCGATCTCTCGGAAATTCCTCCCTTCCCGGCCGAACGGATAGATTATGGGACACTTATCCCATTCAAGAAAAAGGTTTTGCGGAAATCCTTCGCACGTTTCAACGTAGCCGCCAGCGCAACGTTATGTACAGAATTCGAGCGTTTCTGTCAGACGCAGGGGGACTGGCTGGAGGACTTCGCCCTTTTTATGGCATTGAAGGAGGCGCACGGAGGTGCTGCCTGGTACACGTGGGAGGGGGACATTGCAGCCAGGCAGGCAAAAGCACTGGAGGATTGGCGGCGCAAGCTTTCTGAAGAATGCACTTACCATAAGTACCTGCAATTTTTGTTTTTCCACCAATGGATGGCACTCAAAGAGGAAGCCAACCGGCGCGGAATCCGGATTGTAGGAGATTTGCCCATTTTTGTTGCACACGATAGCGCAGATGTCTGGATGCACCCTGAACTCTTCCATTTGGATGAGCAGGGCATGCCCACTGTGGTAGCAGGTGTGCCACCCGATTATTTCAGTGCTACAGGACAGCTGTGGGGCAATCCCATTTATCGTTGGGAAGTGTTGCGCGAGCAGGGCTATGCCTGGTGGATCGCCCGGGTGCGCGCGACGCTGATGCTGGTCAACTGCGTTCGACTCGATCATTTCCGCGGGTTTGAGGCATACTGGGAAGTGCCGGCGGGGGAAACAACTGCCATCAACGGTCGCTGGGTGAAAGGGCCTGGTGCCGAGTTGTTTCGCGCCATACGCTCTGCGCTCCAAATAGATCGGCTGCCCATCATTGCTGAGGACCTTGGAGTGATCACAGCAGAAGTTGTAGCACTGCGCGAGCAGTTCGAACTACCCGGCATGAAGGTGCTCCAATTCGCCTTCGGTGGTGGCCGGCTGAGATATATGGACCCACCCTATCGCTACGAACGTAACTGTGTTGTCTACACGGGCACCCACGACAACGATACCACTCTGGGGTGGTTCAGGCGTTCCGCCTTGCCCGGCGAGCGGGAGCTTGCGTTACGTTACACGGGCAGCGATGGGAAAGAGTTTCACTGGGACTTCATCCGTCTGGCGTTGAGCTCGGTGGCGGACACCGCCATCGTCCCTATGCAGGACATCCTGGGACTCGATTCAGACGCGCGGATGAACTATCCAGGTCGTGACTTTGGCAACTGGGCATGGCGATGCCCGTCGGATGCGTTTGAGCGAGAAGACCTGATTCGTCGACTGGCCGATATGACCGAGATTTATGGACGGTCTCTCGAAACAGGCACATCCCCATAGCCCCTGCCGTCTCAAGATCGAGCCGTGAGACCATAAGAAGGGGGTGCGGCGCCCATTTGCGCGACAGGCGTCGCGCATCCCCCGTGTAACGTGGTAAATAGAAGTTTGTTTTGCTGCGCCTGCGTCTCGTTTACCGGCAGAGCAGGATGGGCACCTGTGCCTCGTTCAACACTTTGTCCACAGAGCTGCCCAACATGAGCTCCAAAACTGGACTGAAGCCGTAGCCGCCCATGACAATCGCTTCGCTCTGATGCGCCTCTGCCGTCTCCAGGATGGCGCTCCCCACGTCACCGGAACGAGACTCGTACGTCGCTGTCACCCCGTGAGTCTCCAAGTATTGGCGTGCCTCTTCGAGCGTTTCTGGCGTGGCGCGCTCATCCTCTAACACGGTCAATACCGTAAGCGCTATGTTCCAACGACCAGCCAAGTATGTGGCTAGGAAGAGGGCCTCGCGCCCTTTAGGGCTGCCGTCATAGGCCAACAGCGCACGCGTGAGCGGTGTGGCCTGGCGCGGCACAGCCAAGATAGGTATGGGGCAGCGGCGAATCAGGGTACGGAAACCCGAACGCAGCCGGGCAACAGGCTGGGGCGTGGGAGGGTGAGCCAGATTAGCCACAACCAGATCACACCAGCGCGCGCGCTCACAGATCACCTGCGCCACACCGCCGACTGCTATTGCCAGTTCACCCTGCACCCCTGCCTCGTGGCAACGCCGGTTGAACTCAGTCTGCACCAGACGTGCGTGCTCGCCGTCTCGCTCTTCGACTGTCGGCACGGCATGGAGCCCTAGCAAACGAGAACCCTCCCGTCGGGCGACTACTGCTGCCTGGTCAAGCGCTACCCAACCATTCACTTCTCCGCTGACCGGCACCAAGATATGGCTGAATAGGGGATGTTCCCGCCGATCCGCCTGGCGCTGAGCGCGCCACCGACCAGGGGCAGGACCATCCGCGAGCTCATCCGGGACGACCGTCTCGATCAACTTGCCCCCGATGCGACTAACCAGTCGGCGCGGAGTGGGGCTGCGCTGTTCCGCCAAATCCACCGCTACGGCTTCATAGGGGATCGCGTTCCATCCCATTTCCTCTTGCAAGGCCGCGCGATGTTCCATCACCCAGATATAGAGGTCAGTTTCGGTGCGGCCCGGAAAATCTCGCAAGATGCCGTGCTCACGAATTTCTTGCACCACTGGCATATAGACCGTATCGTACCAGTGAGTAACCGCCTCAGAGTAAGGAATCTCGCGCTGAAGCTCCAGACCCATAAAGTAGCGATGCACGTCAATATGTTCCTTCAGTACGCGGTATTGTCCTGGCACAGTCACGGTCAGATCGCAGCCCGGGCGCAGCTCATCCAACCTGGTCTCTTCTAGGAACTCGGCGTACTCCGCCTTCAAGATCAGCTCGTCCGGCGTCACATCCGGTGTGAGTGGTACTTTGGTTTTGATCTCGGTCACATATGCCTGGATGTGAGTGGCGCCCATCTGGCGCGCGACTGAAACGCGATGGTTGCCATCCAACACAAAATAGGCATCGCCGATCTGATACACCTCGATGGGTGGCACGCCGGCCAAGCTATTCATGGCCATTTGAACGCGCGTCCAGCGATGGATGTCTTCATCACGGCGAGGCAGAAATGTGCGTGTAAAGTCGTGATAACGTCCTACACTGCCTACAATAGCATCCAGTGGGATATCCTTCAGTCCACGCGAGGCGCGCCCTTTCTCCTTGAGCTTCTTGAGCACATCCTCGTAAGAGAGCAAGTCTACAGAGCGCCCAGATAACGTGGCCAGGATGCGCTCCATCATCGCGCGACGGCGCGCCCGATGGAAGTCCTCCATCGCCTGCGCCGAGAATGTTCGGAAAGTCACATTATCTTCCAAGGATTCTACACCTCCTATAAGTTTTATAGTGCCATAGCATTATAGCCGCAGCAGCACAAACACGAAAAAAATCCATCGTATATTGTTCCCTATGCTTCCGTGATAACACCTAGCAGTGTTACAGGTTGCTACCGTTGCAGCACAGACCCAATCTTGTTACAATCCAAGTGTAGACAATAAGTCACTGTCGATCCTTGGTGGCTTAAACAGGCAATAAAACACGCACGGGCATGTCAGCGCGTCTCCCGGCAGCCAGCCGGGGCGGCTGAGGGAGTTCTCTTAGTCATCTGTCAAGGAGGAAAGACATGAAAGTATCCACCTGGTTCAAACGTTTAGGAGCAATTGGGCTGGTTCTGGTGCTCATTGCCATGATAGCTGTGCCGGCAGCTGCTCAGGAACCGGAAGCGGAAGGTGAAGTCGAGGCAGCTCAGACGGTGCATGCTGGTTTCTGCCTTAACCCCAACAGCAATAGCAACGCTGCAGTAGGTCCAACGTGTCCGGCCGTGTTTCCGCCGGTGGCGCAGATAGTGCCTTCTGGCGGGGTAGCTGCCACAGAATTGACAGTGGCTGATGTGGATAACTTGGCCTCAGTCCAGATCGCAATTGACTACAACAAGGACGTAGTCCGGATCAGGGATATCCGCCCTGGTTCACTGTTTGACGGGCTGACGCCCGGTGTGGATTACGTCATCGACAAGTCCAAGATTGGAGGCTATGCAGCACGACTCGATCCGATTAACGAGCCGGACTTTCCGCCCGGTGGCTGCAGTGTCGGCAGCATCGGCAGCACTTGTTGGCGTAGCTATGTCTACATCACCGTGTACAACTGGGGCACGCCTAAGGTACCTCTGGGTGGCACCGGTTCCTTGATTCGCATCTACTGGCAGGTGCAGTCAGCTCCTGCGGGCGCGGACTCAATTGTGACTTTCCCCATCCTCAGCCTGGCGAACAAGAGTGGCAGCTCAATCTGGCCTTGCTTGCCCGACACACTGCCGAACCCGAACGTGTATTGCAAGCCAGTGCCAATGCCATTATTGTTTGCCAACCAGGCACCAGTGGCTAACTTGCAGGTAGGCAGCCCCACGACAGCCGGTCTACAGTTCCAGGTCGCGCTGGAGGGCGGCAAGGTGCCCGGTGACGACGATCCCAACAACAACTTCCCCACTCCGGGCTTCTTTACGGATGTGTCAGTGGTGGCGGGAGTGTTTGTAGATGTAGCGGATTCCGCCGGCATCGTGAGCATACCCTTCTCCGCTGCCTATCCGACTGTGACGGTCAGTCGGCCCGGTTACCTGAGTGCACGTGCCACTAATATACTGCCCGGCACCTATCTGGGTCTGGTGACATTGCTAGCCGGCGACGTGACAGGCGATAATGCGATCAACATCTTCGACCTGACGGTGGTCGCTGGCAGCTTGGGTGCGCCTGTGGGCACCAGCACCGCTCTGGAGATGATGGATTTCAACGGCGACAGCGCCGTAACCATTGCCGACCTGGCGCTTATCGCCAAGAACTACGGTCTGACTGGTCCGCGCCCCTTCGGTCCCGTGCCGTGATCTCTATGTCCGACTGATCTCCGGGGCCAGCTCTCTTCATAGAGCTGGCCCCTGTTTGTTCCGCGTTAACACGTATCCAGCCGCCAAGGTTGTCACGGGTGAGAGTTCCGCAGTAACTCTCTTGAGCGCGGCTAGGCACTGTTATAAGATAAAAGCAGGAAGCGCTTGTGGCGTTCTGAGCGCGATCCAGAATCGGTCAAGGAGGTCATTATGAAGCGAGACATAACTTTCGATCCCTGGCGATGTGCTATTGGGTTGCTAAGCGCTGTGCTGTTGCTCATGGGCTTGTTGCCATCGGCTGCACGGGCACAGGGGGGGCAGCCCACCTTCCAGTCCGCAGTGTATGCTGCAGCAGATGGCAGCGCGACCATCCAATCCCAGGAAGCCCAGATGACAGCTGACTTCCTCGCTGCCTTGGGCAGCCTAGAGGGAGTAGCGCTCTCGGCGGGTGGGATCGCACTGGCAACAGGCCAGTCGAGCGGCGTATATACCTCGGGGGTGATCAATGCCCCACTGAGCTCGGTGTCGGACATTGTGCCTATCTGGAGCGCGGATGTCCCGGCAGGCAGCGTGCTCAAGGTAGAAACACGCCTCAGCCAAGACGGCAGCAATTGGAGCAACTGGGTCGAGAATCCGGTGGCGTACTACCCAGTGCGCGACAATCAATACGGCGGCAGCCTGATTTGGGTGGGTGGCGGCCAAGTCAGCATCCAATTCCGTGTGACGATGCAGGTAGCACCCAACGGCGCCTCACCCTTGCTGCGCAGCGTCACCCTGACGTTCAGCGATACCCAGAGTGGTCCCAGTGACAGTGCCATAGCCAGTCAGATGAGCTCTGCCGAAGCTCCTCAAGCTGGTGTTTGTCCTGTTCCCAAACCGCCAGTGGTGCCACGTACTATGTGGGGCTGTCCGGATGGTCAGCTTAGCCCGCGCAGGCCACCCGAGTATCAGTCGGTGACCCACATCATCGTTCATCACACTGCCACGCCCAACAACCCACAACAGAACTGGAGCCAAGTTGTGCGTTCTATCTGGAATTACCATGCCAATACGTTGTGGTGGGGTGATATTGGTTACAACTACCTCATCGATCCTAATGGTGTTATTTACGAGGGACGTGCTGGAGGTGATGACGTTGTAGGCATCCACGATAACTTCAATCGTGGTTCAATGGCCATCGGGTTCATTGGGTGCTACGGCAACTGTGGCTATTTGGGTCTGATGGATGCTCAACCCAGCCCGGCTATGCTCGAGGCAGGCGTACGGCTTAGCGCCTGGAAGGTGGGCCAGAAGAGGCTCAATCCACGCGCAGCGACACAATACGACGGAGCAGGCATTGTACCTACGATCGCGGGAGGTCGTGACGTGACGGCTACCTTCTCTCCGGGTGACTACCTGTATGGGATGTTGCCCTGGTTCCGAGAGCAGGTCGCGCAGTGTGCTTCATGTGCGCTGGCTACCTGCCGCATCGCCGATATCGTTTTCGACAAACAACAGTACGCACTCGGAGACACCATCTATGTAACTGCGCGGGTGCTGGATGGGGCTGGTAACCCCATCACGGGTGCCGCAGTGAGAGCTACGGTGACCAAGCCGGCAGCCGCAGCTGCAATGGCAGCATCACTCCCTATGAACGATCTAACCGGCTACTACCAAGGAGTCTACAGGGACACCAATGTGGCTGGAGTTTACCGCTTTGATATCACTGCCACTGATCCGACTGGAGGACGCTTCGCACCGTGCAGTGGAAGCGCCAGCGTGTCGGCTGGTGGAGAGCCTGTCGGTGGCGAAATGAGCATAGTGGTGGAGCCGGAGCGTTTGAGCACCTCCCGGTGCACCCATGTGGCGCAGACGGCTATCTCAATCCGGAATGCCACCCGTGTGCGCAGCGTTCGTCTTGAAATCCTCTATGACCCGCGCGTGGTACAGGTGGTAGATGCCGATCCCTACGCCTGGGGTGTACAAGTGCGGCCGGACGGTGCCTTCGCGATGAATCCAGGTATGATTCGGCGCAATGAAGTAGACACAGAGGGTGGACGCATCTTGTTCGAAGGTGAAACGATCGGCAGTCAACTGATCGAGGGCAACCAGGGCCTGATCTTGATTGACTGGCGACCACAGCGGCCGGGTGTCTCACCGGTAACACTCGTGCGCGCGGAGGTTGTGCCAGAGGGTGGCACGCCGGTTGCCGTTAGCGTACGGAACGGGAACGTGGAGATCACTCCTGACTGCATCTCCGGTGTAGTGATTCTGCAGGGAAGAAGTGACCACAGTGGGGTCACAGTCACCAGCGCCAGTGGAGCGCAGGCGGTCACCGACGCTAGCGGCAAGTTCACCGTAGCTGGCACCGAGCCGATTACGGTGCGCATGCCCGGCTTCTTGAGCGGTCTGGCGGCGCCTGGCACCGCGGCAGCTCGTGCGGCGGCTACCGGTGACACGAGTGCCACCAACGTTGGCAGCATCACCTTGCTCGCCGGCGATTTTAACCAGGATGATGTGATTAACATCTTCGACCTTGCTATTGTTGCTGCCGCAATGGATACCAACAACCCACAGGTCGACCTTAATCAAGATGGCATCGTCAGCATCCTGGATATCGTGCTCATAGCGAACAACTTTGGCCGCCAGGGGCCCCTAGTAGACTGGCAGTAACATCTTTCTGCCATAAAAGCTGACAAAAGGGACGTTCCTTACTAGGGAACGTCCCTTTTGTATTCCTGGCACGGCTTCCCAAGCATAGACGGTAGCCTCTATTTATGGTATACTATTATGCAAAGGAGGTGTCTATGGACGAAGAGCCCTTTGGCACACGCTACGACGTGCGGGCAGATTTTGTGGATGGCGAGCTGGAAGTGTCACGTCGTACCCGTCGCCTGCGTGGTCGCAGTAGTATCCCAGCGCGTCAGGTGGTGTTCATCATAGCTGCCAACGCTGTTATATCGTTGCTGATTAGCTGGGCTATGGTGCGCTGTGCTGCACCACCCTATGCTTCGGTCGAACAAGCGACAGTTGCTTCCACAACGATTGCGCAACAGTTCAGTGATGTAACAACTCCCGGCAGCTCTGAGAGTGTCCAAGTTGAGGCTTCCTCTATTGCTCCCACGTCAGCTGCGGCCGCAGTCCACGAGGGGGGAACCTCTACTCCTGCTATGCCCATCACGTATATCGTCCAGGCAGGGGACACCTTGAGCTCCATCGCAGCCCGCTTTCAGGTCAGCTTGGAAGACCTTATGAAAGCGAATGGTCTGGATAACCCTGACTATCTGATGCTGGGCCAGCAGCTGGTCATCCCCATCGGGGGTCTGCCTGCTCTGACGCCCACTTTCACACCTCTGCCTCTGCCCTCTGCAACGTCGCTGCCGTTTGAGCCACCCACTCCATCTGGAGCTTCTCCGCCGGCGATCCCGGCTGCCACGCTTCTGCCTACTCCAACCCCTGTACCAACGCTAACCCCTGTGCCAGCCAGTGAGATTCGCATTTCTATTAATGTGCTCAATCCAGGAGATGTGGCACGAGAAGTGGTCTATCTTGTCAACCAAGGGCTGTACGTGCGCATGAGTGGCTGGACACTTTCAAACGGACGCGACGCCACATACACCTTCCCCGAATTCGGCTTGGGTGGCAACGGTGCAGCGGTTAATGTCCACACCACTGTTGGTGTTGATACCGCTACAGATCTCTATTGGGGACGCACAACCGCAGTCTGGGAACCCGGCGACACTGTCACATTGCGTGATGCGGAAGGGAGAGTGATCGCTTCGGCGAGTGTGGGCGCTCCGACACGTGTCCCCTGAGCGCTTCAATGGTGATCCTTGCTCCTGAGCAGCTCCATCGCGATTGTCTAGTCTTTGATGCTCACTGCGACTTCCTATCGCTGACCGTGTGGGACAGGCGCCGTTTCGACCGGCGCCTAGACTACGGCCACTTAGACTTGCCACGCCTGTTGGAAGGCGGGGTGAGCGCACAAACCTTCGCGATCTTCGCCCTCTCGCAGCGCCATCCAACCGCCGACCACCCCACAGTGGAGGCATTGCGCCAAGTAGAGGCCTTTTATCAGCTCGCACAGCAAAATAGCGGACGCTTTGCGGTGGCCACCCGCGCCGCGGAGATCGAGCAAGCCAAAGTTCGAGGCAGCGTCGCAGGTGTCCTGAGTATGGAAGGGTGCGAACCTCTGGCAGGAGATATTGCCCTATTACGCGTATTCTACCAGCTGGGAGTACGTTGCATTGGGCTAACCTGGAACCGTCGCAACGCAGCTGCTGATGGCATTGCTGAGGCAAACGCTGGAGGGTTGACAGATTTTGGTCGGCTAGTGGTGAGAACAGCCTATCAGCTTGGCATGTTGGTGGATGTGGCACATTTGGCAGCTCCCGGAGTCAACGAAGTGCTTCAGCTAGCAGCAGGGCCAGTAATTGCCTCTCACGCTAACGCCTTTGCCCTATGCCCTCACCCGCGCAATCTTAGCGATGCTCAGCTGGAAGGCATAGCGCGCAGTGGTGGTGTGATCTGCGTGACATTTGTGCCCGCATTCATCAGCTCGCTGCCAGAGCAGGCGTCGCTCGAACGCTTGCTCGACCACGTGGACTATATAGTACAGCGTATCGGTGTCGAACACGTCGGCCTTGGTTCCGATTTTGATGGTTATGATGGAGTAACCGCTGGACTAGAAGATGTAACCTGCCTACCGGCTTTGACTGCTGGCCTAATACGACGCAACTACTCCACGACAGCCATCCGCAGCATATTGGGGCTTAATCTGTTGCGTGCCTTCCGACAGGTGGCCGGCTGAGGAAAGCACTCGCCTTGCGGGGGGACAGGATCAGTGGACGTCTACACTTACTGTCTTTATACCATACACTGTAACGCAGCGTACACCTGCTTTGCTGTCGGGCGTTGAGCAGTACATGAACGATTCCTATCCTGCAGAGGCGACCGAGTGAGGCGTCCGTCCCTACCCCGATATCGTCCCCGAGGATGCAAATCGCTATGCTCTCCCCGTTCCTGCTCTTGAAGAAAAGCCGGGAGCGGGTGTCACCCCCGGCGTATAGTGCCCCGTCACCAGCGTCGATCGCATCCTCTTATTGACAATTGGTATAACCACATGAGCAGGGGATCAAGCCGCGGAAGGGGTCCAACTCATCGACAAAGCGCGAGGCAGCCCATGTGTTTCGCGGCTATTTAGCATCCAGCTAGCTTCAGCTCATTTGTTAGCCTGTTCTACCTCAATACTTTACTCTTTTCTGCTGGCAGAAGCATGCTCGCTGTATGAGGTAGATATACTGATCTCTCAGTCTTCGCTGGTCTCGGATTTAGCGGCGGTCTCTTTTTCGCTCTTCTTCGGGGGCTCGGCGGTCGACTGGCGAAACTCACGGATGGCTTTGCCCACCGCGCCGCCAATCTCCGGCAATCTTCCGACTCCGAAGATGATGATGACAATGACCAGGATGATGATCAGCTCGAATGGGCCCAAACGGACAGGTAACATGTCCCCGCACTCCTTATGTCATGCATTAGTCGCCTTCTCAGCGCTTAATTCATTATAGCATACCCAATTGAAGGACGCAAGACCCCGTATTCATTCACCTAAAATGTTACCGAGGGAACGATGTCCACTGGCGAAAAGATGACCATAGATGAACGTCGCAAGTATCTGTCCATGATG
>CAKZLO010000014.1 GCA_937127125.1 uncultured Ardenticatenia bacterium
CCTTTGAGAAACGCGGTGCGCACGTAAGCCGCTTTCATGACTTCCACCGTGCTCGCACGGGTGATGCGCAGCACATAGCCCAACTCGACTAGGGTGAGTGTGAGAACAGGTAGGATCAGCATGTCTGGTCTTGTCCAGGGAGCTTGCTCGCCGAATACAGTGGCCCCCGGTACCAGCTTGAGCCAAAAAGCGAAAATGAGAATCAAGAAAATGCCAGTAGCAAACTCTGGGGTCACGGAGAAAACCATACCACCAACGGAAAGAGCGCGATCTAACCACTTGCCTTCGTTGAGACCTGCCAATAGTCCCAGGAACAGCGAAAGGGGCATAACTACCACGAAGGCAATACCAGCCAACACGAGTGAATTGCGCAGGCGGACGAAGAGCAAATCTGCCACTGGCCTTCCAGTGCGCAGAGACATTCCTGGATCTCCCCGGATTAATCCTTTTTGGAGAGGGATGTATTCGACCGGGCCACCAGCAAAAGCTTTCCAGCCAGTGCCCACAATGAAGACCCACGTTTCTTTTCCGCTGCCTTTCTCCCAGCGGACGGCGTGATTCTGTGTGTCCACACCCCAGAACATCCTGGCGACGCGCGCTTGACTGGCCAGGCGGGTGCGCACAATGGTGGCGCTGCTCTTGGCAAATATGTCCGCTGCCCGAGCAATGGTCTGGCGCGCTGCAGGAACATCTCCTTCTTTTAATTTGTCCGCTGCAAGTCCCAGCTCTTTGGACAGAGCAACATCGGCTGCTTTGAGCGCTTTGGCGACCCGCTTTAGACTCACAGCGAGCACGAGCCGCTGATCTTCATCCAATGGGGTCTTTTGCTCATCTGCAATGTCTCGCAGCACATCAATCGCTCGCGTGTAGTCGTCGCTCTCCAGAGCTTTAGCTAAGACACTCAGCCCCGCTGTAAGTGCCTCGAGACGCGGCATCACATTGTCCATTACAAGACGAGCTGTATCCGGGTCACCTCCTTCTAAGCTGCTAACCGCCTGCTGCATCTGACCAGCTAGGTCTTCATCCACTTTCTTAATGCGCTCGGCCGCCTTCGCCACGCGTCGGGCCATCGCCCTCAGCTGAGCAGTCTGATATTCAGCACCTACCGACTGGGAAAGTTCTTGTGCTACTGCCATTGCCTGAAGGATTTCATCACCTTTGATCTCGGCTGCCGCTTGCTCGAACACGTCTTGTTTGCGCAATGCACCCGTGTCGATAATGGTCTCAAGAGCGGCTTCAGGCTGTGCCAGAGCAGCTGTCAGTTCTTCTGTGCTTCCCTTCCACTCACGCAACAAACGGAGAATTTGGTCCAGCGGCTCGAGGATGGCACCACGGTCGGTCTCTTCAAAGTAAGTGTTGGAAATCAATTCGACACGCAAGGCTTCGAGACGCTCGATCTCTGCTGCGGGATCTCTGATTTGCCATCTTGCGTTATCTTTCGTCTCGAGTATCGTTCCGTCCGGTTGTCGCCGCTGCGCGATGAGATCGTCTCCTTGTAGCTTCCAGCGGATCAACGTGCCATCTGACTCGACTGCCCACCATTCCTGAAAACCTTCTGGCGTCACAATTCGCGTGAGTGGCATACCGATGCGTACAGATGCACGCCAGTCGCTTCCGAGCAGCCAATTGACATAACGTTCCAACAAAGGACGATCAAGGCCGGTCTGCGCAAGGAATGAAGCTTCTTGTTCTGGGGTGATATGAATGCCCAACACATTGCGCGCCACGTTGCCAGGCGAAGCTTCTGTGATTAGAAACACTGTCACCGAGACTATCAGCATTGTGAGCAACATCAGAAGCACGCGGCGCACAATGAACTTAGCCACGCGATAAACCTCTTTCGTTACGCATTCACTAACCTCTAATGGTCCAACATCACAATATTACTGCGTTCCACCTGATATGCCGGGTGAAATGGCATCGATGAAGATGTATCAGCAGAATGGCTGCTGCCCGCTGTCGCAGATCCCGGAACACAGGGTGGACGGGGTATAAGAGGGAAAATAGGGGAACCAATCTCGCAATTAATGATTCTGTTGTTACATCCACTTTACGTACTCGGTTACCCTCATTCATATCGAAGGCCGGCGGTGCGACAGGCGCCGCGCCGCCGGCAACCAGTTAACAAACGAGCTTATGCCTTCTCCTTCCACACTTGGTTATAAAGGGCATACGCTGTGGGATGAGCGGGTACCCCGTGCACGATCTTGCGGAACGGAAGATGAATGTTCTGCCACCACGCAATGCCGATCGGCCCCCTGTCCATCATGATCTGCTCAATCTGGCAGAAGATCTTACGTCGCTCCTCTACATCCAGGGTTCCGTTTGCCTGAGTAAGCAGCTGGTTAAATTCATCATCCACCCAGCGCGTCTCATTCCACGGCACGGGATTGCCGTCTGCATCAGCGGTGTAGCCCAGATTGAGCACCATCGTGCCCAGGGGACGATGTGTCCATGGGGTGATTCCCAGATCGACCTCTGTCCACTTCTCCCAGTATTGGGCATTGGGCATCGTGTTGATGTTAATCTTAAAGCCAGCTGCTGCAGCGTCTTCCTTAAGTACCTCGGCATAGGAGACCACGTCTGGCCAACCGGTGCCAACGGCCAAATTAACCTCCAACCCATCCGGATACCCAGCCTCGGCAAGCAGCTGCTTGGCCTTTTCGGGGTCATACTTGGGAATGGGTTTCTCGCAGTACTCAGGATGCTTGGGATAGACGTGAAAATCAGCGCCCAGGAGACCCTGTCCAAAGTAGGCCAGATTCATAATCTTCTCGCGGTTCTGGCACAGCTTCAGCGCCATACGGACGTTATTGTCGCTCCAGGGCTCCATATCCACCCGCATACGCAGCACGCGCACCTGAGCCGTAGCAGCCTGCCATAGCGTGATATCCGGCGAGTCTTTTAGGCCGAGATAGGCATCAATGCCACCCAGGTCACCCATGTCCAGCACGTCCACTTCGCCGGCGCGGATAGCGGCCATCCAGGCGGTGAAATCCTCACCCATATCAATCCATTCCATAGCGTCCAGGTAGGGCAGTGGCTCGCCATCCTCGCCCTTCTGCCAGTAATCCTCTCGTCGCTTGAGCAGTACACGACCGCCTTCGCTGTACTCCACGAGCGTGTACGGTCCTGTTCCGTGTGGTGCCTTGAGGAAATCTCCTTCGAAGGTGCGATGGTTCAGTACCAAGGCAGGATAATGGAACAGATGCTCAGGCACCGCGATTTCTGGGCGCTCGAGGTGAAGCTTGACCGTATAATCGTCCACCTTTTCCACATTCTCGGGTTTCAAATAGCTCATCAACCCAAGCATGGAGGAGCCAACATCCTCGTTCAGCCACTGTCCGAAGGTGAAGACGACATCATCCGCATTGAATTCATCCCCGTTGTTGTGCTTGATCCCCTTGCGCAAATAGAGCGTCCAAGTCTTTAGGTCTTCGCTTGCCTCCCATTTTTCCAGCAACAAGGGATGGGTGATGTTGTTCTCATCGGTTTGGGTGAGATATTCGGCAACCTGACGCAGCTGATTTGAGGGAGCAACCCAAGAAAACTGAGCAGGATGGGTCACCTTATGGACGCGACTGGCGATTTTCAGCGTGCCACCACGCACCGGAGCAGCTTCCCTGCGTGGCACAGGCTTAAAGGTGGTCTCAGGGAGAACATCGGTCGTGGGCTGCGGTATGGCAGCCATAGTGCTAGCCGCGGCGACTGAGGTGCCCAACAAAACTGCATAACGAATAAACTCGCGCCTCGAAATCTTACCTTTCCACAGTTGATCCTGAAGATATGGTACAGCGGGATGTACTTTCCTGTCTGGCATGGCTTTTCCCCTTTCTTTTTCACTTGTCACACCGTTTTCTCAACCGACCATGCACAATTCCCAGGATGTCATTCTTCTAAGTACCGATAGCATCCCCCCTTTCCTTAGCAAGAAAATGGATGAAATGTACCCTGTCCGTTGTAAAGTCGCTGATGGGCCACATTTTATCACAACCTTGTTTCTATGCAACTGCATAACCAGGAAGTTTGTCAGTGGAGTTTGAGTTAAACGTTGGATCGTCCCTCATAGATGATGGATGATAGGCATCCCGGTGACTACTAGGTGGCGTGCATCACAAGGCCTACCGCTCGTTGTGGAACCCTTCAAGGTTGAGATTACCCACCTTCACCAAACTCCTCTCCCGCTCACCAATGCTCGACTGAGTTCTTGAGACCCTAGAAACACCCTTATCAAGGGGGGTTGCAGCTGCTCATCTTCTTGCAACAATGCCAACAACAGGGGATTTTTCCGCATTCCGTCGTAATATGAAAGTTGACTTTTATTGTCGGAAGAGGTAGTGTCCGGGATAGATAGGACTAAAAAGCTGAAAGTATGGGTGAAAGGTGGTGTCTGGTATGCGATCCCATTACTTTTTCGGGAAACCCTCTGTTCTGAGATTGGCGGTTGCTTGTAGCTTGCTTATCGTGGCGGTCGTTGGAACAGCGCCTGCAGTAGGAGCACAGTCGCCCTTGCTAGATCGGCCGTTCATTCTCCCTTTTCAAGGAGAAGCAGGACCCTCTACCTGGTTGCTTGCGCAACCCTACGGCAACACTGTCGGGGCGTTTCGACAGCGTTACATGACCTATGCGGGTAGCGGCGGCATCCACTTTGGGGTTGATCTGGCTGCACCATGTGGCACACCTGTGGTCGCTATGGCGGACGGCGTGGTGTTTGCCGTGGATGCGCTACGTTTTGGGTCAGCTCCGCACAATCTTATGATTGATCACCCGCAGCTGGGTTATGCTACCTTTTATGGTCATCTGCTGGAAAGACCCCAGTTAAAACCGGGACAGTTGGTGAAGGCAGGGGATGTGGTCGCGCTAAGTGGCGATCCAGCTGAGACGTGTGCTGGGCGGCCACATCTTCATTTCGAAATTCGCGATTTGGCTCACGTGCGCAAGTACAATCCAGTGATGCTCGTCCAGGCAGATTGGGACAACCTGGCCCTGGCAGGCGCGTTCAGCCAAGCATTCCAGTACGACTTGGATGAACCGCGCAAATGGCAGCACCTAGATGATCAACCTGAGGCCAGCGCTGGTGGTCCATTACTCAACGATTTTGTCAACCCGTGGCCACCTGATTTTCCGGTGGACAGGCGCTTAATGATGCCACTGCCATCTGATTCCATTACCAGCTGCACTCAGCCACCCCACCTAGCACGTGAAGGAACCATATCTGCGGAGACGGTGGCTTGGAGCAGTACTAATGCTGCCTCGCTAAGGATGCTCACCACTGATGGATGTTGTACACAGCCTTTTTGGTTGCCCGATGCACGACAGGTGCTGTTCATTGATCGACCCTCGCTGAAACGTCCGGCAGCAATCTGGGCTGTGAGTGTGGAAGCGCCCGAGACTGGACCGTATTTGTTCAGTGAATACATTGGCTTCTATACGTCTGACCTGAACTATCGCATTGTGCCGCAGGGCAATACTACTTTCATTGAGGAGCTGATGTGCCCTGCTGGCCCGGCACGTACGCGCTGGGCAGTCCCGGCCGGCGGACGGCTGGTAACCATTTCACCTGGGCGTATGCATATTGCTTGGCAGGTCAGCAATGAAGAGCTTCCCATCGAGCGTCGTATGGCCGAGATATGGGTTGCAACTCTAGACGGCAGCCAAGCACGCCGGGTTACGCGTTTGGCGCGCGGCAGTATTTTGGGTTGGGCGAGCGACGAAGTATTGATTGTCAGCGGACGCGAACGTTTGTCTGACCCTGAGCAGGTGTTCTGGGCTTTGTCACTCACAGATGGCAGACGTCTTGAGCTGGCGCGGTCAGATCGTCTGCGCGGGGGAAGTATATCGCCTGACGGTACATGGCTAGCATATTCAATTGCTCTCAGTAAGGAGCGCAATCAGAACGGGATCTGGGTTGTACGCACTGATGGGTCTCAGCGCCGCCAGCTGCCCCTTGCGCTATTCGGCTCATATCGCTGGCGGGACGGTCATCGTTTGCTCATCATCCCTCTTCGCTCAGCAGCACTATCACACGAGCTATGGGAGTTTGATGCACAGGATGGTGCAGCGCGAGCGCTGACCGACCCAGCGACAACATCTTTCAAGGTTACTAACAATGACTGGGCAGTGGCTCCTGACGGTCGCTCCATTGTCTTCGTGAGTGCACTGGACCACAACCTATGGTGGCTTCCCCTGCCGGAGTAAAAGATGTGATAATGTGTTGGTCGCCGAATCTCTCCGTTCTTTCGTAGAATGACGATATGCAGGGATACGAGAATAGGGTGCTCATCCACAGAGAATAGAATCTCTAATCCGATGTGGAAGGAACAGGGGAAGCGGATTGCGCTGCTGTCATTTGGGCGTTATAGTAATCGCACCAATTCTGCAACACACAGATGGAGCAGCGAGGATTGCGCGCCTGGCATATTTCACGCCCATGTCGAATGACATTCAGGTGAAATGGATAGTACATCTCTGGATCGAGCAATGCCTCTAATGCCTCATGTGCTTTTTCCACTGATATATGTGCATCCACCAGTCCTAGGCGGCGGGTGACACGGTAAATGTGTGTGTCCACCGGAAAAGCGGGCCGGCCCAACGCAAAGAGAAGCACGATCGCTGCTGTCTTTGGGCCAATGCCCTTGATCTGCATCAGCCACTCTTTAGCTTCCTGCACGGGTACATCTTTAAGGAAGTCGAGATTAAGGGCGCCGCACTGAGCAGTAATAAACTGCAGAGCTTGCTTAATGCGGGGCGCCTTCTGAGGTGCTAAGCCGGCAGGACGTATGGCGGCGGCGATCTCCTCGACTGGGGCATCGCGCACCATCTCCCAAGTAGGAAAAGCAGCCCGCAGTCGATTGAATGCCAGATCGCGATTCCCATCATTGGTGTTCTGGCTCAAGATAGTGCTCACTACTTCGGAAATGGCATCCAAGTGAGGTCGCCAAGTGGGGTGGCCATATACCTGCACCAGCTTTTCGTGAATGGCGTGTGCCTTGGCCCGCGAATCAGCTACACCCTTCGCGCTCATCGTAGCAGATCTTACCTAGAAGTAATCTCAGTATGCTCCAGTCTGAATGCGTACGCAAGATGTCTCCGCATCCCTATTCAAGAACAAACACCCCGCCTGCGTGCAAGTGCGGGGTGTTCGAGGTCATTCGATCGATCGGAATCACGGATTCGCTACTTATCCTGCAGCGCTGCCACACCAGGGAGCACACGACCTTCGAGGAACTCCAGTGAGGCTCCACCGCCGGTGGAAATGTGACTGAACTTGTCGGCTAGGCCGCTCTTCTCTACAGCTGCTGCCGAGTCACCGCCACCAACAATGGTGGTGGCACCTTGCAAGCCGGCCAGCACCTTGGCAATGGCGAAAGTACCCTCGGCAAAGCGCGGAAACTCAAAAACTCCCATTGGTCCATTCCAGACGACTGTCTTCGCGCCCTGCAAGTGATTACCAAAGTGAGCCACCGTCGCCGGCCCAATGTCCAGAATGCGCCAGCCGGCGGACACTTCATTTACCGGTACCACTTTAGACTGAGCATCTGGCTCGAAGCGGTCTGCTACCACACAATCCACTGGCAAGACCAGCTTGTCACCCCCTTCGCGGAGCAGCTCGCGTGCGGTGTCTAATGCCTCGTCCTCAACCAGGGAGTCGCCCACATGGTAGCCCTGAGCTTTGAAGAAAGTATTGGCCATCCCGCCGCCGATCAGCAGTGTGTCCACTTTGCTCAGGAGGTTACGGATGACAGCGATCTTGTCGGAGATCTTGGCACCGCCCATAATGGCTACGAATGGTCGCTCCGGAGAAGCTAGTGCCTTGCCCAGATAGTTGAGCTCCTTTTCCATAAGGAAACCTGCCACGGCTGGCAGGAAGCGAGCAACTCCTTCTGTGCTTGAATGCGCCCGATGGGCAGAACCAAACGCGTCATTGACGTAGACGTCCGCCAATCGTGCCATACCTTTTGCCAGCTCCAGGTCGTTTTTCTCCTCACCCGCGTGGAAACGGGTATTCTCCAGCATGATCACCGTTCCGGGTGCAGCGGAAGATACTACCTTCTCCACCTCTGGTCCCACACAGTCATCCAGCTGGACAACTGGTCGCTTGAGCAGCTCACTTAAGCGTGCGGACACCGGTTTCATGCTGAATTCAGGCGAGGGACCACCTTTGGGTCGTCCCAAATGGCTCATTAAGATGACCGTTTTGGCACCGTGATCGAGCAGATATTGAATGGTGGGCAAGGCAGCGACAATACGGCGATCATCGGTAACCACTCCATTTTTCAGCGGGACGTTGAAATCCACGCGTACCAGGACACGCTTATCCTTCACATCGATGTCTCGAATGGTCTTCTTGTTCATTGGTATACCCCACGTGAAAAACCTATAGACTTAGTGTACTCCCTCTCCACGAAATGGAGAGGGAGTACAGAGAGAAAGCAATCAGCAGCTTACATTTTGCTTGCAATGAGCTTGGCCAGGTCTGCCGTACGGCAGGAGTAACCCCACTCGTTGTCGTACCACGCCACCACTTTGACCATATTTCCTTGGCCACCCAACACTTGGGTGAAGGGTAGGTCGACCAAGCTGGAATGTGGATCACCCTTGAAATCGATGGATACCAGTGGCTCGTCTATTGCGGCCAGGATACCCTTGAGCGGTCCTGCCGCAGCATCGCGAAATGCCTGACGGAGTTCTTCCGTGTTGGCTTCTTTCTCCACCAGTGCGGTGAAGTCCACCACAGACACAGTGGGGGTGGGAACACGCAGCGCGTAACCATCGAATTTCCCTTTCAGATCGGGAATTACCAGCGCAACCGCCTTAGCGGCGCCGGTCGTAGTTGGGATGATACTCAGTGCCGCAGCACGGGCGCGACGCAGATCTTTGTGAGGCAAATCCAGGATACGCTGATCGTTGGTATAGGCATGCACCGTGGTCATCATTGCCTTCACGATGCCATATTTCTCATGCACAACCTTTGCTGCCGGCGCCAAGCAGTTGGTCGTGCAGGAAGCGTTAGAAAGGATGTGGTGCGTTGCTGGATCGTAGTCTTTGTCATTGACACCGATCACGATGGTCTTGTCCTCGCCCTTAGCTGGGGCACTGATGATAACCTTCTTTGCACCGGCATCGATGTGTTTCTGGGCATCCTCACGCTTGGTGAATAGGCCGGTCGACTCGACTACAATCTCTACTTCCAGGCTGCGCCACGGCAGATTGGCCGGGTCCTTCTCTTGGAGCACCTTCACGAACTTGCCGTTAATCAACAGCCCGCCCTCGGCGACTTCCACGGTGCCATCGAAGCGACCATAGTTGGAGTCGTACTTGAACAGATGGGCCATCGTCGGCAGGTCACCGATGTCGTTGACGGCAACTACTTCCAAGTCGTTGGGGTGGTATTCCCCGATCGCTTTGAGCACCTGACGACCAATGCGGCCGAACCCATTAATCCCTACTTTAGTAGCCATAGTGAAACTCTCCTTCATAACATTGAGTGTTATCTGAGCTGATTGCTGTTACTAGTTTTTATCCGCTGACATGTCCCCAGTGGAGTCGTCAGCTGTTGGTCAGATTGCGAGATTGCCTTTCGTACCAATTCATAAGTACACGTGCCAGCTTGTCAGGGTGATGGCGCCAGGGACGCTGCTCGTCCACTACATCTGCAGCGATCACCTGATATTCCGTCCCCAACGGCTTGCGCATCACCACCTGTTGGAAATTCCAGCTAGGCGGTGGAGTATCCACCAGATTGGTATTGACCAGCACACAAGGGAACAAACATGGTCCGGTGTGTCGCTCCAGCGCTATGACATGATCACACACCTCGAAACCTTCTGTCTCACCTGCCTGTGTTGCCACGTTGCAGATATATACCTTGAGGGCAGTGCTGGCACGGATCGCGCTTACAATGTCATCCACCAGCAGATTGGGCAACACACTGGTAAATAGACTGCCAGGGCCTGCCACGATCAAATCGGCCTCTAGAATGGCACGCACTGCAGGGGGATAAGCGGACACATTATCCGGCTGCAGATACACCCGTTCGATTGGACGACGTGCTTCTGGAATGGCGCTTTCTCCCGACACAGTTCGGTTAGCGGAGTCCTCGCCCGCTAGCTCGGCGCAGAGCGTGACGTCCTCCAGGGTCGAGGGGATGATCTGGCCCCGAATGGCAAGCACCCGTCCGGACTCTACAAGTGCCCTCTCGAAACTGCCCGTAACTCCTGTCATGGCCGTTATAAACAGATTACCAAAGCTATGACCGTCCAGTGCACCTGTACTGCCAGCTTCTCCGACGCGCGAAGGGAAACGATACTGAAAAAGCTGGGTGATTAATGCTTCGTCATCAGCCAACGCCGCGATACAGTTCCTAAAATCTCCCGGTGGGGGCACACCCAGTTCGCGGCGCAGCTGTCCAGAGCTGCCACCGTCATCTGCTACGGTGACGATAGCGGTGATGTTCTCTGTGTAGTGTTTCAGGCCACGCAATAGCGTGTTGAGCCCGTTACCGCCCCCGATTACCACCACCTTGGGACCACGTCGCTTTAGGCGATGGCGATAAAGCACATCCACTACGCTGGCGCTACCCGGAGGCACGAAGGCGCCCAGCAAGGAGTGGTTAAACTGGTATATGGCAATCGCTGCCAGGCTCAAGCCGACAAAGGCTATGCTCAGTGGGCGTGCCCAACTTGGCAGAAACGCTAAGGTGAGCACTTGCCACGCTGACCGTGAGAGCCATCCAGAAGTGTAAAGGTCATACAACAAATGTGCAAATGCCAGGCCCAGGAAGGCTATGCCAACCAGCAATAACACCAACCAACGTTTGACGCCCAGGCCTGGATAGAGCCACTTCTGGGCAGAGCCCACTTTGCGGCCCATAGTCACTCCCCTGAGGAGCACACCACTGTTTGATCACCAACGGATTATATGCTGGCAGCGAGCTTAAGTCAAAGAAAGACTCGACAAGGGGATGGAATGAGGGTACGCAAGCAGGAAGCATAAGAGCCATTCTTCGAACAATTAGTGTACGGCCACACAGTGCCCCCGGGTCACTTCTTATGGTTAGTGGGACGAGGTGACGGCTGGTTGCTATTCATCATCTCATTATTCCACTCCATCTGTCAATGGTACTTGCCATAAATAAACTATTGTGATATAATTGTAAAGAGGATTTAACGTAGGGGAGACCTGTAATGCCCAACATACTTTGCACGGAATACGACCGGGACTGTCGTGAATTTGTCGCCTTTGTGTTGCGGCAAGCTGGCCATCAAGTGTTTGAGGCATCGAACGGTGCTCAGGCAGTACAGATCGCGCGTGAGGAGCCCATCGACCTAGTTCTGCTTGAGGTGCGCCTGCCGATGCTTACCGGCTATCAGGCTGCCCGTCTGATTTGCAAAAGTTCGCCCCGCACACTTATCATGTTTCTCAGTGCGCGTGGGCTCTCTTATGAGGTGGAAAAAGCGTTCGATTGCGGCCCCACAGTGGTGGATTATCTCGTCAAACCAGTCACTGCAGACCAGCTGGTACAGCGTGTCGAATCGGTCTTGCGCGTGGCACGTTCCTACGGTACCTGTGTGGTGCGCCAAGAGAGCCTTGCACGGCCTGATCTAGTACACATACGCCTGCGTCCCTGAGAACGGCGTGTCATAATGCCTGCCTCGTACCGGGCTTCATAGTTGTTTGATTCAATGCGCGAAGAAGCCGCGGGTGCTCCTTCATCCAGCACTTGTCCGTCGTGGAACCTGAGTCTCGTCAATGGAAACAAGCACTTTAGCAACTGACGCAAAAATCCTTTCGTCTTTAGCTTCCCCGCGACAGAAGCTGATAGTTACTGGAGCATACTACGCCGCGTTCATTGGGCTTGGGTTGGGGGTCGCTGCCATCGGTCCGACTCTTCCTGGCCTGGCGCAACACACCCATACTGACCTGGGTGGGATCAGCTCCCTGTTTACAGCTCATAGCATGGGCTATCTACTGGGATGCTTGCTTGCCGGACACATTTACGACCGTGTGCGCGGACATCCGGTTATGGTTGCCATGCTGGTTGTGATGGCAGCCACAATGTTTCTGGTTCCACTGATGCCACTCTTATCCCTTTTGACAACGGTGGTTTTCCTTCTGGGTCTCTCGGGTAGCATCCTGGACGTAGGCGGGAATACCTTGCTCGTGTGGGTGCACCAAGACAAAGTAGCTCCCTACATGAATGGACTGCATGCCTTTTTTGGAGTCGGCACCGTCATCGCCCCAATTGTCATTGCCTTGTTGGTGCAACTCAGCGGAGATATTATATGGGCCTATTGGACGTTGGCCCTTTATCTGATCCCGATTGCAATATGGTTAACGCGCCTGCCCTCGCCGACTCACAGACATAACCACGACAACGCTCCCGCTCAGATCTCGGATTATCCACTGGTTATACTGATCGTGCTGTTGTTTATTCTTTATGTTGGCGCTGAATTCGCGATGGGAGGTTGGCTGTATTCATATGCTGTGACGCTGAAGCTGGCGGACAAGGTCACAGCAGCCTACTTGACCTCAGTATTTTGGGGAGCGTTTACCTTTGCTCGCCTGATGGGAGTGCCGATCAGTATGCGTGTTCGACCACGTTACATCCTGTTGGGCGATTTTGCTGTTGCTATGCTAGGCATTGGGCTGATTCTGCTCTGGTCTGGATCCAGCACTGTTTTATGGATTGGTAGCGTTCTGACCGGTTTCGGAATGGCCTCGATTATCCCTGTTATCCTCTCTCTAGCAGAGCGGCGCATGGTAATCACTGGGCGTGTCACCAGCTTTTTCTTCGCCGGCGGTTCGGTGGGTGGTATGATTTTGCCTTGGCTTATCGGCCAATTCTTCGAACCGCTTGGCCCGTCGGTCGCGATGTGGGGTATCTTGCTCAGCCTGGCTACAGCAACAGCAGTGCTCCTGGTGATCCTCAAAACTACCCCGGTGAGGGCTGCACCGGTTCATGCTCTCCCGTCCGAAGCGATTTCACAGCCGTCCTCCCTCTCTGGCAGCCAATCCGGAGCATCGAGCTGTGGATCGGGGTGATTTGTTTGCACCGCGCCGCCAGTCTGCCCGTACGATAGCCATCGCTCAGACAGTCGGCTACTACGGGGGATATCTGGTCATTGGCATGTTCGTGGCCTCATTGGGGCCAACCTTGCCGTGCCTGGCGCAAAACACGGGTAGCTCGGTCAGCAGCATCAGCTCCCTATTCCTGACACGTTCATTTGGCTACCTACTAGGCTCTTTACTGTGTGGCCGCTTGTACGATCGTGTACCGGTCCACACGCTGATGGGGAGCATGCTGATTGTCATCGCTGTACTACTAGCTGTGACCCCTCTCGTCCCAGTGCTCTGGGTGCTCACTCTTGTGCAGCTTGTCCTGGGGTTGAGCGTGAGCACACTCGACGTAGGCGTCAACACCTCTCTAATGTGGGTGCACCGTGCCAGCTCAGGCGCGTTTATGACTGCCGGACATTTCTTCTTCGGCACTGGTGGACTGTTGACACCGGTGTTGGTCACCTACCTAGCTCAGATCAGCGGAGGGATCTACTGGTCGTACTGGGCCTTAGCCCTGCTAGTGTTGCCTGTTGCCCTCTGGGTGTTCAGCCAGCCAAACCCGACGCGCACGGTCGAGCGAATGGAATCTGGCCAACCAGTTCGAATCAATCGAACTTTGGTCTTCCTGGTCACGCTGTTCCTCTTTCTCTATGTAGGTGTGGAGAGCAGCTTCGGAGGATGGATTTTCACGTATGCTCGTACCCTGAAGATGGGAGATGATACCCTCATCTCTTACCTGAACTCAACCTTCTACGCTGCGTTCACGGTGGGTTGCCTGATCGCTACTCCTCTGGCAATGCGTTTTAGACCGCGCCATATCCTGTTGGGCGATTTGCTCGGTTGTCTGACTGGCCTGATTGTGATTCTAATGCAGCCCGAATCGCTTGTCGCACTGTGGATTGGCACACTTATTGCAGGTCTGGCGATTGCGTCCGTCTTCCCTGTGACCTTGGGGTTTGCGGAACGTCGCCTTGCGATTACAGGAAGTGTCACGGGCTGGTTCTTCGCTGGCGCCGGTGCAGGGGGAATGTTGCTGCCATGGCTGATCGGTCAGCTCTTCGAGGTCGTCGGACCAATGGTGGCTATGTACGGGATGGTACTTGATCTCCTAGTCGCTTTGCTGACGTTGTTCATTCTGATGCGGTTCGAGCCAACACGTTACGTTCAACACGTGCCGGCAGCTGCCAGCGGCGGAAGTGAAGACTGAGCATTTCCGGCGAGAGCAAAAAGAGAGGCAGGCCCATGGCCTGCCTCTGTGGTTCATATGGCGCTTGCACGCGAAAACAATATAGCAGACCCTTATCCTCTGTAACACAGAATAGGGTTACGTGCTGCCTTCACCTCATCTAGACGCGAGACCGGAGTAGTATGAGGCGCCTCATGCAACAACGCAGGATTGGTTCGGGCTTCTTCCACGATTGTTGCGATGGCCCGGGCGAACGCATCAAGCGTTCGTTTGCTCTCTGTCTCGGTCGGCTCGATCATTAGCGCTTCACGGACGATCAACGGGAAGTAGTAGGTAGGCGGATGGAAACCGTAATCAATAAGACGCTTGGCCACGTCCAATGCACGCACATCGGTGCCGGGCACATCGCCTTTCACAACAAACTCGTGCATGCAGGTGCGTTCCACTGCCACGGGAAAATGAGGCGATATCAGAGCTTTTAGATAGTTGGCGTTGAGCACAGCGTGCTCGGCCACGGAGCGCAGTCCTTCAGGCCCATGCATTCGGATGTAAGTGTACGCTCGGACGAACATACCATAGTTGCCAAAAAAGGATCTGACTCGGCCAATCGACTTCTCCGGGGTCATAAGATAAAACCGGTCGCCTTCCCTGGCGACAATTGGCCCCGGCAGGAAAGGCACCAAACGTTCGGACACGCCTACCGGCCCACTCCCGGGTCCTCCACCTCCGTGGGGCGTAGAGAACGTTTTGTGCAGGTTGAAATGCATCACGTCAAAACCCAAATCACCCGGTCGCGCAATTCCCAATAGGGCATTCAGATTGGCACCATCGCCATACATCAGCCCACCACACGCGTGCACTGTCTCGCACACCTCGAGCACATGTTCCTCGAACAGTCCAAGTGTGTTGGGATTAGTGAGCATCAAGCCAGCTACTGTATCATCACAAGCTTGTTTAAGCGCTACTAAATCCACATTGCCGCGGCTGTCGGAGGGCAATTGCACAACAGTAAACCCGGCCATAGCGGAGGAAGCAGGATTAGTGCCGTGAGCCGAGTCGGGAATGAGAATTTTCCGACGCTGCGCCTGTCCTCGGCTGCGATGATAGGCGCGCATCATCAGTACACCAGTCAACTCTCCATGAGCACCCGCTGCAGGTTGGAGTGATACTCCGGCAAATCCAGCAATCTCTTTAAGTGCTTCCTGGAGCTGGTACATCAGCGCCAAGCTACCCTGCAACGTCTCCTCTGGCTGCAAAGGATGTACCTGTATGAGGCCCTCGATGGAAGCAGCTTTTTCATTCACCTTGGGATTGTACTTCATCGTACATGATCCCAACGGATAAAAGTTTGTGTCAATGCAATAGTTCAGCTGGCTAAGCCGTGTAAAATGGCGTACCAGATCTAGCTCGCTCACCTCTGGTAAAGGTAGCTCGGAGCGCACATAACCATCAGGCAACGGTGTAGCTGGAACATCTAATTGTGGTAGGGTAAAAGCGGTGCGACCCGGCGTGGAGATCTCGAACAACAATGGCTCGCTCATTTGACCGCCTCCTTCAACGCGGCGACCAGGCGATCGATTTGTTCGCGCGTGTTCATCTCGGTCACGCATACCAACATCTCACGTTCTAAATGGGGATAGTCTTTCTCTAGATCATAGCCGCCCAAGATGCCCTTCTCTAGAAGCATTTGATTCAGCTCAGCCACTGGCATAGGACATCGCACTCGAAACTCATTGAAGAAAGGACGAACGGTTGTCACAGCGAAACCAGGCAGTTGAGCGATCTCTCGGGCTGCGTAGTGTGCCTTGTGATAACACAGCTCAGCGACAGAGCGCAGCCCCTGCGGACCCATATAGGCCAGATAGATCGCAGCGCGCAAGGCGATTAAGCTCTGGTTGGTACAAATATTGCTGGTCGCCTTCTCGCGTCGTATGTGCTGTTCCCGCGGGGTGAGTGTCAACACATAACCACGCCGTCCCAGCCTGTCCGTCGTCTCGCCCACCAGCCGGCCAGGCATACGCCTTACATACTCTTCGCGGGTGGCGAAAACACCAAGATATGGTCCGCCACAGTTTAGGCCAGCGCCCAGTGGTTGTCCTTCGGCTGCTACAATATCAGCACCATAATCACCTGGGGGTGTCAGGAGGCCTAAGCTGATGATCGGATTGCTCACAACCACTAGCAAGGCCCCTCGGGAATGCACATGCTCTGCCAGGCCTTGTACATCCTCAAGTTCACCCAAAAAATTAGGGTTCTGGATGATCAGACAGGCGGTCTCCTCGTCAAGTGCAGCAACAAGGTCAGAAAGCCCTAGTGTCAAATCCTCATCGCCGGTGACGTGGGCCAGCTCACTGTCCGCAGGCAAGTAGGTGCGCAGTGTCTGGCGATACTGAGGATGGACCATCGGAGAGATCAGCACCTTCTTTCGCTGGCCACGTACTATGCTAAGAGCCATCAAAGCCGCTTCTGCCATCGCGGTTGCACCATCATAGTGGCTGGCGTTGGCTACTTCCATTGCTGTGAGCCGAGCGATCATACTCTGGTACTCGAACATCGCTTGCAGAGTCCCCTGGCTCACCTCAGGCTGGTAGGGCGTATAGGATGTAACAAATTCGCCACGGCTGGCCAGATGATCCACCACACTGGGGACGAAGTGGTGATACGCACCAGCCCCAAGAAAGATAGCAAAGTGCCCAGCAGAACGATTCCTACGTGCCAGTACGTTCAGCTCTTCGAGTATCTCCATCTCGGAAGCCGCTGGGGGCAAATTGAGGCGAGGGAAACGCACTTGTGCCGGCACATCCTGGAACAAAGCTTCCAGCGATGAAACTCCTATAGTTTCCAACATCGCGCGCCGATCAGCGTCTGTATGCGGAATATAGGGCATAACTTTATGCTCCTGTGACAGATTTTTCGTATTCTTCCGGGGTAAGCAAGCTGTCCCACTCGGCAGGATTGGAGGGTTTGATCTTGATCATCCATCCTTTGCCGTAAGGATCTTTGTTCACCAGCTCGGGGGAATTTAACAACTCTTGGTTCACAGCGAGAATCTCCCCACTCACAGGCATATACAAATCGGAAGCTGCTTTGACCGATTCGATGACTCCGAACTGGTCACCCCTGTTGAACGAAGCACCTACCTCTGGAAGCTCTACGTACACCACGTCGGACAGCTCTTCCTGGGCGTGATCTGTGATCCCGCACACCATAGCGTCTCCCTCCAGGCGGACCCACTCGTGGCTCTCAGTATAACGAGCGTTGGCATCTAGCTTCATCTTCATACCTCCTAATTTGTTGTGTAAAAATCAATTGCGAATACTATGACCCAGTGATCTCCATAACGTTGGTATCACGTGCAGACCGTTCGTCCATAGACCTACTTTTCCAGAGTCATGATCGATAGGTCGGCACGTAAAATGGCCGAGGGACAATCCGAGCCCTGCGCGGTCGGTCGCGAATGACGATCTCAATCTCAGCACCCATATGCGCTATTCCTGGAGGCACATAGGCCATGCCAAGATAACGACCAGTGCTCGGAGAATACATACCTGTTGTAACCTCCCCGACATCAACGCCATTGTATCTTACGGTATATCCATGGCGCGGCACACTTCGGTCGCTCATCTCAAAGCCGATCAGCGTTCTAGTAGTCCCTTCCAGTTCTTGCTTCAAAAGCGCATCGCGTCCAACAAAGTTCTTGTGCAGGCTTAGAGCAAATCTCAGGTTTGCTTCGATAGGGGTATAGTACGGACTAATTTCCCGCCCATAAAGAGGCATACCCGCCTCGAAACGCAAGCTATCGCGCGCAGCCAACCCTGCAGGTTTAATCCCTACTGGGGCTCCCTCTGTCAAGATACGCTCCCAGACCTGTTCCGCATATTCACTCGGAAAGAAGAGCTCGAAACCGTCTTCTCCAGTATATCCAGTACGAGAGAAAAGAGTTGGCACCTCGTCCCATAGCGTACCCCTCACCACACCGAAACGTGGTAAATCAGCGAGGTCCACGCTGGTGAGGAGGCTCAGAATCTCTAGTGCGCGGGGCCCCTGCACGGCAAGCATATAGATCTGTTCTGAAACATCACGTAATGTGACCTCGAACGAGTTGATATGGGCACGCATCCATGCCAGTGCTTTTTCCCCGTTCGCTGCGTTCATGACAAGAAGGTAGTATGGTGTTCCCTCACTTTCGTTGTCCTCAGCCAGCCGATAGACAAGAGGATCGTCCACAATGCCACCATCATGATAGCATAGGCAAGTATAATGTGCTGTAAAAGGTTTCAGCCGTCGCACATCGTACGTCAGAAGCTGGTTCAGATAGCTCTCCGCTTGAGAGCCACGAACCTCGATTTGTACCATATGGTCAATGTCGAACAGCCCAGCTGTACGACGGGTAGCATGGTGCTCCTCCAGCGGGCCATCAGCATACTGCACAGGCATTTCCCACCCTGCAAAGGTGGTCATACGCGCACCATGCTTTATATGCCAATCGTAGAGAGCGGTTCTTCTGGGCTGGCCAGCCATCATCTCGCACTCCCCTTAGTCTTGGCCAACAAAAATAGGCGCATACCCTATGCGCCCTCTGCCCTGTTCTGTACCTGAGAGTTTCGCCTGTCGCGCTTCTTGGGCTGCGACAAGCTTGCTCCTTCGGTGCGGCATCAATGCCGACTCTCCAGAGTGTCGTCAGCGAGCGATCCTTTTGCCTGAGAGTATCGTCGTGCGAGTCTGGGCCAGCTCACACGCTTGCACCTTCGGCGCCTCGGGATAGGAGGTCTCTCCCGCTCGCCTCACTCGACTATTCAATCTGGTCTCGATTCAAAAGTGATTCTATTATTCTATGGGCTGATTGTCAATCGCCTAGCCCAAAGAATGCCCGCCTTGGGTGTGGAGACAACATCTCTTTGCCATAGTGTGTTGCCGAATATTTGAGCAAGGACCTGCAAGGTTCCGATTATGTCCCGTGCTATAGCGATTCATTTAGTTTTTCAGTCCTTTGTGTTTTGCCCTCGCAACGTGAAGGCAGAGCTTTGAGCCGCATTTTATCACAGAGCGGACCTTCGTCGGAGAAGACAATTGCTGCTCATCTCATCTTGTCCCCCATTTGCGGTTGTATATAATAAAGAAACTGAGATTTTGCCTGAAAGTGGACCTGGCAACAAGGCAACCGAGGAGTAGAACTCTGCCTGTCTTGCTGACTTTGCAGATCCATCAAAGCCCATAAACCCAACAGTCGCCGGCAAGGAGTCCACTAGAAAACTATGGAATTGCACCAATTCCCTCGACCTCCTCAAGACAACGGACGCGGCGTCCATTGGAGTCTAAGCGTCTATGAATGGGGCAAGCGCAATTGGGACTTCTGGCGTGATCAGCTGTTGGCGATGAAAATCAAGTGGGTCAAGATTATGGATGACGGAGGTGGATCCGGTCTGCGTCTGGCGCGCCAGTTGATCGATATGGAGATTATGCCGGTCGTGCGACTCTATCGCCCCCAGCAAAATCCTGGTAACATTGGCCAGCGCGGACGAGAGACCGTGCGTCGTTACATTCAAGCGGGCGCCGTATACTTTGAGACCAACAATGAGCCAGATCTGGATTTGGAATGGCGAGCTCCCAAACCGCCCAACTGGCTGGACATCGTAGTGGATAACTTCATTATCGACGCCGACATCATTTTGGAGGAAGGTGGGTATCCCGCAGTGCCTGCCTTCGGGGTGGGATCGCAGAAAGACCCTTTTGCGAAGATCGTCCAGCGTGGTCGACGTGACATCCTGGATGGTGGAGCTTGGGCTGCGATTCACAACTATTGCCTGGGTCGGCCGCTCGAATACCCCAACGACCCTGTTAACCTCGAGGGCGTGCCTATTACTCAGGAAGAATGGGAAGCTATGGGTGGCATGTGGGCATGGGAGATGGGCGTGGACGCAGTCAATGAAGCACGCCGGCGGATGGCTAATCCCAACGCCAGCATTATGACCGACAGTACTTGTTTCCGCGGGTTCGAGTATCTTAACCACCTTATCGTGCAGGCGGTGGGGCATTCTATTCCTATTATGATGACCGAGGGAGGTTATAACGTGGGACAGCGCGCCGGCACAACCTTCGGCGATGATCCGCGCTATCCTAAGCCGACCCCAGTGGTTGCCAGCCAGATGAACTTGGAAATGTTCCGATATATGCAAGGCGATCGAGAGATATTGGGTCAGAAAGTACCTGACTATTTCTTCGCCGCAATGCCATGGCTGATCGCCGCGTACCGTATTGGCGTGTATTCCCCCGTCGCAGAGAGCCAGGGACCATGGTTCACCCATCAGTTCGATCAGCAGTTCGGACTGCGTGGTGAGCTACCTCTAGTGCAAATGCTCAAAGACCTGCCGACGCGCGTGCGTCAGGATGGTCCTGTGCCTCCCCAGTGGGCTAAATCACCCTACCATCAGGAGTTAGGACGCAATTGGGACTGTCGTCTAAAATATCTGGGGGTTCGGCTGGAACCAGTAACTGATAATAGTGGCCCCTATTGGAAGTTGGTAAGAGCACAGTGGTTCGACGAAGACGAAGTGGTCGGCGCAGGGTATATTTTTGTCAAAGCGCTTGACGAAAAAGGGAATCCTATTGAAAATGCTACATTCATCGTGGCTCGCAAGGATGCCAGCGACCAGGTTCCCACTAAAGGTTCCATAGACGGCTACTGGGGCAATTACCCAATGTACGGCTGCTTAGGTACTTACAAAGTGCGTATGAACCATCTGGGTTATCCATCTGAGACGGTCGCCGGCCTTGGTCTGGGATTGGAAGATGCGCCACGCCTGTGGACGCGTACCGCCTTTCGACTAACTTTCCAGCTGGTCAAGCCAGATCGATCAAACGGTAGTGGCAAGCCGTTAGACGAAACAGAACGTCAGGCTGCTCTGCGTAGAGCAGTGATTAACGCTGCAAAACCCCACTTGATCCCGCTGGATCCCAGCACCCCATTTCATCAGTACGCACGCCGACACGGGTTAGGAGAGCGCCTTTCCACTGAGTTTACCCTTGAGCACGAAGGGGTGCAGTACAAAGCGCAAGCGTTTGTTAAAGGCGTCGTCTATGCGCCGATCAATGCACCTGATCAAGTGGCCCACGTGCCCTATACGGGGTAAAATAGTTAAGAAATTCACGAATCGCTTTGCCAGGGAGATTTCATGGACGCACAGACAATTCTCGAGAAAGAAAAGCAATACTTGTGGCCCAGCCATATTCACTACTACCAACAGCCTCTGCCATTGACGCGTGGTGAGGGAATGTATGTATACGACGTTGAGGGCAATCGCTACCTGGACTTTTTCGGGGGTATTCTCACGATCAGTGTGGGGCATTGCCACCCGAAGGTGACAGAAGCGATCAGGCAACAAGTGGGTACTCTGGTGCATACATCCACCCTATACCCTCATGAGAACCATGTCCGGCTGGCAGAGAAGCTCGCTGAGATAACACCCGGTCGTCTCCAGAAGTCCTACTTTTGGAACAGTGGCACCGAGGCAAACGAAGCAGCCGTCTTGTTGGCGCGCGAGGCGACTGGCTGTCAGGACGTGATCGCGCTGCGCTATGGCTATAGCGGTCGCTCGGCTCTTACTACCACCTTGACTGCTCAATCCCCATGGCGCGTGGGGGGAGCGCAAGTGTTAGGCATACACCATGCCCTGAATCCGTACTGCTATCGCTGTCCTCTCAAGGCCACCTATCCCCAATGTGGGGTGGCGTGCGCGGAGGACGTGGAACAGGTGATCAAGACAGTCACCACAGGGCGTGTTGCTGCTTTCCTTGCGGAGCCCATCCAAGGTGTAGGGGGGTTCATAACCCCACCTCCCGAATACTTTGAGATTGCTGTTGGCATTGTGCGCAAATATGGGGGACTATTCATCTGCGATGAGGTTCAAACTGGTTTCGGGCGCACAGGCAAGTTCTGGTTTGGCATCCAGCATTGGCGAATAGAGCCGGATATTATGACGATGGCAAAAGGAATCGCTAACGGTACACCATTAGGCGCCACCATCGCCATACCAGAGGTAGCGGACAAGCTGAAGGGTCTGATGATTTCCACCTTTGGGGGCAATCCTGTTTCCTGTGCTGCAGCGCTGGCAACAATCGAGGTTATAGAAGAGGAGAAACTACCTCAACATGTAGATCAAATGGGGACTCTCCTGCGCAATGGATTGGAGACCCTGAAGGAAAAATATCCTGTGATCGGCGATGTGCGAGGCAAGGGACTGATGCAAGGCATCGAAATGGTGCGTGACCGCCAGACCAAGGAGCCGGCCACGCGCGAAATTGCTCATCTATTTGAGGCGACGCGCCAACGGGGTCTGCTGATCGGCAAAGGCGGCCTGTACGGTAACGTGGTACGTGTTACACCTCCTCTGATCGTGTCCCAACAGGAGATCGAGCAAGCGCTTGAGATACTTGATCACGCGTTCGGGGAGGTACAGGAGACACTCTAATTGGGATTCGAGACTCTTGACTGGAGATGGAGAACATGCCAGACGAACTGTCGCGCGAGGAATTGCTGGAGATGTATCGCCAGATGGTACTTATCCGGCGTCTTGAGGAGAAAGCGGCCGAACTCTATACCGCTGGTCTGATCGGCGGCTTTCTCCATTTGTACATCGGTGAAGAAGCCATCGCCGTTGGCGCGTGTAAGGCGCTGCGGCCTGATGACCACTTGTTAACTGCATACCGTGACCATGGCTGGGCCATTGCACGCGGACTCGATCCCAAGCGGGTGATGGCTGAGCTGCTCGGCAAGGCAACCGGGGTCAGTGGTGGCAAAGGAGGTTCTATGCATCTGGCGAGCGCCGAACACAATTATTGGGGCGGCCATGCCATTGTGGGTGGTCACCTGCCGCTGGCCACCGGCGTGGGGTTAGCGATCCGCTATCGGGAGGAGGACAAAGCAGTACTGTGTGTGTTTGGTGAAGGTTCAACCAACATTGGTTACTTTCATGAGTCGCTCAACTTGGCAGCGGTGTGGAAACTACCGGTCGTCTATTTAGTTGAGAACAACCAGTATGGGATGGGTACCGAGGTCAGTCGTGCTTCCTCGCGCTCTAACATTTTTGAAAAGGGGTGTTCCTATGACGTGGCCAGCGCCCCAGTGGATGGACAGGACGTGCTGGCTATGTATCGAGCAATGCGCGAGGCACTGGATTACGCGCGAGAGCATGGGCCATTCCTTATGGAAGCCAAAACCTACCGTTATTCTGGGCATTCCATGGGTGACCCAGAGCGTTATCGGAGCAAGGCCGAAATTGAGCAATGGCGTGCCCATCATGATCCTATTGATCGTCTAGCAAACTTGTTGACCTCGCAGGCGCTGGCCAAGGAAACAGATTTGCAGAAAATCAACCGGGATGTTGAGGAAGAAATGGAAGAAATAGTGCGTTTCGCTAAAGAGAGCCCCGAACCCGAGGATGATGCTCTCTATGAGCATGTTTATGTTCAACCAGTCCCGGTGCAATAGGGAGGTGAACTGGTATGGCACATATTACTATGCGGGAAGCCATCAGTCAGGCGCTGCGCGAAGAAATGTATCGCGACGAACGTGTGTTTATCATGGGCGAAGAGGTCGGCGTATGGGGTGGTACGTATGCAGTGACGCGTGGTTTTCTAGACGAGTTTGGAGAGAAGCGGGTGCGCGATACTCCCATTGCTGAAGGGGTTATCGTCGGCGCTGCTATCGGTGCCGCTATTGCTGGTCTACGCCCAGTTGCCGAACTTATGACCATCAATTTCGCTTTCTTGGCGATGGACCAGATCGTGAACCATGCAGCCAAGCTCCATTACATGTTCAATGGACAAATCCGTTGCCCTCTGGTGATTCGCACAGTGGGTGGCGGAGGCCGTCAGCTCGCTGCGACGCATTCACAAACACCAGACGTGGTGTTTGCCCACTTTCCCGGGCTGAAGGTAGTGGCGCCCGGGACACCTGCAGATGCAAAGGGTCTGCTCAAGGCGGCTATCCGTGATGAGGACCCTGTCTTTTTCATTGAGCATGCCACCCTCTATCAGCTGCGAGGTGAAGTGCCAGACGACGAGGAATATCTGGTGCCCATCGGGGTCTCGGATGTGAAGCGAGAGGGAAAGGACGTGACCATCGTCTCCTACTCTAAGATGCTGCAGACCTCTTTGCAGGCAGCAGAGCAGCTGGCCAAAGAGGGGATCGAGGTTGAAGTCGTTGATCTGCGTACGCTGCGCCCACTTGATATGAGACCCGTGCTAGAATCTGTGCGGAAAACCAACCGCTTAGTGGTGGTAGAGGAGGGTTGGCGATCCTACGGCATAGGTGCCGAGGTAGCCACACGCGTTATGGAACAGGCGTTTGACTACCTGGACGCTCCAGTACGGCGCGTTGCCCAGGCAGAAGTGCCACTGCCATATAACAGAAGGTTGGAACAGATGGCATTGCCCCAAGTTGAGGATGTTGTGCATGCCGTCAATGATGTGCTATATCGGAAAGTAAGTAGCTAAGGAGGCGTTTCGGTGGCTGAACTGCTCACAATGCCCAAAATGGGCTTTGACATGGCAGAAGGAACGTTGGTACAGTGGGTCAAGAGAGAAGGCGATCCAGTGGCCGAGGGTGATGTGGTCGCCATCATTGAAACAGATAAAGCAAATGTGGAAGTGACCTCCTTCAGGTCAGGGGTGTTGCGTAAGACCCTAGTAGAAAGCGGGACGGTTGTGCCAGTCGGCAAGCCCATTGCCATTATTGGAAGCGCTGATGAGGATATTCAGGGATTGCTTGGTGAAACGGTAGAGGTGCCCGCTGGGAAGGTACCTGCAGTGACTGCGGCTGAAGCAGAAGCTCCTCTTGCGGTAAGTGTCACTGAGGTGCCAGAGGTTGAGGCTGGTCGTGTGCTGGCCTCCCCGTTAGCACGTCGCATGGCCTCTGAGCTGGGCATCGATTTGTCCCAGGTGCGTGGCAGCGGCCCCGGAGGGCGTGTCACCAAGGCAGACATTGAAGCCTTTGTACGCGAGTCAGCACAACGGGTGCCTCAACCTGTTGCGGTACCTGTGACGGTGGCGCCACCCCTGCCTTCCGTTGGTGTGGAATACGCCGTAGAGCTTGTCTCACCCATGCGCAAGACCATCTCGCGCCGAATGACTGAGAGCAAGCAACAGGCACCTCACTTCTATATTACGGTGGAAGTGGACATGGAAGCTGCCGTTGCGCTGCGGCAACAATTAAATGCATTGCTGCCTGAGGAGGAAAAGATCTCAATCAACGATCTGGTGATCAAGGGATCGGCCATCGCACTGCGGCAGTTTCCGCGCCTCAATGCCTCGCTAGCTGGCGACGAGATTCATCTCCACCGTCGCGTGAACATAGGCATTGCGGTAGCGCTTGACAATGGGCTTGTCACACTGGTGGTTAAGGACTGCGATCAGAAATCGCTGAGCCAGATCGCCAGTGAAACACGTGCCATGGTCACCCGTGCACGTGAGGGACGGTTTCAGGCAGACGACATGGTCGGTGGCACGTTCACGATCAGCAATCTAGGTATGTACGGCGTAGAAGACTTTGCTGCTATTATCAATCCGCCTCAGGCAGCGATTCTCGCCGTCAGCGCTGTGCGCCGCGTGCCAGTAGTCGATGATGCAGGGCAGCTAGCTGTTGGCACGCGCATGAAAATGACCCTGTCGGCTGATCATCGTGTGACAGATGGAGCAGAAGCCGCCTTGTTCTTGCAGGCACTCAAGGCAGCGCTTGAGCAACCTATGCGACTGCTGCTGTAATAACAATTACATAAAGGGCTTCGTGCTGACAACCACTTCATTTTGCTGATCAACCTGCTAAGCGACGAAGTGGCATTGGAAGGAGCAATTGTCCGCCTGTAGTGCGATACTTGGGAAAGTGCTAAAGTGGCTGGAGCCTTTGAGCAGTGTGGGACACTTCCGTTTTCTGTTGTGTGATCTAGATGACACCTTATACCCCGCCGACGCTGGCATTATGAAGATGGTAGGGGAACGTATCAGCCGGTTTATGATTGAGAATCTGGATGTTCCACCAGAAATCGCTCCCCAGTTACGTCGACACTTTCGCGAACGCTATGGCACCACTATGCGTGGCCTGATTCTGCACTACGGCATCAATCCAGAGCACTACCTAGAGTATGTCCACGATATTCCCCTAGCCGACTTTATTCAACCCAATCCTGTCCTGAGCAGAGTATTGGCGGAGATCGACCTGACAAAGGTGATTTTCACCAATGCTAGTCGCGAGCACGCGTTGCGGGTACTTACCATTCTGGGCGTGCAACACCATTTCAGGCACATTATTGACGTGCGAGACTTCGGGTACCACAGCAAGCCGCACCGTTACGCCTATCAGCGCGCTCTTCAGATCTTGGAGGCTCGGCCGGAAGAATGCATTTTGGTCGACGACATGCCCCGTAATCTTGTTCCAGCCAGAACAATTGGTATGTTGGGGATCCTGGTGCGTAATACTTACTCGGGCATCCAAGAGGATGGGAATAACACAGCAGATTTATTTGTGAACAGCATTTTGGAACTGGCAAACACGCTGCAGCCCGTGATGATGCACAGTGGACCGGCTAGCAAGTGAACAATGAATGCATGAGAGATATGGGATCAGGTTCAAGTAGAAAGGCCTACAGGTTTTCCAGCACAGCAAGGAGACGTTCTACCTCTTCGATGGTGTTGTAGTGAACAATTCCGACTCGCACCATACCCCCATCTTCTTCTACACCCAACCGTTCCGTCACTGAAATAGCATAGTAATTTCCATCCCATACAAAGATACCTTCATCCCCAAGTCGTTGAGCGATCTCTTGAGGAGTGTAACCTTTCATACGGAAGGATACTGTGGGTACACGTTCATCGAAGCGCTGTGTGTCAGTAATGCCATAGATCGTGATACCCGGGATGGCTTGTAACCCTCGCATCAGATGCTCGAACACGGGACGTTCGTAAGAGCGAATGGTTCATAGAGCTGCTTTTAGATTGCGGCGTCGTCCTTCCAGCTGGGAATACTGAGAGGCGAAACCCGTTCCGTAGCGGCTGCCTATTTCAGCCAAGTAGTCCACCGCTGCCATAGCACCCGCGATTCCCTCGTGATTCTTGGTGCCCGTTTCGAACTTATCGGGCGGCCGATCTTCTACTGGACGCACCTTGTAGGCTTGTAGGCGCTCCAGAACCTCATACCGCCCCCATAACACCCCGACATGGGGACCGAAAAACTTGTACACCGAACACACAAGAAAATCACAGCCGATCGCTTGTACGTCGATCGGCCCGTGCGGCGCGTAGTGCACAGCGTCCACATAGAGCCAGGCGCCTGCAGCGCGTGCCCACTCCGCAATCGTGCGCACGTCATTGATGGTTCCTACAGCGTTCGATGCATATCCCACTGCGATTAGTCGCGTGCGTTTGCCAATGAGACGCTGAAAACCCATCATATCAAGGGTGCAATCCTCAGGGTTAAAGTCTACGTAGCGGACCACCACACCAAGCTCTTGCAGAGCTGCCCAGGGAGCAATGTTGGCATCGTGATCCAGTCGTGTCACGATAATCTCATCACCCGGACGCAACATTCGTCCGATAGCCCGGCTTATGGTGAACGTCAGGGTGGTCATATTAGGGCCGAAGACTATTTCATCCGCTGATGGCGCGTTCAGAAAATCAGCCATTGCCTGACGCGCCTCCTCAATTATGTGATCTGTGCGCCGACTAGTCTCATACAGTCCGTGGGTGTTAGCGTTCGAGCGCTTTAGATAATCGCTCACAGCGTCTATGACTGACTGTGGCACCTGTGTTCCACCCGGGCCGTCGAAAAAGACATAAGGTCTGCCACGCGAATCCGTCCGTTGCAGAGCAGGAAACTGGGCGCGTACCGAAGTCAGATCAGGCACAGAGGGGAAAAGAACGCGCTTGCTGGAAAGAGTATCCATGAGCTGCTCCTACCGACCCCCCATGTATGTTTGCACGTTGCTTTCGTGTTCCTCCATTGTTGTGGCAAACACGTGTCCACCATCTCCACGCGCCACGAAATAGAGGTAATCGGTATTTGCTGGTTGCAAAACCGCCATTATCGCACTGATACCAGGGCTGCAGATCGGGCCGGGGGGCAATCCGGGATTCAAGTAGGTATTATATGGCGAATTGACACCTTGATATTCTTCGATGGTCACCGGTGTTTTCCACCATTGGCCGCTATCCGGTTGGTAACCCATTGCATACTGCACGGTTGGATCAGCGTTGAGATACATCCCATGTTTCAGGCGATTGAGGTACACACTCGCGATAACAGGACGCTCATCAGGGATCACTGCCTCGCGCTCCACAATGGAAGCAAGTGTTAATACCTGATGGAAGCTCAACCCCTGAGCAGTAGCCATACGCTCCCATTCCACTGGCAAACGCGCCTGCAGTGTATTTAACATGCGGATCAGGAGATCCTCAGGAGCAGGTTGCACTGGTAGACGGTATGTCTCAGGAAACAGGTACCCCTCATAGCCCATCCCTGCCGGCTTGCTGGCCAGCAACGCGTGTTGTACAGCTTCCCCTTGTCGCACCACAGCCAGCAACACGCTGCCATCCATGATCCCTTGTTTTGAGAGCATATCTGCAACTTGCTCCGCGCGCCATCCCTCAGGAATGGTAACCGTAACCTCCTCAACCTTACTGTGCTGAAGTGCTTCCCCGATCTCACGCATGCTCATATTGCGACGGAGAATATATTCACCAGCTTCAAGGGAAGCATCCAGTCCGTTGTACTGAAGAAAGCGCCGAAAGAGATTAACGTCTGTGATTAGTCCCATCTCTTGCAGGCGGTTGCCCACACTGGCGGCGGTCTCTCCGACCTCTACTTTGAAATGAATCGGGGTAGGATCATCACTGAGAGGCCTGTTGATGCGATCGGCGTTCAACTGTAAATACAAACTGAGCGCCCAGTCTTCTACACCCTGCGGCCGTCGCTCGCCAGGTACATCGTTAAGGGCAATTGACACTTCACCACCACCTTGCGAGCGCAGGTACCAGACACCCACGCCAAAAACTGCGATGAGTGAAGCCAACGCAACCACGAAGAAAAACCCCCGAAGAAAAAGCCACAATTTCTTACGCATGGGGTCTTGTACCTCCCTGTAGACAGTCAAACGTGATGGTCTAAATACTCCTGCAAAATAACCGCTGCTGCCGCCGCGTCAACAGGAACACGATTCTTGCGGCCTGCTTCGGCCAGCAGATCTTGTGCTATAGCGGTCGAATAGCGCTCGTCCACCGTCTCCACAGGCACAGGGAGCACGCGTGCCAGCGCTCTAGCGTAGCGCGCCACCTTACGCGCCTGCGCTCTGATTTCTCCGTCCAGCGAGACAGGCAATCCTACAATTACACGCTGAGCTTCCAATCTTTGCACCAGCTCAGCCACTGTTGCGAAGTCCTCGGCGCGTGAGCGACGCTCGATAATCGTATATGGTCTGGCAAGGGTACCACTCGGATCACTGACTGCTACCCCGATGCGGCGCTCACCTATATCTAATGCGATGATCACCATGGAGACATCATACAGACAGCCACTACTCCACCACAGTCACGCGAATCCGGAATGGCAGCCACGGCAGTCGCCCCAACCAGTCCGGTTCGACCGATATAGAGGGAGGCTCCGCCAGCGGCAAATGCTGAGCCAGCAATTGTTTTGCTTGCTCGAGTGGAAGTCCACGCACGATCCCAACAACCTGATCTCCATCTATTTGTGCTACTGCCTCAGCCGAAGCCTGCATCGCGAACGTAACCGAGCGGTCATCCGCCACACTTAGCACCTGACCAATCTCAAACTGGAGAGTGCGCGGATCCAGCTTGTGCCCTGAGGGAAGCTCCAACTGTAAAGCGGCCAATGCCAGTTGATTAGCATACTGGCCGGCAATAACTGTTCCACGCACCACTGCACGCATATCCAAGGAGAGCTGATCTGCCTGTTCCCCGTCCAAGCTAGGCGTGAAAATTCCCTCTAGTGGCAACACTACTACTGATTCAGGTGGCAAGAACTCTTGCTCACCCAACTCTCCTTTGAGGCGATTGAAACCCTCTTGATACATCTTTTGCAACACTATGGACCACAGACGATCCTTGTCCTCTCGCGTGACCACACCTGCTTGCTTAACTGCTCCCCCACTTGTTGGTGTCTCATTTATCACGGCCAGCTGACGCGCAAGGATGGGGTTCTCAATACGGTTGATCTGGCCGGCTGCCACGTTGCCGATGGGGCCGGGATCTACTGCGGTTATAGTTACAGCTGCCGTGGCGTTCAAAGCGGCTGGCACCGTCGCCGTGATATTGGTAACAAAACGCACGTTCAGGCCGCGTGAGGTACTAACAGTTGTGCTCATCGGCACCGTTACTTCCTGCAACGTGCGGTTGATAAATGTAACAGAGCCAACAGCGCGTTCCGTAGGCAAGGCACTGGCTCCAGAAGGCGCGATCACACCAACATCTCTTAGCTCCACCTGCGCCAGACGGGCCGGTATATCTAATGTCTGGTAATTGACCTTTTCTGCTTGCGGGTCAGCGCGCAAGGTCAACTCGGTTCGCACAGGGACACGCTTTGGTCTTAGATGAATTGAGCCTTCGGGGTAGAGGAGCAGTACCACCACACCAATCATAGCGGTCAAAATTGCCAGCAAGACCAAGAAACCTGCAGCTTTGAGAAGACGTCGTACGATGACTTGTGAAGGGGTCAAACGGCGTCTACCCTTGATTTGAAAAGTGGGCAACCACTCAGGACGCGCTACCCTTCGGTAAGGACGTTCTGGCAACGACACCCCCGGCACCTTGTCCGGTTCGATTACATCTTCGTGTGCTGTGACCAGCTCCTTTGGGCTGACTGGCTTTGCCTCTTCACCAGTAGATATTAACCATTGGGAACGGCGCGCCTGGTCAAGCGAGCCAAAAGTAGTCAGGCCAGCTTCAGCAGCGAGCTCGCTCACTCGCGGGTCCGGAGTGACCAGAGCCACTGTGCGTCCTGTGCTGCCAGCATAGCGTGCTATGAGCTTCAAGCTGACAAGGTTTCTCAACACGCGATTCCGAGATGGAAGCACAAGCAGCACTCGGGTTGCCTCAGCCCACTCCAGTCGATCTCGGACAATTGCAGCGTCGTCCCCCGGCTCAAGATAAATCACCTGCGCCACCTCGTCCTGAGCAGACCGTTGAGCTCTGGGCACTGATCCGGCAACCTTCCTTGGACGTTGCGCCTGTTTCACCATACTACACTAGCCGCTGACCCTATCGCTGAGGCTAAAAGATCCCCCATAGGCCGGGGAGGTACATTCAACAGAAAAGAGGATTGGCCCGATCGGCACGAGCTTAGACAGCTTCCCAAGGACTGAACCTCTACAGCACGATCAAAGTGCAGCCCTGGTACTGTTGCCACACTGCTCGCCGTGGACATAAGATCCGGTAGCAAGCTCCCGCCCCCAGTGACGAACACGCGACCTGGGAGGATACCCTCATCGTTTCCCGTAGTGTACGCTAATGATGCATCACTTTCTGGTCTCGCTGATCTACTATTGTGATGCTCGGCCGTCAGATTGCGGAGTGCAGATACAAACGATTCGAACCAGCTGCTCAGTGGTTTTTCCAATGCACGCTTTACCAGGAAGACATCCTCCCGTGACAGAGTATTGTCTACATAGGCGCGTTTCAGCGCCTCTGCGCGTTCTGGTATGCATCGAAACTTCTGAGCCAGACTCGATGTAAAGAGCTCACCTCCCTGAGGCCACCACACAGTCGCTACCAAGGCATTGTGGCGGATCAAGTTGAGGTTGGTGCCTTGCCCACCCACATCGAGCAAGATCGCGTCGCGTTGTGGCACCAACGTCGCCAGAGACTGGGGACCAGCCACTACTGCATAGACAGATACTTCCAACCTCTTGGCGATCGTCGCCACAACGTCCACAATTCTCGACGGCGCAGCAAAGCCAAAGATAGATGCGCTCAGCATTTTACCTTTGAGACCGATCGCATCGCTGACGGGATGGCCGTCTATCGCGAGCATCAAACTGGTGGCCGAAGCAAGCGGCTTCCATGTTTCATTCTGGTTGTGATGGTCGATTAGCTGTTCGTGAAGTAGCTTCTCTACACGTTCGCGCAGTCTCGCTACCTCGCGCGCTGAGACAGGAGCTGCTGGATCAAGGCGTCTTTGGTGTAAAGTGACAAGCCTACTGCGAATAAAACGTGCCGGCAGGCAGAAGACTGCATCATCTGGGACTACTTTATGAGCTACATCTGACGCTGTACGATCCTCTGCAGTTGTCAGGGCTTCGTCTGCAGCAACAGCGAGCGTAAGGATTGACGTGCGATCACCGTCAAGCGCGCAAGCATGCACCGAGGCAATGCCGTAGCCCAGAATCCGCACGGCGCCATTTTCCCGTTGTGCCACTATCGCTTTCAGTGAATCAGCACCGAGATCAAGCAAACTAAGATGCTTGAAACGCCTGTAGTTAGCTTTCTTCGGAGAGCTCCTGAGGGTGGCTGGATAATAGGTTCTGATCGAATCAAATAAGTTGCGCATCACAAAACGCGGTGGGCATTCGTTCAATCGTGCAATGCCTGTCGCACCAACTCCGGCACCACTTCCAACGCCTCGTCCATCCGTGTCACATCATGACCACCTGCCTGAGCCAAGGTGGGTTTGCCGCCGCCGCTTCCCCCCACCTTTTGTGCCACAGCACGCACGAGATTGCCTGCGTGTACTCCGCGTTGGACTAGGTCGGGAGTTACAGCTGCTACGAAATTTGGCTTGCCACTTAGCACTGCGCCCAAAACTATCACACCAGAACCAACTCGTTCGCGAAACCAGTCGCTCATCTCACGCAATATGGTGATGTCGCTCACGTCCACTTTGACGGATAGAACATTCACACTGTCGACTCTCTTAACCTCACTCAGGATGCGCTCGAAATCTCGACGAGCCAGCTCACGTTGCAAAGTGGCAATCATCTTCTCTTTAGCCTGTAACTGATCCAGAAGGCTTAGGACCTTGCGATCTGTCTCCTCAGGAGCACAGCCCAGGAAAGCAGCTGCGGCGTCAAGCACCATCATTCGCTTCTGCACCAGCTGGTAGGCATGACGACCTGTCACAGCTTCAATGCGTCGGATACCAGCGGCGACGCCACTTTCCGATATGATATGAAATAGCCCAATGTCGCCAGTGTACTCCACATGGGTCCCGCCACACAGCTCCTGGCTGAAGATCTCACTATCCTCGCCGATTTTCACCACACGAACCAAATCGCCATACTTCTCACCAAAAAGTGCTATCGCTCCCTCAGCTACAGCCTGACGATATTCCTCTTGCTCGATACGCACGGCATAGTTGGCCAGAATAGCTTCATTCACCAAGCTTTCAACTGTGCGCAGTTCCTCTTGAGTCAACATAGTGGGATGGGTGAAATCAAAGCGCAGACGATCTGGCGCCACGAGAGATCCCGCCTGCTGGACATGCTCGCCCAGCACATAACGCAACTCACTGTGCAGCAAATGCGTGGCAGTGTGGTTGCGCATTATGTCCCAACGACGATCCAGGTCTACCGAAGCCAAAACAGTATCATCTACGCGCACAGTGCCTGTTTTCACTTGGCCAACGTGAACGACTAACCCGGCCACAGGCTGCCTCGCGTCTTCTACATGGACTTCCCAGATTGGAGGCTCGTCTGGATTGTGATAGTGCGCTATCGAGCCAGTATCGCTAACTTGACCTCCTGATTCTACGTAAAAGACAGTATCGGCTAACACTATCTCAACTTGTTCCCCGGCCCGAGCCTCGCGGACGGGTGTCCTGTCCCGCAGGATCGCCACGACTTTTGTCTCGACCTGGGCATTCTCATAAGGGTTATAGTTGACACCACGCGCGCCCAGCTTGTGTTCCGTTTTCAACCGCTCAAGCAGTTCAGCGTAAAAGGTCAGGTTATCCAGCTCAGCCAATCTGAAACGCTCCGATGAAGAGACCCTTTCGTGCTCAGCCATTGCCTCACGATAGCCAGCCTCGTCAACAAAAAGGCCATTTTCCGCAGCAATGTCACGCGTGAGCTCAAAGGGGAATCCGTAAGTCGCATGCAGTTTGAAAGCTTCAGCGCCTGAGATTGTAGTCTGACCTTCGCTCTTCAGTTGATCCATCAGCTCGGTCAGCATATTCAATCCGATTTCGTAGGTCTGGTAGAAACGCTCTTCCTCTTGGGTGATAACGTTCAGTATGAAATCGGCGCGTGTGCGCAGCTCGGTGTAGTGATCGGACATTTGGTCGATCACCACACGCGCGACCTCGGCCAGAAAAGGTTCCGTGAAGCCCGCAATGCGGCCGTAGCGCGCGGCGCGTCGTAAGATCAGGCGCAACACGTAGCGTCGTCCCTCGTTACCAGGTATAACGCCATCCCCGATCATAAAGGTTATGGCGCGCCCATGATCAGCAATGACACGATATGCTACCAAATGCTGTTCCCTTTGTGTCTCAGTGTGGCCAAGCAGCTGCTGGACCCTATCCATAATGGGTGTGAAAAGATCGGTATCGTAATTGCTCCGTTTCCCTTGAATGACTGCTACGAGACGTTCCAGACCCATGCCGGTATCCACACCAGTTTTGGGGAGTGGTACGCGTGTGCCATCTGGCTTCTGGTTGAACTGCATGAAAACCAGGTTCCATATCTCCAACCAACGCTCGCAGCCGTTGTCCAGGGCAACACTGCAATCGGGTTGACCACAGGTGCAATACTCTGCGCCCCAGTCATAATGTACTTCGCTGGTAGGGCCACACGGGCCAGTATCGCCCATCATCCAGAAGTTGGTCTTATCACCCATGCGGTACACACGGGCAGGATCAACACCAATGTCACTGATCCAATAGCCCAATGCTTCGTCATCGTCACAATGTACCGTGTAGTACAGCCGTCTGGGGTCAAGGCCATACACTTGGGTCAGGCACTCGTAGGCGTAGCGAATAGCTTCTTTCTTGAAATAATCCCCGAAGGAAAAGTTGCCTAGCATCTCAAAGAAGGTATGATGTCGAGGAGAAGGGCCTACGTTTTCCAGGTCGTTATGCTTGCCAGAGACCCGCATGCACTTTTGCACCGTCGCCGCACGCTGGTAGTCGCGCTTTTCGAGGCCCAGGAATACATCTTTGAACTGTACCATGCCCGCATTAGTGAATAGCAACGTGGGATCGTTGCCCGGTACCAGCGATGCGCTTGGTACAATTACGTGCCCGTTTTGGCGGAAATAATCGAGAAACGCCTGGCGAATTTGGGCACTATTCATAACTTTTGAAGCCCCCGTTCAAATGTAGATAAGATAGATTGTAGATGAGCATAGAAAATTAGCGTTCCATAGATCTCGGGACATCGAGAAGTGTCAAAAAAGACTCTACATAGGTAGAGAGATTGTAATGGTACAGAAAGAGGATGTCAAAAGGGATATGGCTGAACTCGGATGTCGCCGGATCACACTGTGCTGATACGGACAAACCACATTGTGTAGCCTTCCTCTCCCACAGCCTGCTCAAGAACTTGGGAGAGGAAGGCTTTGTGTGGCTACCTCTTATGGCGTGATAGTGAACACTGCACCATCTGTGTGTCCGAACACCTCGGGGAAGTACATCTGATAACCATGTGTCGGGATGACATGGAATTCGCCCGGCAAGCTAGCACGAATGAGATAGGTGTACTCGTAGGTACCGCGTGGGAGATAAGTGGCAAATAGCACAGCTTTCTCATCGCGCATTTCGCTGTGGCTGAACCACCACCAACCGTATTCTCCACCCCACGGGTTACGGCGGTCAGTGCGCTTCAGTTCTGGCGCCTGACCCACTACGCTGGTTGTTTTGAGACTCTGATCCACACCCTCAGCACCAGCGGGGAAGGGATCCTCTACTACCACGTGGTGCAGGTCGTTAGGGGCGACGATGGTTAGTTTGACACGAATTACATCACCCACCTTGGCACGATCGATCGCGGGACACTGCTCTCGGGCTGGATCACAACTGGCAAGTGTGTACTGACGGCTCACCATAATGCCACGGCTGACGGCCCTGATATCCTCAACTGGCTTGAAAAGGCGTAGGTACATGCTGTAATACAGTCGACCTGTGCCAGCTGCCTGCCCTGACGGAGCAGTGCGTTCCACCACCACGCGATTGATCTCATCGGCCAACAAACGGGCCACTTCTACCTGCAGCTTCTGGGTTTCGGTGAGGTTATCGGGAGTTACACTGCCCTGTCCCAATGGCTGATCGTTGACTAAAATGCGCCACTCATAACGCCCTTGTAATTCACCAGTTGCTTTCATCCAGTCGGTCAACGCGATAATGGCCCACGCGTTTTCTTGTGTGGTCTCCCAGAAACCCTCTTTGCGCGCGCTCATCAGCCAGCGCACCGCATTGGCTGCCAGCGGGTTGTTGCTGTCCAGACGCGCCAATGCAGCCAAGATGATGGCAGTCGAGCGAGTGTCGGTGTTCATAGCGTAGTAGTCGACCTCGGCTTCCTCCCAGTGGGCACCCGTCGCGCTGATGATAGCTGCATTGGTGAGGTCGGAAAGCAAGGTGCTGACACGCGGGTCGCCATCTGGGTGCAGCAGTGCCAACGCCATTGCCAGAAATGCCTTGCCAAAGGCGTCGAGCGTATCGCGCTGCTCGAACAGAGCGACAGTGCGTCCCACATCGCCACGTCCTGCTTCGGCCAGCACATACAGCACGAATGCCTGACGATTTGCTTGCCAGAATAGCGTATCACCCTTGACTGGCTGCAGGGTTCCCTGCAGGTACTCCGCCGCGCGATCCATTACCTGTTGATCTACCACGAAGCCAGCGCGAGCTGCCTCGACCATGCCTAGCAACACATAAGCGGTTATGAAAGGATCTGACTCATCCGGAAGCCACCAGCCCCAGCCACCATCGTAGTGTTGCTGGTTGTACAGCCGCTGCAGCCCAACGCCCACCAGTCCGGGCAAAGTGGTCTCCAGGTCAGCTCGCTCCAGACCCAGATCCTTGTACGCGCGGTAGGTCATCACATTGGGCAGAAAACGACTGACTGTCTGCTCCGTACACTCATAAGGGAAGTGCTCCAGGTACTTGAGCCCTTCCACCATTCCGGCCGCCAGTGACGGATCAAGTTGCACTGTCAGCTCACCTTGGGTAGGATCATAACGGGCTGGCAAAGCTACACCTTCAACGCGACTGCCGTCCTCATCCAGCTGACCAGATGTTGCGACCACCTCAGGTGTGCTATAGCGATATACTGGCAGCGAGAACTCCAACGCGTCTGTTAAGCCTTGGGCACGCACGCCAAAACGCAATGTTGCCGCGCTCACACTGCCAGCTGTGGCTGTCCACGCCACTCGTACCCGATCGTGCGCTGGGACAGTGACTTTCTGCAAGGTGTCACCTTGTATCTGTAGACCTTTCGCTTGCACCACTACCTCAGCATCGAGCGATTGATCCGTGTTGTTGTTGACCACTGCCCCCAGCTCGACCTGATCGTTGACGACTAGGAAGCGCGGCACAACTGGGCGCACCAACAGGTCCTTGCTGCTGACCACGTCCACGGTAGACTGACCAACCAATGTATCTACTGTGACACCCCAACTGCTCAACCGCCAAGTGGTCAGGTTGTCGGGCAACGTTACATTCACTATCGCTTTGCCGTCAACATCAGTGCGCACTACAGGATTCCAGTAAGCCGTGTCAGGGAAACGTCTGCGTACTACACCAAATCCTTCTCCGCCGCCACCACCTTTTGCCTCTGGCGCTACTGTCAGGTTGATGCGGTCAACCGAAAGCGTCAATCCGCTGGCAGTGTGCACACCCAATCCTCGCTCGCGCCAAAAAGCGCCAATGATGTCGGGCGGCTGATCCGCCAGCGACAGTACCGATAGATCGACCAGGCTGAGCGCCAGCTCTGCCTCTACCGGCTGTCCGCGACTGTCGGTGGTAGTGATATCGTAAGTCACCGTCTCACCGGGCCCATAGTGCTGCCCAGCTGGCTTGTCCGGTTTTATCGTAATAGTGAGCTCCTTGTCCGCTGTGTCGATCGAGAGCTGTGCGTAACCGACCTTGAAGCTGGGCAATGGATTTGCTTCGTCCTGTCCCTTGATAATCACTACTGAGACAAATACGTTCGGGATCAGATCTTCAGTGATCGGGATCTGAATCTGTTCCGAATTTGTCTTCAGCGTCTGAACCCAGTGACGGTAGATGTGTCCGCGTTCAAGAGTGATCAGGGCCTGTACTTCTCCCTGGTAGGGGTGAGGGATCAATATCGTAGCCGTGTCGCCCACGCGATACTGTCTCTGATCAGCTACCAGCTCGATGCGATCGTGGTTCTCCTGCCGCCAGTTGATAAATTCCCTGCCACTCACCCACATATATGTGGCGCTGGTGATTTGGTTGCCCTTTTCATCTTCTCCTTTGGCAGCGATACGGTAGATGCCACCCTTTTCCGGCGTGAAGCGCACTGTGGTCATCCCCTGAGCATCAGTGGTAACAGTGGTAGTATAGACCGGTATGTCCTCGACCGTGCTCTCCCAGTAGTAACGGCCGTCTTCTCCCAGCTTACGCACGCTGTACCAGTTGTGCTCTGAGAAGACAACTGTCAACGTGCGGTTAGGTGAGGGATTGCTCTCCCAATCCACTGTAATTAGGTTGACAACGCTCTCTTTGTTGACCTGGCTAACATATTCCGCTGGGCGCAGGCCAATGTAGAAATTCCCCTTGTGGACCACTGCCTCGGTACGGTTGCTGACCTGCTGATTATTGATGTCAGTGACAGTGACCTCCAATGTGAAGAGCTGGCTCATCGTGTACTTGGCGATATCCGCTTCCAGGCTGAAGGTGAAACGACCCTGCTTGTCTGTAGTACCATCGCCTTCCGCGATTACTTCACCATACTGACCGTAGTATTCCCCACGACGGCTCCAGTCATAATCTGTAAAATCCCACCATCCTTTGCCTTGATAGGTGAAACCTCGGTCGGCAGACAGCACGCTCCAGTGCACTCGAGCGTCAGACACTGCCCCGCCAAAGTAATAAGTCGCCTGTGCTGTCACATTGATGCGATCACCCTGTGCGTATTCTGGCCGGTCAGTCTGCACAGTGACCTGAAATTCTGGTCGCCGATATTCGGCCACCTGGAAAGATGTGGTCAGGTATTGCTCGCGGTAGACCGCCTCAAGCGTGTAGCTGCCCAGCGCGGCTTCCTCACTCAGCTGAAATTCGCCGTGGAGGGTGCCCATATCGCTGACCGACTTATTTTCCCGATATAACACTGTGCCTTGTGAGTCGTAAATGGTCACCTGGATGCTAGCTTCCTGACCGGGGATCGTGTAGTGCGCGTCATCATCATCTCTGATGATCCCCTTAAAGTAGACCTTCTGACCCGGGCGGTAAATAGTGCGGTCGGTGAATAAGTAGCCCATTACCGGTTGGACGTAGTCCTCAACTGGCACACCGAATTCCCATGGCGAAATGCCATCACTCCATTGATTAATCGCCACAGCAAAGCGTTCATCCGGCCGGTTGGGGTTGCCGACAAAAGCGTAGACCGACTTCCAGATATCTATTGGTTCGTGCCGGTCGGCAACAAAGACACCATCTGTCCCAGTGCGTCCTTCATCAAGCAGGTTGCCTTGCTTGTCATATATGCTGATCGGGAGGTTGGGCACCGGCTGCCCAGTTTTCAGATCTGTAGCCCACACCAATGCGTCCGTGGAGGTAGTCTTGAAGGTCAAATTGACTGCTGAGACGATCAGAATCTGCCGCTGGGTGGACAGCCAGCCATAGCCTCTCGCCTCTGGGTAGACGGCTTCGGGAGGTACAGTAGCCTCCAGGTAGTAGATACCCGGAGCGAGGCGGGCGCCTTTTTCTCCTGCCAAGTTGGTGCCGTAGATGACACTGCTATTGAGATCGGGGTGCACTTCCAATGACCAACTGCGCACCAGGTTCCGACGCTTACCACTGTAGTTCTCCCAAAAGTCCCACGAGTCTTCTCCAGTGGCCTGCAGGAAGTCTGTCATCCCCATGCGATAGAGTGCAAAGTCAACCCGGCCGACGTTGCGCACCATGACGTATGCCACAGTCGGCGTGTAAGCCAGAAAAGTGCCTATCTTGTAGGGTGTGTAAAGGTAGACGGTCGGGTCGGCAGCCCGTGTACGCCAGCGAACGACGACATCCCGGCCCAGCTTTTGGCCATCGCGTCCCTCGATGTTGCGGCTGAGCACCACTTGGTAATCAGTGCTGGGCTTCATGTCGAATGACAGCTGTAACTGTGTGTTGTTGTCCCACCAGTAGGTATACACTTCGGTCGTGGTGATGGCTGGGGTGATTGTAAAGTTGCCATTGATCGAATCAGGATTCATCGGACTGGAAAAAGTTACCTGCAGCCCACCCCAGTAATCAGCAGCCTCCTCACCATCAGACGGGCTGGTGCTGACAACCGTCGGATATTCGATGGTGGTGAAGCTCCATGTGTAGTCTTTACTCGTGCCAATGGTTCCCACAGCAGCACGGGTGCCAGCAGGTATGGTCGCATGGTACATGGCACCGAACTCAAGCGACCGGTCCGGTGTGAACATCATCGTCTCCACGCCAACCACAGGGGGACCTTGGCTGCCTTCCCCCATATCGTACCTGTAGTCGTACTTACTTGGACGCGGACGAGGAATGCCCTCTGACTTCCATTCGAAACGGCCGGTGACGAACTGGCCGGTCTCGCTATGCTGCAACCGAAACGCTGCCTCAACCGCCCGTCGATTCATGGGCTGGTTAAAAGCTACCTGAATAGTGGGCTGGACGCTAACAAAGATGCCATCCGGGGGAGGATCACTGGCAACCACTGCCGGCATAACAGTGGTGAACTCCCATACGAAGTCCTCTTTCAGCACACCTCCGGTCAGATCTTGCAAGTTGCTGACACGCACTCGGTAGGTGGTAGCGGGGTCAAACCCAAGATCTGGGGTAAAAGTGTAAATGGAAGTGTTAAGCCACTCGCCCTTGCCAGTCAACGGAGGATCAAACGAGAGCGGCTGTGGCAATCGGCTTTGATCTTCCAATGCGGATAGGGGCACGACTGGTCGGTTAAAAGTCACGGTGACGATGGCATCCGCAGCCACTTCGGTAGTATCGGGCGCAGGCTGTACGGCGCTCACTTCCAGATAGCCCACCGTGACAAAGCGGAAAGTAGCCGGCTCGTCCAGCGGCACCCCAGAACTGCTCCTGGCCTCTTGCCCCAAAGTGACCACGTAGCGCGTGGCACGTTGCAACGGCTCAGAGGGCTTGAATTGCATGATGTGAGGCAGTGGCCAAGTGAAACTTCCCTCTACTGGGGGCTCGACGCGAAAAGCAGCCTGTACCGATTTCGCGTCCATCGGTTGGTCAAAGGTGAGCTGCAGTGGTGCGTCAAGGGGTTGCTCTTCGGCGGGAGCCGGCACGAACTGAAGCACGCGTGGCGGCAGCGGCTGTGACGCCTGGGCCAAGACAGCGGGAGTGAGTGCTGGCGGCAATGTGCCAATGAGCAGGCTCAGCAATGCCAACACCGACAGTAGGGACAAAGTGATGGGTCTCACAGTTCTCATTTTGCAATCTCCTCCTCGATGACCTGAGAACACATTCCACCTTCACCCTCTATCAGGGAAAGAGGGCCGGCTATTCAGCTACTTCGACGCTCACCGCATTGCTGTGCAGCAAGCGCCCTTTTTCATCTAACCCCTGTGCGGCGAAGGTGTGCCTGCCTGGCTTCATATCCCAGGCGGCCTGATAAGGTGGCTGAACCAGCGTCGCCAGCGGCTGATCATCCACGAACAAAGTAACTTGGCGCAAGGTGATACCATCTGTGGAACGCGCTCGTACCGTTAAACGTTGTGAAGCACGCGGTATCTCCGGCGAAAGGCGATAACGCGCCCCTTGATCCGGACTGACCATCACCAGGCCAGCCTCTGAAATCACCTCTGTTCTCTGGCGAGTTTCTTGGATTGTACCAGGCAATGGGCAGAGCGGCGAATATTGTTCCGGAGGGTACGGGATACCTTGTTGGCGTGCCCATTGCTGCGCTTCAGCAGGATAAAGCACATAGCGTCGGTAAGACACATACTGAGGTGGGCATTGTGGCCCTGCCAGCAAGCCATTACGTGTGTCGATTCGGTACCACCAGTGCCAATCATCATAGCGTGTTGGCTGCGTGCCCACAATGAAGAGCTCATCGATCTCGCGCGGGCAGATTGCCGGATGGCGCACTGCCGACGATGCATCACGGCCCCACGATGTGCGCGCCGGGGTGGCTGTTACAGTATTGTCCGGTATGGCGGGGAGCAAGCCATTCTCAGCACACACTTTCATGCGTATCAGGCCATCTGGCTGAACAAACCAGTGCACGGGACGACCTTTGTGCAGCTCTTCCATCACATCGTGCCAGATAGGCGCCGCTCCCGTGATGCCACTTACATGGCGCATCGGCTCGTTGTCGGCATTCCCGACCCACACGCCTGTCACCAGGTCAGGAGTGTAACCCACTGTCCAGTTATCGCGCCAATCGGTCGTGGTGCCTGTCTTGGCTGCTGCTGGGCGCGACAGGCGTAACGGGCTACCCTCCCCGAAGGTCGAAGCGCGTGCCTGATCATCGCTTAGAATATCACTGATCAGATACGCTACGCGTTCATCCATTACACGCTGACGTGGCGTTGGGACAGCGTGTTTGAGAACGCGCCCCCATGCATCCTCCACACGCGTGATTGCCACCGGTTCTACCCGATAGCCTCCGCTGGCAAAGGCGGCATAGGCACTCGTCAGCTCCAGTAGGCGTACCTCACCACCCCCGAGCGTCAACGCCAATCCGAAGCGGTTGGCGTTGTCAAAGGTGGTGATGCCCATAGCTCGTGCCAATTTCGTCATCGCGTCAATGCCTACATAATCCAGAACTTTAACCGCCACCAAGTTATAACTGGAAGCCAGCGCCTGACGTAGCAGCACAGGACCATGCCAACGACGGTCATAGTTCTGCGGCACATAGGGATCGCCCTCGCGAGTCAGAAAAGCTGTCCGAACATCTACTAACATCGTTCCCGGCGTCAGTGGATTGGGGCGTGTCGGATCCATCGCTGCGGCGTAGGTGATCGGTTTAAGTGAGGAACCGGGCTGACGCGTGGCCATCGTCGCATTGACTGCACCGTCAATGCGCGGATCAAAATAATCCGGACTACCCAACATAGCGAGAATGTGACCGGAGTGTACGTCCAGCACCACAACAGCCGCGTTACGCACATTGCGTGGTGGTTGTCCCTCGCGGGCTGTCCTCAACTGCGCCATGCGATAGTTCACCACGCGCTGTACTGTATCCTGTACATCCAGGTCTAGTGAAGTATAGACTTGCAATCCTTGTGTGTAGATGGCTTGCAGGCCGAACTCGCGCTCTAGTTGGCCACGCACAAACATTACAAAGTGGGGTGCCCGAATTGGGAATGGTGCTCCAGCAAACGCCAGATCCTCGCGTGCTGCTAGCTCAGCTTCTTGCTGGGTGATAAATCCATGTTTGACCATCAGGCCAAGCACGACCGCCTGACGTTCACGTGCCGCTTTGGGATTCTCCAGAGGATTGTACCGCGAAGGCGATTGCGGCAAGCCAGCCAGCATAGCACACTCGGCCAGATCGAGTTCTGCCACGCTCTTGGCAAAATAAGTGCGCGCGGCTGCCTCGATACCATATGCCAAATTGCCATAATAGGTCTCGTTGAGATAAATGGTTAAAATCTCATCTTTGCTATAGGTACGCGCCAACCGCCAGGCCAGAATTGCCTCGCGCAGTTTGCGTTCCAATGAGATTCGGTTGCGCTCCTCTGGCATCATGAGTAGATTGCGCGCCAGCTGTTGCGTGATCGTGCTGCCTCCGGAGAGTATCTCGCCACTCCATAAGTTGATCCACAACGCGCGTATTATGGCCCAGACATCCACACCTGGGTTGGTGTAGAAACTGGCATCCTCAGTAGCGATGACAGCCTGTACACACGCCTTCGGGATCGCATGGAGTGGTACAGGGGTATGTGAGCCGCCGTGCGGATCCAGGATCTCATAGAGCAGCCGGCCATTACGATCATAGATGCGGGTCGAGGGTGCGGCGGTGCGCTGGTAGAGGCTATCGGGCGACGGCAGATCCACAGCCAACCAATGCCACAGGCCAGCTGTGCCAAAGCCGAATAGAAGCATACAGATTGCCAGCAGACTCCCCAGCCACGATAGACGGGGGAAGCGGTTGCGCCAGCAAATCATATGCCGCCCCAATAGACAGGATAGGGAGTGTTTCTCACTCCCTCCCTCTCCGTAATGCATATTCATTGCACCGTGCTGTAAGTTACTTGTAGCTGCATTGTAATCTCCAGCTCTCCAGGCATAATTGGTCCGCCTCCGCCCGTTCCCTCCGCCTTCTGGACGGCCCCAACGTAGTAACCGCCACCGCCGATCACCTCGCTGACACTAATGACCTCGCCCAATTGCAAGTTGGTCAGTCGAGCAAGATCCTCTGCCTTAGCGCGGGCATTTTCGACCGCCTTGCGGCGTGCTTCCGCTTCTGCTTGTGCAGTGTCTGACAGACCAAACGTGACCCCATAGATGTTGTTGGCGCCAGCGGTCATTGCGGCATCCAGTATTGCCCCGAGATTCGCAAGATTACGAATTGTGACATTAAGCTGATTGGTGACATGGTAAACCGGTGCACCCTGAGTTCCCTCCGGACTGTATGGTCGCTCCTGCCAGACACTGAATCCAGAGGTCTGAACGTCTTTTTCTTCAACGCCCAACTGCTTGAGTACGTTCAGCACCTCACTCATTACTTGTGACGCCTCGGCGCTGGCTTCCTTGACTGTTGACTTGACAATCTCTACCCCGATGGTAGCTTGTGCCATATCTGGCTTGATTCTTACCTTGCCTTCACCTACAACAGTGATGGTACCCGGCTGAATATCACCTTGGGCACTCACCGCAGTGGGGATAAGAGCAGTAGCAACCACACCAAACAGAAGTGCCAATACTGCAGCAGCGCTGATCAGTCTCGCTAGGGGTGTGCCTCGTTTCATAGAATCCTCCTTATACCTCCTCATCAAATTTGTGTCTTCTCGCATCACACTGTCTTCACCGACGTCGCTAGGAGGCAAGTTGTTCCATGGCCTGGCAAAGGATTATAGCATGCAAGGCCAAAAAGGCAAGGATCTCATGCGACGAGCAATTCTTGGGGCGTTGTCCGTCACCTTCCCCCTGTTCTGCCACTCCGAATGGTCGGGATTTCTTACAGAGTCCCGCGCTATGGTGTGTTTACCTTGGCTGTGAGCTAATTACCCGTGGACTCCTCCAGGAATGCATCGTTCAGCGCTAAATTGTGCATTCGTGCGTGGACATCTGCCCTCTGGTCAACAAGCCATTTGGGTTTATAATTTATGAGGGGTGGTTCAGAGCTTCCTACCGGTGCGCCTCCGCGGCCACGTAGGAGAATGAGAAAGGTATGATGTCTATGCGTGCTGTGGACATTATTGCTAAGAAACGAGATGGCGCTGAGCTTTCCACGGCTGAAATTGAGTTCTTTGTGCAGGGTTACACGAGCGGTAACATTCCTGACTACCAGGCAGCTGCATGGTGTATGGCAGTGCTGCTGCGTGGCATGAGCGCACGTGAGGCCACCGATCTGACGCTGGCTATGGCACATTCTGGCCATATGCTTGATCTGAGCGGGGTGGCAGAGCACATTGCGGACAAGCATTCCACTGGTGGCGTAGGTGACAAGACCACCTTGGTAGTAGCGCCGCTTGTGGCTAGCTCTGGATTGCCGGTCGGTAAGATGAGCGGTCGCGGACTGGGATTTTCCGGCGGCACCGTCGACAAACTGGAGAGCATTCCGGGCTACCGCGTCGAGCTCAGCCACTCCCAGTTTGTCCATCAGTTGCGTGAACATGGCATTGTTGTTGCTGCCCAGTCGTCTGATCTGGCGCCGGCTGATGGGAAGTTCTATGCTTTGCGCGACGTCACCGCTACCGTGGAAAGCATTCCTCTGATCGCTAGTAGCATTATGAGCAAGAAAATTGCTGCCGGGGCCAATGCGATCGTCTTGGATGTTAAGGTGGGTAGCGGTGCCTTTATGAAGACATTGGAGGCCGCACGCGAATTAGCTGATCTTATGATCACCATCGGGCAGGCAGCTGGCCGCCGTGTCGCTGCCGTCATTGCGGATATGAACCAGCCACTTGGATGCGCCGTTGGCAATTCGCTAGAGGTACAGGAAGCAATTAGTGTCTTGCAGGGCAACGGTCCAAGTGACTTGCTTGAGCACTGCCTGACAGTAGGTAGCCTGATGCTCGTGCTGGCTGGCCATACCCCCACTCTAGAAGAGGGACGCGCTGTGCTGATCCACAAATTGTCCAGTGGCGCAGCATGGCACAAGTTTGTCGAGTGGATCACTGCTCAAGGGGGTGACTTGGCAGTGCTAGAGAACCCCCTACGCTTGCCCCATGCCTCTTTGATCGAGGAGTTGCCTTCGCCTCGAGCAGGCTACATCGCTGCAATCGATGCTCAAGCTGTCGGGGAGGCCAGCGTGCTGCTAGGAGCTGGCCGTGAGAAAAAGGGTGATACAATCGATCACGCGGTCGGGATTGTATTACGCAAGAAAGTGGGCGATGCCGTAGAGCGCAAAGAACCATTGCTGGTATTGCATGCTAACCGCAGCGATCGGCTTGCGGCAGCGCGAAGACATCTGCTCAACGCATTCCGCTGGAGCGATGCGCCACCTCCACCGCTCACACATGTCTACGAAATCATTCCCAAGCCGGTGTAGACGTGTAAACCTAGTACACGAAGCGCTGCGTGGCAAAGCTCTTCCCGACAAAAGCAGGGTCTTCGGTGCTTCGCCAACGACTATGCCAATCGTCCCAGACATTCCAGCGCCCAGAGCGCCAGAGGATGTAACCGTCTATCTCACCACGCAGAAACGCTTCTAGTGCTGCTGGGGGCATAGTCAGAAAGGTTATGTAACGCACACCGTCAAATAGCCCCACCGTCAAGGGTTCCGCTACAGCACTGTCGTACAGTACCTTAAGACCCCAATAAAACTGACTGGCGACCGCCTGTTCACACTCTGGAGACAGAGTACACACTGCTTCCATCACCACAGCCAACGACCGTTTGCCACTCACCGTTGGATGGTAATACACCGCGCGCACACGATAGCCCAACTGCTGCAATGCCCGACGAATCGCGTCAGGATTAGCACTCTCAATGACTGTCACTGTCACTAATCGCTCGACACTACCTCGCTCGCCTACGGCCTCCAAACGGTAAGTGGTGGTCTTCTCCGGATAGACCACTGTGCTGCCAGGAGCTGTGACACCTTGACCATCCAGGTAAGCCGCCACACCGCCACTCAGGTCCCAACTCAGGGTGGCAGGCTCACCTGCGCGCACCTGACACGGCGAACAGCTGAAGTGGTGAATGACAGGTAGCCCACGAACCTCCACAGTGATCGCCTTCTCACTACGGCCATTTTGATTGGCCGCTACCAGACGATAGGTTGTTGTTTGGTCAGGATACACTGTCACTGACCCTGGCGCCTCGACTCCGCGGCCATCCAGAGTGACCCAACGGGCACCCTGCACATCCCAGTGCAGTGTAGCAGACTCTCCGGGATCGATGGCACACGGGTTACAGCGAAACTCCTCGATAACAGGCATAAAAGGCCCCGGCGTCTCAGCTGCTGTTGGCGTGATCGAAGGGGGTGGTGATGAGAACGTTCCATCACTATACGCCGGTTGCGAAACGAGGTTGCTGCCGATAGTGCCTGGCAGCCCCAAGAACACTATGATCAGCGTCCATTTACGGAGCAGCTTCGCGATGCGCATTAAGAAAGGAGACCTACTCAACAGCTTGGATTTTATTCCATCCATATATGCCTGTCCTGAATGGTCTATCCCCATTTTACCATATTCAGCCCGTAAATTCGAACCCCCCATTGGGTACTGGATAACCGCTCCAACTCAAACGATAATATTACCAAGGCGTCCTCTCCTTCCGGCAAGTCGCATGAGGTGTTTGGGGTCTGATCTTTTCGCCAGCCAACATTGTTCCCTCGGTAACATTTTTCATTTGAGGGAGCAATACCGCTTGGGTAACACTTTAGGTGAATGAATATGTGCTTGACCTCATAAATGATCTATGCTATGATGCGTCCCATTAATTTGGCCGGTGTGAGCTCAGACAGGGAACTTGGTGAGTTGAGCCACTGGCAATGTATCCTCACTGGTGATATCAAGCGAGACTATCCGTATCAGCGTATCCAGCCTACGCGTCTAGTGCGGGCTAGCCACTGGTTCTTTTCTTTTTGTGTGGAGTGCGGGCCTGACTTCGATACAAGCTCAGAGGAGTAGAAGATGCAGCGGATTGTTGGGCACCGCACGGTCTTGTGGTTGCTCGGCCTCTATGGCCCGTATTGCCTGCCTCAGGTAGTCGGAAATTGGTGTTAGAACAACTGGTGCCCAGGTTGCGGAAAGGGGGTGGTCGTTGGATCTCCAGCGCTTATGATGAGAAGGATCTCCTTCAACAACTTTGTCTGTTCTACGCTTCTGTCTTAACTTCTTTACTAACAGCTTCGTGCGCTAAGGAGGGGAGCAGAAAATGAAATACCGAACATTTGCACTGTGGATCATTTTGTCGTTGGTGGTCGCATTGGCAGCACAGTATGTCGCACCCGCCCCACTCGCTGCCGAGTCTCCAGGGTTAAGCGCTGCCGCGACACCAACAGCCGAAGCTGCTGAGAAACCCCAGGTCTACAAGGTTGGCTTCATAAGCCACCTGACCGGTGACGCAGCAGTATACGGGCAGAGCATGAAGATGGGTACCGAGCTGGCAGTAGAGACGATCAATGCAGCAGGTGGCATTAATGGCGTGCCTGTCGAAGTGATCTACGAAGATGACCGGCTGTCCGCTGCGGATGCCCAAACAGCGTTCCTCAAGTTAGCGGAAGTGGACAAGGTGCCAGTTATTCTGGGATCTGCTTCCAGCACCATTAGCTTGAGCCTCTGCCCCAAGGCTCAGGAGAAGAAAGTCGTTCAGGTTTCCCAAGTTTCCACTGCACCGGCGCTGAAGGACTGTGGGAAATACTTCTTCTCAGTGATGGCTTCTGACACGGCTCAAGGCCCTGAATGGGTCAAGGTCGCCGAATACCTAGGCGTGAAAGAAGCGGCCGTGATGTACATCAACAATGACTACGGCATCGGTGTCAAGGACACTTTCGTCCAGGCTTTCGAGGCTGCTGGTGGCAAGCTTCTCATCGTGCAACCGTTTGAGCTGGGTGGCAAGGACTTCCGCACCGAGATTCTCAAGGTGAAAGGGACAAACCCCAAGGTCGTCTTCATTGTAGACCATGTGGCGGAGGCGAGCATTATTTTCAAACAAGCTGCCGAGCTCGGCCTGAAAACGCAGTGGGTCACCGACGTTTCCATTGTTTCACCTGAGGTGCCACAGTTGGCTGGTGCAGATGCGGTCGAAGGAATGATGGGCCTGCGCGCCGGCTCCACTCAGACGCCCGAGTACCAGGCATTCCGCGAAGCTTTCGTGAACAAATTTGGGAAAGAGCCTACGATCTGGGCCGATTTCGCGTACGACGCTATGATGCTTGTGGCAAAAGCGATCGAGAAGGGTGGCTACACGGCGGATGGTATTCAGCAAGCCCTGTTTGAAGTGGCCGAGACCTACATCGGACCATCTGGCGCCAAGAAGTTCGACGAGTACGGCATCTCGCAAGGTTCCTACGAGTGGGTGGTGGTGAAGAACGGCGAGTGGGTGCTCTACGAGAAGACTGAACAGACCGAGGAAACCGAGAAGACAGAGTAGAAGTCCTTTTACCAGTTCTTACCCATGTTGCTGAGCTGCTGCAGAGCGCGCAGATGTCGTCTGAGTGCGCTCTGCAGCTTTCGCGTAACATGGAACGGGCCAGAGAGTTCGTCGCATGAGCAGATTACCTTGATGTGATGACCCAGCTCACAGGAGAACATTCGTGGAAATCTTCGTTCAGCTCCTTGTCAACGGATTGATTGCCGGCGGCACGTATGCACTCGCCGCGGTTGGTTACAGTATGGTGTATGGAGCGTTAAAGTTTATTAACTTCGCCCACGGCTCCATTGCTATGGTGGGTGCTTATCTGGCTTTCGTGCTGACCGTCTTAGGGAATGTACCGCTTGTGCCCGCTTTTCTATGCAGTATGGTTCTCACTGCTGGCGTGGGGGTTATGGTGGAGCGGGTAGCATATCGGCCGCTGCGCCGTGCCCCTAAGCTCGCTTCATTGACCACGGCGATTGCGGTCTCCTTCGTTCTGGATGCTGCCGTAATGATTATTATGGGCGCGGACATCCGCACATTCAATCTGACTGGCCTAGGGAGTTACCAGATCGGCCCGGTTTACATTACCCCAGTGCAAGGGGCTATCGTTGTCACGAGTCTAGTCTTTATGGTTGGGTTGTATTGGCTACTAACGCGTACCAAGCTGGGTAAAGCGATTCGTGCAGTGGCTGACGGCATCAGCCTGGCCGAGGTGTCCGGTATCAACACGAATCTAATCATCTCCGCTGTATTCGCCATCGGGTCGGCGCTTGCTGCGGCCTCGGGAGCGCTGATCGGAATGGATACCAACCTGCAACCTACGATGGGGTTTATTATCACGGTCAAGGCGTTTGCCGCGGTTGTGCTAGGGGGTCTTGGCAACGTATGGGGCGCCGTCGTGGGGGCCTTCCTCATCGGCGTTGTCGAGAACACCGGCGTCTGGTTTATTCCGCCGGTTTGGAAGGACTCGATTGCCTATGGAATTCTTATTCTGGCATTGTTCCTGCGACCCAGCGGTATCTTCGGCAAGAAAGAAGAAGCTCAGGTGACCGTCCTGTGAACATCACGAAGAGGTTCGCCCTATGGAACTTGCGCTAGTCGTGCATTTATTGGTTGTGATCACGATCTATGGCATTTTGGCTATCTCACTCAACCTGGTAGTAGGTGCCACGGGACTGTTCAATTTAGGCCATGCAGCTTTCTACGGCATCGGAGCTTATACCTCGGCATTGCTGGTCAAGGCAGGTGTGCCTTGGCTGCTGGCTGTTTTGGCAAGTATGGCGATGGCTGGCTTTGTGGCATTCATTATCGGCATCCCCACTTTGCGTCTCGTGGGCGACTATCTTGCAGTGGTAACAATGGGCTTGGGCGAGATCACACGCGCTGTTTTCAAGAATTGGATCTCCCTGACGCGCGGCCCCATGGGATTGCCCGGCATTCCCCACATTGCCTTCCTGGGCATCGAGTTTGACACAGCTGAGAAGTTCTTGATCCTAAGTGTGGCGTGTCTGCTGATTGTCTTTGTGATTGCCGAGCGCGTTCTATATTCCCCCTTTGGGCGGGCGCTAAAGGGGGTTCGCGAGGATGAAGCTGCCGTACAGGCGCTGGGCAAGGATACTTATTGGTTCAAGATGAGAGTGCTGATCATCGGGTCAGCAATGGCAGGATTGGCTGGCAGCCTGTTCGCCCATTATATCACGTTTATAGACCCGAGCAGCTTCGTTATGTGGTTGACGTTCTTCATCTTCCTAATCATTGTGTTGGGTGGCCTAGGCAACAACCTCGGTGCGATAGTGGTCACAGTAGTGTTTGTCGCACTGCGTGAGGGCTTGCGCTTTGTCGGCCTGCCACTCTGGTTGAACCCTGCAGCGCTGCAGCAGCTAATATTCGGTATCTTACTGATCATTGCTACCATATTTGTCCCACGTGGTCTAATCCCAGAGCGCAAGGTAGTGTACAAATGAATGCATCTAGTGCGCCCCTGCTGCAGATCCAAGAACTTACCAAAGATTTTGGCGGCTTGCGTGCGGTTGATCACTGTTCATTCGAAATCCCCCAAGGTAGCATTTTCGGGTTGATCGGCCCCAATGGCTCTGGGAAGACCACTGTCTTCAACTTGGTCACCGGCTTCCTTGAGCCGACCAAAGGGCGTGTTTTTTTCAAAGGGCACGATATCACTGGTATGCCGCCGCATCGTATTGCCCGCTATGGCATTGCACGCACTTTCCAGCTCGTGCGGACTTTCAACCGGATGACCGTTATGGATAACCTGCTATTGGGGGTGCAGCACCAGCGGGGCGAAAATCTCTTATGGGGAATCCTGCAGCCACCCTCTGTACATCAAGAGGAACGCCAGGCAATCGAGCGCGCGCGTGAACTGCTCTCGATTGTGGGGTTGGGACACGCTGTCAATGAGTATTGTGGCAACCTTTCGTACGCTGAGCAGAAAATGGTGGAACTGACGCGCGCTCTGATGAGCGACCCGCAACTGGTTATGCTGGACGAACCCACCTCAGGTATCAATCCTACCTTGGTCAATCGCATCCTCGATTACATCCGTCGGCTGCGCCAAGAACAGGGCAAAACTTTTCTGGTGGTGGAGCACGACATGCGAGTCATCATGAACCTGTGTGATCGCATTGCAGTGCTAGACTACGGCCAGAAGATTGCCGAGGGTACACCCGCCGAAATCTGTGCGAATGCTGCAGTTATTGACGCCTACCTGGGAGCCTGTGTGGCATGAACAGCTCGGATCGCAAGTCCAACGACATTATTCTCGAGGTGCATAATTTGGTCGCAGGCTATGGAAAGAGCGAGGTATTGCACGGCGTGAACTTGGAAGTGGCCGCAGGTGAGATTGTCACTATGGTGGGAGCGAACGGCGCCGGCAAATCCACCTTGCTGCGCAGCATTTTCGGGCTGACCGATATTCATGGTGGACTGATCCGGTTTAAGGGTATGGTAATAACAAGCTTGTCTCCTCATACAATGGTTTCCCACGGCTTAGCGCTGGTGCCTCAGGAACGCAATGTTTTCCCATCCCTCACCGTGCGTGAAAACCTGGAGATGGGAGGCTTTACAGTCGACCGTGCCACGTTAGAGGAACGCATCGAACGAGTCTTTGAGCGTTTTCCCCGTTTGCGTGAGCGCCAGCGCCAGAAAGCGGGCACTCTATCGGGTGGTGAGCGCCAGATGTTGGCAATCGGGCGGGGACTGATGACTGCCCCCGATCTGTTGATGCTCGACGAACCTTCGCTGGGGCTTGCCCCCAAGATCGTGGAAACCGTCTTTGAGCAGATTCGCTTGATCCGTGAGAGTGGCACAACCGTGTTTCTTGTGGAACAGAACGCACGACGTGCGCTCTCGATCGCCGATCGTGCCTATGTGCTCGAGTTGGGGCGCATTCGGCACCAGGGCAGTGGACAAGAGCTGCTAAACGACCCAGAGGTACAACGCGCTTATCTGGGTGGATAGGGCGGCTTGCTGAAATGAACGTTGCAAATTCAACTACCATGGCCCTCCGCTCATCTCGCCCATAAGAAACCTGATAAGTCAGCCCAGCTTGTCGGAACAAGACAGCATATTATTCAAGGGGCATGACATACAATGATCAGAAGCAACTACACAGCAAATGTTAATCCACGTTTTCAGGTGTTGTCACCGGATCAGGTGGAAGAGCTGCACTACGGTACGTTGGAGGTGTTGCGACGTACTGGTGTCAAGGTGCTCGTAGCAGAAGCGCGTGACCTCCTGAAAAAGGCAGGTTGCTGGATCGACGGTGAGCGAGTGCGCTTTCCACCCCACTTAGTAGAATGGGCTATCCGTACTGCTCCCTCACGCATCGTTCTATACAATCGCCTCGGTCAGCCTGCAATGAGGTTAGAAGGTTATAAAACCTATTACGGTACCGGTTCCGATTGTCCTAATGTGATCGATCCGTATACGGGGGAGCGCAGGCAGGGACGCTTAGAGGACGTGAAGAACTTTGCGCGCCTGGTGGACGCCCTGCCCAACATCGACTTCCATATGTGTATGGCCATCGCACATGACCTCAATCAAGCCACCTCGGATATACACCATTTCGTCACCATGTTGCACCACACTACTAAGCCGTTATGTTTCACAGCTTGGAACTTGGAAAACCTTAAAGATATCATCGAAATATGCGAGATAGTCGCAGGTGGGACGGAAACTTTCCAGCGCAATCCGTTCGCTATCCTGTACACTGAGCCAGTTTCACCTTTGCAGCACATTGTTGAGGGAACAACAAAGCTAATGTACATGGCGCGTAAGCGATTGCCAGTCGTCTATACGCCCGGAATGACGTTCGGCGCTGTAGCGCCCGTGACCAGTGCAGGGGGGTTATTGGTTGCTAATGCTGAGCTGCTAAGTGGCTTGGTGATTGCCCAGCTGGCTGGTGAAGGGACACCCTTCGTGTATGGTGGCGGGGTGGCCATCATGGATATGCGGCACATGAACGTCTCCTACGCTGCCCCCGAGTTCTGGATCAACATGGCTGCGCTCTGCGACATGGCACGCTATTATCAGCTGCCTGTCTTCAGCTTTGGTGGTTGCTCCGACTCTAAGGTGTTCGACCAGCAAGCCAGCTTGGAGGCAGCGTTATGGATTCTGGTCACCGCATTGGCAGGCGGAAACTTGTCCCACGACGTCGGCTACATTGAGTATGGACTAACCGCCTCGATGGAGCTGACAGTAATGAATGACGAAGTGATCGGGCTGGTGCGTCGTATTCTGGACGGGGTCGAGGTCAGCGAGGAGACCATGGCGTTAGATCTCATCGATCGTGTAGGACCAGGAGGACACTTCTTGAACGAAGAACACACTTTGCGTCATTTCCGAGAGAACTGGTATCCCACATTGCTTAATCGTACCACCTATGCTGCCTGGCTTCAGAAAGGAGGGCATACATATGGTGAGCTGGCCAACCAGCGCGTGCGCCAGATTCTGGAGACCCACCGTCCCCAGCCTCTGCCACAAGATGTGCAAGCTGCCATCACAGCTGTGATAGAGCGCGCTGATGCGCGCTGTGGCGTTCAGACAGGAGTTAAGCAATGAAGTACACACGCAGCAACTACACTGTCAATGTGACTCCACGCTTTCGCGTTCTCAGCGACGACCAGATTACTGAGCTGCACTATGCCACTTTGGAGGTCATGCGGCGTACCGGAGTCCAGGTCGAGGAACCGCGTGCGATCGAGATCTTCGCCCGCGGCGGATGCTGGGTGGATGGGAAGCGCGTACGCTTTCCGGCTCATCTGGTTGAATGGGCGATCGAGGTGACACCAAGTCGGGTTGTGCTTTGCGACCGGTTGGGGCGACCAGCAGTAGCCCTGCAAGGTGAGCGCGCCTATTTTGGCACTGGTTCCGATACCCCGAACATTGTAGATATCGAGACTGGAGAGCGCAGACTGGTGTGTAAAGAGGATATTGCGCGCACCAGCCGCCTGGTGGATGCTCTATCCAACCTCTCTTTTATGATGTGTTCTGGCATTGCCTCGGATGTACCAGCAGCTATTTCGGATATTTATCACTTCGAGGCAATGGTGCGCAATACAATTAAGCCAATCGTGTTCACGGCTTGGAGCTTGGAAAACCTCAAGGACATTATCGAGATGGCAGAGGTGGTTGCGGGCGGCGCGGAGGCATTGCAGCGCAATCCATTCTGTGCGCTATACACTGAGCCTATTTCCCCCCTCACGCTGGGACCAGAGGCGACGCAGAAGCTGATGTATATGGCTGAAAAGGGGCTTCCCACTGTCTTCACCCCTGGCCTCATCACAGGCGCCAGCGGACCAGTGACCATTGCCGGGGGCTTGGCGCAAGGTAATGCAGAGATGTTAGCTGGCTTCGTGCTGGCACAGCTGATTCGGGAGGGCACTCCTCTGGTTTATGGTGGTGGGGTGTTGCCGATTGACATGCGCACCACCTTAATGTCTTATGCGGCGCCTGAGTTCATGTTGGGCGTGTGCGCTCTGAAAGATATGGCACGTCACTACCGCCTGCCAATGTTCCACTTCGCCGGCTGTTCAGACGCAAAGACGTTCGATCAACAGGCCACCTTAGAAGGATCTCTTTGGGTGATGCTGGCTGCGCTTAATGGTGGAAACCTGGTGCACGATATGGGGTATATCGATAACGGACTGACCACCAGCTACCAACAGCTAGTGACAATGGATGAAGTCGTGGGTATGGTGGCGCGCTTTATGAAAGGCATCGAGGTCACGGAGGAGACAATGGCACTCGATGTCATCGACCGTGTGGGGCCCGGCGGACACTTCCTTTCGGACGACCATACATTGAGCCACTTCCGCGAGAATTGGGTGCCTAAATTGCTGGATCGCAGCAACTACGTAACCTGGGAGGCTAAGGGCAAGTTAACCCTGGGCGACCGTGCACTGGAGCGCGCACGCCAACTGTTGCAAACTCACACACCTGAGCCGCTCCCGGCTGAGGTGGCGGAAAGGTTGGCCGCTATTGTGGCACGCGCTGAACAACGAGCCTATGTTGGAAATGCAACATAAGAGGCGAAGAGTATGCGCATCATTATTGGCAGCGATCACTTCGGCTACTATCTGAAAGAGGATCTGAAAGCCTATTTGCAGGAGAAGGGACACGAACCCATCGATGCCGGATGGCACAGCCCCACCGAACCGGTGGACTACCCGGACATTGCTTTGCAAGTGGCTGAGCGCATCGCGCGCGGGGAATTTGATCGGGGCATCCTCATTTGCGGTACTGGTATCGGGATGGCGATCGTGGCGAACAAGGTGCCCGGTGTGCGTGCTGCGACCTGTCACGATCCCCATTCGGCGGAACGTGCACGCAAAAGCAATGACGCCCAAATCATGACACTGGGCGCTCAGGTTGTTGCACCTACACTGGCGCGTATGCTGGTAGATCACTGGCTGGCCTCAGAATTTGCCGGCGGTCGCTCCGCACCCAAAGTGGAGAAGATCAAGGCCATTGATGCGCGTTACCGACGCTTGCCAGAATAATCTGGCCTTATACTCGGAGCACGTTCTGTGGCCTTCAGGTGGGATCGTCTATTGGAAGATGGCCGGTTCATGCGCCCTGCGCGTATCGCCATTGCAGGCAGGACAGCCGGAAGGGGGACTCCATAATGCCACCCGGAATCACGATTGTTGGGCTGGGGCCGGGCGGTGCACATCTCTGGACGGAGGCTGCCCGCCAGGTTTTTGCGAGCAGCCAAGAGGTATGGCTGCGTACTGCTCGGCATCCTGGGGTGGAAGAACTAACCCGTTCCTTTCCCCTAAAAGTCCACTCCTTCGATGCCTGGTATGATGAAGCGACTGACTTTGCCTCTCTTTACGAAAGCATTGCGCGTCGGGTAATTGAGCTCGGACAGCGTGAGCAGGGAGTGGTATACGCTGTGCCGGGTCACCCCTCAGTGGGCGAGGCAACAGTGCCCCTGATTCGCCGTATGGCAGTGGAAACCGGTCTGACAGTGCGCATTGTCCCAGGTCTCAGCTTCCTTGAGCCAGTGCTCACTGCGTTGGGCATTGATGCTCTGGAGGGATTACAAATCGCCGATGCAGATCAGCTGGCTGCTATGCATCATCCGCCTCTGGATCCTGATCGCCCTGCACTGGTGGCTCAGCTCTACAACCGACGTCAGGCAGCTGAGGTCAAGCTCACTCTGATGAACAGCTACCCCGAGACTCATTCGGTCAGGCTGGTGAGCGCCGCCGGAACAGAACGCGAACGCATCGTTGACATCCCGCTATACGAGCTGGATCGTCAGCCAGGCATTGACCATCTGACAACCCTATATCTGCCGCCACTTTCAGGCGCAGCCGGCTTGCCCGCCCTTCAGGAGACAGTGGCCCATCTCCGCGCGCCAGATGGTTGCCCTTGGGATCGCGAACAGACACACCTAAGCTTGCGCCCTTATCTACTGGAGGAGGCTTACGAGGTGCTGGCTGCGCTGGACAGCGAGGATCGCGCCGCTCTGATCGAAGAGCTGGGGGATCTGCTGCTTCAGATCGTTCTGCACGTGCAAATCGCTGCGGAAGAAGGTGATTTCTTGATGGCCAATGTCATCCGCAATATTGATGCTAAATTGCGCCGCCGCCATCCTCATGTCTTTGGTGAGTTGGCAGTCAGTGGAGTCTCCGAGGTGCTTGTCAACTGGGAAGCGATCAAACGTTCTGAGCGTGCTCATGCTGAAGATACTGTCCAGGATAGGGTTGTCCAGCCAAAATCTATCTTAGATGGTGTCCCGCTCGCTATGCCAGCTCTAGCACGCGCTCAAGCTATCGCCGAGCGTGTGGCACGTGTAGGCTTCGACTGGCCAGATGTACAGGGCGTCTTAGAGAAGGTAAGCGAAGAGGCACGTGAGCTGGCAGCTGCAACCTCACCAGAAGCGCGTGCGGCGGAGCTGGGTGATCTCCTCACCGCCGTGGTCAATCTGGCCCGTTGGTTAGGCGTGGATGCAGAAAGCGCTCTGCGCGCTTCCAACGATCGTTTTGCTCGGCGTTTTCGTCTGGTAGAACAGCTGGCTGCACAGCGTGGTCTGGAATTAGGCAAGTTGGACATCCACGCATTGGATGCGCTGTGGGAAGAAGCGAAGTCACTGGACGAAACCGGAACAACGGGCTAGCATACATCATAACAGAAAGCCTCGACGAGAGTGACTGCCAGTCCGATACGTTCTCATCTCGCGCGATTGCTGACCCTCATAATGCTGATTATCTTGAGTCTGAGCAGTGCGGCATGCATCAGCGGTGGCTTGGGGGACGCGGAGAATCAGCGCAACAATGCACTCCGTCGTGCCGCTTTGGCCTATGAACTGCGCATGCGCGGAGGCGCTGATGAGGTATTGGTGGACTGCGGCTACTTAGAGTGGCGAGACAATTTGGGATTCGAAGGGCGCACCGTGTGGCTCACCCCGTTCGCCCGCGAAGAATATCTGGCGTTACGTAATCCTCAATCCACCTACATCTATCTGCACCTTCCGCAGCGAATGGACGGACATTTCATCATAGAAGTAGAACGCAGCGGTACATCTGGGTTGCTCAAGCATCGGCTAGGGTTGCAACTGCAGGGCAAAATGTGGCTGGTGGTGCAGGATGAGCGGATCTCGCCGTAAGCAGTGCGAGGGTAGTGCATAATGAATACATCTGGAACAGAGTACTAGGTAACCCCAACATGATTGCGCGCGTGAGCAGATACCAGATTACTCGTTCATGCCGCTGCACTGGCGGGTTAGGACAATATATCAGGGCCATCTCAGACCCATCACGATGAAAAACATGGTGGTCAACACGCGTGGCCAGCCCCGGTAGCACAATCTGGCCATCAGACGACGTTGCTGCAGCGCCTTGCCCAACGGATGGGCTAAGATATGCTCGCGATAGTGGGCGAAACGAAAGTTTTGTTTATCAAACGCCTCGACCAATTCTTCTGCCGCCACAGCACCATATCCCAAGGCAAAGGAGATGCCCTCTCCAGCAAGCGGATCAACTCCTGCGGCGTCACCGACCAGTAAAATGTGAGGCTGGCTCACCGTTGCATATGGGTCAAACCAGCGCTCGGGGTGACCCTGCCACTTTTTAGCCTCGCCGTAAACCTGACGCGCCTCTAACCCAGCTCGGAAGAGCTTCTTGAGATCAGCATGTTCGCGTGTCGGGTAGTAGCGACTGTCATAGATACCTCGATTGATGTAAGCAGCACCATTCTCAAGACATGGAAAGTCCCAGATGTACCCTTGTAATCCCTTGTCTACCGCAGTGAAGTCGAAGACGGCTGTGTTGGTAGCGAACTCGTAGGAGCTGACCGGGTCAGCCGGCGTCAGTATTTCGATCAAACGTGCCACGCGATGAGGTTCGCGCAACTTCATGCTGGCGCGCACCGCACTGTTGGCGCCATCGGCACCAACGAGCACACGTGTTCGATAGCAGCGACGCGCCGTGTACACCTGGATCCCATCCTCCAGATACTCAAAGTGAGACAATGCCTCCTGCTCATGCAGGCGCATACCGCGCTGCAGGGCGGCTGCTGCCAGTGCAGAGTCAAATTCGTGACGCCGCACTACCCGGAAGAAGTTTTTCTGGCGCCAATAAAAACGTCGTCCATGATAACGAAACTCTGCGTTGTGCACAGGAACCGATGTCACCTTGATCCGGACACGTAACAGACCCAGCAAAGTGTCTGCAAAGCGCATCACGCCGCCACCGCAGAGTTTGGGACGCGGATGGCTTGCTTTCTCGAGGACAAGGGTTCGCGCTGCCAGCTCGGGATTAAGCTTGTTCAGATGTAGCCAAGTGGACACACCTGCCGGCCCGCTGCCGGCGATGATGACGTCGTAGTCGAAAGCTGCCATGAAGCTTCATCATCGAGGAAAGCTAAAGATTTACACAATTGTACGAAAACACCCCTGATCAGGCAAGTTTAGAAGGCGTCCGGCGAAGGCTGGTCACGTCGCCATAAGACGACTGAAACGACCCAAAAGCCAGTGCTCCAGAGGGCGCGGTATCAGGCATGGTAAATGGCTAACGATCCAGTTGGTAGTGCCTGGTACGCAGATAACCTTGCCACGCGCCAGGCAGCGCAGCGATGCCTGTACTACTTCTTCCGCGGACATGGCCCTCAATGGCCCACTGGTTTGATAGAATCGATCGGGGTCGAAACCCAGACGAGCATGAAAATCGGTGCGGGTGAAACCTGGGCACAATGCCTGTACCCGCACCCCTGTGGCACGCAATTCGATTGCCAACGACTCGCTGAAAATGCGGATGAACTCCTTCGTGGCTGTGTACATAGTGTGGTAAGGAAGAGGGAAGAAAGCTGCCACCGAAGACACATTGATAATGGCGCCTCTCCCTCGGGCAATCAACACAGGCAAAGCCGCATAGGTCAGGCGCACTGTAGCCAGCATATGTGCCTTAAGCATCGCTTGGTGCACGGTGTAATCTTGCTCATGAAATGGTGCCCCACCCGCCCCAAATCCAGCGTTATTAATTAAAATCTCGAGCTGATCTTGGGAATGCACCTTCTCAGCCAGAGCTTCCAGATCCTCATCTTTGGCCAGTTCGGCGACCACCACCTCGACCTGAATGCCATAGTCATGAGTGAGCACACTGGCCAGCGCCTCAAGTCGCTCTCGGCGCCGCCCCGTAAGTACCAAGTCGAACCCTCGCCGACCCAACTCCCGGGCAAAAGCAGCCCCGATGCCACTGCTGGCGCCTGTAATGAAGGCGACACCCTTCTCATAAGCTCCCTTGGACAGATCATAGCCCCCATTCATCTGGCATTCTCCAACCGTCGTTGAAACTGGGTATTATACAACATGGCATAGAGACCGCCGCGCGCTAGCAACTCAGCATGTGTTCCTTGCTCTACCAGTTGTCCTTCGTTCAGCACCAGGATAACGTCTGCAGCAAGGATGGTACTCAACCGATGCGCAATGACAAGGCTGGTGCGTCCCTGCATCACGCGTTGCAAGGCAGCCTGGATCAGGGCTTCGCTGTGCGAGTCGAGCGAGGAAGTAGCCTCATCCAGAATGAGGATACGGGGATCCTTAAGCAGTACGCGCGCAATGGCAACACGTTGTTTCTCCCCACCGCTCAAGCGGTAACCGCGTTCACCCACTATTGTGTCATAGCCATCAGGCAAAGTGAGAATGAAATCGTGGATATTGGCGGCGCGACAAGCTTCCTCAATTTCAGATTGACTGGCGTCTGGTCGTGCGTACAGCAAGTTGGTACGGATCGTATCATGAAACAGGAAAGTCTCCTGGGTTACCATCCCAATGTGTGCGGTGAGCGAAGCGAGCGTAATCTGGCGCAGATCGTACCCATCTAGCAGAATGCGCCCTTCCGTGGGGTCATACAGGCGCGGCAGCAGGTAGGTGATCGTGGTCTTGCCCGCGCCGCTGGGACCCACAAGGGCTGCAAGCTGACCAGGTTGAATCTCGAAGCTCAGACCACGCACCGCCCACTGCCGCTCCGCAGCACGCCATCTTAGGAAGAGCTCATGTTCATCTTCAGTGAACTTACCATTGTCGGTTGCGCCCCGAGTGCTGTCGGGCTCCGTCGTGATACCCGGCAGGCGGGCCCCGAAGCGGCTCGCATCTGCATAGCTTAGTGAGACATTCTCAAAGCGCACATGCCCTCGTACCTGTTCAAGCGTGATTGCTCCGGGTGCATCCTCGATTTCAACCGGCAGATCAAGTACTTCGAACACGCGCTCAAAACTGACCAATGACTGAGCGAAGTCCACCCGTGCATTACTGAGTGCCCCTATTGGTCCGTATAGCTGGGCGAGGTAGCTGGTAAAGGCAACCAACGTGCCCAAGGTGAGTGCTTCGCCGATGACCAGATGACCACCAGCCCAGAAAACCAGTGCAGTGCCCACTGCGCTCACCGCGCTCAGCATCATGAAAAACCAGCGACCCACCACAGCACGTCGTACACCAACATCGCGCACCTCGTTGCTCAACCGCGTGAAACGAGTAATCTCATCCGCTTGGCGGCCGAAAAGCTTGGTCAGCATGGCGCCGCTGACATTAAGGGTCTCCTGCATCATAGCATTCATAGCAGCATTGCGCTCCATTGCCTCACGCACAATGCGACGCAACACCAGACCAATGCGGCGGGCAGGTAGAAAGAAAAGAGGGAAAATAATAACGCTCAAGAGCGTCAATCGCCACTCGAGCGAGAACATGATGGCGAGCGTGGTCAGCAATGTCACCGCATTGGTGATGATCTCGATAAAAGTGCTGGTCACCGCACGTTGCGCTTCGACTACGTCATTGTTAAGGCGGCTCATCAGCTCACCGGTTTTGGTGTGGGTGAAAAAACGCAGGCTCATACGTTGCATATGGGCATAGAGCGCTTGGCGCAGATCGCTGATGATCCCCTCACCGATGCGCGCGTTCAGGTAGCGTTGCCCCACCCCAATCGCGCCGCTGAGCAGAGGGATTATTATCATCCCCAATGCCAACAGATTGAGTGCGAAAATGTCGCGCTGAGGAATGGCATGGTCGATCAACTGGCGGATGAGCAGAGGTGGTACCAGACCTAGCAACGAGACGATCAGGATGGCGCCCAATGTGAGCAGCGCCGAAGCCAGATAGGGACGCGCAATCTGTGCCACGCGCCGCAGCAGGCTGCGGCTAATATGTGGCCGGTCTGTGCGCTCATCATAAGTTATATACTGCCACCATCCTCCGCCATGCATATGAACCCCCACTTCTGGATTCCTATCATACTGACAATCCCTCAGATATGCCAGCCGGGGATACGCACGGTTTCTGTCAGGAATTCGTTCTGAACATATCTCTAATTGTCTCTTAACAACTTCTGAACAATCACCTGCTATACTCCTTTATGTTGAGAATTCCGGGAGGAACCTCTCATGGCGTCTGATGCATTGTTGATCGAGTTGGAGAAGGTAACCCGGGTGTACCGGATGGGGGACGTGCAAGTGCACGCATTGCGTGGCGTCTCGCTGATGGTGCGACAGGGCGAGTATATCGCCATTATGGGCGCCAGCGGCTCGGGCAAGAGCACCCTTATGAACGTGATCGGGTTGCTTGACCGACCCACCAGTGGAAGCTACCGGATTCGTGGGACGGAAGTTAGCCAGCTCAGCCGAGGTAAACTAGCTGACCTGCGCAACCGAGAGTTTGGTTTCGTGTTTCAGCAGTTCAATTTGCTCCCGCGGATAAGTGCCCGTCGTCAGGTGGAGCTACCGCTACTATACGCTGGCGTTACAGGGCGTCGGAGTCGAGAGATGGCAGAGGCAGCGTTGGCGCGTGTGGGGCTGGCAGATCGCCTCCATCATTCCCCTGAGGAGATGTCCGGTGGGGAACAACAACGCGTTGCCATTGCGCGTGCGTTGGTCAACCATCCCAGTGTGTTGCTAGCCGACGAACCAACGGGTGCGCTTGATAGCAAGACGGGTTCTGAAATCTTGGGCCTGATTGATGATCTGCACGCCAAAGGTCTCACAGTGGTTATGGTCACCCATGACCCACGCGTAGCACAACGCGCTCAGCGACTGATTGTGCTCAGCGATGGTCAGGTTATCTCGGACGAAGAAAATGGCCGCAAAGCGGTCAAGTGGATACTGGGGGACGCTCATGAAGATCGTTAGGTACTTGCAGGTCGCACTGGAAAGCATCTCTGCACATAAGTTGCGTTCGATTCTCACGATGTTGGGGATCATCATCGGAGTAGCCGCTGTGCTCACGACAATGGGTATTGGGCGTGGAGCCGCTGCCAACATCACGGAACGCATCGAGAGTCAGGGCACCAACCTGCTGACCATCTCATCCGCTGCCCGCTTCGTGGGTGGGCTTAGTCAGGGTGGCGGCACAGCTGGCACGCTAACAATGGGTGACGCGAAAGCGCTACAGGATAAATCACTGCACCCTAGCCTGGTGTTCGTGGCGCCTACCTATAGTGCCAACGCGCGTCTGGCAGCAGGCGAGGAAAACGCGCAAGAAACCATCAACGGTGTCACAGCTGAGTACGCTCGAGTGCGCAACCTGACAGTTGCCAGCGGACGCTTTCTAGAAGCCGATGAAGTGGTACAGCAAGCACGCGTCGTAGTGCTCGGTGCTCAGCTGGCAAGTGACTTGTTTGGTAACGAAGATCCCATTAGCCTGACTGTCCGCATCAATGGCGAACCATTTCAAGTGATAGGGGTGCTCAAAAAGGTGGGTGGATTCGGCCCTAACAGCCCTGACAGGCAAGCCTACGTTCCCATTTCGGTTGCACAAGGACGCTTGTTCAATGCGCCTCGCCACCGTGGTGAGTACACAGTCAGCGCGATCTATGTTCAGGTAGCTTCACAGGATCTGATGGACTCGTCGCAGCGTCAGGTTGAAGCTACCCTGCGCCTGCGCCACAACCTGAGGGCAGATCAGGATAATGACTTTTGGATTTTTAACCAGGCAAGCTTGCTGGAGACAGCTGAGAGCGTCTCGCAGACAATGACCATCTTCTTGGGTGCCATCGGCGCGGTGAGCTTGTTGGTAGGGGGTATTGGCATTATGAACATTATGCTCGTTTCTGTGACCGAACGTACACGCGAGATCGGGCTGCGCAAGGCGGTGGGCGCTCACGACGGTGACATCCTGCTACAGTTCCTGATCGAGGCACTGGTGCTTTGCCTCTTCGGAGGAGTAATTGGCGTTATCTTGGCCTATGGCGTTGCGTTTGCTTTTGGCCAGATGCCGGCAGTGGGGTTCAAGGTCGCGATCCAACCCGATTCGCTGGCCTTGGCGCTAAGCTTCAGCCTGTTATCAGGTCTGATATTCGGGATATATCCCGCCATGCGGGCCACTCAGCTCGATCCGATTGTGGCCTTGCGTTCCGAATGATTGGTGCAGATAGAAGGGCTGCGACAAACACCAATAGAAGCAAGCTTATGGAATACCTGCATGGGAGATTGGTATGAGAGTCAAAAAGGCCTTGATCATACTATTTATAGCACTAATAGCAGTGGGTGTGCTTTATCATTATCGCACCTGGGTGTTAGACTTCTTCGGGTTGCAGGTAGACAGACGGGCAAGCAGCGTTCCTGCTGTGACGGACAGTACCATTGCCACTGCAGGGCTGCCTGCGATGACCACCACTCCTATTCGCGCAGCGACGGATACCAACAGTGTCAGCGCTGCTGGTAACGTTGAGCTGGCGGCAGAGTACCCTGTAGTGCTGCAGGTGGGCGGCATTGTCTCTCAGGTTGCTGTGCAGGTCGGAGACAAGGTTACAGCAGGCGACCTGCTGGTAGCTCTGGACACGACAGACTTGGAACGGGCTGTAACCAGAGCAGAGCTGAATTTGGCCAGTGCACAGGCCCAGCTGGACAAGTTACGTGAACCGGCTGATCCAGCTGAGATTGCCGCTGCCGAAGCAACCCTGGAATCGGCTCGCCAAAGGCTGGCCGATCTCGAAGCGGGTCCCAGCAAAGCTGAGTTGGCTGCCGCTGAAGCTAATCTGGCAGCTGCTCAGGCCAAGTATAAGGAGCTGAAGGCAGGACCGAGCGAAGCGGAGCTGACCAAGCTAAAAGCTGCCTTGGAACAGGCCACAATAGATCTGCAACAGGCGCAATGGGCCTATGACCAAGTTTCTTATAAAGGAGATGTTGGTGCATCTTCCCAGGCCGCAGCACTTCAGAAGGCTACTATTGCCTTCAATGCTGCCAAAGCAGATTATGAAATCGCCTCTGCGCCAGCGAGCGAATCAGAGCTGCAAAGCGCATTGAATGCCATCTACGCAGCGCAAGAACAGCTGGAAGCTTTGCGCAAGCAGCCCACTCAGGCAGAACTGGCGGCCGCGCGCGCTGAAGTGGCTAATGCCGAATACCAACTAAAACAGCTGATCAAAGGCCCGGATGCAGCTGAACTACAAGCAGCAGAGATTGCTGTAGAACAGGCGCGTATCGACGTGGAGGAAGCGCAAGCAAATCTGGCACGAGCGAAGCTATACGCGCCGATATCCGGTGTGGTCCTGTCGGTTGACGTGGAAGCAGGACAACAGGTGCAAGCTGGACTGACTGCAGTGACCTTGGCCGACTTGAGCAAGCTCCAGCTCACCGTGAACGTGGCAGAAGTTGATATCACCAAAGTGCATGTAGGGCAAAAGGTAAGGATCACGGTGGATGCGCTCCCCGATAGAGTACTAATAGGTGAAGTCAGTCGCGTCGCCCCGGCGAGCGCTTCGGCATCCGGTGTGGTCAACTATCCTGTCACAGTTCGCCTGACGGACGCCGAGCTCCAGGATGTGCGTCCTGGCATGACCGCAGTTGCTACGTTGATGGGAGAACAGATGGCGAATACGTGGTTGGTACCAACCAACGCTCTGAGTCAGTACCAAGGTCAGACGGTGGTGACGATCGTGCGCGATGGTAGGCCAGTTCCTGTTGCTGTAACACCACAGGGATCACAGGGGGAATGGACCATTGTCCAGTCGCAGGAGCTCCATGAGGGTGATCAGGCATTGGGCAGTGTTAGTTCACACCTTGAGCAAACGCAGAGCACATCAGGCCCACAGGGCACGCGTGGTGGTGGTATGGGTGGTGTCATGATGGGACCGCCCCCGCCTGGCCCGTGATGGGCAAGCAATTGTTCCTGTTTCTTGGCAGGTTGATCAGTCCAGTGGGAGAGTCATTATGAAGCAGGGTACACATGCATTGCAGTTGACAGGTTATCACAGGTGGGTTGCCGCCGTGATAGTGGTGCTGTGTATAGCTGTGGTGGCGACTGGTACGGCGGCACAATCCACAGCTGAGCGTGGAGGCAGGCTAGTTATTCAGACGACCAGTGGGGGACCTATCTACATTGTCAACGAGGATGGCACTGGGCTGCGCTATCTGACCGATGGCATGGATCCAGCACTCTCTCCAGATGGGCAATGGGTTGCATTCACGCGTTGGGACGGCACGCAGAACGGGGCAACAGGTAGCTTGTGGATCATCCGTGTGGATGGCAGTGATGCACGTGCTGTACTGGGAGACATCCCACAGCCCAAATCCCCAGTCTGGTCGCCTGATGCCTCCCGGATCGTTGTGACAGTGTTGAAGGGTGGTCGTTTGGAGCCCGAGCGTAAGTGCAGCAGCGAGAGACCACCCCGTGAAGCCTATGATGTGGAAGTCAAGCGCGAAACAGACGACAGCGGCCGCCCCAAGATACGCTTTTGCTACACATTGCCAGCCCATACATATTGGGGATTGCGTGCGGTAGACGTGACGACCAGCACTTTTGAGGATCTGCCGGCCAACCTCTTTTCCAATTCGGCAAGCTGGGATCCGGTTAACCCTTGGCATTTGGTTCATCGAGGAGAAAGGGGCTTGGAGAACGTTGATCTCAACCGCGGCGTCACCTGGCCGTTGACGAACGATGTGAACGACCACTCGCCTGCCTTTTCCCCTGACGGTAGCAGGATTGCTGTGAGCTACTGGCAACACGATCATTGGGAAATCCATCTGATCAACGCAGACGGCAGCGGACGTGTTCGGCTGACCGAGACCTCGGCGCGAGCCGCTATCGAGCAAATGATCAACAAGGAAACCCCTCGCTCCTGGAATAATGCGGCACCGTGCTGGTCGCCGGACGGATCGCGCATTGCGTTCGTGACGGATCGCAGTGGTCGTTGGGAGGTATGGGTGATGAACGCCGATGGTAGCAACCAACAACCCTTATTCCCGCCCGAGGTGCAGGTGCAGCTCAATCTCCAATACAATGGGATGGACGAGCGCATGCTCTCGTGGCGCTGATCCCCTGTTCATAAAGCATCCTCTTTGACCGCTCACCGTGCCTTGGTTCATTCAATCTTGGCTTGGCAGATGCTCTCCTCCTCGCTATAATGTAGCAAAGGGTTAAATTGACAGCAATGTGAGAAACTGCCGCGCGTTTCCAGCCGCATTGCGCCAATTTCGATCCGCATTCGTGGGGGCGACTGCCTTGTCGCAAATAAGTAGAAGATATGGGAGGTTGGCAACACGATGCCAGAGGCGCTTAACCCTTTTGAGATTGCTCAGCGCCAGCTCGACGAAGCAGCAGAGTTGTTAGGTCTGGACGAGGCAACTCACCAGTTGCTGCGTTGGCCACGTCGTGAAGTGAGGGTCACCATACCGCTGCGCATGGACGACGGTGACGTGCGCGTCTTTCACGGTTACCGTGTCCAGTACAATGATGCCCGTGGGCCAACGAAAGGGGGCCTGCGTTGGCATCCGGATGAGACGCTGGACACAGTACGCGCTATGGCAGCTTGGATGACATGGAAAACAGCTGTGGTAGACATCCCCCTGGGCGGTGGTAATGGAGGTATTACTTGCAATCCAAAGGAGCTCTCGGTCACCGAGCGTGAGCGTCTGGCGCGTGGCTACGTGCGTGCCCTGTATCGCCTAATAGATGAAGACACCGACGTGATGGCACCCGATGTATACACCGATGCTCAGGTGATGGCCTGGATGATGGACGAGTACAGCATTTTGCGCGGCCACAATGTTCCAGGCATTATCACCGGCAAACCGGTGACATTGGGTGGTTCTGCAGGACGACCCGATGCTGCCGCGCGAGGGGGTGTTTACACCGTGCGCGAGGCGGCGCGGGTGCTTAATATTGAGCTAAAAGGCGCTACCGCAGCGATCCAGGGTTATGGCCACGTAGGTCGAGCTCTCCACAGACTGGCTGAAGAGATGTTGGGAATGAAAGTTGTGGCCCTTTCGGACTCCCAGGGTGGGGTCTATAGCACCGATGGTATTCCTTATGAAGATGGAAGCGCTTGGAAGCGCAAGACCGGAAGCGTGGTGGACATGCCCTTCACCCAGCCGATCAGCAATGCTCAATTGTTGGAATTGGATGTCACTGTGCTCTTTCCTGCAGCGCTGGAGAATGTTATCACTGCCTCGAATGCCGGCAATGTGCGGGCACGAATTGTCGCCGAGCTGGCCAATGGACCGACCACTCCTGAAGCGGATGTTGTTCTGCACCAGAATGGCGTCTATGTTATTCCTGACATTCTGTGTAACGCGGGCGGCGTGACGGTGAGCTATTTCGAGCAGGTCCAGAATGCCTATAACTTCTACTGGGAGCTCGACGAAGTGTATCAGCGCTTGGATGCACGGATGACCGCAGCGTTTCAGAAGGTACACCAAATGGCAGTTCGGCGCGGTGTCCACAATCGCTTGGCAGCTTATCTGGTGGCTGTGCAACGTGTGGCTGAAGCATGCAAACTGCGAGGTTGGGTATGAGGGCTGGCGAGAAAAGCCGTTCCAGCGCGTGCAGTGTGAGCTTGAGGTATGTGTCTTATGGAACAAACTGTGCAAGTTGACGACAAAGGTGTAACCACTGAATTGACGGGTGATTTGTGGAGCACAGTGCTGACCCAGCTGGATGAAGTTGCCGAGCGGTTGCAGCTGGATCCAGGTATCCACGCGATGCTGCGTCAGCCAGAACGTGAACTGACTGTGGCGGTGCCTGTTATGATGGATGATGGGCACATCGAGGTGTTCACGGGATATCGCGTGCAGCACTCCAGCGCACGTGGGCCATGCAAAGGTGGCATTCGCTACCACCCCGAAGTGAATCTGAATGAAGCGCGTGCCCTCGCTGCTCTGATGACATGGAAGTGTGCTGTGGTGGATGTTCCCTTTGGCGGCGCTAAAGGGGGTGTTTCGTGTAATCCACGTCAGATGTCAGAAGCGGAGATCTGCCGCCTGACCCGTCGCTATACCGCTATGATTATGCCAATTTTGGGGCCACGTCGAGACATTCCGGCGCCGGACGTGAACACAAATCCCCAGGTGATGGCCTGGATGGCCGATACGGTGAGCATGCTGGAGGGAAGTTCGGTCATCGAGGTGGTGACCGGAAAACCCGTGGTGTTGGGCGGCTCGCTGGGCCGTAACGAAGCGACAGGTCGAGGAGTGGCTATTGTTGTGCGCGAGGTACTGCGACGGTTGGGCAGACCAGTGGAGGGCACACGTGTGGCCGTGCAGGGGTTCGGTAATGTCGGGTCCGTTGCGGCAAGGCTTTTGCAGGAGATGGGTTGCCGCATTGTAGCAATTAGTGACGTGAGCGGTGGATTGCGTAATTCGCGCGGGCTGGATGTTGCCGCGATTGCACACTACTTGGGAATGCATCGGCGCGCGTTGCTGGCGGATTACCCAGCGGATGATGCGGAACGTATCAGCAACGAAGAGCTCCTGACGGGAGATGTAGATGTATTGGTGCCAGCTGCGCTTGAACACCAGATTCGCGCAGACAACGCAGCTGCTGTGCAAGCTCGCATCATCGTGGAAGGAGCTAATGGTCCCACCACCCGTCAGGCAGATGACATCCTCAACGAACGTGGCGTGGTCGTCGTGCCAGATATTCTGGCAAATGCTGGTGGTGTGGTGGTCAGCTACCTGGAGTGGGTGCAAGATCTGCAACGCTTTTTCTGGGAGGAGGAGACAGTCAACGCGCGGCTGGAGGCGATCATGCAGCGCAGTCTACATGAGGTGTGGGAATTCAGTCAGGCGCATCAGGTTCCCTTGCGGCTTGGAGCTCATATGTTAGCTGTGAGAAAAGTGGCAGAGGCCATTCAAACCCGGGGCATCTTTCCATAGATTCCAGGAATGGGTATGATGTTCGATCGTGCGTGTCGCTCTTCTCCGTGTGATCAGAAGGGGAAAGAAGTCTTATGCGTCTGATACAGCGTTATGTCGGGCGGGGGGTAGTCCTGTTAGCATTTTGGACTGGTGTGATAATGGTGGCAGGGTGTTCCTCATCGTCGTGGCAGGAGATTAGTGCAAAGGTGGCGACCTTCACACCAACCGCTGCTCTAAAAGCCTCACCCGTTATTTCTCTGGCTGCTACCACTCCAACTGCTCCAACAGAAGGATCGACCGTTTTAGCTGCAAAGGAGACAAAAGTCCCTCCTGGTTCTTCGGCTGGTACGAAGACACCAATCGTTGTCACATATAAGACCCCAGAACCAACGCGCACGCCGACCCTAGCTGTGCCGACTCCTACGGCTACAGTGTTCATTCCCGAGCGACCAGAAGGTGAGAATCCTCTTACTGGTTTGACCGTGAGTGACCCCAGTGTGCTCAAACGAAGGCCGGTTGCGGTGCGGGTGGGCAACGATCCTGCCGCGCGACCACAGGCGGGTTTGTCCGATGCGGATGTGGTATATGAGGAAATCGTCGAGTGGTGGGTGACACGTTTCACCGCCTTTTATTTGAGCTCAACACCTCAGGTAGTCGCTCCGATCCGCAGTGCACGCCTGATCAATACGCAGCTCACGCTCCAATATCAGGCTGCACTGGTCAGTTCAGGGGGATCAGATGGAGTGCGCTGGGAGCTTTCCCAGCTGCCGATCGTCAATCTGGATGAATACTTCTACCCGCAACCGTATTTCTACCGTAAGAACGAAAGCTGGCAAAGACGGCTGGCCGTAGACCTCACCGCTGTACACGAATTGATGTCCAGGAAGAACATGGAGGCTGCCGTTGTATTACGCGGTTTTGTCTTCTCCGATGCCCCTATAGGCGGGCAGAAGGCAGAAGTGATCTTTATCCCGTATCCACGACGTACCAGCCAGACGCTGTGGCGTTACGACCCATCCAGTGGCTACTATCTGCGCTGGGTATCGGGTGAGCCCCTGATGGATTCCACGACGCAGAAGCAGATTTCTGCTGCGAACGTGATCGTGTACTACGCGCTGCATGAGCCGACGGACATTGTGGAAGACAGTAATGGTGCCACCTCGATCCGCATCATTGTCAATGGAGAGGGGCGTGCACAGGTCTTTCGCGACGGTGTTGTTATGGAAGGACTTTGGCGCACCGATGGCACCCAAACACCTGAGTTTGTCTTCCCTAATGGAGAACCCATCCCTCTTAAGCGTGGCAATACATGGATCGAGGTCGTGCCGCCGGAGTATCAGATTCTGGTGAATGCGACACCGACGCCGGCAGCAAAGCAACAATGAGCTAACATTTGCGCTAACGGCGCCGCTCGGTGAGTAAGCTGAGCACCGTGATGAGCAGTACAGCGCCCACGATAGCGGTAAACAAGCTCCCAATGAGTCCAGGCAGGGCTTCGTCAATATTAACGATGCGAAATAGCCAACCACCTATCACGGCGCCGATAATGCCCACCACCACGTTGCCAATACAGCCATAGCCGCGTCCTCTAAGGAGCATCCCGGTCAACCAGCCCGCAAGGCCGCCGATGATAACCCAGAGTACTAAGCTATAGCCGGTCATTTACAGTGCTCTCCCTTCAAACGGTAACGTTGCTTAGGCGAAAACAGTTAGGATGCACTGCGGATACTTTGATGGCTGGCATAACAGAGTTATCTCATCAACCAGTGCCAAATTGGCGGTCGCCGGCATCACCCAATCCAGGAACGATAAAACCATTTTCGCTTAGATGGCTGTCTATGGCTGCGATATGTATTGGGACATCAGGATGGACACTTCGCATGGCACGAAGCCCTTCGGGCGCGGCAATGATCCCTACAAACTTGATGCGCTGAGCACCCCACCGCTTGAGAATATCTGCTGCGGCAATCGCCGACCCACCTGTTGCTAGCATCGGATCAAGAATAAGACAGACTTGCACGGTAGGATCTACTGGCAGTTTATTGTAGTACTGCACAGGTCGGAGGGTATGTTCGTCGCGGTAGAGGCCAATGTGCCATACCTCAGCGCCTGGCATCATCTCCCAAATGCCATCCACCATGCCTAAGCCAGCACGCAAGATTGGCACCAGGCCAATTTTTTCACGCAACAGCGCACCCGCAGCGCGTCCGAGCGGCGTCTGGACCTCGGTGCGATCGAGCGCTAAGTCAGCGGTTGCCTCGTAAGCCAGCAGCATAGCGATTTCGCGAATAAGCTCCCGAAAGCGCTTGGGCTCGGTAGCGATGTCGCGCAGCTTGGTCAGCTTGTGTCTGACCAACGGATGACTCGAGCAGAAGACATTCTCCATCGACGCCCCACCATCTCAGTTGTGTGAGTGGACTAGTCGCTCTGTACCAGCCTGAAATCTGCCAATATCAGATCTGGCGCCAATCAAATTCTGGTTCTGGTTTGTTGGCCAGTATCGCTTCGATGTGGTCCATCACGGCTGGTGTCAGCTTGGGTACCACATCGAGCGCTTTCATATTTTCAACAACCTGTTCCGGTCGGCTGGCACCGGTGATGACAGTGCTCACGTACGGATTCTTAAGACACCAGGCCAGTGCCAGTTGTGCTAGTGTGCAGCCTAATTCTTGCGCGATAGGTGCCAGCTGCTTGACTTTCTCGATATTGCGCCGCCCCTCCTCGCTTTCAATGCGTTGACGAACCCATTCATATCCCTTTAAAGTCGCTCGTGATCCTTTTGGGATCTCCTCGCTATATTTGCCGGTGAGAAGGCCGCCTGCGAGTGGACTCCAAACAGTTGTCCCCAGGCCAATGTCCTCATACAGGCGGCGATATTCTTTTTCCACCCGTTCACGATGGAACATGTTGTACTCGGGTTGTTCCATAGTGGGAGGGATCAGATGCTCGCGGCGTGCAATCTCATAAGCAATACGAATTTGTTCCGCACTCCACTCACTGGTGCCCCAGTAGAGCGCCAGTCCATTGCTGACAATGTAATGCATGGCCCATACGGTTTCCTCAATAGGGGTGAAGATATCAGGACGATGACAGAAGATAAGGTCTACGTAGTCCAGCTGCAGACGAGCCAGAGAAGCACGAATGCCTTCCAAAAGATGCTTGCGTGAGAGGCCACTGCGATTAGGTGCTTTGCCGCCCCAGAAAATCTTGGTCGAGATCACAAGGTCAGAACGCTTCCAGCCGGCGCGCTTGATAATGTTCCCCATGATGATCTCTGCCTGGCCCGCCGCATACGCTTCGGCGTTGTCGAAGAAATTGACACCTGCTTGATAGGCAGCTTCCATACACGCGTAGGCGACATCTTCATCAATCTGCTGACCGAACGTGACCCATGAGCCGAACGAAAGTGCAGAAAGCTCCAGGCCCGATTTACCGAGACGACGATACTCCATAGCATTCCCCCTAAGAGCACTATGCGCCGTACTTAGTCAGGCGGAGTGCATGAGCCATCACGAGTGGCATGATGTCGGTATGTCGTATGCGACCCAGACTGCCATGTATACACGCTGTCTCGTTGAATCGAGTGACCTGATCACTGCGCGCCGTGCGCGCCATAAGCAGGATAGGTAGAGGATGCCAGCTGTGGCTTTTCAGCAGACATGGGGTCGAATGGTCACCGGTTATAACGAGCACATCGGGGTTGAGTGCTAGCAATGTCGGCAGCGCTTCATCCACTTGCTCGATGAGGTGCACTTTGGCATCGAAGTTGCCATCCTCGCCATAGCTATCGGTCTTCTTAACGTGGATGAAGAAGAAGTCGTAGCTATCCCAAATGCGACGCACTGTCTCAAATTGTTCTGCCGGGGAATCACCGATGCTCTCGACCACTTCCATCCCGACCAGGCGTGCCACACCCTTATACATTGGGTACACCGCCACCGCGGCGGCACGCAGATTGTACACTTCGGGGAATTTGGGCAGTCCTGGGTCCTTGGCAACGCCGCGCAGTGTTAACATATTGGCAGGTGGATGATCCGCCAGGATAGTACGTGCCCGGGCAATCCACTCGTTGAGCAGTTCGGCAGTGCGCTGGGACTGGGGATTGCGTGCTACCGCCGGCAATGGCGCCACACCGACTTGTTGCGGATCAGTGTCCTCCACATCAGCACCTAACCCGTCACCGCGCAGGATGAGTGCAAAGCGATGCTCTTTGACCGGCTCAACGAAGACTTGCACGCCGGGCAAGGTGATGTTGCGCAACAGCTGGACACGCCTTGTACATCCCTCGGTTGAGATACGGCCAGCGCGCCGGTCGGTAATGAAGCCTTGAGCATCCACAGTGCAGAAGTTGCCGCGCACCGCTACATCTTGGGGCTGGAGCTCAAAACCGATGCCGAGTGCCTCAAGCACACCGCGCCCAATTTCATATTGCAGAGGATCATATCCAAAGAGCGCGAGGTGACCAGGCCCACTGCCTGGGGTAATACCAGGCGCGATGGCATCGCTTAGGCCACAGGTGGAGCGCGCCGCTAACGCGTCCAAGTTGGGTGTGCGTGCTGCTTCTAACTCAGTGGGGCCACCCGGTTGCATCGGCAGGCCGCCCACACCGTCTAAAATGAGCAAGACGATTTTGGTATTGTTCTTGACAACGAGTTGTTGTAGTAGCTCCAACTGATTCATCGGATCAGGATGCTCCCTTCCGCTTAGCTTAGAAGTTAGATGAGATGGTTGCTGGTAATCAATAAAATCTCACATAAGCGCTACGTGGGGTGGATTATAACATATTGAAATAAGTGCGCCAGTTTATGTGTCCTCGGGGGCTGCCTATGTTTTGTCCGGTTTCGTTTGGGTTACGGGGTGAGAAAGATTGTATCGAGGGGAAGAGATCGAGTGTCAGCAATAGCCATATTCCCGTCCAGCCTCAGCCAGGATACGAATGTTGTCATACGGGGTGTTTTCATTGAAATAGTCCGTAGTAGCCAGTATAAAGTGAGCACGACCGCGCACCGTATCCAATACCTGTCGCACCTGTGCGCGAATTGCGTCCGCACTGCCCCGACGCAGCAGATCGATCTGATCAATGTTGCCCGAGAGCGTAACACGTTTGCCAAAAATCTCAAGCGCCTCTTCCAGAATGGTATCACCATATGGTGGCGGTGTAAGGGACTCATACGCGCGGATGCCCAAGGTGGGATAGAGCGGCAGCAGCTTGCGCGCCCGTCCACAATTATGGTAGAGGACCGGGACATCATAGCTCTGAATGAACTCGATAAGTCTGCGCTCGTATGGCAGAATAAATCGCTCGAAGAACTCGGGCCCTACCAGCTTGGCATTAGCAATGTTGCCACCATAACTTAGTACATCCGCCCCAGCATCGATCATCGCCTGAACATGTGTTTTGTAGCGTTCCAGTGCATACGACATCAGGCGGTCGTAAAATGATGGGTTTGATAACGCATCCAGAAGCAAGTCATCCACCCGACGATAGTAAAAAGCTACCAGGTTGAAGGCCCCCTGGACCCACGGCGCGATAATGCCTTCCTCCCCTACTGCTGCTTTGGCGCGTTGAATATCATCAGTGTTCGGCGGGGTAGGATCAGGTTGAAAGCGCATCATCAGGTCGAGATCGGATTCGCTTTTAATGGGGTACTCTACAGGTGAGCACTCTGCGTCATACTCGTACACCCAGCGCAATGCTTCAACACAACGGAGCCCACCTCTCGGGGTATGGATCGTTGTGGTGATGGTTTCGTCACGTCCATTTTGCTGACGTGTCACCTCCAAATGCCAGTTTTGTCCAGATGGGCCATAAATATCGGGGGTTGGCGTGCAATTGCGATGAATCACATCGAAGCCGAAATAATGATACACCTCTGGCGTGCGCGTCACCCAATCTACCTCGTGGCTACCGAAGAATTCCTTGACAAAATTGACGTGTATGAAAGGTGATACAGGAATGCGATCGACAGGTTGCTGACGGAATACACGCAGCAGGCGTTGACGGCCACTCAGGTCGCTCATATTGTGGTGCCTCACGTTCCTTACACGTACGCGTAGGAAATGCCCAACAGCCGGGCAATCTTCTCCAAAGTGGCAGCCCATTGGCCGTACGCCAATGCCTGGTGATGGGAACCACCTTCCTGGCTGAAGCGCGTGAGGAAACTACCCAGGTCTCTGTTCGGTGCGAACTTAAAGTGTGGTCGCGCCAGGTCAGGAATGTATGGGAAATCGAGCACCTGGCCTTCCGTCGCAACCAACTTCAGCTTGCCCTCCACTGTGGTTGTGAGGCTTACCAGGGTCACGTCGCCGGGTGCGAGGCTGAACGCCAGCAGGACAGGTGCTATGGGCACGTGCATAATGTCACCCAAGGTGCTGCGCAGTGCATAGATCGGGCTGTCCTGACGTGCCATGCGCCAGTTGCATTCTCCCATGTGCATCATCAAAATGGCATTATGAGCGAAGTCCATCGTGAACATCTCAGTGAAATTAGCCTGACCAGCGAGGGCTTGCATCATACACACCGCTGCTGCGCTGGTGACATCCCCCTCGCCCCCGAATCCATAGCCGTCGGCCAGCAGCTTGGAAGCGGCCAGGAAGGGTAATGTCTCCAGCTGGCCCTCTTCGCTGATGGCCAGAAAGTGCGAGGCGAAACCGTGCAAACCGCGCTCGCGCAGAGTCTGGCGCAAAGCCCACTCGAGGCGTACACTGGCGGCGTGTTCCGCTGGTGTAATCTCGGGTGCAAATTGGAAACGGGTGCGATCTTCGCTCATTAAAGCGGCAACGGTTTCTTCTGGTGCTGCAGACGCTCGCGCAGCCAACTCTTTCATGGAGATATGTTTGACCTCAATGCCCATCTGAGCAAGGAAAGCAGTTTCGTCCAGGCCAAAATCGCCCATGCCCTCCATCGCGTAGCCCAACAGGCCGATGCGCATATGGCTTAGCGAGTTGGCGATGCGGGCAGCGTCACACCATTGACGAACCTCCTCAATGGTGCGCGTGTCTTTGTAGTGACCCGTCACGAGGTAAAAGCTTCGACCGGCACGCAGCAACACATTAGCCAGGTCTTGCACACCGTGCATTCCATGGTTACGCGTTGTGTCAATAGAACGTGTGTCTGGTCCAACTGCATAGAGCTGTTGTGTGTTGAAAATGAGAATAGGAAGACGGGTACGCAGTAAAGCTGGCAAGGCAATGTGGCTCGGTGCGTAAGTAAGTAGCACCACTATGAGCAGATCCTTGTTATTCGCTTCAAACGCAGCCACAGTACGCTCGACCTGCTCGCGCGTGTTGCACACGCCGGGAAACTCAACCTCGGCGAAGGGACTTAAGGTATCCACAACCTCACGCGCAAATTCTGCCATTGAGGGCTTCAGGTCCGGCCATGCGTCGTACAGCTCCAGCATAAGGCCCAAGAGTCCAACTTTCGCTTTGCCTGTCGTATTCATTGTGTCTGTTCCTTGCGTTTCTACTTCCTTGTCGATTTTCCTAAAGACTCGTACCACCCGTACTCAAGAGCTGCCTCATACGCAGCCAGTATGTTTTCGACGGGCACGTCAGGCTGCACGATGTGCGTGGGTGCCAGAATAAAACCACCACCTGGCGCCATTACCTCGATGCGCTCGCGTACGATTGCACGTACCTGCTCCGGGGTGTTGATGCGCAAGTCCTGCTGGATATCTAGCGTGCCGTGGAAGGCCAGACGGTCCCCATACAGGCGCTTGATCTCGCGCAGATCCATACCGCCAGCGTAGGGTTGTACGGTTACCAGCACATCGATGCCTGTCTCGATCAAATCCGGCATCAAGCGTCGTGTGCTGCCACAGGAATGGTGCATCACCTTGCATCCGTAGGCGCGAGCTTGTTCGATATGACGGCGCCAGCGCGGCTGCAGAATCTCGCGATACACCCGCGGGCTGATAACGGTGTCGCGCTGTGAGCCATAATCATCTCCAAAGTGCATAATGTCAATGCGGCCGCGCCCCGCTTCGAGAATCCGTCGATCGTACTCGTAGAAGAAGTTGGACAGGTGATCCCAGATGCGGAAGAGCACCTCATTGCGAGTGGCGATGTCGAACATCACCTGCTCATAGCCACGCAGAAACGAAGAGCGATTGATAAAATCCACATTGCCATCGTCTCCGGCGATGATGGCGTAGCGGTCATAACGCTCGCACTGCTCCCGGATGACCGAGTAGTCCCACCAGTCCGGATCGGGCCATGGGTACGCATCCACTTCAGCCACCGTGGTTGCATTAGCCAGGCGAGGATCAAGGAATTCATAGTAAACCCCCAACCCATAGTCGGTCACTGTACGCCGGTAGCCCCACACGTCCATGAAGCTGCCATCCTCGAAGGTGGGCAGCTCTGGACCGACATAACGTGGTGCCACAAAACGCACGTCCGTGTGAAAGTACTCGAGCAATGCTTCGTGAGCGGCCATGTAGTGTGGGAAGTTGGGATCAGGTTGCGACGTGAGCCCCAGATGCTTCTCTAAAGCTTCGAGCTCCTCGGGCACCGCGTAGAAATCAAACGGCACGCGATCCGGTTCGCGATGATTGATAGCTGTCAATACACGTTCTCGCGGGGTCATCCGTTCCTTCATAGCACACTACCCTTTCACGGCACCAGCGGTGAGGCCTTGCACCAGGTGCTTCTGGAAGAAGATAAACAGCAGCGTCACCGGTATCGTGACCAGCACTGAGGCAGCCATCACATTCGGCCAGTTCAGGTAGAACTGACCGACGAAAGACTGGATGATGCCGGGCGGCAGCGTGCGCATTTCTGGCTTGATAGTAAGGGTAGCGGCGAACAGATACTCGTCCCAGGCGATCAGAAAAGTGTAGACACCAGCTGCCACAAGACCAGGTGCTATCATCGGCAGCACTACCCGTGTCAAGACACCCAGCCGGCCACATCCATCGATGAGTGCGGCATCCTCGATTTCGCGTGGCACAGTATCAAAGAAACCCTTGAGTATCCAGATGGCGAAGGGGATGGCGAAGGTGGTGTTGGCCAAGATCAACGCCGGGTAGGTGTTCAGTAGATTCAGGGCCAGGAAGGTCAGGTACAATGTGATCAGCAGCATTCCCTGAGGGAACATCTGCGTAGAGAGGATACCCACCATCAATCCGTTACTGGCACGGAAGGGGTAACGCGAGAAGCTATAGGCAGCCAGTGTAGCAACCACCAAGCAAAAGATGGTAGTACCTACTGTGACGATCACGCTGTTAGCAAAGTATCGAGGGAAGAGGCTGCCACGCCCATAATCCCCATAGATGACCGAGTTAAGTGTAGCAAGTGTAGGATTTTGGGGTATCCACTGCGGTGGAATAACGAACAGGTCCTCAATCGGTTTGATCGAGGAAGAGACCATCCAGGCGATCGGGAACAGAGCCAGCACCAGCAGCACCAGGACGTAAAGGTATGAAAGCCATTGAACCAACCGTCGGCGGTGAGTAAACGAGAGCATGTTCCTCTATCTCCTACAGTTCGACACGAGTGCCTCCGAGCAACCGCACGAACAAGACGCTGAAAATCAACATGGCCACCAGCCAAATGGTTCCGATTGCGGCGCCCATGCCAATGTCAAAAGCCTGAAAGGCTGTCCGGTAGATGCTGATGGCCAGGGTAGTCGTAGCAGTGACCGGTCCACCCTCCGTCATTGTCCAGATGGTTGTGAAGCTCTGAAAGGTCCAGATGATGGAGATAAGTAGGTCGATCATGATGATGTAGCGCAGATGCGGTAGCACGACGTAGCGAAAGCGCTGCAATGCCGTAGCACCGTCGATGATAGCTGCCTCAACGATATCCACAGGGATAGTCTGCAAGGCGGCAAGAAGCACAATCATATGGAAAGGAAATCCCTTCCATATATTAGCCAGTGTAACGGAGAAAAGAGCCAGTGAGGGATCGCCGATCCATGCTTTGAATGATGAGATGATACCCAATGAGTGAAGGACATAGTTAAAGATGCCATACTGCTGGTTGAAAATCCATTTCCACAATAGCGCAGATACGACGGTGGGGACAATCCAGGGCATTAAGAGCAATCCACGAAACAGATTGCGCTGAGCCAGATCCTGATTGAGCACCAGAGCTGTCATGAAACCGACCAGAAATTGCCCACCTACCGAGCCAGCTACGAAGATAAGCGTGGTACCCCACACAGAGCGGTATGCTGAACTGCTCAGCAAGGTCTTAAAGTTGTCGAGTCCCACCCACTGGATTCCCGAGGCGAGGTCAACCAGGCTGTAGGAGTGAAAGCTCAAATAAATGCCTCGCAGAAGGGGGTAGAGCACAGTGAACACAAGGGTCAGCAGTGCCGGCAACAGTAATAGGATGGAGAACTGAGTATTAGTGAGCATCAACCGGGGCCTGACGGCTACTGTGGAACGTTGCACAGAGGCTGGCTTAATCGCTGACATAAGCTTGCTCCTCATCACACCAAGGAACCACTTCACAGGGATACTGGGGGAGAGACCGGAATCTCTCCCCCAACACCACAACGCCTGCAAGTCCTCAATCCGTTTGCTTGTACAGCACCTTCAGGTTGGCAGCCGCCTCGTCCAAGGCTTGTTTGGGGTCACCGCCTGAGAGCGCCTGGCTAACTGCGATGGCGATGAAGTCCACTGCCTGCGCGTATTGCGGGGTCTTGCTGATGCCGTAGAGTTTCGCACCGCATAGGGCGTCCTGGAAGGTCTTGGCAAAGGCATCCTGAGAGTAGAACGGGTCGGCCAAGGCAGGCTTATACAGCGGGAAGAGGCTGCTGCCATGGGCATAGTAGAGTGTGATCTCAGGATCCGTGCTCAGGAATTTGATGAACTCGAAGGCCATGTCTTTGTGCTGGCTTTGCTTGAAGAGCACCAAGGTGTGATGATGGAAGATAGCTTTGTGCTGGCAGGGATCCTCTGGGTTGGGCAATGTAGTCGGATGCAACGCAACGGCAAAGTCCTTGTCGAACTCCTTGCCCTTCCCGCTGGTAATGCGCAGTACATCACGCGCATAGGAACCATCTGAGAAGCCACCAGTCTGGTAATTGGCCATTAGGTTGTATTGGTCACGGAAGGAGAACCCAGCCGGCATCACTCCATCGTCCACCAGTTTCTTCCAGAAAGTCAGTGCTTTGACACCGGCCTCGTTGTTGATGATAACCTTGCCGTTCTCATCCAACACGTCACCGCCGAAATTGAATAGCCATGCATTGAAAACGTTAGCTGCCAACTCCGAGCGATCGGTGGCGGTCGTATATCCCCAAATCCTGTTCCCCTTCTCGTCCGTGCCCAGCTTGGCAATGGCGTAGACTACCTGTTCAAACTCCTCAATGGTGCTGGGCAGCTTCGTTGGATCGAGGCCGGCTTTCTGCATCAAGGCCGTGTTATAGAACACGGTGTCGTGCACAGCGACCTAGGGCAACCCCCACATATGCGTGACACCATCCGCTCCGGGGAAGGTGTACGAATCCACCACGCCAGGGACATAGTCTGCTGAGAAATCTTTAGCTCTCTCTTCCAATGGCTCGATCGCCCCGGAGTAAGCGAACTGGCCAATCCACGGTGCAGCCACCTGTGCCACGTCCGGCGCATTTCCGGCGGCGGCTTCCATCAACAGTTGCTGGCGCGTATTCTCCCAGGCGATGCCCTCATATTCGATCTTGACGTTGGGGTGCTTCTCCTGGAACTTCTCCACCATGTAGTTGAACTGCTTAGCGGTGGACTCCTCCATTCCAATCCAACCAGCGAACCGGATGACGATGGGTTCCTCTTGCGGCGAAGGAGCCGCACCGCTGGTGAAGAAAGAGGCCACTAATGCCCCTACCACCAGCACAATGGTCAGGATTCTGATGCGCTCGTTCATTTTATGTTCCTCCTTGTGCACTTGCTAATGTGCCCCTCCTGTGGGGCAAAAGTTCCGACGACTCTTCCTTGACTACCCTTTACCCTACCTCTTCACAGCAGCTCAAGTTCTCAAGGCCTTCCTCGTCTGATCGATCACCTCCTTTCGACCGTGGCAATCAGGCGCACTCCGTTATTGCAAAAAACATCCGCAATATCGGCAGCTTGCAGATTGCATGCCTCCGCAGCACGACGGAAGGCGAGCAGCTGCTCGTAAAGGAAGAACGTGAATCGCCTGCCTTCCGCCGCGCTCACTTCACGCATATGAGGGTCCTCACGAAGATCACCGTAGAGACCTGGAGGTACCAGATTGATGTAGCGTCCATCTTCACATATGCGTCGCATGCGCATACGCACAATGGGTAGATCGCTGCCAAATACGATCCGCTGGGGGCCAACAGTGCGCAGTGCTTGTTCTATCACGTAGGCGTTGGTGTTGGCACTGAAATCAAAAAATAGGTGTTTACTGGCGCGTAGCACAGTGAAAGCTTCACCAACGTCTTCCTCGCAATAGGCGCGCCCAATGTGTGCTACGATGAGCTTTATATTGGGGTACAGAGTCTCAATTTCCAGTAGATGCTGCAGATTAACTTTGTCCTTAAGTCGTGCTGGCCGGGGAATGTGCAACATCACGATCCAGCCGTGCGTATCCGCTACTCTGAGATGGTGATGAGGTAAGTAATCGTAGATGGTGATATCCTGAGCGGCGATGTGAGATGGAGCTTGATCAACGTAGGGCTTGAGCCCGATAAACCCTCCCCTGGTTACCTGCTCTTCCAGCTCGGACGCAGACCAGCGAGGAGTCGTTACCATAAGGGCGGGCAAACCGTATTGCTTCGCCACAGTGCTTGTATACAAATTGGTACGCTCCAGATCAACGTCACGCTCCGGCCATCCGAAAATGAGCGGTGTTACCTTCTTGCCCGGAAACATGAGAGCGTACGTGTCCAGCAAGTTCTCAATTGTGTTCTCCTCTGCCACCCGGCGCGGCCAGACAGGGCCCCGGGTGCCCTCCACAAGAGGCAAACGGAACTCTTTCAGCCATATATGCGTGTGCACGTCTACGATCGCATCTGGAAGGAAGTTCTCCAGATGATTGTGGTAGACCTGTTTATCCACTTCAGTGACTTGCAAGGACATCCTGAACATCTCCTGTCGTGAGTTCAGCCAGGGTGAAAAGGTGCAGCTTGCCGGTAGCTGCTGAAAATCTCCGCATACCGTGCGACGTTAGCTTTATCTGGGATAAGAAGGGTTTCAGGGGCCTTGAGGGCAGCAAAACCGGCTTCTACATCAGCAAATAACCCGCAGCCAACACCAGCTAGGATCGCTGCTCCACGGCTGGCAGCTTCGCCGGAGGCAGGCACGACGACTGGGATGCCGGTAACATCGGCGACGATACGTGGCCAGAGCACGCTTTTGGCTGCGCCGCCGACCATCTTGAGCTCGCACACCTGCACTCCGGCTGACTGGATGTCTTCTAAGGTCCACCTTAGCTCAAAGACAACTCCTTCCATAATGGCACGTGCCAGATCCCCACGCTTATGTGTCAGAGTAAGTCCGATGAAGGCGCCACGCGTCGGCCCATAGTGTGCTGTGTGCCCGCCTGCAAGTGGATAGAAGAGCAATCCGTCCACACCAGGTGTGGATCGAGCCGCTTCTTGGTCGAAAGATTGTAGAAGAGTCGCACGTTCCAAATCACCCCGGTCGTCGCCTGAAACGAGATCGACCAACCACTCTAGCGATCTGCCGACTCCGCCCAGACTACGGATGGCTCCCCAACGTCCTTCAATTGCGTGCCGCCCCACAGCCATGCCGCTGGCAAGTCCTGTCTCTCTGTCTTCTGGCACAGCCAACAACACCCAGGCAGTTCCGCATGATAACAACACCTGTCCCGGACGCGTTACGCCAACCCCGACCGCAGCACAATACTGATCATGGGCACCATTGATCACAGGGATTCCCTGCACAAGCCCAGTGGCTGCACTGGCAGCGGCTGTCACCTGGCCAATCACAATGGCGGATGGTCGAATTGGCGACAGTTGATCCTTCCGGACGCCAGCCACTTCCAGGAGGCGTTCATCCCAGTCACCCGTAGCAATATTCATTAGCTGGGTGATGCCAGCATTCGATGGATCCATGCACCGTTCACCGGTGAGCCAGTAGCCGATGAAATCGTTGACAAACATAAAATAGTGCGAGCGGGTGAAGCAGTCCGGCTGGTTATCGCGCAGCCAAGCGATATGCTGTAACGGTAAGGCGTTTTGCAACGGCCAACCCGTGGTATTGCGGATAAACTCATCGCCTAGCAGGGTTCTGACGCGTTCCGCCTGGGCGGCTCCACGCTGATCCATCCAGCTGATCGCATTGTAAGTAGGGCGACCGTCAGCATCCACCGGAATGGTGGTACCACCTTGCGAGGACAAAGAGATGGCAGCAATATGCACATCGGAATGCAGCTGCCCTAGCACTGTACGGATGACTTGGACGACTGCGTTACAAAGCTCATCGGGTGCTTGTTCTACCCAATTCGGCTGAGAAGTAAGCAGGTTGTAATGACTGCTTGCCGAAGCGAGCACGTTTCCGCTCAGGTCAAATATGAGCCCTTTTGTGGCAGTGGTACCAACATCCAGCCCCAATAACGCTTCGGGCATAATCCTATGCTACCTCTGGTGCCATTGACCGATGCACCACGTTTTTCAGCCGACGCAAGAATTGCGCTGGATCGTCCGCCTGTAACACATTGCGTCCGAAAACCACCCCTCGGGCACCTGCGCTAACCGCCTTGTGTGCTAGCATAAGGGCATCGAGTTCTGAAGCGAGTTTTTCTGCACCAAGCGCAAATACAGGGATAGGCACCCCTTGCACGACTTCAGCGAAACGTTCACCAGTGTAAAAAGTCTTGATAGCATCGGCGCCCAGTTCACAAACGATCCGGCACGTTTTCTTGATATAATCGTGAAACTCATCCGAGTTGGCACGCAGATCGTTCGCAGGGAATACCTCTCCTATTAGCGGGATACCCAGCCGGTAGCTTTCACCAGCCAGGCCGGCGAACACCTGCACATTCTGCGCATCATGTTCTTCACTGCCAGTTTTCAACACCAGACTAGCCAAGACCAGATCGGCGCCAGCAGCGACAGCAGCTTCCACAGACATCGCCTTGACGGTACACGCTTCGCGGTAGCCCCATGGCTCGCAGTGGATGGTGTTCCAGTTCAGACGGGCAATCAATGCAGGGCTGCCCTTGCCTTCAAACAGATTGCCGGAGAAGCGGATCATTTGAGGTGCCATCAGCACGGCATCAGCTTCTTTAAGGCGCTCTGCAGCGGCTGTAAAATTCAACAAACCTGCCATGGGCCCGAACGTCTGGCCATGATCCATAGCAACAATGACAGTGTTGGCACCATCGGGGAATAGCTTGCTGAGGCGAATCGCCTTACCTGACATATAAACGCTCCCGTTGACTTGATGATCCTTGCTGTAGTAATGCTAATGGTAAATTGCCATATGGGTCACATTTGCGTATCATGTTTAATGGGCTGGTAATACAATGCTGCGGGCGCTATCATGCAACCCAGCTCATTGAGCCAGTCCGATACCAGGGAATGCTCGTCGGGAGCTGGCAGGCGTGGACGAGTATTCCCTTACTTTTCCCCTTTTGCTTACACTGCGCTTTCCCGCCTCCGCGTCTCGCAGTTGACTCCAAGAGACCGACAGGTGTTACACTGTGATAACTTCCACTCCTTCACTACGCAGACGGGCAACAAAATCGGGCGGCGCCTTATCATCCGTGATCAATGTGTTGATCTTAGTAAGCGGCATAATGGTCACTAGCCCGATTACTCCGATCTTGCTCGAGTCAGCTACAACCACGATTTTTGAAGCACTGCGCACCAATGCGCGATCCACCTCAGCTTCTAACACATTAGCGGTTGTGACGCCGTTCGAGAAGGTTAGGCCATCGGCGCCGAGAAACATCGTATCTGCGTGTAATCCCCGCAACGCTTCAATGGTCTGTGGCCCAACCATCACCTGATATTCGTGAAGGTAGACACCCCCCAGCACAATGATATGGACAGTTTTCCAAGCACCCAGCTCATAGACGATGGGCAGGGAAGCAGTGATGACAGTCAAGTTTCCAGAAGTGAGCAAATTGCCTGGGATGTTGCGTGCCACCTGCAACGTAGTGGTACCCGAGTCGAAAATAAGCCGTTCATTCTCGCGAACCATTTGGGCGGCGGCACGACCAATGCGTTCCTTCTCTCGTGCGTAGGCGATGGTACGCGCGGACATGAGTTCGTGGGAAGGCAGCCCGGGAATGCTGACAGCTCCTCCGTGAATGCGTTTCAACAATCCGCTCTGTTCCAGGCGCTCCAGATCACGGCGTATAGATACTTCAGACACCCCAAAGCGCCTGCCCAGATCGGCAATTCTCACGACACGATGGGCAGCCAGCTCCTCAAGGATCATTGCGCGTCGTGCTTGAGCGTCGACCACTGCGCCGGGCTCGCTAGAATAATGTGCCGCAGCTGATCGTTTGATTTGGACGGATGTTTCGGTTGGCATCATTTAATGTTCCGATTTCCTGATATTCATATTATAGAGCTGAATCAAAACGTTGTCAATAGCCCATTCTTTAAGCTTGAATCGTTCATTACAGGAATGTGCATTCAAGGATCCAAGTTGGGAGCAATAGCCTTGCTATGGTATACTTGTACGCTACACGGACTCTGCACAGCGTCGCACGGGAGAGATGCCCTACCTTGTGTTCTCGATCGTAGCGGTCTTGCCGATCGCTATGCTGTTTGCGTTGTTGAACGCGCGTCTGGACTGGCCGGATTACTTTGTCTGGCTGATCGCGGTCAACGTGGTCACCTTCGGTGTATACGGGTTGGACAAAGTCCTATCCAGAATACGCTGGCTGCGTGCGCCTAATGTCATGCTACTGGGGTTAGCTTTGGCAGGCGGCTTCTGCGGGGCAGCGATAAGCCAGGCAGTCTTCCGCCACAAGACAAATCCGAAGCGCTATGCGCAATACCCCAAAGTCATTGCAGCGAGTGCACTCGTTCACATTGCCATCATTTGGTATTTTTTCCTGCGCATCCGATGGAGTTTTTGAGGGTTTGGTTGTGAATGTGCTTTCCTTGACACTAACACATGTAACTATGATGGAACTCTTATTGTGACGCGCTGCCAACAGCTAGTGCTGCAAAACAGGGGATGTCAAAGGCTGCCGGATGGGAAAGCTGATTTTCATTACAGGAGGCGCTAGATCAGGCAAAAGCCGTTTTGCGGAGGTGCTTGCGCGTCGCCATCCGGGTCGAGTGTGTTACATCGCTACGGCGACGATCGAGGACGAAGAAATGGCCCGTCGCGTCGTCGCACATCAACAGCGGCGCCCTGCAGAGTGGGATACCATAGAAAGCAGTGAAAACTTGGCAGCCACCTTGTACCAAGCAGCATCCCACTATGACCTGTTGTTGGTGGATTGTTTGACCCTATATCTTGCTCGATTTCTGCCTGTCGACCTATTGCAAGGGGATACATTGGGCAGCGATGTGGAAGAAAGAGTGCACAAGCAAGTTGACGAAGAAATCGCCGCAATCGTAGCTACAGTCCGTCGGATCGCAGCAGATGTTGTGATCGTCAGCAACGAGGTCGGTAGTGGGTTGGTGCCTTCTTATCCGGCGGGTAGATTGTTTCGCGATGTTATGGGGTACGCCAATCAAACGTTGGCACGGGAAGCAGAGTTCGCATATGCAGTGGTCGCTGGTGTGCCGCTGGATTTGAAAGCTTTGCAGTCCGTCAGCACACCATGGTAGAGATGAGAACGGTGCGTGGACTGTTTGCCGCACTGAGCTTCCTGACTGCCATCCCGATACCGGAGCGGTTGATAGGTAGGGTACCTACCTCGCCGGGCTACATGCTGTGGTGGTGGGGCGTGGTAGGGGGATTAATAGGTGCACTGGCGGCCGCTGTGGTTTGGCTGGCACACCTCCGACTGCCTTGGGATGCTTGTGCAGCGATTGGCGTCGTCGCGCCCGTCATACTTAGCGGTGGCTTGCATTTAGACGGTTTTGCTGACACCTGTGATGGCGCAGGCTCGCGTGCGCCGCGTGAACATGCTCTTGCGATTATGAAAGACTCACGGACAGGTGCGTTTGGGGTAATTGGTATCGTCTGTTTACTGCTGCTCAAGTTTGGTCTCTTGGCCAGCTTAGTGCCCTCTTGGGGCATCGCTGCGGTTGGTTCGGCGCCGGTAGCAGGCCGTTTAGCTCAACTTTGGGTCTTGCGCGTCTATCCTTATGCACGCGTGGAAGGGGGCATGGCAGGCGCGTTTTTCGACGCTGCCACGTGGCGGCACGTCACTGTGACAGCACTGGTGGCAGCTGCAGTGGTCTTAGTATGGTTTCGACACGCTGGTGTCTTGATATTGGTGACTGCGATACTACTGGGAGGAGTCGGTGCTGCAACGATTGCTCGCTGGCTAGGAGGACACACTGGTGACACTGTCGGTGCGATTTCCGAGATCACCGAGGTAGGGTTTATCCTGATGTCAACGATCATAGCTGGAACATAAAGGAACATCCGAGAACGATTGGAGAAGGTGACTGATGGCGGAAATAAAACCTTTTCGCGGCGTGCGTTACAACCCTTCCATGATTCCGGAGTTGAGTCAGGTGGTCATCCAGCCCTACGATCGTATCTCGCCAACGATGCACAAGCAGTATCTGCAACAACATCCTTACAACTTTGTCAGACTTATTCTGGGCGATTTTGATACGCCTCAGTCCCCGAATCCGTATGCCCACGTTGCTGAGCTCCATCACCACTGGCTGCAGGCAGGGATACTGACCCGGGATCCAGAGCCTTCATTATATGTTTTCCATCAGGTATTCCGTTCTCCAGAGGGTGCTGAGCTACGACGACGTGCCTTCTTGGCCGCTCTGCAGCTGAGCCCCTTCGAAAGAGAGGTTGTATTGCCCCACGAACGCACATTGTCTGCCCCCAAGGAGGATCGCCTTCGCCTGTTTCGTGCCACTCAGATAAGTTTTGAGCCCGTTTTTCTACTCTATCCCGACAGCGAGAATCGCATTAATGCATGGTTGGATGCCGCTGTGAACGGTCGCGTGCCAGATGTGGAGATATGCGAAACGTTTGAGCCTGGCGTGCGAAATCAGCTGTGGGTGTTGCGCGATAAGGAGGTTATCGAGAAGGTCCAGACTGAAATGGCGCCCAAGCATCATCTAATCATTGCTGATGGCCATCACCGATATGAGACTGCACTGAATTACTGTACAGAAATGCGTGCAGCCCTCCCCGATGCTTCTCCAGACGCCTGGTACAATTACACTCTCGTTTCGTTGGTCAGCCTCAATGATCCAGCACTTGTCATTCTGCCGACTCATCGGCTGGTGTATTCTTACTCCGGGTTGACATCTGGCGAACTGGAAGATGCTGCAGGGCGCTATTTTATTGTGCAGCCTTTGTCGCAGCGAGAGCAGGTCCTGTCAATGTTGCAGGCTGCGAGGGAAAGGAGTGGCGTGTTCGGATTTATTACGCAAGACCGGCAGTCAATCTGGACACTGCGGGATCAGCGCATCATGATCGAGCTGTTACCCGACCGCCCTGCAGTATGGCGCGAGCTGGACGTCGTCATATTGCATCAGCTGGTGCTTGAGGGATTGATGGGATTGAGCGCTGATTCCATCGCACGCCAGGAAAACTTGCGTTATCTACGCGACGCGGAAGATGGCATCCGAGCTATCGAACAGGGAGAGGCACAATTCCTTTTCTTGCTGAACCCAACGCGCGTCGCTCAGGTGCGCATGTGCGCTGAAGCTGGGGAAAAGATGCCTCAAAAGTCCACCGACTTCTATCCCAAGATGGTGAGCGGTTTGGTGTGGATGGAGCTGCGCTGATCACACGGTTCCAGCTCTCGAAGAGGCAGAAATGAATCCGGAACCATACAAGGATCAACTCGCTGGTGTGAAGAAGAGCACTGCCGCGACAATTCCCACCACAGCACAAATAAGCATCAAGGAGAGAGCAATCACAAGAACGATGTAGAGACGATAGTCTGCTACCTCTGGACGTGGGGGCAGAGCGGGAAAGGTAGCAGCTTCCGGGGATGTTGGGCTGGGGTTGTTTGACAAAGGCACGACATCTGCTGGCGTGTGAGGCGCAAGCAATGGCACGATCGGGAGAGATGGAGGCGTACGGCCAAGCTGTTCCAACCCTTTGCGTGCTCGCTCGTTATAGGGATTGAGGGTTAGAACGTTCTCAAGGCAGACAATGCGCTCGGCGTCTGTGTCTACCACTCCGCTCATCCACAGCCAGGCTTGCTCATTGCGTCGGTCGGCGGCCAATATTGCTTCCAGCAGGCGACGTGCTTCTGTTTTCCTACCTGCCTTGAGTGCTACGATTGCCTGAGTTAGGGTCTCTTTTGTGTTCACGGAGGTCACACGCTTTGTTCTATCTTCTCCCACGCGGGGCGAGTGTCCATCTCCTCGACCAATCGGCGCAGCTCGAAGATTTGGTCGCGCAGAAGGGCAGCCTTTTCGAACTCCAGCCGGGCTGCGGCCGCTTTCATCTCCTTTTCTAGCTCCTTAATAAGGTGAAATGCCTCTTCCTTAGGTAACTCGCGATGGACGCGATATGGAACCCGTTCTTCAGCTACCTTGTGGAGCTGGATGCGATCCGTCAGGTCGCGCACTGCCTTGACAATGGAACGCGGCTCAATGCCGTGAGCTTGATTATAGGCCATCTGCTTCGCACGGCGACGATTGGTCTCCTCAATAGCACGCCGCATCGACTCGGTAATCGTATCAGCATACATAATGGCAGTGCCTTCCACATGACGGGCAGCACGTCCGATGGTTTGGATCAGGGCAGATTCGGAACGCAGGAAACCCTCCTTATCGGCGTCCAAAATGGCTACCAGCGACACCTCTGGAAGGTCAAGACCCTCTCGCAACAGATTGATGCCCACTACTACATCGTACACACCCAGGCGCAGGTCGCGCAAGATTTCCACCCGCTCTATGGTCTCAATATCGCTGTGGAGATAGTGTACTTTGATGCCCAGCTCCATCAGGTAGTCAGCCAAGTCCTCTGCCATACGCTTGGTCAACGTAGTCACGAGCGCGCGCTCACCGCGCTGGACGCGCCGCCTAATCTCGGCGATCAAGTCATCTATCTGCCCTTTGATCGGGCGCACAATGATCTGCGGATCAACTAACCCGGTAGGTCGAATCACCTGTTCGACCACATGACCCTTTGACACACTCAGCTCATAGGGGCCTGGGGTAGCACTAGTGTAGATAACCTGATGGATATGTTCCTCCCATTCCTGAAAGCTAAGCGGACGGTTGTCTAAGGCGCTGGGCAGGCGAAATCCATATTCTACTAACACCTGCTTGCGGCTGCGGTCGCCATGGTACATGCCGTGGATTTGTGGGATGGTCATATGAGATTCGTCAATGACTATCAGGAAGTCATCAGGGAAATAGTCGAGCAATGTCCAAGGCGTGGAGCCAGGCTCGCGCTGACCCAGATGGCGTGAATAGTTTTCAATGCCAGCGCAGTAGCCCACTTCGCGCAGCATTTCAATGTCGTACCGCGTACGCTGCTCAAGCCGCTGGGCCTCCAACAGCTTGCCTTGTGCCCGCAATTCGGCCAGGCGTTCTTCCAGTTCTGCCTCTATGTCCTCAATTGCTTTCAGCAGCTTCTCTTGAGGGGTAATGAAGTGCTTAGCCGGATATATGTCCAGGCTGGTGCGCCGTGCCAAGACCTCTCCTGTCATAGGGTCGATCTCTGTGATGCGTTCGATCTCATCCCCGAAGAACTCGATACGGTATGCCAGATCGCCGTAAGGCGGCATAACCTCCAGCGTATCACCCCGCACGCGAAACGAACCATGCTTCAACTGAAAGTCGTTGCGATCGTAATGGATGTTCACCAAGTGGCGCAATATCTTGTCGCGCTTGCGCGTTTCACCTTGTTGGAGATGAATGACTACCTTGCCATATTCCACGGGATCGCCTAAACCGTAAATGGCGCTCACCGATGCAACGATGATGACATCGCGCCGGGAGAAAAGCGCTTGGGTTGCCGCCAGTCGCAGCCGATCTATTTCGTCATTAATACTGGCATCTTTTTCGATGTAGGTGTCCGTGCGCGGGATGTAGGCTTCTGGTTGATAATAATCGTAATAGCTGACAAAGTACTCGACCGCGTTGTTCGGGAAGAACTCACGGAACTCGCTATACAGCTGGGCAGCCAGCGTCTTGTTGTGCACCATCACCAAAGTGGGCCTTTGGACTGCCTCGATCACCTTGGCTATGGTAAAAGTCTTGCCTGTGCCGGTAGCACCCAACAGGGTCTGGTGCTTCACACCGGCGCGCAGGCCGGCTACCAGCCGTTCGATGGCCTCTGGTTGATCTCCAGTGGGTTGAAAGTCGGATACCACCTTGAAATCAGGCATACCGATCTGTCACTCTTTACAACGCTGCGCAATCAAAGTTATTACATCGATTCATTATGCGCCGGCTTGCACATGGTTGTCAACCTTCGATTGCTCGTGCCAAACCTGTTACACTTCTACCAGAGGCGATCTTTCTCTCTTAATGCCTTTGTTGGCTTCATAACAGTTACTTCGCGTCTACCTGCCCGAGTACTTACCACGCCCTTGTCAAGGCCGACAGATCAGATAACCATTCTGTGATTGAGCTGCTGCAGCAGCTTGGATCGGCATTTTTGCACGCACACGTCGCATAAGACTTTTTCCTCTTCAGCACCCTCGCCAACAACGTCACCAGGATAACCGATAGGAGAACATCTGGGCGTGGCAATGGGGCTGGGTGCACACTTCACGAGATGCTTCATTGCACTTTCGGGATAGATGTTGGTAGACATTCTTCGCCATATGTAGATGGGCTCCATCCTTTTCAACCGTGCCATCCATCAGAACCTGGCCCCCTAACCTAACACAGGCAAAACATTGACAGATATCCCGAAGGCTGCTACAATCGCTTTTATCTAAGCGCACGAATATCATTTCACATGAGGGAGGGAAATCCATAAAATGGCGACAACAGAGGAGATCTTTAACAAGGTAAAGGCCATTATTGTCGAGCAGCTAGGTGTCGATGAATCTCGGGTCACTATGGATGCCAGCTTTCGCGAAGACCTAGAGGCCGACTCCCTCGATCTGGTAGAACTGATCATGGCCTTCGAAGAAGAATTCGGTGGTGAGATCTCCGATGAAGAAGCGCAAAAGATCACCACTGTCCGCGAAGCTGTGGAATACTTGAAGAACAATATGTAACTTTAGCTGTCCTCTCCATCTCATCTTCGTAGCCTCAGGTGGTCAGCGAGGCGTAGTGCAAGTACCGGGGATGACTAACCCGGCAAGTGTATCCTCCTATGAGGATGTCACTGTCCCAAAGAGGTTACGATAGCTGCCATGGTGAGCCCCTCCGGTAACTGCTATCGTAATCTCTCTTTTCGTCTTTGCACGGTGGCAGGCAGGTGAAAGTAAGCGTTGGGATTCTGGCGGGTGGTCAGAGCCGGCGAATGGGACGTGATAAGGCCTTCCTGCCCGTGGGAGGGAAACCCGCTGCCCTGCGGGTACTTGAGCGAGTTGCTCTACTCAGCGATGACGTGATTCTGGTCACAAACTCACCCGACAAATATCAATCCTTTGTAGATTGTCGCATCACAACCGATATTCATCCTGGCAAGGGATCTCTCGGTGGCATTTACAGCGCGCTTGTCGTGGCGCGATACCCCCACTGTCTTGTTGTCGGCTGTGACATGCCCTTTCTGAATGTGCGAGTGCTGAGGTATTTGGCACGGGTGGCGAGTATCTGGGACTACGATGTGGTGGTCCCACAGGTATCCGGCAGGTTTGAGACTCTGCATGCCATCTACAGCAAACGTTGCTTATATCCTATTGAACAGCGCATACTACATAGCGAATTGCGCATCGCCAGTCTCTTCGAAGACGTGCGTGTGTGTGTGGTAGAACAATATCGTCTGGAGCGCTTTGATCCACTTCTGCACTCCTTTCTGAATATGAATACGCCGGATGAGTGGCGACACCTTCAACAGATTGCCGCCGACGGTGAGTAAAAGGTTAGCCGCCCAAGAGCTGGCCGAAGACATCGCTTTACCTGGTAACAGAGATGAGCGGGCACATGTTGACACCCTATGGACCGGGGGACGTTGATCAATGACGGATGAGGAATATGTAGCGGATCGTCCGTCAGGCAAAGGTTGGGGCCTGATACTAGTGGTCATGGCAGTGTGGACAGGCGCGCTAATGCGCCTTATGCTGCTCGATCAAATTCCCCCTGGGCTTTCACACGATGAAGCCTACAATGGTGTCACCGCGATTGACGTGTTGTTCTCAGGCCGACGTGAGATTTTTTTCGATATATATAATGGCATTGAACCCCTGATCATTTATTGGGAAGCGCTGTATTTCTATCTGTTTGGGATTGCCCCTTACGTAATGCGATTGGTCAACGTGACCGCCGGTCTGTTGACTGTTGCTTTGACCTACACGTTGACACGCCATATTTTTGCCCGGCGAAGATCTCAGATGGGCACAATGATAGCCCTGTTGGCAGCTTGGGGGGTTGGCAGCTCCTTTTGGGCCATATTTATCAGCCGCCTCACGCTGCGTGCCGTTACATTGCCACTTATGGAGCTGCTGGCATTCTATTTCTTATGGCGGGGGCTTACAGCTTCTCCCGTAAACAAGTTTCATCGCTCAATGATATTCTTCGCACTGGGCGGTTTCTGGCTGGGAATCGGTATGTATACATATCTCTCCAGCCGATTTCTCCCCTTTGTTCCCTTGATATTCTTACTATATTGGATCATACGGATGCGGACAACGCAGCCTCAGTGGCGAGGTGTAGGGTTGTTCTGGCTGGTGTGGTGCCTAGTTTTTGCTCCGCTGGCTTACTTTTACATCAATCACCCTGACATATTTTTCCGGCGCGCCGACCAAGTTTTCAATATCCCCGCAGCGTTAGCTGGAGACTTGCAGCCTCTACTGACTTCTGTGTTGCGCACCCTAGGTATGTTTGGGCTAATCGGCCCCGATTCGAGCCGTTACGGTTTGGCCGGACGACCTGTCTTTGAGCCACTGGGAGCTATTTGGTTCACCATAGGACTTGTCATAGCGGTTACGCGATTGCGTCATCGGGGTCCAGAGGCGGCACCATACGCGTTTCTTCTCGCGTGGTGGCTGGTCATGTTGGTGCCTGATTTCATCACCAGTGAGAGTCCTCATTACCTGCGCACTGTAGGTGCTTTACCCCCCACATATATATTATGGGCTTTGGGCTTGGTGACTTCGAGCGAATGGTTGCTGAGCAAGGCGAAAGCGTGGGCAAAGTGCCAACACGCCAGCCTTGGTTCCACCAGGCAAAGGAACCCAAGCCGATTATCTCACATCCTCGCAATAGGCGTGACCTTGTACATATTTTTCCACACCGGACTGACTGGCTACGACTACTTTGTACGCTGGGCTTCCGATGCAGAAGCACGTGCCATCTACGGCGCCGAATTCAGTGAGGTGGCGCACTATTTGCGTACGGCGGAGCTGTCCGGCCCAGTAGCTCTGTCTGCTGCTCACTTTCGTGATTGGGATCGTTTCCGTCTTGATGTGCTTATGCGACACCGTCCCCCGTTTGTGGTGTGGTTTCACGGCCCACAAACGATGTTGTTTCCCCCACCTGGGGTGAACGGCACATACATATTCACACGTGGTGCCCCGCCGCACCCGCGCTGGCTGGAGTACTTGCAGGTCGAGATGCGTGGTGTGGATATAGAGGTGTATCATCTCCGACCAAACGCTTCTTGGGGTTTGGCGAGGCCACTGGACGCCACCTTTGTCGAAGATCTGCTAGGAAGCACTACTACCATTTCTGCCCAACCCATTGCACATGTGTGGGGTTATGAGCTTTCCGGCGAGCCGCGTGCAGGACAAACGCTTTATGTCTTGCTGGGCTGGGAGGCATTAGTGGACGTACCGGGCAATCCTGACTATGCATTCTATGCCCACTTGGTGGACAGGCGCGGATACGTCTGGGCACAGGTGGATACCATTGGGTACGACGCAGTGGACTGGCAGCCCGGAGTGCGCGCACTGCAATGGCTAAATCTCTCACTGCCACCGGACCTCCCACCCCTAGAGTACACTCTCCGTATCGGGTTGCAAGAGCGCTCCACAAGTCGTGTCTTGCCCTTAGAGGGACAAACAAGAACGAACGCGCTCGACTTGCAAACCGTGCATACTGAGGTAGCACTATCTCCACCGGATCCAAGCGAATTTCGCCTTCCTAATCCATGCCAGATCGCTGCTGGTGGCGCCTTCACGCTGCGTGGCTATTCTGTTTCGAAGCGCATCCTCCACGCGGGAGAAGTAACTCACATTTCCCTGTTTTGGGAAGTATCTGGTGCCCCTGCCGCACGTTATCGGCTTGGGTTGTGGCTCATCGGGGAGAACGGAGCACCTGTCATGCTAGCGGATCGTGAGCCGTTAGAGGGTGATTACCCAACTGATCTGTGGCGGGCGGGACAGTGGGTACGAGATCGATTCGATCTCACCTTGCCGGCCAGCTTGTCTCCCGGCCAGTACACTCTCTTTGCTGGCTGGCATGATGCATCTGGCAAGTGGTTGCTGGATGACTTGTCAGCTGGGCTCAACCTGGGGCATGTTCTACTACTTGCGCCTAGAACTGCTGAACATGTAGATGATAATCTCATACAAAAGGGGGCGAACCCCAGCCAATGAAAACTGATCTATAATGTTTGGCCTATAATAATGCAATTTTGAGAACTCGGAAGGGAGCACCATCGTGGACAAACGGCAAAAAGCTTGGGAGTTGATGTGTAAATACACCCATAACGTAAACTTGCGTCGCCATATGCTGGCAGTAGAAGCAGCTATGCGCGCGTATGCGCGACGCTTCGGTGCGGACGAGACATTGTGGGGTATCGTGGGTCTGCTCCATGATTTTGACTACGAACAATACCCCAACGTCGCAGTGGGCGGACATCCGAATGCTGGTGCATCGGTATTGCGAGCCCGAGGATACGATGAGACTGTTGTCCGTGCCATACTATCCCATGCGACCGAAGTCACCGGAGTACATCGGGAGAGTTTGATGGAACACACCCTGTACGCAGTGGACGAGCTGACCGGCTTGATCACTGCAGTGGCTCTGGTGCGTCCTTCTAAGGACATTCGCGACGTCACGTTTAAGTCCGTCAAGAACAAGTGGAAGGATCGTGCATTTGCTGCCGGCGTGAACCGCGCCGAGATCGAAACAGGCGCAGCAGCAATCGGCATGGACCTGTGGGAGCATGTGGATGTGGTGCTACGCGCAATGCAGGAGATCGCTGCTGAGCTGGGACTGGATGGCACTGGAACGGATTAAGGAGTTCTCTCTCCTCGCACCTCTGCCTTGTGATCATCTTCGTGCCCTCACTGAATTGACCCTCAAGGAAGAGTAAGGGGAGACAATGTCAAGCGTGCCACTTCAGCAGCATTCTCTGCCGGGTCATATAGAATCAGCAAGGGGGTATATGTGTCAGTGGACAAACCCTCAGGCAACTTTAGGTCATATACATCTGGGATGTACTCGCCGCTGCGCCAGGCAGTCGTGGGATACGCAAAGTGTACCGGCGCTGCATCGGTCTGGGCTACAAGGCGCCCGTCCGATGTCAGCAGACGTGCAGAGATTTTCAGGTCACGGGTAGGACGCCCTAACACGTGCCAGATCAGAGTAAGCCGCACCGGAGGCGGAGCAGTGTGAGCGAACGGACGCGTGACCTCGTAGCCCCATAATGCGATCTCTGGGATAAGCAGGGTATCCACTCTTTGGGCCGTCGCAGGTGCATTGTATTCGGGTCGCGCACGGACATGGATCAGTGGTCCGAGCGCGTGCAACGACCAGCGCTCGGGTGCTCCCGCCAGCGGACGGGTGAGGTAAACCGCAACATTCTCTCCTATTAGATCATCCACAACCGCAAGGCGCCTAGTTGGCTCGTCCACCGCCATGGTGCGCACGTCTTCTCGCAATTTGTGTACCGTTTGGAAGTAGCGCACTAGAGTTATTTCCCCCTGAATGCCCACGATCGTGGCACCTGGCTCCAACGGCTGGTTCAAAATGTCCAACCCATAGTCGTGATAGGTCCAGTCTTGAGAGCGATTCCTCTCCGGGAAGTTCTGGTGAAGCAGCAACCCACTCTGAACCGCTAGTGTTACCGAGACAAGTCCACCAATCACATAGCGAGCCACAGGATATGCCCTGAGCGGCCACTTGGCGAACGCATGCGATTGCAAAAGAACAAACAAGCGAGTAATCCCATTACCCAGCCAGAGCGTCCAGACCACGAAGCTGGGGATGAAGAAAACCTCGATGTCAGCTACACGGTAGAACAAATTGAAACCACTAAAGCAGACAAAAGCTATCTCGGTAATACCTCCTGCGTTCCCCCGACGCTTCATAGTAAAAAGTCCAATTAGAGCGAAGAATATGCCTACCCAGCCAAACTGCTGTACAAACAGGTTTAGGTAGAAGCTGGGGTCGCGCTCGACGGAAAAGGGGTTCTGGAGGATAAAGCTCCCATATCCCCATGCCATAATGTATTTCAGGAAACCCTCTGGCGTATTCGTGTAACTGCCGTCCAAGGAACCAACATGAGCTCGAAGTGGGAGGTACAAGTATGATAGCAAGGGCACAAAGAACCATATCATTTGCCTTGGTCTTAACGGGGCCAAATGGCGAATACGCCACAACACTAGCAGGATAGCTGGCAGAAGCAGCACAATGGTGCGATGGTGAGCCAGTCCGAATCCGAATACACACAAAAGCGCCGAAGTGTAGCGAGCAAGTGTCGCATAGGAATGGTCGGGATGCTTGTCGACGAGGTAAGCAATGTTGCTCATCCGCAGCAGAATCCACAGAAGAGCAGCGACTAGGCATGCATGGAGTGTGTAGACTTCTGCTACGGTTGCCTGTGACCAAAAGACGGGCGACACAGTCAGCGCGATGGCTCCTAGGGCTGCTCCTATGTCTGCGGCCCAGGTTTTCTGCTGTGTGTTCAGCTCCAGGCCAGCCATGTACACCAACACCACTGTAATGGCACCGAAGATGGCACTCATCAAATTCACCCGGAAGGCAACTTCGCCAACAGGCAGTCGAGTAAACAACCAACCCAGCATTGTAAACAGCGGATAGCCCGTCGGATGAGCAATGCCTAGCTGATACGTCACCAACTGAAACTCGAGGCTATCATCAAACAGAGCTGCTATCGAGGGTGCCAGAGTGACAGTGTATAATGTCATCGCAACAGCAAAAAGGAGCATGGCTATTGCGATCTGACGCCTGGTCGGGATGTGCGTTGTCATCGTGATACCTGAACAAGATCTCTAGCCGCATCATATCACGGTGAGAGAGGGGCACGCAACAGTCTACGTCGTGGGGGATTTCTCTCTAATACAACTCTAATATGCATCTAGTGCGAATCTAATATGGTTGGTCTAAGCTTTCCAACGTAGAAAGGTCAGGGGGTGGTTTCAGCTAACTAGTGGGGATCCCTCCCGAGTAGTTTATAATAATGAGGACACACGCAGTGACAGGTCAGCCTATCAGGTGTTCGAACTGTCTGATCGTAATTCGGTGGCAACCGACCATTGTAAACGGTCGGTTCTATTGTTGTACCGGATGTGCGCAGGGAGGACCTTGTACCTGCGACTATGAACACCTGCCTGGCTTGACGCAAGATTATCCTATTGTCCCGCGTAAGGAGGGAGAATTGACTCATCGCCATGACCTGATAGATCAGGAGGAGAGATAAAAATGGGAAAGATAGTAGGAATTGATCTGGGAACGACCAACAGTGTGGTCGCCGTAATGGAGGGAGGACAGCCGACAGTAATCTCGACCGCTGAGGGCGGGCGCCTTTGCCCTTCAGTGGTGGCATTTACTAAGAGTGGTGAGCGCCTGGTAGGCCAAACCGCCAAACGACAGGCGGTGGTCAACCCAGAGAACACGCTCTATTCGGTCAAACGGCTCATCGGCCGACGCTATTCCGAGACTGAGGTCGAGCGCAAAATGTTGGCCTACAAAGTAGTTGAGGGGCCAGTGGGCGATGCGCGCATCTTTGTGCCAGTGATGGATCGCACGTATACGCCGCAGGAGATCAGCGCGATGGTACTGGCTAAGTTGAAGGCGGATGCAGAGGCCTATTTGGGTGAACCCGTAACCCAGGCCGTCATCACTGTGCCAGCCTATTTCAACGACAGCCAGCGCCAGGCCACAAAGGATGCCGGCAAGATCGCCGGACTAGAGGTGTTGCGCATCATTAACGAGCCAACCGCCGCTGCGCTAGCCTACGGTCTGGACAAGAAGAAGAACGAGACGATCCTAGTATGGGACCTGGGTGGTGGTACCTTCGATGTGAGCTTGCTCGAAGTGGGTGACGGTGTGGTCGAAGTGAAAGCGACCAACGGGGACACTCACCTCGGGGGCGATGACTGGGATCAGCGTATTGTGGACTGGGTGGCTCAGGAGTTTCGCAAAGAACACGGCATCGATCTGCGTCAGGATCGCCAGGCATTGCAGCGCCTTAAGGAGGCCGCTGAGAAGGCCAAGATTGAGCTCAGTACGATGTTGGAGACTGAGATCAACTTGCCTTTCATTACAGCGGATGCCAGCGGTCCCAAGCACCTGCAGATGAAGCTGACGCGTGCCAAATTCGAGCAGTTGACGGAAGATCTGGTGCGACGGTGTCGTGGCCCGTTTGAGCGCGCGCTTGCCGATGCCAAGATCACTGCCTCGCAGATAGACGAGGTGGTGTTGGTGGGCGGTGCCACTCGTATGCCAATGATCCAAAACTTGGTGCGCGAGTTGACAGGTAAAGAACCCCATAAGGGGGTCAACCCAGACGAGGTGGTGGCCATTGGCGCAGCAATCCAAGCGGGCGTGTTGGGCGGAGAAGTCAGAGATGTGCTGCTGTTGGATGTCACTCCGCTTTCCTTGGGTGTGGAGACGCTGGGTGGTGTGATGACAGTGCTCATCCCACGCAACACCACGATCCCGACACGCAAGTCGGAAATCTTCAGCACAGCTGAAGACGGTCAGACAGCTGTGGATATCAAGGTGTATCAGGGTGAGCGCCCGATGGCAGCGGACAATATGTTGCTAGGCCAATTTCGGTTGGATGGTATTCCACCCGCTCCGCGCGGTATCCCGCAAATTGAGGTTGTCTTCGACATCGACGCCAATGGCATCCTAAACGTCAGCGCGACAGACAAGGCAACCGGCCGTAATCAGAAGATCACCATCACAGCCAGTACCAATCTGGATCAGAAGGAGATCGAGCGGATGATCCGCGAGGCGGAGGCGCATAAGGCGGAAGACGCGCGCCGCAAGGAGTTGGCTGACACGCGCAACCAAGCTGATGCACTGGCCTATCAGGTGGAGAAGAGCTTGAATGAACTGGGTGACAAAGTCGATGGCGCCACCCGAGCTGACCTGGAGGGCAAGATCAACGATGTGCGCGATGCGATCAAGTCGGACGACATCAATCGGATTAAGCGCACAATGCAAGCGCTCCAGCAAGCTAGCTTGAAGTTGGGCCAGGCCATGTATGCCGGTCAGCCAGGTGCGACACCCGGTGGTGATGGCTCTGGAGCCGGCCGAACGACCAAGGAGCAACCGGGCCAGGAAGATGTGGTTGAGGAAGATGTGGTTGAGGGTGAGTTCACCGAGGCATAGGTGGACCCACATGGGTTGGGGTTAACAAGGCTGGACCTG
>CAKZLO010000015.1 GCA_937127125.1 uncultured Ardenticatenia bacterium
CGTGGGTATCTTGGTGATGGTGGGCGAGGTCGTCGGTGTTGCCGCGGGCGAAGGGGTGTGGGTAGCTGTCGCCGTTGCCGTTGGCGTCGCCGTGGGCGTGGGTATCTTGGTGATGGTGGGCGAGGTCGTCGGTGTTGCCGCGGGCGAAGGGGTGTGGGTAGCTGTCGCCGTTGGCGTCGCTGTAGGCGTGGGTGTCTCAGTGGCGGTAGGTGAGGCTGTCGCTGTGGCTGTGGGCGAAGGGGTATTGGTAGTCGTGGGCGATGGTGCTGCTGCAATCAGATCGATCAGTGACGCGATGGGGAGTGGTGTCCACGTCGGCAACGGCGTGCGCGTCGGCACCGGCGTGCGTGTTGGCGTATTGGTGGATGTAGGGGATGGCGTGCGTGTGGCGGTTGGTGTAGCGGTAGGCGACGCGGCAAACAAGGGTGATAAAGTGTGTGTGGGCAGCGGCGTCCATGTCATGGTAGGAGAAGGTGTCGAGGTGGGTGTACGCGTGTTGATCGGACTTGGCCACACCTGCGGAGTGAAGGTGGGAGTGAAGGTGGGACGCAAGGTGGCTTTGGGCGTCGGAGTGACGGACACACTGCTCTGCGAAACCGTTGTCCGTGGACTGGCCCATATGTCAAAGGTGAGAATGAGTGCCCCCAGTCCGCCCAACACCACTACATTTATTAGTGCTAATAAAGCAAGCAGCACAGCCCATTGCCACGGCTTGAAATCTGGCATGCCTCACCGCACCTGCTGAAATATGACCTCGTATGAATAGTGATATAGCGAATTGGCCACCGGATTCCCTGTCTTGTCGCAGATTTCAGAACGCGCGATGTCGGGTGTCAGTGGTCCGACCACTTCGCTGTCCAAATCAGCCAGTCGTAATGTGTAGCTGCCCTTAAACATGGCGAAGTCGACGAACCCGGGATGGACTTCCAGCTTGCGGCCAGTCGTGGCGTATGTTTCACCACCTGGCCACGTGATGTGCACGCGTGCATTGGGAATGCCCTGACCTTCCTTATCGCGCACATGGATGAAAATGTGATGTTTTCCTTCGTTTTCGCACGGCGACAGCTGGCGCACCGAAGCGATGAAATCGTGCGCGGGTGTCGGAGTGGAGGTAGGAGTAGGCGGCCGCGGTGCCTCCATCACAATCTGTTCCGGGGTAGGTGGCTGCGGTGTCTGCGTAGGTGTGGACGTCTCAGTGGGTGTCGGGGTCACCGTATAGAAGGGCGTCCAGGTGGGTATGCGTGTGTAAGTAGGACTGGGTGTCACTGGCACGGTGGGCGTGAAGGTAGGCCACGGCGTACGGGTTGCAATAGGTTGGGCCATAACACGGCCGCGCACAGAATGCGGCATAGACACTCTGTTCAACACTACCCAACTGAAGCTGGTCATAGTGACCAGATTGGCCATCACCAGGAGACTGATCAGCAACTTCCAGTCCCTGGGCGGGACATCCTGGAACTCGAGGTTAAGACGATCCAACACTGTTGTTCACCGTCCCAGTTATGCAACCCGGCTGCGCACAACAATTGGGGGCATTTGCCCGCAGCGCATCCTATTTAGGTGCCACCGCTTACTGCCTGTCCTGCTAGAGAATGGTCTCCTAATGCCATACGATGAGGATCACTTGGTATTATAGCACAGATTTTTTGTTATGGCAAGTCATTATGACGAGTTTTTACAGGAATCCCAGAGAGCTTGACTTCGTTCGATATCGCGATAATATTAAGGTATGCGTTAGCTACCAGCCTCTAGTCTGTAGGAAAGGAGGTGCATGGCCAAGAAGAAGTAATACAGCGCTCTAAAATACTCACACACAGTTGTTCGGTCGGCGGTGAGAGTTACGAGATTCTGGCCAGTTTTCTAATTCCAAAGGAGGAATAAGCGATGACCAGAAAAATCCTTGTTTTGCTGGTTGTTTTAACGTTGGCGTTAGTTTCGGTGCCGATGACGTTGGCTGCTGAGCCGGAGGAGATCACCGTTGCCGTGCATGCTGTGCCCCATGCGAACGGTGTCTATATGTTCCGCGATCAGTTTGAGAAGGAATTCGGCATCAAGATCAATGTGGTCGAAATGGCACCAGAGGCCATATTTGAGAAACAGATGACCGAATTCACTGCCGGCACAGGTGCCTATGACGTCGTGCAGTTCATGCCGGCCTGGATCGCGGATTACAGCCGTTACCTGGAGCCGCTAGAGCCACTTGCTGAAAAGAACGGCGTCGATCTGCAACGCGACGACGTCGCCCCTGCCTTCCGCGATATCTACAACAAGTGGGGTGGGGTCACCTACGCGATGACATGGGACGGTGACCTGAACATCTTCTACTACAACCGGCTGGCTTTCGAGAACCCCGAGTATCAGGAAAAATATTTGAAAGAGACCGGCAAAGATTTGCGCGTGCCCCAGACGTGGGACGAGTACGTGGAGACGTGCAAGTTCTTCGCCGGTTGGGACTGGGACAATGATGGCCAGAATGAATTCGGCTGCGATGAATATCTACAGCGCGGTCGTATGTACTGGTGGTTCTTGGATCGCTTTGCCTCGATGGGTGGTGTCTATTTCGATGAGGAGATGAAACCACTTATCAACACCAAAGCTGGCGTGATGGCGCTGCAGAACATGATTGATGCATTGCCCTATATGCCCACCGGCGCGCTCAATCACGGCTACACCGAGTTGCGTTTGGCCATCATCAACGGCGACGTGGCAATGGGCAAGCAGTGGACCGACGTGGGCAAGGCGGCCGATCTTGCTGAGGAGTCGAAGGTCAAAGGACTTATCGGCTACGCGATGGTGCCCGGTTGGAGATGGGGCGACAAGGTCGTGCACCGTCCGATGCTGGCGGGCGGCTGGCAGCTGGGCATCCCCAAAGATTCCAAGCATAAGGACGCCGCCATTAAGTTCATCGGCTTCATCACACGGCCTGACATCAGCTTGGCGATCACCAAAGATCCTGGCACCGCGCTGGACCCCTATCGCATCTCCCACTTCCAGTCAGCAGAGTTCCAGAGCTTGTGGCCCACCGCCAAGAACTATCTGGCGGCAATTATGGTGACCGCCCAGTACGGTTTCCCAGAGCTCCAAATCCCTGGAGCGGCGGAGTATATGGACACGCTGGATCTCGAGCTGACAGAGGCATTGGCAGGCAACAAGGGTCCGCAGGAGGCGTTGGATGCGGTGGCGGAGCGGTGGGAGGAGATCACCGACCGCCTGGGCCGCGATACGCAGAGGGAGCTGTGGAACAAGGAGTATGATGCGATGAAGGCAGCCGGCATCCAGTACCAGCCGCTGCCCTGACGCGCACATGATGTGACTGAGGAGGGGACAGCATGGGACTGTCCCCTCTTTACTCTATGGGCAGGGCATTGTTGCGATCAGATGTCACCCGATCCAGTCCCATGATGCTTATTAAACGCTCATCGAAAAGACCCGGGGAATTTTCCATCTTGATGCTCGCTATCCAAAGTGTGATCAGATATGGGACGATCTCGCACGGTGAACACAGATTTTCCTAATGAAGGAGTTGCAGTGCGGCGTGGTGCCTTGGATGTCCTAAGTGCGAGAAGGCGACGCGATGCATTGCTGCGTTGGCTCGAGCAGAAATCGTTGGTAATCCCGGTAACACTGCTCCTGTTTGGGATCACGATCTTTCCACTGGTTTATTCGCTGGCAGTGAGCTTTCATATCTATGACCTGCGTCAGGAGGTTTTGTGGAAGTTTGCTGGTTTGGAAAACTACCGCATCGCCTTGTTCGAGGATGCACGTTTCTGGGGTAGTCTGTTCACCACGCTGCGCATTGGTGTGGCAGCGGTGACCATTGAGTTTTTGCTGGGTCTGGGCATCGCTCTGCTGCTTTACGGCCCAATCGTTGGGCGACGTTTCTTTACCACATTGCTGGCATTACCAGTGATGGTGTCCCCCGTCGTCTCGGCGCTGATCTTTCGCATGATGCTGCATGAGAAGTATGGTGTCATCAACGGCACTATCAATATGCTGCTCACCCATTTTGGGCTGGGCAAGGAGTTTGCTATCCTGGCGGATCAACGCTGGGCCGTCTGGGCAGTGGTGTTGACCGATGTGTGGCAGTGGACACCGCTGATGATCATGATCCTGCTGGCAGGCCTGCAGTCTATGCCCTTAGAGCCACTCGAGGCAGCGCGTGTGGACGGCGCCGGTCGCTGGCAGACCTTCTGGTACGTTATGCTACCCATGTTGCGCCTGGCTATTTTCGCTGCGCTGTTGTTGCGCTTCATTGATGTCATCAAGATCTTCGATCTGCCGTTCATCCTCACCGGCGGTGGCCCAGGCAGGGCGACCGAGACGATCTCTATCTACATTTATTTGAACGGGTTCCGTTACCTGCGCATGGGTTATGCCACTGCAATGTCATATTTGTTGCTCATCCTGACAGTTGTGCTGAGCACCATTTTCATCCGTAACGTAGTGCAGCGCAGGGAGGCGTGACATGCCGAGGCAAAGGGTGCGCATCCGGCTGGATAGAGTGCTTGTTCACATCGTGCTGATCATTGTGACATTGGCTTTCCTCTTTCCCTTGTTGTGGATGTTTTCCACCTCTATCAAGACACAGGCCGAATATTTCACGTATCCTCCTATGTGGATCCCGGCACACCCCACACTGGAACATTACCGCTACATCGTGTCAACGACAGGCCTGAACGCGGTGCGCAACAGCCTCATCGTGGCGTCGGTCAACGTGGCGCTGGTGATGGCGGTGAGCATTCCGGCGGCTTATGCTATCGCGCGCTTTCGCATTGGAGGACACGATTTCTCCTTCTGGGTGCTCTCGCAGCGCATGCTGGCACCCATTGCTGTGATCCTGCCGCTCTTCTTGCTGTTCAGCCAGCTGAAGCTGGTGGACACACACCCTGCGCTCATCTTGGGTTATACAAGCTTCAACGTGGCCTTCGCGGTATGGCTGCTAATCGGCTTCTTTGAAGAGTTTCCCACTGAGATTGAAGATGCTGGTTTGGTGGATGGATGTTCGCGCTGGGGCGTGTTGTTTCGTGTCACGCTGCCCATTGTGGCGCCCGGTCTTGTGGTGACGGCATTGTTTTGCTTTGTCTTCGCTTGGAATGAATTTCTGTTTGCTCTGATCCTCACCCGTCAGTTTGCTGCCACAATTCCGGTGCAGCTAGCCTCGTTTCAGGCGCCTACCAAGATCCTCTGGGGCGAGATGTCCGCTTTCGCCACAGTGGGTATTCTGCCGCCGCTAGTTTTCGCCTTCCTGTTACAGCGTTACCTTGTGCGCGGATTGGCAGTGGGTGGCATCCGCTAGAGTACGGTACAAGGAGGAGTGCAATGAACACGCGTGAGAGGTTTCTGGCAACCATGCGCTTCGAGCGGGGAGTGCCAGCGCCCAAGTGGGAGTTCGGCTACTGGGGTGCGACCATCAAGCGATGGTATCGCGAAGGGTTGCCGGAGAAAAATTACCCCACCATTCCCACCCACATCGTCACGACCTCGTCCTCGCTTTACACCACTGCTTGGACACATGACTGGCGCAAGCGGCGTACCCTGTTCGAACTGAGCTACGCCGAACGGCAACAGCGCATCGAGCTGCCGGACGGCATCGGGGTGTGGGGTGGGGCGCTCTACTGGCCAAGCCAAGGTTTCCCGCTGGATCAGGACGTGACCGATTATTTCGGAATGGATCGCAGCACAGTGCTAGTTCAGGTGGAGCAGCTCTTTTGGCCTCATTTCGAGCCGCGCGTGCTGTTCGAGAGCGAAAAGTATGTGGACTACGTGGACATCGACGGCATCACACGCCGCTATCAAAAAGTGGAGGGGGTGATTCCCACGGCGATGTCGTGGCCGATCCGCGATTGGCGGACATGGCAAGAGATTAAGAGCGAGCGGTTGCGCCTCGACACGGTCACCCAGCGTTTCCCGCCCCATTGGCCAGAGCTGCTACAAGAATATCGCAACCGCGATTATCCGCTGGCCGTAGGTGGCTATCCGTTGGGGCTGTTCGGCACACTGGTGCATCTGCTGGGCTATCAGAATCTCTTCTACAGCTACTATGATCAACCTGATCTGCTGCACGACATCCTTGGCCACCTCACAACCTTATGGATGTCCATTTGGGAAGAGGTGATGGCGCAAGTGGAGGTGGATGTGGTCCACATTTGGGAGGATATGTCTTCATCGCGTGGCTCGATGATTTCCCTGACCACGTTCCGCGAATTTATGACACCTTACTACAAGCGCCTCACCGATTTCCTGAAAGCTCATGGAGTGCAGGTGATTCTGGTGGACACCGATGGGAACTGTGCCCAACTCATCCCGCTCTTCCTGGAAGCAGGCATCACTGGCCTATATCCAATGGAGGTGAGCGCCGGGATGGATGTGCTGGCGGCGCGGCGGGAATACCCCCAGCTGCAGATTATGGGTGGCATTCCCAAGAGCGACCTGGCCAAGGGTCGGGCGCGCATCGACGCCATTCTTGAGGATGTTGCGTTGTTATTGCGCAGCGGAGGATACGTCCCCTTCGGCGACCACCTCATCCCGCCGGAAGTGCCATGGGAACACTTCAAGTACTACCGCGAGCGTCTTAATGTGCTGATCGAACGCGGCGGCAGATTATGATACCTGCACTGTCTGCGCTGTGAGCACCGCAGAACAGTCTACCCAGACCTATATGGATCAGCGCACCAGCTTGGCAGTCAGGATGATCTCCTCAACCGCTGCGAGTGCCTTCGAAACGGGGCATTCTTGCTTGGCGCGCGCGGCCAGCTCCTGAAACTTGGCCTCATCCAAACCAGGCACTTCCGCTTCGCAGTTCAAGGCAATCTTGCGGATGGTAGGACCAGCCTCAAGATGAACGCTGGCAGTCGTGTGGACACGCCGGGGTGGCGCGCCGGCCTCGCTCAACAGAGCCGACAGGTACATAGAAAAGCAACCGGCATGTGCGGCGCCGATCAGCTCCTCAGGGTTGGTGCCTTTCCCCTCCTCGAAACGTGAGGCGAAGGTGAAGGGGCCCTCACACAGGCCGCTGCCCAGCTTCATTGTACCGCTGCCCTCTTTCAGCGTGCCCTGCCAAGTCGCTTCTGATGTGCGGACTGCCATGGTGTACCTCCCCGAATTTATGCAATATTGGATGCTGATACTCATTATAGCATGCTCGTGTGCCTTCAGGCAACCAGGGGCGATCTCGGGCGATCTCACATCTGAATGAACCCATAAGCCATCCAGCCGCCATCGATGATCATTGCCTGTCCACACATAAAGTCGGATTCGCTAGAGGCAAGAAAGACGGCGGGCCCAATCAGGTCTTCCATCCTGCCCAGACGTCCCATCGGCGTGCGCTTCTCGATCGCTTCCAAGTTGAGCTGACCGATCTGAATCTGATGCAAGATGATGTCAGTGGCGAAGTAGCCGGGCGATAACATGTTGACATTAATGCCATATTTGGCCCACTCAACACCCAGCCCGCGCGTCAGCCCGAGCAGTCCTGTTTTGCTGGCAATGTAAGCGGCACGGAAGGGAGCTCCACTGTGCGCCTGCATAGAGCCCACCATGATGATCTTGCCATAACCCGCCTTTATCATTGACCTGGCGACAGCCTGACTGACCAGAAAGCTGCCTGTCAGGTTTGTGTTGATGACGCGTTGCCAGTCCTCATAGGAGAGTTCCTCCGAGGGCGCAACAGCTCTGCTGCCGGCGGCGTTGAACAGGATATCTACACGCCCGAATCGCTCCAGACTGGCAGCCACCATGGCATTTACCTGGTCGACCTGGCATACGTCCGCCTGCACCGCTAAAGCACTGCGGCCGATGGCCTCGATCTCTTGAGCTGTCTGCGTCACTTCATCTCGACTGCGTGCTGCAACGATCACATCGGCCCCTTCGCGGGCATAGGCCAGAGCGACAGCTTTACCGATGCCGCGCCCGCCGCCAGTCACCAGGGCAACCCGCCCCTGTAGTCTTATCCTTGTCTCCATATGAGGTCTCCCTCCCCCTGTGAAGTACTCTTGACGATATATGTTAACAACACTTCTCCATTCTACTCGCTTGCTTAATCTTTACAACGCATTGTGCACCGCATGTGCCGGTGACACTTGCCCACAGGTGCAGAGCCTGCTACAATCTTGTTTGATCGATAAGTCTGAGCGGAGCAACCGCAGGCAATGGAAAGGCGAAATCTCTGGCAGCGTATGAGTGGCCCCCTTAAGGTGGGTGTTGTGTTTGCTGCCATAGGCATGATTCTCACCATCATAGGCGTGATCCGCGATCCCAGCACACCCGACACCGTTTGGGCGTTCGGTGTGGGAGCGCTCATTTCCGGTGCCACGTGGGGGCTGGTTAGCTGGGCAATTGCCACCGCTGCCGTCGAGGTGGAACGTGACCTGGCGCGTAAGGCGGCGGAAGACCACGACAGCCACGGGGACCATGGCGCTTAATGCGCTGATGCTCGCAGCCTCGGGTGGCATTGGCGCGGCGATGCTGCTCACCCTCGCTGCAGTGTACCTCACGGTAAGTGGTATGGTGCCTCGCGTGGTGCCAGCTGGGCTGGCCAGCTGGTTGCTGCTCTGTTTTGTACTGGTGTTTTCGCTCGGAGAGCTGCCACCTATGATTCTGGCGCTGCGCCGTATGGTTGGCAGCGCCTCGGATCGCATTGGCAACATCCTGGCACTAGTCACCACGGCTGCTTTTGTGTTTTTTGCTGCTTTTTACGCTGCTCCGTTCATTGTATTGACGGGTCAGGTGGTGGCGGGTGTGGCACTGGCAGCATTGTGTCTGGTGCGACTGCTTTGCGTGTGGATATTCGTGCCTGTCCGCAAATCCTTCTGAGTGTGGGAGAAAGATCACAGCGATTCCCCCTGCGCCTGAGATGATATGGTGATGCCGATGACTGATTTACCACGTGCTACTTACCGATCTCCTGAGGAGCTGCGCACTATCGAGGCATTGGTGATTGATATGGATGGTGTGCTTTGGCGTGGCGATGTGCCTATGCCCGGTTTGCATGCCTTCTTCGATTTACTGCGCAGTCGCCCGATCCGCTTTCGTCTTGCGACTAACAATCCTACACGTACCCCGGAGCAGTACGTTGCCAAGCTGGCACGCATGGGCGTGCATGTGACACCTCAGGAAATTCTCACTTCTGCCATTGTCACGGCACGCTATCTGGCCAAGGAGATGCCAGGAGCGCGAGTATTTGTAATTGGTATGGATGGCCTGCATCAAGCGCTGTTGGAGCATGGACTGCGAATCGGTGATGGAGAGGCGGCTGACTGTGTGGTGGTGGGGCTGGACACCCAACTGACCTATGCCAAGCTGGCCGATGCCGCGCTCCTCATCCGAGCGGGCGCTCGCTTCATAGGCTGCAACCCTGACGTCACCCTGCCTAGCGAGCGAGGGTTGCTACCTGGCAACGGCGCCACACTCGCTTACCTGCAAGCTGCCACTGGCGTGGCGCCCTTAATTATTGGCAAGCCGGAACGTGCCATCTTCGATGCAGCGCTTGAGGCAATGCAAGTGCCTGCCGCACGCGCTGCCACGCTAGGTGACCGTCTGGAGACCGACATTCTGGGCGGCCAACGCGCAGGTATGCACAGCATCTTGGTGCTCAGCGGCGCCACCGATTCCGCTCAGCTCGCTAGCAGTCCAATCCAGCCTGACTGGGTGTTTGAAAGCATTCAGGAGCTGGCCGCTGCCTGGCCATGAACATGCTTCCAGGCGGATGCATTCCTCCTCAAGAAGTGTCTGTGCCGCGTCTCAGCATTCTCGATCTTAGCAAGGAGCAGCTCCAGCACCTGCTGCGCGAATGGGGTGAGCCGGCTTACCGTGCCAGACAGGTGTGGCACGGCCTCTACTGCCAGCTGGCTGGAACACCCGAGGCCCTGAGCAATTTGCCCAAAGCGCTGTGTACACGGCTGAGCCAAGAAATTCTCTGGGATCCATTGACCCCGCTGACTACGCTGCGCTCGCGTGACGGACAGACGTACAAGCTGCTCTTTGCTCTGCCTGACGGTGCACAGGTAGAAGCTGTACTGATGCACTATGCGCGACGGCATACAGTTTGTTTGAGCACGCAAGCAGGCTGTGCCATCGGATGTCCTTTCTGTGCCACTGGACAGGGTGGCTTCCAACGTAATCTGAGCGCAGGCGAAATTGTCGCTCAGGTGCTTTACTTTGCCCGTCAGGTCGCAGCACAGGGAGAGCGTATTACCAACGTGGTGCTGATGGGCATGGGTGAACCGCTGGCCAACTATGAAGCGACATGGACTGCCATTCGCCGTTTGAATGACCCGGAAGGTTTCAATCTAGGGGCACGGGCGATGACGCTCTCTACTGTGGGGTTGGTGCCAGGCATCCGGCGTATGGCGCACGAATCGGAGCAAGTAAACCTGGCCGTCTCGTTGCATGCTGCCAACGACGCGTTGCGTGATCAGCTCGTGCCGATCAATCGTCGTTTTCCGCTGGCACAGGTACTGGAAGCATGTCGTTACTATGTCGCGCAAACTCATCGGCGTGTCTCGTTTGAGTATGCCCTTATGGCAGATGTTAACGATCGCGATGAGGATGCGCACCAGCTGGCTGAGCTGTTGGGTGGCTTGCTGGCGCACGTGAATCTGATCCCGCTCAACCCCACACCGGGCAGCTTATTCCGGCCCTCTCCACGTGCGCGCGTACAAGCGTTCCAGCGCATTCTGCAGCAACATCATATTAGCTGCACGGTGCGGTTGCGTCGTGGTCTGGACATCCAGGCCGGCTGCGGTCAGCTGCGCCTGCACCAGCGTGAGGGAAAAAAACCTCTCCTTAGTGGGAACGACTAGCTCATCCTCGAGTCAACCGCATACCTAAATATTTTCCCCATCAGTTCTTAACAATTTCCTAACGGATGCTGTTGTATACTGGTGGTGCATAACATCGATCGGACTCTCGATCAATCGAAGGTGTGACGCATAAGATGTAGAAAGGAGAAAGAAGGATGTTGAGGACATTGAAGTTTGCTTTGGCAGGATTGTTGGTGGTTGGAGCGCTGGCCACCCTTCTGGTGACGGGTAGTGCGCTGGCGCAGGACGTGACGCCCACCAGCGCGCCGCAGGCACCCGCAGTGGGACAGGGGCGTGGCTGGCTGGGAGGTGGGCTTGGCATGTGTGGCCAGGCAGGCTTCGAAGCAGTTGCGAAGGCTCTCAATCTCACCACGGAGCAACTGCAAGCAGAACTGTGGGGTGGCCGCACACTGGCTGAGCTGGCCGACCGCGCCGGTGTCTCCCTGACCACGGTACAGGAGGCGGTGCAGGCGGCATGCCGCGACGTGCAGAAGCAGGCGATCGAACAGGCTGTTCAGGACGGCCGCCTTAGCCGTGAGAAGGCGGACTGGCTGATCGAAGGTCTGGAGAAGGGTTTCTGGGGCGCTGGAACGGGTGCGTGGCGAGATGGTTGCGGCTGCTTTTGCCTCGGAGGGCGCGGTATGGGTATGGGCATCGGCCCCTTCGGTAAGGGAGGCGGCTGGGATAGCTCGTGGCGTGACCGGGGCGATGGAGCACAAGGCAGGTTCGGTAACTTTATGCGCGGCCGAGGCGGAGCACGTGGTGGGTTTGGCGCTCCCTTTGGTGGCCCAATGGGTGGCTGGCAGCAGCCCTCACAACAGCCTACTGAGTAGGTCAGCTGCTATACTCCCCCATTGACGTGACGCCAACGGCAACAGGGAGAACGGGATGTTCTGGATGCCCTACAAGGTGTCCAGGACATCCCTTCATTTTTCACGATGTCTGGGACTTTGAGGGCAAGTTGGGTTATTATAGAATAGGGTGTTCATTGCAAGGGTCTAAATAGTGAGGTGAAGAATGGCAAAAACCATTCTGGTGGTAGATGATCAAGCGAATGTGCGTCGGCTGTTGCGCGAGTACCTTGAGGAGGAAGGGTTTCGCGTGGTGGTAGCTGAGAATGGTCGGGATGCGCTCTATGCGGCGCGCCGTGAAAAGCCTGATCTTATTCTGCTTGACATTATGATGCCAGAAATGAGCGGCTACGAGTTCATGCGAACTTTCACCAAGGAGCAGGACACTCCTATTATCCTTCTCACGGCAAAGCTGGAGGAATCGGACAAGGTGCTGGGGCTGGAGCTGGGTGCCGATGACTATGTGACCAAGCCTTTCAGCATGCGCGAGCTTGTGGCACGCGTCCGTGCTGTGTTGCGGCGTGCGGAGAAGGGCGGTGCAGGTTCAGGTGTGCTGCGTGTGGCAGACATCACGCTCGATCGAGATGCGCGTACCGTGACGGTGGGTGAGCGCCTTGTGCGCCTGACCCCCACCGAGTTCGAGCTGCTTGCTACTCTAATGGCGGCGCCCGGGCGTGTCTTTTCCCGCGCAGCTCTGCTGGAGGCAGTGCAGGGAGTGTCGGTGGAAACGATGGAGCGCGCCATCGACGTGCACATTCGCAATCTGCGCACTAAGATTGAGCCAGACCCGAGTAATCCTCGCTATATCGAGACGATCTTCGGCGTGGGCTATCGCTTCCGTCCCCCGGAACAAGGGTGAGTATGTCAGGGATGTTCCGTTCACTCACCTTCAAATTAGTAGTGGCTTTCTCGCTGGTGAGCATCGCCGGAGTGGCGCTGAGCACCTTGTTTGCACGCTGGGTGATCTTGCGCGAGTTTGATCGATTGGTGGTAGAACGCGCTGAAAACACCTTCGTGGCTGGGGTTCAGAGCTACTACGAGGCCACCGGTTCATGGCAGGGTGTCGAGGTCTTCCTGAACGCCCGCCGGCCGTTTTTCGTTGTTCTGCCGCCGGGACAAGACATGATGCATCGCCAAATGGCGAGGCGTGGGCAGATGCACGAGCCCGTACCCCCTGTGTTTGCCCTGGCGGATCAAGATGGTGTCATCATAGTACCAGCCGGTCAGTACCAAGCTGGTGAGCGCGTGGGTGCCGATGTCTTGCGTCAGGGTATTCAGGTGCTGGTAGATGGTCAAGTGGTCGGCACCGTGCTGCCGACGGGACGTGCTCCTGAGATGGTGCCGCAAGAGATTCGCTACCTGGCCCGCATCAGCTATGCCTCGTTTCTGGCAGCATCGCTGGCGGTGGTGATTGCTCTCGTTCTAGGTGTTTTCCTGGCGCAACGGTTGTCACGGCCACTGCGTGAGCTCACGGCCGCCACGCGGGCGGTGGCGCGCGGCGAGCTGGAACAACGTGTGCCGGTCCGCTCGCGGGATGAATTAGGGGAGTTGGCTGCTGCATTCAACCAAATGAGCGCCGATCTGGCACGTCTCCACCAAATGCGACGCCAGATGACTGCCGATATTGCCCACGAATTGCGCACGCCGCTCACCGTGATGGTGGGTTACCTGGAAGCACTGCGCGATGGGGTGCTCAAGCCGACCCCGGAACGCTTCGAGGCGATGTACCAAGAAGCGCGCCACCTGGAACGGTTGGTAGAAGACTTGCGCACGCTCTCACTTGCTGATGCTGGGGAGCTGTCGTTGAACCGTGAAGCAGTGTCCCCGCGCCTGGTACTGGAACAGGCAGCTACTATCTATCGAGACCAAACGGAACAACGGGGCATCTCACTGGAGGTCTCGCTAGAGGATGGGCTGCCGGATATTTTCGTGGATCCGGACCGCATTGCTCAGGTGTTGGGCAACCTGATCACCAACGCCATTCGGTACACGCCTTCAGGCGGGCGCATCACGATGGCAGCATCCCGTCAGGGAGATAATGTGATACTGCGCGTGCAGGACACTGGCAGCGGAATCGCACCCGAGGATCTGCCCTATGTGTTTGATCGTTTCTACCGTGGGGACCAGACGCGTCAGTCCGCGGGGGGCGAATCGGGATTGGGACTGGCGATTGCGCGTTCCATCGTGGATGCGCACGGAGGAAGCATTGCGGTGACGAGCGTCTTGGGCCAAGGTAGCACGTTCACCATCACGCTGCCGCGTGCTGTTCGACCATCCCCCGCTGGACATGCGGGATCGTAGTAGAGCAGTGTTAGACTACTGCACTAGCGTCTTTATTGCCCTTGAACTTCCTCGCCAATGACTATTATGGTGCCGACGCCGGCGAGTATGAAATTGGCACCGAACTGATCACGGAACAATTGGCGCGCCGTGTCACCGGTGCAATGACAAGGTGCCACCTTCTGCACGCCCAGCCCCTTCAGTGCTGTCACTACGCTCGTGATCTGGCTCGCGCTTTCGTTCATCAGGTGGAATCCACCTATGGCCAGATGCACTTCGCCGTATGTCTTTGCCTGTCGCACGATCTCGACAATGCCAGGATGTGCACAACCAGTCAGGACAACCAGGCCTCTGTTCGTCTCGATAATGAGTGACTGCTCAATGATGTTTGAGCCAAGCTCGCCTGTGATGCGAATCTGGTCTGTAATTGTCATAGGATTATGCACTTCAACTAACTGCCGGACGCGTTTAGCAACGTTGGTCTTGAAATCGGCCGGAAAGGACTGTGGCACATACACCGCTTCGGGAGCGCCAACCTCGAGCAACGAGTCCAATCCACCGGTGTGGTCGGCGTGATAGTGCGAAAGGACCACGCTGTTGATCCGGCGTGGGTCGATTCCTAGCATCTCCAGATTGGTCATCAGAGTGGGCCCGTCGCCGCCCGTGTCGAACAACACGGTTAGCCCGGGTGTTTCGACGACGCAGGCAAATCCCCAGGCAGTCTTGAGCCGTGCGTCAAAGGCGTTATTGTCGTACGCGACTGTCAACGTGATTGGTGTGGATGACATCATAGCTTCCTGGCTTTCTCCGGGTATGGGTAACGTTCTTTGGGTCGGAGGAGTGGGTGGCGCAGTGATTTGTTCTTGCACAGCCGCCGGGGCGTCACCAGACTGAACGGGCATTGCTTGTTGTTTCGACGGCGCCGGTGCAAAAGCACTTGGCACCTGGTGCGCTAACCATAATCCAAGCATACAGGCGGCCAGTATTAATAGACATATTAGTCGTGCCATACGGGCTTGTCCACTGTTCATCCTACAGCCAGCGCCTCGTCCTCCTCTTGTACTCCTGCCACGTTTGACCGAATCGTTCTGCGAGCATATGTTCCTCTATCTCGATGAAGTGTCTGTCCATCAGGATAGGGAAGATCACGATGATCGCCCAAGGCGTCAGGGACCCAATCAGAATCGCTACGCCAGCGAGGATGAGCATAAAGCCGAGGTACATTGGATGGCGACTTACTCGGTACACACCGTTGGTTACTAGGGTGCGTGACTCCTCGAAAGGCTTGACAGTGGTGCCAGCTTTGCGAAGGGCGTTATCCGCAGCGAGATTTAGGGCCAATCCAATGCCCAATGGGAGGATGCCCAGAACATTCCATGGCATAGGGATAAGTACCAGCCCAGGCACTAGAAAGTGCAGCAACAACATTGCCAAAATGGCTATGAGCAGGTAAGTGATGGGCGTTATCCTTTTGTCTGGCATATGCTTCTCCTGAGCAGAGCGAGCTCAGTCATCCCACGAGAACTTTCGCTCGAAAGTGGGCATAGAGGCAACTGCTTCGATGGTCAATTGTCGGTCGCCTGCTGTACTATCGAACCAGGCTGCCGGATCCACCGGGTCTGAGATCAGCCAAGGACAAAAGGCAAACAAGTAGTCCGGCAATGGCTTGCCATCAGAGAGGCGCCCGGTGCGAAACCAATTGAAGACTTCCAGATGGTAGTCTCGGTGCAGCGCTTCGGTAATCGCTGGGAAGCGATCATCCTGTTGCTCTCCAAGACGCCAGCCGCCCTCACCCGCAATCATCACTGGTATGAACCCCAGTTCCTCCTCAAACACACGCGCGAACTCGCGAAAGCCGAGCACACCGTGAATGTCCTCAACGTAATGAGGGGGATGGTTTAGTCCGTGTAGATGGGGCACGAAAAACATGCGCTCGAAAATGTAGTGCATTTTGGCCGCTTTCATCTCGCGCAGCGTGGCACGCAACCAATCCGGGTTGATGAGTTGTAGTCCGACGTAGCCACCTGCTTCGTAGACCTGTTGCGCCGCTGGCAGCAAATTGTGCAGGTAGGTTTTCTGGCTCACCGCACACAGTCCGTCCCATTCTTGTTCCAATTCGGGCTCGTTGTACAGCTGCATGTACGGTGCGATCCCCCGACCTCGCAAGAACCCCACGTCTTCAGCCCAGCTGACATAGGTCTGATAGGGACGCACGAACGGTCGCCAGACAACCGTGATACCTGCCGCCTGGAATATGGGCGCAGTTCGCACCAACTGCTCGTGGTCAGCGTACTGCACCAGTGCCCAGCGCACTCCCAAGCTCACCATACGATTGACCTGACGTTGTGCCTCGATGGCGTCATATTGGTGCGTCTGTAAGAAGTGTATGCCGCGCCCATTGTCACCGCGCGGCCGCGGCCACGTCTGCAACCAACGCAGGTACGACGCACTGGGTGAGGGGAATGAATGCGGTGGGGGCAACACTTCCCGCGTGGGCTCAATAGGTACAAAGATAGCCTGACGTCGCACATCGGCGTCGATGGCGTGCCATACAGTTCCATCAAAGTGCACTTTGCCGCGCCGCCCGACGAACCACGGTGTGTCGTTCTTGTCCAGCACAACAAACTTGTGGCGCTCGAGCAACACTGGGTTGTCTACATCGGTGTAGACTGCTGCGGCATCGCATGTGACGATACGGGCGATGTGATCCTTCCCCGCAACCCATAGCGTGCCGTCAACTGAGCGTGCCAGCGACAGAACCGGTGTGTCAAAAGTGACCGGGTTGGGGTTTGGGAAGCAAAGAGATGTCGATCGATCACGATAGACATATACCCCGGCGGAAGTCGCAATCCATACAGGCCCATCCATTTCGGCCAGCAATGCATATACCACTGGTTGCCCCGGTAACGTCACGCGATCCAGCCATTGTCGGGCACTCACAGCATAGTGAAACAGCTCCCCCGATCTCGTGGCCACCCATACTTCATCGCGCATGGGAGCATAGGCTACCGCGTTGATACCCTGAAGTGCGTCGCGAATCGCAGGCGGAGCAGCAATCAGCTGAGGTTCGACCGTCGCCTCTGCAAGGGGTATCATCACCAGACCCTCACCGGGACAGGCGCACCAAAGGTTCTCTCTTACGTCCTGCGTCATAGAAGTCACCGCATTTTTGCTGCAGGCTCGCATCGACCGCCAGCCGTTTTGTGCCAAGATCCAAAGCAACCTTGTGTCGGTCCCAGCAGCCAAGTAGGAACCAGCTGCGGCTAGGGAGCGAACTACTGACCCGTCCGGGATGCGATGTTGTTCGTAGGAAGTGTCCTGGACGTTCCAACGGGTGAGCAACCCGGATTCGTTCGCTGTCCATAAGGCGTCCTCCGTCCACAGTGCAGCAGTAGCCTCTGGATAATTGTGTTGTTCCTCAGCTGTTCTTGGCTTGTGCAACCCGGCCAGCGCCTGTTCGCCAGGTCGACACACCGTCGCGGTAGTAGCTGCATCAAGGTGTGTCATATTGGATGATATCGGGGATGGTCCGGTACAAGCCAGGAGGCTTTGTACCGCAGCGACAAACAAGGCCATCCCTGCAGCATAGCGCATCACACATATGCATTGGGGCGACCGCGTAAGCCAGCCAGACAGTGACAGCTTCAGGCTGATCGATGCGCCTCCCTTCCCTACCAGGTCCGCTTGGGCCAACCATAGGGCAATTGGGCAGAACAGCAATGACGCAAGGAATCGGTAGCGCACAAAGCCTGTTTGACTGACCAGCAAATCTTCTACCTCAGTGCGAACGCCGGGCAGCCCTGTCGATCTTCAGGTCGATGACCTATCCTACAGCTGCTTGACGATGGCTTCCCCTAGCGCCTCGGCCGTGATGCTGGATGGGTCATCTGTTCTGCCCAATGCCCGCCACCCGACGTTTGCTGAGCTCTTAGGGCTTCCAGACTTCCCAGACCCTGCCCACCAAATCCGGACCGGGTTTGAGTGTCACCTGTCCGGGCTGCCAGCCTGAGGGTGTCACTTCGCCGGTAGCTCGCACGTGCTGGAAAGCCTTAATCTGCCGGATCAGCTCGTCGGGGTTCCGACCTACCTCAGGGGTCAGCACCTCCATTGCCCGGATAACGAAGTCGGGATCGATGATGAAACGACCTCGGATATCCACACCTGCGGCTTCGTCATACACTCCGTATACCATGCCAATCTTGCCACCAGGATCGGATAGCATGGGGAATGGCACTCCTCCGCTCACCATTTTGGATAATTCTTGTTCCTGCCAGATCTTATGCACAAAACGGCTGTCGGTGCTTACGGCCAGCACTTCGACACCCAATTGCTTGAATTCTCCATACAGGGCGGCGACCGCCGCCAATTCGGTCGGTCAGACAAAGGTGAAGTCGCCTGGATAGAAACACAAGACAATCCACTTGCCTTTGTAATCTGAGAGTTTGACCGGCTGAAACCCTACACCCTGAATGAAGGCGTTCGCTTCGAAGTCAATCGCTTCTTGTCCAACGCGTGCGATCATTTTGCTAACCTCCTGTGCTAGTGGAGCCCCTGCTCCGGGAGTACTGGATGGGGCAGCGGGCACGATCGGCCCGCGTGCAGGTTTGACACAGCCATCTTTAAGCTCTGCCATAGAGACCTCCTCCCATTTTTTGCAGAATTATTGAATACCTCACGGATGGAACACCTCAGCGATTCGGATGTATCAGGGCCTATGCGATAATCCGTTACGTCACTCAAGGTTTCCCAGTCGCTGCAAGAAGGCGTCCCAAACTGTGCACATGGCCCGAGCTGCCGGGCCACCAACCGCAGTCACTGGCCGTCCACTGCTCATAGCGTGGGTCACTGCCACATCGAAAGGAATTATCCCTAGTAAGGGGATCTTTTTTTCGTGGCAGAAGCGCTCGATCTGCTGAGTTCCCTGTGGACAGATGTCCGCTTTGTTGATGACAGCAGCAACGGGGATGCCGAAGTGGTGTGCCACGCCCCAGGCGCGTTCAAAGTCGTGCAGACCGGCTACGCTCGGCTCGGTGACGATAAGCACCATGTCGGCGCCTGCCGCTGCACTGATGGCTGGGCAGCCGATGCCGGGCGGCCCATCCACCAGCACCAGCGGGTAAGAGTTATCCAGCGCCAGGAAGCGTGCCATTTGTTTTACCAGAGTGACCAGCTTACCCGAGTTCTCCGCTCCGGGTCGCAGGGCGGCATGGAAAAGCGGTCCGTAGGGTGTCACTGAACGAAACCATTGTCCCACCAGCTGTGGCTGCATATGGATTGCTTGCTGGGGACACGCGTAGAGACATGCCGCGCATCCCTCACAGGCAAACTCATCCACTCGTGCATACGCCGGCCCAGGCGCTGAGGGGATTGAGATGGCATCAAAACGACACACTGTCTCGCACACCCCGCAACCTGAGCATAATTCCGGGTCGACTACTGCCAGCTCACCGGCAACGAAGTCATGCGCCTCCAGCTGTCTTGGCTGCAACACGAGCTCGAGATTCGAGGCATCCACGTCAGCATCCACGAGCACGAGACGAATCTGACTAGCTGAAGGGGCATCGGGGACATGATTAGCAGCTGCCAGGTGTGCAAACGCGGCGACCAAGCTGGTCTTGCCTGTACCGCCCTTGCCGCTAAGAACCACCACCTGTTTCACGTGCGGATGCCCCTTGCCTCGAGTAGCTGGATGTGTTCAAAAAGATTACGCAATGCCATCCCATATGCCGGCCGCACTGCGGTCAGTGGCTGTCCAGCTGCCAGCGCTTGGCCGATGTCACGTTCCAAGGGGATGCGCATCAGAACGGGAAGGTTCGCCTCGACGCAGAAACGCTCCAATGCTCCGTCGTTTGCCATGTCGCGATTGATAATGACCCCAGCTGGCAGGTTCATTTCGTGAACCAGCTCCACAATTAGGCGCAAGTCGTGTAAGCCAAATGGAGTAGGCTCGCTCACCAACAATGCAAAATCGGCGCCGCGCAGTGTTTCGACCACAGGACAGGAAGTGCCGGGTGGTGCGTCTCGGATTTCTACCGCTTCTGGGCTTAGTGCATGGGGAAACAGTTCCGTCCTGACTGCCCATTTCTTGAGCTGCCGGATGATCGGCGACGCGCTCAGTTCACCGATTTCGAGTACGCCACGAGCGAAGGTAATACCTGTCTTGGTGCTACCTGCCTCGAGCACTCCCAATGGCCTTCCATATTCGCTGAGCGCTGCCTCCGGGCAATTCGCTACACAGCTGCCGCAACCGTGGCAGAGTTCCGGGAAGACCAACACCTTGCCGCTCATTACCGCGATGGCGTGATACCTGCAGATCTCTGCGCAATGACCACAACCGGTGCATCGCGTTTGGTTGACGACCGGGACCGGTCGATCGACTTGTTGGCGCCAGATGAGCTCTGGTCTCAGTATCAAATGCGCATTTGGCGCCTCCACATCGCAGTCGAGAAACAAGACCGGCCTATCCTCCAATGCCAGTGCCAGTCCAGTGGCGATGGTGGTCTTGCCAGTACCACCCTTACCGCTGGCAACAGCGATGCGCATCAACGGGTTCCTGCGGTCAATCCGTGGTGTCCGCGTGAAGTTGGTCCAGCCACAGACTGCAGGGTTCCTGCTCGATACTGGTGCAAAAGCTGCCGCACGGAAGGTGGCTCACCACGCGGCGCCACGTACATCGCCAGGCCTGCCGCGCTGAGGGCTCGATAAGCGTTCGGACCAAAGTCACCGCTGATAACCACAGTGGCACCTTGGTTGGCCACGAACTGAGCCGCCTGCACCCCGGCGCCGCCGGGCGCCTCTACCGCCGGATTGGCGTGGAACTGCCATGTTTCTGTCTCTTCGTCGAAGATGATAAAGTAAGCTGCCCGCCCGAAGCGCGGGTCAAACGGTGCATCCAAATCGGTGCCGCTGCTCGTGATGGCTATTCGCATGAATCACCTCGATTGTTGGCGCAATGTTGTCTGGAGTTCCTATTCCCGTATCATCTGCGTCCCGCATTTGGGGCACGTCAGCTCATAGCACGGCTGTCCGGTCTGGTGCTCGACTCGGTGGCCACATTTGGGGCAGATACAATATCCGCCTGGGCCGGCTGCTTTCGGTCCACCGCGACGTCCTGGGCCGCGTCCGCCACCCTGACCACCGCCTCTTCCTGATCCTTGACCTCTTCCGAATCTCATGTTATTAGCCTCCTGAAATGGGAAAAAATTATCGTCGCTGAGTCAGTCGTGACATCGGCCGTGAGCCCCTTCCTCCGGGCAGGGCATCGCGCCGCGCAACTCACCCGTAAGATATCGTTGTAAAGTCTCGCGTACGTTGCCAGCAGCGCCAGTGATTGCTTCGATACCATACCCCTGAAGGGCCTGTGTTGCGCGTCGTCCCATACCACCCGATAGCATCACCTGCACGCCCTGTTCTGCTAGAAACCTTCCAACCTGACCACAACCGTGGCTGCCGCAGAATGGATTGACGATCCCGGTGACCGAGTGGACTTGATTGTTGTCAGTGTCTATCAGTATGAAATAGGCTGCATAGCCGAAGTGTGAGCTGACCTTGCTATCCAGTCCGTTGTTCTCCTCTGCTGTAATGGCGATCCGCATGAAATACTGGTACCTCCAAATTGAGTTTTTGTTGGGATGCTGGGTGAGAGATGAGAGAGCAGTAACAATTGCCACTGCTCTCTCACCACGGTGGCAGGCTACTTCTGTTCCAGCTCTGCGATGCGTTCATTAGCGCGCTCCAGAGCCGCCTGCAGGTTCTCGACGTGCGCTTTGAGCCATTCCAGCTCCTGCTCGCGCGTCACGGATAGCGCGTAGGGTGGCACCGGCCACGCTCCACCGAAGCGCACCCAGCCAGGCAGACCAGTGGCGTAGAACCAGTGCCGCCAACCACGGCCGCCGAAGCCATAGCCGTAGCCTACTCGCGCACCGAAGCCTGGAATGGGGTTCATATAGCCCGGGACCGGGTAACCGGCGCAATAACCGGCACGCCGACCTGTCATAGGCCCTGCACCCCAAGGACCTGTGCGATCTCCGCGTGGCATCTTATCTCACCTCATTTCTCTCAGGATCCACAAAGTACCTTTTTCATTACCGCTTCCGCCAGAATGTCCTGATTGGTTCAGACATCTGACATAGCGATGATTTAACACTCGACGCTATACAACACCAGCTCGTTACAGTCACGAACGAGGACCTCTCTGCCGGTAACGGTGGCGCCACATGCGGCCGACAATTGTCGTGCCGAGCCCTTGAGTGCGCGACAACGGACTGCTCGTCACACGACGGTCCAGCACCTGCAGCGCAATATCGGCCAGATGGGGTGCCAGTGCTGTGCCGGCCCAGCGCAGAAATGAAGCCATCAGCGGCAAGAATGACGTCCTTTGGTGCGTGACCAGCGGTCCCGACGGCATCGTCGCCGCCGGGACAGAAGGCTGCGCTGTGGGCCGCGTCATCAGCATTTGCGACCCCGGCTCCACCCTTTCTACCAGCAGGATGGCGCCCTGTGTACAGGCATCTGCACAGGCGCCGCAATTGTCGCACCGTTCCACCGTCAATGTAGCGACCCCGCCTTGCAGCGAGATGGCCCCCTTTGGACATACGTTCACGCAAGTGCCACAACCAGTGCACAATTGTTCGTCAATCTGGATCATCTGATCCACTCCCTATACCTTGTCCAGACGAGGCGTCGCATCGTATGCTGCCAGCAAGGCGTCGATCTCGCGGCGTGTCTGGCGCAGATCGGCGATCCACTGAGCCAGATACTCCTCCCCAGCCGGCGTGACGCGATACACGCGTCGCTGTGGCCCGAGACTCTCATCCGACCATTCTGAGGTCACCAGACCAAGAGATTCCATCTCACGCAGCGCCCGATACACCAGGCTCGGATCCAGAAACTCTGGATCGAAGCCAAACTCGGCCAGGTCATCCAGCAGACTGTAGCCATGCGCCTGATCACGCCGCAACAACACTAGCAGGCAAGGCTGCAGAAAGCTGATGATGCGCCGTCGCCGTCCAAAACCTCTTCCACCCCACGGCATACCACTACCTTCCTCTTATACTTTCGTCTATAGTATATCACACTATAGACTATTTGTCAATAGGTAAGAGGAGCAAAAATTGACAAAATCATGTAAACGCTTTATCATCGTTTGCTGAACAAATGTACACGCCTGAACATTGGACAGCATCACATATGGTGCTACATCCCCCAGCTGAGTTTATGACACACAGGTGACCCCATGACCCCTGAAGAAATCTTGCACACAGCGCGTTCTGTTATCCAGCAAGAGAGTCAGGCAGTTGCCGGCTTGGTGGAACAGATCGACACTAATTTTGTTCGGGCCGTTGAGATGCTCTTCGCCTGCGAGGGGCATGTACTGGTGGCCGGGTCGGGTACTTCGCATGCAGTGGGTGCACGTCTAGCACATCTCTTGTCGTGTTGCGGTACACCAGCACTCTTCATCCATCCCGGCGACAGTCAGCACGGACTCTCCGGAGCGGTCACGGCTCGGGATGTCCTGATCGCTCTCTCCAAAGGCGGTGAGACGGCTGAGGTGAATTTCCTGGTGTCTATCGCCAGACGACGTGGGGCAAAGGTTATCGCGATTACCGAACGTCCGGATTCCACACTAGGCCAGCAGAGTGACGTGGTGTTGTGCGTACGCTCGCCTGCTGAGGCCGATCCGTATGGGATGATCGCTACCGGCAGCTCATTGGTGAACTGCGCCTTCGGCGATGCATTGTGTGTGACCCTGCTGCACCTGCGTAGGTATACGCGCGACCAGTTTGGCGAGACGCATCCGGGTGGCGCAGTGGGCAAACGCATTGCTGCAGAAAAGGGAGTGTGATGCCAATGATGCACTTGATCGGGTTGGACATTGGTACGTCAGGCTGTCGCGCCATCCTCTTTGCCGAGGATGGCACGCCACTTGCTGGTGCCAGCCGCGAATACAACGTGGATATTCCACAGCCGATGTGGGCAGAGCAGGATGCCGAGGCCGTCTGGCGCTACGCCATAGATGCATTGCGCGAGGCAATTGCTACCTCCCACGTTGACAGGGTCGCCGCCATTGGGCTCTCGGTGCAAGGTGAAGCGGTTATCCCAGTGGATGAGCAAGGTAACGCATTGCGTCCGGCCATCCTGGGCATGGATACTCGCACCGGGGAGCAAAACCGTTGGTTAGCGGATACCTTTGGCGCCGAGTACCTTTTTGAGCGCACCGGCATGCCCATTCACACCATCAATACGTTGCCGAAGTTGCTATGGCTGAAGCAATATGAGCCCACGATATGGTCACGGGCACATCGCTTCCTGCTTTATGAGGATTTTTTCATCCATAAGATGTGCGGCCGGGCAGTGATCAGCCGCTGTCTGGCGTCGCGTACCCAGCTGTATGACCTGCTCGATGATCGCTGGTCGCCTCATATCCTCAAGACGATTGGACTGGAGGAGCAGCGTCTTGCAACCGTGCAATCCTCTGGTGTGGCAGTCGGCGAGATGCATCGCGCGCTCGCAGCCCAGCTGGGCCTGATCCAACCACCGCTGATAGTGACTGGTGGCCACGATCAAGCATGTGGCGCGTTGGGAGCCGGTCTGACACAACCTGGGTTGGCTATGGTTTCCACTGGCACCGCTGAAGTGGTCGAGATAGCTATGCAAGTTCCCCAGCTGAACGAGACATTGCGCCAAGGCAACATCTCTGTGTACGCACACGTGGTGCCCGGTCTCTACTTGGCAATGGTCCTCAATCACAGTGGTGGATTAGTGCTGCGCTGGTACCGTGACACTTTTTGTGAGGCGGATGTGCAACGGGCGCAGACGAGCGGGCGCAGCGCTTATGACTTGATCCTGGCGGATGCCTCCCCGGAGCCATCGAGGCTGCTATTTCTGCCGCATCTCTCTGGGAGTGGTACGCCATGGTTAGACATTGCTTCCAAGGGAGCTGTGCTGGGCCTAACGTTCGGTACAACACGACGCGACGTCGCTAAGGCAATCTTAGAGGGTCTCACGTTCGAGTTGCGCATCAACATGGATTTGCTCAGACAGGGTGGTGTCCTTATCAACGAGTTGCGTGCTATTGGCGGCGGTGCGCGTTCGCCGCTATGGCTTCAGCTCAAAGCGGATATCCTGGGTGTTCCAGTGGTAGTGCCAGCGGTGACGGAAGCGGCATGTCTGGGAGCGGCATTGTTAGCTGGCATAGGCGCAGGTGTGTATTCCGATGCCGGACAAGCTGTGGCGCAGGTGCTGCACTTCATGCATACGTATCAACCGCATTCTGAGCGTGCTGCACGCTACGAGCAGTTGTATGAGCTCTATCGTGCCGTTTATCCGGCCGTAGCGCCCATCACCCATCGGTTGTGACGCTGAGATGACCTCTATGCCTGGTGGGGTTCTGCAACTTCCTTTGCATCTCAATCTATGCCATGGTACATTATTCGATATTCTACTGAGCGATACCAAGGGAGATGCTGGGTTGTGAAGAAAGTGCGCATCGGGGGCATGATGCATAGTTCCGGGCTGGCGATGGTGGGTGTGTTAGCGATGCCATCGCGTCCCGGGATTGCCGGCAAGATTCTCTCGACGCTGGGAGACCATACCATTAATGTACCGTTCATTGTGCAAATTGTGGATCACAATGGCAATGACCACGTGGTCTTCTGTGTAAGGAGTGTGGATCTGCCGGCCGTTCTGGAATTACTAAAAGACGTCCGCCAAGAAGTGCTGGCAAAGGAAGTGCTACACGAGACAAATGTGGGCACTGTCAGCATTTTTGGCCCCGACTTTCGTCAACGACCCGGTATCGCTGGCCAGATGTTTGCAGCGCTGGGACGTGTCGGCATTAACATCAAGGCCATCAGCACTTCTATGTCCACCATTACATGTGTGATTCAGGGTGACCGCGTTCGCGACGCGCTTGCAGCGCTTGAAGAGACTTTTGAGCTCCCCTGTTAGGACGTTACCAGTTCACTGCGCACTGTGTGATAGAGTGCTTCGGCACGCAGTTGGTGCAAGGTATAGCAGGGCGCTCCCATAGTATCAGCCAGCGCCTGAGCCAAGCCACGATCAAAGGAAGCATGCTCCATATTGATCACCACGGAGCGGATGTGCGCCTTGCGAATCAGATCTGCCACACGGTGCGCCTCTTCCTGAGCTGGCATGCCGGTCACCGATACATTCGCGGCCCCGTCAGTGAGCAGGATCAACAGAGGCATAATCTCTGGATGGGCACGTCTCTCGCGACGCAGCACCCGATAGGCCAGCAGTAGGCCAGCCGAAAGGGGTGTTTTGCCTCCCACTGGTACGTCGGCCAGTTTGCGCTTAGCCAGCTCCACGCTCGAAGTCGGCGGCAAAACCAGACGCGCGTCCTCCTTTTGGAAGACCACGAGCCCTACCTGATCGCGGCGTTGGTAGGCGTCGAGCAGCAAAGACATAATTGCCCCCTTAGTCGCTTCCATCCGCTCCGCTGCAGCCATGCTCCAGCTAGCGTCTACGACAAACAGGATCAGGTTCGCCGCACGCCGCACGCGAACCTTGCGCTGCAGGTCAGATTTCTCGATCGCAATGGCAGCGTCATTATGCTCTCGATGCACCTGAAAAGGGGCGGCGGCGCGAAACGTGGCGTCGAAAGCGATGTCCGAGCTATCGCCATTTGCCGGGCGTGCTTGGACGTAGCGCCCGCGTTTACGTTCGGTTGTGGTACGGCTGCGCTTGCCAGCTTGATTCCGCGTCATGCGGTCGAGCGGGGTCTGCAATTTCCTGGGACGAAAAGCATCTCCAATCGCAACTGCCATCTCGAAAGTGCGTTCGTTGCCTGTGGGTGGCATGCTGTGTGGGTTAAGTGGCAGGGAGGAGAGAGGCGGGGCAGTGATCTGCTGTTCACCGCCTACCATCTCACCAGCGTTTTTTTTTCCTCGGCGACAGAAACGCTCTCCGCGAGCCTTTCCTGTGCTTGTCGGCTCGCTTCTTGGCGTGCCTGCGCTAGTCGGTCGGCCAGCTCTTGGAAGCGCATCTCAGTGTCCTGGAATGGCTGACGCTTGAGGCGATGGGGCAGTGCCAGTTCGGCTGCGACCAGAATGTCCTCATCATTGATCTGATCGCGCTCGTGATATGCGGCATGCGCGATGGCTGTCTTCAGAATAACGATATCTGCTCGGTGGCCGTCAACGTGCATTTCGCTGGTCAGATCAGCAATTGTGTATAGATCATCCGGGCTGTATCGCACGTTGGTCACCCGCAGACGTGCGCGCTCAATGCGCTGGGAGAGTTCTCGTTCGCGCGGCTCCCATTCTTGGTAGAAACGCTCAGGGTCGCGTTCGAATTGTACGATGCGCTTTAAGATCTCGACGCGGTCTTCGGTCTGGTGGATGCCCTGAATGTCCACGCACAACGCAAAGCGGTCCAGCAGCTGGGGTCGCAAGTCGCCCTCCTCGGGGTTCATGGTGCCCACCAGGATGAAACGTGCTGGATGCGAAAAGGAGATCCCTTCCCGTTCCACTACGTTGATCCCCATCGCTGCCGAGTCAAGCAAGAGGTCGACCACATGGTCGTCGAGCAGGTTCACCTCGTCTACGTAAAGCAGTCCGCGATTGGCAGCAGCTAGGACGCCCGGCTCAAAATGGCGTTCTCCCTTCTTGATTGCCAGCTCGATGTCCAGTGTGCCAACCACACGATCTTCGGTGGCGCTCACGGGCAGGTCCACAAAGCGGGTGCGTCGCCGCGCCACTGGCAGCTCCTCGCCACGCTGCACACGCTCGCGGCAGTTATCACACTGGCGGTCCGCGTGGTGGGGATCACAGCTGAAAGGACAATCAGCCACCACCTCGATTTCAGGCAATAAAGAGGCGAGCGCACGGGCCGCTGTGCTCTTGGCGGTGCCGCGCTCACCCCGGATCAAAACCCCACCAATCTGGGGACTGATCGCATTGAGAATCAAAGCGGTTATCATACGACGTTGTCCGACGATAGCAGTGAACGGAAACACTCTCGGCATACACCTACTCCAGACGTACGATTTCTAAATACCAGCTTCTCTATTATACATACAAGGGTATGATATAGGCAAAGCCCCCCTTCCTCGCACTTCGTTGCTTCTTTTGACAGGAAAAGGTATATCAGTTACTCTATGTATTATGGAGGAGACCGGCGTTGGCTTACAGCCATCGTCGGGGAAGGGGAAGATGTTTCAACCACTGAGCCCAGGCACCGTCCTGTGGTCGCGCTACCGCATTGTGCAGCTGGTAGGCCGGGGAGGGATGGGAGCGATATACCAGGCTGAGGACCTGCGCCTGGAAGGCCGCCTGTGTGCCATTAAGGAGATCATCCCCGAACCTGAAACTAACAAAGAGAGGGCCGAGCAGCTGCAATCTCAATTCTACCGCGAGGCGACTGTCCTGGCTTGCCTCGACCACCCTAATCTACCAAAAGTGTCCGATTATTTCGCCGAGGGTGGGCGTGACTATCTAGTAATGGATTTTGTTCCAGGACCTGATCTGCGCGAGCTCATCGAGGAAGCCCGTGCCAGGGGAGAATTTCTGTCTGAAGAGCAGGTGCTGGTGTGGGCAGGGCAGCTCTTTGATGCCCTGGAATATCTCCACAGTCAGGATCCGCCACTGGTGCACCGCGATATCAAACCTGCCAATATCAAGCTCACGCCATCCGGAACGATCAAGCTGGTGGATTTCGGATTGGTCAAGCTAATGGCACCCGAAGATGAAAGCACGGTTACTGTGCTGCAGGGCCGCGGGACCGTCCAGTACACACCCCTCGAGCAATATGGCGGTGAAACCGGACACACCGACGTGCGTTCAGACATTTACTCGACTGGTGCCACTCTATATCATCTTCTAACCGGACATCCGCCCGCGGACGCAAAGCAGCGTTTCCTCAAGCCGCATGCACTCCCGCCTCCCCGCCAACTGAACCCCAGCATCTCGCCGCATGTGGAACGCGCCATTCTGCATGCTATGGCGATGCATCCTGATGAGCGTCCACCCAGTATTGCTGCGTTGCGCGCTGAGCTTATGGGTGGTGTGCTGGCCGGGCCAATCAACGCATGGACGCCACGTGATCCGCTCCTGGTGGAAGCGGCCGCTTCTCCCCACTTTCAGCGGAACAGCAGCGCAACGTTCCTGGATGCCCTATGGCAGAATCGCCTGCTCTTTGTGCTAATTGGGTTGCTGCTGGTGCTGGCCATTGCGGCGACCGCTTTGCCGGCCGACCGTCCTGTGGCTCCGGATGCGGATGCAGAACACGTGACACCTATCGTTTATCTCTTCACATATTGCGTGTCTTTTTAGCCTCACCTCTTTGAGGCAAGGTAACTTATAATCCTCCGCACATCCTGGTTGGCTGTCACCCACCAACCAACCCCAAAGAAGATCAGACAAACCGCAACCGGCAATACCTCGTGGGGCAGTCCGTTGGAGAACGCACGTCCTATCCACGCAACGCGCTCTAAAGGCAATAGACCGATTGCATACAGGGTGTAACCGACTAATCCCAGAGCACATCCTACAAGAGAACGCATCAAACGTTCAGAAGGGATGATCAGCTGCCTGGTTCTTATATGAAACGTGATGATGCCGGCCAGCCCAAGCGCCATCACAGATAGAAACAAATCCAGTGCGCTGACCGTCTTTCCCGGTGAGATGAGGGGCGATTCGGTGTGGGGCGGGGTCGCCTCCGGAGTAGTAGGGGCAGGTACAAAGCCTGGTGTCGATACCGTGACCGCGGATGACCTGGCGGGCGTTGGCTGGGTCGTTGCTGTTGTCTGAGGACGGTCGATGCCGACTTCCACAGGACCTTGTTCGGGTATTGTGACAATTAAGCGTACTGAGCGTTGGGCAGGCTCGCTGACCGCGGTGACTTGCCATGTGCCACTACGTTCTAGATTGAAATTGACCGTCGCCACACCGTCGATGGTAGTTGCAGGCAGACGCGCCTCCAAGGACTGAGCGGTATCCAGCAGTCGGAACTCAACAGGTGTCCCATCTGGAACTGGTCGTCCGTTACGGTCCAAGATCTTGTTCGTGCGCAGGCTAAGCATATCCCCAACTTTCAGGTTCAGTTTCACCGGTAATGGGGTTGTTTCCGGCAGTGGTGTAAGAGTGGGTAAAGTTGTGCCCTCTGCTTTCCCTGAACCCGTCACGACCTCGATGCCGATAATCTGGTCGGGGGCCGGCCGGGTTACCTCGATGATCTGGTAACCTGTCGCATTAACATCGACTGGAGATGTTCCACGCGGCTGGAACTCCTGGAACAACAACCGCACTGCTGCCTCTAAGAAGGGTGCAGTCTTGCTATACAATCCGTAATAGGCTGTCAGCTTGCTGACTTCTGTAGCATCCAGAAAGTAGGGAGCGTTGAAGGCCAACACGATGAGCTTCTTACCCTCCAACGGGTCAGGCCATTCGCTCAAGAAGGTCTTGACAGCATCCGAGTCGGGATACAGGGCTGGGTCAACATTCAGCATAGCGAAGATGAGCCAATCAGATTCCCGGATCAGATTAACGCTGTCCAGGGGGCCTGGGGCAGATGGGGTGCTCAAAAGAGATCGAGACACAGCCGTATCCATTAAGCTGCCTGGTACAGCCGGGGAGAGATTTGTCCCAGTTGAAGAGGCGAAAGCTGCCTTTGGGACAATCTTTTGCACATTCAAGCGCTCGGTCAAAGCTCTTTTCAGATCCTGGAAGGTCAGGCTTTTGACATGCTCCGACATTATCTGGTCAGTTGCCTCGGGACCGTACAGTTTCAGAATCAGGGACTCGAGTGCAGTGGGGCTGATATCGTAAAATGGTGTGCAATCGTTGCATTCCTGAGAAAGCCGGGCATCTGTGACAATCAAGATTTTCTCGCCACTTAGAGGAGGGCTCGGAATGCGCCCGGATAACTCCCCTGCGCTGGGGTAGATGAGAGTTGCTGCCCCCTGAGCTATCTCAGCAACCACCGGATACCCTTGTTTGGCTATCTCTCTGATTTCCTCTTCATTCCGCAACACGTTCTGTGGCGAGAACTGGCCATATATTCTAAGCTTGTGCTTCAGTATACGCGCCACGGACTCGTTTACACGAGATTTAAAGGTGGGGTCGAAATCATAGCGGTCTCGGAAGAACAGAGCGGTGGCTTCAATGTTCGCCACCTGGGCATTCCAGTCATCGTTCAGGTCGAACCGTGCCAGATACAACAGGTCGTTTCCAGCGAGAAAAGCCTCCTGAGCGATACGCTTGGCAGGGAAAGTCTCCAGGTTGGGATCATAGAACTTGCGGATGGACGGCACACCCAGCTCCTGGCTGAGCAGCAAACCTCCCGCAGTGCGCCACGCAGCCAGCTCGGGCAGGCTCAGGATGGTGGGCAGATTCTGTGCATCCAGGCTGATGGGACGCGACAGCTGACGAATATTTCCCTGGAATCCACGATACCGCACGTGGGAGATCATCAGTGCGTCTGTAGTGGTGAGTGGGTCGTCTTGACGGGGTACTGCGACCGAAAAGAACGGCACCAAGTCTACAGAACGCAAGGTTTCCAACGATTTCTGAATGGTGGGCAGCTCTCTGCTGGGGTCGCGGTCGGCACCTCCCAGTCCGGGGAAGTGCTTCGCTACCGTGAGCACCCTGTTTTGTGCGCCTTTGTGTATCCCCCGGATGTAAGCCTGTCCAAACTTGCTCACCCAAAAGGGGTCTCCACCAAAAGAACGGACGCCAAGGGTGCTTGCTGATGTAAGTGCTGGCCTGTCTAATACGTCAAGAGAAGGCCCAAGGAGCATGTTGACGCCAATGGCATCCAGCGCCAAGCCCACAATTTCGCCCACCTGCTCTGCGTAGCCCGGATTCCATGTCGCCCCTAGTGCCATTGCGCTCGGCAGAGGGGTCAACCCACCCCATAACGCTGTATAAGGTGGACCATCGCCTTCCTCATTGAGTGCGATAAACAACGGTATAGGGGTATATAGGCGAGTGGAGGTTAAGGATGGAATGCGCACCTCAGGCGGGGTAAGCGCAAGCAATTGCAATCGATTAATCAAGCCCACCAGCTGCTCGGGTGCCTCTTCGTGATTGACAAAGTTGCCGTTGGCAGGTGAAAGCACCACCCCACCTATTCGCACCTGCTGGATCAGACGCGCAATCTCAGAGCTGGCCGAGACATCATTGCCCTGGAACGTGATGAGAAATAGCTGCCCCACCTTTTCCAGGGAAGTCATACGCTCCATCAGACGTTCTACTTCGGGGTTTAAATCGACACCCACACCCTGCTGTGCCGTTGCAGGCGAGCTCAGAGCAGCGAGCAGGAGCGCCACGGTCAGAGCTGTTAAAGCTGCCGTGCGAGCCGCTGAAGTGAGTGATGGCATCCGTTCAGACCTTATGTTCGGGAATGGCTGCTACCTGGATGCTCCGCCAGATAGCCTTGCAAGGCGTAGAGCGCAACCAGGTAACTGCGCCATCCGAAACCGGCTACCTGTCCCACACAGACCGGAGCGAGCAAGGAACGATGGCGAAACTCCTCTCGGGCATAAACGTTGCTGAGATGCACTTCCACGACGGGTAGCCCGGTCGCTACAATAGCATCACGCAGCGCATAACTGGTATGGGTGTATGCTCCGGGGTTGAAAACCACACCATCGGCCCAGCCCATGGCCTCATGCAACGCGTCCACCAGCGCACCCTCATGATTGGACTGGAAAGCGCGGAGCACAAGACCTTCTTGCTGAGCATATTGCATAAGGCGCGCGTTGATCTCATCCAGGGTGAGTGAACCGTAAATGGAAGGTTCACGTTTCCCTAGCAGGTTAAGGTTGGGGCCATGTAGTACCAAAATTGCAGCCAAGTGTCACCTACCATTTGGCCAACCGGTCAGAGAATTCCCGCCGAAGCAGATATCTTCAGGAGGGAGCCATTTCATTATAGGAGTAACAGCAAGGGACGTCAAACAATTGGTTTGTGTGGCTTTCTGCCTTGGCATATAATAGCCTTCCAATATGTGCCCTCCCATGTGAGCTCCATCGCGGCTGTGCTAATAATAAGGGGGGTTATAAAACTCGTTAAGGTATGGGGTTCTTAGCTTGTCCATGATACGCGACATTGAGCTGCTCAGATCTCCGGAGTATCGGCGCAAACTCTCCCAATGTGTTCATTGTGGCTTGTGCCTGCCAGTTTGCCCCACTTTTGCTGTTTTTGGCACCGAGACGGATGGACCACGCGGACGCATCGCTCTTATGCGAGCTGTTTCAGATGGCAGGGTGAGTTTCGAAGACTTTCAACGTGCTTTCGCGCCCCACATTATGCTATGCTTGGCCTGTCGGGCTTGTGAAACCGCATGCCCATCCGGTGTGCAATATGGCGCGCTGGTGGAAGTGGCGCGGGTGGTCATAGAGCACAATCGTAAGCCAGGCGTTGGAGAACAGCTGCTGCGCTGGCTGGGTATGCGACTGGTGTTGCCCCGGCTGGGGTTATTAAAGCTCATTGCACGCTTGCTCTGGCTGTACCAAGTCAGCCGATTGCAATTGGTAGTGCGTGCATCTCACCGCTGGATGCCTAAAACACTCAGGGCGATGGAAAGCATCCTGCCCTCTATTGTGCCCCGTTACCATGACTATCGCCGACCCGCTCCAGCAATGGGAACGCCGCGCGGTCGTTTGCTCTTCTTCACTGGCTGCATTCAGGAAGCTTTTCTCTCCCAAGTTAACCAAGCAACCTTGCGCGTTCTACAACGCAACGGCTATGAGGTATATGCTCCGGCTGCGCAGACCTGCTGCGGAGCGCCCCATCTGCATTTGGGTGATTTGGAAAGTGCCCGCCAGCTCGCACGGCGCAATATCGACGCGTTCCTGAGCCAGGATGACGCATACGAAGCAGTGATCTGCAATGCTGGGGGATGCGGTGCAACGCTGAAGGAGTATCCACATCTTCTGGCGGGAGACCCAGCCTATGCCGAACGTGCCAAGCGTTTCGCTGCTATGGTCAAGGATGTAAGCGAGTTCCTGGCTGATCACTTGGTTGTTGCTCCGCAGGGTGAGATCAGGGCACGAGCTACTTACACCGACTCGTGTCACCTGCGTCACGGCCAAAAGGTGGTGAACCAGCCGCGCAAGTTGCTTAAGTCCATTCCTGGCTTGCAGCTGGTCGAGCTGCAGGCGCCTGATCGTTGCTGTGGCAGTGCTGGTGTGTACAACATTGCCCAAGTGGACACTGCTAATGCCATCCTGGATGCCAAAATGGCCGATATTGCTGCCACAGGTGCTGATTTGATCGTGACAACGAACACGGGTTGTCATATGCAGTTGCTCGCTGGAGTGCGACGCGCTGGCCTCTCCGCACAGGTTATGCATCTTGTTGAGGTACTGGATCTCTCTTATCGCAAGAGCGAGGAACTCTCTGCTGCAACGGCTGTTTCTCATGGGGAAGGCGCGCGATGAAAGCAACAGTGGTACCCACCTCAGTCTCTGCTAAGCCTTTGGAAACACTCCCCCAGATATTGAATTCTGGGCAGGTGATTACGCATCCAGTTGAGCTGATCGCTTATGAACGCGATGGCACTATGGTGCGTGGCCGCCCTCAAGGAGTGGTGCTGCCCCATTCCTTGGATGATGTGGTGCGTATAGTGCATTGGGCGGCGGAGCACCATATCCCGTTGGTAGCTCGTGGAGCTGGGACAGGACTCTCCGGAGGCGCTGTCGCCGAGCGCGGCGGTGTGATTGTGAGCTTCGCGCGTATGAACCGCATCCTCCAATTCGACCGCGCTGGCAGCTTGGTGGTCGCAGAGCCGGGCGCTACCAATCAAACGCTGGACGAGGCTGTGAAGAAGCAGGGATTGTACTTCCCACCCGATCCGTCCAGTGGTCGTTCTGCCACCATCGGTGGCAATATTGCCGAAAACTCAGGGGGGCCTCACTGCTTCAAGTACGGTGTCACCACAAACTATGTCAATGGTTTGCAGGTAGTGCTGAGCGACGGACGTGTTGTCCATCTGGGCGGTCCAGCCGTTGATTACCCGGGTTATGACTTTATCAGCCTTTTGACCGGCAGCGAGGGTACGTTGGGATTGATTACCGCCGCCACGTTGCGTCTGATGCGCAACCCTCCTGCGGTCAAGACGATGATGGCTGCCTTCGACTCGGTGGAGGAAGCGGGCAATGCAGTCTCCGCAGTGATCGCACGTGGCCTGATGCCGGCGACGATGGAGATGATGGACCAAAAGATTATGACTATCATCGAGGCATATGTGCACGTCGGTCTGCCGGTGGAAGCAGGCGCAGCCCTGATCATCGAGGTAGACGGGTATCCGGAGAGCTTAGATGCGCAGATGGACGAGGTGGTCACGCTGCTGCGCCAGCACAATGCGCGTGAGCTGCGCGTGACACAGACGCCCGAAGAACGCGAGAAACTCTGGTATGGACGCAAAAGCGCTTTTGGTGCCATCGCTCGCCTGGCACCTGCCTACTACGTGTTGGATGGGACAGTGCCACGCAGCCAGCTAGGCGCTGCACTGGTGGGCGTTAATCGTATCTGCAACGCCCTTGACTTGCGCGTAGGCAACGTGTTCCATGCTGGCGACGGCAACTTGCACCCTCTGGTGCTGATCGAAGATCCCGACGATAGTGGACTGCTCGAGCGCGTGCATGAGGCAGGCCGGCAGATTATGCAGCTATGCCTGGAGCTGGGTGGTAGCATTACGGGGGAGCATGGTGTTGGTATTGAGAAACGGGACTATATGACGCTTATGTATGACCACGGCGAGCTCTCCGCTATGTGGGACATCAAGCGTGTGTTTGACCCGGTCGAGCTGTTCAACCCAGGTAAGGTGTTGCCACCCTTGCCGATCGTTTCCAACCCGGCCGGTGAACCGACATCCCAATCAAGTGCTCCTGAGACGCCTTTTGCAGCCACCTCCGCCTCTGAGGTGGCAGAATCTTTGCGCGCGTGGATGTCCGAGGGTCGCACGGTCTACATCCATGGTGCTGGCAGCAAGTTTGTTCCACCTCTCGACAACGGAGCAGCGATACTCACCACGCAAGCTATGCGCGGCATCAGCAAGTATGCGGTGGAGGATCTCTATGTGACAGTGCATGCGGGCACGTCGCTGGTGGAGCTGCAGACCGAGCTGGAACGTGATGGCATGTGGGTGCCCTTGGTTTCACCATGGGCGACATCGACGCTCGGTGGCATACTGGCCAGCAACTTCAACGCGCCGCTGCGCATGCGCTATGGTGCGATTCGAGACCTTATACTGGCTGCTACGATGGTGCTGCCGGATGGTCGCATCATCCGCATCGGGCGGCCTGTGGTGAAGAATGTGGCAGGTTACGATCTGCACAGGCTGTTTGTGGGTTCATACGGCACCTTGGGCGTTATCACAGAGGCGACGCTGCGGTTGTTCCCGCAGCCGCGTGCGCGAGGTAGCTTATTTGTGCCGTGCGACACTTTGTCCGAAGCCCTACAGTGCACTGCCCAGCTGCTCCCAGTGTGTCTGATCGCTTCTGCGCTGTTGCTTTGTCACCGTTGCACAGCCCCTGCTGAGGTGGGAGAGATTGATTCTCCTTACTTCGTGCTCTACGCCGCTGAAGGTGTGCCTGAGGACGTGCGCGCTGAATTGGATCAGGCGCGCGCGGCGCTGCGCTCTGCCGGGCTGCCCATCGGATTGGAACGCAACCAAGTGAACGGTAATGTGGTCTGGGCAGATTGGCTGGCCTCCAGTTCGCAAGGACATCTTAATGAACTGGTGCGGGTAGGTGTCGGGCGCAAGGATTTGCCCCAGCTGCTCACCAACCTGGTGCCTCTCTTGCAGGATCTGACCTATTGCGCCGACATGGCGGCGGGATTGCTATACGTACCAGGTGGCGCGAACCATCTGCAGCAGATGGGGCGGGTAGCGTCGGAAATGGGAGGCTACGCCATCCGGCCGATGTTGCCCCGCCTGGACGCTGTCGGCGAAAACGGGTGCGGCGCAGCTCCGGAGAGCCTGGAGCTCATGCGCCGCCTGAAAGCGCGTTGGGATGCCCAAGGCCGATTGAACCCTGGCCTTCTTTTTGCCTGATAGCCTCGCTGGGCAGCAGGTGTGACACCTTTCACACAACAATCTTATGATTCAGGAGATAGTGTTATGCCAGATGAACTGAGTCTTCAAGTTCCCGAACGGATCCTGTTGGGCCCCGGGCCAAGTATGGTGCATCCGCGCGTGCTCCGCGCCATGCAACAGCCCGTGCTAGGCCACCTGGACCCCCAGTTCCTGGCTCTCATGGCCGAGATTCAGGAGCAGCTCCGCTTTGTCTTCCAAACCCAGAATAAGATGACCATCCCTGTCTCGGGCACTGGCAGTGCTGCTATGGAGTGTGCCCTCTGCAACTTCATCGAACCGGGTGACAGCGTGATCATCTGCGTCAATGGCTATTTTGGCACACGAATGTGCGATATGGCAGCTCGCTACGGTGCGACGGTGCGTCGCCTGGACAAGCCGTGGGGTGACATCTTCTCCTTCGAAGAGATCGAAGCTGAGCTCAAGAAGGGCCCTGCCAAGCTGGTGGCTATCGTGCACGCAGAAACCTCCACCGGTGCCCTGCAGCCTATTGAAGGTCTGGCTGACATCGTGCATCGCTATGGGGCTCTACTGGTGATTGACTGCGTCACCTCGCTGGGGGGTGTGCCAGTGAAGGTGGATGAGTGGAATGTGGATGTTGCGTACAGCGGCACGCAGAAATGCTTGGGCGCTCCTCCGGGATTGGGACCTATCACGGTGAGCGAGCGCGCCGTTGAGGTATTGCGTAATCGTAAGACGCCGGTTGCCAACTGGTATCTCGATCTGTCCTCCATTGAGAAATACTGGGGCAGCACGCGCACATACCACCACACTGCACCCATTTCAATGAATTATGCCCTGTACGAGGCGCTGCAGATGGTGCGCGAGGAGGGATTAGAGGCACGCTTTGCTCGCCATCGGCGCCACGCTGAAATGCTGTGGCAAGGACTTGAGGAGATGGACCTGGCGCTGCACGTCCCCTTGAAGCATCGATTGCCAATGCTCACTACGGTGCGCATTCCGGAAGGCGTGACCGACATGGATGTGCGTAGCCGGTTGATCAAGGAGTATAACATCGAAATTTCGGGTGGTTTTGGTGAGCTGGCCGGCAAAATCTGGCGCATTGGTCTGATGGGCTACTCATCGCGGCCGGAAAACGTAACCCTGCTGTTGAATGCCTTGAAGGAGATCCTCGGGCGCTGAGAGTCTGGAGCGACGACTCAACCTTGTCCTACTTGAGTCGTTACCCATAGAGGACAACACTTTGCAGCACGTAGGCGGCTTGATCGATATGCCACAGCGACTTGAAACACTGGGGCAGGTCCTGTACCTGCCCCAGTGTTCTGATGTAACCTGGGTAACCCCAGCTATTTGGCTGCTATTTGTGGGTCAAACTCGCATTCTTAGGTTGTGAGGACCACCTTGATCGCAGTCTGCTGCGGATCAGCCAGCGTCTGGAACGCTTTCTCATAATCGTTCAGAGAGAAGATGTGGCTGGATAACAGGTCTGGATCAATCACGCGCCGTGCCAGCAAATCCAACGCGATCGGGAAATAGTGGTTAGGGATAGCGTGTGAGGCGCGCAATTGCAGCTTCTTGAAGTGAAACGCATTGACGTCGAAAGTCACCTCGGCGCCGGCGCCGAACTCGATACCGATGAGTCCGATGATGGCACCGAAGCAGGCGATCTCAAATGCCAGAGGCAGTGTGCGCGGCGGCGCCGTCACCAGAACGCGCTGCACTCCCTGGGGCACCGCTGCCTTGATCGCAGCGAGGACATCATCCTCTGCTTCGCTCAACACTACGTCGGCACCCATTTGAAGACCTACCTGTAGGCGGTGTCGACCGCGCGGCGTCGAACGGTTGGAACCCACCAAGAAGACGCGTCGTGCGCCACGCAATTTCGCCAGACGGGTCAGCATCAGGCCGATCGAACCAGGCCCAAAGACGGCCACCTCATCGTTCAGATCAGGGTCGGCGCGCTGCAACAGATCAAGCGCCACAGTCAGCGGCTCGGCTAATGCAGCTTGTTGCGGCGACAATGCCTGCGCATCGTAAGACTGTACCATGTCCTGGCGCACGCGCAGATAATCGGCGAAGCCGGCTCGATCCTCCATATAGCTGGTCAGATTCTGGCAATACAGTGCACGTCCATTCTTGCATGGTGCGCACACACCGCAGGCGGTGTGGTTCTCTACAATAACTGTCTCGCCCTCCTTCCAATCTCTCACGTGTGAGCCGGTCGCTGCAATGACGCCGGCTACCTCATGACCTAAGGGAGTCCATTCTTGATTGTGGCGCAAGAAGTGCAAATCGGTACCACAGACGCCGCATGCGGTCACACGCACCACCACTTCATCCGGAGCGGGATCAGGAATAGGCAGTTCCCGCAGCTCGAATTGGAATGGCGCCTTACCCCACAACGAACGCATTGTCTTCATTTGCTTGCTTCCTTGTTTTTGTTTCAGCCTTTGATGGCGCCCACCAGCAGACCGCGTGCAATGTAGCGTTCCAGTGCGACAGCGATGGCGATAACGGGCACAATCATGATCAATATCAGCACTGACATATACCACCACTGTGGCCCGCGGGTGGCATTCTGAGCTGCCACAGTAAGCGGCAAAGTCTGCGACTTGGCTCCGGAGAGGAATAGTGCCAGCAAGTACTCGTTCCATGCAAATACTAACACAAACAGGAACGTTGCCACCAGGCCAGGAACCGCTAGTGGGAGCACAATGGACCAAAAAATGCGGTAGCGCGAGGCACCGTCAATGGCGGCGCACTCTTCCAGCTCAAGCGGAATGGATTGGAAGTAATCGCGCATTAGCCACACTACAATGGGCAGGTTGACCGCCAGATAGGTGATGATCAGCGCGAGGTGGGTGTCTAAGAGTCCCAGACGCTGGAAAAGCACATAGATGGGGATGACCACCGCGACAGGTGGCAGCATGCGTTGGGAAATCAGCCAGAAGGCGATGTCGCTGTTCTTGAGCGAGCGCTGAAAGCGGCGTGCCACCGTTTGCACCAGGATGACGAACAGGGCTATCCCGGCCAGTATGGCCACCTGCCATGGCGCACCAAGGGTGATTGCAGCGACAACTATCACCAGCGTACCAAGAAAACAAAGGATCAGACCCAGACGCGGTCGATACTCGAAGCGTGTCAGACCGTATGCAGCTGCCGTGCCCAGCAGGAGTGCTAGGCTGGCGCTGGTGGGAGCTACCACAACCGTGTTGAAGTAATTGCGCCGTGTGTCATTGGCCAGATCGCCCACCAAGATGTAGTCCCACGCATGCAGAGAGGGCTGAAAATCAATAAATGGCAGGTAAAAGGGGCCCATATTAACGTCTATGGGCAATTTGAACGACGTGACAAGCAGCCAGTAAAGCGGAAAAATCACCACCCCTGTCCAAATGATCAAGATGAGGTAGGAGATAGCCATTTCAAGGGGTGATAAGGCAACCGGGGAACGGCGACGAAACGGGTTTGGTATCACCATAGCTCACACCTCCACAACGCGGCGGCGGAGGATATTGACATAGCTCATGCTGAGAAACGTGACGAGGAATAACAACATATAGGCAATCGCAGCAGAGCCTCCCAGATCCAATGTGCGCCAGGCAATGAATGCGTGTAATGTCATCGACTCGGTAGCCGTGCCTGGCCCACCGTTCGTGAGCACGTTGGGCAGGTCTACAATCTTGAATGCCTCTATCATGCGAATCAGGATCAGTGTGGTGCTGACCGGCAAAATCTGGGGCAGGGTAATGTGCCAGAAGACCTGCCAGCGGTTCGCCCCGTCGACCAGAGCTGCCTCCATCAGCTCCACCGATTGTCCCTCCAAGGCAGCCAGCAGCACGATGTACATAAAGGGAGTCCACTGCCAGATGTCGCTGATGATGACTGCGGTGCGTGCTCCCCATGGGTCGTTGACCCAGGAATACAACCCAAGCCCCAATGCCTGCCAAATAGGCTGGAATGGCCCCTTGTCCGTGTCGGTCATCATACGGAAGGTGTAAGCGATGCCTACGGGTGTGATCATCATTGGCAGCAGAAAGACAACGCGAAAGAAGCGTCGTGCGGGCAGTCGTTGTGTGGTTAACATCGCCAGCAACAGGCCCAAGGCATATTGCACTGCGATGCCAATAAAGACATAGAGCAAGGTGACCACCACAGTGCCAGGCCTTCCTTCGGGGCTGAGCGTGTGCGCTAATAGCCAGGCAATTGAGCCGAGCAGCACGACGGTCAGCACTCGCCCGACCAAGCTGACGACACTGGAGCTACCGGCACGAATGTAGCGCACCAATCTCCAGATCAGGAAAGCCATCACCCCTAGGAAGAACAACCAGCCAAGGAGTGAGGGGCTGCCGAGCACGCCCAGAAAGTGGTTCTGTTCGCTGCCGAACAACAGTTTGTGGTAATTCGCTAGCCCGACAAATTTAATCTCAAATCCACCTTTGACAAACTTGAGGCGGGACAAGGACAGCGACAGGGAAAGGAACAATGGGAAGATAGATAAGAACAGAACGACCAGCACTGCTGGCAGGATGAAAACATTGCCTGCCATACGTTCGACTCGCGTGCCTACGTGGCGCAGCACAACGCTGGTTGGGGCTTCGGTCCCGATCCCTACCTCGGTTAAAGCTGATCGCGAAACTCGTTCAGTAGTCATAGACACATCTCATATCACACAAAAGCATCTCAAGGCCCGGGCACCGCCGGGCCTTGAGATGTCAAGATCCTTCCACCCCAGCGGGTGCCCGACTACTTGGTGATCCCCAACGTGCCGCGATAAGCCTCCAGCTGCTGCTCGCGGCCGAGCTCCTCCGTGATCTCCTCCCAGCCATCATAGATCTGCTTCATGCACTGCTCTTTGGTGATCTCACCTGAGAGGAACTGGCTCACTGCCTGGTCAAGCACCACCTGCTGATAACGCTGGCTCTGTGGGATGCGCAGGTCCAAGACCATATTGGGGCTGTTGAGGCTGTCCTCAATGGCGCCCAAGTAGTCACTGGCCGCCTTGGGGCTCATACCCGCTTTCACCCACAGCTCACGGTTGAGGAACTGCGAGATGCGATAGGGGTTGAAGCCTGTCTTGCCGATTGTGACATCCACGTTGGCCTGTGCCGGCTGTGCCATATAGGAGAAGAAGGCATACGCTGCATCCTTCACCTTGGGCTCGGCAGCTGCATTGATTCCACCCGACCAGCCTCCGTAGGCTGCATACGGTGCATGGTTCACCCCATCCACCGCATAGGGACATATCTTCTCATCACATGGCACCAGCTTGCCTGTCTTGCGATCGAGCACCTTTGTGGACCCGGGCAAGATGACCGAACCAACTTTATCCTGCACTACTGAGGTCTGTGGGTCAATAGCCAGTGTGCCGATGTCGCCCCAGTCCATTGAGAGAGCGCAGCGGCCTGAGGTGAACAGGCTACGCGTGTCACCCACGTCCAGATTCAGCTCATCCGGCGGCCCATACTTGGTTGTTTCATTGTAGATGTCCAACGCTGCGGCAAAGGCTTCGTTGTCTACCAGTGGCTTCATGGTATCGGTGTCGAAGAAGGCGCCCTGGCTTGTGCCCAGACTCTGGATGAAGCCACCTGCGACAGAGAAGATAAACCAGTATGCCTGCGCACCACGTTTCTTGGAGATGCAGGAGCCATAGTCGGGGTCACCGTCGCCATTCAGGTCCTTGCCATGGAATGCCTTGGCAATCGCCAGATAATCATCCCATGTGGCGGGCGGCTTCATGCCCTCTTTCTCCAACAGGTCCTTGCGATAATAGACCATGTGGAAGTCGCCATCCAGCGGGATTGTATAGATGCGCCCAGCATAGGTAGCGCTGAAATCGCGGAAGAATGGGGCAATGTCATCCCACTGGATGTCTTTGTCGTTTTGTACTCGCTCGGTCAGATCCTCCAGGTAACCAGGGATGATGTAGTCCACCATCCACTGCGGCGCAAAGACAAAAGCGTCGAAGCTGTTTGTGCCAGTAGCCATATCGGTCAGGATCTTCTGGTACAGGTCACTGAAGGGAACAACGATGACGTTGATCTTTGCGCCGGTGAGCTTGGTGAAGTCAGGACCGCGTCGCTGAAGCGGCTCAGCGATTTGCGGACCGGTGAACGTGAGGACGTTGACCTCAACTCCTTCAAACGGCTTCTCTTGGGGTGCCGTTTTCTCGGGCCCACTGGCCACTACCGTCGCAACTGGCGCCCCTAGAGTGACCAACACGGTAAGCAATACAAAGATTACAAACCATCGGACTTTCATGGTGCTCTCCTCCCTGAGTGACAGATTGATGAAACGAAATCCCTAACTCTGAGCGGTCAAACTGGTTTTATCCCTTTTGGTTGCCAATCGTCATGCTTCCCACCCAAGTCAATCTGCACCACCTACAGCATCCGAACGACTCTTTCCAGAACCATCTGTGCTCACTCTGGTCTTGCGGCGCTACCACCTCCCTTCAATGTCCAACTTGTAATGAAATAGAGAGTGGATCAACCTTCGGCAGCCCAGACAGATGAGAGGTCGAGAGCGATGCGAGGAGTGTCGAGAAGATGCAACTACTGCGGGCCACAGACAATCTTGGCGCTGAATCCTGTGCGTAAATCCTTGTCATCTCCACTGTGAAAAGTGTCTCCGCCACCTTCCTCACCTTTGCACCTGGATGTAATCCCGGGAGCTTCACACCAGGTTTCAGCATCTGCTGACCGATTCAGCAGCATATGGTATCGATATCACAACCTCTATAATGATACACCAAAATTGAGAGCAAGTCAATGGCTTTTACGGGTCTGTCAGGGCTTTTCAATATTCCAACAAGAAAGACAAACCATAGTGTGGCAAGGCGGCGATGCAACGGTGGCCATCCGGAACATAGCGATGTCCCAACAGTCGAATAAGATTGATGGCCGTGTTACGCAGCGTGGCCAGGGCGCCAGCAATGATGCGGGCGTGTAAGCGATCTTAACCATAGGCCATATCGCGCATGTAGAACACGCCATTCTCAACGATCCAGTGGCCTCGCTGCATCTCGGCAATGTCCTGAGCAGTGACCGTTGTGGCAGTCAGGCTGCTGACCCAGCGATGTTCCTCGACTTGCCACTGGCACTCTGTCCACCGTTTGCGCCATCGTTGAATACGCCCACACAACCGCACACTCGAACAACCCTATTATTCAAATGTTAGAACATTGAAAAGCCCTAACCCTCCAAAACTCGGGGTTGACAAATTAGAACATTTGTGCTATTATAAACAATGGAGTTACAGTTCCAGAAAGGATTCGCTGCTGCCTTACGGCGAAATATAACTGCCAGCAAGATCGTCATCGGGTTGACTTGTGCTACGGAGGAGGGCGTTCTATGTGCTGCTGCCCAACTTACAACACCATATATGGCACTTATAACGAAGTCAACCACAAGATACACAGAAGTGCACAGGTTGCGTCGGCATAGGAATGCCACTATGATAAGATATGGCTCGCAGCAGTAAGCGAGGAGCTTTCCTGACTCAGAGGATGTTCACAGTGACACCTAAAACCCCAACCTATACAGCGGATGATATCGCACAATTGAAAGGTCTGGAAGCGGTGCGTCGGCTGCCCGGCATGTACATCGGAGATAATGCCGCTTACGGTCTGCACCACATCTTGCTCGAGGTGGTGGACAACGCCGTGGACGAGGCAATGGCCGGTTACTGCGACCACATCACAGTCACCATCCACAAGGACGGATCAGTGAGCGTGGTGGACAACGGGCGTGGTATCCCAGTGGAAATCAAGCCAGAGAAGGGAAAATCGGCGTTAACCCTGGCATTGACTGAGCTGCATACCGGCGGAAAGTTCGAGGGCAGTCGCGGCGGCTATCTCTCCGGCTCGGGCGGTCTGCACGGCATCGGGGTCAAAGCGACCAATGGTTATTCGGAGTGGCTGGAAGTGCGCGTCAGACGCGACGGGGTCATCTACCGTCAGCGCTTCGAAAACGGCGGTGAGCCGGTGACCGAGGTGGAAATCTTGCATCCTCGCACAGGTGAGCGCATCGGGGTCGTCGGCGAGCGGGGAGCTGCCACAGCCATCAAAGCAGCAGCGGACCGCGGCATCGGCACCGGCACCGAGGTGATCTTTCGCCCCAAGCGTGAGTGGTTCTCTCCGGCGATGGAATGGCCGCAACCGGATCAGTACGTACCGTGGGATTTCACGCGGCTGGCCACACGGTTTCAGCAGATGGCCGCCTTGAACCCCAAGCTCACCATCGAGTTCGTTGACCAGCGCGGCAAGAAACCGGTGTCGCGCACATTCTGCTATTCCAATGGCCTGCGCGACTATCTCGCCTTTCTCACAGAGGGGCAAGAGCTCCTATTCGATGCGCCCGTTATCTTTTCTGGGCAGGGTAACAACAACGGCGGGACGATCTCCGTGGAAGTGGCGATGCAATACACCACCAGCGATGAGACGCAAATCTACTCGTTCGTCAATTCGATCTACACGCCCCACGGCGGCACCAGCGTCTCCGGATTTCAGGCCGGTCTCACCAAGGCGCTCAATCAGTTTGCTCAGGGCCTCAAGGACAAAGATCTCAAGTCGACCACCATCAAGGGCGAGGACACATTGCTGGGTTTGACCGCTGTGGTCAACGTGCGGATGAGCGACACTCCCACCTTCAGCTCGCAGACCAAGGAGTCGCTCACATCGCCGGAGGTGCAGGGCGTCGTGATGAGCATCACCTACGATAACCTGCTCACCATCTTCAACAAGAAGCCAGCGATCGGTCGTGCCATCGTGCGTCAGTGCGTTGCGGCACAAAAAGGGCGTGAGGCCGCCAAACAAGCACGCAAGCTGGTGATGCGTCGTTCCGCACTCGAGGTGCCGGAAGCAGGTATCTTGGGCAAACTGGCCGACGTGACCAAGGGTACTCCCACTGAGCACACCATTTTGTACATCGTCGAGGGAGACTCGGCCGGCGGGTCATGCAAGCAAGCCCGTGACCGACGCTACCACGCCATCCTGCCCCTGCGCGGCAAGCCGCTCAACACCTACACGCCCAAAATCAATCGCGTCCTGTCCAATGCCGAGATCAAAGCGATCGTCGCAGCGATCGGCGCTGGCGTGGGCAGCGATTTTCAGCTCGACGAAATGCGATATGGTGGTGTGGCCATCCTGACCGACGCCGACCACGACGGGCATCACATCAAGACCTTGCTGCTCTCCTTTTTCTGGAAATACATGCGCCCGCTGGTCGAGGCGGGTCGCCTCTACGTCGCCGAGGCACCGCTCTACCTTATCCGTGAGAAGTCCGGTAAGCAGCGCAGCGCCTATGCCTACGACGACGAGGAACGCGACCGCATCATCGCCACCTTCGGCGGCCCAAACAAGGTCACAGTGCAGCGCTACAAGGGCCTGGGCGAGATGAACCCAGAGCAGCTCAAGGAGACCGTCTTTGCGCTCAATCATGAGGGTGACAACCCGGTACTGAACAGGCACCTGGTGCGATTCGAGGTGGACGACGTGCATCACCTCAACACCGCCATGAATGTGTTGATGGGCAGCCTGGCGACGCGACGTAAGCATTGGCTATTCACGCGTTGGGAACATGGCGCCGAGGTGGCGGACGAATTCAAGACAGTCGGCGAGGAGAACGGCGAACTGATCTTGGAAGAGGAAGAGGTAGAGGAGTAATTCTCAATGAATTTGCGCACCATTCCCGCGACCAGTGATCTGGCGCAGAGCTACTTTCGCTACGCAACCTACACCGTGCTGGATCGCGCGCTGCCCGACGTGCGCGACGGGCTGAAACCGGTGCAGCGACGCATCCTGTACGCCATGTACGATATGGGATTGCGTCCAGATGCCCCCTACAAGAAAAGCGCGCGCATCGTCGGTGAGGTGCTGGGCAAGTACCATCCCCACGGTGATGCCTCAGTCTACGACGCGCTGGCACGCATGGCACAGGGCTTTTCGCTGCTGCACCCCTTGGTGGACGGACAGGGCAACTTCGGCTCGGTGGACGGCGACAGTCCTGCTGCCATGCGCTACACCGAAGCGCGTCTGGCGCCCATTACCGATGAGATGCTTGCCGACATCCGTCGCGACACAGTGGACTGGATGCCCAATTTCGACGGTTCCTTGCTGGAACCCGAATTGTTGCCGGCGGCGCTGCCCAACCTGTTGGTCAACGGCTCCTCAGGCATCGCTGTCGGTATGGCCACCAACATTCCCCCACATAACCTGGGTGAGGTCTGCGATGCGGTCGTCCTGGTAGTGGAACGCTGGAAGCAGCGCGACAAGATCACCGTGGATGATCTCATGACCGCGATCAAGGGCCCCGATTTTCCCACCGGTGGCATCGTCTACCGCTACGGTAGCAACGGAGAAAATGGACAGCAAGTTGACCTGATCCGCAAAGCCTATGAAACCGGACGCGGCCCCATCCCGGTGCAGGGACGTGTGGACACCGAGGATATCGGCGGCGGCAAGAGCAACATCGTCATCACCGAGCTGCCTTTCGACCAGCATGGCGCGGTGAAAAAAGGACCCTTCATCGAGAAGATCGCCCAACAGGTGCGGGATGGCAAGCTCACCGGCATCACCGACCTGCGCGATGAGTCCGACCACGAAGGAATGCGCATTGTGGTGGAAGTCTCACGCGCGGCGGACAAGGAGAGAGTGTTGCAGGACTTGCTGCGCCACACCCCTCTCCGAGGCACCTTTGGGGTCATCATGCTGGCATTGGTGCCCAACCCAGATTACGTCGGCGACAAGATCCCTGTCGCGGAGAGCCTCGCGGCGGCGGAACAAGATGAGACGCGGCTGGTGTCCAAGACAATGCCGCGTTATCTGAACCTCAAGGAAATGCTCATCTATTTCGTCGAGCATCGCCTGAACATCATTGTGCGTCGTTCGCGGCACGAACTGGCCGAGCGTGAGCATCGCCTGCACATCGTCGAAGGGCTTCTGATCGCCCTCGCCAACATCGACGAGGTCATTGCCATCATCAAAAAGTCACGCACAGCAGACACAGCGCAAGCGAACCTGATGAAGCGCTTCAAGCTCACAGAAGTGCAAGCACGGGCCATTCTGGATATGCAACTGCGCCGGCTCGCCGCCTTGGAGCGCACCAACCTGGAGGCAGAACGCAAGGAGTTAAAACAGCGCATTGCCTACCTGAAGGCATTGCTCAGCTCGCAGGCAAAGCAACTGGAAGTCATTAAGGAAGAGACGCTCGCCATCAAGGAGAAATACGCCCAGCCGCGTCGTACTCTCATCCTGGAACGCGAGCAGACGGGTGGTGCCGTCACTGTGACGCAACTGTTGACACCCCAAGGCCCTCAGATGATCACTGTGACGAGCAAGGGTCTGCTCTACCGAACACCATCTGGACAATCTTTCCCACATCCAGGCAGTGGCATGACCGCGCGTGCTGTCGAGTCGCCCTTGTTCTACCTGCCTGCTGAGCCGACGGACACCCTGCTGTTCATCAGCAGCTCTGGTATGGCGTGGCGCGGAGCGGTGGGGCGCATCCCTGAACGGGTTGCGCTGGCAGAGTTTCTCCCGGATGAGAGCACCATTGTGGGAGGTGGGGTGTTGCGTCAAGGCGGTTTCCTCAGTCTAATCTCCGACAACGCCCGCGCTAAACGCACCCTGCTCGAAGACCTGCGCGGCAGCGAGGGGAACTGGGTCCAGGTGATGGGAGGGCTGAACGGAGGCCGCCTGATCGCCGCCGCCATCACCGACGGAACAGCACATATGATGCTGTTCACACGTCAGGGCAAGACGATCCGTTTTCAGGAGGAGGAGGTCAATCCCCAAGCTTCCGGTTCTGCCACCGGCGTGATGGCGATCAAATTGTCCGCGGACGATGCCATTGTATCGGCCGCCCTTGTCGTCCCTGATGACGATGTGTGGGTAGTCGTGGTGAGCGAGCGCGGTTGGCTCAAGCGTATCCCCTTGGCAGAGTTCCCGGTGCAGGGGCGTGGCGGTGGAGGTGTGCAGCTGCTTAAGATCACCCCGGCCACCGGTCGGGTAGCGGCAGCGACCGTGGCTCACACCAAAGGATATGTCAGCGTGCTCAGCGGACGCGGCAGACGCCACCACTTCAAGCTCTCTGAGCTGCCTGTCTCCAATCGCGTCAACCGCGGGGAACGTTTGGTGGACTTCGGTGACGACGATGTCATCGCCACCATTGTCGCCTACCGCTAAACGCCACCCATTCGCCATAGTCCCATCCCGCTGTGGTATAATGGCGCTGCTATGAACAACTTCGTACACCTTCATGTACACAGCGAGTACTCCCTGTTGGACGGTCTGGCACGCATCAAGGATCTCGTCAGCTGCGCCAACGCCATGGGAATGCCTGCTCTGGCACTCACCGATCATGGGGCGATGTATGGGGCGCTGGAGTTCTATCGCACTGCCCAGAGTCGTGGTATTAAACCCATCATCGGATTGGAAACCTACCTGACTCCGCTGGGGCGGCGTATGAGCGATCGGGAAGCGAATGTCGACGACAAGCGTTTCCACCTGCTCCTGCTGGCCCAGAACAACACGGGCTACCAGAACCTTCTAAAAATCGCCTCAGCATCTCAGCTGGAAGGTTTCTACTATCGCCCTCGCATCGACCGCGAGTTCCTGGCCGATCACAACGAGGGCTTGATAGCGACTACCGGCTGTGGCTCCGGAGAAATCCCACGCCTGCTGATACAGGGTGAGGAGGAAAAGGCATACAAGCGCCTGAAATGGTGGGTGGACGTCTTCGGACGCGATCGTTTCTTGATCGAATTGCAGGAGCACAGCATCCCCGAGCTGACCGCTGCGAACCGCCAGATGATAGAGTGGGCGCGGAAACTCGGCCTGCGCCTGATCGCCACCAACGACGTGCATTACATCAAACAAAGCGATGCGCGCTACCACGACGTGCTCTTGTGCGTGCAGACGGGCGAGCTGGTCAACCAGCAAAACCGCATGCGCATGAGCGATGACAGCTATTACATGAAGAGCTATGCGGAAATGGCCGCCATCTTCGGCGAGCTGCCGGAGAGTCTCACCAACACACTGGTCGTGGCCGAGATGTGCGAGCTCGATCTGACCCCACAGGGCTATCACCTGCCCCCGTTCCACGTACCAGAGGGATACGATCCGGCCAGCTTTCTGCGCCATCTGGTGGAGGAGGGCCTTCTCAGGCGCTATGGCGAACGCGCCGGCGACTCTCAGATTCAGGCGCGCAAGGAGCACGAGCTGAAGGTCATCCACGATATGGGCTTCGACACCTACTTCTTGATCGTGTGGGACTTGTGCGAGTTCGCCCGTCGCCGCAATATCTGGTGGAACGTGCGCGGTTCTGGCGCTGGCAGTCTGGTCGCGTACGCCATTGGCATCACCAATCTGGACCCGCTGGCCAACAATTTGCTCTTCGAACGCTTTTTGAACCCGGGTCGGGTGAGCATGCCCGACATCGACCTGGACTTTCCAGATGACCAGCGCGACCAGCTCATCAATTACGTTGTGGAAAAGTATGGCCAACAAAACGTGGCCCAGATCATCACCTTCGGTACCTTGGGGGCGCGTGCCTCAGTCCGTGACGTCGGACGCGCAATGGACATCCCCCTGCCAGAGGTCGATCGCATCGCGCGCATGATCCCCGGTGGTCCTAAGGTCAAAATCAGCGACGCGCTGGAGCTCTCCCCCGAGCTCAGGACGCTCTACGAGAGCACGGACTACATCCGCGAACTGCTCGACACAGCCATGCATCTGGAGGGTCTGGCGCGCCATACCAGCACCCACGCCGCCGGCGTGATCATCTCTGACCGTCCGCTAGTCGAATACACCCCGCTTCACCGCCCCACCAAGGAGGGCGAGACCGGCATTGTCACCCAGTATGAAATGGAAGTGCTCGAGTCGATCGGCCTGCTCAAGGTCGACTTCCTGGGCCTCTCGACGTTGACGGTGATGCGCCGGGCGTGTGAACTGATCGAAGCACGCTATGGCGTCAAGCTCGACTTGTCCAACATCCCCGTTGACGACCCCAAGGCATTTGAGCTGCTTAGCAGTGGCCACGTGACCGGCATCTTTCAGGTGGAATCGGCCGGCATGCGACGTGTGCTCACCACGATGAAGCCAACCAAGTTCGAGCACATCGTCGCCACTATCAGTCTCTACCGTCCCGGCCCGATGGAGTACATCGACGACTACATCGATCGCATGCACGGACGCAAGCCGGTGGAGTATCATCACCCTGCCCTGGAGCCGATCCTGGCCGAAACGTATGGGATCATCGTCTACCAGGAACAGATCATCCAGATCGCTTCGCAGCTCTCGGGATATACCCCGGGCGAAGCCGACCTGATGCGCCGCGCGGTAGGCAAGAAAAAAGAGGAAGAGCTGCGCAAACACCGCGAGAAGTTCATCCGCGGCGCGATGGAACGAGGCATTCCTGAAGATGCAGCGGGACGCATTTTCGACGACATTGAGTATTTCGCCAATTACGGCTTCAACAAGGCGCATGCCGCGGATTATGCAGTTATCACCTGTCAGACGGCCTATTTAAAGGCGCACTACCCCGTGGAGTACATGACGGCGCTGCTGACGGTGGAACGCCACAATATAGCGAAGGTGGGTGTCCTGATCAGCGAGTGTCGCGCGATGGGGATTCAAGTGCTGCCGCCCGACATTAATGCGAGCGATACCCTTTTCACCATTGAGGACACTCCCTCTGGGCCAGCCATCCGCTTCGGGTTAGGGGCGGTGAAGAACGTTGGCGAGGGCGCCATCGAGATTATCTTGCAGGAGCGTGCCCGCGGCGGCCCGTTCACGAGCATCGATGACTTCTGCCGTCGTGTGGATTTGCGTCAAGTTAACCGTCGTGCGCTGGAAAGCCTGATCCGCGTGGGTGCCCTGCGTGCTTTTGGACAGCGCGCGCAGCTGCTTGCTATTGTGGATCGCATGATGAGCCTTTCCGCTCAAACCCACCAGGCCGCGGCAGCAGGTCAGCTGAGCATGTTCGACTTAGGAGGCTTCAGCGCTCCCAACACTGGCTCAATCCTCTACCCCTTGCCCGAGGTCGAGGAGGTCTCGCGGCGCGAGATTCTGAATTGGGAAAAGGAGCTGGTGGGCGTTTACGTCTCTGAGCACCCGATGCAACCGATCATGACCAAATTGCGCGACGTGGTTACCTGCTTTTTGAGCGAGATCGACGAGAGCCTGATCGGCCACAAGGTCACCGTGGTCGGGATGGTTAACTGGGTGCGCCAGGTTTACACCAAAAATAATAAAACCATGGCGTTCGTCGAGCTCGAGGACGCCCAGGGCACCATCGAGGTGGTAGTCTTCACCAAGCTATATGAGCAGACGCGTGCGCTGTGGCGTGAGGGAGAGGTGGTCAGTGTGTACGGCACAGTGGACAACAAGGATGGTCAAGGCCTAAAGATCGTTTGCGAAGCGGTGAACAACGAAATCATCCAGGTGCGTCCATCAGAAACAGCTCTGCCGAGCTATGAACCCGCCCATGCAGCGTCCACAGCGGAAGCAACCACGCCATGCCATCTCCAGATCACCATCCCGCGCACCCAAGACGCCGCGCGCGATCGTCAGCGCGTGCGCGAGGTCTTCGACATCCTGACATCGTTCACAGGGCAAGATCGCTTCAGCCTCTGTATTCAGGACGGCGAGGGATTGGTGCTGTACGAATTCCCGGAGCATCGCACATGCAATTGTGTGGAATTGCAGCAAAAGCTGATCCAACTGCTGGGTGCCACCGCTGTGCGAGTGTTGCCACCACCCGGCGAGGGCAGCTGACCCAATAGGATATGTCCATTGGTGTAGACGACGGCGCCTTGGCCTTAAACCCTACAGCGCGACAAGCCCATGCCCGGGGCGCGGACGCCGCGATACATACGCAGTGACCAGTACAGTCGCTACTACCCCGACCAGCGTCACCCCAGTGATGAGGATGCCCAGCTGCACACTGACAGGCGCATACCACACGCGTACCCGATGCTGGCCAGCCGGGATCGGGATGCCACGTAGTGCCCCGTTGGTGGTCACTATAGGCGCAGCGCGCCCGTCCACGCTGGCGTGCCAGCCGGGATAGTCCATTTCGCTCAACACCAGCAACCCATCGGCAGCCACCTTTACGTCCAGCTCAAGCACTTCGGCGGAGAAAAGGGTGACCTGTGCATAGGAGCCTTCCACCGGTTGTGAAGGCAGCATCACCTCCAACGGACGCGCGACCACAGCTGCCTGGCGCAGATCGAAGGTGTCCTGGCCGACGCGTTGCAAGGCGGCAGCACGCTCCCCCACCACTTCCACCTGGTGCACCACCCAGGCGCGTGGGAAAGGGTCAGTCACGGCATAGAGATACTCCGCTTGTTCCTCTCCCGCAGGTGGCGTTGCGGGGAACAATCGGTGCAGTCCAGGGCTCTCCAGATCCCGGTCGCTCAACACATAGTGCACATTGAGCAGCTGCCAGCGTCGCCACTCCGGCACAATCGCCTGGAACTCCTCCCACGCCGCGAGGTGCAACGGGCTATTGCCCGTGATGTCTTGGAATTCGTACACCGCCGCTGCACCTGGCCCTTGAGGCAGCAGACCACCACTCGCAATGCGCACCGGCGTGGGATGCTGCGCCAGCTGCCGCTGAAGTTCTGTGATCATCGGCGTTGGCGTGAACCACTCCGCCGACGGCCTCAGGTTAAAACGCCAGTTGATGGTGAACAGGTTGAAAGCGACCCAGCCAGCCAACAGCACCATGCCCCACGGCCGGGCCAGATAACGGCGCGAGCGCAGCGCCAACAGCAGTAAGCTGACTCCCAGGATGAGCAACGCGAAGATGTGATGGCGCAGCACCCCGGCGAACAGATCGCGCTGTTCGGTCGCCAATGAACCATAAATGAAGAGAAACGCAATGCCCAGCGCTGCAAGAAAGACATAGCGCGCGGCACGCTCAAAGCGTCCCATAAGGACACGTCGTGCCCGGTCGAGCGGCGCCGTGAGCGCCAACGCGCCATAACTGCTCAACATCGCGGCGCACAACGCATAGATCACATAGGCTCGCTCCTGGTGGCGCACCCAGGCGAATCCAGGCGCCACCAGGTAAAAAAGGGCATAGAGAAAGGTGTTACCCCCGAAGGAAAGCAGCAGCGCCAACGCTCCCAGGACACTCCAAAAGATGATCGAACGACGCGGACGGCCGATGGCCCAGGCGAGCGCGATCAGCACCAGGGGTAAAATACCCACATACTGCGGCGATCCACCCAGGTAACCCGGATAGATCAGCGCTACAAACTCGTGTAAGGGCAGTCCAAAGCTGACCTCTTGGTAGCTCATAGCCGCGCGCGGCGAATGCGCGATGAATTCAACGGTGGGCAACCACTGGACAGCCCCGAGCAGCAGCGCAAGCACCAGAGCGATGACGAATCGACTCAGCGCACGCAGCCAGAAACGCACCACCGGCGTGCCATCCGATTGGCGTGCGATGGCAACTCGCCAGACATAGAAAGCGAGCACAGTGTAGAAGAGATACATCCACGTCTGCGGGTGTCCAGCCAACAACGCCAGGCACAATGTCAGGGCGCCCCAGATCAGAGGCATTGCGGCGGCGCGCCAGCTGGCGCCTTGTCGTGCTGCCAGATTGTCCACCGCCAGCAGTGCCCACGGCAGCCAAGCACTCACCTCGAGGATGGTCACCTGTTGCACCGGGAAGCTGGTGAGATAACCGCTGAAGGTGAAGACCAACGCGGCCACTGCACCGGCACACCGTGCCCTGCGCATGGGAGCCTGCCCATCTGTGCGCGCCAGTCGTCGGCCGAGCCAGTAAGTGCCCACCGCGGCCCACACAAAATGCAGGATCAACTGCCATTCCAGCGCGCGCGGTGAAAAGTCTGCACCGGCCGCCGTAAGCAGCAACGCCTGAAGCAACTGCGGCGGGTAAAGAGCACCTGCCTGGATGTCGGCCATAAGGGGTTGGCCGCCGTACCAGTATGGATTCCAGAGAGGCAACCGGCCGGTGGCCAGCGTCCGCGCAGCCAGAGCACGCAGCGGATAGTACTGCCCCAGAAAGTCACCTGCTGCGATGCTCATTGCATCGGCGGGATTGGGTGTCACAACGCGCCAGAAGAAGAGAAAGGGTGACAGTGCCAGGCAGACTACGAGGATGACTTCTGGCCACTGACGTCGCAACGCGTTCCACCATCCCATACAAGACATTCTACCATCTTGGGGCACGCTTGCATATTTTTAGGGAATAGGGTAGAATAAAGTCTTGAGACGCGTGGTACCCGTCTCCTTTTCTTATCCTATCGGGCGTCTTGGCAGTCGGCAGCGCTCCCAATGTTAGAGCGACTATTCTGCGCGGCTGCCCTTCGTATTTGCAGGTACCTGTAAGCTAATTGCTCAGCAACGATCGGGGCGTACTGGTACGCGTGAACTCTTTGTAATACGCTGTAGGATCGCACTATGTCAGAAAAACAGGTGTTCTTGACGCGAGAGGGCTTGAGGAAGCTTGAGGAAGAGTTGCGCTATCTGGAGGATGAAAGGCGCAGCCAGGTGGCGAGCCGCATTCAGGCGGCAAAAGAAGAGGGCGACATCACCGAAAACGCCGAATACGATGATGCCAAGCACGAACAGGCTTTTGTCGAGGGTCGCATCCTGACGCTGCGCAATATGATCAGAAACGCTGTTCTGATCGAGGAAGAAGGTCCTTCGGACGTGGTGCGGCTGGGTTCCCGGGTCACCGTGTTAGAAGAAGGTGCTACGCAACCGGAGGTCTATACCATTGTGGGCTCCGCTGAAGCAGATCCCTCCAACGGACGCATCTCCAACGAATCGCCCATCGGACGTGCACTGATGGGGCAACAGGTGAACGCCACCGTTACCTATATGGCGCCAGTGGGCAAAATTCGCATCAAGATCCTCGACATCAGGTGATCCCACAGTTTCCTTGGCATCCCCAAGGTGAAAAGCCAACGACCTCACATACATAAAAGGGAACCGGCCATGCTTGAAGATCTGGGTGATCAGGTACAGCAACGCCTGACGAAACTGAAGCAGCTGCGCGAGCGCGGCATCGATCCCTATCCCCCGCGCGTGTTACGCAGCCACACTAATATGGAAGCTATCGCGGCCCTGCAACAATCGGAAGCAAATGGGAACCCGGTTCCTTATGTGCGCGTGGTAGGTCGCATTCGGGCGTTACGCGTGATGGGACGCAGCACATTCGCACACATCGAAGATGGCAGCGGACGCCTGCAGATCTATGTAAAACAGGACGACCTGGGCGAGGAAGCCTACAACAGCTTCAAACGCGACTTCGACTTGGGGGATTTCATCGGGGTGCAGGGCCATATGTTCCGCACACGAACCGGTGAACCGACCGTGCACGTGCACTCGTATCAAATGCTCGCTAAGGCGTTGCATCCCTTGCCTGAGAAGTGGCACGGATTGCGCGATGTCGAAACGCGTTACCGGCGACGCTATCTGGACCTGATCGCCAACGAAGAGGTGCGCCAGATCTTCATCACCCGCAGCCGCATAATCACAGCGATGCGTCGCTTTCTGGACGATCAAGGCTTTCTGGAGGTAGAGACCCCAACCTTGCAACCGATCTATGGGGGCGCCATGGCGCAACCTTTCGTCACGCACCACAACGCACTCGACATGGATCTCTATTTGCGCATTTCGGACGAGCTCTATCTCAAGCGTCTCATCGTGGGTGGGTTCGAAAAGGTGTACGAAATTTGCAAGGATTTCCGCAACGAGGGCATCAGTACCAAGCACAACCCCGAATTCACCGCGATGGAATGCTATTGGGCTTATGCCGACTACAACGATATGATGTGGTTGACCGAGGCCATGGTCGCCGCGATCGCGGAACAGGTGCTCGGCAGCACCAAGCTCACCTTCCAAGGGCACACGATTGACCTGACGCCACCTTGGCGTCGCTGGAAACTGCGCGATGCCATTAAAGAGATGACCGGCATCGACTATATGGAGTTTCCTACTCTGGAGGCGCTCTGGCAAGAGGTCACACGTCGCGGTTTGGACGTTAGCCCACAACCCACCTGGGGCAAGCTGATCGACGAGCTGTTGGGGGAGATCGTGGAACCGACGCTGATCCAGCCAACTTTCATCAAGGACTATCCGGTCGACATCTCCCCGCTCGCCAAATCGTCCCCCAATGACCCAACGCACGTGGAACGCTTCGAGCTCTTCATCGGCGGGTTCGAGACCGGCAATGCCTACAGCGAGCTGAACGATCCACTTGCGCAGCATGAGCGCTTCGAACAGCAGGCACAAATCGCGCGGGCAGGCGATGTCGAGGCACACCCGATGGATGAGGACTACCTGCTAGCACTAATGCATGGTATGCCACCCACTGGCGGTCTGGGCATCGGGGTAGACCGGCTTGCCATGCTCTTTACCGATCAGACTTCGATTCGTGAAGTCATCCTGTTCCCACACCTGCGCAGCAAGGAGTAGTGACACAGTTGGGCATATTATGGCACTCCTGCGGCCACCATCCCTGGCTGCGCGTGGGCAGGCGGGGAGGTACACGTTCCCTGACGTCGTGGCGCGGATGGCCTTGGTGTGGCGGATTCTCAACAGGGCGGAGAGCCGCCGGATCCACTCCATGGAACCGTGACCGCGATTGCTCAGGCCGGCTTCGGGGAGACTTACACGCTGGGGAGGGAAAACATGCACCAGGCACTGATCAGCGTCTCGGATAAAAGCGGGTTGGCAGACTTCGCGCGCGGACTGGTTGAGCTCAACTGGCGACTCATCGCCAGCGGAGGCAGTGCCCGTGCTCTGCGCACAGCAGGCCTGCCAGTGACGGAGGTCGCCGAGGTGACCGGCGCGCCTGAAATGCTGGGCGGGCGTGTCAAGACGCTTCACCCGGCCATCCACGGAGGTATCCTGGCGCGTGACAGCGCTGCCGACCGCGCCGAACTGGACCGTTATGGCATTCAACCCATCGACATGGTGGTCTGCAATCTCTACCCCTTCCGCGAGACAGTGGCGCGCCCGGATGTCTCACTGGCAGAAGCGGTGGAACAGATTGACATCGGTGGCGTGGCACTGTTGCGCGCCGCAGCCAAGAACTTCGAACGCGTCACCGTGTTGTGCGACCCGCAAGACTATACCCCAGTTCTGGAAGAGCTGCGCGCCGCGGGCATGACCTCGGCGACGACGCGTCTCCGTCTGGCCACCAAAGCGTTCCGCCACACATATGCCTACGACGCCGCCATCGCCGCCTACCTGGAACGACAGGTGTCTCCGCCGGAGGAAGAAGGGCTTCCGTCGCGCCTCGATCTGTCGCTGCCGCTGGTGCAGACGATGCGTTACGGCGAGAATCCACATCAGAGCGCTGCCTTCTACGCACCGGAGGGCAGCGGCCCGCTGGGTGGAACGTTGTTACAGGGCAAACCGCTCAGTTACAACAATGTGCTCGATCTGGACGCCGCCTGGCGTGCTGCCTGCAGCTTCGATGATCCGACGGTGGTAATCGTAAAGCACCTCTCACCGTGCGGCATCGCCTCGGCAGCACAGCTGCCCCAGGCTTTTCGCGCCGCACTCGCCAGCGACCCGGTGAGCGCATTCGGCGGGGTCATCGCGGTCAACCGTCCGTTCGACCAGGACACGGCGGAAGCACTCGAAGATTTGTTCGTGGAGGCGATCGCTGCGCCCGCTTTCAGCCCAGCAGCTTGCGAGCATCTGGCTGCACACAAGCCGAGCTGCCGTTTGCTCCAGATCGCCCAGCCGCTGCCGGAGCAGTGGGAATTGCGTTCGGTGGCAGGTGGGGTGCTGGTGCAATCGGTGGATCGCGGTGACCCGCCGGATGCCGTCTGGCGCACGGTGACGCAGCGTGCGCCAGACGAGCGCGAGATGGCAGCGCTGCGTATGGCGTGGAAGGCGTGTCAGCATGTCAAGAGCAATGCCATTGTCCTGGTGCGCGACAACGCCACGGTCGGCATCGGCGGCGGATTGCCCAGCCGGGTGGATGCCACGCGGCTGGCAGTCACCAAGGCAGGCGAACGGGCACGCGGTGCCGTGATGGCCTCGGATGCCTTTTTCCCGTTCCCAGATAGTCTGGAGGTCGCGGCACAGGCTGGGGTGACTGCCGTCATACAACCCGGTGGCTCCGTGCGCGACGACGAAGTCATCGCCACCGCCGATCGGTTGGGCGTGGCCATGGTGTTCACTGGGGTGCGACACTTCCGACACTAAACATCGAGAGCAAGTAGACTGCGGACAGAAAAACTGCCTGTGAGCAATCCGATACGAGGCATCCTGTTTGACCTGGGCGGCACCCTGATGACCTTCACCGGCGACTGGAAAGAGGTTCAGCAGCGCGGTGCCGTGCAGATGGCCGCTTTTTTCAGACGCCGACGGATCGCCATTGATGAGGATCAGCTGGTGCAGATCTTCTTGGCAGAGCGAGAACTGGGTTTCGAGCGCGCCGCTGCAACCCAGATGGAAGTGTCGTGCCAGGAGTGTTTGCGCATCGTGCTGGAGAAACTGGCCGCTCCACCCGCCGCATTTGCGCTGATTCCGGAGGCAGTGCGCGTCTGCTTCGGACCTGAGGAGGCTGCATGGCAAGCGTTTCCCGACGCCAGAGATACCCTGCGCCAGTTGGCTGCCGTGCGCACATCCGACGGACGGCCTGCCTATCGCCTGGGCGTGCTCTCCAACGCCACCGACGATGCCATCATCCAGCGCTTGGTCAACCGGCTGGGACTGCGTCCGTGGTTGTCGCCGGTGTGGACATCGGCCGCTTTGGGCCTGCGCAAGCCGCGACGGGAGGTCTTCGAAGTATTGCTGACACGCTGGAGGTTGCCACCTGCCGCAGTGCTTATGGTAGGCGATCGGCTGGAGATCGACATTCTGGGCGCCCAGCAGGTGGGCATGCGCACTGTGCTCATCATGGCGGATGAGGTGCCCAGCAATCAGTCCTACCGCGACGTGATCATTCCGGATGCCACGATCCAGCGCATTGGCGAACTGCCAGCACTGCTCGAATCATGGTCAACGTGACAGCTCGCAGAAGGATACGATGAACGAAGCACACACCTCTCAACCGTTGAAAATCTTGCTGCTTGCTGCGGAGGTGGTCCCCTTTGCCAAAACCGGCGGTCTGGCCGATGTAACCGGCTCGCTGCCACCAGCTATCCGTGCGCTGGGCTACGACATCCGGGTCGCTATGCCGCGCTACGGGCGCATCGACCCGCAGCGCTTCAACCTGTCCTTGCTCCCAATCACATTCACGGTGCCGATCGACAATCGGGCAGAACCCGGGCAGCTGCGAGAAGGCCGCCTGGCGCATGACACGCCTATCTATTTCGTGGAAAATGCACGCTACTTCGACCGTGAAGGCATCTATATGTATCCAGACGACGCGGAACGTTTCATCTTCTTCTGCCGCGCGGCACTGGAAGGGGTGCGCCAGCTGGGATGGCAGCCGGACGTGATTCACTGCCACGACTGGCAGACAGCCCTGGTGCCCAACTGGCTCAAGACGATTTATGCCCGGGATGCCTTCTTCAGCACCACCGCCAGCGTATACACCATTCATAGCCTGGCCTTTCGCGGTGTCTTCGGACGGCGTGTGTTGGAGATCGCCGGCATCGCCGAATATGAGTTCACCGCCAGCCCAGATGGCATCCACGGCGGACAAGCGGTGGACTTCATGGCGCGCGGCATCACCTATGCTGATGTGATCAGCACTGTCAGCCCCACGTACGCACGCGAAATTCTCACCCCTGAGTTCGGCGAGGGCATGGACGGTCTGTTGCGGCAGCGGCAGGATCGGTTGTCTGGCATCCTGAACGGATTGGATGTAGACGACTACGACCCCGCCACCGACCCGCATCTGGCCCGGAATTACGCGCGGGACACGCTGGAGCTGCGCCTGGAGAACAAGGTTGCATTGCAACGCTACGCCGGCCTAGAAGTTGCACCCAACGTGCCTTTGCTCGGGGCCATCTCGCGGCTGGTGGATGACAAAGGCTTTGACCTGATTCAGGCGATGCTGGAACCGATGTTGACCCATTTGAACATCCAATTCGTGCTGATGGGCACCGGCGAGGAACGGTATCATCGTTTCTTTCTGGAGATGGCGCAGCGTTACCCCAGCCGGGTGGCCGTCTTTCTGACCTTCAACACATCGCTGGCGCGCCGCATCTATGCCGGAACGGACATCTTCCTGATGCCCTCGCGCTTCGAGCCGTGTGGCCTGAGCCAGATGATCGCTATGCGTTATGGCAGCGTGCCGCTGGTACGTGCGGTGGGCGGCCTGGTGGACACCGTGCAAGAGTATGACCCGATTGCTCAGACAGGCACCGGCTTCTTCTTCCGACCATACGAGGCTATGGCCTTTTACACCGCGGCGGTGCGTGCGGTGGAAATGTATCGCCACTCCAGTATCTGGCGCGGGCTACAGCAACGCGGTATGGAGCAAGATTTCTCGTGGCAGGCTTCCGCGCGCGCCTATATTGAGCTCTACCAGCATGCCTGCGCCCTGCATGCTCAAGCACAACCCGCACCGCCCGGCCAGAAGGGATCTCCGTAGTGCCAGGCGCGTTTGCCTGCCGCGCGGCCCAACGATAAGGATGTGCCATCCACCTTCTCCGCTCGCACTGCCATGCCGATACATCCGGGAAGATCCCACTTCCTTCACCCGTCTATGTACAAAACAGCACAATGTGTGGGAGAAATTTCCTATTGGAGCACACATAGGTATGTGGTATGATTAATGCCAGACAGCCTCTGCAGAGGTGTGCTGCGAGGTGGAAAGCAGTGAAAGGTGCTCATTGGACGTGGCTCTTGACCCGATGGCGGCCATTGCTGGTTGCTTTGGCCTTCCTCTCCGTCATCCTACTGGGGTGGCTCAGTGCGAATTGGCACGCCCGCCGGATGGAAAGCCGGCTGCGCGAGCAGCTGCTGCAATACGCCACCCAGCTCGCTGCCACAATTGACCCGGCGCTGGTCAAGGCACTGACGTTCACCGCCGCCGACAAAGGTACACCTGCTTTTGAGCGTCTGCGCGCCCAATTGATCGCCTACGGGCGCTACATACAGCAGCGCAGCATCTATACGATGGCGTTGCGCGACGGTCGTCTTGTCTTCGGGCCGGAAAATCTGGCCGAGGACGACCCATGGGCCTCGCCGCCCGGAACCGTCTACGAACAACCAGGCCGCGAGGATTTCCTTGTGTTCAAAGCCAGAGAGGCATTTACCCAAGGCCCCCACTCCGACGAATACGGCACCTTCGTATCGGCGATGGCACCGGTGATCGATCCCGGAAGTGGTGAAGTGCTCATGGCAGTCGGCATCGATGTGGATGCCACGGAGTGGAGTCTGCGCGTTGAGCGCAGCCGTTTGCTCCCCAATCTGGCGGCGCTGGCGCCGTTCCTGATCTTCCCTGTTGTGCTGGTGCTCCTCCAATGGCACGAACGCCGCGTCACCGGCAAATTCTGCGCCTGGCCGCGCTATGGAGAGGTAGCGATGGTAGCCACGCTGGGGTTGGCGCTGAGCGGCTTCGGTGGGTTGACCATGGCGGAAAACGAAAGCGACCAACGCTGGCTAACCTTCGCACGACTGGCCGAGTCACGCACCACGTTCGTGCGTGACGCTCTGTTTGGACTGCGCAGCGATTTAGCTTCCGTCGCGCGTTTCTATCAAGGCAGTGAGCAGGTGACGCGCCAGGAGTTTCGCAGCTTTACCGCACCGCTGGTGGCAGGTTCCGGTTTGCAGGCCATCGGATGGGCGCCGCGCGTCTTGTCAAAGGATCGAACGTCATACGAAGCATGGGCAAGGCAAGATGGCTTGAGTCATTTTGCTTTCCAAGAGCGCTCAGATCAAGGGGCTAGGCAGCTTGCTGCGGACAGGGAGCAGTACTATCCACTTTACTATGTGGAGCCACTGGCTGACAACGCAAGTATGCTGGGATTCGACCTGAGCACAGACGCGTTGCAACGTGCCGCGTTGGAGACAGCGGAACGCACCGGCTTTGTCACCGCCACGGATCCTCTGGTAGCACAGCAAGGCAATCAGTGGCGCAAGAGCGTTGTGATTTACCAGCCAGTGGTGAGCGGCAAAGGCGGAGCGCAGTCGGGAACACCCCAGCGAGACGTGCAAGGGTTCGTTGTGGCTGTGCTGGACTTGCAGTCCCTGCTTGAGAGCGACCTGACTCGTATCAAGCACGCTGTGGATCTTCAGACCTGCCTGGTGGACTTGTCCCCCGCGGACTCTCCCCTGCGGCTGGCGTCTTACCCGTCGAGCCATGTTGAGACAGAACTGCGTCCGGTGGACGTACTCCCCCCTACACAGCCCTTCGCAATGACCACCGTGTATCCTGTGTTCGTCTTTGGGCGTGCCTGGGCAGTTGTCACTCATCCACTCGAAGGGTTCTATGTTGTTTATTCATCACAGACGGGCTGGCTCATCGGCCTGGCCGGTCTGCTCCTCACCGGCATTGCCAGCGCGCTTGTTATGACATGGCTGCAACACGAGGCCTCTCTGGAACAGCAAGTGATGGAACGCACCGCCGCCTTGCGAGAGACCGAGGAACGTTTCCGCACCTTGGTACAGCAGGTGCCTGCCGTGGTGTACGTCAGCGTACTAGATGAAGTGGGCACCACGCTGTACATCAGCCCGCAGCTGACCGACATGGTCGGTTACACCCCGGATGAGTGGATCGCCCAGCCCGATCTGTGGCAGCGTTGTCTGCACCCGGATGATCGCGAGCGCGTCCTTGCCGCGTATAAAGCCATGTGCGCTGGCGGTGCCCCAATGAACTGTGAGTATCGCTACATCGCCCGGGACGGACGCGTCGTGTGGGTGCACGAGATCGCCAGCGTACTACACACGCAGACAGGCAATCCATACCTCTATTGTCAGGGCATCCTGATCGACATCACCGAGCAGAAGCGGGCGGAGGAGGAACGCCTGGAGATGGAGCGTCACCTGTGGCAGAGTCAGAAGCTGGAGAGCTTAGGGGTGTTGGCTGGGGGCATTGCCCACGACTTCAACAACCTCCTGACCGCGATACAGGGTCACCTCGAGCTGGCACAGCAGCAGGCCGGCAATGTGGCCATGATGTGCTGGCACACCGATGCCGCTCTCCAGGCGGTAAAACGTGCCACTGATCTGACACGCCAGATGCTCGCTTATGCCGGCAAGGGCCAATTTGTGCTCCAGGACATAGATCTGAATGAGCTGATCAAGGAGAATCGTGAGATACTGAGTACCTCAGTCTCACACTATGTCACGTTCGATCTACAGCTGGCAGCTAACCTGCCACCCATTCGCGCCGATGCCGGACAGATCCAGCAAGTTATTATGAACCTCGTCATCAACGCAGTCGAGGCGATCGGCGAGCAGCCCGGAACTATCACCCTAAGAACTGGAGTGCAAGAGTGCGACCAGACATATCTGCAACGCAGTCGTCTGGAGGAGAAGCCGGCTCCAGGTCCTTATATCTTCGTGGAAGTGAGCGACACCGGCCATGGAATGGATAAGAGCACACTAGAGCGCATGTTCGAACCTTTCTTCACCACCAAGTTCACCGGCCGCGGACTGGGTATGTCAGCCGTGCAGGGGATTGTGCGCGCGCACCATGGTGCCATTATGGTGGACAGCCAGCTCGGACGCGGCACCACGGTGCGGGTGCTCTTCCCCGTGGCGCAGCCTGCGGCGTCGACCGTCACCGCTGCATCAACTGCTGCCCCGGAGACAGAGGAAGCGCCAACCGATGCCACGACGGGCACCATTCTGGTGATCGACGACGAGGAGATGGTGTGCGAGCTGCTCGCGGACGCGTTGTGCCCCATGTGCTCCCGGGTGCTCACAGCACACGATGGCGAGGAAGGGACGCGGTTGTTTCAGGAGCACGCGGTTGAGATCGAGTGTGTCATCCTCGACCTGACCATGCCACGCCAGGACGGCATACAGACCTACCAGGCGCTGCGCTCCATACGGGCTGACGTCCCGATCATTATCACCAGCGGCTATAGCCAGCAAGATGTCCTGCAGCGTCTCAATGGCCCGAGGATGGATGGCTTCCTGCAAAAGCCCTACCTGCTTGACGAGCTGCGTCGGGTCGTCGGAGAAGTGTTGCAGCGGACAGCTTCCTCGAAGCCGCAGCAGCCATGATTGCCATCACTGATAGCATCAGCCTGGACGAGGATGAATTGCAATGGGAATTCATCCGCGCTTCCGGCCCGGGCGGTCAGAACGTCAACAAGCTCTCCAGCGCGGTGCAGCTGCGTTTTGATGTGCTGCACAGCCCATCTCTGCCGGAGGGAGTCAGACGGCGGCTGATGCAACTGGCCGGCAGGCGGATGACGCAAGCTGGCATACTGGTCATTGACGCGCGCCGTTATCGCACCCAGGAAGCAAACCGCCAAGATGCCCTACAGCGGTTGAGCGCGCTCATCCGTAAGGCCAGCGCGCAGCCCAAGACGCGCAAAGCAACACATCCCAGCGCTGCCGCCCGCGCGGCACGCCTGGAGGAGAAACGTCGTCACAGCGTGATCAAACGATATCGTCGGCCGCCGGCGGAGTGGGAGTAACCCACGCCGGTATCCTCAACCAGCCAGTGTGCGATGATCCTGGCTGACCGCGCTGCAATGCAGCGCCTCGAGACACTGGCCTAGACCCTATCCCAGTGTATGTGACCAGCCCCTGCAGCGCTCGCGCCTGTAAGGAATAAAAACTCCACCTACCTCGCCGACAGATCCGCCGGCGGGTCCGCAAAACAGGGTATACCCGAAACAATCAGGCTGCCGGAACGATTACTTCGGCCGACTCACCCAGCTGATGATGAAGAGCACCAAGAGAATGACGGAAATGACGGCGAAGACGATGTTGCCGATCAGTGGGCCGCTGCCAATGGCCGCCGACACGACAAACACGATCGTCTGCAGCGCCAGGTAGGCGATCTCACCGCGTACGACATACTCCACCGGCTGCCAGCTCCCGGCGAAGATGCCGCATAGCGAGGTGCCAGCACCAAGGCCGAGCAGAAGGGCGCCAAAGGCACGCAGCACCGACTCCACACCCGGGGACTCTGGATAGCCAAACCAGCTACCGAATGTCACAGGTATGAAGAGCAGCAACGCACCGATCACGAGCGCGACGATAAAGTGGATAATGAAGGTCACCCGTGCAATGCCAGGAAACGCCGAAGCACTCTGAGACTGAGCCATCTGATTGCCCCCTTTCCCTGTTATCTCACACTTCTTGGACAGGTCATATGGAACGCCGAATCAATCCATGTTGCTACATATATCTACACAATGTTTTATCACGTATCCGCCAATATATAATAACACCATCTCCCATCCGGGGATGCGCCTATGAACTTTTCTCGTCGTTTGCGGCTCGTTCTTAGGGAGGTTAGTTCGCGTGGTGTCGCGGTGTCACATCAGCAGCCGACGCGGCCGATATTGGATGGCCTCAGCGACGTGCATGGCCTGGACGTCCTCGCAGCCGGCCAGATCGGCAATGGTGCGCGCCAGCTTGAGGATGCGATGGTAGGCACGGGCGCTCAGCTGCAGCTGCATCACTGCAGATTTGAGCAGCTGATTGCCCGCCTCGTCCAGGCGACAGAACCTGCGCACCTCGGCCGGGCCCATATCCGCATTACATTGCAGGGGTGCGTTGCGCCGCTCATCCTGCCCCGCGCCGGCCCCCTGTCGTTCGTGCTGCAGGCGCTCAAAGCGTTCGCGCTGGCGCTGGCGTGCTGCTTCTACGCGCCCCCGCACCGCGCTAGAAGGCTCTCCTAAGCGGTCGCTGCTCAGCTTGTCGTAGTGCAGGCGTGGCACATCAACATGGATATCGATGCGGTCGAGCAGGGGACCTGAGATGCGCTTTTGATACTTGGCCACCATGCCGGGCGAGCAGGTACATTCCTTCTCGGGGTCGCCGTAGTAGCCACACGGGCACGGATTCATTGCCGCAATCAAGGTGAAGTTCGCCGGGTAGGTCAGCGAACCGGAAGAACGGCTGATCGAGACAACGCGATCTTCCAGCGGCTGGCGCAACATCTCGAGCAGCCGGGGGCCGAACTCGGGCAGCTCATCCAGGAACAACACGCCACGGTGCGCCAAGCTGATCTCACCCGGGCGCGGCCAGTGACCACCACCGATCAGCCCGGCATAGCTGATGGTATGATGCGGTGCGCGAAAGGGCCGATGACGAATCAGAGGTTCGCCGGGTGGCAACGCGTCGGCCACCGAGTAGATGCGGGTGATGTCGAGCGCTTCCTCCAGCGTCAGCCGCGGCAGGATGCCCGGCATAGCGCGCGCCAGCAGCGTTTTGCCCGTGCCGGGCGGTCCCACCATCATCATGTTATGTCCGCCTGCCGCAGCAACTTCCAACGCGCGTTTGACATGCTCCTGGCCCTTGATTTCGGCCATGTCGATCACGTCGGGAGCCTCATCATCCCGATCAAACAGGGAGGAGGTGCGCTCGTACGGTCGCAAACGGGCGTGGCCGGTCAAATGGTCCACCAATGCCAACAAGCTCGGCACCGGGTAAACGGTCAACCCATCTATCAAGCTCGCTTCTGCAGCGTCTTCGACGGGCACATAGAGCGTGGTGAGACCCTGTTCGCGCGCCGAGGCAGCCATGGGCAACACACTGCTCACGTGGCGCACCGATCCGTCCAGCGAGAGCTCACCCACCACAATGGCACCCTCCACATTCGCCACGATCTGCTCCGAGGCCATGAGCACCCCCAACGCAATGGGTAGATCGTACGCAGGTCCTTCCTTGCGCAGGTCAGCGGGCGCCAGATTGACCGTCACGTGTGTGCCCGGGTAGTAGAAGCCGCTGTTGCGCACCGCCGAGCGCACACGCTCTTTGCTCTCGTTGACGGCAGCGTCGGGCAGGCCGACGATGGTGGTGTTGGGCAGGCCGCGGGTAATGTCTACCTCGACCTGGATCAGAGCGCCATCCAGGCCGACCACGGCGCACGAGGTGACTTTGGCAAGCATAGCGCTATCCTCAATCAGGAAGGGGCCGCCAGTCCGCGTCAGCTAAATCGTCCATTGAGGCGGCGCAGGTGGCGCGAATCGTGCTCATAATACTACCGCTCGCGGCAAGGTTCTTCGGTGTGGAAGGGGTCACGTTTGAGATGGAGTACATCGCGCACCTGATCGAGCAGTTTTTTCTTGGGCGAAGTTTCCATTTTCTATCTGTAACCCTTTGATTCGGTCTGGCGCCGGGTGTATAATCCAGAGTAAGCAGGATACCTGGTTCACTGCGTGCCATCGGTTGAGCAGCAGAAGGATCTCATCCGAGGTGCCACTGGAGCATATTATACGGAAAGATTCCGTCTAGGCAATAGTTGGGCGGCATACTCAGCGATATGATCGGATAAGGCAAGCGTAGGAACAAATATTCTTGCAACAAGAGTTGGATAATCTACGCCGACAGCACTGCGCTGTGGACCGCATCGCTTCTACCTTTACTCACACGATTGTGATGAACCACGTTCCATGCTATACAGACCATGAAAACAAGAGGGCAAAGTTTTGGCTTGATTCTGATGTGACGTTAGCTGAAAATCATGACTACAATCGAAAAGAGTTGCGAGATATTGAGGTATGAATGGGATGTTTTCTGAGGCAGCAACCTTCGTCCTGCCGATGAAGACATCGGTGTTGAGGATCTGTTGCTAAGGAAGGAATCTGCTGAAAGCCCAGCATCTTTTGAGCGGTGGCTTCAGCCATGTAAGCAGAAAGAGTAAATGCCGCCCAGCACGCGCTTCCAGCCGACGCTGCCTGCAGCGACGCGGCGCAGGTGAAGCGCAAGTCATTAGCCGGATTCACGCCTATGAGAGACATTCGAACGAAACGCGTTTATGAAGCACCCGACCCAAACGACGGCTTTCGCGTTCTGGTAGACAGGGTATGGCCGCGTGGAATGACAAAAGAGCAAGTACAGGTTGACCTGTGGTTGAAGGACGCAGCACCCAGCACTGCCTTGCGAAAGTGGTTTGGTCACGACCGTTCGAGGTGGGAAAAATTCAAGCACTGCTATTACTCTGAGCTCGACGCAAAACCAGAAGTGGTGGCGCGGCTCCTTGAAGAAGTGGGAAGGTACAGGCTTACCCTGTTGTATTCAGCTCGTGATAGCGAGTACAATCAAGCGGTGGCGCTAAGAGAATACTTGATCATGCAGTCCGAGAAGTGAGTCAGCTAACCAGCGCACCACCCGACAGGCTTCGCCTCGCTGCTCGACCGCAGGTGCTGCTTAAGCCCTTGTCTGGCACACAGGCCGGCAAGACGAATACAGAGTAAAGAGCGAAGTCGCCTTAATGGGATTGCAGCGCGGCACAATGCCCCCGCGCGCTGCAGTGCTCACGCGAGCACCTGTCCAGCAGCATCCACCAGCAGCTTGATGGCGAAGACAACGAGCAAGCTCCCACAGACAAGAAGGACAACCTTCTGAAACCTCTTGCCGAAGAACTGCCCCCCTTTGAATGACATCACCGACAGGAAGTAGTCCCACACAAAGTCGCACATCCAGTGTGCCGTCGCCATGGCAACAAAACCCCAGATCCCGAAAGCAGCCGATCGCAACACCAACGCGGCACCCACCGTCGCCCACCAGACGAAGAAATAGGGATTCCCCAGCGTCAGCAAAACGCCCGTCGCAAGGGAGGATTCACCGCGGCGCAACGCGCCGACCTCCGGGTCACGCAGAGCGCGCAACATGCCGACAGCCATCACCATCAGGAAGAAGGCCCCCAGCACACTCACCACCAGCTGCACGTAAGGCAGCGCCATCAGACTCTGCATACCGAACAGGATGGCGATCATCAGAGGCACTTCGACGAATCCATGGCCGATGGCGATCAGGGCGCCTGCATATGGCGTCGTGCTCCCTTTGCCCAGGATGGCAGCTGTGATGGGACCGGGCGCCATAACTCCTGAAAGAGAAATCAGAACAACTTCAGAGAGGAAAGTCAACACAGGTTTTCAACGCTCCGCGTAGAGATGTTTGTGGATGCTATAAGGAAATGCTCCCAGACTGAAAGAAGTTAGCCACCCGGCTATGCCACCAGCCGGCCAGCATAGTGATTGTAGCACAGTGAGCAAGAACCACCCAATTGACCGGGCTGCGGCAAAGCACCCCGTTTTTCCCCCCTCGCGCTTGGTCGGTCGGGGACATTGTGGTAACATGGCTTATATAAAGGTCGTTTCTTAGGTGCCCATGAACCTCTGTTCGCGGAAGCACCCTGCAAATCCCCACTCCATCATACTGGCACTTGGCCTCCTGCTGGCGTTGGCATTGCGCTTCCATGCTCTCGCCGCCGAGTCACTCTGGGAAGATGAGATTTTCACCGCTCTGCAGGCGAGCCTGCCATTTCACGCACTGCTGCGCCAGGCCGCCAGTGATATTCATCCCCCGGGCTACTACCTGTTGGTCGGCATGCTAGCGCGTATGTTCGCTTGGCTGACGGCGTCACCTTCGGCCACCACGGACTGGCTGTGGCGCATGCCTTCCGCTTTCGCCGGCGTGCTGGCGGTTGCCCTCACCTGGCGGCTGGCACGGGAGTGGCTCCGGCGGGAGGTCGCATTGGTGGTTGCGCTCTTGTTGGCCGTCAGCCCGGTGGCGGTGCATTACAGCCGCGAGGCGCGCATGCATGCGCTTTTCTTGCTACTTGGCGTACTGAGCACATGGACGCTCGCGCGTGCGGTGCGCTCGCACCGTCGCGGATGGTGGCTGGCCTATGCCCTGGCGACCGCAGCAGGCATATACACGCTCTATCTGGGCTTCGTGTTGCCACTGGTACATCTCATCTGGCTGGTGGCCTATCTGCTGATGCGACCTGCGCACGCGCCGATGCGCCCCGCTTTGATGGGGTTCGCTCTCAGCATGGTGTTCACTGCCGTGCTCTACATCCCTTGGTGGCCTGTGGTCGGGGAGATGATCCGTCTGCGCCTGGCCACCCATACCATAGCACACAGCAGCGGCAACATAGCAGCATTGCCCAGCCTTATGGCGCAAGTTATCACAGCACTCGGACCGGGAAAGGATACCACGATCTGGCTCTGGTTAGCGCTTTGGCTCATCGGGCTGCTGCATATAGCGGTTGGCGCGGCGGATAACGCGAATGTACACCGCGGGCATTTCGCCGTGCTGGGCGCCCTGTGGCTAACAGTACCGCTGGTCTTTGCGGCGTTGTCGGGCGACCCGCGTGTGTGGCACATGCGTTATGCCTTTCTGTTGCCGCTCTATCTGATCTTTGTGGCGCAGGGGGTCCGGGCGTTGACGCAACTGGCGGTACACACACCATCGCGCCAAGATGCTTTTGCTATCGTGGCAACACTGCTGGTCCTGCTGAGCGCACTGCAGGTGCCGGAGGTCTACCGCCCCGTGCGCACGGCCTGGCGGGAAGCCGCTGCCTATTTGACTGCGCAGACGCGACCGGGCGATGTGATCATCAGTGATGCCTTGTTCGACACCGGGCGCTATCTGGGCTATTATTACCGCGGACCGGCTGAGCTGACGACGCCGGCCATGCTGGTGGCGACGCTGCCCGATCGGGTGACTGGCATGCGCGTCAGCGGGGGAAGGGTGTGGGCAGTGACCCGCTTCCATCCACACGCTATGGCGGCAGTGCAACCAGTGGTATTTCGCGGCCTAGTCATCTCCGCACCTGTATTACCCGTCTATGATGCCACGGTGTTGACAGAATCGGTGATCGATCTGATGCGTCAGGCAGTAGCCGCGGCGCCAGAATGGGCGAGGCAAATGACCACCCAAGGGTTGATGCAACCGGATGCGCGTGTCACGCGTGCGGCAGCATACCTTTTTCTGGGCGATACTCTGCGCGCCGCGGGGCGCCTCACGGAGGCCATTGCTGCATACCAGGCCATGTTGACAGATGACCCCAACCCGCCGGGTGGCTACGTTGCGCTGGCCGAGGCCTATGTGGCAGCCGGGCGATTCGAGGATGCCGTGCATGCCTATCAGCAGGCGGTAGCACGTCAGCCACGCTGGCAGGGTGCGCGTGCTGAGGCCGCGGCTGCTCTGGCCAACGCTGGCGAGTGGGCTGCCGCTGCCGCCGCATACCAGGCTCTTATCACTCCCGAACATGCGAGCAATGAATGAAAAACGCATGGCAAAAACATAGGAAGAAGCTATTCAACGCACTGCGCATCCTGGTCAGCATTGTGCTGATTGTGCTCATCGTGCGCAGCGTGGACCTGGCGACGCTCTGGCACGTGTTGCAAAGCGCCAATCCTTGGTATCTGGCGGCGGCATTGATTGTTTCCATACTGGGTGTGGCGGTGCGCGCCGTGCGCTGGCAGATTTTGCTGCGCGACCAGGCCGTCCCAGCCTCGCTGGGCGAGCTGACGACGCTGTGGTTCATCAGCTTCCTCTTCACCAACCTGCTGCCAAGCGGCATCGGTGGCGACGCTATCAAGGCATATGAGCTGTCGCGCAGCACGGGTCAAGGCGCGCAGGTGGTCAGCACTGTGCTGGTGGACCGTTTTATGGGTCTTTTCGCGTTGCAGGCAATCGCTCTGGTGGCCTTGCTGTTCAGCTGGCAGTTGATCCCCTCGCAAATTGCTATCTTCACTGTGATCATCTTTGGGGTCAGCGCGCTGGTGGCCTGGATCATCTCCTCAAAGCCATTGTGGCAGGGACTGGCACAACGCCTGCCACTCTTTGCCCGGCTGCTGGCGATCCGCCCGGTGCACGCCCTGGTCACCTCGCTGCAGAGCTACAGCCGGGGGGCGCTGCTGCGTTCGTTTGCTGTGGGAATCAGCTTCAATGTCTTGCTCATCACCATGAATGTGCTCTTGGGTTATGCGCTGCGCATCGAACTATCGCTGCTCTATTATCTGGTGTTTGTGCCCATTACCTCGGTAGTGCTCATCGCGCCGGTCTCCTTCGCCGGGTTAGGGGTGCGCGAGGGCACTTATGTGTACCTGTTCACCCAGGCTGGCACGGCGCAGGCAGTGGCGCTGTCGCTTTCTCTGATGGTCTATGTCATTGGCACCGTGGCACCCGGCGTGGTCGGCGGCGTAGCCTACCTCCTGCGCGGCGCCCGCAGTTACCACGTTGTTGAGGGAGAGTGATGTCTCGCGTTCTGGGCTACCGACTCACGCTGCTGCTGGCAACTGGTCTGGCCAATGGGGTGATCCTGATCGGCGCCCCGGATGCCTTGCGACTGCTGGCCGGGATGGCATTGCTCTTCGTGTTCCCCGGGCTGGGCTGGTTATGGGCGCTGAACTGGCTGGGCAGCCAAGACGGCGTGGAACGCATCGTGCTGTTGGCCGGGATCTCCTGTGCCATTGCATCAGTTGCTCTGCTGGCTGCTGTCTATTGGCCGCAACCTTTCGATCTGACCCAGGTGCTCATTGCGCTGGACGCTGCCACATTGAGCGGTCTGGTGGTGTCCCTGTTCGCGCGGCGCGGCACCTCCGCAGGATGGCACTGGCCACGCGGTGCAATCCTAACGGGCTTGCTGGCTGTCCTGGCCGTGGCGATTTACCTGCGCTGGCACACGCTGGGATACGGCGAGTTCCACGAGGACGAGATCGAGAACATGACCCTAGCGGTACGCGCGATGAAAGGGGAGGAGTATGCCCCCTTCCTGGACAGCAAAGGCCCCATCCACTGGCTGATTCCGGCGGCAGTGTGGCTTACCCATGGTTGGATCAACGAGGGGCTGGCGCGCGCTCCGTTTGCGCTCTGCAGCACCCTCACCGTGCTGGCCGTATTCGTGCTGGGCCGGCGGATGATCAGCGAAGGGGTGGGCCTGGCAGGCGCTGCGCTGGTCGCGCTCAACGGCCTGCTGGTCGCCTATGCACGCCACGTGGAGAATCCCAGCATCATCGTGCTGTGGGCTGTGCTGGCCGCATGGTGTGCGTGGCGTTTCTGGGAGTCGCGTACCCTGTCCGGTGAAGGGGTTGACGCGCTATTAATCGTCGGGTGGGGGCTGCTTGGAGTCGGCCTGATCGCGCATCCCAACATGATTCTCTATCTTGTCGCGTTCCTCGGGGCAATCGGGCTGGCGATCTGGCAACAACGAGTGCTGTGGGCGCGCAGCCGCGCCGCCATATTGATCGGGGGAGTGCTATGTGTCGCCCTGGCAGCAGCGTTCTATGTCCCCTTCGTGCGCGATCCCTACTTCCCGCGCGCGGTCGAGTATTTCGCGACGGAGCGCGTCGGCACCGGCTGGCTTTACAATCAGGCAGCGAGCTTGCTGGAACAGGAGAGCGAGTACAGCTCGCGTTTCTATACCCCGTGGGTAGTGCTCTTCTCCGCCGTGGCACTCTTGGGTGCGGTGCGTCAGATCGGACGCGCCGGGCCATGGCTGGCAGCGGTGGCCGGTATCGGGATTGTGACAACCTTGCTGTGGCCGAGCTTGTGGATATGGGGGCCACTGAACATGGCGCTGCTGCCCTACGGGTTGCTCATCAGTGCCATAGCCTTCTCCCACAGGATCGCCTTCCACCTTCGCAGCCTGGCACTTTGGTTCGGTGTGCCTGGCATCGCGCTCACCTTCCTGGCGCGTGACGCTGCCACGCACATCCGCAACGTCCATCCCTTTTGGGCCCTGCTGGCTGGCCTCGGTTTCCTGACGGTGTGGGCATGGTTGCGTGGCCGCTGGGGACAGGCATTGCGCTGGGCGTTGGTGGTTGTTCTGGGCATCTGTCTGGGGGCCATATTGTTCCATGAGCATTTGCAGTATCTGGGCACCGTGGCAGAATACTGGCGCGCGGAGGCGAGTGCCCGCTACGCCGACGTCTCCCTCTACCGGCTGGTTTATGGGGGTCTGCCGCGCCCGCGCAAGCTGGTCAGCAATCCGCGGCTGAGCGGCTGGAAGGTGGTCGGCGTGCTGTTTGCGCAGGGGCAGCTGCGCGGCGACTTCCGCACTATGAAGGAATCGTTTGCCGTACCCATCTGGTACACCTTCCAGACGCCGCGCTCGTGTTTCGAGGATCCGCAGAACTATTTTGTGGCGATGAGCGCGCGCGGCTTGCCCGCCGAATTTGACCAGCTGCCGTCCCATGGGTATACGCTCACCCGTGTGGTGCTGGTAGATGAGCAGCCGCGACTCTTCGTCCTGGAACGCAACGCCACGCCAATGGATCCGCTGATCTATCAGCTGGACGACTACCGCGCGCAGTATGATCACATGGCCACGCCGGCACGCTATGTGCAGGAGCCACCGGCGCAGCACCCATTGCGGATCATCTGGGGCGGACGACTGCTGTTGTACGGATACGACATCACACGCATACAGCTGAAACCGGGCGAGAGTTTGGAGCTGGCATTGCACTGGCGAGCTCTTGCGCCCATGGGAGTGCGCTATCGCGCGTTTGTACACGTGGAGAGCGAACGCATCTGGGGCCAGCACGATGACGATCCGGTGTGCCGGCTGCGCACCGATGAGTGGCGCCCACCGCAGGCCGGCATCGGCCAGTTTCGCGTGTCGCTCGATCCACATACCCCACCAGGGCGTTACCCCGTCCTAGTAGGTGTTTACGACCCTGATACTGGCGAACGGCTGGAAGCCGTGGACGAACACGGTCGTCCGCTTGGCTCAGCCGTCACATTGACTACGATTACGGTGGAGTAGCATATGAGTGAGTCATCTGTTCCGGAATTGTCGGTCATCCTGCCTGTGTACAATGAGGCAGAGAACATCCCCCACCTTTTCGCCGAGCTGATCCCCACGCTCGAGTCCATCGGACGCCGTTTCGAGATCATCGCCGTGGACGATGGCAGCCGCGATGACAGCTTCGCCCGCCTGGCAGAGATTCATCAGCGTGATCCGCGTGTGCGCGTGGTGCGATTGCGCCGCAATTTTGGCCAGACAGCTGCTTTTGCCGCCGGCTTCGACCGTGCGCGTGGCGATGTGGTGATCACGATGGACGCCGACCTGCAGAACCCCCCGGAGGACATCCCACGCCTGCTGGCCAAGATGGAAGAGGGATACGATGTGGTGAGCGGCTGGCGCATTAACCGTTGGAAGGAGGGGCTGGGCACCTTCTTCACGCGCCGCATCCCCTCTGCCATCGCCAATTGGGCGATCTCCACGGTGACTGGCGTGCGTCTGCACGATTATGGTTGCTCGCTCAAAGCTTACTGTCGCGATGTGGCCCGCGAGATTCGCCTTTATGGCGACATGCACCGCTTCGTGCCAGCCATCGCCAGCTACTATGGGGTAAGCATTACCGAGGTGCCGGTCAACTATCGCGCGCGTCGCTACGGCAAAAGCAAATATGGCATCGGCCGCACCATTCGGGTGATACTGGACTTGCTCACTGTGCGCTTCTTGCTCAGCTACTCGACACGTCCCATCCAGATTTTCGGGCTGATGGGGCTGGTGGCGATTGTGGTGGGGACAGCGATCGGCCTTTACTTGACCGCGCTCAAGTTCCTCTATGGTATTTCCCTGACCGAGCGACCATTGCTCCTGCTCGCCATCATGCTGTTCACGGTGGGCGTGCAGCTGGTGTTGATGGGGCTGCTCGCTGAGCTGGTCGTGCGCACCTATTTCGAGAGCCAGAACAAGCCCATCTATGCCGTGCGCGAAGAGCTCGGGTGAGGCCGCAACAGATGCCTCATCTCCTGCATTGACCGGGTTGACCGCCGGAGCCACATCGCCCCCCTCTGCTTACTGGGCATCCACCGGAGCATCTACCCGTCAGAATGCGATAGTATTCGGGGCCTCAGCCTCGTGTGTTGCCGCAAGCGAAGCGCCATGCTATAATTTTGTGAATAATCCTGATATCGGCGGCGTAGCAGGCTGGCTGACGCCACGTCCCGACGGTTGGGATATGCGTGCGGTTCAATCTTCCCACGTTTACCCTCAATCACGGCATTCCATCAAGGAGGAACACGGAGATGTCGGCTCAAATCATTGATGGCAAAGCGATCTCGGAAACGATTCGTGCCGAGGTCAAAGCGGAAGTGGAAGAGATGAAAGCCAAATATGGCAAAGTGCCAGGGCTGGCCACTGTATTGGTAGGGGAACGCAAGGATTCGCAGACCTATGTGCGCAGCAAGAAGAAGGCATGCGCCGAGGTAGGCATCGCTTCGTTCGGCCACGACCTGCCGGCGGACATCAGCCAGGAAGAGCTGCTCCAGATTGTGCGCGACCTGAACGCCAATCCGGAAGTGCATGGCATCCTGGTTCAGCTGCCCCTGCCCCCTCACATCGATGAGGAGGAAATCTTGGGGGCCATCAGCATTGAGAAGGATGTGGATGGCTTCCACCCCCTCAACATTGGGCGTCTCTCGATGAAACGTCGCGAGCCGCTGTTCGTCCCTTGCACACCACGCGGGTGCATCGAATTGCTCGACCGCATGCACATCCCCATCGAGGGCAAGGAGGCAGTCGTATTGGGGCGCAGCAACATTGTAGGGCTGCCGGTGGCGATGTTGTTGCTGCACCGCAACGCAACAGTGACCATCTGCCACTCGCGCACGCGCGATCTGCCCGCCGTGGTGCGCCGCGCGGACATCCTGGTCGCCGCAGTGGGACGCCCTGAGATGGTGCGTGGCGATTGGGTCAAGCCGGGCGCCGCTGTGATCGATGTGGGCATCAACGCTGTCCCGGATCCGAGCAAACCTGGAGGCCACCGCTTGGTGGGTGATGTGGCATTTGATGAGGTGAAAGAAGTAGCTGGCTTCATCACACCCGTCCCCGGCGGTGTCGGGCCAATGACCATCGCCATGTTGTTGCGCAACACGGTGGATGGCGCCAAGCGCTTTTATGGAATCCAGTGAGCTGGGATAGCTTGAGGATAGTGCAGGGAGCTTTTCGCCAGACAGGGGACAGTGGATATAGCGACGGGAAGGATAGGAGAGAATAGATGAAAAGTCGGGTGAGTCTGATCAGGGGAGAAGATCGTCGCGGCAATATCCTGGCCGCGCTGGACGCCATCGCGGAGGACATCGAGCCGCTGCTGGGTGTGGATGAGATTCTGGTCAAGCCCAATCTGGTCTCCGCTAACAATCCGCTAGCCGTGACGCATGTGGATGCTGTGCGGGCCGTTCTGGACTGGCTGCGCCAGCGCACCGATGCCCCGATCGTGATTGCAGAGGGCACCGCATTGAGCAGCACATGGGGAGCATTTCGCACGTATGGCTATCAGACTCTCCCGCACGAATATCGCGCCGTCCGGCTTATAGATCTGAACGCGGATGAGGCAGTCCTGCTGAGCGCCTACGACTGGCGTCTGCGGCCACGACGACTGGAGGCAAGCCGTACCGCAGCGCAAAGCAAACTGCGCATTTCGCTGGCTTTGCCCAAGACGCACGACGTTGTGCTGGTCACGCTGGGCCTGAAAAACATGATTATGGGCAGCCTGATCAGTCGGCTTTCTTCTGTCGATCCTCGTACCGGCGCGCCGCGCTCGAGCCTGGCCGGTCGCATTATCCATGCCGGCGAGGCGCTATATATGGTATTGCCTTCCGCCGTACGCGACAGCCCGCATATCGCTCAGCTGAAGGAACTCTTCTTCGGCAACGCCGGCCGCTCCAGCAAAGCGGCTATGCACCAAGGCTTTCCGGTCATCCACCTCAATCTGTTCGCGTTGGCGCCCCATCTATACCCACACGTCACCGTGCTGGACGGGTTCGAGGCAATGGAGGGCAATGGCCCAAGCGATGGCGAGCCGGTAGACTGGCGTGTCGCGCTGGCGAGCACGGACTGGCTGGCCGCGGACGTCACCGCAGCGCGACTGATGGGCTTTGCGCTGGAGGAAGTGGGCTATCTATGGTATTGCGCACAGGCAGGCTATGGTGCCTGGAACGAAGTTGATATTCAGCTGGTCGGTAATGCGTCGCCGGAGCAGGTGCGCCGACGCTTCAAGCGCCACGCCATGGGCAGTGTGCAGGATCGCTGGCGCTCGCCAGCCGTGCAGCGCCAAGTTGAGCTTCGCCTGACAGCAGCGCGCTAGGCGCTCGATCGCGTGGTGATGCGTTGACAGCGCCGATGGAAAGACCGTTGCAAGAGGATGGTATAGACGTATGAGCGAGGTGAAAGACAGCAAAACGAGCAGCGCTCCGCCTTCCAACTTTATCAAGGAGATCATTGACGAGGACCTGCGCACCAACCGTTTTGGTGGACGGGTACACACCCGTTTCCCGCCTGAGCCGAACGGCTATCTGCACATCGGCCACGCCAAGTCGATATGCCTGAACTTCGGCCTGGCGGAAGAGTATGGGGGGCTATGCAACCTACGCTTCGACGACACCAACCCCACCAAAGAAGACGTCGAATACGTCGAGTCCATCATCGAGGATGTGCGCTGGCTGGGCTTCGATTGGGGCGATCGGCTGTTTTATGCCTCGGACTACTTCGAGCAGCTGTATGAATATGCCGAACAGCTGATCAAACTGGGCAAGGCCTATGTGTGCGACCTGACGCCCGACGAAATCCGCGACTATCGAGGCACGCTGACCGAGCCGGGTCGAGAGAGCCCTTACCGTAATCGCTCGGTCGAGGAAAACCTCGATCTCTTCCGGCGCATGCGTGCCGGCGAGTTCGAGGACGGTGCGCGCACCCTGCGTGCCAAGATCGACATGGCCTCACCCAACCTGAACATGCGCGACCCGGTCATCTATCGCATCCGCCACGCCGAACACCACCGCACCGGCAACAAGTGGTGCATCTACCCGATGTACGACTTTGCCCACTGCCTGTCCGACTCGATCGAGGGCATCACGCACTCGATCTGCACGCTGGAATTCGAGGATCATCGCCCGCTGTATGACTGGTTCCTGGACGTGTTGGGCGTCTATCATCCGCGCCAGATCGAGTTTGCCCGCCTCAATCTCACCTATACCGTGCTGAGCAAGCGCAAGCTGTTGACCTTGGTCGAACGTGGCTATGTGCGTGGGTGGGACGACCCGCGCATGCCCACGCTCTCAGGCTTACGGCGCCGTGGCTATACCCCTGAAGCGATTCGAGAGTTCGCCGAGCGCGTCGGGGTGGCCAAGACCAACAGTGTGGTGGATATCGCCCTGCTGGAACATTGTGTGCGCGAAGACCTCAACAAGCGCGCGCCCCGCGTGATGGCCGTCCTGCGACCGCTGAAGGTGGTGTTGCTGAACTATCCAGAGGGACAGGTGGAGGAAGTAGAGGCGGTCAACAATCCGGAGGATCCCAGCATGGGCACGCGCAAGGTGCCTTTCTCGCGTGTGCTCTACATTGAGCGCGACGACTTCCGCGAGGACCCTCCCAAGGAGTTCTACCGTCTGGCGCCAGGCCGCGAGGTGCGCCTGCGCTATGCCTATTTCATCAAGTGTGTCGACGTGATCAAGGACCCGCAGACCGGAGAGGTGGTCGAGCTGCACTGCACGTATGACCCTGCGACGCGCGGTGGCGATGCACCGGATGGGCGCAAGGTGAAAGCGACGTTGCATTGGGTGTCGGCAGCGCATGCCCTCGAGGCTGAAGTGCGCCTGTACGATTATCTCTTCACCAAACCCGATCCCAACGAGGTGGAAGAGGGGCAGGATTTCACGGCGAACATCAACCCCAATTCTCTGGAAGTGTTACCTTCCTGTTGGGTGGAGCCAAGCTTGAAGGGGGCCGCCATCGGCAGCCGCTACCAGTTTGAGCGCCTTGGCTACTTTTGCGTGGATCCCGATTCGGCGGGCGGCAAGCTGGTGTTCAACCGCACGGTCTCCCTGCGCGACACATGGGCCAAGATCGAACAGAGACAAAAGCAGGTAGAAGCGGTCTATGGACGCAGCTGACACCGTACGCGTGCGCTTCGCGCCCAGCCCTACCGGCCTGCTTCACGTGGGGGGTCTGCGCACTGCTCTTTTCAACTGGCTTTTCGCGCGTCACTGCGGCGGGAGATTTATCCTGCGCATCGAAGACACCGACCGCAAGCGCTATGATCCCCGCGCTTTGCCCGACCTGTTGGAAAGTTTGCGCTGGCTGGGCCTCGATTGGGACGAAGGTCCAGAAGTGGGAGGAGACTATGGTCCCTACTTTCAATCCCAGCGCATTCACCTATATCAAGAATACGCGCGCCAGCTGGTGGAAAGCGGCGCCGCCTACTACTGCTTCTGTGCGCCAGAGCGTCAGGGTGCCGACGACGCGCGGCCAGAATCACGCCGCGGCGCTGCGACCGGCTACGATCGGCGATGTCGCTGGATTGACCCGCACCTGGCGGCAGAGCGTGTGGCGATCGGAGAGGCCGCTGTCATCCGCCTCAAGATGCCGCTGGAAGGACACACCACATTTCACGACCTGATCCGCGGCGACATTACAGTGGAAAACAGCACCCAGGACGATGTGGTGTTGCTCAAGAGTGATGGCTATCCGACCTATCATCTGGCCAACGTCGTGGACGACCATCTGATGCGCATCAGCCACATCCTGCGTGCGGATGAGTGGATTGCCACGGCGCCGCGCCACGTGCAGCTGTACAAAGCCTTCGGCTGGCAGATGCCCGCCATCGCCCACCTGCCGGTGGTGCTCGACCCAAGCGGCAAAGGCAAAATGAGCAAACGCAAGAAGATCGCGCCGGACGGTCGTGCGCTGCCGGTGCACGTGCGCGATTTCCGCGAGGCCGGCTATCTTCCCGAGGCAATGTTTAACTATCTGGCGCTGATCGGCTGGCGTTATGACGCGCACACCGAGCTGATGACCCGCCAGGAGATTATCGAACGCTTCACCATTGAGCGTATCAACCCCACAGCAGCCGCCTTCGATTACCAGAAGCTGGATTACTTCAACGGGGTCTACATCCGCCAGCTGAGCGTGGATGACCTCACCGACAGGCTGCTGCCCTTCGTACAGCGAAAGGGCTGGCAGGTTGAGCACGAGACACTGCGCCGCATCGTGCCCCTGATCCAGGAACGGATCGAGCGATTGGATCAAGTGACCGAGTGGGTGGATTTCTTCTTTGTCGAGCAGCTGCCCGACTATGACGCGCAACTGTTGATCCCGAAGCAAGCCGACGCAGCAGCAACACGCCACCGGCTGCAACGTGCGCGCGAGGTGCTGGCGCAGGTGGAACCTTTCACCCACGATGCCATCGAGCACGCACTGCGCACACTGGCCGGCCAACTGGGGGTGAAAACCGGGCAGTTGTTCCAGCCAGTGCGGGTCGCGGTGTGCGCGCGGACAGTAGCACCACCCCTGTTCGGCTCGTTGGAGGTGCTGGGACGCGAGCGGGTGCTCCAGCGCATCGACCAGGCGCTGGCAAAACTATCCGGAGCGAGCCAGCAGGCTGCTCAGTAACCAACCTCGTTGCGGGGTCGTGAACCTCGAGCCGAAATCGTTCATATTCAGCTACTTGTGCCCCTCCGGGCGGTGGGAACCGTCGCAGAAGGGTTTGTTTTGCGACTTCCCACAGCAACACAGTGTCACCCGGTTGCGCACTTCCAGCAGTTGCCCATCGGAACGTTCGATCGGGATATTGCCCGTCACCCACAGAGGGCCCTGGATCGGCCCTGCTGAAGTCATCTCGGTGGTTACTGCGATCTGCTGAGGCAGGTCCGGCTCGATGTCCGGTTCACCCTCGGCGATAGCGTAGGTGAATGATCCGGAGGGGCAGCGTTCCACCATGGCAATGACCAGCGAGCGCACGTGGGTGTCGTCAGTGTTAGACACCATTTGTTCCACGTTGCTGAACCGGGTGCCACAAAACCCAGATTCGGAACACAGCGAATAGTCGCGCCGTACGATGATGTTGGTGCCGATAAAGACCTTTTGGCGCTCGGCCGTGGGACGAAGATCGGCGGTTTCGCTGCCGTCGAAGGGCTCGAAGAGGTGGGTCATATCACAAAATGGTCTGTTTGCAGAGTGTCCGCAACGGCATAGAGTATAGGTACCTTTGGTCTCAATGGTGCCTTCCTTCTGCCAGGTCAGAGGCTCTCCGTATTCGGAGACAACCTGTCTCTTGCGCACCAATGGCACGTCACCGTAGACATGGTAAGGACCATCCTTTTCGATCACGATGCGCGGGACATCCGATTTCTGGGATGATGAGTTCTCTGCCACCGTTCCTCTAACCCCCTGTACTTAATTGCGTTCTATACCCTAAAATCCCTTTTTACCCTTATTTAGCATCAACTGCCCACATGTGCCAAATCAGGGAATGCCGATGCGCAGCGACGGCACAAACGCGCCAGCAGCCAGTGCGCCGGGATGAGCAGCCACAGGCTGGGCGCGTAATAGAAAATCGCAGCCGTCGTGAAGAGCAAGCTGGCGTCAACCAGGGTGCGTGGAGAAGCCAGGTGCTGCCATGGCCTTCCTGCCAGCCAGGCACACAGCCCCCATTCCACGCAGACCAGGCCGGCACCCCCTACCACACCCAGGTAGAGATCATCGCTCAGCCACCAGATGCCGCCACGGTAGAAGCTCCAGTGAACGGCGGCATACACCACCGTTCCCAATGCAGCGACATCGTGGAGACTGCCCGACGCGTCGCTGGCCGGATGCGCGTTCTTCACGGAGCGCAGCGCATGCCGGTATAGCCTCCATATGATAACTAGCAGTCCTGCCATCAGAACGGTCAGGCCTGCCCATATCCCGAGGTCGGGCAACCAGGTGCGCAACAACAACCCCCCCGCAACGCGCAGCCAGTCCAGCACCCCGGCTGTGGCCATCCTCTCGGGCATATTGTAGAGCTGCTCCAGCCCCACCAGGCCGAGGTAGCGCGCGGGCAACGCACCCAGCAACAGGGCTGTATAAGGAAGCCCTATGTAGTAGCCGAAGCGCAGAAAAGAGAGGAGAAAGCGTGCTTGAGGGCGCTCATAGAAAGCCATGGCCTGAGGAAAGGTGCTGAAGCGTTCCGCTACCAATCGCAGCCACAGCGAGACCACCAGATAAGCGGCAACCTGCCAGTAGGTCGCTAGCTCCACGAATGCTCTAGCCCACTGTGCTCCAGCGATGGAGTGGGATCTCAACGCGCACGCGAGTTCCCGCCCCGGGTTGCGACTCGATCGAGAAGTGGCCGCCCAGATACTCGGCGCGATCTTCCATGTTCAGCAGGCCCATGTGCCCCGCTTCTCGTCGGCGGCGCGCTGCCTCAGCATCAAAGCCGACGCCATCGTCCTGCACTTCCACCCGGAGCAGACCATCCTCGACGCGCAGGCGGATTATCACGTTACGCGCCTGAGCGTGTTTCTTCACGTTGCCGATTGCTTCCTCAACGATGGAGAAGATGACACCTTCGGCCTGCTTCTCCAGCTGACCGCGGTAGCCCTGTGCCTCTACGCGCACGTTAAGCCCATCTGTCTGGTGCAGGCGCTCGGCATATTGGCGCAGTGCTGCCACCAGGCCCCGCGTCTCCAGGATAACCGGCCGCAAGGTGAACAGCATCATGCGAATTTCCTGGGTGGTTTTGCGTGCCAGCTCTTCGATCTGGGCCACTTCTTCCTTGATCTTCTCCGGGGCCTGTTGCTTCTCGATCATCATGTGCACATAGTTCAGTCGCATGGCAACAGCCGAAATCGACTGAGTCGGGCCGTCGTGGAGTTCACGGGCCAGCTTGTGACGTTCTTCCGCTTCTTTCTCCAGGATGCGGCGCTGTTCCAGCTGCAGGCTCTGGTACAGCTGGGCGTTCTTGAGCGCCAGAGAAGCCTGATGGCAGAAGGTAGAGAGCAGCTCGGCGTGTTCGGCGTTGAAGAAGTCGGCAATGGTACTGGCCAACACTACCACGCCAAAGGTGTCCAGACCGGCGCGCAACGGCACACACAAAACGGATTTGGCCTCGCGCATGCACAGCAACTGGCTGAACACTGGGTCGCTGGCTACCTCCTGCGTGATGCGCGGTTCAGCGCTGTACACCGCCTGGGCGATCACCTCGCTATTTCCGGACACGGTGCGATTTTCATCCACACGGGGGATATTCCGGCCAGCGTGTACGCGCAGATGCTCGAAATTGCCCTCCATCTCGAACAACATCACGAGCCCCACCAGCGAGGGATTGATCTCGTCCGACTCACTGATCGCGATCATGCTCAGTTCCAGCATGGTGCGCAGCACCCGTTCATAGCTCAGCGTCGCGCTGAGGGTGGTGGCCATCTCACGCACAACGGTGGCATGCCGATAGGCGCGTTGCAGCTGTTCCAGCTCGCCGGATGGAGCACCGAGAAACGGGATACGCGCTTTCCTGACACCTTTTGCGCTGGCAGGATGCACCAGCCCTGCTACGCCTGCCACAGCCGCCAGCAGGGCAATATGGCTGATCAAGGTGTAGAGAGCTGGCAACCCCTCGAGCTCCTGACGGATCGCGGCACTGCCGACATAGACCAGTGCCATCGGGACCACAGCCGGCAATCCGCCCAGCAGCCCAAAGCTGAGAGCGGCGCATAACACAGGGAAGACCGCCACAGGCAAGAGCGGATTCGCTTGGCTGCCTGCTGTCAGGACGATCAGTCCTGCAACGCCAAGATCCAAAACGATGCCCGCGACCCTCATCCAGAGCTGATAAAAGCGAAAGTACAGGGCGGCTGTCTGCAAGACATTGTGAAAGGCAGCCAATCCCGCAATGATGTACACGCGCAGGAAAGTCTCCGGAGATGCCTCGGGGTTGAGCCAGACCAGAGCGAGCGTCATCGCCAGCCAGGGCCAGCGCAAATAAGCTATCAGCCAGTCCATAGGAAGGGCACTCCACGGACCAGCGATACCCCCTTTCTCCGAAGGGGGCGGAGTGACAACGGGGCGCTGCACGCTCACAGGGCGGGCACCTTCAGAGCAATTCCTCAGCTGACGACCGGCTGTGCCGAGCCGGTCAGTGTGTTCTCGTTACAAAACTATCACAAGACCTGAAGAAATGCAAGCACACCTCATCACAGCAGCACTATCACGATGCCCACAAGTGTGATCACGGCACCGATGAGCGAGTTCAGGCTGGGCATCTGACCCAGAATGAGCATGCCCAGCAATACCCCTCCTGTCACCTCTTGCGTGGCGATCAGGTTGACATAGGTGGCGTGGGTGCGACGGATGGCTGCGTTATAGAGCGTGTGGCCAAGGCCCAGCGGCACCGCACCGGACAGCACCAACGAAAGCATTTGGCGGAGACCGTAGCCACTGGGCGTCCAGGTGAACAATGCCGCTGGCAACATCCAGATACCGGCCATGCCATATGTGGCAAAAGCATACGTCAGCAGAGGATATGTGGTGCGTTGTGCACGCCCGATCACTGAATAGATGCCGAAGGTGATCGCTGAAACGAGCGCCAGCCCATCCCCAATCAGCATGGTGCTGTCCAATGCTGGTTGGAAACCGACCAACACAGCGATGCCCACCAGCACCACCAGGATGCCCAGATATTTGCGTGGCGCAATGGGCTCTCTCAGATAGATTGCCGAAAATAGGGTGACAAATATCGGAGAGGTATAGGTGATGGTCAGGGCATGGGCGATTGAGGTGAAATTGAGCGCAGCAATATAGCCCAGAAAGTGCACCGCTGTGACCAGGCCGTACTGGAGAAACCGAAGAGGGTCAGCATGGTTGTAGCGCGGCAGGGAACCCTGGAGCAATGCAATGCCGAGCACTGAGGCAGCGCCCACCACCATGCGCCAAAAGGTCTTCTCGTAGGGCGAGAGGGGATCTGCCCAGATCATCAAGACTGGGCTGGTGGAGAAGAAGGATACGGCGATGACCGCCAGCCACAGGCCACGTCGCTCGCTCGGCTGCATAGAGGGTACCAACTAAGCTCCTAACGCTGCCAGGACGGCCTGGCCCATGGCGTGCGTGCCCACCGTCTCCTGCGTCGCGGGGGCGATGTCGGGTGTGAGCACCCCACGCGCCAGCACCTGCTCGACAGCGCGCTCGATTGCATCGGCCAGGTCGCCCCGCTGCCACACATGGCGCAGCAGGAGGGCCACGCTCAAGATGGCACCCAGCGGATTGGCGAGGCCACGGCCGGCGATGTCGGGAGCGGCACCATGCACCGGCTCGGCAATGGCGCAACGCTCGCCCAGGCTGAGCGAGGGCGCCATGCCCAACCCACCCGCCAGCGCGGCAGCCAGGTCGGACAGGATGTCACCATACAAATTGGGGGTCAACAACACCCTATAACGTCCTGGCTGGCGCACCAGATGATAAGCCACCGAGTCCACCAGGCCCTCGTCGGTTTGCACGTCCGGAAATTCACGCGCCACTGCCAGGCAGCTCTCACGCCACAACCCATCGCTGATGCGCAAAATGTTCGCCTTGTGCACAATGGTCAGGCGACGGTCGCGCTGCATGGCCAGCTGAAATGCCACGCGCGCCACCCGCTCGGAGCCGCGCCGACTGATGACGCGCTCCGCGATGGCCACCTCGCCTTCGAGCCGCTCGCGGCCCACGTACAGGCATTCTGTGTTCTCTCGCACAATCAACAAGTCGATGTCGCGTCGTGCGTCGGGCAGCGGCCAGCTGCGTGACGGCCGCAGGTTGGCAAAGACATCCAGCTCGCGCCGCAAAGCGACGATGGGACTGCGGTATCCCGCCACCGGATGCGACGGCGAAGCGACCGCCCCAAAAAGCACCACTCCTGCCTGGCGTGCAGCGGACATAGTTGCCTCTGGCAAGGCGGTACCCGTGCGCTGGAAGGTCTCCCAGCCGGCCTCGGCGAAGCTCAGCTGTACCTCGGGCAACACGGCCTGCAACACGGCCACCGCCACCGGCACGACTTCCTGACCGACTCCGTCGCCGGGGATGACGCATAAATGCAATGTTTCCGTCATAGACGCTCCGCCGCCAACACTCGCTTCAGGTAGGGAATGAGCCCTCCCTCGGCCAGAATGCGCTGCACCGAAGGCGGGAAGGGGGGAAAGGAGAACACACCGGCCGGGCAACGAATCTCAGCCACAGCGAGATCCACTTCCACCGGCTGGCCATGTTCAATGGCCGCCACGGCAGCCGGGCAAACGATTGCAGGCAAGCCGTTGTTGATCGCGTTGCGATAAAAGATGCGCGCGAAGGAAACTGCGATGATCGCACCCACACCGGCTGCCTTCAGACAGAGGACTGCCTGTTCGCGCGAACTGCCACAGCCCCAGTTGCGCCCGGCGACAATGATATCGCCCGGCCGCACCCCGGTGGCGAAGGTGGGATCGAGATCCTCGAGCGCATGTGCCGCCATGTCGCGCAGCTCGGTCAATGTGTAGGTGTACTTTCCCGGGAAGATAACGTCTGTATTGACGTTGTCCCCATATTTCCAGGCCTTTCCTGAGAAGCGCATCGGGCGTGCCTCACTCCAGTTCAGCGGGATGGATGATGCGGCCGGTGACAGCGCTGGCGGCCACCACGGCCGGACTGGCCAGGTAGATATCGGCCTCGCGCGTGCCCATACGGCCGCGGAAATTGCGATTCGCCGTGCTGATGGTCACCTCGCCGGGCGCCGGCACGCCGAGATGATTGCCCATGCACGGACCACAACCGGGCGGGCCGATCACGGCACCGGCAGCGAGCAAGGTGTCCAGATAGCCCATCTGTACGGCTGCGCGCAACACGCGCGCCGAAGCAGGGATCACCAACAGGCGCGTGCCGGGATGCACGCGGCGGCCATGCAATATCTGGGCCGCCACCGCCAGATCCTCCAGGCGAGCATTGGTGCACGTGCCCAGAAAAGCCTGGTGCACGCGCGTCCCGGCCACCCGAGAGATGGGCACCACATTGTCCACAGCATGCGGACAGGCGACTTGCGGCTCAAGGCTGGTGACGTCGAAGACATACTCGGCAGCGTAATGGGCATCCGGGTCCGGATATATCGCCCCGGCGAAGAAACGCTCAGCCAGCTCTGGAGAGGTATCCTGCGTCTGGGCACGCAGCCACTCGAGCGTCACCTGATCGGGCGCCAGCCAGGCATTCTTGACGCCCATCTCGGCCATCAGGTTGGGCAATACGAAGCGACTTTCCATGGAGAGCTGGGCGATCGTCTCACCGTGCAGCTCCACCGAGGCGTAGTTGCCTGCCTCGGCGCCGAGCTGCCCAATGATGTACAGCCCCACATCTTTGGCCGAGACCCACTTGCTGGGCGTGCCGCTCACGACGATCTTGATGCTTTCGGGCACGCGCAACCACAACGTTCCGGTTGCCCACAATGCGGCCACTTCGCTGCGTCCGATGCCGGCGCCAAAAGCGCCTAGCGCGCCGTAGTGGGTGCTATGACTGTCGGCGCCGAGCACCAGCATACCCGGACGGATCAGCCCTTCTTCGCACAGCACCTGATGGCAGATGCCGCGACCCACGTCGAAGAAGTGCACAATGCCTTGTTCGGCGACAAACTGGCGAATTTCGGCGTGATTCTGGGCATGCTGGGTGGTGGGAGCCGGGGCAGCGTGGTCAAGCACAACCGCGAGTCGTTCGGGGTGCTTCACTCGCGGCAATCCCAGCTGGCGCCATGTACGGATAATCGCAGCTGTGTTATCGTGGCTCAGCACCAGATCGGGCGTGGCGTCGATGACCTGACCGGGCTCCACGCTCGTCCGCCCGGCGTTGCGTGCAAGCAGCTTCTCAGCGAATGTTTGCCCCATTGATGATCTCTACATGTTCCTCGGGTTGGGTCGCATCCAGTCTTTGTGTCACGGCGTCGCGATACGGCTCGGGTATCTCGAGCTTGGTCAGCTTGAATTCCTTTTCAGCGATGTCGATCAGGATCTGGCCGGGCGATTCGTTCGGGCCAATGTTGTAAACTCGACGCTTGAAGACGCGAGTGATCTCCTTGGCGGTTTCCTCGTCAATGCGGAAGTATTTGATCTCCTTGAGGAAGTAGTAGATCACATTCCATCCGCTGAGTGGCCCCAGCAGAATTTCGGATTCAGTGACCCCAAATTGATCCAGCGGATGGGCTTCGTATGCGTCGTGATCGTTGAGCACAGCTTTCTGATGCACTCCGCTGGTGTGGGTGCGATTAGTCAGGCTCACAGGCTCCTTGGATTGCACCAGCTTGTTGAGCTTCGAGGCCAGCAACACATTAATCGGGTAGGAGCCGCGCAGATGATAGCCTTCCAGCTTGTCGTATTCCCGATCCACAAACAGGTTGAACAGCAACGCAGTCATAGAAGTGATGCCGGAACGCTCTCCGATGCCGAGAATGGTGGTATTGATGTAGCGCATCCCGGCGCGCACCGCCTCCAGCGCGTTGATCAGGGCGAAGCCGCGGTCGTCGTGGAAGTGGCCTTCCAGATCGACATCGGGGTAATGCTGCCGCAACATGGCCACCTGGCGCGCCACCATGCCCGGAGTTGCCACGCCGACCGTGTCGGGAGTGCCCAGGCGATGCACCAGCGGAGCAATCTCGTCGTACACACGGAAGAGGTGTTCCCGGCGTGTGCGGAAGGCATCCTCCCCACTAAAGCGCAAAATCAAATGGGGGTAATCGCGGCGCACCTGCTCGATCAGCGAGCGAGCGCCACGGATGATCTCATCCAGCTCCTTGCCATGGCTGGCGTCGCGGGCGAAACGCGAGGTGCCAATGTAGAAATTCAGTCCATCAAAGCCTGCCTCGACCGCTGATTGGACGTCAGCGGGATGGCAGCGCACGTGTGCTAGCAGGAAGGTGTAGCCCTTTTGCGTAATCAGCTCGTCGCGCACCGCCTTGATGGCCTCGAAGTCCTCGCGCTCCTGCGCACTGACGATCGGCGCGAACAGCTCGATGAACTTGACGCCATAGATGATCAGAGCCCGTACGATCTCGACCTTGTCCTGCTGATTGAAAAAGTACTTGTAATGGTCATGCAACAGCGAGCTCTGCGAGCCTTCGCGCAGAGTCGTGTCAATGATCTCCAGCTGTCGCACCTGATAACGACTGAACTGAAAAGGGCTGTCCGGTGTCATGCCACACCTCGCTGCAAGAATTCTAAAGCTTCTCTGAGCACCTCAATGGCGCGCAGGTACTCACCGAGGTGGATGCGCTCTGCCGGGGTATGGTCCAGAGCAGAGTCGCCCGGGCCGTAGGCGACGATCGGCACCCCCCATACCGGCCCCACCACATTCATATCGGATGTGCCCGTCTTCCACACGAAACGTGGATTGCCACCTGCACGGCGAATTGCCCTGAGAAAGCTGGCCACCAGCGGGTTGTTCTTGGAAGCGCGAAAAGCTACCTCTGCCCCGGAGAAGGTGACGCGCACCTGTTCGCCGTCGCCAGCGCTGATGGGTTCATCAGGCAGCAGCCCGTTGGCCATCACCAGCTGTTGCACCTCTGCGGCCAGATCGGATGGGTTCAGTTCCGCTGGCACGCGGAAGCTGATGGTCATCTCCACAGAGCAATACGCCCCCTCATCGCGCGTAGCGATGTGACGCAGCGCAGGTTCCAGACGTTCGAAGGCGCCGGTACGTTCGGCATTGAACCTCTGACAGTACGCCACAATCGCATTCCATAGGGCCACGGCACCTTCGGCCGGCAACGGGTGTGGCCCAGCCGAGTGGGCAAACGGGGCACGCCAGTGCAGATCAACGACCAATCGACCCTTGTAACCCAGCGTGATGCGATCCCAGCCTCCCGGCTCACCGATGACACAGTAATGTGGTGCCGCCATTGTGCTCAGGAGATGACGTGCGCCACGGCTGGAAGCTGTCTCCTCCTCTACGGCTCCGACGATCACCACCTGCCAGTCGGGTGCTAACTGGAGCGTTGCTGCGGCCATGACAAAGGCGCACAAAGGTCCCTTGGCGTCCACGCTACCGCGGCCAGTGAGCCACTCGCCCTCCCGCTGCACCGGCAGCGCACCTGGGAAGGTGTCGATGTGCCCCAGCAGCACGATGCGGTTCGGTCCGTGGCCGCGCACGCCCACCGCATTGCCCACGGCGTCTACGTGCGCTTCAAAGCTATGCGCCTGCATCCAGCTCACCAGCCAGTGCGCGGCCGCGCTCTCCGCGCCCGACGGGCTGGGGATGCTCACCAGGTTTTCCAGCAGGTCGATTGCCTCTGCCTCGCGCATGCTCATGCCCAGACCTTGATCACAGTTCATTGCTCCTCGCGCCTGCTCGCAACGTCGGAGAGGGCCAGCGCCATTGCCTGCACCACCCGATCCAGCTGTTCCTCTGCGATGGTGAGCGGCGGGAGCAGCCGCACGACCGTGCTGCCGGCAGGCATGGCAAGCACTCCGCGTTCCATCAGTGCACGCAACACCTGGGTGGCCCGCTGGCGCAGTTCAACCCCCACCATCAGGCCGCGCCCTCGCACTTCCCGGATCAGCGGGCTGCGGATGGCGCGCAGGTCGGTCAGCAGCTTCTCACCCAGTCGGGCGGCGCGGCCTGGCAGATCGTCCCGCTCCATGACACGCAACACAGCCCGACTGGCAGCACACGCCAGCGGATTGCCACCGAATGTGGAACCATGCACACCAGCCGGCAGGGTACCCAGCGCCTCCCGCCAGATCACTGCTCCCATTGGCACCCCACCTCCCAATGCCTTGCCCAGACAGAGGATGTCGGGCAGCAGGTCAAAATGCTGGCAGGCGAACCAACGGCCGGTGCGCCCCATGCCGGTCTGCACCTCGTCCACGATCAGCAGCACCCCTCGCTGCGTGCAGAGTGCGCGCAATCCCTCCAGATAAGCCGGATCGGCCGGGTGGACGCCACCCTCGCCTTGGATCACTTCGATGATCACCGCTGCTGTCTGGTCGGTGAGCGCTGCTTCCATGGCGGCCAGGTTGTTGTACGGCACATGGCTGAAGCCGGGCACCAGAGGCAGGAACGGATCGCGATATTTGGCATTCCACGTGGCGCTGAGCGCCCCCATGGTGCGTCCATGGAACCCACGCGTGGCGGCTACCACATCTGTGCGCCCGGTGAAAAAGCGGGCAAACTTGATGGCTGCCTCGATGGCTTCGGCGCCAGAATTGCACAGGAAGACGCGCTTGAGATCGTCCGGCGTGTGCTGCGTCAACTCGGCCATCAAGGCAGCGCGCTGGTCGTTGTAGGTGACCTCGCTGCAGGCGACCAGGGTTGCGGCCTGGCTCTGAATGGCGGCGGTCACCTCGGGATGGCAATGACCCAACGTGGCCACTCCGTGGCCGGTCATGCAGTCGATATAGGCGTGACCGTCGGCGTCCCACACCACAGCCCCTTGGCCACACACCAGCGCGATGGGGCGCTTGGTGTTCAGCCCGGAGGTATGTTGTTCTTCCAGCGCGATGATCTCTCCGGTGCGTGTCATGCGATGACCGTCCCCTCTCCCGCCAGGGCACGCTGAATGGGGCGCTCGACCCGTCCATCGGCGAAGATGACGCGGTGCACACCGCCTGCCAGTGCCTCGCCGGCGCCCAACACTTTCTTCTTCATACGATCTTGTGCTGCGGACATGAAGGCCTCCAGGCGGCTCGCTGCGATCTGACGGATGAGCGAGCGTTCGTCCGGAAAGTTCTCGAGAAGGCCGGGCACGTTGGAGAGGATGATGAGCGTCTCGGCCTGCAAGGCAACAGCAGTGGCGGCGGCAGCGCGGTCGCCATCCACGTTGATCGCTTCGCCCTGGTAGGAAATGGCGGGCGGGGTGAGCACTGGAGTATAGCCTGCTTCCAGCAGCAGGGTGAGCAGTGCGATGTTGACCTGCTCGACACGGCCGGTGTAATCGTCGCGCAACACGCGCCGCCGGCCGCGTTCATCCAGGATGGTGATGGTGTCCTTGCGCGTTCCCTGCCACAATTTGCCGTCCAGCCCGCTCAAGCCGATAGCGTTGACGCCGCGTTGCTGCAAACGCTCCACCCACCCCTTGTTCATCTGGCCGCAGTAAACCATCTCGAATATTTCCAGCGTGCGCCGGTCGGTGCGGCGGCTGGTGTAGCCGCTCACCGAGGTGACGAATTGGGGTGGGTGGCCCAGCGCGGTGGCAACTTGGTTGGTCGCTGCCGAGCCGCCGTGGACGATCACCACGCGTTCCCCTTGAGCGACGAGGTGCGCCACGTCGTCCGCGATGAAGTCGTAGTTGATTCCTTCCGCCCCGCCGATTTTGATCACCAACATAGCGCCTACTCCGCGATCAAATGGGATGCAGGCCGGGGAAGGTCAGACCAGCGGTCTCCTCCCAGCCCAGCATCACGTTCATGCTCTGCACAGCGCTGCCGGCCGCCCCTTTCATCAAATTGTCCAGCGCGGCCATCACCACGACGCGACCGGTGTCCGCGTCGACCTCAAAGCCAATGTCGCAGAAGTTCGATCCGGCCAACACCTTGGGTTCCGGGAAGCGATGGATGCCGACGTTGCTGCGCACCAATCGGATGAACGGCTCACGCTGGTAGGCGGCCCGGTAGAGCTGCCACACCTCTTTGTCGCTCAGCGCACGGTTGAGCAGGCAATGACAGGTTGCCAACACGCCGCGCACCAGGTCCACCGAGGTCACCGAGAAGTGCAACTGGAAGGTGTCCCCCAGCGCCTGAATCACCTCGGCCTGATGACGGTGGCCGGTGGGCTTGAAGGGACGAACCACGCCGCTGCGTTCCGGATGGTGCGAGCTGGCCGAGGGCTGGGCGCCTGCTTCCGAGGAACCGACCTTCACGTCCACGACCGCCTCGCGCAGCAGGCCGGCATCGGCGAGGGGAGCCAGCCCCAAGATGGCCGCCGTCGCATTGCACCCCACGCCGCTGGCGTAGTGGGCGCCGCTGAGGGCAGCGCGATACCGTTCCGGCAGGCCATACACAAAGCGCTCCAGCCAAGCTGGGGCCGGATGCTCCAGCTCGTACCAACGCACGTAGGCCGCGGGATCGCGCAGACGGAAATCCGCCGAGCAGTCGATGACGTAGCGGGCAAGCGCTGTGTAACGCTCGATGGAACGCGCCGCCTGCCCGTGGGGCAATGCCAGAAAAAGGATGTCTGCCTCAGCCAACACGTCGGGATGGGTGAACTGGAGCGCGGTGACGCTGCGCAAATTGGGGTGCACGGTATGCACATAGCGCCCCGCCTGGCTGGCCGAGGTGATCTGCTTCACTTCGACATAGGGATGGAAGAGCAGAAGGCGCAACAGCTCGCCACCCACGTAGCCGCTGCCCCCTACAATGCTGACCTTGAGCCTGTCTCCGCTTGCCATGAACACCTCTCGGGGAGATCGTCAGTCACAACGATTGTCTGGAACACGGATGCATCATTGTGCCAGCTCGCCTTATCCTCAACGGGTGGCCATATGGACCCAACTCCCTGTCGTTTACCTCACGCGACGCGTCCATCGGCGACGCGCAGCACATAGTCCACGATGCGGCCCGGGATGTCGACGCCGGTGGTGTCGATGCTGTTGCGGAACTCGGTGGTGTGGTTGACCTCGTTGACCAGCAACTGCCCATCCTGCGTCTCCAAAAGGTCCACGGCGACAATGCCACCCCCCACGGCCTGCGCTGCCGCCAGCGCCAGGTTGTGGAGCGTGGAGGTGACGGGGCAATTGACGGCACGGCCTCCGCGGGCGGTGTTGGTCACCCAATGATCCGAGTAGCGATAAATGGCACAGATCGTCTCATCGCCGACGACGAAAGCACGAATGTCGCGCGAGGGTTTGGCGATGTATTCCTGAATGTAGAAAACGTGATGCTGGTAACTGCCCAGAACCTGCTTGTGCTCGAGGACGGCCTCGGCCGCGTCGCGGTCGTTGACCTTGCTCAGCAGGCGTCCCCACGAGCCCACCGCCGGTTTGAGGACGACGGGATAGCCCAACATCTCGATCGCCTGCAAGGCTGCTTCAGGCGTAAAGGCAACCATGACCCGCGGTGTGGGGATGCCCGCGCGCACGAGCGCTGAGCTGGTGGCCAACTTGTCACCGCATGTTTCCACCACACCAACATGGTTGATGGTGCGAATGCCCCAATCGTTGAGGATGCGCAATGCTGCCACTGCGCGCGCATGGGTGATAGAGCGATCCAGCACCACGTCGTAGCATGTCCAACCGGCGCGGCCGTAGGGAGCCTCCGTTTCTCCCCGGCGGTGTGCGTCCAGGTCGAGAATCACTTCGCGGTCATCGCGCACATCGATGGGGACGTGGCGCGCTTCAAACGCCTGAAGGAGCAGCTTCTCCTCAACGCGGACACGGTCCAGCAACACAGCGATGCGAGCGCGTGTCGTGCTTTGCGCCATAGGCGCTACTCACCCCAGTCCTCTTCCTCAGCAGGTGCCAGATCGAGCTCGGGTGGGTCGAGGCTGCGCACCTCCAGCTCGACCCCGCAATCGGGGCACTGGACGATCTCGCCCTCCATGGTATCGTCGCCCAGCGTGAGCTCGGCGTCGCATTCAGGACAGGTGGCTGTTTGTGGCATAGGAATCTTCCTCCTTACTTTGATCCGCTCGTGTGCTGCAGGTAAAACAAAAGCCGGTACCCTCTATTTTTGTGGGATCTGGAGTACCGGCCTATCTGCTTGAGTCGTCTATAAATGCCGCTATCCAGACCCAGGGTCCGGCTTCTTCGTGCACTTCGACTTGATGATGCGCAACACGGGGACGCTCACGACGTCCATCTCCTACATGGCGGGATAGGCAGCCCAAACGGTCATTGTCGAGGCAGGTGAGCCGTGGAGGACTCGAACCTCCAACCCGCTGATTAAGAGTCAGCTGCTCTACCGAATTGAGCTAACGGCCCAGCTATGGGTTGCACCTTATATAATAGCGAAAAAGGCGCAACATGTCAAATGAGGCGTAAAAAATGTCCCGGGCAAGGCCACTCTCAAGCCATGGTCGCGCTCGCAGCGCCGACATTTGCTCGTGAATGTCGGCAATGCTATAATCAGGAGTTGTATGTGTGGTGGCAGGAGGAATTTGTTAAAATGGAACATGAGTCCCCTAATATGGTGGTTGAGGAGATGACAATACCACCTGCAGAGGAGTCCAGCACTGCGGCGACTCCTCCTGTGCGGCCAGCAGGCGCCCCGCTCTCCATTATGGACTTGGAACCTGGTATGCAGGTGACCGGACGCGTCAAGAGCGTCACTGAGTTCGGCGCGTTTGTGGACCTGGGAGTCGGGCCACAAGGACTGGTGCACATCTCGCAACTCTCTCGCCGCCGTGTGAGCAAGGTGACCGACGTGGTGCAGGAGGGCGACGAGGTACAGGTCTGGATCAAGAAGGTGGACAAGAAACGCGGGCGCATCAGCCTCACGATGATCAAGCCGGTGACGTTGCATCTGAAAGATGTGCAACCCGACATGCTGGTGCAGGGCGTGGTCACGCGCATCGAACCCTATGGCGTTTTCGTGGACATCGGCACAGAGCGCGAGGGCATGATTCACGTCTCCGAACTGGCCGATGGGTTTGTCAGCTCACCGGAAGAGGTGGTCTCGGTGGGCGACCGCATTGAGGCGCGCGTCATCCAGGTCGACCGCAAAGCGCGCAAAGTGAACCTGAGCACCAAGGAATTCTTCAAGATCGCTCCCCCACCCCCGCCGGAACCGGTCGCCCAGGAGGAGCCTGCGGAGGAGGAAAAGGTGCCTACGATTATGGAGCTGGCCTTCCAGGCCTCCTTGCAGCGCAGCCTTTCCGAGCGCCAGGAACGCGGTCTCAGCCGTTTGATTGCACGTCGGCTGAAGCACTAGATTGTGATGGGCCGGGTCAAAAGAGAGGCGCCCTCGAGATGAGAGAAGGCGCCTCTTTTGCTTGTGGAGGGATCTCCTGATCAGCGATAGTAGCGTTGCCAGGTGCCGCCACTCACCAGCACCCACACTTCGCGATCCAGCGGGCTGTAGAGCATCGTCCCGCCTTGGAAGAACTGGACAATGCCATAGTCGGCTGACTCGCCGGTGCCGCGCTCCGGCTCACGGGGCACACCGATGGTCTGCGCAATCTCGGGGTGGTCGCACCAGAGCTTGCCGAACCCGGAATGCGGCCCATACTTGGTCTGGCGCGCCAGCTCACACGAGAAACGCTCCTTGCCATCCCACATATCCTCAAACGGGCCGATCCAGCCAAAGCCGCTCATAGCGCTTCCATCCGGCATCTGCACCACCCAAATCAGACCGCGTCCTTCTGGCCGGTTCCACCAGTACATGTAACCACGTTCGAAGTACTGGCGGGCATATTGGCGATTGTCGCTGGCAGCACTGCTGGGGTAGCCCAAGGCTTCCTTGACGTCAGACTTTTCCCAAATGGGCTTCAACAGCGCATGCACTTCGATGTCGGTCGGTGTGAACGTGGGGCGCGTCGGGGTGGGAGTGGGTGTGGCACATTGCAAGCCACATCCTCCCGGACACGCCTGCGGACAGTGATAGACCTCGCCGGGCTGGCAAGGCGGTGGGGTGCACATCGGCGGTGGCGCGGGCACCTGGGGGGTGGCACTGGGCGATGGCGGCACAGCCGTCGTCGGCGCTGCCACAGTGGGTGGCGGGACGGTGGGTGGCACAGCACTGGTCGGCGGAAGCGGGGTGGCGGTGGCCACCGGCACGGTCGGCACGCTCGCCACGGGCGTCGCGGTGAGCTCTGCTTCCACGTTGATCACCACCGGCTCCGACTGGCCTACGTTGCCGCGCGCATCAAATGCCTTGACCACAAACACGTGCGAACCCACCTTGGTGCTGTGCCACGTTTGGGCCACAATGTAAGGTGAGTTCACTTCCGGGTTGATATCCACCCGCGACAATGCCCCGTCGGCCCACAACTCGACCTTCTGGATGCCGTCCGGGTCGGTTGAAGTGGACGTCACCTGGATGAGCTCGCCGCTCTTGACCACCTGTCCCGGCCGCGGGCTGCTAATCACAACGGTCGGCCCACCGGCAGCAGGTTGTTGCTCGGCTACGCGACCCGGAATACACGCCGCCAGACCTCCCACGGTCAGCAGCACGGCAATTGTCCCGATCATAACCGCTTTTACTACCACGTTCGTCCTCATGATCACATCACTCCCTTAGGAATTCTTATAAGAGATTATTTCACTCGTCCTCGCGCGCCAGCTGCTGCAGTTCATACAGCTTGCTGAGCGCTTCAATGGGTGTCATGCCGTTCACATCCAGCTGACGCAATGTCTCCAGAGCGGGATGTGCTGCGCATGGGAAGAGGGGAAGTTGCACAGCGGGCTGCGCGCCACGCATGCCGCCTTCGCGCACTCTGGTCGTGCGGCTTATTGGCGCGGGCTGCGCTTTCTGGCGCTCCAGCTGGGCCAGGATCTCCTGCGCGCGGCTGATGACCGGACGCGGCAGACCGGCCAGCTGGGCGACGTGAATGCCATAGCTGCGATCGGCGCCTCCGGGCACGATCTTGTGCAAGAAGACCACCCGCCCCTCATGCTCGGACACCGCCACGTTGTAGTTGCGCACGTGGGGCAACACGTCGGCCAGGGCAGTCAGCTCATGGTAGTGCGTGGCGAACAACGTGCGGGCGCGCAGCTGGGGATGATGATGAATGTATTCCACCACGGCCCAGGCGATCGACAACCCATCGTAGGTGCTGGTGCCGCGCCCGATCTCGTCCAGGATGAGCAGACTGCGCGGCGTGGCGTGGTGCAGAATGTTGGCCGTCTCCACCATCTCCACCATGAAGGTGGACTGGCCGGCGTGGATGATGTCCTCGGCGCCGATGCGGGTGAAGATGCGATCGACAATCCCGATGTGTGCGCGCTCCGCCGGCACAAACGAGCCGATCTGAGCCATCAGACAGATCAGCGCCACCTGGCGCAGGTAGGTGGACTTGCCGCTCATATTGGGCCCGGTGATGATCAGGATGCGTTCCTCGTCGGAGAGGCGCACATCGTTCGGCACGAAGAGCTGTGACCCTTCTTCTGCCAGGGCCACCTCGACGACGGGATGGCGTCCGGCCACGATCTCCAGGCGCAGGTCATCGGCGACCTCGGGGCGCACATAACGCTGGCGCACGGCTGTCTCCGCCAGCGCGGCATAGGCATCCAGATCGGCCAGCGCCCGTGCCGTGGCCACCAGGCGTGGCACCGCCGCTGCCACTTGGGCACACACGTCGCGATAGACGCGCAACTCGATCTCCATGCGCCGCTCGTCGGCGTGCAGGATGAGCGCCTCGTACTCCTTCAGCTCGGGAGTGATGAAGCGCTCGCCGTTGACCAGCGTCTGCTTGCGCACATAGTCGGGCGGCACAGCACTTAGATTGCTCTTGCTCACCTCGATGTAGTAGCCGAAAACCTTGTTGAAGCCGACGCGCAGGTTTTTGATGCCGGTACGTTGGCGTTCGCGCTGCTCCAGGCCGGCCACCCACTCCTTGGCGGCGCGCGCATCGGAGAGCACCTGATCCAGTTCTGCGGAAAAGCCATGCCGGATAATGCCCGGGCTGGTGAGGGTCGCGGGGGCATCTTCAGCGATGGCCTGCTCGACGAGACGCACCACCTCAGGACACCCATCCAACGCCTCGGCGATAGCCGCAAGCGCAGGGGCATCTTGGGATGCTGATCCACCCTGGTCCGTCGGCGGCAGGTCACCCAGCGTGGTCTGCAGCGGGGGAACAGCACGCAATCCCTGCGCCAGTGCCAGCAGCTCGCGCGGTCGAATCACCCCTTGGGCGGCACGATGGGCGAGACGTTCCAGATCGCCCACATGCTTCAGATGGGAGCGCAAAGCCACACGCACGGCCGTGTTGCCTACCAGCTGCTCCACCGCATCCAGGCGCCGGTTGATCGCATCCACCTCGCGCAGCGGCTGTTGCAGCCATTGGCGCAGCCGCCTGGCCCCCATCGGGGTGACGGTGCGATCTAGCACGCCCAGCAAGGAACCCTTCACGGCACCGCTGCGCAGCGTCTGGGTGAGCTCCAGGTTGCGCCGCGTGACGGCGTCCAGCACCATGTAGTTGCCGGGATGATAGCGCACAACGCGGGTGAAGTTGACCAGAGCATCCTTCTGCGTCGCGCTCAGATAGTGGACGATCGCTCCGGCGGCGCAAATGGCATAGGGACTGCCCTGCAACCCGAAGCCGTCCAGCGTGGCCACTTCAAACTGGTTCTTCAACGCCTCTGTGGCAGCCTCCAGGTCGAAGTACCAGCGCTCGCATGGGGTGAGCGCGGCAGCAAAGGGCAGACTCTGTTTCAATTTCCCGGCCATCTCGTCGCCGGGCAGCAGAATCTCCACCGGTTGCAGGCGCGCCAGCTCCTCGCTCAACACCTGCCACGGCTCCGGCGAGTTGACCTGTGTGGCGGCGAATTCGCCGGTGGAAACGTCCGCATAAGCCAGACCCATTGCCTCTGCTTCTACCAGACACGCGGCCAGATAGTGGTTGCGCGCCGTCTCCAGCAGGGACGGTTCGACCAGGGTGCCAGGGGTGATGACGCGCGTCACCTCGCGGTGCACCAGTCCGCGCACAACCGGCGGCACCGGCGAGGCATCGTTCGGGCGGCTCATGCCGCTGCGTAGATGGCTGGAGACGCCGCCCCCCACCTGCTCCACAATCGCCACCTTGTAGCCGGCGTGAATCAGACGAGCGATGTAGCCATCGGCCGCGTGATAGGGCACACCAGCCAGCGGCACGCGCTCCGCCTTGCCGACCGGCCGCGAGGTGAGCACGATGTCGCACACCTGCGAGACGATGCGCGCATCCTCGTCGAAGGTCTCATAGAAGTCACCCAGCCGGAAGAAGACGATGGCATCCGGGTACTGCTTCTTGATCTGCAGATACTGACGACGCATGGGTGTGATCATAGGGTTGCCGGGTTGATTCTACCTTGCGCAGCGCGGCAAAGCAAGCAATTCCGCTCAGAGGGAGTGGACAGCTGAGCACGCGCGAAGTCTCAAACACTGCGACCTGTCCGGAGCGATCGCCGCGTGCTGCGGTGGCAGGGGGATGTGGCCATACAGGCCACCGCGAAACAGACCAGTCTACCGATACCCATTACACTTTTTACACACATTACACACATTACACACTTTACACACTTACACACTTTACACACTTGACACACTTACACACTTTACACACATTACACACTTACACACATTACACACTTGACACACTTACACACTTGACACACTTACACACATGACATAGGTTACATGAACAGCTCTATGAAACGAATGATGCGATCACGCAGATGATAGGGTTTTCCTGACTGAGACGATGCTGCCTGAATCAGAGCCGCGCACGCATTTATCCGAGCCACGCGCGTCCGTAGGGGCGCATTAAATTGTGCCCGCACACACCCGCTCCCTCACGGTCGCGGCTCCGTATGCGTACTATCTGCCCGATGGTGTCGGTTGAGGCTGCCACGCACCAGCACACAATGCGTGTAACAACACTTTTTACACACTTTACACACATTACACACTTTACACACTTTACACACTTACACACTTTACACACATTACACACTTGACACACTTACACACATGACATAGGTTACATGAACAGCTCTATGAAACGAATGATGCGATCACGCAGATGATAGGGTTTTCCTGACTGAGACGATGCTGCCTGAATCAGAGCCGCGCACGTCCGTAGGGGCGCATTAAATTGTGCCCGCACACACACCCGCTCCCTCACGGTCGCGGCTCAGACCCGATCGGTCGCAGCGCGGACTCCGTTCGGATCAGTGGAGTACGTAAGTGTGTAAGTGTGTAAACTGTGTAATGTGTGTAAAGTGTGTAATGTGTGTAAAGTGTGTAA
>CAKZLO010000016.1 GCA_937127125.1 uncultured Ardenticatenia bacterium
CAAGGCGGGCTTGGAGCGCGAGCGGGCGGCGCTCTTGGTGGCCATCGCCGCCTTGTCGGATGGCCGCAAGGTGGTGGCGGCGGTGGGGCCGGGCTATCGGGAGTCGACGGAAAGCTGGGCTGCGCTCCTGCGGGACCTGCGCGACCTGCGGGCCCCTCGCCTGGTCATCGGGGATGGCAACCTGGGCCTCTGGGGGGCGCTCAGGCAAGTCTGGCCGGAGGCGGATGAGCAGCGCTGCTGGAACCACAAGGTGATGAACGTCCTGGACAAGCTGCCGCGCGCCCAGCAGCCGGTCGCCAAGGAGATGCTGGGCAAGGTGGTCTACGCCAAGAACCGTGCGGAGGCGGAGCGCAGGCGGAGGGAGTTCGAGGAATGGTGCCGTGAGCGTGTGTATACGAAGGCCGCTGAGACCCTGTGGGACGACTGGGAGCGGATGCTGACCTTCTACCCGAAGGAGCAGTGGGTCCACATCAGGAGCACCAACGTGGTGGAGTCGCTCTTCGCCGCGCTGCGGTTGCGGACGGACGCCGCCAAGCGGTTCAAGAAGGTGGAGCGGGCCACGGCGGTGATCTGGAAGATGCTCATGGTGGCCGAGAAGCGGTTTCGCTGGCTGAACGCGCCTGAGCTACTGGCCAAGGTCTATGCCGGGGTGGGGTACGAGGACGGGGTTGAGGTGGTCGGAGGTCACGGGCAAAGCCCGGATCTTGGGGAGGCCGCCGCCTGATGCGTGTTTACACACCTATTGACGAGACCTCCGCCACTAGTAAATCCATCCGTCAGCCAATAAGACTTCTACTCGCTCGCTACTTGAGCTCACCTCAGCGTATCACCACCCACTAAATGCTTTGCCCCTTCTATGCTGTTGCTCAACTGAATTCGGACATCAATCTTTTCCAACCTCTTAGGTTCCTCTCTATCTAATTTATAGTCCTCAACTTGAATGATGACATAAAAGCTCTCCACTTTGATTATTCGCTTGGCACGAATAGGATAAACATCTATCCCATATCGCAAAAAGTTTGGCTCTTCTACTGGGTAGAGCAACGCGATCTGATTCTCTTTTGGGAAATAATCCCCACTAGGACCAGGCCCTTCGCTCCCCAACAGGTTAGGCCCTAACCTCCCACCATCCAACTTTTCGCGCAACTCGACTACCCATGAATCGAACAAGTTGCCTTCTCTTTCGAGAAAACGAACTGTCAATCTGTATCTTTCCGTCCCTGAAGCGTCTCTGATTACGGCTTCGTGCCTCCTTGTTATACGATCGAGTTGATAGAAGAAGTCCGTTTCACATATCCTCGTCGATCCTCTCTTCCAGCTTTCTACATAGAACACTTTGCCTGCACTCTGCTGAAAAAGGCCCGGCGACCACATCAATGTTAGATACAAAATAGCACCTGAGATCGGTTTCCACATCCGTATCCGTTTCTCCCTTACAAACATGCATCTTTTAAAATCTGGGTCAGTTTCAACGACCCGGCCTCCCGAGTCGGCCCGAAATCTTTGTCTCGCAAGCCCGTGCCCTTGTGCACTGCTTCGTGAATCATAGTAATAGCCCGATCATCTGCACTTTGTGAGAAAAATGAGCCATTGAGGTAAACGTATGGCCCGACTGTTATAGCTCGTACTGTACCACTCCTCCTCAAAAAATCAGAGACGCGGACGAGCGTCCCAGTATCTTCATCTTTCGCCCAAGAATTAATGGCTCGTCGCCCGTCAAAAACGTTAGGCCCTTTGCTTGCATCCAACAGATCCGGTTCTCCCCCGACGCGCAAATCGTTGACAGCCCCACGAATATCGGCAACCCCATATCTCTTAGCGCCTCATAGCAACGTCGTTTATTGACCAACTGCTTTGCCCTCTCAATTGCAGCAGCTACCGTTTGCAAGTCTTTCTCATTAAAAGACGGAGCAATGGTTTCGATCTCCTGTGTGCTTCCCGATCCTACGATAGGCTGTAGCAACAGCTGCCCTATCTGCATCCCAAACATCCATAACTCCCATAACGCCGTCCAGTCAGGCCCAACATCGGCTCTCACCGTCACTACCCCAAGCTGTCCGCCGTTGACTGGCCCCACCGTCAACATCCCTGTCGGATCCGCAAAGTTCACCGGATCATTCCTGACGTAAGCATACCGGTTGAACGATTGTGGATCAGTCAGGTCATAACTCCCATCCCACGGATCTGGTTGATCAAACCTGCTGTGCCACCCCTGATAGCTCCTCATCAGCGCCTGATCCACCCCATTCCCATCCCGCTCATACGTCGTGTACCGATATGGCTGTGGCCACTGGTTCACACATCTGTCCGTCTCCCCGCCCCACGGATCCAATTCCACCACCGCCACCACGTTCCCAGCCTCATCTGTCAATCGCTCACCTCTTCACCACTGCATCCCGATGCACCCATCTCACCCCGCCCTGCTGCACCGCCA
>CAKZLO010000017.1 GCA_937127125.1 uncultured Ardenticatenia bacterium
CGCCTGAGCAGGTTTACACACCTATTGACGGAACCTCGAAACGCGCAATTTAATAGAGCAGAAAGTTAAAGACCTTCTTTCTAAGCTAAAACACAGCTAACAAATCAATGGACGTGAGGGCGAAACAGCGACCTTCTTATCACGTTGTCCGTTAAACTCAAAGTTGCGTGTATTCGGTTTCGCCCCACGTCATCTCAAGCGTTGGGCAGGCAGACTGATAGCGCAAGATTTCGTGGTATGATACAAGTAGGAGGTGGAAGAATGACGGAACAACAACTTCTTGAGCGTATTATCCTCAATCCCAAAGTTATGGTTGGCAAGCCAGTTATCAAGGGAACACGCTTGACCGTAGAATATGTGCTTAATTTGCTGGCTCACGGGGCGACAGCTGCAGAGATTCTTGAAGAATATCAAGGGCTAGCCCCCGAAGATATTCAAGCGTGTTTATTGTTTGCCACAAAGTCTCTTGCAGACACCACATTTGTGCCATTGTTGGAGCCAGCGTAAATGCGTTTCCTAGTAGATGAATGCACGGGTCCAGCGGTAGCACATTGGTTGCGCGCGCAGAAGCATGAAGTTTTCTCCGTGTACGAGGAAGCACGCGGCATGGAAGACGATGAAGTCATTACGAAAGCGTTTGCCGAGAATTGGATTTTGATCACGAATGACAAAGACTTTGGTGAGAAGATTTATCGAGAGCGACGTCCGCATAAAGGCGTTGTGCTCTTGCGCCTTGAAGATGAACGAGCAGTGAATAAAATTGCTATCCTTCAACGATTGCTTGAAGGCTATGCGGAGCGGTTAACAGACCAATTTGTGGTTGTAACAGAAAGGCAGGTTCGTTTTGCTCGCATGTAGTAATGGGTGCCTGCCCAACACGCGCTTGCACCTGACGCCGCTTCGCTGCGCTTCGCGGCGCAGGTGAAGCGCCAACCGTTAGGCGGTCCTACAAACAATGAGAGTCGTGAACCTATGGAGGGCAGTATGGCTACAGTAGCGCAGATGACGAAAGACGAACTTCGAGAAATGATAGAAACTATCATCGAGCAGAAGCTACTAGAGTTGGTTGGTGATCCCGACGAAGGTTTACCACTCCGAAAAACCATCCGCAACAGACTTTTGCGCCAGAAGGAAGCGGTAGCGAAGGGGGAGCGCGGCGAGCCTTTTGAGGAAGTGGTTCAGCGTCTTGGTTTGGAGTAATGGCCGAGTACTGCATTCGCATCCTGAAAGCAGCAGCTCAGGATCTGGAGCGATTAGACAAGCCTACAGGGCGTCGCATCGTCCAGCGGATCAACTGGCTGGCTGCGAACGTGGATGCGATTCGCCTCGAGGCATTGACCGGTGACTTTGCGGGACTCTACAAGCTTCGTGTAGGTGACTATCGCATCATTCATCATTTACGAAGTGCTTTGGGACGAAGAGACCATCGTGATCCACGCTGTTGGTCATCGTCGGGAGATTTATCGAAGGCGATGAGACAGTACAAACATCACACCGATTAACACCGCGCTACAGCTGCCGGCCGGAGGCAGTCGGCTGAGCTTTATCGTTCAGTGACAAGATGTTGGGGGCAGATGAAGGAAGATAAGCGCATCCGCTGCCGTATGGCCGCCTGCCGTGAGGCACCCGTTGATGGCAAGGAGTGGCATTTCTATCTGATTAATGATAGTGATGCGCCTCTCGACTCTGCGGTCTTATACCATGTCAGCACCGAATGGGGTGACTTCGGACACAGCCAGGCCACCGACATCTGCATCACCGACCTCGCCCCTGGTGCGCACGCGCTGATGTGGCGCGACGACGGCGAGTTCCGCATCACCTTATCGCTACGTGTATGCACTGGCAGCCGCGAAGCGCGGCTGGAGTTTGAGTTTCCGAAACTATACATCCAAAGGAAGCTGCAGCCCGTGAAAGGTCTTCCCGGAAAGCTTGGGTTTTCAACAGTTGATAGAAATGAGGACAAACGTGGTCAAAGATGCTCTCACCTCGCAAGGCGCGCTGGCGCCGATCACCATCCCAACGTCATGAAGTAGTTGACGCGCCGTTTTTTATGTGATATTCTGTTGCATCTATGGTTCGCAAGCGCCACACCGTGACCTATCAGACGCGGCTTAAGCTCGATGAGGAAGCGGCTGCGATCCTCGATCAGTACGCTCTACTGTTCGGCGTTGTTGAGCGAAAGCTGTTCGCGCAATTATGCGCCGGAGCGAGCGCGTCTCAAATAAAGCCAGATTTCTGCCGTCGGTACGGGTTGACGGCGCGGCAGTTCAACTCGATTCGGATCACGTTGGCGGGCAAGATGGCGGCGGTGCGTGGTGCGCTGCCGCGCGAGATCGAGGATCTGAAGTGGCGTATCGAGCGCGCCCAGAAGGTCATCGAGAGGTTGGCGCGACGTGCTCCCGGATCAAGAGCGCTCCACGAGAAGAAGCGCCGTCTCGAACGGCTCGGCCAGCGACTCGACCGTTTGATGGAGGATCAGCGTGCGGGGCGGGTGCGGATCTGTTTTGGGGGGCGGCGGCTCTTTCGACGGCAGTTTCATCTTGAGGAGAACAGCTATCGGGGTCATGAGCAGTGGCTGGCTGAGTGGAGGAGAGCGCGCGCCAATCAGTTCTTTGTGGTCGGGAGCGGTGATGAAACAAGCGGCAACCAATCATGCGTTGCTGCGGTCGCCGAGGACGGGACGTTGCGCTTGCGGTTGCGCCTGCCGCCTGCGCTCGAAAATGAATACGGCAGATATCTGGAGATCGGCGGGATACGATTCAGCCACGGTCACGATGAGATCGTCGCCGCGCTCGAATCGATCACAATAAAGACGACAACCAGCCGTGGACGCC
>CAKZLO010000018.1 GCA_937127125.1 uncultured Ardenticatenia bacterium
ATCTGGTCGCCGGGGCGGGTGGGGGGCGGGTACGGGCGCAATTTATTGCGCCCCTACGCACGGTTGCGGCGCGGATCCGGTGGCTCACGGCGCGGGTGCCAGCAAACCCACCAGCGTCAGCAACGCGAAGAAGAACGGTTGATGCACCAGGTAGATGAGCAACGAGCGCTGCCCTAAACCCACCAGCAGCCGCACAATCGCACACCCACCCCATTCTGGCAAGGGCCATCGTCGCACGCCACCCGGATAGGCCCATTGCCCCGCCGCCACTCCCAGCAACACCACCCCGAACCACGGCAGCAGCGGGAAATAGTCGAGCTGCTGCAGCGCAACCGGTCGCCACCCCAGCCACAGCCACCCGGCATGCGCCGCTGGCATGCGGTTCAGCGCGACGCCGACCAGAATCACGATCAGACCAGCGGCTGCACTGAACGAAAGGCGCCTCAGGAAAGGATAGGCCAGCAGGATGGATAGCCCGATCAGGTGCAGGATGCCAAAGAGGATCCCAGGCCGCCCTACGACTGCCCAGCTGACCAGACTGATGACGAGGCCCCATCCCAGCACCTTCAGGCCGCGGATGAAGTAGGGTGCATAGGGCGGCCGGGCACGCCCACGCGTCGCGCGGCGCGCATCGTCCAGCACCAGCGCCACACCGACCAGCAACAGGAACAGGATGGCCGACGTGCGCGCACAGATCAGCCAGAAGCCACTCGTGAGCGCCACGCGCGCATACCCGAACCAGACCAGGTCGAAGGCGAAGTGGTAGATCACCATCAGCAAGATGGCCAGCCCGCGCAGCGCGTCCACTTCCCAGTAGCGCGTCGCCGGCCGCCGATGCGCCAGGAGCAGGAATATGGCGGCCCGCTCCCACCACGGCGTCGGAGGCGCTTCCGCCGGCGAGGATGGCGGTGCCATATGGCCTCAGGGGGAATCTTTGCCTGGGTTGCTGCCCGGGGCGGCGCGGTGGCGGGGCAGGTAGGCGCGGAGCGTCTCCCGCGCACCCGCCAGCTGCCGCGCAACCAGCTGGAAGGGCCACAGCAGCGGCTGCAGCACCCAGCTGATCAGCGCATCCAGGAGGCCCATGCCGTGAGCGATCCAGCGCCACAGCGGCGCCAGATGGTGCAGCCACGGCACACGCGCGTACAGCACACATAGCGCTAGCGTCGCCGCTGAGATGGCGAACTTCTCCCACGCCTCGAAGTGGATGTCCAGAAACTCGCTCAGCAGCAACTCCACCGCAATGTTGAAGACCACCAGATAGGCCGCCGTGACCAGGATGGGCTCGCGCCGGATCAGCCAGGTGAAGATGCCCGCGGCGAAGCGCATGGTGAGGATGCCCAACGCCACGCCCAGCATCACCACCCACAGGCGGTTGGAGAGCATCACCGCCGCCACCACGTTGTCCAGGCTGAACGCCAGGTCGGCTAGCTCGACGTTCAGCACCACCAGCCAGAATGAGGTTGTGCTGAGGGCTATGGTGCGGTGGCCGGGCTCTGGGGCCGTTTCCTCACGCCGGCCCAGATGCCCCAGCGCCAGGTGCAAGAGATAGGCCGCGCCGAGCAGCCGCAGGAACGGACTGCCGATCACCACACTCGCCAGCGCCAGCATCGATCCGCGTCCGATGTAAGCCCCCAACAACCCTACCTTCAGCGCAGCCATCTGTTGCATGCCGAGCAGTCGTTGGGTGGGCGCGCTCAGAAAGCGCAATGGCGCAGGATAGGGCACCGGCTGGTCATCCGGCAGCACCGAGACCATCGCACCCAGCACAGCCGCGTTGTCAAGGGAGAGGATGCCTTCCAAGAAGATGAGCTGGCTCACCACGGAAAGCACCCCCATCAGACTGCTCGTGTCTATGCGCACACTCCTTTTGCCGGCGATGTCACGGCCACAGACACCATATACCGGCTGATTTTACCTGTATCTGCCGCGATATGTCCAGTCAACTTATGGACTCCACCATGCCCGCTCGCGCTTATTGGCGCCATCGACCCGGGCAAGCCAGAACAAAAGACAAATCGTAGAAAAGCTCTTGACAGTGACCTCTCTCTTCCTTATAATAAGTATAGGTTTGCATTTCTCCCCCACGGCAGGACCTTGGCCGGGTTGTTGGAGGGAACACATTGGTTCACAGGACCCTCCACATATAGCTGTATCGTTCTACTTTGCGTGGGCGCTGCCGCCGCCCGGGAGGGTAGAAGAGAGCAATAGCGCACGATCGGCTGACAAGGTTGCCTGGCTGACCGCACTGCGTCCTGACCATTTTACCCCGCTGGGAATTCTCTCTTTCCCCTTGCCTGAACTTGTTGCCTCCGGTGCCGCCTCCAGGTGATCCTGATATTTTGAACGGGTTTGCGGTCGTGGGTGCCGCGTTCATCGAAGGAGGGGGTGCCGATGGTAGGATAAAGGTTTGTCTCGCGCCGGCCTGCCCTCTTGTTGGCTGTGGTGCTGCCGGCAGTCTGGCTGATAGTGTTCATGGGAGTGCTGGGCAGCACGGGCGAGGTCACAGCGGCGCGCGTCATCTACGTCAAATGGATGCCCCTGGCCCCACGATGGCACCTCCGGGCGGTCTACCTACCGGTGGTGAGGAAGCAGTGAGGGGCCGAATGCAAAGGATATAGGTTTCTTGGTTGCCAGCTGTTCGGGCGACATTGGGCCTTGCGAAAGGAGGCAAGGAGGCAAAGATGAACTTTCGACTGATCACAGCAATGCTGCTGGCCATGGGCATGGTATGCCTGCTGGGCGCGCTCGCCGCCGCCCAGACACCCGATCTCACCGCTCAGACATCCCCGCCGGGGCGCTGGGAGGCGGTCAGCCAGCCCGGCTTCGGCAACCCCAACGTGGAAGTGATTCTCGCTTTAGCGCCATTTGGTTCCCATCTCTACGCCGGCGTGCAGGATAGCGAAGACGGCGCCGACCTGTGGCGCAGCCTAGACGGACGCAACTGGGTGTCCGTTACCTCCAACGGCTTCGGTGACCCCGACAACATCGGCATCGAGCACATGGCCACGTTCAGGGGCCAGCTCTACGCCGGCACCCTGATGCGTGATGACGTAGCCACCAAGAGTGCCCAAATCTGGCGCAGCCCCAGCGGCGCTGCCGGCAGCTGGACGCAGGTGACACCCTCCGGACTAGCTGCCACCCAGAAAGAGATCGGCCGGCTCGTCGTCTTCAAAGATCAACTGTATGCCACCACGTGGAGCTACACCGACACGGTCGGCTGTGAGGTGTGGCGCACCACCGGCGACAGCTCGGTCACGTGGACGCGTGTCGTCAGCAACGGTTTCGGTGATGCCGGCAACGTCGCCGTTATCAGCACGGAGGTGTTCAACGGCCAGCTCTACGCCGGCACCTTCAATTTCACCAGCGGTGGTGAGATCTGGCGCAGCCCCAGCGGCGCTGCCGGCAGCTGGACACAAGTCAATCCGGACGGCTTCGGCAACGCCAGCAACATAATTATCAGCGCGCTGGCCGTGTTCAACAACTACCTGTATGCCAGCACACGAGCGACCGGAGGCACTGGCATCGGCATCCAGGTGTGGCGCTGTCAGACCTGCGACGGCAGCGACTGGAACAAGGTGGTGGACAACGGGTTCGGTGATGCGACCAACGCCCACGGCAGCGCTATGGAGGTGTACGGCAGCCACCTTTACCTCGTGGTTGGCAACCGCACCAACGGCCTGCAGGCCTGGCGCACAGCCAACGGCATCGCCTGGGAGAACATCGGTCGCGATGGCCTGGTCGGAGCCGACAACAGGGATGTCTACTGGGACAATCCGCTGGCTGTCTTTGCCAATGGGCTGTTTGTCGGTACGATGGGTGACGTTTTCGGCCATACCAGTCGGGGCCAGGTGCTGCGCTATTGGCCCGCGGCGGCCTATCTGCCAGTGGTGCGCCGCTAGCGCCAATCGCTGGCGTGTGACTGTGGCTGCTTCAGAACAATTGTCCCGTCGCAGCAACTGCTCCTTTCAGCCGGACAGCGAGCGCGCAGACAGGACGGATGGACTATTGCATCGCTGCAGGGGGTGTGTTATACTCGTTGACAAGCAATATCACCACCTTGTTGGATCGGTCGCACCCGCCATGTGAGCTGAAAGGAGAGGCGCAATGGAAGAGATTACAGAAAACGACAAATTGATGGCAGCACTCTGTTACCCTATCGCTGTAGTGATGTCGATCATCATTTTGGTGACCGAGTCGATGAAAACGCGACCCTTCCAAAAATACCATGCGGTGCAGGCACTGGTGCTCTGGGCAGTGCTCTTCGTTGTGCTGTTGATCATCAGCTGCCTCACCTTCGGCCTTGGCTTCTTCCTCTACTTCATCGCATGGCTGGTGTTGCTGTGGCCGGCATACAAGGCGTACAAGGGCGAATATTTCGAAGTACCTGTGATCACCAACTTTATCAAGAAGCAGGGCTGGGTATAACAGCTTAGCTCGCTTCAGCGCGCTGCAGTTGAGTCGGTCAGGGCAGGGTGACCGGTGCCCGCGCTGCACATCCACATCGCGAGGGCATCTGTCACCCTGTGTTGTGAGGATGGGTAATCTTTTGGATTGAGGTGTGGCGTTCGCCTATGCCCAAGCGCTGGGTGTTACCTCCTAGGCTCTCTGAAGAACACTTCGCGCGCTTCCCAACGTTGCCTCGGCTATTGGTGCAGCTGTTGCACAATCGGGGGATTTGCGATCCGGATCAGATGGAACGCTTTCTGGAGTGCCAGCCTTTTGCGGATACCGATCCCTTTCAGTTGCGGGGGATGCCGCAGGCGGTGGAGCGTCTGCAGGCGGCCATCCGCGCCGGGGAGCTGATCGCCATCTTCGGTGACTACGATGCCGACGGGGTGACCGCTGCCGCGTTGTTGATGCAGGTGTTGCACGCCTTGGGCGCGCGCCTGCGTTCGTTTCCCTACCTCCCCGACCGCTTCGAAGAGGGCTATGGGCTGAACAAGGCTGCTTTGACGGCGCTCGCCGAGGAGGGCGTGCGGCTGGTGGTGACGGTGGATTGTGGCGCGCGTTCGGTGGAAGAGGCCTGCCACGCGCAGGCGCTCGGCCTCGATCTGATCATCACCGATCACCATATGCCGGGCGAGACGCTGCCACCAGCGGTGGCGCTGATCAACCCCAAGCAGCCGCAATGTCCCTATCCCTTCAAGCAGCTGGCCGGCGTGGGGCTGGCCTTCAAGCTGGCGCAGGCGCTGTTGCGCGCCGCAGAGCGACCGGTGGATGTGCGCGAGGAGGCCCTGTTGGATCTGGTCGCGCTGGGCACTGTGGCCGACATGGCGCCGCTGATGGATGAAAATCGTGCTCTGGTGGCAGCAGGCCTGAAGGTGCTCAACACGGCGCCACGTCTGGGCCTCCGTCAGCTGATGGCGCAGGCCGGGGTGAAACCGGGCACGGTGGAAGCCGATACGATCGGCTATATCCTGGCACCGCGTCTCAACGCGGCGGGACGGCTGGAGAGCGCCTATACCGCCTTTGATCTGCTGGTCACCGCGGATGAGGCGCGCGCCGTTGCGCTCGCCGCACGGCTGGAGAGCCAGAATCGCGAGCGGCAGGCGCTCACCGATCAGATGTGGGAAAAGGCGCGCCAGGCTATCCTGGACGACGGGGCCGGCCGCCTGCTCTATTTGATCACCGATCCCGACTTCAACGAGGGCATCGTCGGGCTGGTGGCCGCACGGCTGACGGAGGAGTTCCATCGCCCTACGCTGGTGGCGCACCTGGGGGAGGAGGTGACGCGCGGATCGGCGCGCAGCATCCCCGAGTTGCACATCACGCGCGCGCTGGATGAGTGCGCGGCACTGCTGGAACGCTACGGCGGCCACTCCAGTGCGGCCGGCTTCACCGTGCGCACTGCCAACCTGGCCAGGCTGGAAGCGCAGTTGCTGGAGATCGCGGCGCGCGAGATCGGCCTGTCCCTGCCCACGCCCACCCTGCACATCGACGCCCAGCTCAGCCTGCGAGCCATCCACCGGCGTGCCGTGGAGGATGTGCTGACGAGGCGCATGGCAGGCCACGACGCACCCACGCACGCCACTGCCCAGCGCGGGTTGGAGGTGATGGAGGTTCTGAAGCGCTTGGCTCCCTTTGGGTGTGATAACCCCAAGCCGGTCTTCCTCACCCGCGGACTGGTGGTGCGCCGCAAACAGCTGGTGGGCAGCGAAGGTCGCCATCTCAAGCTGACGCTGCACGACGGCCAGCAGGAGTGGGAGGCGATCGGCTTCCGGCGCGCCAACCACCACGACGAGGTGGGCGAGCGGGTGGATGTCGCTTATCGCTTGGACACCGACGAGTACAATGGTCGCTGCTACCTACGGCTGGTGATCGAAGACCTGCGGCCGTCGCGGGGCGAGGGGTGAGCCGTGTGGGCACGAGCAGCCGAATCCGAGCCGACGCGCGTGAGCAAGCGGCACGAACCGAGCCGACGCGCGTGAGCAAGCGGCACGAACCGAGCCGCGCGTGTCCGTAGGGGGCATTGCATTGCGCCTGCACACCGCTCCCTTACGGTCGCGGCTCGGATGAATTGAACCGAGCCGCGCGCGTGAGCAAGCGGCGATGTGGGAGTGGGGGCATCTTGATCCGAGCCACGCGTGTCCGTAGGGGGCATTGCATTGCGCCTGCACACCGCTCCCTTACGGTCGCGGCTCGGATGAATTGAACCGAGCCGCGCGCGTGAGCCAGCGGCACGAACCGAGCCACGCGTGTCCGTAGGGGGCATTGCATTGTGCCCGCACACCGCTCCCTTACGGTCGCGGCTCGGATGAATTGAACCGAGCCGCGCGCGTGAGCCAGCGGCCCAAAACTGACACGGTGCGAGTCAGGTGGTAATATAACATCATAAGGTAACTGCAAAGGGTTTCTGGATGGGTAAGAGTGTGACAACCAAGTATATCTTCTGCACGGGCGGTGTGGTCTCGTCGCTGGGCAAGGGAGTGACCGCCGCATCGTTGGGGCGCATCCTGAAAAGTCGCGGCCTCACCGTGGCGGTGCAAAAGCTGGATCCCTATTTGAACGTGGATCCGGGCACCATGTCCCCCTACGAACACGGCGAGGTCTTCGTGCTGGAGGATGGTGCCGAGACCGATCTCGACCTAGGCGCCTACGAACGTTTCATTGATGAAGATCTCACGCGCGCCAGCAACATGACCGCTGGCCAGGTGTATCAGCGGCTGATCGCCTCGGAACGGCGGGGCGCCTACCTGGGCAAGACCATCCAGGTCATCCCGCATGTCACCAACCTGATCAAGGATGGTGTGATGCAGGTGGCGCGCGAGAGCGGTGCCGAGGTGGTGATTGTCGAGGTGGGCGGCACGGTGGGCGACATCGAGAGCCAGCCCTTCCTGGAGGCGCTGCGGCAGATGCGCAAGGATGTCGGGCGCGAGAACACGCTCTACGTGCACATCACTTTGCTCCCCTACCTGGGCGCCACCGGTGAGCTCAAGACCAAGCCCACCCAACACAGCGTGCGCGAGTTGCGTAGTGTGGGCATCCAGCCAGATGTCATTGTGTGTCGTGCCGAGCGACCCATCACCGACGCCATCCGGGAGAAGATTGCCCTCTTCTGCGACGTGGACGAGCGAGCCGTGGTGCCCTTGCCCACGGTGGAGACGATCTACGAAGTACCCCTGCTGCTGGAGCAGGTGGGTCTGGGCGACTACGTGGTAGAGCGGCTGAACCTGCCCAATCGTCCGCCCGACCTGGAGGAGTGGCGGCAGCTGGTGGAGCAGATCAAGCGCCCTAAGCCGAACATTCGGGTGGCCATGGTGGGCAAGTATGTGGCGCTGCACGACGCCTACCTGAGCGTGTGCGAGGCGCTGCGCATGGCTGCGGTGCATTGCGGTTGCAATGCCGACATCGTGTGGATCAATTCCGAGGAGCTGGAACAGGGCAAGGCGCTGGACCTGCTCCAGACGGTGGATGGCATCGTGGTGCCGGGTGGCTTTGGTTACCGCGGCATCGAGGGCAAGGTGGTTGCGGCGCGTTATGCACGCGAGAACAAAGTGCCCTATCTAGGCCTTTGCCTGGGCATGCAGGTGATGACCATCGAGCTGGCGCGGCACGTCTTCGGCAGCGACGAGCCCAATTCCACCGAGTTCAACCCACACACCAAGTATCCCGTGATCGATCTGATGAGCGAACAGCGCGGCGTCTCCGAGCTGGGCGGCACGATGCGCCTGGGCACCTATCCCTGCCGCCTGGTGGAGGGGACACTGGCGCACGCCGCGTATGGCACCGAGCTGGCATTTGAACGCCATCGCCACCGCTGGGAGCTGAACAACGTGTATCGCAAAGACCTGGCAGCCGGCGGCGTGGTCTTCTCCGGCCTCTCGCCCAACGGCCGGCTGGTGGAAATTGTCGAGTTGCGCGATCACCCCTTCATGCTGGGCACCCAGTTCCATCCCGAGTTCAAATCGCGGCCCACGCGGCCCCATCCGCTGTTCCTGGCCTTTGTGCGGGCGGTGCAGGCGCATGCGCGCGAGCGGGCAGCAGCGACGCCGATTTGTCAACCGTCGCAACATGTGGTATAATAGCTTATGGCGATGGGGGTTCGTCTAGCGGTAGGACAGCGGACTCTGGATCCGTACGCCGAGGTTCGAATCCTCGACCCCCAGCCTCTTTGTGATTGGCTCCCTTGCTGCACGTCGTGCGGCAGGGGATTTTTTTTGTGGTGCGGTGCCCCTCACCTTGACCCTCTCCCACCAGGAGAGGGGATTGCTGGCCGCCGCGCGTGTACTGGCTCCGCGCTGCGACCGACCGAATCCGAGCCGCGACCGTGCGTAGGGGCGCAATACATTGCGCCCGTACCCGCCGCCGGCCAACACGCGCGCGCGGGCGCAATTGAATGTGCCCCTACGGACGCGCGCGGCGGAGGCGCTCCTGCTGGAGGAACGGGTATCGCCTTGTGCCTAGCGTGACAAGGCACCCAGATGGCTTGAAAGTTGTGCCGGGATGTGCTACACTGGCCCTGTGGTGGTGAGAAGGACATATTGTAGCCCGTTCTTGCCGCGGCCGGTATAGTGGTAGGCGGAGGATGGCCATGGCCCGGTCTGTGGAGGATGCGACAAGGTCAGCGGATGCGGCAGTGTTGAGTCGCCTGCGCCGTGAGCTGCCCTATCTGCGCCAACGCTTCGGAGTCATCCGCATAGCGTTGTACGGTTCCTTCGCGCGCGGCGGTCAGACGAAGGACAGCGATGTGGACCTGCTGGTCGAGCTGTCGCGTCCGCTTGGCCTCGAGTTTGTGGCGCTGGCCGAATATCTGGAGGACGTACTCGGCCGGCGCGTTGACCTGGCCACTTTTGACGCCTTCCGTCGCGCGTTGCAGCAACCCCATCGTCGTGCTATTGCCGTTGCCGTCCAGAAGGACCTGATTGATGTCGAAAGCGCGCCGGCGTGACCGCGACCTGCTGGCTGACGTTCGGGAAGCCATTGAGCGCATCCTGGAATACACCCACGAGCTCACCTTCGACCAGTACGTGCAATCGCGCCTGGTGCAGGATGCTGTGCTGCGCAACCTCCAGGTGATCGGCGAGGCAGCCAAGAAGATCTCGGATGATGTGAAAGCTTGCCATCCCGAGGTGCCGTGGCGGCGGATGGCTGGCTTGCGTGACCGCGTTGTGCATGATTACTTTGGCGTGGACGATCAAGTGGTGTGGTCCGTGGTGCGGCAGGATTTGCCACCGCTGGTCGACCGGCTGACGGCGATACTGCAAGGTTTGCCCCCTGATGAGGAGCCTTAAATCGGTCAAATCCATCCGCGCCGCGACCAACCGAATCTGAGCCGCGACCGTGCGTAGGGGCGCAATACATTGCGCCCGTACCCGCCCCCGGCCAACACGCGAGCACGGGCACAATGCCATTGTGCCCCTACGGACGCGCGCGGCTCGGTTATCACGCGCGCAACGCTGAGCTGGCCGCGGGCAGCGCACCCCGCAACGCAGCATCCAGCCATGCGCTCAGCTGCTCCAGCGCCACCTGCTCCTGAGTGCCTCGTGCCATACTGCGCACCGTCGCCACGCCCGCCTGCACCTCCTCCTCGCCCAGGATGACAGCGTATTCCACCGCGGCGCGATCGGCACTCTTCAACTGTGCCTTCAGGCTGCGGTCGCCAAAGGCGAGCAGGCTGCGGATGCCGCTGTCGCGCAACCGTTCCACCAGGCGCACCGCCGCCAGCTTGGCCGGAGCACCCAGGTAACACACCATCACCTGCGGGCGCACCTCCTCAGGGACAGGCAACCCCAGCTGCTGCATCGCCAGCACAATGCGCTCGATGCCGGAGCCAAAGCCGATGCCTGGCGTGGGTGGCCCACCCAGCTCGGCAATCAGGCCGTCGTAGCGGCCACCGCCGCAGATGGTGTCCTGGGCTCCCAGCCCGGCCGCTTTGATCTCGAAGACAGTCTTGGTGTAGTAATCCAGCCCGCGCACAATGCGATAGTTGATCTGATAGGGGCGCTCCAAGGCATCCAGATAACGACACAGGTCGGCGAAGTGGGCGGCACACTCGGGGCACAGGTGTTCGACGATGTGCGGTGCACGCTCCAGGAGGGGTTGCGTCGCCTCCTCCTTGCTGTCAAGCAGGCGCAACGGGTTCTTACGCAGACGCATGCGATCTACCTCGGGCAGCTGGTCGGCCAAGGGGGTAAAGAAGTCCACCAGTGCGCGCACATAACCCGGCTTGCACCGGGGGCAACCGGTCGAGTTGATGTGCAGGCGCAGGTCGCGGAAGCCCAGCTCGCGGAAGAGATGCCATGCCACGCTGATCACCTCGACGTCCACCGCGGCATCCTGTTCACCGATCACCTCGATGTCGAACTGGGAATGCTGGCGATAGCGGCCGGCCTGGGGTTTCTCGTGGCGGAAAAGCGGCCCGGTCGTCCACACCTTGAGCGGCGTCGGCAGGACGTGCAGGCCGTTCTCGATATAAGCGCGCATAATGCCAGCGGTGAACTCGGGGCGCAGGCTCACCCATGTGCCGTCGCGGTCTTCGAAGGAGTACATCTCCTTTTCGACGATGTCGGTGCCTTCACCCACACCGCGCACGAAGAGAGCGGTCACCTCCATAACGGGCACGTCAATGCGCCGGTAACCGTAGAGGTCGGCAACGTACTGGATGCGCTCGAGCACATAGCGCCAGTAGCGCTGCTCCTCGAAAAGCACATCGTTCATTCCGGTGATGCGAGCATAACGCGTCAAGGGCAATCCTCCACCCGTCGCCTGTCAAGTGGTTGCGGGTGCGCCGATTATAATCCTGTGGCGCCGAATCGCCAAGGTGACCACAGTGCAAGTGCCTCCGACGCGGGGAACGCTGACACGCGCTGTTCGCTTCGCAGACATCCCCACCCAGCGCTGGCCGAGGGTATGAGGGGGTGAGGGAAATTGGAAGCTTTGCCAGGCTGTGTTATACTATGTTTGCAACGTATGGACGTTGTGGGCGTTTGAATGCCCCTCCTCATCCTGACCCTCTCTTGCTTGGGAAGAGGACATTCATTCCCTCGTGATTCGCGTAGGACAGGTGGCTGAGAGGCGCAGGTGCTCAATCCACTGGCTGAACATGTCCCCCCGCCGCCTGGTGATGATCAGGAGGTAGCCTCTATGCCCTATTAAGTTGATTCACCGACGACGCCACCCGGCGCGTTCACTTCCTGGACCTGACGGGGTGTCGCCGTCCACAAAGGGACCGCCTGTGCTCATCCTGGCTCTTCTCTGTACTCCGCCCTGCGTGCTCATCGGCTGGTCCCATCCCCACTCCCTTGTGTTCATTACGTGTTCGCCCGAAGGAGGGGCGAGACAATGAAGTTCCATCAATATCTTCGCCTGATCGCACTCGTGAGCATATGTCTGATGCTGGTCACATGGCCGGCGCAGGCGCAGGGTGAGGAGACCCCTGCCAGTTATGTAGGCATCTACCGGCTGGTGGCTACCGGCAACGCAGAGATCTCCCAACGCACGGGTGCTGTGTTTTCGCCCTGGCTGGAGCTGGCCGATATGAGCCTGGACGGTGAGTTCGTGGCTTGGACCGGTGCACCGGACAGAGTGGCAACGATCTACACGTCCGACTTCGCCGGCGGCGAGGTCAATGCCCATCCGTTCGACCAGCCCGTGCGTGGCTTTTGGCAGCTGGTCGTGGGGGGCCGGCGCGTGTTCGCGTTGACCAGCGGCGCCCAGGCCATCTGGATGGTCGAACAGGGTGGCAAGCAGATGATTCTGGATGCCACCAGCGAGGCAATTGCCAAGGAGAGTGGCATCTCGCAGGCAGGCAACCTCGTCGCCAGCGGTGATGGCGCCTGGGTGTATTTCACCGCCGAAAATGGGCGCGTCATGGGAGACGTCTTCCGCCTGCCCGCGGCAGCGGGCGCGCCGATCCTGGTGCTTGCGCGGAAGGATGTCCCCTGCCCGTCGCACTTCCACCCGGAGCGCTGCGACGGTGGCTGGGGCGCTCCACAGTGGCTGGACGTGTCCGCCGACGCCGGACGGTTGGCCGGCGTGGTCGGGGGGTTTATCACCTTCGACCAGAAGAATGAGGTGCACACCCACGACTGGGACGAGGTATTGGTGTTCTCCGGCGCCGGCAAGGTGCTGATCACCTCGGATGACCAGCTGGGCAAGACCAAAGCAGCTCTGGCCATCAGCCCGGACGGCAGCACAGTGATATTCCATGCCACGGTCTACGCCAGCCCCAACGACAAAACTGGTGAAGCGCGTTGGGTTGCCATGGACAGCGACGGTGTAGGTGCCATGCGCGTGCTCAATCCCCAGTCGGCCAATGTGGTTCGCCCGGCGATGAATCGTGATGGTACGATCGCACTGCTCGACCTGAGCAAGCTGGTGCGCACGGATGGCAGCGGCGAGATGGACCTCTTTCCATCCTGGAACGTTACCAGAATCAGTTTGGGCAGCCATAACAACCTGGCCATGAGTGAATCCGGAGACCGCGTGGCATTCACCGTCCAATATCCCGATTTTCGCTCCTTCTACGTGGGCTCGGTGAACGAACCCGGCGCCGAGGAACGGGCACCGATTGGCATTACCGACGTCAGCTTGGCAACGGCAAGCGCTGCCGACGAGCTGACGCTGACGGTAAGCACGTTTGGGCCGGTGAAGCTGGTGGTGGTCGAGCCGCAACGGGATGGCCGGCTGGTAGACCCCAAGGAGGCCCCGTGGAGCTGTGCAACCCCTCGCGACGACGGCCAGCCGCCGGATGTGGCAGCCCAGGACGGTAGGTTCAGCGCGGTGTGCCAGCTGAAGGGAGAGGATAGCGGCGGCATGCGCGTCGGGATCGCCACCGAGGCACAGGGTTGGGTTCTGGTGAAGGATTATCCGCTGTTCTGGTAAAAGTTGCTCGGTTGCGGGGGCTGTCACCGTTTTTGCTCCTTGCCTGGCTCTCTGTTATAATGGGCCCATTCTTGGAAGGAGACGGGGCGAGGTGCTTGGCATCGCGATGCCTTGTGCCTGCGCCCCGCTGCTTTTCGAGTGATACATTTTGCGACATATCCACTCGACAAGGCGCAAACTTGGGAACGTGGCGCGCTGATGGCCGGCGCGGTAGCATTGTCGGCGTTGGCAGCGTGGTGGCGCTGGCGCTATCTGGTATACGTGCAACCCTATCCCGATGAGTTTGTCACCTTGCTGGCTGTGCGCGCCATCCTGGAACGCGGACTGCCTGTCCTGCCTTCTGGCCTGTTCTACGAACACGGGCTGCTCTTCTCCTATCTGGGTGCCGCGGTGAGCACGCTCGCCGGTTTCAGCCGCGAGGCGGTGCGTGCTGCCAGCGTGCTGGCCAGCCTGGCCAGCTTGGCTCTGACGTGGCATTGGGGAAGGCGGCAGCTGAGCGTTGCAGCAGGGGGGATCGCCGCGGCCGCGCTGGCATTTGCTCCGGACGCCATTCTGTGGGGCGGCCGCGCGCGCATGTACAGCCTGTTGCTGGTGTGGGTGTTGCTGGCAAGCGATGCCGCGCTCACTGGCGCCGTGCAGGACAGCCGTCGCTGGCGTTTGCTGGCCGCCGCCGCCCTGTTGCTGGCTGTGCTGACCCACTTTGTCGCGCTGGCACTGCTCGTGCCACTGGTGAGCGGCATGGGGCTGGTGCTGTGGTGGCAGGCACGTCATAAGGGGCTGCGCGCACTCCTGCCGGAATTGCCCGTCTGGGCCGCGGTGGCTCTGGTGGCGTTGCTGGTCAAGCGGCTGGGGCAGCCGAACAGCATCGCTCCACTAGAAGGCACCGCTTCCGGCATCCTCAGCGGCATCGCCCAGGTATTGGCCATCTACACCGCCTGGCCGGAGCGCCTGACGGCCGGTTGGCCGGCGGTGGCTGCCTTCTTCGGCGCGCCGGAAAATGCTTGGCTGGTTATCTTGGCCGTGGTAAGTGTTGGCGGGGCACTGCGCCGGGCGCTGCGTGGGGAGGTGGGCGCGCGTGACGTCGCCGCTCTCTTCCTGGCGTGGCTGATCGGCGTCAGCGCGCTGGGGATGGGGTTGCTGGTGGCGCCGCAACGGCGCGATGAGCGCTATTACTTTATGCTGCTGCCTCTGCTGGCCCTCCTGGCTGCGGATGGACTGGTGCGTCTGGGGGGTGTGCTGAGCGGGGTGCTGAAACGTGGTGCGTGGTGGCCACGCGTCGGGGTGCCGGCAACGCTGACCGTGTGTGCGATCATCGCCGTGGGCTACTGGCCGGCGGATGCCGCACTGGTGGCGCGTCGCGGCAACGATTACGACGCTGCCTTTGCCCATGTGCGCGCCAACTGGCAGCCGGAGGACGCCGTGCTCACCGGCACGCCGGCGGCAGCCGCCTTCTATCTGGGGCGCAACGATTACTACGCCATGCAGGGTCCTGGCTACGCCTACCGCCTGATGCAGCGAGGGGATGCAATCGTGGATCGCTGGGTGGGTTCGCCCTGGCTGGGCACCGACGAGCAGTTGCACGCCGTGCTCAGCGGCCCGCGGCGCGTCTGGCTGGTGCTGGAGCGCTGGGGGCTGACGCTCGAATACTTCACGCCACTCACCATGCAGCGCCTGCTGGCGATGACCGATTTTGTGCGCGAGGACAGTGGTATCATCGTGTTGCGCTCGCGGCCGGGCGCGCGGCTCATCCCGGAACATCCCTCGCGGCCTGTAGGTGCCCACTTTGCCGATCGGGTGACGCTGCAGGGCTACGACGTCGCGCTCATCGTCGGCAACGCATCGCGCAACCTGGAGCTGGTGCTCTACTGGCAGGTGCACCAGAAACTGGATGGCGATTACACCGTCTTTGTGCACCTGCGCGACAGCATGGGGCGCACCGTGGCACAAGCCGATCACGTGCCGCTGGCGCCGGTCTACCCGCCCACGCTGTGGTCGCCTGGGCAGGTCATCCGCGAGCGCAGCGTGCTCAAGTTGCCACGCGGCATGCCGATGGACACCTATACGCTGTGGGTCGGACTCTACCGGCTGGAGACGCTGGAACGGCTGCCGGTGGCTGGTGATACCAGCGGCGAGAACGCAGTGCCCCTGCACCTGGAGGGGATTTGGTGAGGCAGGAACACAAGGAACACGTTCCACTGGGCGCAGAGCGCCCGATAGCGCCCATATGGCTGGTGTGTCTGGGGCTTGTTGTGGTCACTCTGCTGCCGCGCCTGTGGCAAATTGACCATTTCATCGTCCCGGACGAACGGCCTCTGGTCAGATATGCTGTCGCTTTCCTCAGGGGGCTGGCCAGCGGCGACTTCAGCCTGACCTTTGGGCTGGGCTACCCCGGCGTGCCGCTCGTGTGGGTCAACGTGCTGGGGCTGTGGGTGATGTTTGTCCTGGCGCAATGGGGGTGGCTGCCCGCCTTTCCGCCCGGCCTGTCGCTGGAACAGTTTTTGGACGGGTACAACATCCAGCCGTTGCCCTACTACGTGGCAATGCGCGTCGGCAGCGTCGTGTGGGTGGTCGGGTTGTTGCTGCTGGTCTATCTGCTGGGCCGTCGCCTCTACGGCGAGAAAGTGGCCTTGATCGCCACGTTGCTGCTGGCCTTCGACGCGCCAATGTTGGGGTATGCGCGGCTGGTGCATATGGCGGTGCCCATCGTCCTGCTCATGTTGCTGACGGTGACTGCATGGCTGCTGTGGCTGACGCAGCGGCGTCTGCGCTGGCTGCTCTGGAGCGGGGTCTTCTGCGGACTGGCCATCTCGACCGTTACCACGGGATTGTTTCTGCTGCCAGCCATGGGGCTCATCGCGCTGGTCGTCTGGTGGAGCGAGCGGCGGCGGGTGGAACCCTTCCACCGCTGGATCGGGTCAACTGCGTTGCAGTGGCTGGGCAGCCTCGCTGTGGCGACTATCACCTTTGCGCTCATCTGGCCGGCAATGTGGGTGGACCCCCTTGGCGCGCTGCAGGTGACCTTCGACTGGCTGTGGAAGAACGCCGAAGCCGGCTATGGCAACCTGGGCATGTACTGGATGGGGCAGCGGTTGGATGATCCGGGTCCGGGCTTTTACCCGCTGGCGCTGTTGTTGCGCATTTCGCCGCTGATGTTGGTCGGGGTGCTGGCCAGCCTGTTCACCCTGCGCCGCGCCACGCAGCGGGTGATCGAGTGGTCGTTGTGGGCTTTCATCCTTTTCTTGCTGGTGGCATTGTCTTTCATCGGCAAGAAGAGTGTGCGCTATCTGTTGATGCCACAGGCAGCCATGGCGCCGCTGGCCGCGTGGGGGTTGCTGCGCGCGGCGGACTGGCTGACAGAGCGCGTGAGAGGGCTGACGCGGCCCATACTCGCCCTGTTCGGCGGTGTGGTTTTGCTGGCCGCGGCGTTGCCCTATGCCCCCTACTACTTGAGCTACTATAATCCACTGGTGCTGGGCTGGCTGTGGGCGCCGCGCGTGATGCATGTGGCGTGGGGCGAAGGGCTGGACATTGCCGCGCGCTATCTCAATACCAAGCCAGACGCCGCGCGGCTGCGTGTGGCCGCCTGGTACGAGTGGACATTCGCGCCCTATTTCAAGGGGCACACGTTGCCCTTTTACACCGAAAATGTCATCCAGGCGGATTATTCCGTCTTCTACGTGAACCAAGTGCAGCGCAACATTCCGGATCCCAATCTGGTCGCCTACTTCCGGCGGCGCATTCCCGAGCATGTGATTCGCATCAATGGCATCGAGTACGCGTGGATCTATCCGGCGGTGGCCACGACCGGCGGCCTGCCGGCGGGCGTCACGCCGGTGGGGGTGCGCATGGGCGATGCGGTTGTCCTGGAGGGCTACGCGGTGCGCCCGGCGACGGATGATGCGCGGGCGCTGAACGTGGCGCTATATTGGCGTGCCCTGCGCAGCGACCTGCCGGAGTATTTTGTCTACGTGCGCGCGGTGGACGACGCCGGCACCATTTATGCGCGCGCCGACGCGCCGCCCGTGATGGGTTTCTTGCCCACACCGCGCTGGAAGGCGGGTCAGCTCGTCGAGGACGTGCAACGCCTGGTGCGACCCGAGGAAACGCTGCCGGGTGCTTATCAGCTGGAAGTGGGGATGTACGATCCGCCAAGCTGGGCGGTTTTGCCGCCGGCCGAGGGCAGGCGCGGCAGCGGTGGCGGCCTCATCCTGGGGGAGGTGGTGTTGCCGTGAGCACATTCGAAACGCCAGGCTCAGGCGGGGACATAAAACGTGCGAGAGGGATATCCTCTTTCCTCCCGCCGTGGCAGCGCGCTGGAATGAGAGGGTATTCCATCGCGTTGGGGGTGTTGATCCTCGCCTTCGTGGTGACGTTCGCCTTCTTGGCGGTACGGCGCCACCTTGCACTGGAGAGCAATGGCATGGATCTGGGCAATGTCAACCAGGCGCTCTGGAACACAGCGCGGGGCGATTTTCTGGCCTTCACCAACATGGCACCGCTGCGCAGCCGGCTGGCGTTGCACGTCGAACCGGTCCTGCTGCTCTTTGTGCCGCTTTACTGGCTGGGATGGGGTGGGCCGGTAGCCCTGCTCATCCTTCAGGCGGTTGTGGTGGGATTGGGGGCGTGGCCACTCTTCCGGCTGGCACACCTGGTTCTGTGCGGGGGCGGGTCCGCTGCGTCCATAGGGGAGACGGTACCGCTTGGGCGCGCTGGAGCATGGTTGGCGCTGATCTTTCCGCTCGCCTACCTGCTGATGCCAGCGCTGGAGGCGGCTGTGCTGTATGATTTCCACGCCGTCACCATGGCGCCCACTTTCCTGTTGTTCGCCTTCTACTACCTGGAAACGGGTCGCCCGGGTCGCTTTGCGCTGGCGGCAGTGCTGGCTATGGCGTGTAAGGAGGACATGGCGCTGACGGTGGCTATGCTCGGCCTGTATGCACTGGTGACGCGCCGTTGGCGCTTTGGGTTGCCTGCCTTGTTGGGAGGTGTCCTCTGGTTCCTGGTGGCGTTGCAGGTGGTGCAGCCAGCTTTCAGCCCCACCGGGGGCAACATCCATGCGACGCGCTATATCTGGCTGGGCCGCGACCTGTCCGACGTGCTTGAGACGGTACTGCGCCGGCCAGGGGTAGTGTGGGAGCATGTGTGGCAGCGTGCCAGCCTGCCGGCTTACCTGGCCGGGTTGCTGCTGCCGACAACATTTCTGGCCGCTTTGAGCCCGCTGACCTGGTTGCCGACACTGCCGACGCTGGCCATCAACCTGCTTAGCAGCGATCCCTTCACATGGCGGCTGGAAGAGTTCCATTATGCGGCACCGTTGGCGCCTTTTGTGATCATCTCGGCTTTGTGGGGCATTCGCGCCGTGGTGGGTCGCGTGGCACGCCGCTGGCGCCGTGGCGCGTACTATGTGCTGCTGGGGGCGTGTGGGCTGCTCCTGCTCGGCGCGCTGGGCTATCACTACATGCGCGGCTTCTCGCCGTTGGCGCGGCCGTTCCGGCTGCCGCCGCTGACGGCGCACACGGCGCGCGCCCAGGAGGTCTTTGCCCAGATTCCGCCGGAGGCAGCGCTTTTCGCGCAGAGCAACCTCAACCCCCACGTCAGCGGACGGCGCATCCTGTATCAATCTCCTCAGCTGCTCACCGAGCTGCTGCAGAGCGGGACATGTTGTCTGGGTGGTGCGCTGCCGGCGCCAGAGTACCTCTTGTTCGACGTCTCCACGCTGGTCAATCAGGACGATTTTCAGGGACAAGTGATCGCAGCGCTGATGCGAGGGGGTGGCTGGGAGTTGGTGGTCGCCGAGGATGGTTTCCTGGTGCTGCGTGCGCTGCCCTCAGCACCGCCCGTCGCGCCGGATCAATTGCCCTCTGCATTCTACGATTTCGCCCGGGCAGGGGACGAGCTGCCGCGTCATCCGCTCACTGCCAACTTCGGTGATGCGCTGCGCATGGTGGGCTTCGATCTGCGCTTCAACCGTGCGGAAGAGGTGCAGGTGGTGCTTTTCATAGAGGCGTTGCGCCCACTGGACGAGAATTATTTCATCGCTCTGTACCTGGTGGATGAGTGGGGCACGCTGCGCGGCGCCACAACGGTGGATCAACCTGTGCTGGTCTGGCGTCCGACGAGTCGCTGGCAGGTGGGCGAGCGGATGCGCATCGTCTTCAACACGCTGCCGTGGTACACGCGCACTATGACAGGGTATCGCCTGGCGGTGGGGGTGATGCATGGGCGCGACCCATGGCAACCCGGCACACGTCTGAGGCCGCATCCTGTGACCGACGCGCGCTATGCATGGCGCCTGCCCGGCAAGGGAACCCTGTTGGAGCTGGCCCGCTTCCACCACGTGTTCGGCATGCCGGAGGGTGGGCCGGTGGAACGGTTGTGGCGCGTGCCACGTCCTGCATATCAGGTGGATGCCTCACTGGGCAATCTGGTGCGCCTGGTGGGCTACGATCTGCGGCCGGTGACGTGCGATGAGGAGGCCACGCTGACGCCGGGATGCTGGTTTGGCATTGTGCTGTATTGGCAGGCGCAGCAGAACATGGCGCAGGACTACACCGTCTTCGTGCACGTGGTCACCAGGACGGAGGCGGGTGAAGAGCGCCTGCTGGCGCAGCGCGACACGATGCCGGACAGCGCGGCCTATCCCACGCGCAACTGGCAGGCCGGCGAGGTGGTGATCGACCCGGTGCGGGTGTTGTTGCCACGGGATATGCCCACGGGGGCGTTCGACCTGCTGGTGGGGATGTATGACCCGGCCAGCCTGCAACGCGTGCCCGTGGTGGGTGCCGCGGGCGAAGTATTGGATGACAAAGTGGTGTTGCGCGCCGCGCTGCGTGTGCCGGCGCCGCTGCGCTGAGGTGCCGTGGCAGTGATGGTCACATGGCGCGCAAAGGAGGGGAGAGAGATGAACCCTGGCCGCCGCTGGTTTTTGGGAGGATTGCTGAGCCTGGTGGGCGGTTGTGCCACCGTGCGCGAACTGCCCTGGCCACGCGCGATGCCGCCCGAGCCACCGGAAGCCGATCTGGGGCTGCGTTATCACGAGTGGAGCAAGCCGGGCCACGCACGCTATGAGGGGCCGCCGCCCGATTGGGGCACGCAGCCGCCACGTTATAAAACCTATCCCGACGCACCACGCGTGGCGTTGCCCCTGCCCGCGGAAGACAGCACTATGCGCTTTATGGCTGCGATACAAGCGCGTCGTTCGCAGCGCAGTTATCGCGATGTCCCCCTGTCGCTCGCCGAGCTGGGGCAGCTGCTCTTCGCGGCGCAGGGAATCACCTATCCGCCGGGCGAGTTGCGTGCAGCGCCTTCTGCCGGCGCGCTCTATCCGATCGAACTGTATGCGCTGGTGCATCGCGTCGCCGACCTGCAGGCAGGGGCCTATCATTACGCCGTCCAGGAGCACGCGCTGGAGATGGTGCGCGCGGGCGACCTCTCCGCTGAGATCAGCGCAGCCGCTCTGGGGCAAGGTTTCCTAGGCGAGGCGAATGTGTGCTTCATCCTATCGGCAATTTTTCAGCGCACGCGCTGGAAGTATCGCGAGCGCACGTATCGTTATGTGCTGCTCGAGGCGGGGCATATTGCTCAAAACCTGTGTCTGGCTGCCACAGCGCTGGGGCTGGGTGCCTGTCCGGTGGGGGCCTTCTTCGATGATGAGCTGAACGCCTTGCTGGAGTTAGATGGTCACGACGAGGCTGCGCTCTACATTGTGGCCGCGGGCAAAGTGTAGCGCGATGGGGCGCCGTGTGGCCTGGCTCATATTGCTGATTTTGTTCGTCGTTGCTGGCCTCGCCTGGCGCGTGCCCAATCTGGATGCATTCAGCCTTTCCAACGACGAGGGCGCACACCTGACGTGGGCCTGGCTGCTGCACGAGGGCCATCCGCTTTACAGCGAGACCGTCTTGGTCTGGACGCCGCTGTTGTTTGTGCTGCTGGACTGGATGTATGATTTGGCCGGCGTCGGGGTGGTGAGCGGGCGCGCTATGGTGCTGGGGTTTTTGGTGTTGGCGTGCGGAGCGCTGGCCTGGTCGGCGCGCCTGTTCTATGCGCAGGAGGACGAGCGAGCAGGCTGGCTGATGGCCGGGGTGGCCATTTGGGTTTGGCTGCTGGCGCCTGTGGCCTTTCGCCTGTCGCGCATGGTGATGGGCGAGGTGCCCGCCCTGGCGCTGGCCGTGTTGGCGGTGGCGCTGGCACAGATGTATGCGCGGCGTGGCGGGTGGGCCTGGTTGCTGCTTTCTGGCCTGCTCTACGGTGTGAGCTTGCTGGTCAAGGCGGTGAATCCATTAATTGCGTTGCCGATTGTGTGGTGGGTGGTCACGACGCCGGAGCAGGTGGGCTGGCGCGGACACGTCCTGCGCCTGGTGGCGTGGGGCGCTGCTGCGCTGGTGCCGCTGGCGATGTGCTTCGTGTTCTATGATCCGGTCGCCTTCTACGACCAGGTGATCGCCTTTCGGCTGCAGCTGCGTGCAGTGTACCCTTTGCAGATTGAGCGTAACCTGGTCTGGTTGGCTGACTTCTGGCGACAACATTGGGGCATCGTGGTGCTGGCTCTCTGCGGAGGGGTGTTGCTGGCTCGTCGCGCGCGCTGGACGACGCTCATTTCGCTGGGATTGTGGCTGATAGGCGGTGGCATTCTACCGCTGATCATCCACTCGCCCCTCTTCTATCAGCACACTATCATCCTATTGCCGCCGCTGGCGTTGCTGTGCGGCGCCGCCGCGGTCGAGACGTGGCAGCAGTTGCGCACACCACGCTGGCTATGGGGGAGCCTGGGCGGAGCCGCCGGTCTCATTTTTATGTTGAGTGTGCCGGCCATGGTGCGGGCGAACGACGAGGTGTTGTGGGCGCGTTTTGGGCGCGAGGCGGAGGCGATCGCCCTGTTGCAGCAGGTGACGCGCCCGGATGACGCCGTCATCAGCGACAACCTGATGCTGACGTTTATGGCGCAGCGCAAGCCGCCGCCCCCCTTGGGCGATCTGGCGCAGGTGGCTATCGACAGCGGGCGCCAGACCGACGAACGGCTGATCGCTCTGTCCGAGGCCTATCGGGTGGAGGCGGTGGCGAATTGGGCATTGCGACTGCCCCAACTGAAGGAATATATGGCGTGGGTGGAACGCCACTATCTGGTGCGCCGCGCGTGGGACAATCACCACGTGCTCTACTTTGGGCGCAAGGTGGCCGCCGACGAGGTGCCAGAGCGGCGGGCGGCCGCGTTTGAGGAGGGCATTACGCTGGTCGGCTTTGCGGCGCAGCGCGATACAGCAGCCGCATGGTTGCGGGTGACCCTCTTCTGGCGGGCGTCGCGGGTGCCACAGCGCGATCTAACCGTCTTTGTGCACCTGTACGACGCTGCCGGGCAGCTGGTGGCCTCGCACGATGGCCAACCCGTGTACGGTCAGCTGCCCACCACGCGCTGGCCGACGGACGATCTCATTCCGGACCGCCACGACTTTCCCTTGCCGAGGGATCTGCCGCCGGGCGAGTATACGCTGGCGGCCGGCCTGTACGACGCTGCAAGCGGTGAACGGCTGGCGGTGACCGTGGACGGTGAGAGCATTGCACAACGCGCTGTGGTGTTGACGACGCTCTCGTTGGAGCAGCCATTATAGTCGAGATGCCAGAGGATGCGAGCATTCCTATGGTCAACGAAGCAAACACTTCTTCATCGCAGGTAGTGAGCACAGCGGGTGCTGGGCACACCGCGTCGGGCGTCTCGCCGTGGCGCCGGCGCGTCGGGCCATGGTGGTTGGCTTTGGTGGTTTTTCTGCTGGCCCTGTTGCCGCGCATAGTGAGCCTGGATGCCTTCCTGACGGCGGACGAGGACGATCAGATTCGGTTTGCCGCCAGCTTCCTGCAGGCGGTGGTGGAGCGAGACTGGGCGCGCGCAGCACTGTTGGGGTATCCGGGCGTTCCCACTATGGCCTTCGGCGCGTTGGGACTGTGGGTGCGCTTCCTGTTGCATCAATGGGGCATCGCGCCGCTGCCGGGCGATCCGTCCGATCTGGCGACTGCGCTTGCCGCAGTGTACGAGCATCCGCTGGTTTCGGTGGTGGCAGCGCGGACGGCCATGGTGGTGATGGCCGCGCTGGCCGTGCTCGCCATGTATTTGCTCTTGCGCCGTCTGATCGGCGGGCGCGGCGCGTTGATCGCTGCCGTGCTGATCGCTGGCGAACCGATGTTTCTGGCCAATTCGCGTGTGCTGCATGTGGACGCACCGCTCACCTATTTCATGTTCCTCTCCTTCCTGACCTTCTGGCTGTATCTGCGTGTGGGAAACTGGGGCTGGCTGCTTGCTTCGGGCCTGTGTGGCGCGCTGGCCGTGCTCAGCAAGACACCAGGCGTCATCCTGGCGCCCATCTTGGTTGTCACCGGGCTGATCTATGTGTGGCATCCCGACGCTGCGGGGCAGGATGTGCCAACCGCGGTGCGCTGGCGACGATTGGGACTCGCCGTGGCGATCTGGGCTGGCGTGGCGTTGGTGGCTTTCTTTGTGCTGTGGCCTTCGATGTGGCGCGATCCCGCTGGCGTGGTCAGCCTGCTGGTGAACAACGCGCTTATCGCCATGCGCACCAATCATCCCACCAGTGGGGTCTTCCTGGGGGATGGGCCAGGCGACCGCAGTCCTTTGTATTACCTGGTGAGCTTGCCGTTTCACCTGACGCCGTTGGGTAGCTTGGGGCTGCTGGCCGGCCTCTACGTGACATTGCGTGGCGCGCGACGTCTGCAACGCGCTCACGTGGTGCCGTTATTGCTCTCCCTGTGGGCGTTTCTCATCCTCTTCCTGATCCCGGTTTCGCTCGCCGGGCGGCGCGGCGACCGTTATATTCTGCCGCTCTATCTGCCGCTGTGTCTGATGACCGCTGTGGCGTTGGAGCAGCTGGTCTGGCGGCGCGTTCCCGCCCGTGTTGCCCCTGCGCCGGCCGTCGCGCGTAACAACTTTGTCGCGCGGCGCGGTGTGGGTGTGGACGAGCGTTTGCCGCTGGTGCCGCACTGGGTGGGGAGGATGGTCGCTGCCCTGTGGCGCATCCCCCAGCATGCCGATGGGGTGCTGGCGCTGGCATTGGCGATCCAAACGGCGGGTGTGCTTGCCTTACATCCCTACTACTTCGATTACTTTAACCCGTTGTTGGGTGGTGGAGGCGCTGCGGTGCGCGCCATCAACGTCGGCTGGGGTGAAGGGCTTGACCGCGCTGCCGCTTATCTCAACCAGCAACCCGACGCGGCGCAGAAGACGGTGGCGGCGTGGTATAGCTGGCAGTTTGCGCCCTTTTTCGTGGGCAAGACGGTTGACCTGACCAGTGTTGAGGCGACCTTGGCAGTCGATTATGTCGTCTTCTACGTCAATCAGGTGCAACGTGGCTTTCCCAGTGCAGAGATACTCGACTATTTCCGCACGCGCCGACCGCTGCACACAGTGTGGCTAAACGGGGTGCCGTACGCACACATCTACCCCGGGCCGCTTCGCAGCACGACGCCGCCGCAGGGCATTCAGCATCCTGTGGATGTCACGTTGGGCGGCGCGGTGCATCTGATGGGCTACGACCTGGTGAGTGAGAAGATACCCGCCGACGAGCCGCTGTTCATCACATTGTACTGGCAGGTATTGGCGCCCATCCGCGGGGATTACAACGTCTACGTGCGCCTGACGGACGATTTGGGCAACGTCTTTGGTCAGGTGGATCGGCTGCCGTTGGGTGGCCTGTTGCGCACGGACAAGTGGCAGCCGGGCGATTACATCCGCGACGAGTATCGGGTGCGGTTGCGGCCGGGTGCGCCGCCGGACGTGTACTACTTGGAAGTGGCGATGTATTCTTTCATCACTGGGGAGACCTTTGGTCTGGCGCGCAACATCGGTTGGGTGGAGGTGTTGCCGGCGCGCAACATCGTCAGCGTCGAGGAGCTGGCGATCGAGCGTCCGCTGCGCGCGGAGCTGGCGCCGGGTATGGAACTGCTGGGCTACCGGCTGGGGGCTGCCAAGCTCGGCCCAGGGGAGCGCCTGCCGGTGACGCTTTACTGGCGCGCCAATGGCCATGTGGCGGCTGACTACGCCGTCGTCTTTGAAGCGCGGAGCATTGGCGGACGGGAGGGAGGTGCCTGGACGGAGCCGCTGGGTTCCGAGCTCTATCCCACCAGCAAGTGGCGGCGTGGCGAGGTGCTGGTGAGCCAGCATCAGCTGCAGATGCCCCCCTACGCGCGCACCGACACCTACATGCTCACTGTGCGGCTGTTGGACACCGCCAGCGGTCAGACGGTCGGGCGCGAGATACTGGGGCGGCTGGAATTTGTGGAGCGGCCGCGCTACTTCGAGACACCGGAGGTGCAGTATCCGGTGGGGGTGGACCTGAATGAGGTGGTGCAGCTGATCGGCTACGATCTACCGCAGCGCAGTGTGCGGGCGGGTGAGACCTTTCCCATTACGCTATACTGGCGCGCCCTGGCTGAGACGCGCACGTCGTATACCGTCTTCATCCACGTGGTGGGGCCGGATGGCGTCATCCGTGGGCAGTGGGACAGCATCCCTGGTGCTGGCACCCTGCCTACCACGGGTTGGATCAGGGGCGAGGTAATCACCGACTCCTATATGGTGCCGATGGCGCCGGATGCGCCGCCGTGGGAGTATACCATCCTGGTGGGCATGTATGATCCGCGCACCGGCGAGCGCCTGCCGGTGCGGGGGAGCGCAACAGGGGATGCTATTCCATTAGGAAGCATCACAGTACAATGAGGCTGCGTCATGGTCTGCTGGTGCGGGAGGTAATTGTCCTCGTCAGCTTCGCGTTGCTGGCAGTGCTGCTGACCTACCCGCTGTCGCTCCATCCCGCGACCATGGTGCCCGATCCAACGGATCCCTTGCTCAGTGCGTGGCGGCTGCACTGGGTGGGCCACACGCTTCTGTCGGGCGCGGATGCGCTGTCCCATCTGTTTGATGCCAATATTTTCTATCCCTATCCCCTGACGCTGGCGTATAGCGAGCATTTCATCGGCGAGACCATTCTGGCGCTGCCCCTGCTCCTGCTGGCAGACAGCCATCTGGTGGGACCAAACCTTGTTGTCACGCTGTCCTTTGTGCTGACGGCGTACGCCACCTACCTGTTTGTGGCCGGTTGGTCGCGCAGCCGTGTGGCTGGCCTGGTGGCAGGATTCCTGCTGGCTTTCTCGCCGCTGTGCATGGGAAACATCTTGCATCTGGAGCTGCTGACGAAGCAGTGGATGCCTCTGACGCTGCTCGCTTTGCGTTGGCTGGTGTGGCGTGAGCCAGGCGCAGCCACGCCAGGGCGTCGCTGGATCGCTCTGGTGCTGTGCCTCGTTTTTTTCAACCTGCAGGCGCTGTCCAGCTTCTATTACACGGTGTATCTGGCGCTGGCGTGTGCAGCGCTTGTGGTGTTGTGTCTGGCGTTGCGACAGATTCGCTGGCACTGGACGTTGCCGCGCGATCTGGCCATCCTAGCAATTATGACGTTCGGGATAAACTGGCCTATTTGGAGCAAGTATCTGGAGTTCAGCCATCTGATGGGCGCCATCCGTTCTCCAGGCGATGTGCGCGTGTACAGCGCTGCGTTCGTCGATTACCTGACGACGATACCACAGAACATGCTGTATGGCTGGACGTTTGGCCTGTGGCAGTCGCCGGATCACCAGTTCCAGCCGCTGGCGCCGACCGGCATTGTGGGCTTGGCGCTGGCCGTCGCCGGGCTGGTGGTGTTGTGGCGGCGAGGGTCTGCGCGGAGCCATTTGCAGGGATATGCCCTCTTCCTGGTGGTGATGGGACTGATCGGCTTTGTGCTCTCATTGGGCACCAATGACAGGGCTTTCGGGGATGCGCTGGCTCCGCTGATGGCGAAATTGCTGCCTTATCAGTGGTTGTATGAATATGTGCCGGGTTTCACTGGCATGCGGGTGCCGGCGCGTGCCGCTGTGCTGGTGGCGTTTGGGCTGGCCGGGCTGGCCGGTGTGGGTGGGGCGTGGGTGTGGGGCAGACTGTCCCCGCGGGTGCCCTCGTCCGGGGTGATGGTGCCCCTGCGCATTGCGCTTCTGTGTGTGTTGGGCGTCGCGGCTGTGGCAGAGTACTGGTCGGTGCCGCTGGAGGGACCTCAAATTCCCTCTGGTGCGTCGCTGCCGACGGTCTATCGGTGGTTGCAGGGCGTGGCGCCTGATGCTGTGCTGCTAGAGCTGCCACAGCGCGGTGCCTCAGAGTTTGCTTATGAGTACTATTCCACGTACCACTGGCGCCGGCTTGTGAATGGTGCGAGCGGTTACACACCTGCGGCGCACCGCGAGATGCGAGACTGGTTCAAGACGTTTCCTGACTGGCGCACAGTCGAGGTCATCCAGCAGCTGGGTGTGGACTATGTCATCCTGCACGCGAGCGCGTTTGCTGCGGACGAGTGGGAGCAGGTGCAGGGTTTATTGCCTGCTTTCCTGCCCGCCTTCGATGGGATCTGGGACGTGGGCACAAGCCGTGTGCTGCGTGTGGCGCCGCCGCAATGTCGCGCGCGCTATGAAGATGATGTGGCTGCCAGTCTGGCCGTGTCTGCCGGCGATGGCGGGGACACAGCCGTGGTGACCCTGCGCAACGACGGCGCGACGACGTTTGTGGCCGATGTGGCGCGTCCGAGCAGGTTAACCCTCGACGGTCGCGAACTCAGCCGGTTCCTGGAACCTTTGGTCGTTCTTCCGGGCCAGAGCCGCAGCGTGCGTGTTCCCCTGCGAGGCGTTGTAGCAGATGCGGGGCGCCTCGAGGCCCATCTGTCCACGTTGGGGCGCGTGGTGGCGGCAGGGGATGTGCTTCCATCGCTGGGTGTTGCTGCGTCGCGGTTGCCTGCAGCGCCTTTGAACCTGGTGTTTCTTGACGGGGGACGCCTGGTGGGGTACGCGCTGGCGCCCGACGTGTTGCGCGTATGCGACAGCATGATTCTTGCGCTCGACTGGGAGCAGGGTACAATCGGAGACAGGGTTGTTGTCGAGCTGGTAGACCGCTTCGCACGGGTGGTGCTGGACAGCCACAGCACCCCGTGGAATGAGGGCAGCCCAGACGTGCTGGACGTGCACCGCATCCCTTTGCCCGGCACGTTGCCACCAGGCGCATACAGTCTGCGCGTGCGGGTGCTCTCGGCTGACGGCGGCGAACGCCCCATTGTGACCGAACAGGGGGGCACGCTGGAGGTGTCGCAGCTGGCCGGATTGCCCGTCGTTATTCATCCACAGCCCGTTGTGCGTGCGTTGGGGTCGCCGCTGGCGCGTTTTTCGAACGATGTGGTCCTGGTGGCTGCCGACCTGTCCGAGGTGGAGTTGCGCCCGGGTGACTGGTGGCGCTTCACGTTGTTCTGGCGCGGGGAGTCTGCTGTTGATCAGGAGTTGACCGTCTTCACGCAGCTGGTTGGTCCGGACGGGCGTGTGTGGGGTCAGCGGGACAATCCGCCGCGCGGCGGCTGGTATCCCACCTCACTCTGGCGGCCTGGCGAAGTGGTCGACGATCATTATGCGCTGCAGGTTGATGGAATGGCACTCCCAGGCGATTACCAGCTGATTGTGGGTCTATACGATGCTACCTCTGGGGTGCGCATGCCCGTGCTCGAGGGCGTCGGCCGCGGCAGCGATTTTGTACCCGTCGCCCATCTGACAGTTGCGGTCGCGGCACCAGAATGAGCACGCTTCCAGAACGTGCCGTGGCGACAGGGCAGAACTCTCACGGCACAGGCGGCAGCGTGGCGAGGTAGAGCGTCCGGCTGTCCACCAGGTAAATCTTGCCGGCTATCTCGTCCACAAAGAGCGAGCGCAAAGTGGCAAAATCCACCTCCCCCTCGATCGGCGGTTTGAGCTGGCGCACAAAGCGCCCATCTTTCTCCAGCTGCACGATGCGCCGATTGCCCGCATCAGCAATGTAAAGATAATGCACCTGCTGCTCGGGCGCGGTAAAGATGGCAGTCGGGCTGCTGAGCGGACGATCCAGACCGCTGATCTCAAAGGTAATCGGCGTGCCACCCTCAAATTTGGCCACTTTGCCCGTGCTATACAGCACATAGATGTAGCCATCGATGGCCATGTCGACCGCGCCAACAAGGCTTTGCTGGGACGTCTGCGGGAAGTAGTTTTCAGGCGCGCCGGGATAGCCACCCTCACCAGGACGGTAGCGGAAGATCTGACCTGCTTCCGGGTCGAGGATGTAAAAGTTGCCCCCGTAGCCCATGGCAGCCACCGGCAGCTTCCAGCGCTCGCGGCCGCCGATGGTCAGGCTGGCGACGCCGCGCGCGTCGGAGTACTCCAGAAGACCCCCCGCTTCAAGCACCAGCAGCGCACTGACCTGACGGCCACGTCCTGCCGCCGACCATGTCATGTCCACCAGCTCGCCCACGACGTTGCCGCCCACCTTCTGCGCACGCTGCACCACCACTGGCTCGCTCTCTTCGGGAACCAAGGACTCGACCGCTGCATCCATGCGGTGGACGTAGACTATGTCGGCGCCATGGTCGAGCACATACACGTCCAGCCCGTCAATGACCACACGCCGCAGCATGGTGGATGGATGGTCGTAGCGGCGTAACGCCACCAGAGAGGGCAGCCGCTGCACCCGGTCGATCTTGTCCTGGTAATGCAGCACGTTTGTGTACAGTTCGATGCGTGCAGCGTGATCCGGGCGTAGGAGAGCAGCTTCTTCCAACAGCTCCACCGCCTTGTCCAGCAGACGGCGTGCCGTCGGTTCGTCCGCGTTCAGAGCCTGCTGATAGACCGTGCGCGCCTGTTCCATGAGCATCTGGAAGGTGTTCTCCTCGTTCACCCCTTCGCGCCAGTAGATGAAACCCACCAGGCCGGCGACGAGCAGAGGCAGGATGATGGCCACCAGGCGCCACACCATCTGTGCCCTCTTGCGTTCTGTGACCTCCACTTGTGTCAACTGCACGGGCGACGACACAGGCGGAATCAGCGCCTCACCACGTTCGCCAGCCGGAGGAGGGGGAGCTTCTGTCATGCGCATGGCCTCTTCCGCCGGCGGCATCTCGTGAAGAGGTGCTGTCTCCTTGCGTTCGGGGAGCATCTGAATCAAGAGCTCACGCAGAGCACGGCCTGCCAAAACGAGCGCAGCGGAAAGTCCCTTGGCGGTAAAGGCTGCCACGCGCCCCACGTGCGGCAGAACACCTCCCAGTGCTGTGACCATGGTGGACGGGGCAAGGCGTGCCGGCTCCGCCCCTTCCGCCTCCAGTGCCACCAACACGGCCGTGCAATCCTCCCCAGCCACCAGATCGCCCAACGCGGCAAGTGCGTCTTCCAATTCCTGGTAAGCGACCGCCACAGCGATGTCGGCAGAGCTGACCATGGCGCTGAAACGACTGTCGCCCAGTACTAGCACGTCGCCGGGTTGTGCGCTGATGTGGAAAAAGAGCGGTTCGGCATATTCATCCAGGCGCGCGGCATCCGTCGCCCGCTCGGGGAAGCGCTGCACCTCCTCGTCGTGCACCAGGAAGACGACCATGCGCCCAGCGCTGGCGATGAAAACATCCTTTCCGCGCACGACCACGGCCAGCAGCCCGGCCAGCAACTCGAAGAACAGCGCATCCCGTTCGATCATCAACAGGGCGCGCCGCAGGCTGGCAATCACGCCGCCTGGGGAGTGGTAGTACGTGTTGCGGATGGTGGCTGTGAGCGCGCGACAACGCTGCGCATCGAGGGGGGACGAGCCATCCGCGCGCAGGGGGTCAATCAGGACGAACAGATCACCTTTCGCGGCCTCGCGGAAGGCGGCTGGCTCGCTGACCGCCAGCACCTGGGGCGATTCGCTGCTCCACTCGCCGCCGACAAAGCTGAGCACGCCCATCACAGTTTTCATCTGGCTGCTCATCTTCCGCGCTCCTGTGCCTTATCCCCTTTGCGCCGGTTCGCACTATGCTGTGCGTCTGTCCTGTCAACGCCTCCGCTCCTATCGAACAGAGACGATATACAACCTGACGAAAGCGACCCGGTTCACGTACACCCGACTGCTGCACGCAAACACAAGCCGACTTGGGGATAGGGATCGAACCCCCAGTCCCCTGTTAGCGCTGTGCTACTCCCACTCCACCGTCGCGGGCGGCTTGCTGCTGATGTCATAGACGACGCGGTTGACGCCCTTGACCTCGTTTACAATGCGGTTGCTGACGCGCGCCAGCAGCTCATCTGGCAGGCGCGCCCAGTCCGCCGTCATAAAGTCCTCGGTGGTGATGGCACGCAAAGCGACGACGCTGGCGTACGTGCGTGCGTCACCCATGACGCCCACCGTCTGAACGGGCAACAGCACGGCAAATGCCTGCGCGGTGCGCTCGTACCAGCCACTCGCCCACAGCTCTTCGATGAAGATGGCGTCGGCGTGGCGCAACGTTTCCAGCCGTTCCCATGTAACTTCGCCCAGCACGCGCACCGCCAGGCCGGGGCCGGGGAAGGGATGCCGCCAAACGATCTGGCGCGGTAACCCCAGCGCCTCGCCCACGCGGCGAACTTCGTCCTTGAAAAGGTAGCGCAGCGGTTCGATCAGCTGGAAACGCATGTCAGATGGCAGACCGCCCACGTTGTGATGCGTCTTGATCTTGGCTGCGACGGTGCGATCGGGCGCGGTCGATTCGATCACATCCGGATAAAGCGTGCCCTGCGCCAGAAAGTCCACCTGCCCTAGCTGTGCCGCCTCGGCCTCGAAGACGCGGATGAAGCGTGCCCCAATGCGCTTGCGCTTGACTTCTGGATCGGTGACACCCTGCAGGTCGGCCAGAAATTGCTCGGTGGCATCCACTGCGATCAGGCGCATACCCATGTGGTCGCGGAAGGTGGTCACCACCTGTTCGGGCTCTCCCAGCCGCATCAACCCGTTGTTGACAAAGATACAGGTCAGCTGGTCGCCGATGGCCCGGTGGATGAGCGTAGCGGTCACCGCCGAGTCGACGCCGCCGGACAGCCCACACACCACTTGGCCGTCGCCGACGCGTGCGCGGATGCTCTGGACCGTTTCCTCGATGAAGTTGCCCGGCGTCCAGCCACCCTTGCACCCGCAGATGTCATACAGAAAAGCGCTGATGATCAGCATCCCCTGCGGGGTATGCACCACTTCGGGGTGGAATTGCAGTCCGTAAAGGTGGCGCTGCATGTCCCCCATCGCGGCGATGGGGCTGTTGGCAGAGCGCGCCAACACCTGAAAGCCTGGGGGCAGTTGGGTGATGCGGTCGCCGTGGCTCATCCAGACGGCGAGAGAAGTACCTGCCACAGCGCGTGCGTCGGCGAAGAGTGGATTGTCCACGTCGCTCAGCTCGATGCGTGCTGGGCCGTATTCGCGTTGCGCGGCTGGGTCGACCTTGCCGCCGAGGTGGTAGGCCAGCAGCTGCATGCCGTAGCAGATGCCCAGCACGGGGCGGCCGCTTTGCAGCACGTAGTCGGGCAGATGGGGCGCGTCGGGGGCATACACACCGGCTGGCCCACCACTCAGGATGAAGCCGACCGGTTGCAGGCGCATGACCTCTTCCGCCGGTGTGTGATAAGGCACCAGCTCGCAGTAGACAGCGGCTTCGCGCACCCGTCGCGCGATCAGCTGGCTGTATTGCGAGCCGAAGTCGAGGATGACAACCGTTTCCCGTGCTGTCATACGCTTTCAGGCGAACTCGATGACATCGCCGTCCATGGCGGTGATGACCGCCAGCGCATAGATGGGCACGTTGAGGTAGGCCAGCTCCTCGCGCCCGTGCTCGAATGATTTCTCGATCACCACACCGATGCCCTTGATCTCGGCGCCGGCCTTCATCGCCAGCTGGGCGAGGGCATGGATCGTCTTGCCGCGTGCCAGGAAGTCATCGACGATGAGCACTTTGTCCTGCGGGCCGAGAAACTCGGGTGAGACCATCAGGAGCACCATTTCGCCTTTGGTGTGCGAAGGTGCCGTGGCGACGTAGGCGTGGGGGGGCATGGTGACCGGCCTGGTCTTGCGCGCATAGACCACGGGGACGCCCAGCGCGAGGGCAGTGGTCAGCGCGGGGGCGATGCCGGAGATCTCGGCGGTGAGCACCTTGTTAATGCCCATGCCGCCGAAATGAGCCGCCAGCGCGCCGCCCACAGCGAGCATAAAGGCTGCGTCCACCTGATGGTTGATGAAGCTGTCGACTTTGAGGATGCCGTTGCCGAGGTTTTTGCCTTCGCGGAGGATCCGTTGTTTCAAGGCTTCCATGAGCACCTCACAACTCCTGTTGTTGCTGGATACCAGTGTGGCAACTGAGAAGGTTGTGTACCTATGGCTATTATACCACCAAATTCGGCTGGGCAGTCAACAGGGCGTGCGAAAATCATAGATGCCATTTACCACCTGCCAGCGGCTGCCGCAGTGGGGGCAATCCAGACGCTCGGGAGAGGCGATCAGATCGGGCTGGCGGCATGTCGGGCAGATGAAGAAAGTGTCGTGTGGCGTTGGCGCGGATGGTTTGAGCGCGCGAGCGCGCAGGAAGAGGCTGGGAGTGAATTGCAACCATGCGCCGCTGGGTTGCACCAGACCGTCGAGGGCGGCCAACCACGCGGCAGGCAGGGCGCGTTTGAGCAGGGGGAGGCGGAAGTGGGAGACGCTGCGCGTGCACTCGACGGTGAAACCGGCTTCGACCAGGCGTTGGCGCACCCAGGCGGGATGAAAGTCGAAGTGCAATGGGGCGAACTCAACTGGTTGCAGGTCGAATGGATTCCATGATTGGCGGCGCAGCAGCCAACGGACGACCGCCTTCCAGTGGCGCTTGTTGGCGTGTTCGATGATGGCGACGCCGTCGGGTCGGGCGACGCGATGCAGCTCAGCCAGGGCGCGCGGTAGGTCGGCCAGGTGGTGCATGACGCGCACCATGGTGATGACGTCGAAAAGGTTGTCAATGAAGGGCAGGTTGTAGACGTCGGCGACGACCATGAGATAGCGCTCGGGTTGGGGGAGGTAGCGCTGTGCTTCCTCCAGCTGGGAGCGCGCGTAGTCCATAAGCACCACGCGTCGGTAGCCGTGGTAAAGCGTGGCCAGGCGACCGAAGCCGGCGCCGACCTCGATCAGGGTGTCGCCGCGCGGGGGCAGCAGGGCGCGCAGTGCGATGCGTTCGGCCAGGTCCTCGTAGCGACGATCTTGGCTTTCCCAGAACTGGTAGCGGTAGCAGGTGTCTTGGTAGTCGCAAATGCGGGTCATAGGACGCCCCATTGTTTCACGTGAAACACTGGACAGCTCGCGTTCGCGGAGTCAGCGCGACCTGCCCGACACATCCGCCGCGTGTTATCGGATGGATCCACCCATTCGGAAGCAACCATTTTTTGCAAAAAAATCCTATGGTCAGTTTTGACGAAATGATATAAGCATGGTATAGTATGATTTTGTATATCACAAACGCACCGGAGTAGAATAAATCCCTTAGGGCGACTGACCGGACGCGAGCCGTCTTGGCGTGTGTCTGGACTTCGCAATGCCAAGGCCAACTTAGCTATGACAAGGAGGAACTGCAATCGGCAGTAAGGATCAACATCGTGTCAATGAGGAGATTCTGGCGCCCCAAGTTCGTCTGATCGATGAAAAAGGTGCCCAGATTGGCATCGTGCCGATTGAGGAAGCGCTGCGCATCGCCCGAGAACGACAGATCGACTTGGTGGAAGTTGCCCCACAAGCAGAACCACCCGTATGTCGCCTGTTGAACTATGGCAAATTCCTCTACGAACGGGCGAAAAAGGAACGCGAGGCGCGCAAGGCGCAGAAACAGATCGAGGTCAAGGAGATCCGACTGCGCCCCAGAACCGGGGAACACGACATCGAGTACAAACTGCGTGGCGCGCGTCGCTTCCTGGCAAAGGGTTTCAAAGTGAAAGTCAGAGTGCGTTTTCGCGGTCGCGAGGTGACCCATCCCGAGCTGGCCAAGGAGATGCTGGACCTGGTGGCCGCAAGACTGGGGGACGTAGCCGTGGTGGAGCAAGAGGGACATCTGGAAGGTTCCACGATGCTGATGGTGTTGGCTCCGGCGCGCTGAGTGCCCTCTAATAAGGACGGTGAGGACGAGATGCCTAAACTGAAGACACACAAAGCCACTTCCAAGCGTTTTCGCTACACAGCGAGTGGCAAGCTGCTGCGCACCAAGGTGGGCAAAAGCCACCTGAGGCGGAAGAAGCCGCGCCGCGTGCGCGCCATGTTCGACTCGATGCTCGAAGTGCAGAACCCGGGCACCAAGCGGCGCGTCAAGCGGCTGGCACCCTATTTGTGAGGTGCCCGCGACCGGCGCAGGGCTACCCCGCTGGAACAGCAAAACGCATGGGCGACCGATCCGTCGCCCATGATTGTCATTTTGGGACGATATTCTGTGCTGATGGAAAGGTGATGGAGCGTGACACGCGTAAAAGGGGGTCCACGGACTCGTAGACGACATAAGGATATCCTGAAGCAGACCGAGGGGCAGCGCGGTACCAAGCATCGCCTCTTCCGGCGTGCCAACGAAGCGCTGATGAAATCTCTCTGGTATGCCTATTGCGACCGCCGCAACCGCAAGCGCGACTTTCGACGCCTGTGGATTGTGCGCATCAACGCGGCTGCGCGGCAGCACGGGCTGAACTACAGCCAGCTGATGAACGGGCTCCGGCGCGCCGGCGTGGCGCTGGACCGCAAGACGCTCGCCGACCTGGCGGTGCGTGATGCGCAGGCCTTCTCCAGCTTGGCGGCCACCGCGCGCGCGGCGATCGCTGCCTGACGGTTGCAGCGCACGTCAGTGTCGAGGCAGCGGACACAGCAGGCCGTCTGGCGGCTCTGGACAACTGTGTGAGGTTCCGCAGACGGGCTGTATGGACTCGTCTCGATCTCCCTTCGCGTGAGAGGTGGATGGGGGTAGGCCCCACAATCCGCCTGACGACGTGGCGTGATAGCGTCTGCATTGACTGACTGAACGGCTGCTTCGCCGTTTGGTCCCCCCAGAGCGCCAAGTCCATAAAGGATTCGACACAATCGTCTGGCCCGGTTCCGATTTCCTCAGGATCCGGGCCATAACGTCGGCAGTCATCGCCAGGGTGAGGGAACAGGGCATCGCTGCGGAGCCAGATGGCATATTCGGCACGAAAGCTGGGAGAGGTGGCTGACCTGTTCGTAAAGCTGGGCAGCATCAGCTTTGGCGGGCCGGCGGCGCACATTGCGCTGATGGAACAAGAAACCGTAGTCCGGCGGCAGTGGCTGAGCCGAGAGCATTTCCTGGACCTGCTGGCGACGACGAACCTGGTGCCCGGCCCCAATGCGGTCGAGATGGCTGGCCATATCGGCTTTGTCCGGGCCGGTTGGCCTGGGTTGATTGTGGGCGGTGTGGCGTTCATCCTGCCAGCCTTCGTCATCAGTCTGGTTCTGGCCTGGGTCTACAGCCGTCTGGGTGCACTGCCCCAGGTGACAGCGCTCTTCTATGGGATCAACCCGGCAGTCATAGCCATCATCCTCGCTGCCACCTACCGCCTGGGCCGAACAGCGCTGGAGGACTGGCGCTTCCTGGTGCTGGGCATCCTCTGTCTGGCGGCAGCGCTGCTGGGTGCCGACGAGGTGTCCGTCCTGCTAGCGGCCGGGGCGGCCGGTGTAGCTCTAAGTGCTGTTGAGCGGCACGGGCCCTGGCAAATGACTGCTCTGCTGAGCTGCTGGGGACCACTGGTGGGTGTGCTTGCCGCGCCGGCTAGCTGGCTCGACGATCGCCTGGTGCGGCTGGGGCTCTTTTTCCTCAAGGTCGGTGCTCTTATCTTTGGCAGCGGCATGGTCCTCTTTGCCTTCATCCAGCGTGACGTGGTGGAGCGCTTCGGCTGGCTCACGCAGCAGCAGCTGCTGGATGCCATCGCCGTCGGGCAGATGACGCCAGGGCCTGTCCTCTCCTCAGCCACGTTCATCGGTTATCTCGTGGCGGGCGTGCCCGGTGCGACGGTGGCAACTGTGGCGGTCTTCCTGCCTGCCTTCCTGATCATCGCCCTGGTTGGGCCGTGGATCCCACGCCTGCGCCGCTCTCCCTGGGTGCAGTCCTTCCTGCGCGGGGTGAACGCTGCGGTGGTCGCCCTGATTCTGGCCGTGGCGGTGTCGTTGTTCCGTGCCGCAGTGGTGGATGTCTGGACGGCTGCCATCTTTCTGGCCGGGCTGGTGCTCCTGATTCGCTTGCGGCTCGACACCCTGTGGCTGGTGGTCGGCGGGGCCGCCTGTGGCGTGATTCACTACCTCGTCCTTGGTGCAGGGTGAGGGGATAGCCGACCTGCTGGGCCTGCTCGATCCTAATCCGCTGGGAGAACTTGCGTTCGATGTTCATCTGTTGGACCGTTTTTACATCCCTACGCGTCATCCGAGCGCATTGCCCGGCCTGCTGCCCGAAGGGCTGCCGGACGCCACAGATGCCCGAGAGGCGCCGACCGTGGCCCACCGGGTCAGGGAGATTGTGGCACAGCGCATCGAGGAATCGCCGGGAGGTGGAGGGCTGCTGATCTCGGTGGGCGCGTGGCCGATGTAGGGGCAGGCACCAGTCCTGCCCCTGCGGCTGTCATGGAATGCTGCAGTCGCAAATTTCCCCCTGCATCCGCAATTCTGAGTACGGGCGCACCACAGATGCCGCCCGATAGGTTTGCCATTGGGCCTGCGCGTAGTAAAATCTCAAGTTGGTAATAACCCCCTCAAAGGCGACAGAGGGATATTCGAAGATGGAACTCAAAACGCTCGAGACCTGGCTCTGGGATGCTGCCTGCGCCATCCGCGGGCCGGTGGATGCCCCCAAGTTCAAGGATTACATCCTGCCGCTGGTCTTTCTCAAGCGTCTGTCCGACGTGTTTGACGATGAAATTGACGAGCTGCGCCAGCGTCTTGGTCCGGGGGCGCTCTTTTTGGCCGAGCGGGATCACAAGTCGGTGCGTTTCTTCATCCCTGAACCGGCGCGCTGGGAGACGATTCGTAAGCGCAGGAAAGATCTGGGGCAACACCTCACCGATGCGGTGCGTGCGGTGGCGCGTGAAAACCCCCGGTTGCAGGGCGTTATTGACATGGTAGATTTCAACGCCACCGCGGCCGGCCAGCGCATCGTGCCGGACGACAACCTGGCGCAGCTGATCGAGGTGCTCTCGCGCCAGCGCCTGGGGCTGCTTGATGTCGAGCCGGACATCCTCGGCCGCGCGTACGAATACCTGCTGCGCAAGTTTGCCGAGGGCCAGGGCCAGAGCGCCGGCGAGTTTTACACCCCGCGCGAGGTGGCCATTCTCATGGCGCGGCTGCTCGAGCCTCAGCCCGGCATGGCGGTCTACGATCCCACATGTGGCTCCGGCGGCTTGATCATCAAATGCCATCTGCGCCTGCTGGAGACACACGGCACGATACAAAACGGCCGCCGCATCCTGCCCAACCAGTTCAAACAGCTGCGTCTGTTCGGTCAGGAGATCAACCCAGCCACCTATGCCATGGCGTGCATGAATGCTGTCATCCACGACCTGGACGCTGCCATCCGCATCGGCGACACTATGCGCCAGCCCGCCTTCAGGGACGATGCCGGGCGCTTGCAGACATTTGACCTGGTGGTGGCCAATCCGATGTGGAACCAGAACTTTCCCACCGAAGTGTATGAAAACGACACCTATGAGCGGTTTGGCCTGGGCATCCCGCCCGCCTCGAGCGCGGATTGGGGCTGGCTGCAGCACATGAACGCATCGCTCAAGGAGGATGGGCGCATGGCAGTGGTGCTGGACACCGGCGCCGTCAGCCGTGGCAGTGGCAACCAGAGCTCCAACCGCGAGCGCGACATCCGCAAAGCCTTCGTCGAGCGCGACTTGATCGAGGCAGTCATCCTCTTGCCGGAAAACCTGTTCTACAACACCACCGCCCCCGGTATCATTCTGGTGATCAACAAGGCGAAGGTACACAAGGGTGAGATACTGCTGATCAACGCCTCGCAGCAATTTGCCAAAGGGCGCCCCAAGAACTACCTGGCCGACGAGCACATTGAACGCATCGCCGACGTCTACCACGGCTGGCGCGCGGAGGAAGGTTTGAGCGCCATCATCGCGGTGGAGGAAGCTGCTCGCAACGACTACAACCTGAGCCCTTCGCGCTACGTAGCGAGCAACAACAAGGAGGAAATCCTACCCCTGGAGGAGGCCATGGTGCTGCTGGCCGAGGCTGAGGAAGAACGCGCCGCGGCAGACCGCGAACTGGAGGCAGTGCTGGCGCAACTGGGATTGGGAAGCTGGAGACATGGGCGAGAATAGAACTCTGTACGGGCGACCTGCTGGATCGCCCCGGTCCGGCGCCGCGCTTCGCGTGAACGATGCCGCTCCCCTGCCCGAAGGTTTCAAGATGACCGCGCTCGGCCCCCTCCCCGCGCACTGGCAGGTGGTGCGGCTGGGGGAGATTTTCACGCCTGTATCCAAGAAGACACGCGAAACGTTGATTAGAGATGAGGTTGTCTACCGCCTGTTGACTGTAAGGCTTTACGCTAAAGGGATCACCTTGCGTTCGGAGGAAAAGGGTAATCGAATCAAGACCAAGAAGCTATACTATACAAAGCAAGGCGACTTCGTTTTCTCGAAAGTCGATGCTCGAAATGGAGCGTGGGGATTTGTTCCCAGAGAGTTAGACGGTGGTCTTGTCAGCGGCGATTTTCCAATATTGACACTCGACCACTTTAGAACGGAACAATCGTTTGTAGAATTGCAGTTAGCACAACCAATCATCTGGGAACCCTTGAGGAACATCGCCGTTGGAACGACAAACAGAAGGCGATTGCAAACATTACAGCTCCTGGATGTCATAGTCTCCCTCCCACCCATCGAGGAGCAGCGCGCCATTGCGCGCGTCCTGCAGGCGGTGGACCGCAAGCTCGAGGCCGAGGAACGACGCAAAGAGGCGCTGGCTGCGCTGTTCAAAAGCTTGCTGGCGCAGTTGATGACTGGGCGGATTCGCGTTGCGCCCGATGTAGGGGCAGCGCGCCGCGTCGCTCCCACAGACGCCAACAGTCTGGAGGGTATATTGGCAGCGGAGGAACAGCCGTGAGCCCCTACGACCCGCAATGCCATCATCGCCGTTCCATCCGCCTCCAGGGATACGATTACACCGCGTTGGGCGCATATTTCGTCACAATTTGTGCGCACGAGCGAGCCTGTCTGTTTGGGGATGTGGTGGAGGGGGAAATGCGATTGAACGCCGCCGGCCGGATGGCCGAACAGTGCTGGCGTGCCATCCCTGACCATTTCCCCCACGTGCGATTGGGCGAATTCGTGATCATGCCGAATCACGTTCATGGCATTTTGTGGATTGTAACGAACGCGGTGACGGATGCGGCGACAAATGTAGGGGCGAAAAATTTTTCGCCCCTACATTCGCCCCCACATTCACATTCGCC
>CAKZLO010000019.1 GCA_937127125.1 uncultured Ardenticatenia bacterium
GAAGGGGCAGGCTGGTCATTTCCTTTCCGAAGGACTGCGCTGGCAGCGGTAGCGGGAGTTGTGGCTGCTGCGGTGCTCGTTGTGGTCAGGCAGTTTATAGTAACACTTGGTTCGCAGAGACATACTACTAAGACGGTATCTGGCGTCACAACTGATTAGACTCGGTTCTCAGCTTTTACTGAACAAGTAATGTTTTGATCATAATCGAAATCGATATTAGTAGTAATGTGCAGACATTGTCTGATTGAGTAACTCAATTGCAGTCTTCAGTTAATCATGAGTTTATCGTTTCGTTAATTTCGGGCTAAAACCAGTTGGCAATGCGACATTTATGCTGGTTTGGCTGGTACTACACTATAATGTTTCGGTAAGTTTTGTGAAAGTCGTAGTACCAGCAAGCTGGCAACAACTTTTGCTAGCTTTTACTAAACGCGCGAGTTGTAAAAATGTTTGTTGAAATATCACTGGTTTTGCTAAAAAGCTTCTAGCACATTGCTTGCGGTGCCAAAACTTCAAGGCGCCAGGCTTTCCCAATTAGTTCACGGATCCAATCGATGGGATCGAATGGAAAGCGTTGAGTTGCACCAAAATCCTACTAGTTGGTATTGGTTGTAAACGCTGCTGGTTCTTCTGCATACTGGTTACGTACTAATGACATCCATGATATACCTTGATATACCTTGCTCGTATTTAACACTGTAATGGTAGTAGCAACGGTAATCAGTGTTCTATCTAAGCATGATTGCTAAGCTACCCCGAAATTAGTGAGAATTGACTTACAAGGAAAAATAAATAGATGGAGGTAGTTTATGGGCGTAGCAATAGTGACCGGATCAGCAGGGCTTGTCGGTTCAGAAGCAGCAAGTTTTTTCGCTGAAAAAGGTCTCGATGTTGTTGGTATTGACAATGATATGCGAAGCTATTTCTTTGGTAGCGATGCTTCAACGTTGTGGAATCGCCGACGATTAGAGCAAACGGTACCTCGCTACCGCCATGAAGCAATCGACATTCGAGATACAGATGCAATAATGTCTATTTTCAAAAAATATGGTAAATCGATAGTTCTTGTCATCCACGCAGCCGCGCAACCATCGCATGATTGGGCTGCGCGCGAGGCGCTGACTGATTTTACCATCAACGCAAATGGAACACTCAATTTGCTTGAGGCAACAAGGCAATTTTCGTCAAATGCAGTGTTCATCTTTACTTCGACGAATAAGGTCTATGGTGACAACCCTAATTTTCTTCCTCTAGTTGAACACGAAACACGCTGGGAAATTCAAGCAGATCATCCATACGCAAACGGTATCAAGGAAGATATGAGTATTGATCAAACCATGCATAGTCTGTTTGGTGCTTCGAAGGTGGCTGCTGATATCTTGGTGCAAGAATATGGTCGCTACTTTGGGATACCTTCTGCTTGTTTTCGAGCGGGATGTTTAACGGGGCCTCATCATTCTGGCGCGCAATTGCACGGCTTTTTGGCCTACTTGATGCGTTGCGCAATAACCGGCATGCCATACACTATCTTCGGTTACAAGGGTAAACAAGTTCGCGATAATATTCACAGCGCAGATCTTATTCGCGCCTTTGACGCATTCTTCCGCTCCCCAAAAATAGCAGAAGTATACAATATTGGTGGTGGTCGTTTTAGCAATTGTTCTTTGCTCGAGGCTATAGATTTGTGTCAGCAGATTACTGGTCGTGAGCTTTCCTATCGATATGACGACAATCATCGCAAAGGAGACCACATTTGGTGGATTAGTAGCAATGAGAAATTTAAGCAGCATTATCCTGAATGGGATGTAGTTTACGATGTTCCAATGATCTTGCGCGAGATTGCTGAGCAAAACTATGATCGGTGGGTGCGTCCATGATTGACTACGGTCGATATAGTGTTCTCGGTGTTCGGATTGCGGCAGTTGATTATAAATTAGTGGTTAATATGGTTATTCGCGCCGCGAAAGCGCGTTGCTCCTTCGCTGTTAGTGCCCTCGCAGTGCATGGGGTAATGACTGGCGTTTTCGATCGCGAACATCAATATCGTCTCAATACCCTGGAATTGGTTGTTCCTGATGGACAGCCTGTGCGATGGGCGCTGCGTCTTCTCCACGGCGTCTCACTTCCAGATCGCGTTTATGGTCCGACATTGATGCTACGTGTGTGCGAAGTTGCTGAGCGAGAAAAACTTTCCATCTTTCTTTATGGTAGTAGGCCAGAGGTGCTTTCCCGGTTGCGCTCGTCCTTGCAGCGACGATTTCCAGGGTTGGTGATCGCAGGCATGCAGCCGTCTCGATTTAGGCGTATTAGCGAGAGTGAGCAACGTGATGATGCCGAAAAAATTCTCGACTCAGGCGCTTCCATTATTTTCGTTGGTTTAGGGTGTCCCAGGCAAGAGGTCTGGGTTTATGAAATGCGCTCAATGCTACCGTTGCCGATGCTGGCAGTTGGTGCTGCTTTCGATTTTCATGCCGGGGTACTGCCTCAAGCTCCGCACTTCTTGCAGGAAGTTGGTCTGGAGTGGGCATTTCGTCTGACTCAAGAGCCGAATCGTCTTTGGCGCAGGTATGTGTTGCTGAATCCTCTGTATCTAGCGTTGTTGATGGCACAAAAGACAGGTCTTGTCAGGTTTGAGGACAAAGGAAGGTTACCTCAGCCGTTGCGATATGGGTGAAATTTGTTGTTGTCTGTAACCTTTTGATTAGGTACTGTTTGATTTAGTCAAGTTTGGTGCTGGTAAAATATAAAATGTTGCAATTCGTAGATGGGAGGTCTGCAATGAATATCCATGATATATATCGCTTGTTTTTTTAAATTTTTTCGCGCGAGACGTATGCGCGCATTCAAAAGCTATTTTGGCGTCCATTCTCTTACCCGAGTTCTAGACGTTGGCGGCACTTATTACAATTGGAGTTTGCTTCCTGACCTGCCGAGACCGGTGATTGTGAACCTTTCGTTACCTGACCGCCAGGATAGGCGTGAGGACATCATCTGGATAGTGGCTGATGGAAGGGCTTTACTGTTTGCTGACAAGACCTTTGATATCGTTTACAGTAGTTCAGTCATTGAACATCTGGAAACTTTAGAGAATCAGATATGGTTTGCTAAAGAGTGTCGTAGAGTTGGCAAAGCTTACTATATTCAAACACCAAATCGCCTGTTTCCTTTTGAGCCACACTTTTTAACGCCGTTGTTTCAGTATCTGCCAAAGAAACTGCAGCGTAAGCTTTTGCGATATACCGTTCGATATTTACTTGATCAAGTTCCGTTGTATCTTTTTGAGAAAATGTGGTCTGAAATTCGATTGCTTGATGCCATAGAATTACAGCGCCTTTTTCCTGACGCTGAACTCTGGCGCGAAACCTTCTTTGGTTTAGCAAAGTCTTTAATTGCTGTCAGAAGGTTGTTATGAGAGTGAAATCTTAAGAGCAAGAACGCATAGGTAAATTAAAAATCCTATAGTTCTTAACAGGCCGATTTTAGTGAAGTTTCCCTGCTGCGTAGTTTACTCGTTTGAGTATTATATTGTATCGGGTGAATCGTGATGATGAGCAAGTTTCTTGTAACGACTCCAATTGCCCTTGTGATTTGCTCGATAGTTACATTTCTCTACTCTGGTGTAGAGATATATTAATGGAGCCTGTGTTTCAGTGATTTGATCGTTTGTGATTTGAAAATAATTGGTAAAAGAGGCGTAAATAAGTTTTGTTTGTGTTTGTTAAATTGATAATTTGTATAATTTTAATACTTATAACATCGATTTAAGCAATATTTATTTGCTATAGTTTGAGTTTTGATTGGTTGAATTTAATCAATAACACGGTGTTGAAGTAATTTATGAGATTGATAAATTCTCTAAGGCTCTGGCTGATAAGAACGTCAGCGATAGTTTTTGTTTGTTTCTTCGTTATCTTCATTGTTTTGTCTGCTCCTACCTTTCGAGGCTTTCTCGCTATGCATCAAGGAGCATCACTGCTTGAGTTGGCAGATGGCGAAAGTCCACGTTCGCCGCTAATTTCCGAAGCCATTTCTTATTTACAAACTGCTGCTGACCTGCTGCCTCACGATCCGCTACCACTTCGTTATCTGGCGCGAGCGTATCGCGCAAGTGGTCAATTGGAAGAAGCGATTGCGGTTCTTGAACGTGCGCATGCGCTTGAACCAGAGAATTTGCTGGTGAAGAAAGAGCTTATGCTTGCGTATCAGGACGTTGGCCGACCAAATGAGGTTCTTGAAATTGAGTTTGGTTACTCCCCCGATCGTTTAATGTACTTGAGCGAACTCGGTCTTGAGTCAGGTCATTATGTGGAAGTATTGCAAGTTTATGACCTTATTGTCGAGCGTTGGCCCGAATACTATGATCGAGTGTTGTTTTGCCGTATAGTGGCATATTTATCAGGTCAAGGAGCTGTGCCCGTAAATCTTATAGAGTCACTAAATGATACAGAAGGAGTGGTAAATGGCAATGGTATGCGACAGATAGTGCCAGGTGCCGCTTTTCGTTGGGTGTATCCTGGGTGTGATCGACAACTTAACGTTCCATACGGAGGTTCAAAGGGTATCTTTTGGAATAATGGTAGAGGATCGCTGTTGATAAGCATCGATGAATCAGCATACTATCTCTTGCGAATCATAGTATGTGATTGTTTTCCGCCACCAATAGAGATGTCTTTTGGGATCAATGGTCAGGTGATAAAATATGTGGATTTGGTGGAAGGCGATAATTCCTGGGATGAACAGTCATTTGTAGTATTGCTTAGTGCTCCTTTGGTTAGCCTTGATGTCTGGTTTCATAACGATTATTATTTAGAAGGTGAGCTGGATCGTAATGCTATCATCCAGCATGTTGAAATTATCAGGCTTGCTCCATAATTAATTTGGACACTTGGGGAATTGTTATGATCGTTCTTTCAGGCTCCGTCATCGGCTGCGAACACTGGGGCAAAAACTTGGTGCGCAATTTCCATCAGCTTGGTGCTTTGCATTCGGTGTGCGATGTGACAGAGCAGTGCTGGCTGACCGTGCGCTCGATCGCGCTGGTGGCTTCTACCTGTGACCACTGGGAACTGCTGCTCGACAAAATCGAGCGACTGTGGTTGCCATTGGTGAGCAAAGACGCATTTCGTGCTCGATGTGGCCCAGGGCGCCGAGCTGGCGCGGCTGGCCACCGAGTGCGGTCGCATCGTGATGGTGCCAACCAGTTCTGTCTTGACAAGGTTCAGTCTTAGCAGGGTGCGGTGCGTTGAGCAGAACGGCTGGGAATTAAGCCCGCGTAGCGTCTGTGATCCGGCGCAAGAATTGGCGTTACGCTGAGTATTGTTGTATTGTTTTTGGTACATCGAAAGGAGATAGATACATTTGCTGTGTGATAACTTGGCGTAATAGTTTAGTAATACTACTACTTTGTCAAATCTTATATCTGTCTTATTATTTCAGAAGAGGCTTGTTGCTTCATGTTAGAGTTCCGAAAAACTGCTGATTGGAATGAGCAAGGGCGTCTAGCAGGTTACCCCATCCAAGTGTGTTAAAGGAAGAGCAATCGTGTCACTTCGATTTACTGGTTGCTTGACGTATCAGCACACCATGTTCGACAAGATTGATCCTGTTGGTAACCTGCGACGCGCTGGCAGGGGCGTGAGATTCAATGGGTTTCTCCGAGTGGCTAGCGTGGTTCTCACGCACAGGTCGAGGTGTAGGCTAGTATTGCTATAACTGACTATGTAGTATGCACGAGATCTGCTGGCACGAAGGACCGCCCATGTCAGGGCTAGGTGAATCAGTAGGGATGCTGTCAACTCTGTTCATAATTCAGATGAGCAGTGGCAAGATGCCAGCCCTTAAAAAACATCGTGTTTGCAGTAGAGGAACGCTTACGCGCAGGGTTTATCATAGGTCTGTATAGCGAACTAATGTGCTTGTAGGGCGCTCTAGATGTTTTGTGGAAGTGGAGGGTATTGAGCCGACCAATAACGCTGCCGAGCAGGAAGGTGTTTTGTCTGCTTGTGCTATGGCGCAAAGGAAGCTACGGGGCCTATAGTGACGCAGGGACCTGCTTTGTCGGGTGTGTGCTCGCGGTAAACGCGATCTGTCAGCGGTACGTGTGCATTCTTTTCTCCGAGGAGCTTGAACGGATATGTGTGGAAATTTATCAAACAGTATCTTGGCTCAAGTCGAGAATTTTATTGGTGTGGAAATAGGAAAAACCCTTTCAGAATTCCTGTTTAGAATAATGGTTCTTATTGTTAGCAGGCTAATAGTTATATCAGTCCTTATACTGAGCGCATTTCGAAATAAATTATTCCAGGAGTGAAGTTATGAATAAATCTTACTATTCAATATTCGGTACCGCTGTAGCAATAGCTCTGATGGTCTCACTTGTTTATGCCGCTGTAAAGCAATTTGATATAGCGTATACAGATGAGCTTTATTGGATTCAATCTGGTGAATGGTCATTTCAAAGATTTTTTGTGGACCATGATTTTAGTTCTGATACATGGAAAGTTGAATATGAAACTTTGTATCGAACATTTGGTCCATATACTCCTAATGTAGGGAAGTTTTTTATAGGAGGTTTCCTACACGTGAATAGGATCCCTCCCTCATCAAAGATGTGTTATTGGGATTCGAATGCTATAGCCATAGAGTGTTTGGGAGAACGACTAAAATTGTCTAGAACTCTTTCTCACATCTTGGCCGGATTGACAGTAGCTCTGCTGTTTGTCATAACGATGACGCTTTTGCCTATGCCCTGGAATTGGATAAGTGCCGTATTATCTTGTCTAGTACTTACTTCTCATCAAGCAATGCGTTCAGCAGGTAGGTATGTAATGCTCGATATCTACGTGCTCTTCTTTTCACTTCTAGCGCTTTCAATACTGTTTTATAAGTTAAGATTCGGTTACCGTTCGCTTACAAGTACTATCTTTTGGGGATCTTTGGCTGGTATATCTGCAGGAATGGCGGTTGCATCTAAGCTAAATGGAGCATTAGTAGTGATGAGTATAATGATGATATCGTTAGTTGATTACTGGATAAAACAGGATAAATACGCTTTGTTTTTCGTGGGTATAGTGATATTTTGGTCACCTTTAGTGTTTTTGATTGTTAATCCGCAATTGTGGTCGGATCCCTTGGGTGGCTCTATGCTTATGGTTGCTCACCGTGATGTTATAATTGATGCTGTTAGCGCCGCAGGTGGCACAATTATAAGTACCATTCCGGAAGGATTGCTATGGTTTTACACGAGGATATTTTCAGAGGCTTTTAATGTCACAAGGCTAAGTGATAGACCAATCTACCAAGTGGATACTATATTGATGCTGTTATGTGTTGGAGGTGTCATCGTTATGGTCAAAAAGCTTAATAACACTTGGCCACTCGTTATGCATGGTGCTGTAATAACAATCTCCACTATTGTTTGGATTCCTACACCCGAGTTGCGTTACTATCTTCCAGTAGTTCCTGTGGTTTCTTTTGCAATAGGGATGATGGGAACTGCAGTGTTGGAAAAGATAGTATCACTGTTTCTTTTTCTCAAGAGCGGACAAAAGTAAGCTTGAAGGTACAATGCCAGTGCATTTTTTTAATCTTATTGTGACTTTAGTTTAGTTTTGCTTTTAAACAGTCTATAATTTCTTGAACGGATCATGTTTCTATATTTTATCTGGATTTTTGGTTGACTTACTCTGTATCGATTAGGTGTTGTTGCATGACTTGTCAGATAGTGGAAATCAGCGTCTAGAATTGTTTGCTAAATCTATTGTTCATACGTGCGCTGCCACTGAGCCTTCTGTGTACTGCATTCGGTGTGCGACGTGACCGAGCAAGGTCGGCTGACCGCGCGCCAGATTGCGCCGGAGGTTCCCATCTATG